>NZ_AUFP01000048.1 GCF_000426565.1 Segatella albensis DSM 11370 = JCM 12258 | reverse complement strand
GTATTTCTTAATCCTGTAATGATAGATGGTGGTTCTATAATGCCTAAGCCAAAAGGTGGAACAGAAACTGGGCATACAGGTAATGGATACTGTATTATCTCTTGGATATCTCCAAGTTTATAACATATTTTTCTCAATTCTTCGGTATGCCTTCGGGATTCGTTCGGGATAAACATATCTAGAAAAAGGCTATATCAGCGAATTTGTCGATATAGCCTTTTTTAATCTTATAAAATTGGCATCCAAGTAATTACTGCATATCCATGACCTTCACGGACTCCAGATTGCATAGAACCATTTGTTAACATCTCTCCGATATGCCCTGAGCCACCAGCTCCACTACCTGCATATGCATATCCTCCGCCACCATACCAGCCTCCACCTCCACCTCCGCCATAGTTGTTATAGTTGTTTTCAGGCCGGTAAGCGCCTCCGCCCTGACCAAAGCCTGGAATATTGACCTCTATTATTTGACCATTACCTCCATTAACACCTGGTTCTGTCTGAGAGCCACCTGTAGCTCTACGGATTAAGCCTTCCCAGTATGGACCGTTTTCTCCAGTTGCCCCTCCACCTGCTCCACCTATTCCTGTTCCAAAATCACCGTCAGCACCTGCACCGCCTCCTCCTGCAACAATGTAAACCTCAGTTTTATATAACTCGTAGTTTTTTAATTCACCTCGATCTGTACTTGCGATATGAGTAGCACCTCCGCCTGCGCTTGCCCCGGTTCCTCCACCATTGTATGCAGAAATTCCCGTATAATCAGCGGTTATACTACCTGTACACTGTCCTATACATATATATAGTTCATGGCCAGAAGTTACAGATAAGCTGCCGCAAGAGTAACCTCCTTTCCCAGGTATTCCGCCATAACTAATACCTCCTTGTGCTCCCCAAACTTCCAGCTTATAATCTCCACTTATGGGTGCTATAAAAGTTTGCACACTTCCCGTGTTTATGTACCTTTGAAGCTTATCGAAAGAAAATATTGGACAATATAATAAACCAAGAGTGTATCAATCATATAGACTATTGATACACTCTTTTTATTGT
>NZ_AUFP01000047.1 GCF_000426565.1 Segatella albensis DSM 11370 = JCM 12258 | reverse complement strand
TATATATGTATGTTCCGAACGAATCCCGAAGGCATCCCGAAGAATGATATTGAAAAAGAAAGTGTGTTATAGACTTGGTGATATCCAGGAGATTATGCAATAGCCATCTCCACTATGACCAGTTTCTGTTCCACCCTTAGGCTTCGGCATAGTTGCATTCCCTGCAATCATTACAGGATTAGTAAACACTTTTCCACTATAATGGTTTGGTTGTCCCGTATGAATTATGTTGTCTTCTGTTGAAGATTCTGAGATTGCATCACAGCCTGTATAACCCGAGATGAAGGAAGAACCGCCACCTCCATTAGCGTGGCCTCGATCTGAAGCGCCACCACCATAGTATCCACCGCCACCACCAGTGCCTCCACAATCGTCCTCTATTGATGAATTTCCACCAAATCCAAATCCTCCTTGATAAAGTTTTGATTCTTTTACCGTGATTCCATTGATAGAATCTATCGAATTCTGACAATTCCCAGCATAGGTTTGTGTTCCTCCCGTTCCTTTATAATGATCAGCATTTTTCCCATCACAATCCTCACCGTTAAATCCATCAAGACCGCCTCCAGCTCCAGCTCCAGCTTCAACTATGCTTTGTCTCATCCAACGGTAAGTTCCTCCAGCACCACCAGCAGCAACCATTATCCTAGATTTCAAAGAATTGAAATCATTCCAATTACTAGATATAAGTCTGATATCAGTAGCTCCACCCCCGCTACCTCCATATTGACCAAATCTTTTTAGAGCATTATTATAAATTTGAGAAGAACCAGCCCCTCCACCATTATATCCCTTCGGAAATACTTGACCTAAGCTATCTCTATAACCATAAATTGGATGTTGCCCTACATATATATAGATAAATGCTTGCTTTGATAAATTTAATTTTCCTGAGGTGTATCCCCCTTTGGCACCAATACAATTATTATCTCTATTTCCTGACCCCCCTTGTGCACCCCAGCATTGAATCTTATAACTAGTCTCAACCGGTGCCGTAAAAGTTTGCACACTTCCCGTGTGTTTGTACTGTAACTATCAAGTAAAAGAAAATATTCAACAATAAGAGTGGAATGATAAACAAGG
>NZ_AUFP01000046.1 GCF_000426565.1 Segatella albensis DSM 11370 = JCM 12258 | reverse complement strand
TGATTGATACATTATTTATATATCACACGTTCTTCTGTTGTTAATTATTTTCCACTTTGTAATATTCCCAGTACAAACACACGGGAAGTGTGCAGGAATTTACAGCGCCTATAAGTGGAGATTATAAGCTGGAAGTATGGGGAGCAGCAGGAGGAAATAGCTATAAAGACCCAATTCATAGTGGTTATACTAATACCGTATATGGCGGTAAAGGAGGATATTGTTCTGGAATAATTACTTTATTTCCTAATTCTGATATTTATATTTATGTCGGACAATCTGGAGAAGGAGTTATAG
Organism: Segatella albensis DSM 11370 = JCM 12258; assembly: GCF_000426565.1. Classification (GTDB taxonomy): domain Bacteria; phylum Bacteroidota; class Bacteroidia; order Bacteroidales; family Bacteroidaceae; genus Prevotella; species Prevotella albensis. Next base: position 813 of record NZ_AUFP01000046.1, on the reverse strand, counting down.
AGAGGACTTTTAATGGTGGAGGTATTGGAAGTGATAAGTATAATAGTAAAAGTGGAGGCGGTGCTACTGATGTACGATTAGTTAATGGAATATGGAATAATTTTAATTCTCTTAAGTCAAGAATTATGGTGGCAGCAGGAGGTGGAGGTGCACAACATTACTATGAAGGATGTAATGGAGGGAATGCTGGTGGACTATCGGGACAGGATGGCTCTTATTCAATATCATTGTCGAATCCAAATCCCTTTTCTGTAGCTACGGGTGCTACTCAAACTTCAGGAGGAATTGGTGGAAAAGGTGACATAAACGGTTTTAATGGTACTTTTGGCATTGGTGGTAATAGTGTTAGTAACCATGGTAGTGATAGTGGCAGTATTGAAGGTAGTGGCGGTGGCGGTGGTTATTATGGCGGTGGTGGAGCTTTTTTCCAAACTTATTATGTTGTTGGATCAGGCTCTGGTGGTTCTTCCTTCATCTCTGGTTATACAGGCTGTGATGCAATAGATGAATCTTCGACAGAAGACAATATAGTCCATACCGGCCAACCTAATCATTATAGTGGTAAAGTGTTTACTAATTCTGTAATGATTGCAGGCAATGCTAGCATGCCAAAACCTGGAGGTGGGACAGAAACTGGACATACTGGTAATGGATATTGTATAATCACTTGGCAACAATTACCATAATAAGATATAATGGGCTATATCAACAAATTTGCTGATATAGCCTATTTTTATATATGTTTGTCCCAGACGAATCCCGAAGGCATCCCAAAGGATGATATGGAAAAAGAAAGTATGCTATAGGCTTGGT
>NZ_AUFP01000045.1 GCF_000426565.1 Segatella albensis DSM 11370 = JCM 12258 | reverse complement strand
GGTAGTGTAAGTTGAACTGTGTCAAGGCTATTGTCCTTTTTATATTAACCTCAGATGGGGGACACGATTTCTAATCGTGTTTTCCAGATGAGGAGCCTTCCTGGCAGCAAAGTTACATAATTTCAAATCTATCACCAAATTTTATAGCCAATTGTTGAGATATTAGTGCCCAGTTCGCAAGGGGCATAGTCCACTTCTCACTGATATTACGGTAGGCCAGATAAACGAGTTTCTCCAAGGCAGTATCTGATGGGAATACACCTTTATTCTTAGTGACCTTGCGTATCTGACGGTGGTAGCCTTCGACGGTGTTGGTCGTATATATAAGACGCCGGATTTCCTTGGTATACTGGAAGAATTCTGTCAGACGCTCCCAGTTGTCACGCCATGACTTTATAACTATAGGATACTGCTCGCCCCATTTAGCTTCAAGGTTGTCAAGCTCAGTCTCTGCAGCATCCCTGCTGACAGCACCATATACGAGTTTCAGGTCCTTCATAAACTCTTTCTGATGCTTGCTACCCACATACTTGATAGAATTGCGTATCTGATGCACAATGCAGAGCTGGACAGCTGTATTGGGGAATACGCTCTGGATGGCATCAGGAAAGCCTTTAAGCCCGTCTACACAACATATCATAATATCCTCTACGCCACGGTTCTGTAAGTCTGTAAGCACATCAAGCCAGAAGTTGGCTCCTTCGCTCTTGGCAACGTACATACCAAGCAGTTCCTTGTGCCCCTCTTTGTTGATGCCCAGCACATTGTAGATGGCACGGGTGACGGCACGGCCAGTATCGTCCTTTACTTTGTAATGGATAGCATCAAGCCAGCAGATTGCATAAACAGGATCTAAGGTACGGCTCTTCCATTCCTTTATCTCTGGCAATACACGGTCTGTTATTGCACTTATAGTCTCTGCAGACAGCTTGGTATCAAACTCACGTTCAAAATAACGGCTGATTTCCCTAGTACTTGTACCAAAAGCATACATGCCAATAATCTGGTCTGCCATACCCTCAGCAAGAATCGTCTCACGTTTGCGGACTGTCTGGGGATCAAAGCTGCCATCACGGTCACGAGGCGTCTCGACAGTCACTTCACCATATTGCGTCTGAACTGTCTTGGACATCTTTCCGTTGCGACGATTGCCGCTTTCACGGGATTCTTCATTCAGGTGAGCATCCATCTCACCCTCAAGAGCTGCATTCAAAATACGCTCCAACATAGGCGCCAAAGCACCTTCCTTACCAAACAATGGCTTGCCTGTACGTAATTGTTCGGCTGCCAACTTGTAATCAATTTCTTCGTTTGCCATCATAAAATAAACTATGTCTTACTACTTTTATTGTAGCCTGACACAGTTTACTTTACACTCTC
>NZ_AUFP01000044.1 GCF_000426565.1 Segatella albensis DSM 11370 = JCM 12258 | reverse complement strand
CTCATTTTCAATGAGTTAAACAAACTTTGAAGCCTTTTTTATTCCAAATTTACGTTAATATATGCATGTGATTTCTTACATGCGAAAGTTCAATAAATAATAATGGTAGAAGGAATGCCATGTTCTAATATACTGTTTATGAGGAAGTTTGTATAATGATTGTGGCTTGTAAAGCGTATAGAGAATATCGTATGAGCAATTGCGAAAATTGCCTTTTCGTGGAGCATTCTCGATTTTTTTTTGTAATTTTGCAACCCAAAACCGTCTATTTAATGATGGATCTAATCTAAAATAATACGAGAATATATGGATAACCAATTAAAAGATGTATCGGCTTGGACCGAAATAGATTACTCACCAATATGTTATAATACTTATATCAAAGTACCTCTCTTCGAACCTAAAAATGTGCAGTTCTATCGCTGCCGTCAGGGTAAGGAGAAGGAGCTCACTAAATTGATTCAGGTCGTCTTTAAGGCTAAAGGTGCAGAGGAATGGGAGGATGACCCTCGATATGGTAATATCTTGGCTATGACCTTGGGCGATGGCGACGAGGAACTGACTCCGGTGGAAATCTACAATATGGGTGTTGATGCTGACGAATTAGTGAGGGTAGTGGACGAAACAGAAGATACCATCACTTTCCATATCAGATGGCCTTATGGGGAAATCGCTATCCCTCAAGCTAAAGAGGTGAACGGAAATTTCGAAATCAATAAGAAAATCTTGGCTAACGAACAGACTGTAGATGTCGTGTTTACTCCTAATGATGAGCAACTCCAGGAGTTCTCTCTGCCTCTGACAATCCCTTTCACAGGTCTCGCTATTAGAAATGGTGAAGGCGAACTCGTAAAGGGCGATCTGGAAATCCCTTTCGGCGAAATCATGGGGTATACTTATGAGTTTAAAGGAAATGATAAGGATGATAGATTCGGTATCTCTTTTAATGGGGATAAGAAAATTTATCAGTATGTGCTGAATGATGATTTCAAACTTTCCATCAGAAATAAGCGTGACCGAATGGCTAAAATCGGTGAAATCGACTTGAAAGGTAGTTTGGCGGTATTGCTGCAGGGGATTCCTAATGCGGTGATTAAGCATAAGGATGATAGATGGAGAATTACGGTGTGTGATTGATTTCGTATATATACCTATTTATATATAGAAAATATATTGCAATATTGTCAAATTTGTGGAAAATATTAATTTTTCTCGAAAAAAAGTAAGAAATAATTTGGCGGTTTGATATTTTTGATATACCTTTGCAAACGCTTTCGCTCAGGAATAAGTGCTAAGATTTATGTCCTTGGGTTGAGGGTAAAAAGAAAGAGTTCTTTGAAAAGATTTACATAAACAGAGAAGTAGTACAAGAAGCGAGTTTGCATAGTAGTATGTGAACTTGGGTAATAAAACGAA
>NZ_AUFP01000043.1 GCF_000426565.1 Segatella albensis DSM 11370 = JCM 12258 | reverse complement strand
TGAAGTGAACCCCGAAAGTTAGACAAAAAACTTCCGGGGTTCATTATGTCAGAAAGAAAGAGAAGAAAACATGATTATTCAGCCCGTCTAAAATATATACGGCTGTTAGAATCTGGATGGACTTTTAATTTAATCCGTGTTAAATATGGTATTGACGACACTCAACTTAAAGTTTTGTGGGAGAAATATCAGCAATACGGGGAGGCTGGTTTGCATAAAAGTGGAAAAATCAAGGCCGATTTTGCATTAAAGAAGAAAATCGTGCTTGATATTATAGAAAATCATTTAACTTTGCACGCAGCTTCGATAAAATACGGTCCATCCATAAGTGCCATAAATACTTGGCTTAGGATATATAGATCAGAAGGTCTTTCCGGTTTGGAACGTGTTAAAAAACGAGGCCGACCACCAGGTATGGGCAGACCAAAAAAGAATAGTAAACCACTGACAGAGCTTGAAAGGCTCCGTAAGGAGAATCAGGAACTCAAGACAGAGAATGCTCTGCTAAAAAAAGTGAGAGCCTTAGTCGAGGAAAGGAATGCTCGTCTACGCGGGACTGGGCAAGGGCCATCGAAGAACTAAGGCTTGAAGGACATCCGCTACAGTTTATGCTGGAGAGGATAAAGATGGCTCGTTCCGTGTTCTATTACCATCTATTGCATATGGATGACAGCGATGGCTATGATGATCTTCGAGACAGAATAAAGGCCATATATGACGAGAATCATGGTCGGTATGGATACAGAAGAATATGCCTCGCATTGAGAAATGAAGGCAAGGTAGTAAATCACAAAACGGTACAGAAACTTATGGGACAACTCGGGTTGAAAGCAAAATGCAAGAAACGCCACTATCACTCCTATAAGGGTGAGGTGGGAAAGATTGCGCCTAATATACTGGAGCGTGATTTTACAGCAGGAAGGCCAAACCAAAAATGGACTACAGATGTTACTCAGGTATGTATCAACGACAAGAGGCTATATCTTTCGCCTATATTGGATATGTTCAATGGAGAGATTATCTCTTACAGTATATCTAACAGTCCGAACCTGGAGATGGTCACAACTATGCTTAGAAAGGCATTTAAGCAGCATCACAATACAGATGGTCTGGTATTACACTCTGATCAGGGATGGCATTATCAGCACATGATGTATCAGAAGATGCTCAAAGACCATGGAATAGTGCAAAGCATGTCAAGGAAAGGCAACTGTCTGGACAATGCTATGATGGAAAATTTCTTCGGACTGATGAAGAACGAATTGCTATACGTGAATCATTTTGAATCTATCGAAGAGTTTGAACGAGAACTGAAAAAATATATATGGTGGTATAACAATAAAAGAATAAAACTGAGATTAAAAGGAATGAGCCCGGCTATATACCGAGCTCACTACTATAGAGAGATAAATAATTAATATTTAATTAATCGTCCAACTTTTCGGGGTCACATCA
>NZ_AUFP01000041.1 GCF_000426565.1 Segatella albensis DSM 11370 = JCM 12258 | reverse complement strand
ACCAAGCCTATAGCATACTTTCTTTTTCCATATCATCCTTTGGGATGCCTTCGGGATTCGTCTGGGACAAACATATATAAAAATAGGCTATATCAAAGTTTAAATGATATAGCCTATTATATATTATTGTGGTAGTTGTTGCCAAGTGATTATACAGTACCCATTACCTTCGTGACCAGTTTCTGTTCCACCTGTTGGACTAGGCATCACAGAGCCGCCATCTATCATCACAGAATTAGTGAAGATATATCCGCTATAGTGATTAGGTTGCCCTGTATGAATAATATTATCTTCTGTTGAAGATTCTGCGATTGCATTACATCCTGTATAACCGGAGATGAAAGAAGAACCACCAGCTCCAGAACCAACATTATCATCTGCATTTCCACCACCGCCACCACCATAGTATCCACTTCCGCCGCCACCACCATGATCATAATTATTAGCAATTCCCCCAACTCCAAAGAATCCATTTCCACCATGTCTGTTTCCCTGTTGATTATCTACGCCTCCTTTTCCTCCTGAGGTTTGGATAGCACCAGTAGCTATAGTATATAGCTGTTCATTAACAACATTATGACCTGATTTAAAGCCATCTTGCCCAAATAATCCACCTGCATATCCACCATTATTTCCATAAAAATAATGGTGAGCACCTCCACCTCCGGCAGCAACGATAATTCTTGATTTTAGAGAACTAAATTCTCTCCAAGTGTTACCTTCTGTCAATCGTACATCTGTAGCTCCACCACCGCTTTGTCCATTATAGCTAGCCCCAGCGCTTCCTCCACCATTAAATGTCTGTTCTAAAGAGCCTTCGCCCGATAGACCTATATAAACATAAATATTTAAATTAGAAGGAAAAGTAACTATTCCTGAACAATATCCACCTTTTCCGCCATACACAGTATTAGTATATTCGGGATGCTCATTATCGTTATAACTATTTCCTCCGCTGGCTCCCCAAACTTCCAGCTTATAATTCCCCGTTATGGGTGCTGTAAAAGTCTGCACACTTCCCGTGTGTTTGTACGATCGATAACAGTAAATTGAAAATATTATACAATTATTGGATATACAATAAGTAAAAAGTGTATCAATTGTTATATAGACTTTTGATACACTCCTTACTTATATATGGTTATAGACTTGGTGATATCCAAGAGATGATGCAATATCCATGTCCACTATGACCAGTTTCTGTACCACCTGTAGGACTTGGCATAGTAACATTACCTGCAACCATTACAGTATTAGTGAATACCTTACCACTATAATGATTAGGTTGTCCTGTATGAACAATGTTATTTTCTGTCGATGATGAACTTATTGCATTACATCCTGGATAACCAGAGATAAAAGAGGAGCCGCCAGCTCCTGCAATTTCTCCACCATATCCACCGTTCATTACAGGATTATTGGATCCGCCAGCACCTCCATAATAGCCAGCACCTCCACCACCTCCATATTCTCCTCCGGTACCACCTTTCCCAAATAGTCCATCTGTACCAGATAAACCTTTATTATTTTTAATTGATTCTGATCCTGAAGTCTGTGTCGCTCCACTTATATATACATTAGAAGATTGTCTAGAATAGGTTATAGGTGCAACTAATCCTCCTGCATGACCGCCAATAGACCATGTGTCATTATATACGCAGCATCCACCGCCCCCAGAGGCAACTATTATTCTAGATTTTAAGGAGTTAAAATTATCCCAATTCCCGTTTTGTAATCTGATATCTGTAGAACCACCACCTGTATAATTTCCATTAGGCGTTAAACTACCGCTAACTATATTTCCTCCTCCATTCCAACCGCCAATTCTTGTTTCATTAACACCTATGCCACCAACATAAACATATAAAATAGTTAATTTTTCAATATTTATAAAGCCTGATACATATC
>NZ_AUFP01000040.1 GCF_000426565.1 Segatella albensis DSM 11370 = JCM 12258 | reverse complement strand
ATTTTAGACGGGCTGAATAATCATGTTTTCTTCTCTTTCTTTCTGACATAATGAACCCCGGAAGTTTTTTGTCTAACTTTCGGGGTTCACTTCAGTTTCTCCCCCTTTTTTATTCTTCATAAGCCATTCTAATGGTATTATAAAAGTTACGTTTCGTTTTAATAATTTAAGCGCTTTGTTTATATTCGCGAAAACTTTTCGTTTTGCGGATTATAAAAGGTGCCGCTTGTGAAAGTAGCACCTTTATTTTTTTTATATCCTTCGGGATTCTTTCGGGATTCTTTCGGGATTTTGCAAGTTGAATTCGCCATTGTACAATGAACGTTAAATTCCTTAATTTTCCATCGCTAAAAGGTGTTCATAATTCGCGAATTCAGAATTGATGACGGGGTGATTATGAATGTTAGAATTATGAGTAGAATACAATTTGTTGATAATCAGTAAATTATGAATCTTTGAAAGATGTTGCCTTCAAAATATACTGGGGATATAGGCTAGTTTAGTTAACTACGTAAGGCTATAAACCTATTCGCATGAGCTTACGAAGTTAACTTCGTAAGCCGATGCAGTTAACTTCGTTCAGAAAATCAACTTCTAGAGAAGTGTTTTTCTGTATTTTGAGAGCCTGCTAGGTTCAAGTTTGTTCTAGAAGGAGCGTAAAACGGTACACGATTTCTGTTAACAGTATCTGATTTAAAGTTTAAATAATACAAAATATTCCTTCAGGATTCCTATAGAAATCATTTTGAATTTCTCATTTGGATGATGTTATCCAACTTGTTTATGTTGTACTTGTTAATGAAGGGATTCTTTATTCTATTTGGGATATATAAGGCAAAATAGCAAAGAAAAGTCCACCGTTAAGGACGATGGACAGGGACCTAATGTTTTCACAACGGAATAATCCTTATTGTGATTTGCTAAAAATTAGTAATGCAAAAATAAGAAGATTTTTCAAATAATGCAAATAGTTTGAGATTTTTTTTATAAATTTGCCATAATTAAAAGAGAAATCACCATGAAGAAAATATTAGGACTGGATTTGGGAACAACCAGTATTGGTTGGGCTTTGGTAAATGAAGGTGAGAATGATAGTGAAAAATCATCTATCGTTCGTCTAGGTGTTAGAGTTAATCCTCTAACGGTGGATGAAAAAGGTTCACTTGAAAAAGGGAAGGCTGTTACCGTGAATGCAGAAAGAGCCAATAAACGCGGTGCCAGACGTAATCTTCAACGATACAAACTACGTAGAGACAATCTTAAAAAATTATTAATAAATAATGGCCTGATTAATAGTGATTCGCCACTATACGAGTGTTCTAATGATAGGTTCGCTTTGTATCGTTATCGGGCTTTGGCCGTAACTCAACAAATTCCTATTCAGGACTTTGCAAGAGTTTTACTTATGATAAATAAAAAGCGTGGATATAAGAGCATGCGAAAGGTCAATACTGATGAAGATGGAGCTTTGGTTGACGGTATGGATGTTGCAAAGATTCTTTTTGAACGCCAAATAACTCCTGCTCAGTATCTATTGGATTTTTATAGAAAAGGAAAGAAAATTTCTCCCCAGTTTTATCGTTCCGACCTTCTTGCCGAATTGGATCGCATTTGGACGGAACAGTCGAAATATTATCCAGAAATACTGACAGCAGAGCTTCGTAATACTATTGATGGTAAAAATATTAGTGCTTGTTCGCGAACATTCTATGCATTAACACATATAGATACTGCTAAGAATTCAGGAAAAGACCGCATGCTTACAGCTTTGACATGGCGTGTGGATGCTCTGACAAAGAAACTTCCAAAGGAAGAAATGGCCTATGTAATATGTAATCTTAATGGTGAAATAAATGGGAGTAGTCAGCAGCTGAACCTGATTGGAGATAGAAGCAAGGTCCTTTTTTTTAATCATCAAACCATTGGACAATATTTGTGGAAGCAAATACAAGAAGCGCCTCAGAGGAGTCTTGCAAAAATTATATTCTATCGGCAGGATTATGAGGATGAATTTAACTTAATTTGGGATAAACAGGCTGAGTATTATCCACAGTTACTAACTAATAATCTAACTAAAGTTTCGCAAGTGAATATGTATTCATTAAGCGACATTTAAATTGTACATTTTATACAATTTATGGAACTTTGGATTATCTTCAATAAG
>NZ_AUFP01000039.1 GCF_000426565.1 Segatella albensis DSM 11370 = JCM 12258 | reverse complement strand
CAAATCATTATAGCGGAAAAGTATTTACTAATCCTATAATGATAGCAGGAAACGCAAGTATGCCAAAGCCTAAAGGTGGAACGGAAACAGGACATCGTGGAGATGGATATGCAATCATTACATGGCGACAACTACCACCACAATAAATATATAAATAGGTTATATCAAAGTTTAAATGGTATAACCTATTTTAATTTATACCTATTGTTCAATATTTTCAATTTGTCGGTATTGAAGGTACAAACACACGGGAAGTGTGCAGGAATTTATAGCACCATTAGCGACCACATATAAGATCGAATGTTGGGGAGCAAGCGGTGGAGGTGCTTCTATTGCTAGATGTATTGGTTGTGGAGGCTATGTAGCCGGAAAGATATCTTTAACTAAAAATCAAGCTCTTTATGTCTATATAGGACAGAAAGGAAATGGTTATGACAATTACTCGTCTACTTATATGTTTAATGGCGGAGGATATGCAAATAATGTAGCTACATATTGTGGAGCATGTGGTGGTGGAGCTACAGATATCAGGACTATCAACGGAGATTGGGATAATTCTACTTCTTTAGACTCTCGTATTATGATAGCTGCTGGTGGTGGGGGATGTAGTGACGCTTCTAACACCACTTCTGGTTGTGCTGGAGGATTGGAGGGATATGATGGCACAGACAAATTTGTAATTTATCAGGATTATGTTGGACATGGTGCTACGCAAGCTGCAGGAGGAGCAACTCCTACTCATAATTCTAGCAGTGGTGGCCAAAACGGAACTGCTGGAATATTAGGAAAAGGAGGTATAGGTGGTAGAAACAATATTAATACAGACATTGGTGGTGGTAGTGGTGGAGGTGGTGGTCTTTATGGAGGTAGTGGAGCCTCAGGGGGAGCTAGAGGTGTATATTATGGAGGTGGCGGATCATCTTATATTTCCGGGCATAGTGGATGTACCGCCAAGATATTAACATTCACTAATACCGTTATGATAGATGGTGTAGGCTATCAATGGACATCTACGAAAGGTAATCAAGTTGGCATTCCAATTGTTGCGGATAATTCCATCAGGGAAAACGGATATGTTGGTAATGGTTATGCTATCATAACTTGGCAACAACTACCACAATAATATATAATAGGCTATATCAACAACTGATATAGCCTATATTTATCTCGAACAAAACCCGAAGTCATCCTGAAGAAGAAACTTTTTTATAGACTTGGCGATATCCAAGAGATAATACAATATCCATCTCCAGAGTGTCCAGTCTCAGTTCCACCTTTAGGCTTGGGCATTACAGAGCCTCCGTCTATCATTATAGGATTAGTAAAAACTTTACCACTGTAATGATTAGGTTGACCTGTATGAATTATGTTATCTTCTGTCGAGGATTCGTCTATGGCGTCACAGTCTGGATAACCGGAGATAAAAGAAGAACCACCAGAGGCACAAGCAAAGGTATCATCATTATTTACAGCATTCCAACTTGCATTTCCTCCATAATAGCCACCACCGCCACCTGCTAAACCACACCAATAATAATTACCATTTTTATCTAGTCTTCCTTTTCCGGCAGTATCATCCCCTTTTCCAAAGTTTATTGATATTTGTGTTGCTCCAGCGCAAAACACCTCATTGTCTTTATAAACGTTACCACCATTAAGTCCACCACCAAAACCAGCTATATTTTTTCCACATCTTCCTCCACCACCTGCTGCAACCATAATCCTTGATTTGAGAGAATTAAACTCTTCCCATGTTCCACCTGTGAGTCTAATATCAGTTGCTCCACCACCACCGCCACCAGATTCATCATCTACCATATCCCAGGATCCAGATCCGCCACCATTATATCCTCCAGTACTATGTACACCAACAACTCCATCTGCACCTTTGCCTCCAACATAGATATGCAGGAGAAAACCTTTTGAAAATAATATAAGGCCACTAGTATATGCTCCTAATCCTCTAGTGTTTTGACTAATATTTCCATTAGTTGTAAAATTTCCTCCTTGTGCTCCCCAACATTCTATCTTATAAGTGGTATTCAAAGGCGCTGTAAATTCCTGCACACTTCCCGTGTGTTTGTACTTTCAATACTATAAAATTGAAAATATTGAACATTCTGCATTGTATATAGGTAAGGGAAATACGCAGTTAACTGCATAAGGCTACGAAGTTAACTGTGTAGCCAGATATAGTTAACTTTGTAAGCTGATGTAACTAACTGCATTCGCTGATGCAGTTAACTGCGTATAATGATAATTGAAATTGATTGATTTGTTTGTCAACGAAACCATTTGCGTATGATAGAAAAAGCTCCCATAATCGATTTATCTGATCATATCGATGCAGTGATGAACC
>NZ_AUFP01000038.1 GCF_000426565.1 Segatella albensis DSM 11370 = JCM 12258 | reverse complement strand
AGGTGGTGGCGCAGATCATCACTTTGATGGATGTTCTGGAGGATATGCAGGTGGGCTTTCCGGACAAGATGGTTTCTATGCTATAAATACTACAATAGAGCATCAGCCGTATTCAATAGCTACCGGTGCAACTCAAATTTCAGGTGGAAAAGGTGGGATTAGTGGCGGAAATTATCCGAAAGCTTATGATGGTACTTTTGGAATCGGTGGCAATAACGCTGGCGGTAATAGTGCTAAATCATATGGTAGCGGTGGTGGCGGCGGATATTACGGAGGAGGAGGTGGTGGTGTTAATACTGGCATCGTCGGTTCTGGAGCTGGAGGATCTTCCTTTATTTCTGGCCATACAGGGTGTGATGCGATTACAGAATCTTCAACAGAAAATAACATTATTCATACTGGACAGTCAAACCATTATAGCGGAAAAGTATTCACCAATCCTATAATGATAGATGGTGGTTCTGTAATGCCTAGTCCTACAGGAGGAACGGAAGTGGGACATGGAGGTAATGGATATTGTATAATAACTTGGCAACAACTGCCATAATAATATATTAGGCTATATCAGTGAATTTGCTGATATAGCCTATTTTCATATATATGTTTGTCCCGAACAAATCCCGAAGGATGAAGGAATATTATAGGCTTGGTGATATCCAGCTTATTATTGCATAGCCATTACCACTATGTCCAGTTTCTGTACCGCCACTTGGGCTTAGAAAAGTTTGGTCACCGGCTATAGTAGTCCCATTGATTACGCTACCAACATATCCAGAACCGCCAGCTCCACCACAATCAGAAAGATCTCCTGTTTTTTGGCTTGCAGGACCACCATAGAATCCACCACCTCCTCCGCCATTTCCTTCGGCTCCCCATCCATTTGATGCAGTTTTTGTTTTCCCGTTTTGCCCTTGTCCAAATGCATATCCAGAAGTTTGTGTAGCACCAGTTATTGTATATGTATTGCCATAATTATTAACATTTCCACCATTTACCCCACCACCTACGCCTGCATTTGCGATATGAGTCGCACCACCTCCTCCGCCTCCTGCAACTAAAAGAAGTTCTGCTAAATAGTAGTTTTCATAATTCTTTAACTCTCCACGATTAGATGTGATAGCAATATGTGTTGCACCACCTCCACCGCCTCCACCGGTATACTGAACAGAACTTTGATATCCATAACCACCATTACCGCCACCATTATATCCCCCAATTCCTCCTATAGATCCCGAAGAGTAAGAACCTTTTTCTCCAACACAAACATATAACTTGTCTGTTGTAGTTAGGCTTCTATATCCAATAGAATATCCTCCATTGCCACCATGCTCCCACTGACCAGCTTTTCCTCCGCTTGCTCCCCAGCATTCCATCTTATAAGTGGTATTCAAAGGTGCAGTAAATTCCTGCACACTTCCCGTGTGTCTATACGATAGATAAGAGTAAATTGAAAATACCGGACAATACGTACAAAAAAATAGGCTATACCAATTAAACTTTGATATAGCCTATTATATATTATTGTGGTAATTGTTGCCAAGTAATTATACAATATCCATTACCACTATGTCCAGTTTCAGTTCCTCCAGAAGGGGATGGCATTGTTGAACCACCATCTATCATCACTGGATTAGTAAACACATAACTACTATAATGATTAGGCTGGCCAGTGTGAATTATGTTGTCTTCTGTTGAAGATTCTGAGATTGCATCACAGCCAGGATAGCCAGAGATAAAGGAAGAACCGCCTGCTCCAGAGCCAACTATTGCATTATTAACGCTTCCACCTCCGCCACCATAGTAACCCCCGCCACCTCCACCACCATATGTGTAAGAGGAAAGATGTTTATTAATAAAGTCTTGCTCATCATGTTCCTCATGATCACCGCCAATACCAAAAGTGCCATCAAAACCATTAGATGCGCCAATTCCTCCATATCCACCTAAAGTTTGAATAGCGCCTGTGGCTACAGTATATGAAGGATGTGGTAATATACAACTATAGAGTCCATCTTGTCCAAATAAGCCACCTGCATTACCTCCTTGGCTTCCCGATGTATAATGTTGTGCACCTCCACCTCCTGCTGCTACTATAATTCTTGATTTAAGAGAATTAAATTCACTCCATGTATTGCCTTTTATTAATCGGATATCAGTCGCTCCGCCACCACTTTTGGCATCATAGTTAATACCACCGGCTCCGCCACCATTGTAGGTTTTCTCTAAATGGATCCCTTCACCTGATTGTCCAACATAAATGTAAACTTTTAGGTTAAAAAGAAATGTGACTTCCCCAGAACAGAAACCTCCCTTCCCTCCATACACGGTATTGTAATTACCATAACTTTTGTCTTCATAACTATTTCCACCGCTTGCTCCCCAGCATTGTATCTTATAACTAGTCGCAACCGGTGCAGTAAATTCCTGCACACTTCCCGTGTGTCTGTACTTTTGAGATTGTCTAGAAGAAAATATTGAACATACGGGACAACCAAACCATTATAGTGGAAA
>NZ_AUFP01000037.1 GCF_000426565.1 Segatella albensis DSM 11370 = JCM 12258 | reverse complement strand
CAAACGAATAAACTGTTAGGATAATTTAAGTTTATGTATCCAACTGAATATCCTCCTTTTCCACCACCATGCGAACATCTTCCTTGTCCTCCCCAAACTTCCAGCTTATAAACTCCATCAATTGGCGCCGTAAAAGTTTGTACACTTCCCGTGTGTTTGTACTCTAATTATCAACTGAAAGAAAATATTCAACATATATTGTATTTAACGATTAAAGTTATAAATTCTTGAAGAGTATTATCCCGATAAAATTTTCATAAAACTTGCTTATTATAAATATTTGCTTTATCTTTGCAGATAAACTATATAGAGTTAAGCTTTATGGAAGCAACATTAAATAGATTTACAGTTGATGTTCCTCAGGATGATTTGAAGTTTTTTAAATCATTTATTAAAAAGATGGGATGGAGCATTCACAAGCAGAAGAAAGGATTGGCGGAACAGTCCTTAGAAGAAATAGAAGCAGGAAAAGTTTTCCATGCAACTGATGTCGACGATTTATTCAATCAACTGGAGAAGTGAAATACGAAATCGTATATTCTAATAAGTTTAAAAAATCTTACAAACTTTGCAAACGGAGAGGACTAGATATTTCTCTTCTAAAGGAAGTAATCGGAATACTTGCAGAAACAGGTACTCTACCAGCCAAATATAAGCCACATATTTTATCGGGAAATTGGTCTGATGTATGGGAGTGTCATATTCAACCTGACTGGCTTTTATTATGGAAACAAAATGATTCTATATTGGAATTAGTCCTTGTTGCAACAGGAACTCATTCAGACTTATTTTGAATCAATTGTAAAGTTTATGTTTTAAAACTCTACGTATAGAAACTTGGGACAGTAAGAGCTTTAGAAGTATATAATAGGCTATATCAACGTTTAATTGGTATAGCCTATTTTTATTTATATGTATTGTCCGATATTTTCAATTTGGCGATAACAAAAGTACAAACACACGGGAAGTGTGCAGGAATTTACTGCACCAATTGATGGAGTTTATAAGCTGGAAGTATGGGGAGCACAAGGAGATATTTGGTGGAGTGTTCCTGGAGGAAAGGGTGGTTATGCACAAGCTAGTTATTCTATGAATAGAGAACAAATCATTTATATTTCCGTTGGAGATTGTGGTTTTAGTGGTCATACAAGTTGGAATGGTGGTGGAACGAACAACAATAGTACAACACATAATGGTGGTGGAGCAACATCAATTCAAAATAGTTTAATATCTGACGGACAGTTATATCATTATGAATCTGTAAAAAATACTGATGTTTTAATTGTTGCAGGAGGCGGTGGGGGCAGCGAATGGTACTATAGTTACTCAGATAATACTACCCCAACAGGAGGTGCTGGTGGCGGAACGAATGGAGAAGACGGATCCATGGGATATTTAGGCGATATGACCCCATGTCCAGGAGCGAAAGGTGGAACACAATCCTCTGGAGGAAAATCTACAGCATTGCACTCATCTCAAACTATTATAGATGGTTCCTTTGGAAGAGGAGGATACACCTCTGGTGGTGATGGAGGTGGTCTAGGTGGCGGTGGTTGGTATGGCGGGGGTGCAGCAGACTATGCTGGAGGAGGTGGTGGTGGCTCCGGTCACATTGGTACTATGTGTACAAATGGATCAATGCAATCAGGAGTCCATGAAGATGCTGGTTATGCAATTATTAGCTGGATATCTCCTAATCTGTAATATCTAAAATATATACAAAATAAGTGTATCAGTAATATGAATATTTCTGATACACTTTTTATATCTTATTTTTATTATCCTTTGGAATATAAATAGGCTATATCAACAAATTCGCTGATATATCCTATGTAATGTTATTGCGGTAATTGTTGCCAAGTTATGATTGCATATCCATCACCACTATGACCAGTTTCTGTGCCCCCGCTAGGACTAGGGAAGGTTTGGTTGCCAGCTATAGTTGTTCCATTTGTGAGCATCGTTCCAATATGTCCAGAGCCACCTCCGCCACATACCCCCACACCAGCTTGTGTAGGAATAATGGTATAGCCACCGTACCAGCCTCCACCACCAGCACCAAGATCACAGTTATTAATTCCAGTTACGGTTTGTCCAAGACCAAATGCATAGCCAGAGTTTTGGGTTGCTTGTTGGTCTACATATGTCCCCATTGTATGAGTTGTTATACATCCAGTTTCACCTCCACCATATCCATATTCAATTGGTGAATGTACAGAACCTGCGCCACCAGCAACAATTAAAACATCTGTATTTTTTACTAACTCATAATTCTTAAGTTGTCCATCTTCTTTTAAACTTTTTTGAATAGATGTGCAACCGCCACCTCCTCCCATAGCGTCATCATCAGCATGATCCCAATCACCATCACCACCTCCATTCCAGCCTCCTTGACTTCTTGATTCGAATTGTCCATCTTCTCCTTTTCCACCAACAGAAACATATATAGTCTGATTCCGATTCATTATATAATTACCATAGCTATATCCGCCACAAGCGTACCAATCAGTCATTTCTCCATTATTAAATTTCTTACCAGAGGCTCCTCCCCAAACTTCCAACTTATAATTTCCCGTTACAGGCGCCGTAAAAGTCTGCACACTTCCCGTGTGTTTGTACTATAACTATGTCCAAAACGAAATTATTCAACATCGGAGTGCATCAATTATCATATTGACATTTGGTACAC
>NZ_AUFP01000036.1 GCF_000426565.1 Segatella albensis DSM 11370 = JCM 12258 | reverse complement strand
ACTTGTTCCCCTTTCGTAGATGTCCATTGATAACCTGCGCCATCTATCATCACGGTATTGGTAAATGTTAGCGTCTTGGCTGTACATCCAGGATGCCCTGAGATATAAGACGAACCTCCACCACCAGACCATGTCGTAGAATGCGCACCAGAAGAACCACTTCCTCCATAAAGGCCTCCGCCACCTCCACTTCCTCCGCCACTCGCTTCTATAATGTTACGACCACCTATACCACCCTTTCCTAATGTGCCAGCAGTTCCATTTTGGGATCCCGACCATGTTTCGGGGGCTGCTCCACCTGATGTTTGTGTAGCACCTTTACCTTGATATATATTATGATTTGACTCAGATACAATTCCGTCATATCCTTCTAGCCCTCCAGCACAACCAGAATTCATAAAAAAATTATAAATTCTATTTCCTCCGCCACCACCAGCTATCATAATACGAGAGTCTAAAGAAATAGTATTATCCCAATCTCCATTGATTGTTCTTATGTCCGTGGCTCCACCACCACATGAGCCACATTGTGTATCGTTTTTATTTGCATATCCACCACCATTAAACATATAAGAGGATGAGTATTGATTAATTTCGTTTCCATGTTGTCCTATATAAACATAAAAAAGCTGATCCTTAGTTAGCGATATGGTTCCTGAAACATACCCTCCGGAACCTACACCTTTATTAATATTTGCATTGCCTCCGCTTGCTCCCCAGCATTCTATCTTATATGTGGTCGCTAATGGTGCAGTAAAAGTTTGCACACTTCCCGTGTGTCTATACTATAAATAACATCCAATTGAAAATAATAGACAAAATAGCGTATCAAACTAATTATTGATACGCTATTTGCTATTTTATGGCTGTAAACTAGGTGAAAACCAAGTAATTATTATATATCCATCACCATAATGTCCTGTTTCCGTACCGCCTCTAGGGGCTGGCATTACAGAACCACCATTAATTGTTGTTGCTGAAGTAAATTTATATTCAATTCCATCAATAGTTTGATAATTGATATTAGGGTTTTGTGTTCCATCTTGATTCATGGCAACACAACCTTCCATGCCAGATACAAAAGAAGAACCGCCGGAGCCTCCTTGCCCATGGCCTACGCCACCACCATACCATCCACTTCCGCCGCCTCCGCCCCAGTAAAGGCCAAATTCTCCACTAGGGATATTAGCATAACCAAATGTTCCTGACTTAATGGCTGTTCCTGATTCTAGTTTGTCGGAATAACCACTATTCGACATGAGACCATTCGTAAAAGGATCAAGACCACCTTGAGTCTGTGTAGCACCAGTAGCTCTATAGTATTCTTGTGAATAGATATCATTGACTGGAGAGTCTTCTCCTATAAGCCCTCCGCCGTTTCCTCCTCTTCCTCTTCCATAGCTAGTTCCTCCACCACCTCCTGCTGCAACTATTATACGTGAGCGAAGAGAATTTGTTCCACTCCAACCATCATCTTCTGTATGCCGAATTATACGGACATCAGAAGCTCCACCGCCACCAGGACAAGATTCGAATCCATATCCACCACCATTCCAGCCTCCTCTTACAAAATCATCTACCGATTCATATATTCCTTGTTCTCCAACATATACGTATAATGTTTTGTTTTGAGCTAAAGGAATAATTCCTTTTGAATATCCGCCTTTCCCAGGAAAATGACCACCTCCGCTTGCTCCCCAGCATTCTATCTTATAATTGGTCGCCAAGGGTGCAGTAAAAGTTTGCACACTTCCCGTGTGTTTGTACTGTAACCGTCAGTTGAAAGAAAAGATTCAACAATAGGAGGGTATACATCATATGTAAAGAGTGTATCAACTGTCATTCTGACTTTTGACACACTCCTTACATATATTATGGTTCTAGACTTAATGGAAACCAGGTTATTATACAATACCCATGGCCACTATGTCCTGTTTCAGTTTCGCCGCTCGGACTTGGCATCGTTGAGGCACCATCTATCATCACAGGATTAGTAAATACTTTTCCACTATAATGGTTTGGTTGACCTGTATGGATTATATTATTTTCAGTTGATTCGGAGGAAATGGCATCACAGCCGGTATAACCAGAAATAAAAGACGAGCCGCCACCACCACAAACATGACCTCTACACGATGCACCACCACCGTAATAGCCACCGCCACCACCAACACCTCCCATTTTAAATTCTGAATATGCATCTCCACCGAATCCAAATCCTCCTTGATAAAGTTTTGAATCTTTTACCGAAACTCCATTTATAGATTCTAACTCTTCTTGGCAATTTCCCGCATAGGTTTGTGTTCCACCAGTTCCTCTATATCTTGTTTCTACATTAGGTCCTCTGTAATCTTGGCCTTCAAATCCTGTAAGTCCACCTCCTGCTCCTGCTTTTGCATCTGCATTTGGGTACGGCATATGACCTGTTCCTGTACCGCCAGCAGCAACCATAATTCTAGATTTTAAAGAATTAAAGTCATTCCAATTACCAGACACGAGTCTCAGATCTGTTGCACCACCTCCACTATTACCTGCCTGACAATGGTAAGCGCCAGCTCCACCGCCATTGTACCCTTTCGAAAATGATCTGATAGTTTCTATACAACCAATATAATCTTGCGTGTCAGGATGTTGTCCAACATATATATAAAGAGTGCTCTGTTTCAATAAATTTAATATACCAGATGTATATCCACCTTTAACGCCACCAACAACAACATCGTCAAAATTCATATTCCCTCCTTGCGCTCCCCAGCATTCTATCTTATAAGTGGTTGCTAGAGGCGCTGTAAAAGTTTGCACACTTCCCGTGTGTTTGTACTATTAATATCAAACAAAAGAAAATATTAAACATATATATA
>NZ_AUFP01000035.1 GCF_000426565.1 Segatella albensis DSM 11370 = JCM 12258 | reverse complement strand
GTTATGGTGGTACATTATCCAGCCTCGGTGAGGCTGAAAATCATTACCTAGATGGGCTTCATACTACTATATCACAAGGCGCTTCGCAGACATCTGGTTATAAGTTTGGAATAGGTCAAGATGGCGGTCGCGCAGGAGGAGGCGGTGGATATTATGGAGGATGTGCACATGGTAATGAAGGGGGATTGGTTGGCCTACGCGGTTCTGGCGGTTCTTCCTTCATTTCCGGGTATTCGGGTTGTGATGCCATTGCAGAATCTTCAACAGAGGATAACATAATTCATACTGGTCAACCTAACCATTATAGTGGTAAGGTATTTACCAATCCAGTAATGATAGATGGCGGCTCTGTCATGCCTAGTCCAACAGGTGGTACAGAAACAGGTCATGGTGGTAATGGATGTTGCATAATCAGTTGGATATCTGCAGGCCTATAATATTCTTTCCATAATTCTTCGGGATTCGTTTGAAGCAAAAAAATAAGCTATATCAGCAAAATTGCTGATATAGCTTATTTAATTTTATGGTAGCTGTTGCCAAGTTATGATAGCATATCCGTCACCACTATGTCCTGTTTCTGTTCCACCTGAAGAGCTTGGGAATGTTTGGTCGCCAGCTATGGTTGTTCCATTTGTAATTTTTGTCGTATTAATATATCCTGAGCCGCCAGTACCTGCACAATTAGAGTTCACCCCCTCTAATTGACTCGCATGACCACCATAAAGCCCACCACCTCCACCACCATTTCCTTCGGCACCTGAACCTGCAGCTACACTTTTTGTTTTTCCATCTTGTCCTTGTCCAAATGCATATCCTGAAATTTGTGTTGCGCCTTCTATAGTGGTTCCCCAATTGGGGGTAGCATTTCCACCGTTTTCCCCTCCACCAACACCTGGAGGAGTTTGTCCAAAGACGCCTAATCCTCCTCCGCCACCAGCAACTAAAAGAAGTTCTAATTCGTAAAAGTCTTTGTAGTTTTTCAAGACTCCACGGTCTGTCGTTGCAATATGCGTTGCACCACCACCTCCTCCACCACCAATAATGGTATAAGTATAATCTCCTTGACATCCATTACCTCCTTTACCGCCGCCGTTATATCCACCATTTCCTCCAGTGTTACCTAAATTATCACCACCTTTTGACCCAACACAAACATATAAGTTATTTGATGTACTTAGACTCTTGTATCCGATAGAATATCCACCTAGTCCGCCAGAATTATTCCATCCACCTCCACCGCTTGCTCCCCAACATTCGATCTTATATGTGGTCGCTAATGGTGCTATAAATTCCTGCACACTTCCCGTGTGTTTGTACTACTAACGTGCTTGAAAAGAAAAGATTCAACAATAGGAGTGGAATAACGAACAAGGAGTGTATCAAAATCTATATGATGATTGATACATTATTTATATGTCACACGTTCTTCTGTTGTTCGATATTTTCAATTTAGAGATATTAATCGTACAAACACACGGGAAGTGTGCAAACTTTTACAGCACCATTAGCGACCACATATAAGATAGAATGTTGGGGAGCAAGCGGAGGAGTTAATGGCAATGGTGCATATACAATAGGTTATATTGATATTTCCAAAAATTTCATATTGTATGTTTATGTTGGTGAAAGAGGAATGAGTAGCCAATCTGATTATAATAAACCACAGAGTGGTACATTTAACGGAGGTGGTGGCTTCACTGTACCAAATCCGGATAAATACAACGGTACTGGCGGTGGTGCAACAGATATTAGATTACAAAATGGGAATTGGGATAATTTTAATTCCTTGAAATCTAGAATAATGGTAGCGGCAGGAGCAGGAAGTTGTATTGCTGGAAATCCGTCATCTTATGGTGGCGCACTGTCCACACCTAATTATACTAATACTCACACTCATCCTGATTATAATACAAACGCAGCGCAAGGAGCAACTCAAACATCTGGCTATAAATTTGGAATAGGTCAAGATGGAGGTCGTGCAGGAGCCGGTGGTGGATATTATGGTGGATACGCAACAGTAAGAGATGAATCAAACGTGATAGGTATACGTGGTACGGGTGGCTCTTCCTTTATATCAGGTTATCCAGGATGTAATGCTATCTCAGAATCTTCTACAGAGGACAATATTATTCACACGGGACAACCTAATCATTATAGCGGTTATGTATTCTCTAATTCTGTAATGATAGCAGGAAACGCAAGTATGCCAAAGCCTAAAGGTGGAACAGAACAGGGACATAGTGGTGATGGGTATGCTATTATCTCTTGGATATCACCCAGCCTATAGCATACTTTCTTTTCTCCATTCTTCTTCGGGATGCTTTTGTGATTCGTTCGGGATAGACATATATAAGAATAGGCTATATCAGCGAATGTGTTGATATAGCCTATTGTATTTTATTATGGTAGTTGTTGCCAAGTGATTATTGCATATCCATTACCCTCGCGAACGCCATTCTGCATATAACCATTTGTAATAAGAGTAGTATTGATATGTCCGGAACCACCTCCGCCATTACCATTGTTCGCATACTTTGAAACTTCGCAAGCATAGCCACCATACCAGCCGCCACCACCTCCTCCGTCTCCTTCACCAACACCATCCATATTACCAGTTGGCTCATTCAAAGCATTTGCACCTTGTCCAAATGCATATCCTGTATCTTGGGTTCCACCTGCATAAAATTGATTAAAACCACCATTTCCTCCTGATTCGCCTCCACCAGAAGATTCCATATCTGAAAAATGAAAACTGTCAGTAAGGCCACCTCCACCACCAGCGACAAGTAATATATTATTTCTAAAATCTGAGTAGTTTGAAAGAATTCCTTTATCTATATTGGCTATATGTGTGGCACCACCGCCACCGCCTCCGCCACGTACATATCCAAACCATGCTCCATAACCATTTAAAGGAGCATTACCACCATCACCACCACCATTATATCCTCCTTTACCACCAAGAGGTATGTATGTGGAGGTATAAGCTATATCTTGTGCGTCTTCACCTTTTCCACCAACATAAATGTAAAGACTGGTACTATTTTCCAGAATAGTATAACCAATAGCATATCCTCCTAACGGACCATGAGAAGTACTTTTCCTACCGCCTCTTCCTCCTGCTGCTCCCCATACTTCCAGCTTATAATCTCCACTTACTGGCGCTGTAAAAGTTTGCACACTTCCCGTGTGTTTGTACTCCAGTAGCTACCATAAAGAAAATATTTAACAGCAGGAGAGAATATAATAAGAGTGTGTCAATAATCAAGTAGACATTGACACACTATTTATTATAGGCTTGGTGATATCCAACTGATTATTGCATATCCATCTCCACTATGTCCTGTTTCCGTTCCACCTTTAGGCTTTGGCATACTTGCGTTTCCTGCTATCATTATAGGATTAGTAAATACTTTTCCGCTATAATGATTTGGTTGGCCAGTATGAATGATATTATCTTCTGTAGAAGATTCTGCAATAGCATCACAGCCCGAATATCCAGAAATAAAAGAAGAACCACCAGAGGCACTAGCATGAACGCTATTTGATCCTGTAATATCCCAACTTACATTTCCACCATAATATCCACCGCCTCCTCCTGATAGACCACTAAAATATCCATATAACCCATCTTTTCCTTTCCCTGCAGTATTGTCTCCATGCCCCCAAATTATGGATGTTTGCGTTGCTCCTGAACAGATAATTTCATTATTGTAATAAGCGTTACCACCACTAAGCCCACCGCCATAACCTGGTTGAGTATATTTTTCACATTTTCCTCCACCTCCAGCAGCAACCATAATTCTTGATTTTAAAGAACTAAAATCGTCCCATGTTCCACCTGTAAGTCTAACATCTGTTGCGCCACCACCTCCGCCACCTGTATCATCATCTTTTTCATCCCAAGCACCTGAACCACCGCCATTATAGCCACCAGCACTATGTACACCAACGACGCCATCCTCACCTTTGCCTCCAACATAGATATAGACGGTTAAATCTTTTAAAAAAGGTATTAAGCCAATAGTATATGCACCTAGACCTCTCTCATTTATACATATAGATCCGTTAGCTGTAGCATTACCTCCTTGTGCTCCCCAGCATTCTATCTTATAAGTGGTATTCAAGGGTGCTGTAAATTCCTGCACACTTCCCGTGTGTTTGTACTACCAACGTGCTTAAAAAGAAAAGATTCAACAATAGGAGTAAAATAACGAACAAGGAGTGTATCAAAATCTATATGATGATTGATACATTATTTATATATCACACGTTCTTCTGTTGTTAATTATTTTCCACTTTGTAATATTCCCAGTACAAACACACGGGAAGTGTGCAAACTTTTACGGCGCCCATAAGTGGAGATTATAAATTGGAAGTTTGGGGAGCGCAAGGAGGTGAATATGGAAGTTTTCCAGACCGAGCACAAGGAGGAAAAGGTGGTTATGCAAAAGGGACTTATTCTATGGCTAAAAAACAAAATATTTATATAGCAGTCGGAGCTGGTGGGATAAACTTTACTTGGAATGGAGGAGGCCTTGGAGAAGATAATCGATATTCAATTTGCGCTGGTGGTGGTGCTACATCTATTCAAAAGAGTTTGCTATCAGACGGACAATTATATCATTATGAATCTGTTAAAGAAACAGATGTATTAATTGTTGCTGGCGGAGGTGGAGGTAGTGAATGGTATTATAGCCTTTCAGATAAGACAACTCCAACAGGAGGTGCTGGGGGTGGAACAAATGGAGAAGATGGTTTCCAAGGCTATTATGACATTTATCAATCACGGCCTGGAGCGAAAGGTGGTACCCAAACTACAGGAGGTAAATCTACAGCAATAGATGCAAGGTCTGGTACTCAAACTATAGTTGATGGTTCTTTTGGACAAGGAGGATATACATTAGGTGGTGACGGTGGTGGCCAAGGTGGCGGCGGCTGGTATGGCGGTGGTGCTGCTGATTATGCCGGTGGCGGAGGTGGCGGATCCGGACATATCGGAGATATGCTTACAAATGGAGAGACTATAGGCGGAGATCAAATATTCCCAAGTCCAAGCGGTGGAACTGAAACAGGACATTCGGGTAATGGATATTGTATAATTACTTGGAAACAACTACCATAATAATATATAATAGGTTATATCAATGTTTAATTGGTATAACCTATTTCTATATATTTTTATCCTGAACGAATCCCGAAAGTCATCCCGAAGAATGACGGAAAGAAT
>NZ_AUFP01000034.1 GCF_000426565.1 Segatella albensis DSM 11370 = JCM 12258 | reverse complement strand
CCTTCCAAATTGATGGAGGGGTGTTAATTATTCATTTTCCATTAAATCATAAACCATATCCATAATGTAAATTTCCATGTTTCTTGCTCCATTAGGATAGGCTCTTCTGTAATTTCTAAGTGCCAGAATAAGGTCTCTTTCTTTTTCTGTTACTTCCATGACTCATACATTGTATTTGATATTACAAAGGTAATCATCTTTTGCGTATTAGCCAAATATATGGGCAAAATAATCTCTAACATATGATAAATTAACATTTCACAATGAATTCATTTAGCGTGCAGCAAAGTGATATAAGTCAGAATAAAACAGAAATATTGTTGAATATTTTCTTTTATGTGGTATTAAAGGTACAGACACACGGGAAGTGTGCAGACTTTTACTGCGCCAGTAAGTGGAAACTATAAGTTGGAAGTTTGGGGAGCAAGTGGAGGAAATTCTCCAGTTGGTGGTACTGCAGTTCCTGGAAAAGGTGGATATTCAAAAGGAAAAATCTCTCTGCCAATCAATAAGAAACTTTATTTATATGTTGGCGGTAAAGGCATGAACAACAATACTGATGCACCAAATGCAGGAGGATGGAATGGTGGTGGATACGGAAATTTTCATAATTCCAGCGGAAGGTCTGCATCAGGTGGTGGAGGAGCCTCTGATATTCGTATAATTCAACATACAGAAAATGATGGTTGGAGTGGTACAAACTCTTTGCGTTCACGCATTATAGTTGCTGCTGGTGGTGGTGGATGTAGTAGTCTAGGAAGTGGAATGAATGGAGGAAAAGGTGGCGGACTTGTTGGGGAAGATAGTCCATATAGCGAAGATTTTTCTGCTGACAATCAAAAAGCAACAGGTGCAACACAGATTCATGGTGGTAATTATCCAGTCTACGTTGCAGGCTATCCTGAGATTATGTCTGGTGAAATTATTGTTTCTGGAACATTTGGTTATGCAAATATACCAGGATATGTTTTTTATTGGGGTGGCGGCGGAGGAGGTGGCTGGTATGGTGGGGCTGTAGGTTTTGGTAGAGGTGGATCAGGTGGTTCCTCTTTTGTCTCTGGCATGGTTGGATGTGTTGCCATGAGTCAAGATGGAACACAAGATCCAAACATCAATTACCAAACTATTGATGGAATTGAATATAAATTTACTTCAGCAACAACAATAGATGGAGGTTCAACAATGCCTAGTCCAATAGGTGGTACAGAAACTGGTCACTCAGGTAATGGCTATTGCATTATCACTTGGCAACAGCTACCATAAAGTATTATAGGCTATATCAATAAATTTGCTGATATAGCCTATTCTTATATATATTTCCAGAACAAATTCCGAAGAATGGTGGAAATATTATAGACTTAGTGATATCCAACTAATTATTGCGTATCCATGCCCCAGATGTCCTTGTTCTGTTCCACCCTTAGGCCTTGGAAAAGTTGTACCACCATCTATAGATGTTGCGTTGGTTAATCCGCCAATGTATCCAGAACCTCCACCACCATGTGTGTTTTTACTAACTACATCGCCACCGGAGGCATTTCCACCATACCAGCCTCCACCACCACTACCGCCATCTTGAAGTGAATTTCCTCCATAGCCAAATCCTCCTTGTATTCCGTCTGGACCACATCCAGTTTGGGTCCCACCTGTATCACCTTTAGTTGGAACTTCATGAACATCTCCTCCGCTATCTATATAATAAAATGGAGGACTTCCCAATCCAACAAGACCACCTCCTGCTTGATATTTAGTAACATCTACAATTGTCCAACCACCATTTGAGCCACCACCTCCTGCGACACATATTACCGCTTCTTTGTTACCAACAAGGTCTCTAAGTAATCCTGTTGAAGTTGCTATATGAGTAGCTCCTCCGCCACCAGCATGACGGTGTTCAGAATTTATGCCGCCTCCATTATAAGATGTTCCATCCTCATAATGATTCTCGTCTAGACCTTTTCCGCCGCAAACTATATATAAGATTTGATCTTTAGATATATTCTTCCAGCCGCCCGAATAACCTCCAGGAGCATTATCATGGTTGCCCCAGCCACCTCCCTGCGCTCCCCAGACTTCCAACTTATAATTCCCACTTATGGGTGCTGTAAAAGTCTGCACACTTCCCGTGTGTCTGTACTACAGTAGCTACCAAAAGAAAATATTTAACAGTAGGAGAGAATATAATAAGAGTGTGTCAATAATCAAGTAGACTTTTGACACACTCTTTATATATTATGGTTCTAGACTTAACGGGAGCCAGGTTATAATACAGTATCCATTACCTGTATGACCAGTTTCCGTACCACCTGTTGGACTTGGCATAACGGAACCACCATCTCTCATTACAGAATTAGTAAATATCTTTCCACTATAATGATTAGGCTGACTAGTATGAATTATATTATCTTCTGTCGAAGATTCCGCGATAGCGTCACAACCTGAATAACCAGAGATAAAAGAAGAACCACCAGATCCAGAGCCAACCATTCCCCAAGCAACGCCACCACCACCGCCACAATAGTAGCCACCACCGCTTCCGCTACCCAAATTAATATCATAAAGTTCTCCACAAATTCCAAACATACCATCATATCCTCTATTTCCACTTCTAGATGTTGGAGTGCCACCTATTCCCCCTGAAGATTGATAAGCACCTGTAGTTACAAGATATTCAACAGAGCCTTCTTCTAGATTAATTGCCCAACCTCCATTACCTCCAACCAATCCACCAGCATATCCTCCATCACATCCTTCCCTATAATAGTGTCCACCAGCCCCTCCCGCAGCGACTATTATTCTTGATTTAAGAGAATTAAATTCACTCCAAGTTCCTCCAACTAATCGCACGTCAGTAGCACCGCCACCACTTTTACAACCATAAAAACGTCCACTAGCACCGCCACCGTTAAAAGTTTTCATTTCTGAAATACCTTCTCCACTTTGTCCAACATAAACATAAATGTTTAGATTTGAAGGTAAGGTAATCATTCCTGAGCAATATCCACCTTTACCTCCATATTTTGTATTTGTATTATAGCCGGAATCACTATTATAACTATTTCCCCCTTGTGCTCCCCAGCATTCTATCTTATAAGTGGTATTCAAAGGCGCAGTAAAAATTTGCACACTTCCCGTGTGTCTGTACTATAGTTATCAACTGAAAGAAAATATTATACAAAGTAAAGAGACTATAGCAATCAAATTTGATATAGTCTCCTTCTTATTTATAGACTTGGTGATATCCAAGAGATAATACAGTATCCATTACCTTCATGTCCCATTTCCGTTCCTCCTGAAGGAGAGGGTATTATTGATGCACCATCTATCATTACAGGATTAGTGAATACTTTTCCACTATAATGGTTTGGTTGTCCCGTATGTTCAATATTTTCTTCTAGACAATCTCAAAAGTACAGACACACGGGAAGTGTGCAGGAATTTACAGCGCCTTTGAATACAAGTTATAAGATAGAATGCTGGGGAGCTAGTGGAGGAAATAGTTATAGAGGACTTAATGCCTATGGTCAGCCTACAAAATATACCAGTACTGTGTATGGTGGAAAAGGAGGATATTGTTCTGGGTGGATTACTTATCCTAATAGTCTAAGCATTTATATTTATGTCGGACAATCTGGAGAAGGAACCCAAAATAGAACTTTTAATGGCGGAGGAGCTGGTGGTTCATTATATAATGCTTTTAGTGGTGGAGGGGCTACAGATGTTCGACTGACAAATGGTGTTTGGGATAACTTTGAATCTCTAAAGTCAAGAATTATGGTTGCTGCTGGTGGAGGTGGTGCACAATATTACTCAGAAGGAAGTAATGGAGGAAATGCAGGCGGACTATCTGGGCAAAATGGATTCTGTTCATATCGTCCAAATTATAGTCCGTGTTCATTAGCTACAGGCGCTACCCAAACCTCAGGTGGTGAAGGTGCAAAAAGTACAAATAACCAGAGTGGTTTTAATGGTACTTTGGGAAATGGTGGTGATTCTTATTCCAAAGATGGTAGTGGCGGTGGTGGCGGCTACTATGGCGGCGGTGGTGGCGGTGCTAATAGTGCTATAACTTGTTCCGGTGCTGGGGGCTCTTCCTTTATCTCTGGCTATCCGGGATGTAATGCTATAAGTTCATCATCGACAGGAAATAATATAATTCATACAGGACAATCTAATCATTATAGCGGTAAGGTGTTTACAAATCCCGTAATGATAGATGGTGGCTCTATAATGCCTAAGCCAAAAGGTGGAAATGAGACGGGCCATTCAGGTGATGGATATTGCATCATCTCTTGGATATCACCAAATCTGTAACAATATATTAAAAGGAGTGTTTCAAAAGTCTATATGATGATTGATACACTTCTTGTCTTTAATATATTTATTCTTTTAATGTTGAATATTTTCTTTTACTTGATAGTTACAGTACAAACACACGGGAAGTGTGCAAACTTTTACAGCACCCATAAGTGGGAATTATAAGTTGGAAGTTTGGGGAGCACAAGGAGCAGAACATTATAGGGCAATTCCTGGTTTAGGCGGTTATGCACAAGGAATAGCTTATATATTAGGAAATACAACAATCTCTGTATGTATTGGAGGAAGGGGAAGTTATAATGTAAAGAATGGAAATGCTTTTTCTATAGGTACAGGAGGATACAATGGCGGAGGGGATGGGCAGTTCGGTGGCGGTGGTGCTACACATATAGCAAAAAATAACAGAGGTATACTTCAAAACTATATCAATAATAAAGATGAAATATATATTGTTGCTGGTGGAGGAGGCGGTGGTGATGCTGGAGGCCGCGGTGGCTCTGGAGGAGGTGTAAATGGTGGAGATGGTATTGATTATGAAGAAAGTGATCATGTTGCGGGAAAAGGAGGCACACAAGATACAGGAGGTGACGGATATAATCAAGGCTCTTTTGGGTGTGGTGGAGAAGCAATTCATGATACTGATTCTGCTGGTGCTGGTGGCGGCGGCTGGTATGGTGGTGGAAGTTGCTTTGATACTTATTCTTGTGCTGGTGGCGGTTCAGGATATATTGGTGGTGTATCAAATGCCTTAACCATAGCCGGTGACCAAACATTCCCGAAACCCAAAGGTGGTACAGAAACAGGACACTCAGGTGATGGCTATGCAATAATTAGTTGGATATCACCAAACCTATAATAAAAAGGAGTGTATCAAAAGTCTATATGACAATTGATACACTCCTTGCTTATAACGAACACTCTTCTATTGTTGAATATTTTCTTTATGTTAACAATTTGAGTACAAACACACGGGAAGTGTACAGACTTTTACAGCACCCATAAGTGGAAATTATAAGTTAGAATGCTGGGGAGCAAGCGGAGGTAACTATATCAATGAGTTGGGTGGAAAAGGTGGATATTCTATTGGATATAAAAGTCTAGGTGCATCAAATAACTTATATGTTTGTGTTGGGTCAAAAGGTGGTGATAATTTAGGTAACACGGGAGGGAATGGTGGATATAATGGTGGTGGTAAAAGTGGTAATGGATGTCCAGAGTTAAATTATTATTATCAAGGTGGAGGTGGTGGAGGTGGTGCTACTCATATAGCCATATCTGATCGTGGAGTTTTAAAGAATTACAAAGACTATCAACAAGAACTTCTTTTAGTCGCTGGAGGTGGTGGTGGAAAAGCTGCGAATTATTCAAAGTGTGGTGTCGGAGGCGGATTAAATGGCGGAAATGCATATAGTGCTAATGATGTATATACCATAACAGGCGCAAGCCAAAATACAGGATATGCATTTGGACAAGGTCAAGATGGAA
>NZ_AUFP01000033.1 GCF_000426565.1 Segatella albensis DSM 11370 = JCM 12258 | reverse complement strand
ACCTTGCGGAATGTGAATGCTCACATCGTCTATGGTCTTGTGCAAAGCATGTGGGTCATACTTGAACATGATGTTCTTGATGTCAATGCCCTCGTCTTTATTCTCTATTGAAGTTTTCAAGCCTTCCTTTCCATTCTCGTCATCCATCTGATGAATCTCGTTGATACGTTCCAAGCTAATCTTCACATCTTGCAGAGAATAAAAGAAGTTCATCAGTTGCTCCACAGGCGAATTGAGCTGCCCGATGATGTATTGTACGGCAAGCATCATACCGAGTGTCATCTGTCCATGAATCACAGCAGTTGCAGCGACTACCGTGATGATGATGTTCTTCACCTCGTTGATGAAGATGCTTCCAGCCTCCTGGGTCTGTTGGAGTTTAAGCGACTTCATCTGCACACCGAACAGGTCTGCCTGCGTGTCCTCCCATTCCCATCTTCTGCGCTGCTCACAATCCTGCAACTTGATTTCCTGCATGGAAGTGATGAACTCGTAGGTCTTGTTGTTGTTGATGGCTTGCTGCTCAAACAATTCATAGTCGAGTACCTTTCTTCGCTTCAAGAACAAGGTCATCCATACGCCATAGAGGATGCTTCCCAACAAGAAGATGGCAAACACCAACTTATTGTAGAAGAACAGCACCACCGAGAATACCACGAAAGTAAGCACGGCAAAGGTGATGTTGAGCGTCTGCTGTGTTAGGAAATTATTCACACGGCTATGATCATTCATCCTCTGCATCAAGTCGCCCATGAGCTTCGTGTCAAAGAAAGACATTGGTAGCTTCAAGAGCTTGATAAAGAAGTCGCTCACTAATGATATATTGATGCGCAAGGATATGTGAAGCAATAACCATCTGCGGATAAAGTCAATAGCCGTTCTGCTGATTGTAAGCATCAACTGTCCCAACAGAATAAGCCAAACAAAGCCAATATCTTGATTCTTGATGCCGACATCCACGATGGACTGAGTGAGGAACGGCAGGACAAGCTGCAAGAGGCTCCCGACTATCAAGCCCAAGATGATTTGCCCGAAGTACTTGCGATATTTCTTCACATACCCAAAGAGAAAGCGGAAAGACCGCTTCTCTTTGATGTTCTCTTCACCTTGCATCTTATAAGTAAAGAAAACAGGAGTGGTTTCCAAGAACATAGCAATGCCCTTGTCTTCACCATTGGAGCTCGTGCTTATCCAATGTTGCTTGAACTCCTCTAATGTATAAACAACCAATCCCTTCCCTGGGTCTGCTACATAGAAGTTCTTTCCTTTCTTGACTTTATACAAGACAACAAAGTGATTTTGGTTCCAATGAAGGATACAAGGTAAAGGGACTTCACCTAGCACCATAGTTGTAGCTCTAGCGCATGTAGTATGCAAGCCAAGTGTGTTTGCTGCCTCATTGATACCTAACAGAGAGACTCCTTCCGCAGTAGCAAAACAAAGTTTCGACAGAAAATCCAAAGTGTATTCTCTGCCGAAATATTTACATACCATTTGCAAGCAGGCTATTCCGCATTGCATGGAGTCATGTTGATGTATAATAGGAAAAATCATATCATTTATATTAAAAATTAACTTTCTATGTTTTCATTTTAAGAAACTTTCTGTTTGCAACAAGTTGATTTTTATTCTTTTCCGAAGCTTTAGTTTTATGACTTTACATTCTGTTCTTTTGAGATTGACCTGCACCAGTTCCTTTATACTTGCTGTTCGTTGCGTTAAAGCGATAGCGGATGCTAAAGGTAATGGTACTTGTGGAATTTAGGTCATATAACATAGTTCTTTGCACACCTGAATAGAATGTGCGATGTTGGTTCCCCGTTCCGAATACATCTGAAACGTCAAGTGTCAACGTAAGGCGATTCTTGAGCAACGACTTGTAGAGTGACAGGTCTGTATTGAAATAGCCTTGGCGGATACATTTGTTACCCATATTACCTTCAGTCTGTGCGGTCATTACAAATGAAGCCGTCAGCAACTTGAAGTCAAACGCATTGGTAAGTTGGAAAACTGCCACAGGATTGTCAAGCTTATTGCCCACATGCGTATTCATCTTGAGCCATTGCTTAAAGAGCATTGTTTCCAATGTTGGATGCCAAATGCCAAAGGTAGGGTTCAGCGTCAGTCCAGCTTGGAAAGAGTTGTAGCTATTGATGTTCTCTGGGCGAGCGAGTGACTTCATCGGATCTCCACGATAAGTCTGCGTCATCGTACAAACCTCATCTGAGATATGCGAATAAACCAATTGCAGATTGAGCCATTCCCAAGAGAGTCCGTAGGTAAGATTGTGTGTAATTGAAGGAACGAGGAATGGATTGCCCGACTCGTATGTGTATTGGTTGTCATACTGCACACCGCTTCTAAGCTCGTTGTAGCTTGGACGATAGATGTCAGTGGCATACGTCAGTTGCATCTGTGTCTTGCCAACAGGAAGCGAGAGAGCCAAAGACGGAAACCAATTGCCGTAAGTCTTGCTCTGTTCTGCTATATACAAATCATTGTCATAATAGTCAAAGTTGATGTATTCATAGCGAAGCCCTGCTTGCATCGTCAGTTGCCCGAAACTATGGCTATAGTCAACGAACGCAGAAGTCATTGACTCCTTGACTTTTTCTTTCTCGTTATCAACCACTTCAGGCTCCACTTGGTAGTGACTTCTTCGATTCACATGACTGTATTCACCGCCCAACGAAAAAGTGCCGTTCAACAATGGAATACTGAGGACAAGTTTGGATGCCAACAAATAGTTGCGATTGTTGCGATAAGAGCAGACATCAGACTTTTCCGTCTCTGTCTGGCGATATTCGTCAAGCACTGTTTCGTATAAGTCCATCCACTGCTTCTTGCCATACCAATAATAATCTGTATTGAAATCCACATTCAGCCCTCCTATCTTGCCAACATAATAAGCATTGGCGGAATAAGTCGTTGACTGACCTGGACTCAGATAATCAACGGTTGAAGATTCCTTCTGTACATTGTTCTGCATTATATTGAACGTCTGAGTTCCTTCGCCCTTATCCTTTGCTAAACGATTGTAGCTGAAGCTGGCACCCAAATTGCTTTCTTCGCCAAGCATATAGCTTACCCCCAAGCGTGCGTATGGGTTGATGTTAGTGAATTCCTGATTGACGTTCATATTCTGCTGCCAAGTATCTGTGATGTATGAATATTGCGTCACCTGTTTGTTTTCTGGAGTGTGAGCATATGCACCATACAAGAACCCATTGACATCCAATCCTCCTTTTCGATAATTTCCTTGGAACGATTCGTATGAGCTCAAGCGTTTTTCCTCATTGACCGAAAACGTAGTTTTGTTGTCAAAGCTGAAGCCTTCGCCCTGCGTCTTCTTTGTGGTAATGCGTATGACACTCTTCACACTGGCATCATATCGTGCACCAGGGTTGTTGATTACTTCAATTTTCTTTATGTTGCTTGGTTGCAAACGTTGCAAATCCATTTGGTCTTGCATCTTCCGACCATTGATAAATATTACAGGTGTGCCACGACCAAACACTTCTATTTGTCCATCTTTGGCAGACACATTAGGAATGCGTGAAAGCAACTGTTCCATATTGGAAGTTTTCTCCAATACACTGCCTTTTATATTTGTTATCATTCCCTCTCCTCGCAGCACGGTCTTTGGCAACGAACTTTTGACAACAACCTCGCCAAGCATGTTGGTGCTTTCCTGAAGTTTTAAGGTGACGGTAGTTTGCCCCGTATAATTTATATATTGTGTTTCATAA
The DNA here is from genome assembly GCF_000426565.1 of Segatella albensis DSM 11370 = JCM 12258. Lineage (GTDB taxonomy): Bacteria > Bacteroidota > Bacteroidia > Bacteroidales > Bacteroidaceae > Prevotella > Prevotella albensis. The sequence continues at coordinate 2,259 of NZ_AUFP01000033.1, read as the reverse complement.
CCGATGAGAGAAACTCGAATGACATTGCCACTCTTTACGCCTTCAAGCATGAAAGAACCATCTTCCTTACTAACCGTTCCTTTAATGAAAGAAGAGTCTGCTTGTAACAGTTCCACAACATTGGCAAATGAAATCGGCATACCTTTTGTGTCTGTCACAACCCCTTGAATGTTCTGTGCCATCAGCATTGGGCATAACCCTAAGAACATTATTAGTAATTCAAAATACTTTCTCATATTATTCTACTTTATCTATAAGACAATTATCAGGCTTGGCAAAAAGTCCTAATTTCTGAGAATAAGACTTTATCCTACAGTTTCTCATGCTACAAAAGCTATGTAACTTGCATGAATTACAAGTGTCTATTTGCGAAATTGTTATACCACCTCGCATCAATTGCCACGCCGATTCTTTCTCCCAAATGTCTTGCAAAGTTTCTGTCTTTAAATCTCCTATCTTCAGAAAAGGAAGATTAAAGGCATAAACGCATGGATATACACAACCATCAGAACTTATAGCGACACGTTTTGTCCCTGCTGCACAAAAGACCTTTTCATCCTTACTATAGCCATCTATGTTTTCTTTATATGAGAGATTAGGAAAGTCTATTGTAATTCTATCAGAGTAGTTGGTTTGAAGTTGAGTAATCTTTTTGCGCATTAGACTTTCTTCTTTTGGGCTCAAAAGTAAAAAATCGTTTGAAAACGCCCTTCCTTCTGGTTCTACTAAATTAATAGACAAATGATGTACGCCCTTGTTTATTAAAAAAAGTATCAACTCTTCCAAATGCTCCTTGTTGTGGGCATTTACAACATGTGCAATATTGAGGTTTACATCATTCTTCACCATTAGATTAATTGTACGGACTATATGCTCAAATGTATTTTTCCCTCTAAGGAACTCATGTTGTTCTGCTGTACATCCATCCAACGAAATTGTTACAGATACATTTTTCTTCTTGAAAATATCCAAATTTTTCTCAGAAATCAGCATACCATTAGTAAGAATAGAAAAACTCATACGTAAGTCTGTTACTTTTCTTAGCAACTGTTCGAAATGAGGATACATCATAGGCTCCCCACCGCTAATAATGACATTATAAATATTGGCTTTTTCTAATTCTATGAAGATTTTTTCCCATTCATGCGTAGACAAGTGAGTTCTTTTATCACTATGTAATTCTGATGACTGAAAACAATGCTTACATTTTAAATTACAATTGTGTGTCAATAGAAGTTCAACATCCATAGGGGAGGATGTTATAGGAATTTGCTCAATAGCATGAATGTTCGAAAAACGATTCGTTGAATGATATGAGATTTTACTTTGGACAAACAGCTGCTTAAACCCAAACTCTTTTTCTATTTGACTAACATTGTCCCATTTCAAGTGTACACCTTGTTCTGCAAGACTATTTTTCACATCTTCGTATGCTCTGGCATTTGTGTAGAAGAGATGCAAAAGTGTATAAAGCGAAGCTGTTAATCTTGCCAATTTTCGTGTTTCAATGTTGTACAAGGCATATGAGTTGCCATAATATTCATCATGCCTCATTATCCATTTATTTGATATTGTGTACAAAGCTCTATTGTCCATATCTATTACTTTTGATAAAATGGTCAAGAGAATTAAAATAAACTCTCTTGACCATAAAATTATTGAATGCAAGTGTATCCGTTAACTACCTTATGGCTTCTTCGTAGTGTTGGTAGTTGTTGTTGAAGTCGTTGGCTTAGAAGGAGAAGTTGTTCCTCCGTTATTTGTTGTGTTACAACAATTGCTTACACCTTGTACTCCAATTGCATAAACTGTGACATCCTCGATGCCAAAGCCCCCTCGCATCAAAGCGAGCTCTTCTTTAGAAAGAAGTTCTTTTCCTTTGTCCATAATTTTCTGTTTTAAAATTAAACAAACTGTTAACTGCCTAGGAATCTACGTGTATTAGAAGTTACGCCTTTTTACCCAGACGGGGCTGTATCAACCTTGCGCAAAGGTTATTGGAACAATTGCACCAAAACGAAAGCAAACTGCAATTATTTGCCTCATTTTGTATTCTGAGTGCAAAGGTTTGAAGATTTTTTGAAACAAAGTAATTTTCAGAGAATATTTAAATTACATTAAACTATGTTGTACGTGATTATACTTTGCATAATAACGCTAAAACAACATTTTCACTTACTTTTTTTTACGGTTTACCTGCATCTTTATTCTATTTGATTCATTAATAAGTTGTCTTGCTATACTATCTTTATATGATGC
>NZ_AUFP01000032.1 GCF_000426565.1 Segatella albensis DSM 11370 = JCM 12258 | reverse complement strand
AGGGTGGTCTTTCCACTGCCAGATGCGCCAACGATGGCTGTTACCTTACCTTGCGGAATGTGAATGCTCACATCGTCTATGGTCTTGTGCAAAGCATGTGGGTCATACTTGAACATGATGTTCTTGATGTCAATGCCCTCGTCTTTATTCTCTATTGAAGTTTTCAAGCCTTCCTTTCCATTCTCGTCATCCATCTGATGAATCTCGTTGATACGTTCCAAGCTAATCTTCACATCTTGCAGAGAATAAAAGAAGTTCATCAGTTGCTCCACGGGCGAATTGAGCTGCCCGATGATGTATTGTACGGCAAGCATCATACCGAGTGTCATCTGTCCATGAATCACAGCGGTAGCAGAAACTATAGTAATGACAATGTTCTTCATTTCATTAATGAATATACAACCCGCTTCCTGTGTCTGTTGGAGTTTTTGTGATTTCATCTGTACTCCAAATAGGTCTGCTTGCGTATCTTCCCATTCCCATCTTCTACGTTGCTCACACCCTTGCAATTTAATTTCTTGCATAGAAGTAATAAACTCGTAGGTTTTGTTGTTATTGATAGCTTGCTGTTCAAACAATTCATAATCGAGTATTTTTCTATGCTTCAAGAACAATGCCATCCAACCACCATAAACTATACTGCCTAATAGAAAAATGACAAATACAAATTTATTGTATAAAAACAATACTATCGCAAATACCACGAAGGTAAGCAATGCAAAAGTTATATTGAGTGTCTGCTGCGTCAAAAAAGTGTTCACTCGGCTATGGTCGTTCATTCTTTGCATTAAGTCGCCCATGAGTTTTGTGTCAAAGAAAGACATCGGCAACTTCAAGAGCTTGATGAAGAAGTCGCTCACTAATGAAATGTTGATACGCAGAGAAATATGAAGCAACAGCCATCTGCGGATAAAGTCAATACCTGTTCTGCTAATGGTCAGTATTAGTTGACCCAGCAAAATAAGCCACACGAAACCTATGTCTTGGTTCTTGATACCGACGTCGACAATGGACTGAGTAAGAAATGGCAAGGCAAGTTGCAAGAGACTACCTACAAATAATCCCAATAATAGCATAAAATACAAATAACGATATTTGAATATGTATTTTCTCAAAACATGTTTGGAATTGTTAGGTTGTTCGTCCACATGAAAGGATTTAAACTTTTCTGTTGGAGTAAGCAACAACACTGCCCCTCTGATACCTTGCTCCCCTGTACTAATCCAATGCTTACAAAAATCTTCCAAAGATAATTTTATCAACCCTTTTCCTGGATCGGCAATATGAAAAAGCTCTTTCTTGTCAATTTTGTATAATACTACAAAATGATTTTGGTTCCAATGCAAAATACAAGGCATTTGTGCATCTTTCAATTGTTCAATGGTATATAATTGTCCTTGACTGTTGAAGCCAATTTCATTCGCAGCTTCTGTAATAGCATACATAGACACACCATTTTTCCCAATATGTAACATTTGGGATATATTGTCTAAAGAACACTTGACACCATAAGAATTTACTATCATGGTCAAACATGCAGCACCACACTGCATTCCATCATGTTGTTTTATTAAATGTATTTTATTCATCCTTTATATCGTTAGTTTTACAGAGCATACACACTCCCTTCCTCTCAGCTGATAGTTATACGTGAACGTGTTTACGGAATTGTAAATCGTGTATCCATATTGGTGTTGGTTCAGAATGTTTCTGATGTCGAGAGAAACCTTGACCGCTTTCTTCTGATAAGACATTCCCATATCCAATAGGCTCATCGTCTTGGTGACATCTTTTGTCAATTCGTTCTTTACAATATCTACAGATGACTCAAATGTGAAGCCTTCAAAAGGCATGATTTTTAAAGCCACCTTGTGTTGTTGGCTCAAATAACTGTTCTTTTGGTAATCCGTGCAAAGATAAGTCTTGGCAAACATGCCTTTGTAATCCAACTCTATGTATTTGCAAGGTTGTGATGTCAGATATGGAGAGAAAGTCCAACTCTTCCATGTGTATTTCTGTTGATTGTCATTCTGCAAAGTCATTTGTCGCCTCCATTGATAACCACCATTCAAGGAAACCTTGGTCTTGATGGACTCTATGAATTTGGTTATGCCAACCTGTCCCATGAGATTTTTTGCTGTATTTGGGGCGTATATCTTCGACATACTGACGAGCATATGGGTTGCCTCTTGCTTTTGCAGCAAGTTACTTCTTTCCTGACTGTATAGAATATCGGCATTAAAGAACCACATCTTGAGCGGTATCTTATAGTCGTAATGCAGTGTCGCATTCAAACTCTTGGTATCAGCCAAAATACCAGACCCCATCTTGATGGAAATATCGTTAATTCGGACAGGAGATTTCAGAAAATCCAAAATGTCACCAAAGGTGCGTGCATAGAATACGTTGGTACGAAGTACAGAGCGAGAGCTTACTTTGTAGTTGCAATACATGCTTGGGCAGATGGAATAATACCAAGAGCCAGATGACACTGCTGCCATGTGGTCTTTATGAGCGACATAATCTATACGTATAGGTACTTCCATACGAAACACATATTTATATTGAGGATGAGCGTATTCATATTGTGGAGCAAACACCATTCTGAAGATTTGCATACTCTCATCATTGCTTTCATCGGTAGGATGCAAGGTTGTTTGTATCTTATCCATGTAATAGTTCAACAAGAACGGCAAATAGAAGCGAGAATTGTGATACTTCTTAGAAACAGAGAGGTTGTTTTCTATACGCGAACTTTGTCCGTTGGCACTTTGAACAACGGCATCTTCTCCCTCCTTGTCAAGCGTTATCTTTTCCATAGGAGAACCTTGGTACGAGATAAGTGATGTGAGCGACCAACGTAAGTCCTTGTGATGCCACAATGTAGAAAATTTGTTGTTCAGATAAAACTCTCGCATCGTTTGCTTCTGATTGAAGAGCATGCCATTTTCCGTTGTCGGTAATTCTGAAGTCAAGAATGAACCAACGCCCGACAAGGTATTGACGAGATAAGTCTTTTCTGAATTATCCTTATATTCCAACTGGATGCTTGGACGATGCACTGTGGATAGCGGTGAATACTCTTGGGCGATGACGATGTTGTTTTCTGCATCAGCATAACTTCTCGTCAAGCTATAGTCATATTGACTTTTGGCATAGCTATATCCGATATTGCCCTTTAAGGTAACGTCTTTTCTGATTTTCCTCAATATGTTGAACGACAACAAACGGTCCGTGGGCGATGCATACCTATCTACTTCGACGGGAGGAGTAGAAGCAGAAATGTTCTCCAATAAATTCGACAAAGTGGAGGTTGTCTCTTTGTTGTCAAAATGATTGATTCCTTCATCCAATGCGAACTGTTTGATATTGCCTGCTTTCAGCGAAGCCAACATTTGGAAGTTTGACTTGAAAAACATACCTGCTCCATTTACCTCATACAAGGCATGCTCGCCTGCTCCCAATGAGACACCATAAGAACCTACAGGCTTAAACTTAGCCTTGTTGCTCATGTTCACGTTGATAGCCACATTGTCTGAAAAGACATCCTTATCGGCTTTTACTGCCTGATGGTTGCTGAGCACCTGGACGGAGTTTACGAATGAAGCAGGAATATTGGTGGTGGCGATGTTGTATCTTCCACCCAACAAGTCCATGCCGTTGATATAAAAGTTGGAAATCTCCTTGCCCAAGTATTTGATGGAACCTTTGTCGCCCACTTCAATGCCTGGGAGTTTCTTCATGGCATCCTTGAGCGTATAATCATTCTTGCCAATATACGAGGCCAAGTTATAAGACAAAGTATCCCCTCGCTGGTAGATGGCAGGGGCTTTTACCACAACCTCCTTCAAGGCTGTTGACTTTTCTTTTAGATTGAAGTTGCATTCTTGTGAGATATTCTTGATTTCTTTCCTTGCCTTTTCATATCCAATGGTTTCTGCCGTAATGGTTATCACCTTAGCCTCCGTATTGAATGTAATCTTGAAAGACCCATTTTCTGCCGTCCTTGCAAAACCAAGGGTAGCTTTGTCGGCATTAGCCCTTACGATGACACCTTCCAAAGCAGCACCAGTGGTATCACGTACCACTCCTGTAACCACACTTTGTGCAAAAGTGCAGATACAAAAGTAAGCCAATATCATAAAAAGCAATAATCTTCTCATATTCATAAAGCTCTATCATTCAAAATCTTCTTTTGTCTATTTGAGTTCCAAAGGAACATATCCATTAGGGCGCATTCTCAGCACCACACCATTCACCAAGGCACTATGACCACCATCCTCATAGTTCTCAATGGTCATCTCACTGATGGATTCAGTAGGAATGTTGCCCATTGGATTTTCTTCAAACTTGTTCTTCGCCTTAATGAATTGTTCTCTTGAAGTCTTGACAATGTTGGCGTATGGCTTCATATTCATAGGCATATTGGACTTACGAAAAGTGATTGCCTTGAACTGATGTATGCCTTCCGAATCATTTGCTGCCAACACCAAACCTGGCAAACCGCAAAGTTTCCAAGGACCAAAGGATACAGGTATCTCCGTGGAATACCAAACGGTCCAAGTTCTGCCGCCATATTCTCCCATAGCCTTTTGGCAAGTATATCCACAGATGGTGTCTTCCTCCTCTGCAAAACTCCAATTGATCGGCGAAGCTGTTTCGGTATAGCTGTAGTAATTTGGCGTAATGACACTATAGACTGTCATTTTTCCCTTAGGCACATTTTGAGAGACAGATTGGTCAAAGAACATATCGTTTCTCATTTCTTGTGTATTGAACTTCTGAATGTCCGATTCGGGAGCTTTGCAAGCAATGGCAGAGTCCTTTTGGAATGCAGTATAATCAGAAAACATGGCTGCGTTTCTACCGATTTGCAGGATGGTGGAAGTTGCATCCGAAGAGCCTTTGGTATTCTTTACATGATACTCGTAGATACATTCGTATTCATCCGTAGAAGTAGAGACACCTTGTCCCATTACATGAGATGCCATACCTAAAAATAATATCAGTGATGTGAGTTTTATTGTTTCCATTTTCTAAAAGTTTATGATGTCCATTAAATCGATTCCTTTTGGCAAGAGGCTTTCATTCAGAAAAAAGGTTGGAGTTGAGTGAACATTATTCATTTCACACCATTCTTTCTGTCTACCAATAAGATAGTCTATAGACTTGATTTCTATCTTTTTTATGCAAAATCTTTCTTCAAATTGTGTTTGACTATAGATACCAAAGTTATACCACTTTTGGATAATATACAAAATTTTATCTGGATTTTGCAAAATAGCAGAAAACAAAATCTCCAATTTTTCATGTTGCTCTTTTGTCCAATATGTGAAAAATATATGTAATTTTATAGAGTTATTCAAAGCCATTGCATTATATATACTCAAGAAACCGAGAGCACAAGGTATGCATGTCGGATTAAAAACTGCCACGACACGCTTTTGGGCATTTTGTGTTCCCCAATTAAAACTATCCAAATATTGAGATGTAGAATTAATATTTTGAGTGAACCTGTTTAGTAGTAGCAAATACTGTTCTTTTAGAAAGTTATCACTTCTCCTAACATTAACAATTTGTATTGTGTTACCCAATGTTTTTTTTGAATATATTGTCGAAAATGATAAAAATATAATAAACAAAAGGGTATAATATATGGCATTGTCGAAATCAGATTTCAAAAAAAATATTTTGCCAAAATCTAAAGAGCATATATTGAAAACATTTAATACCAATATACTTATTTGTAAAGACAAGCATAATGGGCATATTTTCTTTATTCTAAAAAATTGAGCCCACAAACTCCAAGCAACAGCTGGTATTGCAGATGCCCAAAGTATAGCTGTAAACAAAGGAGAAAGATTAGAGCATACTATCATAAAGAAAAAGGAGGCAAAATATGCAACGCATATATCCACCAAATCAATTATCCCTCCGAATCGATACTCTATATTACAATCAAAATGATGATTACTTGTGCATATTTTTTTTGCAATATTTTTGCCTGTGTGCTGGGCAAGGATACAGTATGTGAGAAAATATCCTATCCCACATCCTAAAATATTCATGACGGTCGAAACTATATTTTCCTTTGTTGTAACTATCAACAAACACAAAATCAACAAACTGCCATATCCCAATATCGTAAAAATCTTTTTCGATTTTTCTTCCTTTCTGTGATTTTCATATTGGGGTTCGCAACTTTGTGGTGTTTTCTCGAAAGCAAGGAAAGTTCCATCCCATATTTTTAAGAATGTATCTTTCTCTATATAGGTATATATATCAGAAAATACTTTATATTTGTTGTCTTTGCAATCTTCAACAACAACAAAATCATCATGCAGTTTTGTTAAAAATGGAATAATTTCATTTTCAAAAGTTTCCTTATTCGTAATCTTCCCAGGTTGTGTGTCTATGCCATAGAATCTAAGCATATTTGAAAATCCCAACAAATTAGTATTGTTAGGATTTTCCATGTAGAGTTTACGTAAAAAAGTACTTGTAAATTTTACATTTAAAAGAAATAAAATATGCTTTAATACATCCATGATTTTCTGTATTTAAATGTTTATTGCTATTTACCAAAGTGATATTTACAGTTGTCAAATGCCGTCGAATCAACATTGGGAGCTGATGAAAAATTCACTATTTCTAAATCCCAACAATTGGCAAATGCTTGATGACTGATTTTTTCAAGACTTTTGGGAAAATCCACACATTTTAGTTTTATACAACGAGCAAATGCAAAATGCTCGATGACCTTGAGATTTTTTGGAAACACTATTCTTTCTATGTTTTTGCAACCAGAAAAACATCTATCATTAATGACTTCCATATTATTTTTGAAAATCAGAGTTGTGATACCTTCACAGCAAGTAAATGCTTGTCTTCCAATCTTTATGACAGATTGCGGTATAGTAGATATAGAGACTTTATTGCAATCCCAAAAAGCCCACTCTCCTATTTCTGTTAAACTATCTGGTAAGGAAGCTAAAAGTAATTTTCTGTCCATATTAAATGCACTATTACCAATATATGTTACAGATGGGGGGATCTTTACCTGTTCTAACTTTTCACAAGTGTTAAAAGCCCTCTTCTCTATAATTTTTAATTGTGCTGGCAATATAACTTTTTTTATATGATTGTTCTTTTCAAAAGCCATCTCACCTATAATCTTGACTTTCTTTAGTTCTTTATGGCTGTTGAAATCTATGACAGAATCCTTTCCTAACCATTGCTTTAGACATAACCCATTAGGGGTTTCTGACAATGTATACTTTTTCCCATACGAAACAGAATGAGCCAATATGAGCAAAAATATAAAAATAAGTCTAAACATATTACGAAATTTTAAAATTAAGAAGAAAGTTCTGAGTCGAAACTCAGAACTTTCAACATTACTTAATTAATTAAGTCCACCATATTCTAAACATTCCTCAATACTAGAAACCTCTTTCGTGTGTACAGAACCATCACTTTCATGAACTGTACAAGGGAAGCTTTGTGTTGCTACCGCAGTACCACCACAAATGGAACGCATATCTGCATTTTCCATTTTAAGCACTTTTTCTCCATTTTTAAAACTTATAATCATAATTTTCTGTTTTAAAATTAAACAAACTGTTAACTGCCTAGGAATCTACGTGTCTTAGAAGTTACGCCTTTTTACCCAGACGGGGCTGTATCAACCTTGCGCAAAGGTTATTGGAACAATTGCACCAAAACGAAAGCAAACTGCAATTATTTGCCTCATTTTGTATTCTGAGTGCAAAGGTTTGAAGATTTTTTGAAACAAAGTAATTTTCAGAGAATATTTAAATTACATTAAACTATGTTGTACGTGATTATACTTTGCATAATAACGCTAAAACAACATTTTCACTTACTTTTTTTTACGGTTTACCTGCATCTTTATTCTATTTGATTCGTTAATAAGTTGTCTTGCT
>NZ_AUFP01000031.1 GCF_000426565.1 Segatella albensis DSM 11370 = JCM 12258 | reverse complement strand
AGAACGGAAAGAGCATAAGCAGATTGAGTACCTGCAAGGATGTAAACTTGCAATTCGCACGCTTCTCTACACCAATCTGGCTAGAGCGTATGTTTATATGTTCCATCACTCTCATTATGCTGTTAATTGCACGATTATTTTCATTTTCAGAGAAGAAACTTCTCAAATCTGATAGAATAGTTGTATCTTTGCTCACGGCTTCTAAGTTTGAATTTTATTGTTTGGTCACTATAAAATTACTCATTTTCAATGAGTTAAACAAACTTTGAAGCCTTTTTTATTCCAAATTTACGTTAATATATGCATGTGATTTCTTACATGCGAAAGTTCAATTAAATAATTATATCCAATAGAGGTCGTTTCTGTTGGTGCTATTATAGTGTTAGAGTTTTATTACATATTCAAGTTTTAGATAACAGACGATGTCTTGTATAAACATAAGATGTTATTTGTTTGCCAATTATCTAAATTTGTAGGAAGGAGAGTAGGGGAAGTCTATTTCCCCATGACATAAATTATACATGGGAAAATATTATGCCAGATGAAGAGTTTCCAGATATCTTTTGATTACGTTCGGTTTACCTGTACGTTTCCCTGTGTCTTCTGAGAGTTTACATGTATCATTATAGTAAGGCCATGATTCTGTAATTTTTACAGCTACCAATTTTATTACGATATTCATAGGTTCTATACCTTCGAAATCATTTGTAAAGTGAGTACCAATACCAAATGAAGGACGACAATAGTGTTTGGCAAAACTTTGGATTTGGATGGCCCGATCAGTATTTAGAGCATTTGAGAAAATTACCTGCTTAGATCGAGAATCGATACCTATCGAATTGTATTTGTCGACGATTTTCTTGAGTTGCTCGAAGTTATCTCCTGAATCAACACGTAGTCCACTAAATAAATTTGCAAAATCTTTAGAGAAGTTCAATGAAAAGATATTCCATCCAAAAGTGTCGTAGAGATAAGTGCCAAGAGCTCCTCTAAAGGTGTTTCTCCAAGCATCCATCGCTAAATGATTTGCCATTTGTGCGCCGTACATACCACCTATTGCACATATGAATTCGTGTGCCATAGTACCAATAGGAATTAAGTTATATTTCATGGCCAGGTATACATTACTTGTACCTACGAATTTGCCCTCACGTTGCCATGTCTTTTGACAGTCTTTCATAGCTCTTATTGCCGTTTCTTCTGCTTTTAAAGAAGCTCTGCGTCTTGTGCCAAAGTCAGAGAATATACATCCTGCTTCAAGTAGCCTTTCTGCTTTTAGATAAGACTTTTTATAATAGTCATCGTAGTCGAATAGGGAAGTCTGATTAGTCATGATATAGTATAACTCAGAAATGATAGCTAAAACTTTTACCTCAAGTAAAATGGTATCAGACCAGCATCCTTCGAATTCTACGTGCAGATGGCGCTCCTCGTCTTGCCATGCTTTTACCCAATCTGCCGAATAACGATAACCTTTCAAGAAATTGTAAAACCAATGAGGAATATAGCTACAAGTTCTTTTTATAAATTCAATCTCCTCGTCGGTTATTACTACATTCTCGAGCATTTTAACTTGGTTCATCAGTTCATCAGCGAATCCTTCTGGATATACAGTATCGTTTCTGTCCACAAATTGATATTTCACTTGAGCACGTGGAAAGTTATCAATTACAGCACAACACATAGAAAATTTATACAGATCGTCGTCTGTAAAATGCGTAATAATCTGTCGCATAACTCTTTACAGTTTGATTTTAAATAGTGATCCCATTGGACAAACGAATCTACAATAAGGTCGAGTGATAATGGTTGAGAGCAACAAAAACCCTAACGCGATTACAAGTACAATTACAGATGCTGATTTCCAGATGAATGCTGAGAATGGTTCGTAGTCTATCCATCCAAACCATAAACCTGTCCACATACAAAGCATTAGTACCACAAGAATGATTCGACGCATAATATCAAGTTTCTTAATGGTTTGGGAGCCTATCTTTATTTTGTAATTGACACATTTTCCGGTCAATTCCTGTAATGCACCATATGGACAGATATGTGTGCAATAATATTGTTTTTTCCCAAAAATAGGGTATATAAAAGCTGTGATAAGCATGATTACGGGTACAATATACTCTAATACATTGATGCCGTTTGACATATAATTCATAAGAGCTGAATATGATAAGAATGTACCACACCAAAATCCCAAAATTGCGATATTTAGTACCTGTTGTATTATGCGGTATTCTTTGTTTTTATAGAATAGTGGAATGATAGCTGCCATTAGTGCCACGATGAGAGCAGTGATACCTTTTGCACTTGCATCGAATTTTGAATACCAATTTTCTTTTACTGTATTTTTCTGAGCAAAAGCGATACCTCTCTCCATATTAGCGATGATAGCTTTCGAAGAGAATGTTGCGCCAGACACAGCATCAACTTTCATTTTCTGTGCCTCGTCAAGTGATTTTCCGTTCCATTTTTTTAGTAGAGATTTCGCTTCGTTAAAGAAGTCTGGGGTTTCAAGGTTAGGTAGAGCCTTCACATTTAGTATTCTCCCATTTTTTACGGTAATCTCTAATGGTACATTTCCACCATATCCCGTGATATCTTTACCTAGCTGCATTGTATTTATTACGTAACTTCCATCTTCAGCTATATGCATGGTGTCGTTTACGCTTTTTGTTATTGCTTTTGAATTTTCACTTTTAAGATGATGCCCAAACACTTTACCATCGCGTTGGATTGAAGCTACTAAGATAATTATGAAACTTACTACCAGCAGCAGTATAGCTTTTAATGTTTTGTTTATCTTGTTCATTATATCTATTAAAGTTCGTTTTACGTATTTGTGTGCAAAGATAAAATAAATTTTTGTATATTTGCCGTCAAGATGCAGAAACATTTCTTTCTACCTTATTAAAAGGTGGCGAGAAAATCTATCAACATCATTAATATGAAAAAAGGATTGATTCTAGAGGGAGGCGCCTTGCGTAGTTTGTTCTCTGCAGGTGTCATGGATGTTCTCATGGAACATGGGATAGAGTTTGATGGACTTGTAGGTGTATCAGCTGGAGCTGCTTTTGGATGTAACTATAAGTCCCGTCAACCAGGCCGTGTTTTGCGATATAATCAGCAGCAAGCGCATGAATGGCGCTATTGCAGTATTCGTTCCCTCATTACTACTGGTGATATTTTTGGAGGAGAATACTGTTATCATACACTTCCGGATATAATCGATCGTTTCGATGTAGAGACTTTCGATAGTAATCAGATGGAATTTTATGCCGTTTGTACAGATGTAGAGACGGGTAGGGCAGAGTATCGCTTGCTGATGCATCATGGATACGAGTGTTACGAATGGATACGGGCTTCTGCCAGTATGCCATTAGCCTCACGTGTTGTGAAGATAGGTTCTCGTAAGATGCTTGATGGAGGTATTGCAGATTCAATTCCTCTTAAATTCTTTCAGCAGAAAGGCTACGATCGATGTCTTGTTGTTCTTACCCAACCAGAAGGGTATGTGAAACGTCCTAATTCCCTGATTCCTCTTATGCGATGGTCGTTGCGCCATTATCCTGAATTTTTGCATGCTGCTGCTCATCGTCATATTATGTACAATCAACAGTTGCAATATGTACGTCAAGAAGAAGCTGCGCATCGTGCTTTTGTCATTCGGCCGAAGCATAAACTTTCTATTCACTATATTAGTCATGATCCGCGTGAAATGCAGCAAGTTTACGATGAAGGCCGTGCAGCAGCACTTGAAAAGTTATCTCAGATTATCAGCTATTTGCAATGACGTTTTGATAAAATCCCATGTAAAAAGAGGATTAAGTGTTGGTAATGTAAAGCCGAGATTGCAGATTCTTGAATTTTTTTGCTGATATCTCATTTTAAAGTCGTATCTTTGCAGCCAAAAAACAAAAGATATTTTAGGATGACTTCAATAAGCGTTAATACAGACTTATGTATCAAGTGTGGCAAATGTACGAGAGTATGTCCGCCTCATATTTTCATGCAGGTAGATAAAGGAATGCCTATCCGCGTGGTTAAAGCCGATAATTGTATCGTATGTGGACATTGCGTTGATGTATGCCCTAAGCATGCTATCGAGCATAGCGAGATTCCATACGAAAAAGTACATAAGATAGACTATAAGGCAATGCCTACCGCCGAGCAGTTGATGAATCTTTTTCATGCTCGCCGTTCTAATCGCACATTTACCGACCGTTCTCTCCAAGAGAGAGCTGTTGAGCAGATCATCGAAGCAGGATATTATGCTCCTACTGCTGTCAATAATCGTCAGGTACATATCAAGTTGATAAATGATGAGGATACCTTACGTCAGGTGTTCGAATATGTAGTAGATACCTTCTCTGAGATGGCACTTGATATGCGTGTGCGTGGTGAAGAATCCACCGATGATGGATATTTTAGTGCCCCTATGCTTGAAGGACTTGTCAAGGCAGCTAAGCGTGGTAAGGATCCTATTCTTCGTGGTACTCACAATCTGCTTATCTTTACCAGTAGTCATCGTATGGGATTGCGTGACTGTCAGTTAGCTTATCAGAACGCATCGCTTATGGCTCAGGTGTTGGGAATAAGTCAGGTATATATGGGCTATGTATGTAATGCCTATGAAAATGGTGATCGTCAGCGCCTCAAGGATATTCTTGGTGTAGAAGATGAGATTCAGGCTGTTATGGCTTTGGGTATTCCATCTTTTGTATATACCAGTTATACAGAGCGATAAAGAATTGACATATGAATGAGAAAATCGTGCTACAAAGGAGAAATCCCAAGTAGCACGATTTTTTTTGTTTATTTTTATCACTATTGTGACAAAAATAAGTTTTTGATCAAGGAAAGTATATTTATATACCTCTGATGTTTTCTATAGGAATTATAATTTCTCCTAATTCCATCATTGCGTTGATAAGGGAGACTTTCTTGAAATATTGAATATCCTTTCTTCGGATACGAACTTCTCTTATAACTCCTTTGTCGAGCAAATATCTGCGCATTGTTCCTTGGAGTAGAGGAGTATCTGGCGTTAACCATTCTTTTCCATCAAAGAAACAGATATTCGTATAAGATGTGTCGGTGACACATCCATTTTTAATGATTATCACCTCGTCTGCATATGATGGTGCTTGAGCACGTAGCGATGTCAATACCTTTCGATCAGTACTTTTCCATGTATAGTCGATGGTATTGTCCTCTATGATTGATAGAATTTCAATATTTTTGCGAGTATACGATGAAAGATCCTGAGTTATGATATCCTTGTTATATATAACGCGGAGCTTCTGTAGAGACTCAGAAGAAGGAATATTAGGCAGCAGTTCGTCTGCTCCAATTCTCTGACATCTAGGCCAAAAGTGTTCACGGGTTCGGTTTAATCTCTTTAGATGATAATCCAGGTTCATCGTTATACCGTCTTTGATTCTTATGGTTTCAATAAATGGGCACATATATTTTTTCAATAATTTCATTATACTCTTTTTCTTCCTCACTTTGGGCAGTAATTCCGCCACCAGCTTTATAATATAGTTTACCATTTTCTTCATCGATAAAACGTATCATTACGCTACTATCGATGTTACCATCCTTCCATATTCCCATCACACCAGTATAAAACCCTCGCTGATATTTTTCTGCTTGTTTAATTATTTCCACTGTTTTTTGCTTTGGCGCACCAGTAATCGACCCTGCCGGTAATAGTTTCATAAGTAAATCTCCTGGATGTTGTTGGTAGAAGGGTAGGAGTCTTCCTTGAATTTTAGAACTGGTTTGTAAAATTGGTCCGGAGTTGGTTTCCAAGCGTTCGATATATCTATATTTTGGTACTCTTACATGTTCGGCGACCATACTTAAATCGTTGCGTATCAAGTCGACGATGGTAGCGTGCTCTGCGATTTCTTTTTTATCCTCCATCAACTTCTGTGCTGCGTTTGGGATGTTGGCATCAATTGTGCCTTTCATAGGATAAGAACTAATCTCCTTGTCCGTCACTTTTATGAATATCTCGGGCGAAAAGCATACAAACTGGTTAGATATCCAAAGTCGGTATCTAGCAGATGATGTAAGAAAAATATCACGCATTGAAAGGTTGGTACTTATCGGTACGCGACAAGTCAGATTGGTGAGATAGCTATTACCAGCCTTCTCTCTTTCTATTACGATGTTAAAGCTATTATGATATTTTTTCTGATTGGGATCTTCGTGCGACCATAATATATCGTGAGTGTCTACAGAAACATCTGATGGGATATTATTCTCGTTACCAAAAGCATATAGCATTTCCTTAGGGTCTATTCTTCTTAGGGAATCTACGTAGCCTTTGGCTTTGTCGAAGTCGATTACAAATATGAACGGTTCGTTCTTGTTTGCCAATTCGTTCATTGTGTCGATAATAGATATTTTATCTAAACATCTCATTGTTTATTTCCCCTTTTATATTATTCGCTAATCTAATAAGCAAGTGCAAAGTTACAATATTTTCTGTAATTCCGTACTTGCTATTTAGATGTTTTTACGCAGTTAACTCCATCAGCCTACGCTGTTAATTATGTGGCCCCACGCAGTTAACTGCATATTTTAGCAAAAATATTGACTTTTTCTTCTCATAAACTGACTCAATAGACACTTTCTGTTTTCTTGTACTGTCTCGATAGACATAATTGAAAGATCCGTACTATTTTTGTTGACACCTTTGAAAACAGACTATGCTGAGCCTAGGCTTGCTTGTTATACAAACCTAAGTTTCCCTAGAAGGGTCACTCAGGTTTAAGTCAAGTCTACTGGCATACGCCTTCGTGATGCCTTGTTGTTTGATTAGTCAAAGGTACTATATTATTTTCATCTGTACAGTTTTTTATATAAACTTTGTTCTTCCACATTTTTCCCTGCTTGCCTTGCTCCAAATGGGCAACAGCCGGCACCTTAATCCGATACTCATGTGTGGTCGATGGTAGTTATAGAAGTGGATGTAGCGTCCAATGACATTTCCGGCATGTACCAAAGAGTTGAAACGCTTCTGGCGGTAGACACTTTCGACCTTGATCTTTCCGTTGACGGACTCTGCGATGGCATTGTCAGTAGGTTTGTAGTCCTCCGTCATAGAAATTGTGCATCCGTATGTCTGCAGCATCTTAACATAGGCATCGCAGCAGTACTGTACACCGCGGTCAGAGTAGTGAATCAAGCCCTTGAGGGTGTCGATACCACTCATGGCAACCGCCTGATCTACTGCCATCTGTAAGGTCTGCATTGTAATGGCAGCCTTGAGAGAGTCTGCTAGTGCCCATCCCACGTATGCGTCTGTGATTAAATGCAGGTAACAAACATCTCTCCTTTCAAGAGCTATATAGGTGATATCAGCCACCTATAGCTGATTGGCGGCAGTCGGCACGAAGCCTTTTGCTACGTTCTTCCACTTGTGGAAACGATGATTGGAATTTGTCGTGTGTCTCGCCTTTGGAGGTGGAAGCATCAGTCCCCTGCGCCTCAGTATTTCGAAGAAACGGTCACGTCCGGGCACGAAGTCACGTCCGAACAGAACGATAAGCATCACCCAAAGCTTGTATCCATCGATGCCGGGATCCTCCCCACGGATCTCCCTGACGGCCTCAATGATCTTACGCTCATGTTCAACTTCTTTCGCAATGTCAACCTTCGACTGGTAGAAGGCTTGCCGACAATGGCCAAACAGCCGAACTACGAGTGCCACTTTCAAACAGCACTCGTAGACCACTCCGTAGCTACTTGGCCCCAGATTTTTTTCGGATTTAGATGTCAAAATACTCTTCGGCCTTGTCAATCATCATGTCACGGGCCAATGTCTCCAAACGAGAGAACTCTAAAGTCTTCTCCAGTTCACGGATACGCTTCTTCAACAGCGCATTCTCATCCTTGTAGTCTTCCTTGCTGCGATTTGCCATGTCTTCTTTTTCCGGTTTCGCATACAAAGATACTGTTTTTCCTTCATTTCCGTACTTGCACAGCCATTTATTTAATAAGGCTATGCCACAAAGACCATGATGCTTGCAAAAAGAGGCCTTGCTCATTCCTGAATGATAATACTCACGAAGCAAGGCTAATCTCTCCTCTTCGCTGTAATCTTTGTGATTTTGACCCTTACTCATATAACACATTTTTATTTTTACTAAAAGTGTCTACCTATATCAGTATAAGTCAAACTGCATATTTTAGCAAAAATATCGGTGTGATATTTCCCCCAATATTAAGCGAACCCTCCCGAAGGCATTCCAAACGGATCCCGAAGCCTAGTCATATGTTTTATCTTTCGTGCGCACGCACGCATAAATAATAAAAGGTATAAAATTCGAAAGTCTATTTATTTGTCAAATATTACGAAAACTTTGCAAAAATCTCGAATTTTTCTCGTGAAAGTTTTGGCAGTTTGGCAATAAAGTTATACCTTTGCACTCGCTTTCAGGAACAAGGCAACAACCTAACAATTGAAGCTCGAATCCTAAGAGTAAGGCAAGAGTCTTACAAGGCTTTTTGCCGCATAAAGAAAGAGTTCTTTGAAAAGATTTACATAAACAGAGAAGTAGTACAAGAAGCGAGTTTACATAATTAAAAATGTAAAACTTGGGTAATAAAACGAACCGTTCAATTAATTGAAGGTGCTTTTAGACTTGGTAACTATAAAGGATAATCGTTCTGAACAGACAATTAGACTTCGAAAGAAG
>NZ_AUFP01000030.1 GCF_000426565.1 Segatella albensis DSM 11370 = JCM 12258 | reverse complement strand
ATTACTTGGAAACAACTACCATAATAATATATAATAGGTTATATCAATGTTTAATTGGTATAACCTATTTCTATATATTTTTATCCTGAACGAATCCCGAAAGTCATCCCGAAGAATGACGGAAAGAATATTATAGGCTTGGTGATATCCAAGAGATTATGCAATAACCATTACCACTATGTCCTGTTTCTGTTCCTCTTCTAGGTTTTGGCATCACTGAACCACCATCTATCATTACAGCATTAGTAAATACCTTACCACTATAATGATTAGGTTGACCGGTATGAATTATATTATCTTCTGTTGAAGATTCATCTATTGCATCACAGCCTGAATAACCAGAGATGAAGGAAGAACCACCAGCACCAGAACCGACAATATTATGAGCATAAGAGCCACCTCCACCGCCATAGTAGCCTCCTCCACCACCACTACCATATTTACCTGTATTGTTCCCATTCCCCCCAATACCGAAAGTTCCATTATTACCATTCGAAATACCATTTCCTCCTATTCCGCCTTGTGTTTGAGTAGCACCTGTCGCTATAGATAATGGATCGTTAGGGCCATTAACAAGATCTACAGAATATAATCCATCATGTCCTGATAGCCCCCCTGCATTTCCTCCGTTACATCCTTCCCAATAATGATGAGCCCCTCCACCTCCAGCAGCAACTATAATTCTAGATTTTAAAGAATGAAAATCATTCCACGTTTCACCTCCATCAGATAGCCGTACATCTGTAGCTCCACCACCACTTTGGTGATTATTCCATGGCGCAAAAAAGGCACCTCCACCATTAAAAGAGATTACCCCTTTAATATTTCCTCCAGATTGTCCGACATAAACATAAAGGCTTATGTTGTAAGGTAAGGTAATTTTTCCTGCGCAATATCCACCTTTACCACCATACCTAGAAGTGTTATAAATTTCTTGATCATGGTCTATATGACTATCTCCTCCGCTTGCTCCCCAGCATTCTATCTTATAATTGGTGCTCAAAGGCGCTGTAAATGTTTGCACACTTCCCGTGTTTCTATACTATAGTTGTTGGTAAAAAGAAAATATTCAACAATACAAGAAAATATAGTAAGAGCGTATCAGTAAATATTCATATTACCGATACACTTACTTAGAATTTATTTCAAACGTTATAGAGTTGGTGATATCCAAGAGATGATTGCGTATCCATTATCATAGTGTCCTGTTTCTGTTCCACCTTTTGGCTTTGGCATGCTAGCATTGCCTGCAATCATTACAGGATTCGTAAATACCTTACCGCTATAATGATTAGGTTGTCCGGTATGAACTATATTATCCTCTGTAGAGGATTCATCTATTGCATCACATCCTGGATAACCGGAGATAAAAGAAGAGCCACCTGTACCACGTACGCCAACTTTATAGTTGCTATCTTCTACAAATGCATTACCACCATAATAACCACCTCCAGCTCCAACACGACCTCCGCTTTGTCCAATTCCGAATTTATATCCAGATATTTGTGATGCGCCTATTCCTGCTGTTGTATAATTACTGTTTGGAAAGGTATTATCATAATTAGGAGAAAACAAAGCCCCTCCATAAGATTGCTCACCACTAAAATGAACACCTCCCCCTGCAGCAACCATGATTCTAGATTTTAAGGAATTAAAATCGTTCCAATCCCCACTTTGTAGTCTGATATCTGTTGCGCCACCTCCTTGACTGTTGTTATTATCATCATTTGGCAAAACAAATCCACCGCCGCCATTAAATGTGCCACTATTTGGGCTTTTGAAGCTCTCATCATGAGAAAATATACCATTTTTCCCTTCTTCACCAATATAAAGATACAGTGTATAAAAATCAGATAAATTAAGGTATCCATTTGTATATGCTCCCAATCCTGCAGGTTGTCCTCCACTTGCTCCCCAGCATTCTATCTTATAACTGGTGCTTATGGGCACTGTAAAAGTCTGCACACTTCCCGTGTGTTTGTACTCCAGCAGCTACCAAAAAGAAAATATTTAACAGCAGGAGAGAATATAATAAGAGTGTGTCAATAATCAAGTAGACATTGACACACTATTTATTATAGGCTTGGTGATATCCAACTGATTATTGCATAACCATCTCCACTATGCCCTGTTTCAGTACCACCACCTGGTTTAGGCATGATCGCATCTCCTGCAATCATTACTGAATTAGTGAATACATAACCACTATAATGATTAGGCTGCCCCGTATGAATTATATAGTTTTCTGTCGAAGATTCTGAGATTGTATCACATCCCGTATAGCCAGAAATGAAGGAAGAAAAAAATTAAATATTATAGGAAAAAAGACTCAAAATAAACGCAAATACGGAAATTTCCGGGAAATTTCCGTATTATACCAAAAAGAATTGTTATCTTTGTCACCATTATAAACCATTTGCTTATGATAGAAAAAGCTCCCATAATAGATATTTCTGATAATATCGATACTGTGATGAATCTTATACATGATCCCAATCTGCAGACTTTGTATAAGAAAATTGAAGACGAATATCTCTATTGGGATAAGGTAAAATATCTTACTCCTAAAGGTGTCGATCCTCAACTCTTCTGGGGAGCCGTGAAGATGAAAAGGCAAATGCAGTTGCAGACTATCAGATTTGGCAAATATACATTCTCCTTCATGATTACTCCTTTGATGCAGAGCCTTCTGCATGAGTTTGACTTGAAGATGGGTGGCAGTCTGAGCGCCAATGGAGTGATTAGCCCTAGGGATCGTCAGATATATCTCGTGAACAGTATCATGGAAGAAGCCATCGCATCCAGTCAGATGGAGGGAGCTTCTACTACGCGTAAGGTCGCTAAGGATATGCTCCGAAAGGAACTTCGTCCTAAAAATAGAAGTCAACAGATGATCGTCAACAATTACGCTACAATTAAACAGTTGGTGGAGGAAAAAGGTCAGGTGCTGGACCTTAATATGCTCCTCGATATCCATCGGTCGATCACAACAAACACCTTGGATAATCCGGAAGATGAAGGCAGACTCAGACAGACGGATGATATCTATGTCATTGACGCTATTACAGGCAGCGTGGCCCACACACCTCCATCGCATACAGAGATAGAGGAACTGTTGCACGATTTGTTCGCATTTGCCAGCGATAAGGATAAAAGCAATTTCATTCATCCGATCATCAAAGGCATCATCCTCCATTTTATGTTGGCATGGATACATCCCTTTGTCGATGGAAATGGAAGGACAGCACGTTCATTGGTGTATTGGTATATGCTCAAGAAGGACTACTGGATGACGGAATATCTCAGCATCTCGCGTGTGATTTATAAGAATAAGAAACGTTACGAGCGTATGTTCCTCTATACCGAGGCTGATCATATGAATATGACATATTTCATTCTGCATAATCTTCAGGTGATGAAAAAGGCCTATGAGGATTTGAAGACCTATCTTTCCATGAAGATGGAGGAACGTAACTCCGTATTACAATACTGTGATATTGAAGGGATTAACGAACGACAGATGCAAATTCTTAAGATTATCAACGACACGCCATCCTTGGTACTCACTAGTCTGGAAGTATCCAACAGGTTTGGAATCTCAGACAAGACCGCCCGCACAGACTTGAAGGTTCTTACCGAATTAGGTTATCTCAAACGTATCCCTATAAACAAGAAGCAGAGTGGATATATCAAAGCGTAGTCATCCGAACAAGAATCAAGATACAGATTTATTGCCTCATTCATATTCCTTTCTATCTCCTTCAAATCTTTACCTGCAGTGATGATAGAAGCGTCCTTGATTAATCTTTATATTTCTTGCTTTCAATAGCATATACTTCTGATTAGAAATATATCCTGAAACTGAATGATATCGCGTGATTTGAGTATCTCACTATGAAATATATTTTGTTATACCTAACATAATAGATGATAATATATAGGTGTGTTGTTGTGAAAATGTAGCTTCGTTTAGTGTGCGACGGCCGTGGTATAGGTGTGCGACGGCCGTCGCACAGTCGTACCACGTTCGACGCACAGTTGTACCACGGCCGTGGTACATGTAATAGAGTTACGCGTTTACAACAATGATATAGGAATCATATCGTTACATTTATGGTGTTCTGATTGATAAATGTTAAATATGCATATAACGAAGTCGATTATCCACACAAAAACTTTGAAGAAATAGATTTAATTGCTATTTTTGCAGAAAAGCTACAAAATTAGGCATAAGATGATACTTAAAATCGAATTTGAGAATTTCTTTTCTATCAAAGATAGGATAAGAGTTGACTTTAGAGCCGGAAACATCAACACTGCTCTTGCTCGGGAGCTGAGCCACAATGTTATGGAATGGAAAGGTGTGCCTATTCTTAAAAGCATCGGACTTTTCGGGCCTAATGCATCTGGCAAATCGAATATCCTTAAGACTATCAATTTCTGCTGTAGATTGATATTAGATTCACACCTTAATAATGAGGGATCGGTCTTCAACTTTGAACCTTTCAAATTTGAAGGGTGGCAAGATAAACCAAGTAAATTTCTGATTGATTTTGTGTGTGATAACGTGGAGTACGAATATGCGTTTGAACTGACCAAGGAGCGTATTCTATCAGAAAGTCTATACTATTATCCTGTTGGTAGACGAGCCAAAGTCTTTGTCCGTGACATTAACGGCAAATATAGTTTCGGTACGGGAGTTTTCAACAAACCAACAGATGTTGTGTTGAATACCAGCGATAAGAATCTTTTCCTTAGTCGAGCAAGTTCCATGAATCGAGAACTCGCACAAAAACTGTACCGGTATTTCATGAACCAGTTCTTGCTCGGATTGGTCAATGTTAATGAGATGATGGCTCTTGACAGCTTTAATACATATAAAAAAGTTATCTTGAAGGCCCTTGAAATCTGCGACACAGACATTACCGATATTGAAGCAAGAAAAGAACAAGTCTATGCCCCCACTGCGGTATTAGGTCAAGTTGACGTAAAACTTGTTGATGTATTGAAATTTAAGACATTTCATCGCAATCAAAAAGATGTGATGTTTGATATGGACATGGAAGAATCCGATGGCACAAGAAAGCTTTTCCAAATATTACTTCGATTACTTGATGTCGTAAAGAACAAGAAAGGAATCATGCTTGATGAATTTGATCAAAGTTTGCACACCCGTTTGGCCGATTTCATCCTTGATCTGATCCACGCCTCCGAGAGCAGTCAGCTATTGTTTACATCACATAACACAAACCTTATCGACGTCAAGAGACTACGACGCGACCAGATCGTTTTTGTCAACAAGTCAGAACAGGGAGCAACAGAAGTATATTCATTATACGACTTCAAAGATTTTCGTGAAAATATGGATGCCGAGAAAGGATATATACAAGGTCGCTTCGATGCCGTTCCATATGTTGATTCCTCCGTATCAAGTATAAAACAATTATTAGAAGGTTGATTATGGCAAGCAAGAGAGAACCATCTCCATCTATGCGAATGCGGAAAGTCGCCCTTGTTATCTGCGAGGGCGAAACAGAAGTCTGCTATATCAATCTCTTGAAAAGATGGTATAAGTCACCAATCAAAATTATTTCGCACATAGAAGGAACGAAGATAACGCCATCATTGGTAGAGAGGCGCACCAAGGAGCTCAAGATCTCCCGATGGGATAAGGTACATACATTTCTCATGTATGACATGGATGTACAAGCTATCAATGAGAAACTGAAAAAGTGCAAAGCAGAAATGCTGTTAAGCAATCCTTGTTTTGAGATTTGGTTATTGCTCCATTCCAAAGACCAAAAGACAGCAATCAATACAGATGCACTCATCAAAGAATTGAAAAGAAGTGCATCGGTGTGGAAGAACTATTCCAAATCTGCTTTTACAGACACTCAAAAAACATATTTGAACAAGAATATCGACATTGCCGTTGCAAGAGCAAGAGGGCTGCATGAGTTCAAGAATCCGTCAACAGGTATCTACAAACTTATCGAGATGTTAAAGGAGGATGAGCGGTAGTCTTCCATAAGCAAGGATATTAAAAATACAAGGAGTGTATCAAAAGTCTACATGGCAATTGGTACACTCCTTATTTATTGTTCCATATTGTTGAATATTTTCTTCTAGACAATCTCAAAAGTACAGACACACGGGAAGTGTGCAGACATTTACAGCGCCTTTGAATACCACTTATAAGATAGAATGCTGGGGAGCGCAAGGAGGAGATATTCATTCTAATGGTTATTATGATTTAGGTGGAAAAGGAGGATATTCCATTGGATATAAAAGTTTAATAACATCTAACAAATTATATATTTGTGTTGGATCACAAGGTAGCTCAAATTCAGGAAACACTGGAGGAAATGGAGGCTATAATGGTGGTGGAAGAGGTGGCAATGGTTTTAATGATTATCGTAATTGGCCTGGAGGTGCCGGTGGTGGAGGAGCTACACATATTGCTATCACTACTAACCGGGGAGTACTAAAAAATTATGAAGACTACCAGTCAGAACTTATTTTAGTTGCTGGTGCAGGTGGCGGCATGGGGGCGTATGGGCCTATCGCTGGTGTAGGAGGTGGTTTAACTGGTGGAGATGCTTTCAGTAATAGAGAACTATATACTATAAAAGGAGCAACCCAAACTTCAGGATATACATTTGGTCAAGGACAAAATGGAATAAATAAGACCCAAGCAGTAGACTGTGATGCAGAAGGAGTTGGAGGCGGTGGTGGAGGATTCTATGGTGGCCTGACATGCTTAGAAACTGGAAGGTATTCTGATTGTTGTGGCGCTGGTGGTTCTGGATATGTTGGTGGTGTAACAAATGGAGCAACCATAGCTGGAGACCAAACTTTCCCAAGCCCGAGTGGTGGAACGGAAACTGGACATAGTGGTAATGGATATTGTATAATCACTTGGCAACAATTACCATAATAATATATAATAGGCTATATCAACAAATTCGCTGATATAGCCTATTTATTTTATAAGTGTTGTTGAATATTTTCTTTTAAGTGGCTTTAATAGTACAAACACACGGGAAGTGTGCAAACTTTTATAGCACCCATAAATACCACTTATAAGATAGAATGCTGGGGAGCTAGCGGAGGATACTTTAACGAAAAAGTTAGTGGAAAATACTATGACAACAAAGTTAGTGGAAAAGGTGGATATTCTATTGGATATAAGAACCTAAGCACATCTAACAAGTTATATGTTTGTGTTGGACAATGTCCTGGGGATATATTATATTTAGATTATTCTTACAATGGTGGTGGAGGCGGAGATGCCAGTGGCGGCGGTGCTTCTCATATCGCAATTAGCAATCGTGGAGAATTATATAATTATTTAGGTTATGAAAACGAAGTTCTTCTAGTCGCAGGCGGAGGCGGTGGTGGAGAACGCTTTCAAGGCGGAGTTGGTGGTGGAATTACTGGAGGTGATGCTGGTATGGTCAATTATGATAATACTGGTTATACCATAGCTATCCAAAGTAAAGGCGGTTCTCAATCAGCAGGTGGTTCTGCAGGCCGTCCTAATGATCGTGATACTGGTGGACAATCTGGTATATTTGGCAGAGGTGGGCAGGGCTATACAAACACAGCAGAAGATCGCGGTGCTGGCGGTGGTGGTGGTTGGTATGGCGGTGGTGGTATTAATCTTGTTGGTGCTGCAGGGGGAGGATCTGGTCATATCAATACAACATTAATTATAAATGGACAAACTATATCTGGCGACCAAACATTCCCAAGTCCGAGCGGTGGAACTGAAACTGGACATGATGGCCATGGCTACTGTATAATCACTTGGCAACAGCTACCATAAAATAATAAAGTAAGGAGTGTATCAAAAGTCAGAAAGATAATTGATACACTTTTTGCCTATTATATGCTCTCCTATTGTTAATTATTTTCTATTTTGTAATATTCGCAGTACAAACACACGGGAAGTGTGCAGACTTTTACTGCGCCCATAAGTGGGAATTATAAGTTGGAAGTTTGGGGAGGAGCCTCTGGTAAACGATTACAAGGAAATACAATCCTCAATAATGATTATGGTATAGGTGGATATAGTTATGGCTACTACAGCATGAATGCAAATCAAGTTATATATGTGTCTGTTGGAGGAAAAGGAGATGATGGACAATTCCAATCAAGAAATAAAGGTGGTTGGAATGGAGGTGGTGATGGTGAATGGGACCATGCCGATGATGAATCTATGGCAGGCGGTGGAGGGTGTACATCTGTTCAAATCAGTTTAAAAGGAGATGGACAACTATTTAACTATGAATCCGTGAGAAATACAGATGTTTTAATCGTTGCAGGCGGTGGTGGCGGTGGTGGCTTTGGAAATCAATATGGTGGTGGAGAGACAGGAAGTATACCTGAAGTAAGAATTAATAACAAGCCAACCGATTTGTATGAACTTAAACAGGCAACTCAAGACTCTGGTTATGCATTTGGACAAGGACAATCTGCTATAACAGATTTCACTGGCGTTGTAAATACAGAGATTCCAGGTGGCGGTGGTGGTTGGTATGGAGGCTATACAATTATTCCAATCGTTAATGAAACATTTGTAAAAGCCGGAGGAGGTTCTGGACATATTGGAACTATGCTCACAAATGGAGCGACAATAGCTGGTAACCAAACATTCCCGAAGCCCAAAGGTGGAACGGAAACAGGACATAGTGGAGATGGATATGCAATAATCAGTTGGATATCTGCAAGTCTATAACACACTTTCTTTTTCAATATCATTCTTCGGGATGCACTCGGGATTCGTTCGGGACATACATATATAGAAAATAGGCTATATCAGTGATATTTACTGATATAGCCTATTATTTTTATGGTAATTGTTGCCAAGTTACTACACAATATCCATTACCCTCACGAACACCGTTTTGCATAGAACCATTTGTACACATTGTTCCGATATGTCCGGATCCGCCACCTCCGCCACCGGCATAATCAGCAGCACCACCGCCATACCAGCCGCCGCCACCTTGGCCACCACCGTCACCACCTAATGTATATCCTCCTCTTCCAAAAGAACCATCAACTATAGTTTGAGTACCAGAACTTGCATCTATTGCTGTAGATTTACCTCCTGTAGTTTGGGTACCACCTTTTGCACTAGGTTCACTATTGCCATAGCCTCGGAAACCATTTTCTCCATTTGTTCCACCCCCAGCACCTCCTGTTGGAGTTGTCTTATCTGAAATGCTATAATACCATTCACTACCTCCACCTCCGCCAGCAACGATTAATACATCTGTTTCTTTAACAGATTCATAATGATATAATTGTCCGTCTGATAGTAAACTCTTTTGGATAGATGTCGCACCACCACCGCAAATTGAATATCGATGATCTTCTTCACGGCCTCCTCCATTCCAAGTAAAGTCTAACCCACCAGCTCCGACTGCTATATAAATATTTTGTTTTTTAGCCATAGAATAAGTGCCTCTAGCATAACCTCCCTTTCCTCCAGGAACAGTATTCCAGCCGCCTCCTTGAGCTCCCCAAACTTCCAGCTTATAATTTCCCGTTACTGGTGCCGTAAAAGTTTGCACACTTCCCGTGTGTTTGTACTACCTACGTGCTTAAAAAGAAAATATTAAACAATATAGCACTTACAAGTTAAATCCGTTGTGTAGACTAATAAAGTTTTCATCAAAATATTTGGAACTTTCATTAGAAGTTGTTATTTTTGTCATGACACAAAAATAAAGGAAAATGATGTCGAAGAATTCACATAACATATTACAATATACAATTGCTATTGTCGCTGACTTTGCTTCGCATTATGGTATTAGCCAGCGCCAAGCTCTAAATTATCTTGTACGGTATAAAGGGTTCAAGCATTTGCAAGACTATTATGAGGTGTTGCATACCTTTTCCTTTGAAGATAGTATTGCATCATTAGCACAGGTTTGTAGAAACAATGGAGGAAAATTATGATAAGGCTTTATCATGGATCTAATATGTTGATTTCCAAACCTGACTTGCAATATTGTAAGCCATATAAAGATTTTGGAAAAGGTTTCTATCTTTCGGCTGATAGAAAGCAGGCTCAATTGCTAGCGGTACAAAGGACAAGGCAAACTCTTGAAGGTCGTCCTGTGATAAATGAATTTGAATTTGACGAATCGCTTATGACGTCTGGTGAACTAAAGGTTATCACATTCGATGACTATAGCGAAGATTGGGTAAGATTTATTTTAGCTAACCGTGACATTCACCATGAGCAACCAGTTCACGATTACGACATCGTCTATGGTCCTATTGCTGATGATAGTGTGAGCTTTCAGTTACGTAGATATCAGCGTGGCGTCATTGGCACGGTTAAGGAGTTAATACAAGAATTGAGATATTCAAAAGGAATTACATTTCAGTATTATTTCGGAACACAAAAAGCATTAGATAAACTCATCAGAATATGAAACTGACACAATATCAAATAGAATCCATGCAAGAAGATATAACTTCTGATATATTGGAAATATTAATGGATAACAACAATATGTCTATGGAGCAAGCCATGACTTTATTCTATAATTCTGATACTTTTACGCGCCTACAGGATTCTGAAAGTGGGTTATATTATCAGTCTGTAGGTTATGTCATGGATTGTTTGAATAACGAACTAGCGACAGGAAAATGTTGGTGATTGTATCGAAATAAATAAACTTTTAATTTTGAGATATCCTCTGCAAATATTATCTTTGCAAAAGAAGGAGATTCTCTTATGGAACACATAACAGAAAAATATATTAATCCGTTAACAGATTTTGGGTTCAGACGTATCTTTGGAACCGATTCTAATAAAGACTTACTGATAAGTCTGCTTAATGCTTTGTTTGAATGTAATTTGGATGTGATGGATGTAAACTACTTTGTAAGTAAAGTTTTTGAAGAAAATGATGAAGTATGCAAAAATGCTTATGATGCTTTATTTCGTAAACTCACTTCCTTGTATACAAAATTGTGTTTCTTCGATAAAATGGAAACCGAACTTGAAACGATGCTTGACAAGTGGTTTTTCGCTTTAAAGAATATGTCTAAACTAAATCATCGACCAGAGCAATTACAAGAACAGGAATTCGTTAAGCTATTTGAAATTGCAAAACTTGATAAGCTAAGCGATGCAGAGATACATAGTTATGAACAGAGTTCCCTTTACTTCCGAGATATTAAAAATAGTATTGATACCGCTATAAAAATTGGTATATCTAAAACTAAATCTTCAAGTCTTGATAGTCTCTTTTAAGAAGAGAACTTCTTGAATGCCCTTATAGAGATTAGAATAAGATTTGCCTGTAGTAGTTTTTAGCTCGTTTAATGGCAGTTTCGAGTCCATTGTTTACAAGGAGTTCCTGCACCTATTTGTCTTTCGAAAAAACGACTCATGCTTATCGAAATTCTTGATATACTTGCGAAGTACCTTTATCACATCATGTGATGATGCATAATAACTTGGCGTCAATTACCGCAATAGAATAATAGGCTATATCAGCAAATTTGTTGATATGGCCTATTTATTTTTATATATATGTTTAATATTTTCTTTTGTTTGATATTAATAGTACAAACACACGGGAAGTGTGCAAACTTTTACAGCACCCATAACAGGGAATTATAAGTTGGAAGTATGGGGAGCTATGGGAGGTGGCTGGGGTTCCCATTGGAATGCCCCAGGAGGCTATTCCGGTGGATGGAAAAGTTTATCAAAAGATGACATATTATATGTAGTTTGTGGCGGAAAAGGTATAGATGAGAACCACTATACAGACGGCACCTCTTATAATGGAGGTGGAATAACTTCCGGAAATTATGTTAATGGGGTTGGTGGTGGAGGGGCTACTCATATAGCCACAGCCACAGGTCTACTTAAAGAACTTGTGGACAATAAAACAGCTGTTATATGTGTGGCAGGCGGTGCTGGCTCTAACGGAGGATGGGCCTCTCGAGATGTTCGCAAATACCAAGCAGGTGGAGGGCTTGTCGGGTTAGGAAGTCCTACAATATGTGGGGCAAATGACGTTCCAACTAAAGGTGATACAGGAGGAACTCAAACAGGCTGTGGCCCTGATGGGATAAAAGGAGGATTTGGATATGGTGGAGATGGAAATGATGATGGAGGCGCTGGCGGTGGAGGTTGGTATGGTGGAAATGGATCCGGTGGTGGCGGAGTCAATGCATCTACACATGGAGGTGGTGGCTCTGGATACATTGGAGGATTGACAAATGCAACATCTATAGATGGCGGTAAAACATTTCCGAAACCTGGAGGTGGAACAGAACAAGGACATCGTGATCATGGCTATGCAATAATCTCTTGGATATCACCAAGTTTATAAAACAGTTTCTTTTCTCCTTTATTCTTCGGTATGCTTTCGGGATCCGTTCGGGATAAACATATCTTGAAATAGGCTATATCAGCGAATTTGTCGATATAGCCTATTATATTAATTATGGTAATTGTTGCCAGGTTAGAATAGCATATCCAGCACCTTCACGAATACCAGATTGCATAGAACCATTTGTTAGCATATCTCCGATATGA
>NZ_KE384543.1:20212-22938 GCF_000426565.1 Segatella albensis DSM 11370 = JCM 12258 | reverse complement strand
ACTTTTACGGCACCTTTGAATACCAATTATAAGCTGGAAGTCTGGGGAGGACAAGGAGGCGGATATGTTGGCATTCCAGACCGAGCACAAGGAGGAAAAGGAGGCTATGCCCAAGGTTTTTACTCAATGTTTAAAGACCAAGTTATTTATATCTCAGTTGGAGGCGGAAATGGTATATCATGGAATGGAGGAGGTCTTCTTGAAGGAAATATAATGTGTGGTGGCGGTGCGACATCTATCCAAAAGAGTTTAATATCTGATGGACAATTATATCATTATGAATCTGTTAAAGAAACAGATGTATTAATTGTTGCTGGCGGAGGTGGAGGTAGTGAATGGTATTATAGCTATACTGACTTGATAACACCGGTAGGTGGATCCGGTGGAGGTATAAATGGAGAAGACGGATCCATGGGATATTTAAACGGAAATACAATCCCATGTCCAGGAGCGAAAGGTGGTACCCAAACTACAGGAGGTAAATCTACAGCAATAGAAGCAAGGTCTGGTACTCAAACTATAGTTGATGGTTCTTTTGGAAGAGGAGGATATACATTAGGTGGTGACGGTGGTGGCCAAGGTGGCGGCGGCTGGTATGGCGGTGGTGCTGCTGATTATGCCGGTGGCGGAGGTGGCGGATCCGGACATATCGGAACAATGTGTACAAATGGTTCTATGCAATCAGGAGTCCATGAAGGTAATGGCTATTGCATGATAACTTGGCAACAACTACCATAATTATAATAGGCTATATCAACAAATTCGCTGATATAGCCTATTTCTATATATGTATGTCCCGAACGAATCCCGAGTGCATCCCGAAGATTTATATGGAAAAACAGTGTTATAGGCTAGGTAATATCCAACTGATTATTGCATATCCATCTCCAGAATGTCCTGTTTCTGTACCACCTTTAGGCTTGGGAAATGTTTGGTTGCCAGCTATAGTTGTTCCATTTGTGAGCATCGTTCCAATATGTCCAGAGCCTCCTCCGCCACATACCCCCACATCACTTTGTGTAGGAATAATGGTATAGCCACCGTACCAGCCTCCACCACCAGCACCAACATCACAGTTATTCGAAATTCCAGTTACGGTTTGTCCAAGACCAAATGCATAGCCAGAGTTTTGGGTTGCTTGTTGGTCTACATATGTCCCCCTTGTATGAGTTGTTATACATCCAGTTTCACCTCCACCATATCCATATTCAATTGGTGAATGTATAGAACCTGCACCTCCTGCAACTATTAATACATCTATATTCTTTACAAACTCATAATTTAAGAGTTGTCCATCTTCTATTAAAGAGGCTTGAATAGATGTACAACCTCCACCGCCTGCCATAGATTCATCATCGTTATGGTCCCATTCACCATCACCACCTCCATTCCAACCACCTTTATTTCTTGATTGGAATTGTCCATCATCTCCTTTTCCTCCAACAGACACATATATAACTTGATTTGCATTCATGCTGTAGTAGCCATAACTATATCCTCCTTTACCATATACGTGAGATAGAAGATTACCGTCTCCCATTTTACATCCAGATGCTGCACCCCACACTTCCAGCTTATAATCTCCACTTATGGGTGCTGTAAAAGTCTGCACACTTCCCGTGTGTTTGTACTCCAGCAGCTACCAAAAAGAAAATATTTAACAGCAGGAGAGTATATAATAAGAGTGTGTCAATAATCAAGTAGACATTGACACACTATTTATTATAGGCTTGGTGATATCCATGAAATTATACAATAACCATTACCACTATGCCCTATTTCTGTACCACCTCCAGGTTTTGGCATCACTGAACCACCATCTATCATTACAGCATTAGTAAATACCTTACCACTATAATGATTAGGTTGACCGGTATGAACAATATGATCTTCTATTGAAGATTCATCTATTGCATCACAGCCTGTATAACCAGAGATGAAGGAAGAACCGCCACCGCCACAGACATGGCCTCTACATGATGCACCTCCGCCATAATAGCCACCTCCGCCACCGGAACCGCCCTGATAGAATTCTAAATATGAATCACCACCAAACCCAAATCCTCCCTGATATAGTTTTGTATCTTTTACAGATATTCCTCCGATTGTTTCTGTTACCTCTTGACAATTTCCCGCATATGTTTGAGTTCCACCAGTTCCTCTATATCTCAGTTCTATATTGGGTCCTCTGTAATCTTGGCCATCAAATCCTACAAGACCACCTCCAGATCCAGCTTCTTCATTGGGCAAACCACCTCCAGTTCCAGCACCACCAGCGGCAACCATTATTCTAGATTTCAGAGAATTAAAATCATTCCAATTACCAGATATAATTCTTATATCTGTTGCGCCACCACCGCTACTCCCAACCTGTTCTTCACGAAAAGTTCCAGAACCTCCACCATTGTATCCTCTTGGATATGATTGAATAGTTTCCCCTCCTGTAATATAACTAGTATTAGGATGTTGACCGACATAAACATATAGAGAGGTTTGCTTTAATAAATTCAGGCTTCCTGATGTATATCCACCATCAGCACCAAAGGATATGTAATTAGGAGTTCGAAGTCCTCCTCCTTGCGCTCCCCAGCATTGAATTTTATAAGTAGTCGATAGAGGCGCAGTAAAAGCTTGCACACTTCCCGTGTGTTTGTACTTTCAATAATATATAAAAGAAAATATTCAACAATATTAGAGTGCATAATAAACAAAGAGTGCACCAATTG
>NZ_KE384543.1:12290-20202 GCF_000426565.1 Segatella albensis DSM 11370 = JCM 12258 | reverse complement strand
CCTGCACCTCCTGCAACTATTAATACATCTATATTCTTTACAAACTCATAATTTAAGAGTTGTCCATCTTCTATTAAAGAGGCTTGAATAGATGTACAACCTCCACCGCCTGCCATAGATTCATTATCGTTATGGTCCCATTCACCATCACCACCTCCATTCCAACCACCTTTATTTCTTGATTGGAATTGTCCATCATCTCCTTTTCCTCCAACAGACACATATATAACTTGATTTGCATTCATGCTGTAGTAGCCATAACTATATCCTCCTTTACCATATACGTGAGATAGAAGATTACCGTCTCCCATTTTACATCCAGATGCTGCACCCCACACTTCCAGCTTATAATCTCCACTTATGGGTGCTGTAAAAGTCTGCACACTTCCCGTGTGTTTGTACTCCAGCAGCTACCAAAAAGAAAATATTTAACAGCAGGAGAGTATATAATAAGAGTGTGTCAATAATCAAGTAGACATTGACACACTATTTATTATAGGCTTGGTGATATCCATGAAATTATACAATAACCATTACCACTATGCCCTATTTCTGTACCACCTCCAGGTTTTGGCATCACTGAACCACCATCTATCATTACAGCATTAGTAAATACCTTACCACTATAATGATTAGGTTGACCGGTATGAACAATATGATCTTCTATTGAAGATTCATCTATTGCATCACAGCCTGTATAACCAGAGATGAAGGAAGAACCGCCACCGCCACAGACATGGCCTCTACATGATGCACCTCCGCCATAATAGCCACCTCCGCCACCGGAACCGCCCTGATAGAATTCTAAATATGAATCACCACCAAACCCAAATCCTCCCTGATATAGTTTTGTATCTTTTACAGATATTCCTCCGATTGTTTCTGTTACCTCTTGACAATTTCCCGCATATGTTTGAGTTCCACCAGTTCCTCTATATCTCAGTTCTATATTGGGTCCTCTGTAATCTTGGCCATCAAATCCTACAAGACCACCTCCAGATCCAGCTTCTTCATTGGGCAAACCACCTCCAGTTCCAGCACCACCAGCGGCAACCATTATTCTAGATTTCAGAGAATTAAAATCATTCCAATTACCAGATATAATTCTTATATCTGTTGCGCCACCACCGCTACTCCCAACCTGTTCTTCACGAAAAGTTCCAGAACCTCCACCATTGTATCCTCTTGGATATGATTGAATAGTTTCCCCTCCTGTAATATAACTAGTATTAGGATGTTGACCGACATAAACATATAGAGAGGTTTGCTTTAATAAATTCAGGCTTCCTGATGTATATCCACCATCAGCACCAAAGGATATGTAATTAGGAGTTCGAAGTCCTCCTCCTTGCGCTCCCCAGCATTGAATTTTATAAGTAGTCGATAGAGGCGCAGTAAAAGCTTGCACACTTCCCGTGTGTTTGTACTTTCAATAATATATAAAAGAAAATATTCAACAATATTAGAGTGCATAATAAACAAAGAGTGCACCAATTGTCGTATTGACTTTTGATAC
This sequence comes from Segatella albensis DSM 11370 = JCM 12258, assembly GCF_000426565.1. GTDB lineage: Bacteria > Bacteroidota > Bacteroidia > Bacteroidales > Bacteroidaceae > Prevotella > Prevotella albensis. Next base: position 18,686 of record NZ_KE384543.1, on the reverse strand, counting down.
ACTCTTTATATATTATGGTTATAGACTTGGCGATATCCACGATATTATACAATATCCATCGCCATAATGTCCTGTTTCAGTTCCTCCGCTAGGACTAGGCATTACAGATCCCCCCCCATTTATCATTACAGAATGAACAAACATATATCCACTATAATGGTTTGGCTGACCTGTATGAATGATATTATCTTCTGTAGAAGATTCACCTATCGCATCACATCCCGTATAACCAGAGATAAAGGAGGAGCCGCCTGAACCACGTATACCATTTTCATTATTTTCGTTTGATAATATTGCGCATCCACCATAATAACCGCCTCCAGCCCCTGCACGGCATCCATCTTGTCCTATTCCAAATTTGTATCCTGATGTTTGTGTTGCTCCTTGTGCTGCATTTGTCCAAAGCAAACTAGGGTAAGTATCTGTATAGTCCCGAGATTTTAATGCTCCACCATAAGAAGGCATACGTGAATTATCATCATCAACAACACTACCACCTCCTGCGGCAACCATTATTCTCGATTTCAAGGAATTAAAGGTGTTCCACTCCCCATTTTGTAGTCTAACATCTGTTGCTCCACCTCCTTGAGAATTATTAAAGTCAGCATTATAGCCCATTAAAACGAAGCCTCCACCTCCGTTAAACGTACCATTTGTGGGCTGATTAAAGGAAGGTCTTGAGCGTAGACCTTTTTGCCCAACATAAATATATAAAAGTAAATCTTTTGAAAAAGAAATTTCTCCACTTGTATATGCACCTTTACCTTGAAGATAACTATGGTCATCTATGTAATTTCCTCCACTTGCTCCCCAGCATTCAATCTTATAAGTAGTAGTCACTGGCGCCGTAAAAGTTTGCACACTTCCCGTGTGTTTGTACTATAACTGTTAGTTAAAAGAAAAGATTCAACAATAGAAGTAAAATAACGAACAAGGAGTGTATCAAAATCTATATGATGATTGATACATTATTTATATATCACACGTTCTTCTGTTGTTAATTATTTTCCACTTTGTAATATTCGCAGTACAAACACACGGGAAGTGTGCAGGAATTTACTGCGCCGGTTGCGACCAGTTATAAGATACAATGCTGGGGAGCAAGCGGAGGATTACCCCCAAAAGACGGTCATGCAGAAGGTTTTGCACTTGATTCTGGTAAAGGAGGCTATACATTGGGTACCATAAGTCTTCCAAATAATACTAGACTATATTTATATATAGGTGAGTCTGCAGATTATAATATACGTTATCAATCTAGTACCGGCTATGGGTTTACTTTTAATGGTGGAGGTTTTGGAGAATCGCCAGGTGGAGGTGCAACAGATGTTAGACTTATAAATAGTGAATGGAATAATTTTGAAAGTCTAAAGTCAAGAATTATGGTTGCAGCTGGCGGTGGAGGTGGATTTTATAGTGTAAATACTACTAACAGAGAACCTGGACATGCTGGAGGTTTGTCAGGAACAAATGCAAATTGTATATATTCTGGATCATCTCAAACAGGAAGCCCATCATCAGGATATTCTGGTGAAGGAGGCTCACAAACAATGGGTGGAAAGCATGGCACAGGCGCTTCAATAAATGTAAACATAGAATATGGAGATGGAGGATTTGGATTTGGTGGATTTGGATACTTTCAAACAGATATTTTTGCATCTTCAGGCGGAGGTGGTGGTTATTATGGAGGTGGACATGGCGTACATCCTGGTAATGGATGGACTGGTGGCGGTGGAGGATCATCTTTCATCTCCGGTTATACAGGATGTGATGCCATTTCCTCTGAGTCGACAGGAGATAATATAATCCATACAGGACAACCAAACCATTATAGCGGAAAAGTATTCACTAATCCTGTAATGATTGCAGGAAATGCAACTATGCCGAAACCTAACGGTGGAACAGAAACAGGACATAGTGGAGATGGATATGCAATAATCAGTTGGATATCACCAAGCCTATAATAAATAGTGTGTCAATGTCTACTTGATTATTGACACACTCTTATTATATTCTCTCCTGCTGTTAAATATTTTCTTTATGGTAGCTACTGTAGTACAAACACACGGGAAGTGTGCAAACTTTTACGGCGCCTTTGAATACCAATTATAGGATACAATGCTGGGGAGCAAGTGGAGGAAATTCAATTGTTGGACAAGGTGGTTGCGGAGGCTATGTCTCAGGAGAGATATCACTAACCAAAGATGGAAATCTTTATGTCTATATAGGTCAGAAAGGAAACGGAAGAAATCAATACTCATCCTCTTATATGTTTAATGGTGGTGGATATGCAAATAAAAACGATACACAATGTGGACTTAGTGGTGGAGGAGCTACAGATATAAGAACTTATAAGACCACTAATGGGGATTGGGATGATATAACGTCTTTAAATAGCCGTATCATGATTGCTGCTGGTGGGGGAGGATGTGGAAATGCTAGTTTATTATGTAGTTGCGCAGGTGGTTTAGAAGGGTATGATGGCGTTTACCCCAAATACCAGCAACATCAAGGGAAAGGTGCGACACAAACTGCAGGGGGTGCAGTCCCTACTCAATTTCAATCCGCTCAAAATGGAACTGCTGGTACATTGGGGAAAGGTGGTGTTGGTGGGCACAACATTGTAGATGAGCTTGGTGGTGGCGGAGGAGGTGGCGGAGGCCTCTATGGAGGAAGTGGATCGTCCGGTGCACATTCTACATCGTTTTTTGGTGGCGGTGGCTCATCTTACATATCAGGACATCCTGGATGTACTGATAAGACTCTAACATTTACCAATACTGTGATGATAGATGGTGCAGGCTATCAATGGACATCTACGAAAGGGGCACAAGTTGGTATTCCAACTATTGCAGATCAATCTATTAGACAGAACGGATATGTAGGCAATGGCTATTGTATAATTTCTTGGATATCACCTAGTCTATAACGTTATTAGCTATCATCTTTCGGGATCAAAATATATAGAAATAGGCTATATCAACAAAATTGTTGATATAGCCTATTATGTTATTGTGGTAGTTGTCGCCAAATTATGATTGCGTATCCATCACCTTCATGTCCTGTTTCTGTACCACCACTTGGACTTGGGAATATTTGATCTCCGCCTATAGTTTCTCCATTTGTAATTAATGTCGTATTAATATGGCCAGAACCTCCGCCACCACTATTGGAACTTTTGGTACTACCTCCGCCACCATACCATCCGCCACCTCCGGAACCGCCGCTATCTTCTCCGCTTATGACTGAGTCTCCACCACGTCCAAAAGTACCAGGATTTCCACCAATTCCGCCTGTAGTTTGTGTTCCACCTAGCCCTCCAATTGTCATATTTCCTTCAGCATGAGAGTCTCCGCCTATAGTTCCTCCACCATGGCCGCCCGTACCTACGTAATAATCAGAGCCTCCACCACCACCTGCAACTAATAAAACTTCAGATTGATAATTCTCATAGTTATACAATTCTCCTCTATTCGTTGTTGCAATATGAGTACACCCTCCGCCAACCTGTTGTCCACAACCACCTCCATTATATGCATATATACCCAATGGTGCACCACCATAAGCACTTCCCTTTTCGCCTGTACATATATAAAGGGCATCCTTTTCTTCCAACATTATATTTCCTACGCTATAGCCACCATAACCTCCTGTTTCTGAAGCAAACATACCGCTTGCTCCCCAAACTTCCAACTTATAATTTCCACTTATGGGTGCAGTAAAAGTCTGCACACTTCCCGTGTTTTTGTACTATTAATACTGACAAATTGAAAATATTATACAACGAATGGGTATTCAACATACAAAGAGTGTACCAATCATCATATAGTTTCTTGATACACCCCTTTTAATATGTTGTTATAGACTTGGCGATATCCAACTGATAATAGCATAACCATCTCCTGAGTGTCCTGTTTCTGTTCCACCGCTCGGACTTGCGAAAGTTTGGTCTCCAGCTATAGTAATCCCATTTGAAACAGAGCCCACATATCCAGATCCACCCGTTCCTGGACAATCTGACCATTTATCCGTGCGTTGACTTGCTGGTCCGCCGTAGAATCCACCACCTCCACCACCATTTCCTTCGGCATCTTTATCATGTGCTTGTATTTTTGTAACACCATCTTGTCCTTGCCCGAATGCATATCCTGAGGTTTGAGTAGCACCAGTTATGGTATATGTGCTAACACTATTAATGCCATTTCCACCATTTACACCTCCACCTACACCTGCTTTAGGACAATGCGCCGTTCCGCCTCCACCGCCTCCTGCAACTAAGAGCAGTTCTGACAGATAACTATCTTCATAGTTCTTTAATTCTCCACGGTTAATCAAAATGGCTATATGTGTTGCGCCGCCACCACCTGCACCACCAGAATATATGGATTGTACAGCATTTCCACCTTTGCCACCACCGTTATATCCTCCACTACCCCCGATTCCTTCTGAAGAATTTGAATTACCTTGTGATCCAACACAAACATATAAGTTATTTGATTCATTTAGACTTTTATTTCCAATCGAATACCCTCCTCCTCCTCCTAATTCATTCGGGCCTACATTTCCTCCGCTTGCTCCCCAGCATTGAATCTTATAACTGGTGCTTATTGGCGCTGTAAAAGTTTGCACACTTCCCGTGTGTTTGTACTACAGTAGCTACCATAAAGAAAATATTTAACAGCAGGAGAGAATATAATAAGAGTGTGTCAATAATCAAGTAGACATTGACACACTATTTATTATAGGCTTGGTGATATCCAACTGATTATTGCATATCCATCTCCACTATGTCCTGTTTCTGTTCCACCTTTAGGCTTTGGCATACTTGCGTTTCCTGCTATCATAATAGGATTAGTAAATACTTTCCCGCTATAATGATTAGGTTGTCCTGTATGGATAATATTATCTTCTGTAGAAGATTCTGCAATAGCATCACAGCCAGCATAGCCAGAGATAAAGGAAGAACCACCAGTCCCACCTGCATAATTATGATTAACAAGATTTCCCAAAGAATATCCATTCCAACTTACATTTCCACCATAATATCCGCCACCACCGCCACCTGCTCCTGCCAGATATCCATCTCTATCACGTGCTTTTCCTGCTGCATTTTCTCCTTTCCCAAAAATTGTGGATGTCTGAGTTGCCCCAGAACAAAATATTTCATCATTTTTATATATATTACCGCCATTAAGTCCGCCACCATAACCAGAATCATAAAAATAAACTGGACCTCCACCTCCAGCAGCAACCATGATTCTTGATATCAAGGAACTAAAATCACTCCATGTTCCACCTGTGAGTCTAACATCTGTTGCGCCACCACCTCCGCCACCTGTATCATCATCAATTTCATCCCAAGCACCTGAACCACCGCCATTATAGCCACCAGCACTATGTACACCAACGACGCCATCTTGACCTTTACTTCCAATATAAACATAGAGGAGTAAGTCTTTTGAAAAATAGATTATACCAGTTGTATATGCGCCAAACCCTTTTTTATTTATATATGTTTTTCCATTAGCTGTAGCATTACCTCCACTTGCTCCCCAGCATTCTATCTTATAATTGGTATTCAAAGGCGCTGTAAATGTCTGCACACTTCCCGTGTGTTTGTACTGGGAATATTACAAAGTGGAAAATAATTAACAACAGAAGAACGTGTGACATATAAATATTGTATCAATCATCATATAGACTTTTGATGCACTCCTTGTTTATCATTCCACTCCTATTGTTGAATCTTTTCTTTTTAAACACGTTGGTAGTACAAACACACGGGAAGTGTGCAAACTTTTACGGCGCCAGTTAATGGAGATTATAAGTTGGAAGTTTGGGGAGCAGAAGGAGATAGCTGGAAACCTAATATTTATCTTGGTGGAAAAGGTGGTTATGCGAAAGGCATTTATTCAATGTCGAAAGGCCAAAGCGTTTATGTTGCTATTGGAGGTGGAATAGGTGAAACTTGGAATGGGGCTGGTGTTGTTAACTCGGGTACGAATATATCACCTTCTGCAGGCGGTGCTACATCAATTCAAAGAAGTTTAATATCTGACGGGCAATTATATCATTATGAATCTGTAAAAGAAACGGAAGTTCTAATTGTTGCTGGTGGTGGAGGAGGTACAGAATGGGTTGTTGGCGGTTATGGTGGAGGAACAGTTGGAGGTGATGGTGGAAGTACAGGGTGTGATGGCTCGCCATTATATGGCGGAAAAGGTGGTACGCAAACTTCAGGTGGTAATTCTGCTACAATATATGCAAATACTAAGGAAATCTTTAATGGTTCCTTTGGAAGAGGAGGATACACTTCTGGAGGTGATGGTGGTGGCCAAGGTGGCGGTGGTTGGTATGGCGGAGGAGCTGCGGATTATGCAGGTGGTGGAGGTGGTG
>NZ_KE384543.1:0-12275 GCF_000426565.1 Segatella albensis DSM 11370 = JCM 12258 | reverse complement strand
TAGAGGCGCAGTAAAAGCTTGCACACTTCCCGTGTAACTGTACGCGTATGCTGTATAGATATAAGCACTATCACTTTGGGCTGTACCACTGCCTACTCCACCCCTTGTAAGGGAGCTTGCAGCAACTGAAAGCGCGTTATTATACCAACCATTTGGCTGACCGGAAGCACTCCTAAAGGTGTAAGCTTTCGTAGGGTTTACGAGGGCATAATAATCATCACCGGTATTGTTCGGACGATAAAGTCCCGTGATGGTACCACCAGCGAAATTGTTCAGAGCCTTGACACTCTTCGTATCTGTAGAATTAGACCAAGAATTTGCATTTACATCATAAATATGAGTCACAGGAATAGTCTTGCTACCCAAAGTTACCTTATAGAGTGCCATCTCATGCGCCATGGTGAAGTTGATACTGGAGGCGTCGACGGTAGAGATGAGACCCTTCGCAGTTTGGAGGTCACTACTGCTAATATTCGAACTTTGATTAGTACTTGGGTTGAATGCGGCAATACCCGCAGCAAAGAAGGTGTTAGCACTACCCGCTACCATAGAGGCACGAGTCTTGGCATTCGTATTACCCTCATTGGCGAGACCGGAGGCTGAATATGGGTAATATACATAGTAGTCGTATTGTGGAGAATACAACAGAGAATTAGCACCAACGGTAGACTGGTCGACATCCCACTTACCCGATGTACTGTTATAGGTAAGCTTCACGTTCTCGTTGCGGAGCACACCCTTCTGGTCCTTGACATAGAGGCCCACCATATCGCCATTAGCCCATGTTGACTTAGGCAATACATTATAGTCGTAAGCAGAAGCAAATGAGATAGAACCCAAATTGAGGGTGGTAATAGCAGAAGCGGAAATCTTATAGGTGATGGTCTTACCAGCCTGCCAGTTAGTACCAGCGAGCGTCGTGGTAAGAGTATGGTCGGATTCACCATCATTGAAGACGATTTCTATCGCCTGTGCCTGAGCATCGAAACTTTGCGGAATCATGAAGAATGTACGTGCACTGGTGATGATAGGATCGTTCTCATCGCCATCGATAGCCACGTCGAGACCGGAGAAAGTAATGTCTGAGGTCTCCTTACCCGCGAAACTCCAGTTGCCACCGATCGTGAAGTCACCCGTATTATAAATACCCTTAAAGGTAACACTCTTGATAGTACCAGGAGTCATATCAGCGCCCACAACAAAGTTGATAGCAGCCAGATTATGATTGAACGTGAGCGGAATAGAATTACCATCGGTCACCTTCTTACCCGTAGCCGATGCCGTCATAAAGTCGCTCATCGTGTTAGGGTTGGCACTATTCACGGTATATGTTACCACAGGAGCGCCCACAGCATCAGCTGCGCTCAAGCTCACTTCACCGGCATTATACGGATGATAAGCATACACGGCAAGGTTATAGGTACTAATAGGCCATGCCCTACTCTCCGTCATCGCACCCACTTTAGTGGTACGGATGTTGTAGAAGTAGTTGGTAGAGGTGGTACTCAACTCTCCGTCAGAATAGTATTTACCGAGCACACCGAAGTCACTCATATCGTTGACATCATTGATCTGAGTACCACGTGTAGCCACATTTTTAGCATTAGGGTCGGTCTGCATGGTCTGCACCAATGGATGCAGATACAGTGTCTTGCCATATCCCTGGAGCACATGCGGAGTCTGGAAGCCATCGTTGGCCATACTGGCAGCACGCGTCTTAGCCTCAGCCTCAGTAGGAACATAGTTGATATCACTATTAACGCTAACATCGTAACCGATATTCTTATTGGTGAGCGGAATGTTAGGCACTACACTATTGACACTATCTGCACAAGAACCTAGACCAAGGACTGTTGCCATAGTCATCAAACCCAAACCGATATATTTTTGATTCAACTTTTTCATGCGAATGATTTATTTAAAGTTAGTAGTTAATTATTCTGATCTCAATTCGTCGCCTTTTCCAAGTCGATAACGCGATTGCTCTCCTCAGCCGTCCATGGTGTCACCGAGATAGGACTCAACGAGAACACGGCAGGGGTGATGAGAATCTGGAAGCGATAACAGTAGCCGCTCGCAAAGGTCGTAGAGAGTTTATACCTCAGCGATTTACCAGCCAAACCGCCAGTCTTGAACGTGAGCTGCAAGAAGTCTACGTTATCGAAGGCTTGTGGAGGCAAGATAACCTCAGCATAGGTAGGGTCATCTCCGAAGTCAGACACGGCCTTATCCACATATTTAGGTGTAAAGGTCACGTTGATAGGACTACCACCAACCGAGATCATAGCAGCACGATTGGCCTGCACGCCCAACTGCTCCAATGTAAGTTTTGCCGGCGAGAATGTCACCGTTGGCTTCACGTTCATCAACTGCACCTCAGCTCCTTCGAGATCGGCAGCGGTAACGCCAGGACCCGGTTTCATCACGATCTCCACCTTAGAGAGCATGTGATAGAAATTCATGTTCACCTTGCTCGTGGTGAAATGCTGGTCGCGAACGATGCCATAGAGCAAATCACTCTGGGTATAGCCAGTGATACTCGTACTCGTAATCTTCTGATCAGACAATATATTATGGGTCACCGAAGAAGGAAACGCCTGTCCGGAACTGATACCCAAATTATTACCATGAATAGCATATAGGTCGATGCCCTCGGTTCCACCGGGATAGTATCTCACGTCGTTCGCCGCCGGATTCAGATTTCTCTGATTGTCCGCTGTCAGTTCCCACGCATTGAAATAAGCCGATCCGTCAGAAACCTTATCAGCATACACATACACCAGTTCGTTGGCAGCGATATAGGTGCCCTGGGTAGCATCTTCAGCAGACCGAGTGATCGCCTGCGCTATCTGAGCGCCGAGCCTAATCTCTGCCCTATCCGCATTACCCTGTATATTTCCGTCATCGCTGCTACATGCGGCGAATAATGGAGCTACAAGCAGGACTGCATAAAATAATGACTTCTTCATATCTTAATTATCATATTTTCGTCGTTAATACCTTATATCATCACACTCAGTCCGCATACTTAGATCTCTCCCAGCGAACCGGAGGTAACACCTCCATCACCCCAGTCGGTAACCGATGCCGTAAGCTGTATGGTATAGAGCGTTGTAACGGCTATCTTGAAGTTTACGAGTTGTCCCTTCACCAGATGACTCTTACTATTTACCACGTTGATTTGCGGTTTCACCGACAAGTTATGGTCGCCCTCAGTATCTGTGAAGACGATGTCGATAGAAAAGTCATCACCGAGTTCCTGAGGCATCAGCATGATCGGGTTGGTAGAGGCGATGATTGCCGTATTGGCATCATTACCGTCACTTACATAGTTCACTGCCTTGGTGTAATCTACATTACCCGTAGGAGAAGCGCCCCAATCAGCACTGGCAAAGGAATAAGTATTGGTATTCTTCGCATTCTTGATGGTGATACTCTTGATCGTACCCGCCTTGTTGCCCGTGCCTACGGTGAAATAGACACCAGATAGCAAATGGGTGAACTGCAAAGGAATCGTTGTGGCGAACTGTCCTTGACCATAGGTCACGGTAGAAGCCATGATATCCTCCTGACTGTCGAGCGACGTAGGGACCGTATAAGAGAATTCGTTGTTCACGATACTGGTGCCCAGCGTAGTAGGATAATAAGCATAGATGCTCATCGACTTCTTATAAGCCGGCCAGTAGTGCTGGCGTTGTGTGCGCCAAACGCTCGTAGAAGCATCCTTGGCAACCGTCTCTTTATTGATCAGACTGTACACATTGTCGGCGTCATCCGTCCAGAAACTTATCGCTCCGAACTCAGTATCGTCGGCAAAGGAAGTGATGTAAGAGGCACGCGTGGTCTCATCCATCTGCACAGTACTCACCGAGAAGTTGATAAGCTGCTTGGTAGAGCCAGTACCCTCTATATCGTTATTGCAAGCCGTGAGCGCCATGAGAGCTACAGCGAGCATTGCCGGAATAAAATTTCTCATTTTCATATAGCGTATCAATACTTAGGTTCTACATTAATAATCGAGCGTATTATCTGTCGTTGTCCAGGCTACGACAGTTGGCGTAAGCGTAGCCTCGTTGTCGGCAATGTTGATGGTATAGACATACTTCTTGCCCATCTCCCATGTTTTGCCACTCAGAGAATAAGTAAGTGTCTGCGAATAGTTGTCGCTGTCTCTGTAGGTAATCACCACCTGAGCAGTAGCAGGCAACGTCTGCGGAATCATGAAGAATGTTCCGGTAAGGGTTCCTGTATATTCATTAGGTGATGCCGGCAGATCGTTCAATGTCCAACTGCCACCGGTAGCAGTATTTGCGGTATAAGTGCCCGAGTAAGGCACACCCACAAACTTGATGCTCTCGATAGTGCCATCCGTATTGGTAGTACTAAACTGGATAGCAGTAAGAATATGGTGGAAAGCGATGCTCACCGTATTGGCAGTACTGCACACATACTCAGGACTCTCTCCGAAGAGCAAATCTTGCTGGTCGGCGATGTTGGTAGGTACGGTGAAGCCACTGAAGGTCACAGGACCCAGAGCCGACTGCGCACTCAGCGTACCGTTGGTACCGTCATAGGCATCGACAGGAGCATATCCGAAGAAGCGCATACGCTCACTGGTATTCGGCCAGTAATATTGGGTAGCAGTAGTCCAGTTGGTATTATCGAGACTCGTAGCAGCCTCCTTATACATAAAGTTAGGACTTTCCGTATTTCCCGTCCATTCACCACTATATCGATAAGCCATCAGCGCGATGCTTCCGCCCAAGTCTGTAGCAATCGTTCCACGGGTAGAGACTTCGCCCAAAACACTACTGAACACGATTTTGCGCTGATTGCCCGAATTCTCCACAGCCTCGTTATCGCAAGAAGAGAGCATCGGCAGCAGTCCCATCATCAAGAGGACTGCAGCACATATCTTTATGTTGATATTCGTTTTCATAATCCAATGTTTAGAGTGTACGTTCGAAGTTAATACTATTATCATCGGTAGAGTTAGCCCAACCAGCCAATGTGGTGACGATGCCCTGAGCCTTACCGTCGTTGATGGTGATCACAATCTTATAGGCTCCTCCACTCTCCAATACCAAGTCGGCAGTAGGCTTAAAGACAAACTCATCATTATTAGACAAGATGACCTTGATCATACCAGCACCGGCAGCATAAGTTTGTGGTGGGATGATAGCCGATACCATATCGTCATCGGCCTGGAAGGCACTCTCACTACCCGTCTTCATCGTGACGTTCTGTGTAGAGTTATCGGTGGAGATCATCGCTGCACGTGTTGCCGTAGTAGCGATATTCTCAGCAGCCACATCCGTAGTGTCTGGACTGAAAGTTCCTCTACACTTGGCATTCAAGATCAGCACAGTACAATTAGCCAACTGAGATGCAGTAACCTCGGCACCCGCCTTCACGAGGACTCTCACCTGTGAGAGCATATGGTAGAAAGGCAACTCTACATCATTCTCGGTAGGTTCCACCTGCTTACGCATACCATAGAGCAAGTCACTTACATAGTAATTGTTTGCCGTGGTCTGATTAGCCTCAACTCTATAGGTAAGACTAGCTGGCATCTCTGTCGTACCCTCGGTGATCTGACCGGCATCAAAGTCACCGTTCACCGCATAGAAGTTCAACTTGTTGGCAGCAGGGAACTGTTTGGCAGCAGTAACGGCCACAAGCTGACCATCGCTACGTGCATGCAGATGCCATGCCTTGAAATAACTCGACAACTGATTATCGGTAGAGTTGATCATATCAGCCCAGGCATACACATTTTCTCCCGTATTCATGATATCGCGATTGGCTTCGTCGATTTTAGCACGTGTCTGCTTATCGCCCCACCCTGCACTCAACTTGATATCCTTACCGGTATTCTCGGTCTGTATGTCGTCGCCCGAACAAGAGGCAAGCGTAAGCAAGCCAAAGGCAAGACTATATAATATATATCCGGAAATCTTCATATCTTCAAAATGTTATCAGGTTCTACATTATGCATCAAGCGAAACCTCTGCGTTAATATCAGGAGCATCATTCCATGGACGCACGGTATAAGTGGCCTTGATGACCTGTTCGTTCACGGAGATCTGGAAGGTATTCACCGTACCCGACTTAAACTCGATGCTCTGTGGCAACATATAGTTGAGTACGTCTCCATTGCCCAATCGTATCTCGAGGAAATAATCCGGGTCTACGGTCTGTGGCACGATGATGGCAGCACTATTCAGTGCACCATTATAGGTCACCACGATATTGCCTTTGTTGGAGAGGTCGGCAGCGGTAGTGCCGATGGTCTGTGCACTCGGATTGATGGCGATGGTGCGCATCACGTTGGTTATCGTCACGGTTGAATTGTTCAGCACGCTGGCATCCTTACCTGCAGGAACCGATAGATAGATCTGCACCTTGGCCATCTTATGATAGAAGGTGATAGGTACGACCGTCTTTTGGCGAGCGATATTCTCCTCCTTGCAATACATCAAGTCGCTCTTCTTATAGTTTGAGTTATCCGTTTGGTTTCCCATGACGGTGAAGGTCGTGGTGTTCTGATTCACCGTAGAAGGATAACATGCCCACAGATTCACGTCATTACCATTAGCTGGGTAATAAGGGAATATGGAGTTACTAGGCGACATTGCTCCCGCATAGTTAGTGGTGACGTAGGTCATCGGCTGGGTATAGCGCGTAGAAGGTGTTCCCGTGGTAGCCTCTGAGAGGAACACGTTCACCTGTGCACCTTTATCAAACTCGGTATTCTGCACCGACAATCCTGCTCGGGTAGATGCCACATGTGGCTCTATCTGGATAGGAACTTCAGAAGTCCCTGTTCCCGGATCCGGTTCAATGCCGGTAGACGGAAGGTCGTTCGAAGAACATCCTAAGAGGAATACAGGACCCAATCCGAAAAGTAATAAGTATTTTCTCATCTGTATCATAATTCTCGTAACTTTAATTGTTATTATTATAAGATGCGTCCGGGGTCCAATCGTTGATATGTCCCTCGTTTCTTACATTAGCGGCATCCGAGACCTCACCGGTGAATGAATTGGTACTATCCCAGTCCACAATGTTACTGGTGATAGTCATTCGCATAAGCGAAGTTATCGAAACATAATATGTAATGAGCTTACCTCGCTCCCAGATTTTTCCTCCTATAGCCGAAGTGAGCACGTGGTCTTGACCATCGTTGAATGTCACTTCTATCACGGATGTGTTTGGTACGGTCTGTGGCATCATCAGGAACGTCTGATCAGCTGCCGTTATCGCTGTACCCTTGGCATCCGCCGCATTTACATTCTTGTTCAACTCCAATGTAAATGTGCGTACATTATCCTCATTCTTAGTCAGCCAATCTGCTGCAGGGTATTCATATCTACCCTTATAGAAAACATTCTTGATAACAATCTTTGTAATCTTACCTGTCTGCATCGTTGTACCTACCGCAAATTTCACACCCGTGAGCAAATGATGCAGAGTGATGCTCACCGTGTCCATGTGATCTTTAAACTCATCTTCTTCCGTACATCCTACCATCAGGTCTTGATGGTCTGCCACATTCTCCGGCACCTCATAATCAATCGATGGGTATCCTACGACAGTCTCTTCGGATATCGACATATTATGCAATTCGTCGAATTCGTCTGAATAATATGGATAGTAGGCAAAGAAGCGTCGCTTCGTACCTGTTGCCGGCTTAAAATAGCTATATGTCGTCAACCAAATACCTATATTATTAGCATCCATACCCTGATATGTAATTTCTTCGTTATAGAAGAAATTAGGCTTAGAGCTACTTTCATTCCAGGCTCCCGTATAGCACGACATACCTACACTCCCCAGCAATTCACCACTTTCAGCAGTTCCACGGGTAGCAGCCTTGGCGAGAGACTCTCCACCAATCTTGTTGCCCAGAACAGCAAAACCATATCGCCGAGCTGTACGTACATCATCGTACTCTCCTTCATCCGAACATGAAGAGAAGCCGAGGATGGTTCCTGCTAACGCTAAAGTTAGCAGGAGACACCTATTATATATATGTTTACACTTCAACATTTTTATTGAACTCTAATATTTGCATTAAAGATCCATATCATCATCAACAGTCGAACCACGACCATTTACAGATGCATCAAATCCCGTAGCCGGCTGATCACCTGAGGCAGCAAGAATACTCGATTCCTCAAGCATCTTGATATTCTCAATCATAGGTTTGATATAAAGTTTCTTTTTCATAATTGTTTATTTTATCAATTCTTAAAATTCTAATTCTTCATATACTGGTACCCAGTCTTCTGGTATAATCACGAAATCCATCCATTCTGAAACCTCAACACTAACAGCTTCTCCACGATCTATATTCTCCAAATATGGCTCGCCATCCTTATTATAGCCACCATTGAAGATAATTGGAAGTGTTGAACCTGCACCTATTTTAAAAGTCTTTGCTACTGCTGAAAAATACACAGACTCATATTTAGGATGAGTAGCATCAACTTCAGCATCAGGATAACCTAAAAGATAGGTCTGGGTTCCACCCTCGTCCTTAATAATCTGAGCTTTCGTCTCTATATAATAGTTATGATTTGCGTCAGCAACTGTTATCGGACTCGGATTAGCTGCAGAAGTTTTCCACATCGTTGTCTTTTGAGGAATAACTATCAAATATTCATTTCCTGTAAGAACTTTTGTTGTACTTGTCAATTCAATCGGACTTTTCAAGACGATTGTGTCATTAACATACTTTGCGTCATTACCGGATGCAGGAGTCCAATCTCCCTTATTATTATAACCACTCTTATAGGCGAAGGTTCCGTTACTCACGATGTTATGAAGAATTATCGTATCAACATAAACCTTATAGTCTGTTCCGATAGTATTTCTTCCACTAAAACTAATATAATGCATACCAGGTTGGAATCCCAATGATATTTCACCATTAGTATCTGCACGCGTTAATCCGAAACTACTCGCAATCATGATATCTATTTGGTCATCAAAATTCGTAGGTACCGTATACGAGAATTTTTTAGGATTCTGTTTCATTGAAATCGTAGCAGGAGGACTAGCGATTTTATATGATGGGCTGACCGCATAAAAATCCATAGCACCTGCAGCCCAAGTCACCGCTTTGTCTCCTTTCCAGTTACCATTCTTAATAGTAAAAGTCGCATTAAGTGTACGAGCCGTTCCATTATAGAATGAAAACAATCCAAAGGAACTCAGCGTTCCTGCAGTCAACTTCACACCTCTCGTTGCCGAAGTGAATTGAGGATCTATATATGCCTTTATGATAACAGGATACTCACCATCATCTTCAGTAAAAGATACATTGTCATTACAACTGAACAACAACATCAGTAAAGCCAAACAACTATAGATTTTTAACTTATTCATATACCAAATGTTACCAAATTAATGTACTGATGGAGTAGCAGAAACTCCATAAGCAGCAGCGCCATCTAAAGCACGTGTTGCAGTTCCTAGTTCTATAATGAAGTTTCTGCTTCCATTAACCGTTAACGTCGTATTAAACTTCTTATATAATACACCATAATTATCTTCTCTCAAAAGACACGCAAATGTATTATCCTCTTCACCTCTTGTTTCTACAGTAGGTTGACCATCCAAAATCTTTAGAATATTTGAACCATAATCGAGAACAATGCCTTCTTTAGTAACTACCATATGACTCTTTGTATCTCCATCATCATAATAATTACCATCAGCATCCTTAGATAATTGTTCACTAACACCAGGAGCAGCATCTTCATAATACTCAAGTCCTTCCCCTATAGCGTAATCGAAATTTCCTGGTATCGAAGAATATGGATATGCACCACACATTGCAACAAGTTCTATATAACTTTCCCCCGTCGAAGGAGGATTCTTATACATCTCCTTATCAGCTCCCATTAAGTTTGGAGCTATACCCCAACTGTTAATCGTTTGAGGAATAAAGTATAAATTCGTATTTTTATTATCCAATTTAATTGTCCATGTCTGTATATTTTCCTCTCCGCTAGGATTCTTTAGTGTCTGAAAGAATGGATTATCTGTCATATCAATAACAATATCTCCTTCTATCGCATCTTTTAAATCCCAACCTTTACCCAAAACATATTTTCCAGATTTCTTGATGTTATGAATAATTATCTTCTGAATTTTAACAAAAAACATATAATCCACTTCAGCTTCAGGACCATACGTATGACTATAACCTGTATTCAGTTTTATTGTCAACGTAGCAGCAGTCAACGCATGATCAAACGCCAAATTTAAACCCGTAGAGGAACTACCTTTTGCTATAGCAACGAGCAAATCCTCTTGAGAGGCTACATTTTGAGGAACAACATAACTAAAACTAAGCGTATCATTTACAATTGTAGGTGTTAAAATATTAGAAGATATCTTACCAGAATCGTTACTTACAGCATTAAAAGTATAAGTTGTACCTGCGACTGGCCAATTTACAGATGTAGCAGGGTTATATCCACTCCCATTTTTTATACAATTCACGCCAACAAGCTCATTAGTTTGATCACCCGTAAATCCCCAAATCTGGAAAGTATCTAGAGCGGTGATATCACTAGCACGAGTGCCGGAATTATTCACAGTGGCATTAACTCTGAATGGGATGCCCGAATCTTTGGTGGTATTAGAGTCCACAACATCGTCCGAACAGCTCACTATAAAAACTGCCGAAGCGATAATCGCTGAATAAAATAAAAATTTAGTTAACTTCTTCATATTATATAATATAAATAAAACAAAAAATATTGTTAGTTATCTCGTTTAATGCGCCAATTGCCAAAAGGTTTTATAGGCTTCTAGTAGTACCTGGTTATCAAAAACCAGTAGAATAAGTTTTACATTGCAAATATATATTCTTTCACATAAATTATATATCGTGTATATTACCTCATTTTTCTTATCTTGTGACTATTTTTTATCTCTATGGTATCACAAATTCAAGCAATCGATGGATTTTGCTCTCCTGATCTCTCGTGCCGTCATACCGATATAGCGCTTACAGAATGCCGACAGGTTGCTCATCGTGGAGAACTTGAGGTCGACATACGCTACCTTGAGCGGTTCGTGATGGGTACGGAAATATTCGATGACGTCGCGAGCTCTGCGCTTGATGAGCCAGTCGCTCGGGTTCTCTCCGAACTCTACCTTGAACGTACGCTGGAAGTAGCTGCGGTTCATACCGATGGCATGGGCTAGATCGCTTACGGTCATCGTGTTGTCAACAAGGCGCATCACCTTGGCTTTGAAACCTCCACGCGCATGGAACATCGGACTCAAGAAGTCGGAGAACTCTTCGGCATCCATAGAGGCTTGCAGAAGCATGAAGACTTCACGCCGGAAGGTGAGGCCGAGCATATCGCTGTGTACACCATGCTGGAGCAGATCGGCGATATGCTGAAAGAACAACTTCGCTACACTCGGTGCGTTGATGACATTTCGATATTCGGTCTTGCACGATGGGCGATCTGCTCCGTCGATAGTGACATCGAAACATACCTCCGGCATCTCGTTTTGCGTCATCACCACGATCTCTGAAATAGGAGCAACACTATGGAACTCTGCACGGCTCTCCATCGGGAGCAGCATCAACTGATGGGCAGTAAGATGACGAAGGTTTTTGCCCATGTGCGCCTGCAACTCACCCTTCACGACGTATACCAACTGACTGCTAAAGGTGTCGTCGATGCGAAAGTCACGTCCTGGTATGATTTCTACTAAAGAGAAATGTGGCTCCATATTTTTAATGTTTATTGCGAAGTTAGTAACTCAATTATCAATCTCTAGATTTCTTTTTCTCGTACTGCTCTTCGTTTTTCTGAAGATGAGTAGTTTTTTGTTTATGCTATGTACAAATATAAATAAATACTCAAAGAAGTGTTATCTCTTTAACCTATTTTAACGCAGGTAAAAAACAGAAGATATAGCTAAATAAAGCTATGAGATGTTATATACTTGAATATCATAATGTCAACAATTATAGAAATAAGTAATAAGTCGTTATCTGTTACCCGTTTTTATCGGTTTGTTATATTGTTCGACAAAAATAATGTAAACTTTTCCACCGTCAAGGGTTTTTCTCCTCTTTTTTTTATGTTTTTGTCACCAATAGTTTCTATAATGTCTCCTCGGTCTCCCCCTCTGGGGAGAGGGCTATAGAGGGTACCATCACCATATCCGAGGGTCTGCTAACGCAACCCCCGGTTATCACAGAGGAATCCCCTCCGGGGAGTAACACACCGTACATC
>NZ_AUFP01000027.1 GCF_000426565.1 Segatella albensis DSM 11370 = JCM 12258 | reverse complement strand
AAAGACGATGACGTTGATAGGGTGTAGGTGTAAAGACGGTGACGTCAAAGCCGAGCACTACTAATTGCCCGAAACTTTCTAAAGAGTTTATGCTTTTTGTTGTTGAGTAGAAAGTAGATACAGGTTATTTTATAAGCTGCTTGTGTGCAAGGATGTCATAAGCCATATCAGGTGGTTATTGTGGTGGGGTCCCACCTCTTCCCATTCCGAACAGAGAAGTTAAGCCCACTTACGCCGATGGTACTGCAATGCAATGCGGGAGAGTAGGTAACCGCCTCCTTTTAAATCAAGCCTCGATTACGAAAGTATTCGGGGCTTTTTTCGTATATTTGCATCGTTGATTTTATTATGTCATGATTTGTACTATTAAGCGTATTCTTCTTTGGCTCCGTAGGTGCTCATATTCCAGAGGGTTTGGTATACAATCTCCTTGGACTTATGCTTTCGTACGTTATGTCATAAATGAGCATTATCCTTATTATGCTTATGCTGATTTAAAGAATTGTTTTCCTAATGTTCCGGTTATAGAACGTAAGTTACTCGAATTGTATTTTAGAATAGCAAACTTCGTTCAACCAGCAAAAGTTTTAGTCGGTCATGAATCTGAAAAACTCCTAAGTAGTTATCTGCATACTGCTTGTCAAAATTGTGATATTTTATCTATCGGAGATGCTCATTTTGCATCTTTGAAATATGATTTGGTCATATTGTCTTTAAATAAGATATATGAACTTGGTATAGAGAAATTGCATAGTATAGTAACTGATAAGACAATTCTAATAGTTGAAGACATTTATCGGAACAAGAGATTAGATCCTCGTTGGGTTACTCTTTCTAGTGATGATTGTTGTGGTATTACTTTTGATTTGTATTATTGTGGCATAATTTGTTTTGATTTATCACTTTATAAGCAGTCATATATTATTAATTTTTAATTTTTGTGGATATTTTCCTGATATTGTTATTGTTTTAAGATTTATTGATGGAGTAGTCCCTATTTTTTTCAATATAAATTGTTGTGGATAAAATAATTTTTATTATTTTTGCACGCAAATAAAAATCGTGTAAATTTAAAGACTATGTATTGGACACTAGAATTAGCTTCTAAGCTTGAAGATGCACCATGGCCTGCAACAAAGGATGAGTTGATTGATTATGCGACTCGTTCTGGTGCACCTTTGGAAGTATTGGAGAATCTGCAGGAGATTGAGGATGATGGCGAAGTATATGAGAGTATTGAAGATATTTGGCCAGATTATCCAACAAAGGATGATTTTTTATGGAATGAAGATGAGTATTAAGGCTCTGATTTAGAGTTAATAAGTTAAAAATCAGCGAGATAAGCAAATTTTATTTGTTTGTCTCGCTGGTGTTTTTATCACTATTATATCATCTGTCCTTCTTTTGTTTTTAACTTTCGAAAGTAAAAAACGAGTGAATTATTTGTTTTTTCAAAGTAAAAAGGAAAGAATAAAGGTTTTAAACAGATAAAAGGAATTGAAGACAGTTACGTTATTAGCGATGGCGTCGATATAGGTGACGGAAAGAAGATACCGCTTTGGGGGCTGCTTTACTAAGGACGATAGGATTCCTTATGTTCCCACTATCCTTTCCACTATTGATGAGAGTGGGAAGGAAAGTACATTAGCAACATTGAAAGGAAAAAAGCAACCTGTGCAATAAATGCACAAGTTCGAAAGTAAAATGTAAACTGTTCGGAAACTCCGAACAGTTTCTTTTTCTGATGTGGATGAAGTCTTCCTTAGCTTCGATGGAGGTGACAGGATCCTGCTCTGTTCGGAAATCTGGGACAAGGCCAGTCCTAAGGTCAAATGTTCTCGTAGTGCCATGTACCGACCATGAGTGGCTCGTACTGCTCGTTCAGCTTCACTGTCTTTTCGTGCGCCTCCGGGTCGGCATATCTTGGTTTGTCGCTGTCGCAAGAGGCAAATGCGAGGGCGGCAATCAGGAGGAAGAGAAGTTTTGCTTGTTTCATTTTACGAAGTACCATATAAATATCCAAAATGTGATAATGCAGATGAAAGCTATAAGAAATGGTGTGTCGGAGAGCATTCCGTGTTTTGAGAAGTTCACGATGCCATGAAATGTAGAGCAAAAGAGCAGCGAATGGGTATCAGTCGCAATCTTTCCAATTCCCCAGGAGGCGAAAAGTAGAAGCAAGAAAAATGGCAATACGTTGCGTTGATTCAAATCCAAATGCCACAGAAACCACACAACTGTGATAATAAGGACATACTGCCACATTGGTAGTTTCCTGAGTTCATATTGCAAGAATCCTCTCCAGCCGTATTCTTCCAATAGTCCATATGTAAAAGCTAATAAGCATAATATGCCCATGTTTAATTCTCCGATGATGCTGAATGTGAGGCATGGCACTGCTATGGTTACAATGGATTTCCAAATAGACTTGCCTGTGATAGTGTACTCCGTTTTACGCTTGAAAATAGCCATAGCAACAAGCGCTCCAAAGATTGGACCAAGACCAGTGGAAAGTTGGAAGGCATAGTTCTCCCAAAGTGAAGGATACTTGTTGCCAACCGCCAGTGTTATCAGACGCAAAGATAAAGCTATCATGTAAAACAATGCTATTGCGCCGAAATGAATATCTTTGTAAACCAATCTCATTTTTGCTTATCCGTTTGCTGTTTCATTCCTTCAAGGAATTTCTGTTGCAGTTGTTTGGCCAATTGATTGTTAGGATTGAGTTTCAGGGCTTTCTCATAGTTCTGCATCACGTCGATATAGTAACGTTGTCCGTTTTGAGCGGGATTCTGTACGATGCGCACCATGTAGAGAAAGCCGCGAAGGGTACAGATGTCCGACTGGTCTCCATGCTTCATCTGTTCCATTTTCGCGATGGCCTGTTCGGCCTCAGCAATCATATTTTCTGTCTGAGGGGCATGGGGATAGGTTACTGCAAAAGACAGGCTCTGCAGGGCCAGCTGATACTTTAGCTGAATGCTATCAGGCTGCATGGCCTCGATACGCTTCATTTTGGCTACGTTGTTGAGCATGTCCGACTGTGCGGGCTGCTGGGCTTGGATACTTACTAATGCCATCATGGAGAGGGCGATAACGAACACACGATGTTTAGAAATTAGAAATGTCATACGCTTTACTATTTTTAAGTGAAACAAGAATGCCGATATATAGGAAACGGTCGCAGGAAGGTACGACAGGATTAGCGCTCGCGTCATAACGGAAGATGTTGGTGCGACCGAAGATATTGTTTAACGAAGTATAGATGATGACCTTAGGGTTCAGCAGATAAGTTAGGTTAACGTCCACACTGTTGTAATGCGGTGTGGTGCCAGTGGGGAAATGTCGTCCGTTGGCGTATGATTCTGCCAGTCCGATAATGGCTTTACCGATGGCGTATTTAGCTGTCAGACGCAGGTTGTGACGTGAGGCATAGTCAGGTGTCTGCACTTCGGTGTAGCCGAGATAAAGTCGTTCGGAATCATTGAATGAATAGGAAAGTGTGGTCGTCAGATGCTTGACGAGCGAATGATCCTCAACGAAGACATCTACACCTCGGCTTGTACCATAACCATGAGGCCGATAAACGCCATCCTCTAGCAAAGGAAGATGGTGGTATTTCTTCCAATAGGGTTCGATGCGCAGAAGCGTGGCATCTGATTTATACTGCATGGAGAAGATGGCATGGTCGGCAGTCCTTTGGCTGAACTCACCTCGGCTTTGTGCCAAATAATCGTCAGCTAAGGTTTGACTGTAGCGACCACCAACTAAGGAAAATTGCAGATACTTGTTGGGTATATAACTGAGCGTTACCCTCGGCATTAGCAAACAATCAGATTTCATAAACTCGGCTCTTGCCGAGGCATTGAGAAATACGCGGGGAATGATGCGCCACTGTGCATCGATATGAGCAGCGAGGATGTTGTAATTGAGTAGGTAATGGTAGGCGTCATATCTCATCGTGCTGTTTCGGATATAGTCTTCTACGCCAGTCGACACCTTTAACACGTCTGAACAAACCTTGCGAACTTCGACCTTCAGATGCACTTCATTTCGGAAATTATGATAATGGTCGCCAACCATTCGAGCATTGTCAATATCAGTCAACACAGAAGAATTGGCAACACCCGTAAAGAGGCTGTAGCCACGTCCTATCGAAGCACAATGGGTGACGTTGGCATAGATGTTATGCTCCTTCAATAAAAGGTTGCGCCCGTCTATATGCTGTCTGACTAATGTCAAGTCATAACCGACGTATGACTTCAACACACTCGAAGCGTTGAACTCCTTTTTATATTGTGCTTCGCCTGATAACTTACGATATGGACGAGTAAATTCCTGTCGTTGCGTGAACAACCGATCGTATAGTCCCATGCTGGTTAGTGCAGCATTGAACGACAGACTACTGTTCTGATAAGCTTTGGTGCCGCCAATGTTCCAGTCAACTAAGGATGCGCTCACACCGAATTTGTCGCTTGTTGCTGCATCTGTTGTTTCCATGGAGAGTACGGATGAAAGTGCTTGACCGTATTCACCGCTGTAGCCGCCTAATGAGAAATTGATGTCTTTGAACAGGAACGGCGAGAAGCGTCCACGAATAGCAGTATTCTCCGTGTTAGTACTGTAAGGCACGAGGACATGCATCCCATTCACGAATGTTTGGCATTCATCGCTTTCGCCGCCACGTACATACAATTTGCCGTTCTCGCCAACTTTCTGCGTTCCAGGCAGCGTCTGTAGTGCCGCCACGATGTCACCACATGAGTTGCCAGCCATCACCACGTCGAGCGCGTTCATCGTCTTGAAGTTATCACTCTTACCGAAACTGAACGTGCTGGCAGTTACAATAACCTCATTGATGGTGGTTGTCTGCTCGTTCATTTGTATGGTGAGATTGTCCATGAGGCTGATGTCAGCTGTCAGCGTATAGTCCTTATAGCCTATAAAAGTGGCTTTGAGGGTTGCCTCACCTGTTTGCGAGGTCGTAAACGAGAATCGGCCAAGGGAGTCGGTGAGGCATCCGTCAATCGTACCTAATATAAATACGTTGGCACCAGCGAGCGGCTTATGTCCGTCGGTAACAATACCCGAAATGGTGGCCTGTGCAGTCAGATTGCAGACAGCCAACAGCATTAAAACGATATGTGCAATTCGATGTTTCATGCCGCTAAGATACGGCAAGAAACCGAAGCCTCCAAATATCTGTGACAGACAGCTAAAACCGCTGATGGAAAGCTAAGCCAGATGGCGAATGACTAAGTTTGCGGACGAGTGACTAAGCGATAAAAGACTTTAGCCGAGGCACAAACGAGCGGGATACCGGTATGCTGTTCGTACATGCCCCGAGTGTCAGCTGATAGCCGTTGGAGTTGCCCTTGGCCGACGTGATATTGTTCACATTGACTACAAACGAACGGTGGCACTGGAAAATATTCTCGTAGGCTTTCAATTCTTCAATCACAGCAGTCAGCGTAGTATGAACCTCCAAGTTTGTTGGCTTGTTGTCTTTCAGATAGCAGACGGAGACATTGTTCTTCTGTGCTTCAATATAAAGCAGATTGTTGATGGGAATCGTGAGGTCGTTTCCTCGAACGCTTGTATCGTGGATAGTTATTGAAATGTCCTCCTGTTCCTCCGTCGTATTACTAAGAAGAGCCTCCATTCTGTCTCTCAGACTCTGATTGTACTCAACACCGATTGTCAGCACAGTTACGATGACGCCAATGATTATTGTCCAATACAGGAACAGAAGGAAGATGCCGATAGTGATGGGATAATGGAAGAGCAAAGAGAACAGGAGAAAGTTGCAGATGGCGATGAAGAATATCAGTCCGAGCACATGACACCCTTGATGCCAGATACGCCAAGGCTTGACGAATTGATGCAGACGTTTGGAGACAGTCCATCCATAGAGCGCATAACAGCACGACGTGACAAGCCCGAATAACGCTGCCACCAAGCATTTGTTTCCGCTATACATGCTGAATCCAAACGGTTGCAACAGCCAAAATATCGCCCAGATAATGACACCGTAAACGATGCTGTCTCTCAGCAAATGCTCACTCTGCTTAAACGGATATGTACGTGTAAGGAATGACATAACTTCTATTGTTTACAGTGCAAAGGTACAAAAAAAATAGGGAGAAAAGCAATAGTAGTTTTGTTTATCTCGCTAATTTTTCATATGATCGAATATATCGATAGGGTTACATATTATATATAGTATAGTAGTGTAACAGTTTTCATCTTGTAACGTCAGTCTATTGTATAAGAGTGGTCTTTCTGCAATATATCTTTGTTTTCTGCGTTAATATTATTGTGTTTAAGAAGATTTTCTGTATATTATCATTGCTGATATTTTTCTTGATAAAGATGAATGCTCAGTATGATCCGTCTTTTAGTCATTATTTTGATTTAGAGACGTCGTTTAATCCAGCTTCTGTTGGTAAAACATCCCATTTAAATATATCCGCTGCCTATGCTATGGATTTTTCGGGTTTTGAAAACAATCCCCGTGCAGCATTACTGTCAGTTGATTTACCTTTTCTTTTTCTGAATCAATATCATGGTGCTGGAGTTATATTATTAAATGATAAAATTGGATTATTCACGCATCAAAAACTCGGAGTACAATATTCTTATAAGCAGAAAATGTTTGGTGGCTCATTAGGTATTGGTGTTCAAGTGGCAGCTCTAAGCGAGACCTTTGATGGTACAAGAGTAGATTTGTCCGATTCTAATGATCCCGCATTTCCATCTTCTCAAATATCTGGTAATGGAGTAGATCTTGCCGTCGGATTGTATTATGTCCATAACTCATATTATGTAGGCGGTTCTATACAACATGTTAATTCCCCACAGATAGAATTAGGTTCAACGAATGATTTACAAATTCATGCAACCTATTATTTGACAGGTGGATACAATATAAAACTTAGAAATCCGTTTCTTACAGTGAAACCATCAGTCTTATTAAGGTCAGATGGTACAACTTATCGTGGAGATATATCAACACGATTAATTTATTCGAATGATGAAAAAATGATGTATGGAGGATTTGGTTATAGTCCATCCAATTCTTTAACTTTTATGATAGGAGGAAAATTTCATGGTGTAACTTTAGGGTATAGTTATGAAATGTATACATCTTTTCAAAGTCAAGGAAATGGAAGTCATGAATTGTTCATAGGTTATCAGACAGACATTAACATGATAAAGAAAGGGAAAAACCTCCATAAGAGTGTGAGAATTTTATAATAGAAACGAAGTATAATTCAGAATATATGAAGAGAATAACATTGAATCTTATTGCTTTGGCTATGCTAATATCGCTCAATGGCTGTATGGGTGCTCAAAATGCGTCTTTATCAGGTTTGGGCGGTGAAGTTGTTGGAGTCAGCGGAAAGAATTTCAGTGAGCCAGTTCCATATGGAATGGTAAAAGTAGAAAGAGGATTTCTACGAATGGGATTAGAAAAACAGGATTCATTATGGGGAAAGAAAATTCCTTGTAAGGAAGTTTCTGTAGATGGATTTTGGATGGATGAAACTGAAGTTACAAATTCAAAATATAAACAATTTGTAGAATATGTAAAAGATTCCATCTTTAGAACGAGGTTAGCAGACCCTAATTATGGAGGAGACGAAAGTTACATGATTACAGAAGATAAGTATGGTAATCCTATAACCCCTCGTATCAATTGGAACAAGCGTATTCCAAAGAAGTTGAATGAAGATGAGCAAAGAGCTTGGGAGAGTCTTTATGTTACGAATCCTGTAACTGGGGAAAAACTTATAGACTGGAGACAGTTGAATTATAAATATGAAATCTATGATTACGCTTCAGCAGCTCTTCGTAGAAACAGAATCCGCCCACAAGAGCGTAATCTGAATACAGATAAAACTGTAGATCCTAATGAAGTTATTATGATTTCCAAGGATACAGCTTATGTCGATGACGAAGGAATTATCCATAATGAGACGATAGATCGTCCACTTTCTGGACCATGGGATTTTCTAAACACATATATTGTGAATGTTTATCCTGATACAACATGTTGGGTAAACGATTTCCAAAATTCAGATAATGAAACCTATTTAAGATCTTATTTTAGTAATCCGGCCTATAATGATTATCCAGTTGTTGGAGTGACATGGGAACAGGCAAATGCCTTTTGTGCATGGCGAACGAACTATCTTCTGAAAGGACTAGGAGAAGAAGCAAAATACATACAACGTTACCGACTTCCTACAGAAGCAGAATGGGAATATGCAGCCCGTGGCAAGTCTGGTAATGAATTCCCTTGGGAAAATGAAAGTGTGAAGAATGGTCAAGGATGTTATTATGCCAATTTCAAACCAGACCGTGGAAATTATACCGAAGATGGAAACCTGATAACAAGCAAAGTAGGAATCTTCTCACCAAATAGTAATGGATTGTACGATATGGCAGGTAACGTAGCTGAATGGACAAGTACCATTTATACAGAGGCCGGTGTAAATGCCATGAACGATTTAAATCCTCAATTAAAATATAATGCAGCAAAAGAAGATCCATATTATTTGAAGAGAAAGTGTGTCAGAGGAGGATCATGGAAAGATCCAGAGAGCTATATCCGGAGCGCTTGGAGGAGTTGGGAATACCAGAATCAGCCTCGTTCGTATATCGGATTTAGATGTGTGAGGAGTTTAGCAACAACTTCAAGTCAAAGATCAAAAGGACGCAAAAAATAGAAGATAATGGGAAACTATAGTAAATATAATGTCGTGTATCGTTTACAGAAGTGGTTGGATACCGTTCAGGGGCAAACCTTCTTGAATTATGCTTATAGCTGGGGTGCTTCTATCGTTATATTAGGTGCACTTTTTAAATTAACCTATTTGCCTTTTGCAAATATCATGCTATTTGTAGGTATGGGAACAGAAGTCGTGGTGTTCTTCTTGTCAGCCTTCGACCGTCCTTTTGATAAGACAGCCGATGGCAGAGAGTTACCAAGTCGGGTGACTAAAGAATTCCTGGAAACTGGTAAGGTAGAATATAAAGACCAGTACAGGAAAACGGAGAATGTAAGAACCCCGGAAGCAGAAGAGACTATATCAGTAGTTTCAAATCATACAACTTATGTCCCACAGATGAGTGGGGACGAAGCAGAAACGTTGAATCATGCTCAAAAACAATATGTTGAGCAGTTACAAAAACTTGTAGAGACCCTAAACAAAGTAAATGAACAGAGTTTAAGATTGACACGAGATAGTGAAGAGATGGAAAACCTGAATCGCACGCTTACAGGAATCAGTAAAGTTTATGAAATGCAGTTGAAAGGGGCCAGTCAACAGATTGGAACTATCGATTTGATTAATGAACAAACAAAGAAGATGGCAGAGCAGATAGAACAGTTGAATAGTATTTATGCACGTATGATTGGTGCGATGACCGTAAATATGAATGCGACAACTTATAACGGTTCAAATCAAAAGATCTAAATTCGATGTCAATAAAGAAACGCCCAGTAACCCCTCGCCAGAAGATGATAAACTTAATGTATATCGTCCTGATGGCAATGCTTGCATTGAATATTTCAACGGAAGTACTAAATGGCTTTTCTGTTGTTGAGGAAAGTTTGAATCGTACAACGTCAAGTGCATCTTCAGAAAACGAACGCATTTATTCACAATTCTCCAATCAGATGCAAGCCAATCCAGAAAAGGTTCAGGCTTGGTTTGCTAAAGCAACGGAAGTGAAGCGTATGAGTGATTCACTTTTTAATTTCTTGCAAGAATTAAAAGTAGAAATTGTAAGAGAAGCCGATGGAGCTGATGGAGATCCAAAGAAGATAAAGAATACAGGAAATTTAGAAGCAGCAGGAACAGTGATGCTGTCTCCTATTACCGGTAAGGGCAAAAAACTCTATTCATCAATCAATGCATATCGTGATAAAATTCTAAGTTTGGTAACAGATTCTTATCAACATAAGATCATAGCGACCAATCTCTCAACTTCAGTTCCGAGGTCTGTAGGTACGATAGGAAAGAGTTGGCAAGAGTATATGTTTGAGAATATGCCTGTAGCAGCCGCGGTGACGCTCTTGTCCAAGTTGCAGAATGATGTAAGATATGCAGAAGGAGAAGTCCTTCATACATTAGTATCCCAGATTGACATGAAAGATATTCGTGTTAATAAGCTAGAAGCATTTGTGATACCAGAAAAGACCGTCTTGTATCCTGGTGAGCGATTTAAGGCAAACATAGTCATGGCAGCAGTTGATACCACACAACAGCCAACGATATATGTAAATGGTTCAAGACTAAATACCCCAAATGGTCAATACACATTTACAGCAGGAGGAGTAGGAGAACATCAGTTTAGTGGATATATCATGATGAAGAATGCTGTAGGTGATTTTTTGCGACGCAATTTCGTACAGAAATATAATGTGATACCAGTTCCTAGTACAGCTACTGTTGCTGCGGATTTGATGAATGTACTCTATGCCGGTTATAACAATCCGGTAAGTGTTAGTATGCCGGGAATTTCGCAGAATTCCGTTAGTCTTATAGCATCCGGCGCATCAGTTCATGCTAAAGGAAATGGTCATTATACGATTATACCGAGAGCTGTAGGGCAAGATGTTTCCATTCGTGTTGTTGGTCGTGATGGTAAGACTTCCAGAAATGTGGGACCATTTATGTTTCATGTCAGGAAATTACCAGATCCAATGGCATATCTATCGATAGGAATTAACCGATTTAAGGGAGGACCTCTATCGAAAGCCATATTGATGAATACAGCAGGTCTTCATGCAGCTATCGATGATGGCTTGCTTGATATTCCATTTAAAGTGATAGGTTTTGAGACCGTATTCTTTGATAATATGGGAAATGCAATTCCAATGATTTCAGAAGGCTCTTCATTTTCGAGTCGCCAGAAAGAACAGTTTAGGAAACTATCAAGAAATCGAAGATTCTATATTAATCACGTTCGGGCAGTAGGTCCTGATGGAATTACCAGAACCTTAACAGGTTCAATGGAAGTAATCGTAAGATAATAACACAGTAAATATATTAGTAATGAAGAAGATATTTATTATAATATTATTAGTCAGTTTGGCAGGTGTCTCTAAGGCTCAGCCAATGGCTAGACGTGTTCAAGCCCAGCAACAAAACGTCCATAAGATGACAGAACGAGCCAAAATCATGTTTCCTACGATGGCCTCAATGCCCGAAGATGTCGTATGGCGCCGTGATATATATCGTAAGTTGAATCTTATGGAAGATGCCAATGCAGGTTTATATTATCCTGTTGAACCTGTAGGTAATCAGATGAACCTGTTTACTTACATTTTTAAATTGATGATGCGTGGAAATATCCATGTCTATGAATATCGTTTGGATGGAAATGAGTCGTTTGATGAGACCGCCCGTGTCAAACCAAAAGACTTTCTTGATAATTACCACATCTATTACGAGAAAAAAGATCGTGGTGTATTTATAGATAATAGTGACATTCCCTCAAAAGAGGTCAAGGCATATTATCTGAAGGAATGTGCATATTATGATCAGAACACCTCCACGTTCCATCGAAAGGTTATGGCTTTATGTCCTATCATGTACAGAGAGGATGATTTTGGAGATGGAGCAACAGCTTATCCATTGTTTTGGATCAAGTACGATGATTTAGCCCCATATCTTGCAAAACAACAGATGATGACCAGTAATCTAAATAATGCTGCAGTGATGAGTATAGATGATTACTTTACCTTGAACCTATATGATGGTAAAATATATAAGACCACAAATATGCTTGGCAAGACCTTGGCTCAAGATGGTTCTGGCGATACAGCTGTTGTAGCACAACAGAAGAAAATAGAGCAAGAGCTAATCGACTTTGAGAAAAATATATGGGGAGATAAGACGAAACGAGATTCGATAGAGCGCGTTAATGGATGGGATAATAAGATAAAGTCCCAAGCGAACAGAAGAACATATACTCGTGTAAGAAATCGTCGTGCTACCTCTGGATTCACATCCCCGAAAGCAGCTCGAGTAACGGTCAGACGTGAACGTCATTGATCGTTTTTACGCAGTTAACTTCGTAAGCTTGTATAGTTAACTTCATAAGCTGATAAAGTTATTCGCGTAAGGCTACGAAGTTAACTGCGTAAAACAACGCATATTATTCAATTTAGAAAGATATCATAAAAGCGAGAGTAATACTCGTAATACTAAAAAAAAATAAGTATAAAAAATGAAAAAGATGATTACTTTTGCACTAGCAGTATTAGGTCTACTATGTGCAAGTCAGGTAAAAGCTCAGGTTAATTTCGGAGTAAAAGGAGGTTTGAATGTCACAAATATGTCTTTCAGTGAAAGCGTGTTTGATGCATCAAATCAGACAGGGTGGTTCGTAGGTCCTACAGTGAAGATTAGTCTTCCTTTGGTAGGATTAGGAGTTGATGCTTCTGCATTATATGACTATCGTGCAGCAGATGTAACAGTAGAAAATGAAAGTCAGAAAGTAAAGCAACAACAGCTTGCCATCCCAGTAAACCTTCGTTATGGCATAGGTCTTGGCGATGTTGCCAGTGTTTTTGCTTTTGCTGGTCCACAGTGGGGTATTAATGTTGGTGACTCAGAATTTAAGTGGAATGATAGTAGCAGCTATTCTTTGAAGAAATCAAATTTCAGTGTAAACCTAGGCTTTGGTGCAACCTTGGCAAAGCATCTTCAGGTAACAGCAAATTATAATATAGCATGTGGAAAGAGTGCAGATGCAAATTGGCAGAAGGTTAGTGAAAAGATTAGCAAGAGCGACAAGAGCCATAACAATTCATGGCAGATTGCTTTAGCATACTTCTTCTAAGAATTAACGAAATTAATATATAAAAGGCAGATACTTGTTCTAAAGTATCTGCTTTTTTGTTATCTTTGCAGTCTATGAAATATGTTGATGTTATATTGCCATTACCTTTGGAGGGAACTTTTACCTATTCCCTTCCAGAAGATTTTGTTGATTCTGTTGCGCAAGGAGTAAGAGTTTTAGTTCCTCTTGGTCGTAGCAAGAAATATATAGCATTGGTTGATCATATTCATGAAAACAAACCAGAATTTCAATGCAAACCCATTATTGAGGTTCTTGATAGAGCACCTATAGTCTTGGATAGTCAGTTGAGATTATGGAAGTGGATTTCTGATTATTATATGTCACCTTTAGGTGATGTATATCATGCGGCATTGCCTTTGGGATTGAAGTCTTTAGATAAATACAAACCAAAGATGGAACTGTATATTGGTTTGGTTGAAAAATATCGAAGTGAGGAATCCTTGAAAGTACTGCTGAACATCCTCAATAGAGCAAGCAAACAGCAAAAGGTATTGATAGATTTTCTTACCCTTAGTCACTGGGATACCCTTGAAAATACGGTACCGAAGGAACAGATTCAGGAGATTACTCGTGATGAATTGATGAATGTAAGTCATTGTACATCTGCGATAATAAAGGCCTTGTTGGATCGTGGTATTCTTTATTCTTACGAAAAGGAAGTAGGAAGATTAAATACAGTTAGTCAACCTCATCTGGATCGTATAAAAGTGCTTGCATCAGCTCAACAGATAGCATATGATGAGATTCTAAGGCAATTTCAGGAAAAGTCTGTCGTTTTACTTCATGGTGTTACTTCGAGTGGAAAGACAGAAATCTATATTCATCTTATCAAAAAAGCATTAGAAGCTCATCAGCAGGTATTGTATCTTCTTCCGGAAATTGCCTTGACAGTTCAGATCATGCAACGCCTCCAAAAGGTATTTGGTAATCGTCTCGGCATCTATCATTCAAAGTATAGTGACGCAGAGCGTGTAGAAATATGGAAGAAGCAATTATCGGATGAACCTTATGATGTTATACTTGGTGCAAGAAGTGCAGTTTTGTTACCTTTCCAGAAACTGGGTTTAGTTATTGTTGATGAGGAACATGAAACCTCGTTTAAGCAGCAAGATCCATCACCTCGTTACCATGCAAGGAATGCAGCAATTGTTCTCGCTATGATGAGTGGAGCAAAAACCTTATTGGGATCAGCTACACCTTCTATGGAGAGCTATTATAATGCCTCGATTGGTAAATATGGGCTGGTGAAGTTAAAAACGCGATACAATAATATTCAACTTCCTAAGATAGAAGTTATAGACATCAAAGATCGCCAGAGAAGGAAAGTTATGTCGGGACCATTTTCGACAGAATTGTTGAAGGCTGTGAGAAATGCGTTGGCAGAAGGAAAACAAGTGATTCTATTTCAAAATCGGCGTGGCTTTGCTCCGATGATAGAATGTAAAGTCTGCGGATGGGTTCCTAAATGTGATAATTGCGATGTCTCATTGACTTTACATAAAAACCTGAACCAGTTGACATGTCATTATTGTGGTTTCACTTATCGGATTCCGACAGAGTGCCCTAACTGTGGAAGTACAGAATTGACAAGCAGAGGATATGGAACAGAAAAAATAGAGGATTATATTCGAGAACTTTTCCCGGAAGCACGAGTTGCCCGGATGGATTTGGATACAACGCGCACGAGAAATGCGTATGAGCGGTTGATAGATGATTTCTCCTCGGGTAGGACAAATCTATTAATAGGAACTCAGATGATTAGCAAGGGCTTGGATTTTGATAATGTAAGTGTCGTTGGTATCTTGAATGCCAATAATATGCTGAATTATCCGGATTTCAGAGCCTACGAACATGCTTTTATGATGATGTCTCAAGTTAGTGGGCGCGCAGGAAGAAAGGGTAAACAGGGATTAGTTCTCTTACAGACGAAGTCTCCGGAATTACCTATAATCTCTCAGGTCGTAGACAATGATTTCGAGGGCTTCTATAAAAATCTGTTACAAGAGCGTCTGATGTTTCATTATCCACCTTTCTATAGACTGATAGAAGTGTTCCTGAAACACAAGAAGGAAGATGTTGTTTCTTCAGCAGGATACGAACTCGGAAATAAACTGAAAAGTTGGTTTGGTGAAAGAGTCTTGGGACCAGACAAGCCTGCTGTGGCAAGGGTTAAAACACTTTTTATCCGGAGAATTATCATTAAGTTGGAGATAGGTATCGATTACAAAAAAGTTCGCGGGTATCTTCATCATGCCCAAGAGCAAATGATAAAGAACCCGCGTTATGGAGTTTTACAAATCTACTATGATGTAGATCCTTTGTAGTTATGAATGTTTTACAATTTTATGTCTACACCTACTCCAAATACATTGTTGTTTCTAGTGTAGTCTGAATTATATGTAATCTTTTGGCTGTTACTTAATGAAATGTCCTCATTGGTCTTGTAATGAGAATAGAAGGTATGGAAGTAGGCAATGTTTACGTCGATTTTCTTGCTTACATGTAGACATGCACCAGCAGCCAAAGAGTTAGAACTTGTAACAAATGACTTGTCATTCATATACTCAGGAGTCATTCCGTATGAAGTCTTCTGCCATCCAGCACTAACAGTGATGAATTTGTTTGCGTCGAATTCTGCACCTGCATTATATTCTACAGTACCTCTCTTGAGCTTGTCCTCTTTATGATTGTATGAGGTAGCCTGACGATCATAGAAATAGTGGAAACCAGCGTTGATACGCAATGGGTCGATAGGGTTGTAACTTATACCAACAGTCAACAAAGCAGGAATATCTCCAGCGATACTTTTACCATCTTCGAATTCGCCTGTTGCTTCAGCTAACTTACTATCAAATTGATTCTTCAGCATTCCCATAGCTCCGACAACTTCCTTGTTTCCCAACTTTTGTGTTGCATATTCGATAGCCTGTGCTTGTGACATATTATTAGCCATAGCAGCCTTTACGACGACAGCAGACAGATTGTCTGCAAGGTTACCGATACTTGGAGCCTGATTGACAGATTCGTTCTTCAGACGCATACGAGTTTTGAACTCATATTTGGCTGCAAAGTTCCAACGCCCCAGTTTATAATCTATACCGAGGATTGGAGTAAAGCCAGTTCCTGTCTGGTCGCAATTCAATTCAATATCTGCGGCATTAGTCTTTGATGGATCAAGAACCTGATAAAGAGGCATGTTACCAACTTTTATATCGCGTACATAACCATAATAGTTACTTAATGCGTATACGCCGCGGATACCAGCATAAAAAGCCAGATTTTTGTTCATCTTATATGCAGTTCCTAATGACAAACTATAGTAATATTGGCGACCGCGCATAAAACTGTTGAAACTATATGTGCCTTTATCTCCAAACATTTTGTCAGAAGTAAACAACTTAGTGCCAAGTGCATGATCAACAACGCCTGCAAGTTCTGTAGCTCCAGCAGCAGTTTCAGAGACAATCTTTTCGAAAGAACCAAGACCATTGTCGAAGGTGCATTTACCACCACCGCCAGTTACTCCGAACATAGTTTGGAAAGAGAAGTTCTTCCAGTTGTATGCTGCCTGGATGGAAGGTAATACCGGAGCAAATGCGTGTCCACGGAATTCTCTCTCTGTACTGTTGTTCTCCTGATTTCTTGCAAACAATGGATAATTGTTTTTAATAGTTCTACTTTGGAAAACAAGTTGCCAATTCAAAGAAAGGTGGATGCCGTCACCTAAAAATGCGACACCGGCAGGGTTTGAGTAAACACCGTCGATGCCGATAGAAGCATCTCTACTCAGCATTCTGTCAAATGCTACATTTTGATTCGTGTTGGTTAATAAACCACCTGCTATTGCAGGAGTGATACTCCCCAATAATAAGGCTATAAGAACTAATTTTAACTTATTCATCTTAAATACTTTAAATAAATTGGTCGCAAAATTACAAATATTGTTCTGTAATTCTATATTTGCAAATATTCGTTTAACGTATATTAATAATTAAGGGGTCGAATTGTGCACAAAAATATAGAATTGTGCACAATTCGACCCCTTGTTTATTTATGATCAGACTTAAATATGCTCGCTGACGGTTATGTCATTTCCATGATTAAGTTCTGGATATGATATACGTGTATGATAGATAGACTTGAGTCGTCCGATTAGTACAGTCTTAGCTAAGGCAATGTCTCTGAAGGTAATAGGGCATTCTTTGAAGAACCCCTCTGAAACTTGAGAATCGATAAGCTTATTAACTAGATTTGTGATACTTTCTTCCGTATATTCAGTTAAAGACCTAGAAGCGGCTTCTACGGTATCAGCCATCATAAGTATTGCTTGTTCTCTTGTAAATGGGTTAGGGCCAGGATATTGGAATTGGCTAATATCTATATCTTCGTCTGGGTGCTTGTTCTTGTATTTAATATAGAAATATTTAGCGATACCAGTACCATGATGCGTTGTGATGAAGTTCTTTATGATCGTTGGAATATTGAATTTCTCCGCAAGTTTCAGGCCTTCATAAACATGGTTGATGATAATTTGCGCACTCTCTTGTTCGGTCATCCTCTCATGAGGATTTACGCCAGCCTGGTTCTCCGTGAAAAAGACAGGGTTGCTCATCTTTCCGATATCATGATACAAAGCTCCGGTACGTACTAATAAACTGTTAGCTTCGATTCTGTTAGCGATCTCTGCGGCAAGATTACCAACAGTGATGGAGTGTTGGAATGTGCCTGGGGCAATCTCACTTAGATTTCTTAATAGACCTTTGTTTGTATTTGATAACTCGAAGAGTGTAACATTTGAAACAAACCCAAATAGTTTCTCAATGAGATACATGAGAGGGTAAGCAAGTAAGAGGAATACGCCATTCACCGTAAAGTGAATATACATGGATCTGTCAAGTTTCATCAAATCGTTATTTTGCATGAGTTGCATGGCAAAATATACAGCAGCACTTGCCATCGTTACTAATAATGCAGTTTTGATAACCTGTGCTCTGCTTGAAAGTTCACGTAAGGAATATATTGCAGCCAATCCTGCAACAAGTTGAACAATGATAAATTCATATTGATATTTGACAGCTGCTGCACATATCAAGATCATGGTCACATGAGTAATGAATGCTGTTCTTGAATCCATGAACACTCGAATGAATATCGGAGCCATCGCGAATGGTATGATATAGACACTGAGGATGTTGTGTTGCATCATTAATGAAACCAAAATAGGGAATATGGTTATCATTGTATATAGCATTGTTATACTCCTAGGTTTTTCGAAGTAGTCCTTTCGGAATAATGCCAAGAACATCGTGAAGAGAATTACGAGAATCAAGACGAATAGAATTTGTCCGATGACGGTTGTTGTTAGTTCTGCTTTTGTGGCACTTCTTCTCTTCATCTCCTTTTCAAAGGAATTTAGCACACGGTAGGCATAGTCGTCAATGATTTCTCCTCGGTCTATAATTTTCTGGCCACTCATCACCATGCCACTGGCAAGTGGTATGCTACTTAACAGCTCGTCCTGTTCGGTCATACTTTTAACCTTGTCATAGTTGAGGTTGGCAGCAATGTAATTATTTAAGTTGCATTGCTGTAGAATAGCTCTTTGCTTGTTTAAGAGGTTATCATGAAATAACATTTCATACGCGCTGAGAGTAGAATATAGAGATTTGATTTGTCTGTTCTGTGCCTGTTTGCCAATGATCACTCGGATTGTATTGGATGAATCCTTTGCATACTGATTATATTCTGGCGTATTTAATATACCTGCCTCATAGATATGATGCAGTCTGTTGGCTATGATGTCTACGTATTCTTTGGGTAGACCCGGAATACCTTCTTTGAAGTCATCCTTGAACTTACTGATCAGTCGGTTTTCTACCAAAGGATTATAGTTGTAGTAAGGCTGGAAAATTCTCATCAGAGAGTCTCTTTCCCTCTTGATGGTTTCGTCAGTTTTATATACAGGAAAGTCGAACTTGGCGATAAAAGCCCCATACATCCAAGGCTTGCCAATATCATAACGAAATTGCTGGCCTTCGTTACGCGGTAGGAACCAAGAAATAATAGCTACGGTAACAACTACTAATGCGGTTCTTGTTAGCAAATTACGCCAATAGAAATCTTTATTTTTCCTAAAAATATTCATGCTTTCTGCTATTATTATATTATCATTTGCGAAAATACAAAAAAAATACGCTATAACTGCAAAAAAATATGTAATTTTGCACAAAAATAATAACTTAGTTCATTTATAAAGGATGACAGAAAGAAAAGTTAGGGTGCGTTTTGCACCAAGTCCTACGGGCGCATTACACATCGGTGGTGTTAGAACCGCCCTTTATAATTATTTGTTTGCTCGCCAGCATGGTGGTGAACTTGTTTTTAGAATAGAGGATACCGATTCTCATCGTTTTGTTCCTGGTGCAGAGGAATATATACTCGAATCATTCAAGTGGTTAGGAATAAAGTTTGATGAAGGCGTCAGCTTTGGTGGTGAGCATGGTCCATACAGACAGAGTGAGCGTCGTGAAATTTATAAGAAGTATGTTAAGCAGTTGCTTGATAACGGAAAAGCTTATATTGCATTCGATACACCAGAAGAATTAGAGGCAAAACGTGCAGAAATCAAGAATTTCCAATATGATGCTCATACGCGTTTGCAGATGAGAAATTCACTCACTTTGTCAGACGAAGAGGTGAAGACTTTGATTGCGAACGGAAATCAGTATACGGTTCGTTTCAAGATAGAGCCGGGTGTTGATGTGCATGTAAATGATATGATCCGTGGTGATGTTTGTATCAAGAGCGATATCTTGGATGATAAAGTCCTCTATAAGAGTGCTGATGAACTCCCTACATACCATTTGGCAAATATTGTTGATGACCACTTGATGGAAATCACTCATGTCATTAGAGGTGAGGAATGGTTGCCAAGTGCTCCACTTCATGTTCTTCTTTATCAGGCTTTCGGTTGGGAGGATACTATGCCACGCTTTGCACACCTTCCATTGTTGCTGAAACCAGAAGGCAAGGGTAAGTTGAGTAAACGTGATGGTGATAGATTGGGATTCCCTGTATTCCCATTGGAATGGCACGATCCTAAGACAGGAGAAATCAGTTCTGGATATCGTGAGAGTGGCTACTTCCCAGAGGCTGTTGTTAACTTCTTGGCATTATTGGGATGGAACCCAGGAACGGAACAAGAGTTGTTTAGTTTGGATGAACTTGTTAAGGCTTTTGATATTACAAAATGTTCTTTGCATGGTGCTAAGTTTGACTACCAGAAGGGTATGTGGTTCAATCATGAGTATATCTTACGCAAGAGCGATGATGAAATAGCCTCTCTGTTTGCTCCTATTGTTGCTAATAATGGTGTTGATACAACAATGGATAGAATTACTCAAGTTGTTCATATGATGAAGGACCGTGTAAGTTTTGTCAAGGAGCTGTGGCCTTTGTGCTCATTCTTCTTTATTGCACCTTCAGAGTATGACGCAAAGACTGTCAAGAAACGTTGGAAGGAGTATTCTGCAAAGCAGATGAGCGAACTTGTTGATGTACTTCAGAATATTGAAGATTTCTCTGTTGAAGGTCAGGAACCTGTTGTCATGAAGTGGGTTGAAGATAACGACTATAAACTTGGTGATGTGATGAATGCATTCCGTCTTGCCTTAGTTGGTATTGGTAAGGGTCCAGGTATGTTTGATATCTCAGCTTTCTTGGGTAAGGAAGAAACAATTAATCGCCTGAAGCGTGCTATTGAGATACTTAAATAAATAGTATGTATCAGTTTTTTATTAGTCTTTATTGGATAGGGGTTGCTATAGCTTCTGTCTTTAACAAGAAAGTAAGAAAAATGTGGGAAGGTGAACATCAAACCTTCTCAATATTAAAAGATAAATTGGAACCAGATGTGAAATACATCTGGTTTCATGCTGCTTCTTTGGGTGAGTTTGAGCAGGGACGTCCTTTGATGGAGCAAATTCGTAAAGAGCATCCTGAATATAAGATAGTTCTTACTTTTTTCTCTCCTTCTGGTTATGAGGTTCGTAAGAATTATGACGGAGCTGATATCATTTGTTATTTACCATTGGATACGCTTAGAAATGCTATTCGTTTCGTAAAGATGGTAAAGCCTGTGAAAGTATTCTTTATAAAGTATGAGTTCTGGTATAACTATTTGAAGACTTTAAAACGTCATCATATTCCTGTTTACAGTGTAAGTAGTATCTTTCGTCCGCAACAGGCCTTTTTCGCCTGGTATGGTGTGCAATACAGAAGGGTCCTCTCATGCTTTGATTATTTCTTTGTACAGAACGAAGAAAGTAAGAGACTGCTTAACGGTATTGGCTTGGAGAATGTAGAGATTGTAGGAGATACGCGCTTTGACCGTGTGTTACAGATTAAACAAGCCTCAAAGGATTTACCGATTGTAGATTCTTTTGTTGGTGATGCTCCGAAAGTCTTTGTTGCAGGAAGCAGTTGGATGCCTGATGAGGAAATCTTCTTAAAGTTCTTTGCTGAACATAAAGATTGGAAGGTCATTATAGCTCCTCATGTGATAGCTGAAGATCATCTTCGTAAGATATATAACTTGATAGAAGACAGAAAAGTTGTAAGATATTCGCAATCGACCGTAGATAATGTTTCTGATGCCGAGATTATGATTATTGATTGTTTCGGACTTCTAAGTAGTATATATAAGTATGCCACAGTAAGTTATGTCGGTGGTGGTTTTGGCGTAGGAATCCATAATACGTTAGAGGCTGCCGTCTGGAATATTCCTGTTATCTTTGGACCAAACAATAGAAAGTTTCAGGAGGCTCAGGGACTTCTTCGACATGGTGGTGGATTTGAAATTATCGATTTCGATGCTTTCTGTCATGTTATGAAAGCTTTTGAGTCGGAAAGTACACTTAAGCAGGCTAGTGAACAGGCTGGTAAATATGTGGAGAGCCTTTCCGGTGCCACGCATAAGATTTTATCCTATATAAAATTATAAAAAAAGAAAGGTAATTCTTAATCAGGAATTACCTTTCTTTTTTTTTATTGGTAGTGTAAGTTGAACTGTGTCAAGGCTATTGTCCTTTTTATATTAACCTCAGATGGGGGACACGATTTCTAATCGTGTTTTCCAGATGAGGAGCCTTCCTGGCAGCAAAGTTACATAATTTCAAATCTATCACCAAATTTTATAGCCAATTGTTGAGATATTAGTGCCCAGTTCGCAAGGGGCATAGTCCACTTCTCACTGATATTACGGTAGGCCAGATAAACGAGTTTCTCCAAGGCAGTATCTGATGGGAATACACCTTTATTCTTAGTGACCTTGCGTATCTGA
>NZ_AUFP01000026.1 GCF_000426565.1 Segatella albensis DSM 11370 = JCM 12258 | reverse complement strand
AGCCAAGTATTTATGGCACTTATGGATGGACCGTATTTTATCGAAGCTGCGTGCAAAGTTAAATGATTTTCTATAATATCAAGCACGATTTTCTTCTTTAATGCAAAATCGGCCTTGATTTTTCCACTTTTATGCAAACCAGCCTCCCCGTATTGCTGATATTTCTCCCACAAAACTTTAAGTTGAGTGTCGTCAATACCATATTTAACACGGATTAAATTAAAAGTCCATCCAGATTCTAACAGCCGTATATATTTTAGACGGGCTGAATAATCATGTTTTCTTCTCTTTCTTTCTGACATAATGAACCCCGGAAGTTTTTTGTCTAACTTTCGGGGTTCACTTCACATCATGCATCCTATTTTTATGATATCTTGTAATCTCTATTAGTCTCTAAACTTATGAGTATCTTAAGATTTGTCCAACATGAATCTGTGGATTCTTTCCTAAATTGCTTAGTCGGACAATCTGTTCAACAGAAACACCTCTCTTCTTAGCGATAGAAGTAAGCGTCTCTCCTGGTTTAACCTTATGATATAGTAGTTCGCCAGAAGTTGAGGAACCTCGGTTTGCGCTTTGTCCAACCTCACCATAGATCATATCACGAGTGTAACCACCATTGCCGATTTTGCCACGGACACGAGTTGCTTCTGCAGAATCCCTCTCATAGGTAGCCAAATCGAAATTATAGAAATCCCCTGTGACATCCTGATTGCGGAAGTCGAAGAATAAAGCAGGGTTGAGAGCGACACCACAGAGGCGAGTCTCAAAGTGGAGGTGAGAACCAGTACTTCGTCCTGTGTTTCCACCGAGTCCGATGACATCACCAGAACGAACCTCCTCATTTTCACTTACCAATTGTTTAGAGAGATGACCGTAGATCGTTTCCAATCCATTGTTGTGACGAATTACGATATATTTACCATAGCCACGACCTTCGTATCTTACGACGCGAACTTTGCCATCAAAGGCAGCACGTATGGTATCGCCAATATAAACTTTAATATCAAGGCCTTTATGTTGGCGACCCCAGCGAGCACCAAAGTTGCTGGTCACAACACGACTAGGAGTAGGCATGCAGAAGTGACGTAAGTCGATGCGATAATGTGATGGAAGTGAAGTTGCACGATGTGCATATTGGTTGTTGAAGTCTTCATAGAGTTGAGCTGCAGGGTTCTCTCGATTTTCTTTTATTTCTATAGATCTTAAGGCTAACGTATCGAGTGCTCTCATTCTTCGGTCTACTGGTGCTTGTCGCGCCAATAGGTCTTGACCGAAGGACGGCGAGACTGTTAACGCAAACAACGCGACGATGCTAATTTTCTTAATATATTTCTTCAAATTCATACTCACTGTTAGGTTTAAGTTCAAATGAGGAATTAATAATTAAGAATTCCCCAACGAAAAAACTACTTTGAATAATACGAGAATCCAACGTAGTTATTAAAATCGTTACAAAGATAATAAAAAAAAACGAAAAAAGAAAACTATTAACAGAATTTATTTGCCATTAACACAATTGAAAGTATTATCAATCAGGATATTGCAGCCCAATCGATGTTGCTTTTTCTTAATTCTTTCAGTCGATTCCAAAGTATAGAATATGTGTCTTTTATGCATTTTGGATCATCGTCAATAATCTTTTTCGCTTCATCTCTTGCCAATTGAATGATTTGTCCGTCACGTGCAATGTCGGCAATTTTGAGGTCGAAAGCGATACCGCTTTGCTGTGTTCCGTCGAGGGCACCGGGGCCTCTGAGCTTTAGGTCAGCCTCGGCGATACGGAATCCATCGTTGGTCTCGCACATGATGTTGATGCGTTTGCGGGTCTCATCGTTCAACTTATGATTGGTGACAAGAATGCAATAGCTTTGATCGGCTCCTCTTCCCACTCGTCCTCTTAACTGATGAAGTTGAGACAAACCGAAACGTTGTGCATCGAGTATCACCATGACGGATGCATTTGGAACGTTTACTCCAACTTCGATGACTGTAGTAGCTACAAGAATTTGTGTTTCCCCTTTTACAAATTTTTGCATTTCTTCTTCCTTCTCAGCAGGTTTCATTTTGCCATGCACCTTACTTAATCTCATGTTAGGGAAGACTTCTTTAAGGGTTTCATAACCTTCTTCAAGGTTCTTTAAGTCACTCTTTTCACTTTCTTTAATAAGTGGGAAGACAATATATACCTGTCTACCAGCATTTATTTGGTTACGTATGCTCTGGTAGAGACTTGTTACCTGATTGTCGTAGCAATGACGTGTGTCTATTGGTTTGCGACCAGGAGGTAATTCGTCGATGATACTTACGTCCAAGTCGCCATAGATTGTCATAGCCAGGGTTCTAGGAATTGGTGTTGCCGTCATGACAAGGATGTGTGGCGGATTACTGCTCTTTGTCCAAAGTTTGGCTCTTTGGGCTACACCAAACCGATGTTGCTCATCGATGACAGCCAGTCCTAGACGATGAAAAACCACTTGCTCCTCGATTATGGCATGGGTTCCGATGAGTATCTGTACTCTTCCGTCAGCCAAGCCTTCAAGTATCTCCTTACGCTTTTTCCCTTTTACAATGCCTGTGAGCAGTTCTACACGTACATCCATTTCATGCAAGAACTTTTTGATGGTTTGTAGATGTTGCTCTGCGAGAATTTCTGTAGGTGCCATCATACAGGCCTGGAAACCATTGTCGATGGCGATGAGCATAGACATGAGAGCAACCAAGGTTTTTCCGGAACCGACGTCCCCTTGAAGCAGACGGTTCATTTGTTTGCCGGAATTCATGTCAGCCCTAATCTCGTGCATTACTCTTTTCTGGGCATTTGTGAGTTCGAAAGGTAGGTTGTTCTTGTAGAAGGTGTTGAAAGTGTCACCGACATGTTCAAAGATATATCCACGATACCGGTGACGTTGGTCGCTGGCATATCGTAAGATATTCAGTTGCACATAAAACAATTCTTCGAATTTCAGACGAAGACGTGCATGTCTCATCTCGTTTGCATTCTTGGGATAATGAACTCCATGGAAAGCCTGGTCTATGCTCACTAGGTGGAGACGTCTGAGGATAAAGTCAGGAAGTGTTTCCTGAAGTGTAGTAGAGGATAATTTCTCAACCAATGTTTTGGTGAGTTTCTCGATGCTCCGGGAAGTCAATCCCATCTTCTTCATCTTCTCGGTAGTAATATAATAA
Organism: Segatella albensis DSM 11370 = JCM 12258; assembly: GCF_000426565.1. Lineage (GTDB taxonomy): Bacteria > Bacteroidota > Bacteroidia > Bacteroidales > Bacteroidaceae > Prevotella > Prevotella albensis. The sequence goes on along the minus strand of NZ_AUFP01000026.1, from coordinate 19,909 downwards.
GGTTGCATACCCATTTCCGAGAGCGTGAGCTTGCTGGCATCCTCAATTTCAGGATGAGAAAACTGATATCTACCTGCGTAAACCGTTGGCTTACCGAATATGATATATTCCGTATTCAGTTTATAATTCTCGTAAACCCATTTCGTTCCATGAAACCATACCAAGTCGACAACTCCGTGACCATCCGAAAAGTGTGCGACGATACGTTTGCTTCTCGGACCCATCTCGAACTCATCGAAACTCAGAATCTTTCCTTTGAGTTGTACAAAAGGCATATCGTTTGACAACTCATCGATTTTATAGATACGACTTCGGTCAACATATTTATAAGGATAGTATTCTAGTAGGTCACGATAAGTATTGATTCCAAGTTCTTTACTTAGAATCTCTTTTCTTTTCGGACCAACGCCAGGAAGAAACATGATATCTTGGTCGAGAATACTATTCATCTGCTAACACTTCAGCTATCTTCAAATCGAAAGGCGTCGTTATCTTTATATTTTCGCGATTTCCTTCTACCATTGTCACGCTTTCTCCGTATGCCTCTACTACCGATGCATCATCTGTGAACTTGTCACTATATGGCTGCTTGTTCGCTGCTTTGAGCAATTGGATGTCAAAGCATTGAGGTGTCTGTACCAATCGATATTCCGAACGGATGACGCTATGTGAAAAGATATTGCCTTGTTCGTCAGAGTTGTCGATATGTCGGATAGACTCTACTGCCGGGATTACAGGAATGGCAGTTTTTTTCTGTCGGGCTGTCTCATAGCATCTGTCGATAACCTCGATACTTGGGAAAGGACGTACACCGTCATGTACACCAACAACACCAGTCTCGTTGTCAGGGATCACAGATAATCCATTTTGGATAGAATGAAAGCGAGTAGCGCCACCATTTACAATCTGGTAATCCTCATTGAAATGATATTCCCGACATAATTGCTGCCAGTATGCCTCCTGAGCTTTGGGTAATACGAGAATGATTCTCAGATTCTTGGAATACCTACGAAAGCGCTGAATTGTGCGCATGAGGATAGGGAGTCCACCTACAGGCAAAAACTGTTTGGGAATATCCGAACCCATTCGCAACCCTTTGCCACCAGCTGTGATAATGATATAGTCCATCTATTATTTAGACATGAGGTGAGCATACTGCATCTTGACCTGTAATTCTTTGACGGCAGTTTCTCCAATAAAATAAGATAGAATCTGATAAGCATATGGAAGAGTTGCTGCTGGTCCCTCACCAGTAATGATGTTACCATCTTCCTGAAATAATTCTCCTGTGTATTCAGCACCAGTAAGATATTTCTGGAAACCAGGGCTACAGGTAGCCTTCTTACCCTCGAGTAATCCGAGACCACCAAGGACCATAGGTGCCGCACATATAGCACCGATACGTTTGCCATTCTTGTTGTGCTCAACGAGAACCTTGCGTACACCTTCGTGCGCATTGAGATTTGTGCTGCCAGGCATGCCACCAGGGAGAAGAAGCATATCAGCATCATCGAAATTGGTAACATCCTCAAATTTCAAATCTGCTTTGACAGTGATTCCATGTGAAGTCTCAACAAAGTCATTACCGGTAATACTTACGGTTTTTATATCGATACCTCCACGGCGAAGGATATCTACTGGAGCCAAACCTTCGATTTCTTCGAAGCCATTGGCAAGAAATTCATAAATTTTAGTCATAATTTATTGTATGTTGTCACTTTTTACGAAATAATTCGCTACTTTTGCAAATATAAGAATTAAAATTGAATTAGCAAAATATATGTCAGCGAGGAAACTGAAATTTGCTATATTTGGCAACGAATATAAAAAGCAGGAAGCATTACCCTATATAGAACGAATCCTGAAATATCTTGAGGCTCATGGTGCAGAGGCTCAGGTGGAACCTGTGGATTTTGATAATGCTGATTATGTGATCTCCATGGGAGGTGACGGAACGTTCCTGAAGGCAGCAAGTAGAGTAGGCGACAGGGAGATTCCTATTATCGGTGTAAACATGGGGCGTTTAGGATTTCTTGCAGACGTGCTTCCTAGTGAAATAGAGGAAACCCTCAACAAGGTATATGCCGGTGACTATGTCCTCGAAGACCATACGGTAATCCAGGTGGAAGCTGATGGCGAACAGATAGAATGTAGTCCATATGCACTCAACGATATCGCTGTATTGAAGCGCGACTCAGCTTCTATGATATCTATTCGTACTTATGTGAATAATGAATTCTTGGTCAACTATCAGGCCGATGGACTGATTATTGCAACACCAACAGGTAGTACAGCTTATAATCTCTCAAACGGAGGTCCTATCATCGTACCACAAAGTGGTAGTTTGTGTATCACTCCTGTAGCTCCGCATAGTCTGAATATCCGTCCGATTGTCATCAATGACACTTCTGAGATTACCCTTGATGTAGAGTCAAGGAGTCATAATTTCCTTTGCGCTATTGATGGAAGAAGTGAAAAACTTGCAGAAGGAACCAAATTGACCATTCGTAAGGCACCATATACCATAAAGATCGTCAAGCAGAAGAATCAAAGATATTTCAGTACCCTACGTGAGAAACTGATGTGGGGTGCCGACCAAAGACAATGAAAATAAGAGTATCGTAACCTATTATCCTATAGCATGATAACGACACTACGTAATTTATTCAAGATACCGCAATTCAAGTATACAGCCAAAGATCTTATGAGATGGCTTTGGCGTGCATGGAGAGGCAACCGTCTGCAGGCTGTCCTCAATGCCATTGTCGGTCTGCTGCTTGTTGGTGTACATCTTGGAGAAATCTGGGCCGTTAAGCATGCCATTGATGTAGCATCTGGCGCTGTCGAAGGTAATCTATTCTGGGCAGTAGGGTTTTTCGGACTTCTTATCCTGGTGGCCTTTGCTTTGAATGTCTCCTCGGTATGGATCAAGAATATTCTGGGAGTAAAGGCTCAGAACAGAATGCAGCAGAAGATGCTTGACAGGATACTTCGGAGTGAATGGAATATCAAGAATCCGCATCATTCCGGTGATGTGATCAACCGTTTGGAGCAAGATGTTGCGCAGGTCGTTACATTCCTTACCGAGACAATCCCCAATACGATTAGTGTACTGGCCATGTTCTTAGGAGCATTCTTTTATCTGTTCTCTATGGACTGGCGCTTGTCGTTGATCGTTGTCGCTATGGTTCCAATCTTCCTTTCCGTAAGTAAACTATATGTCGGTCAGATGCGAAGGCTCACCCGGAATGTGAGAAATAGTGATTCTAAAGTTCAGAGTATCCTGCAAGAGACGATACAGCATCGTATGTTGATCAAGACCTTGGAGAATGATAGCATGATGGTGGAGCGCCTTGAGGATGTTCAAAGCCAACTTCGTCAGCAAGTGGTGGAACGCACGAAGTTTTCCGTATTCAGCAATCTTGTCTTGAACCTAGGCTTTGCTTTAGGCTATCTCGTAGCCTTCCTTTGGGCAGCCTTGCGTATGAGTGCCCATAGTCTTACCTTTGGTGGGATGACAGCATTTCTGCAGTTGGTGAATAGAATACAGGGTCCTGCCCGTGACTTGATGAAACTAATACCAGCCTTTGTAGGCGTGTTTACAGCTGCCGAACGATTGATGGAGTTAGAGGAAGCACCTTTAGAGAAACAGGGTGAGCCGATAGAATATCCATCTCCTGTGGGATTACGACTCAACAATGTAAATTATCAATATAATGAGAAAGATGGCGATGTATTGCAGAATCTGTCTTTCGACTTCAGACCAGGTACATGTACGGCAATCCTCGGTGAGACGGGAGCAGGTAAGACAACCTTGGTACGATTACTTCTTTCATTGTTGAAACCTCAGGCAGGAACAATAGAAATATATAGTCATCATCAAAAGGAAAAGTGTGAACAACTTACTCCTCTTCATAGATGTAATATATCGTATGTACCGCAAGGCAACACATTGATGAGCGGTACCATCCGGGATAATCTAAAACTCGGTAAGGTAACTGCCACTGACGAAGAGATGCGTGCTGTATTGCATGAGAGTTGTGCCGACTTTGTTTTTGATATGCCTCAAGGTCTCGATACGTTATGTACGGAGCGTGGAGGAGGACTTAGTGAAGGACAGGCCCAACGTATAGCAATAGCCCGAAGCTTGTTGCGCGACCGTAGTATCTTGATATTTGATGAGGCTACCAGTGCCTTGGATCCTGATACAGAGCGTGAACTCTTGGGCAACATATTGACAGATAATAATAAAACAATAATATTTATCACTCATCGTTCGGCTGTAGTGGAATACTGCAATCAAACCTTGACGTTAGAACGAAATATAGAACATAAAACTTAAATGAAATATCAAAGATGAGCTTACTACATCTATCCAATGTCAATAAGACATATTTTGGTGCACAACCACTACACGTCCTGAAAGGTATTAGTTTGGATATCGAGGAGGGGGAGTTTGTCTCTATCATGGGAGCATCCGGATCAGGAAAGTCCACCCTGCTCAATATCTTAGGAATTCTCGATAATTATGATGAAGGGGAATATATCCTCGATAATACATTGATTAAGAACCTAAGTGAAACGAAAGCTGCCGAGTATCGTAACCATCTGATAGGCTTCATCTTTCAGAGTTTTAATCTGATAGGTTTTAAGACTGCCGTAGAGAATGTAGAGTTACCTCTTTTCTATCAGGGAGTAAATAGGAAGAAGCGCCACCAGATGGCTTTGGATTATCTCGATCGATTAGGGCTGTTGCCTTGGGCAGAGCATTATCCTAATGAGATGTCCGGTGGACAAAAGCAGCGTGTGGCAATAGCCCGTGCATTGATTACCCAACCGAAGATCATCCTTGCCGATGAGCCGACAGGTGCTCTCGATAGTAAGACGAGTGTTGAGGTGATGCAATTACTAAAAAAACTGAATGCAGAGGAACACAAGACAATTATTGTCGTTACCCATGAAAGTGGTGTGGCTAATGAAACCAATAAGATTGTGCATATCAAGGATGGTATCATCGAGAACATCGAAGAAAATTTCGATCATCATGCTTCTCCATTTGGTATCAACGGCGTTATGAAATAGTTATGAAAGACTTAATAGATGAAATATGGTCGACCGCTCGTCACAATAAGTTGAGAACCGCTCTTACGGGTTTCTCCGTGGCTTGGGGTATCTTTATGCTTATCGTTCTTCTCGGAGCAGGCAATGGGTTGATAAACGCCAACGAGAAGAATAATGATTCGAATGTGGATAATTCGATGACGGTATATGGTGGTTATACCAGTAAGGCATATAACGGCTATGACAAAGGTAGGGAAATAGAGTTGCGAGATGAAGATTTCCGAACTACAAAGAAAAATTTTGGTGATGTGGTAGATGACATGGGTGCGGAAATTTCGCAGAGCAGTCTCACCTTCACTCTTGGTGAAAACTATCTTAGTGCCTCCCTTGATGGTGTATATCCCAACTATGGACAGATTAACAAGATGAATATGTGTGCCGGTCGTTTTATTAATGAAATCGACAATCAAGAACGCCGAAAGGTTCTCGTCATGAGTAATACTCAAGCCAAAGAATTGATGGGCAACAACAATATAGATGGCATTATCGGTAAACATGTTGATGTAGATGATATGTCGTTCGAGGTGGTAGGTCTTTACGAAGACAAGATGAATGGTATGTCGTCGGGCACGATCTATACGGCTTATAACACCATCCGAACCTTATATAATAAAGGTGACAAGGCCGGTAACCTCGTGTTTACGTTTCACGGACTGAACTCAGAGAAAGAGAATGACGACTGGGAGAAAAGCTATAAGGCAACGATCAATAAGTTGCATGGTGCTGACCCTACCGATGAAGACGCACTTTGGATAAGTAATGGGTTCACCCAGATGCTCCAGATGCAACAAGGAAGCACCATTATCCGTACAGCACTTTGGGTGATAGGATTGCTTACCCTATTGAGTGGAGTTGTAGGTGTAGGAAATATCATGTTGATAACCGTCAAGGAGCGCACACGAGAGTTTGGCATCCGTAAGGCGATAGGAGCAAAGCCATTGAGCATACTCCGACTTATCATCACAGAGAGTATCGTGATAACCACATTTTTTGGATATATAGGAATGGTTTTAGGAATGATGGCCAATCTGTACATGGATGCCACACTCGGTCATCAGGTGATAGATTCCGGATTGTTCAAGGCTACTTTGTTTGTTGATCCGACAGTAGGATTAGGGACCTGCATAGGAGCCACCTTTGTGATGATCTTTGCTGGAACTATCGCAGGAATACTTCCTGCACGCAAAGCAGCTAAAATCAGACCAATCGAAGCATTAAGGGCAGAATAATGAAGATAGATATAGATACATATAAAGAGATATTAGATACGCTGACCCGTAATAAGATGCGATCGTTTCTTACCGGGTTTGGTATCTTCTGGGGAGTTTTTATGCTTGTATTCCTCATCGGTGGTGGCAATGGTACCAAGGAAATGCTGACGAGCAATTTCGAGGGGTTTGCTACCAACTCGGGTATGGTGTGGGGACAACCTACCACAAAACCGTATGCGGGATTCAGAAAAGGACGTACGTGGAGTTTGAACTATGGTGATGTAGAGCGTCTCAAGACACAGGTGCCAGGATTAGACGTCGTCTCTCCTCTTGTCTCCAGATGGGACGGAAAAGCCTACCTTGGAGATCGCAAATCAGATTGTACCGTGAAGGGATTGCTTCCGGAATATGCAAAGGTGTCAGAACCAAAGATCTATTATGGGCGATACCTCAACGAGATGGATATAGCACAGCACCGTAAAGTATGCGTGTTAGGAAAAAAGGTTTATAAGACCTTGTTCCCCGGTGGAGGTGACCCATGTGGTCAATCTGTCCGAGTAGACTCCGTATATTACAGTATTGTAGGTGTTGATTATAGTTCCGGAGGTATTCAGATTAATGGAAGAACGGAGTCGAGTATTGTGATTCCAATCACAGTGATGCAACAGGCATATAATATGGGTAATGATCTCGATATGATAAGTATGACCTGTAAACCCGGTAACAGCATTAGTAAGTTGACACCTCAGATTCGTGCCGTAATCGGCAGAGAACATCATGTAGATCCCACTGATGAAAAAGCAATATCTATTTTCAATACCGAACTCCTCTTTGGTGTTGTTGATAGTCTTTTCAAAGGTGTCAACTTCCTAATCTTGTTGGTAGGAATCGGAACTCTGTTGGCCGGTGCCATTGGCGTGAGCAACATCATGATGGTAACAGTTCGTGAGCGCACCACAGAGATAGGAATTCGCCGCGCTATCGGAGCTACCCCTCTGATGATACTCTCCCAGATTATCAGTGAGAGTATTGTGCTTACCATAGTAGCGGGAATGAGCGGCATCCTCTTTGCCGTCATCATCCTACAGATGTTGGAGATGGGAACCACGAGCGATGGCATCCTTGCGGCCCATTTCCAAGTGCAGTTTTGGACAGCACTTGCAGCCACGGTATTTATCGGCATGTTGGGCGTATTCGCAGGATTAGCCCCAGCATTTCGTGCGATGAGCATCAAACCGGTAGATGCCATGAGAGATGAATAACAAGAAGAAATAAATACATACAACTATGAAGAAATATTTCAAAATTATCATTGCAGCGCTTGTGGCCCTTATCTTTATAGGAACATTTGTTTTCCTTTGGGTCAAGTCACAACCAAAGCCTACGGAGTATGAAGAGTTTACTCCTACTTACAAAGACTTAAAGAAAACCACGATCGTTACGGGTAAGATAGAACCTCGCAACGAAGTCAATGTGAAACCACAGATCTCTGGTATCATCACCGAACTATATAAACATGCAGGTGATATGGTTGAGGCTGGTGAGATCATAGCCAAGGTAAAGGTCATCCCTGATATGGGGCAGTTATCCAGTGCAGAGTCTCGGCTACGACTGGCACAGGTAAATGTAAAACAAGCAAAAGTAGACTATTCTCGCGAGAAGATTCTTTTCGACAAGGGACTGGTGAGTGCTGATGAATATGATAAAGTGCATCAGACCTATAAGCAGGCTCTTGAGGAAGTGAGAGCTTCGGAAGATAACCTCGAGGTGGTACGTGATGGTGTTTCCAAGAGTAATGCCAACAGCAGTAGTACATTGATTCGTTCTACTATCAGTGGACTGATTCTCGATGTTCCTGTCAAGTTGGGTAATACGGTTATTTTGAGTAATACTTTCAATGATGGTACTACGATAGCCACTGTCGCTAACATGAAAGATTTGATATTCCGAGGTAATATTGATGAGACTGAGGTTGGTAAACTTGTCACCGGTATGCCAATGAAGATTACCATCGGTGCTTTGCAAGATACCAAACTAGAAGCAAGTTTGGAATATGTATCACCAAAGGCTGTTGAAAGCAATGGTACGAACCAGTTTGAGGTGAAGGCTGCCATACATGGATTGAATGGTGTTACTATCCGCAGTGGATATAGTGCCAATGCTGAGATTGTATTGTCACAAGCCAATCATGTACTTACTGTGCCTGAAAGTGCTATCGAGTTTCAAGGTAATCAGACTTATGTATATGTCGTAAAAGGCAGTGGTGACAAAAAGACTTATGAACGTCGCAAGGTCGTTACCGGACTTAGTGATGGTTTGAATATTGAGATCAAGAGTGGACTTACTTTGAAAGATAAGGTAAGAGGACCAAAGAAGGTCACTGACGATGGCAGTCAGGATGAGGAATAACAATATAAACTAATAAACAATAATATGATGAAAAAAATGGTATTTATAAGTGCTTTGATAGCACTGTTTTCTTTGGGAAGTTTTGCACAGAATGCAAATGAAAGTCAGGAAGATCCAGATGTAGTATATGCCAAAGACTTATTGAAGTCTGGTGAGCAGGCACCCAACTTTGTGTTGAAAGACTGGAAAGGCGAGCGACATGAACTTTATCAGATGGCTCCAAGTTATAAGGTCATCGAATTCTGGGCCAGTTGGTGTCCTGACTGTCGCCGTGATTTACCTAAAGTCAATGCCTTGGCAGAGAAATCACAGACATCTAAACTCCCTGTCGTCTTTATAGGTATTTCTTATGACACCAATAAGGATGCTTGGACGAAGTGCATCAACGAAACCTATAAAATGCGTAATATTTTAGAGTTGTCAGAACTGAAGAAATGGAAGGAAACCCAGACATCAAAGGATTATCACATCAACTGGATACCTTCTTATTATATCTTGGATCAACAAAACAAGGTTGTGCTGTCAACAGTAGATATCAATAAGATCGAGGCCAAGATAGAAGAATTGTCTCAGGAGAAGTAATCCTGATTGGGATTCCCCGTAATAAAGACAAGGAGGGCAAAGTACAATGGCTTTGTCCTCCTCTTTTTTATATTGATATTAGAGAATGGAAAAGAAATTATTTTGTAATAAACTTCTTGAGCTCCGATAGAGCAGAAGTAGCCTTTCCCGTATTACTATCGAATAGTGGTGCATTATACCAATTCGTCAGATTCGTATCTTTGGCATTATATTCCATCCACCACCAGAAGAGTCCGGTCACCTTCTTATGTCTGTTAAGCATCGTGATAAGGTCATCCGTGAATTGTTTCTGACCGGCATCCGAATAAGGATAAGTAGTTGTGTAATTAAAGGTAGATCCGCCTACTTCCCAAGCATAAGGATATCCCGTTTCTACGAGCATGATATCCTTATCGGCATAGTTCTTTTCGAGTAAAGATATAGCCCCGTCCAGTTCACTGATGGTACCATGAAAATAAGGATAATAACTTAGACCGATGATATCATAATCAATACCATAACTCTTCATTTTGGCGAAGAAATTACTTAGAGCAGCATAATTCTTGTTATCAGCCTGTTGTGATGTTGATACACGCTCGCAATGAATGATGATCTTAGCATCCTTACATTGCTCTCTGCAAGCCTTGATAGCCTGCTTCAATAGTTTGCCGAATCTATTCCAGTTAGCCATATTTGATGATGGATAACATCGGTTGGTCTCATCGTCACCCACTTTATCTTCAGCGCCCCAAAGCATACCATAGCTAATCTCGTTACCCGTCTGTATAAAGTCAGGTTCTGCCCCGGCAGCCTTCAGTTCCTTGAGTGCCTCTGTAGTATAGTTGTAGATTTCCGCCTGTAATTCCGTATCATTCAGTTTTGTCCATGCCTCCGGGGTCCACTGTTTGCCAGGGTCTGCCCATCCATCACTATAATGGAAGTCGAGCATGAATTTAAACCCAGCCTCCTTGATACGTTTTCCAAGAGTCTTTACATAATTCAAATCCTGACAGATATTCACCTTGTCATCACCCGTATATTTACTTGGATCGATGAATAGTCTGACACGCATGGCATTCATCCCTTCTTCCTTGAAGAAAGCAAGAGGAGCAGTAATCTTTTTGCCCGAATGGTCAAAATAATTAGCCTTGATGTTTTCATAGTAAGGTAACATCGAGATGTCTCCCCCCACGAATTTCTTTATGTTGACTTGGGGAGTAGGGACGACAGGAGCCATCTCTTCATTAGTCGCACTACAAGCAGAGAATGTCATCACACTAAAGAGTGCGAAGACTGTAGTAATCCATTTGTTCATGTTTTTAGATAATTTTTTAGAGTTATAGTTGTTTTTATTTAGAAGTTGCATCCAACCAGCAAGCAATGCCCACAAGACTTGCATTCCAGTTGATGGCAATCTCGTTAGAAGCGTATGATTCTGTTTGGTCAGCATACGAAGCATCAGGATTCTTTGAAGGATAGATGATACCCTCTGCAAGATCCTGTTGTCCAGGATTCGGACCACCTACGAGCATACCAGGGAAAGGTTGCTCGATGTTATCGTTGGCCGAGATGCGATGATGTGGATGCATCGGACTTTTCGTACCGTATCCAGTAACATAGCAATAGCCCGTAGTATTCTGTCCTAAGACATAGTTGAAGTTTTCCAATGCAAACTTGCGATATTTTCCTGGAGCAATATATTTGTCAGCATACATCAGTGCGATGGCAGGCCAACAGCAGTTGCCTCCCAGACACCCCCAGCCAAAGTCCTCTGCTTTATCCCCATAAGGTGCATTGAAATTAGATGTCGCTACATGAGCCGTCAGGTTATCGGCATACGTCTTCAGCATATCCTTTGCTCTTTCGCCCATTTCCTTGTTGGTGCTGGCTATCCACGTAAAGAGTCCCAGTTCAGCAACACTGTTCCATGAAGAATTAGTGAATCGAGTAGGGAATGTACTTTTGGCATCCTCCAGATAACGGGCATCTTTCGTGAGACGATACAGCTCACTTGCAGCCCAGAACTTCTCATCCCTGGCACTCCAGTCACCATATTCCCCCGTAGTCACCTCCGGTTTGAATTTCTTGTTCATCTCATTCTGACGATAGAAAGCGTTTGGGTTCTTTATCGCCCAGTCGTAAGCCTTGATAGCAGCTTCCCGAGCTTGCTGAGAAAACTCAGGATAATCTTTGTTACCCTCAAATAGTCGTGAAGCCTGAGCCATGACAGCGGCAAAGTCGAGCGATGCCGTTACACTTTTCTCTACCAGATATCTCTTCTGCTTACATTCGTCAGGCATGATAAAAGCCTCGAAGTGAGGTGTGGTGAGCTTATGATATATACCACCATCATCAGGGTCCTGACAGGTGATCAACCATTTCAGATTGAACATCATCTCATCGAGGAAGTCAGGCGTCGTATTATCACTTTCAGGGATATTCGTGTTCAGTTGAGCGAAATATTCAGGGATTTGTTCATATACGTCCTGCATAACACCGATAGCATACGATGAATTTACAGCATATTTATTGTAATCGCCCGCATCATACCATCCGTAAGGTGAAGACAGTTCAGTACCTTCCGGTCTGTTAGCGGTTGCTGCCGAAGCATGGATATACACCTTTGTGTCAGGATGTCCATCCTTACGAGCATAGATGCCTGCATATTTTTTGTCGATATCGATACCCGAGCGAATTAAGTAGAAGAGTTTTAGCGAACCCTTGGCGATGTCATGATAAGCATCTTTAGCCACATGTAGAGTTGCCTTGTGCTTACCCATCTCTATGGTGTAGTCTCCAGGCTTCTTGATGTTACTCAAGTCTATCAAGTATCTTTTTTCACCTGTCCACGGCGAAGTAGCTATGCGCATTACTTTAGGTTTTGCCACGATGCTGCCCACACCATTCTTGACCACAATTTTACCTTGTGGATTAATCTTGTCGATAGTGATTACTTTCTCTTGTTCCGGTTGATAACCTACCTGATTCAATCGGATAGGATTTTGGGCAGAACATCCGATAGATGCCAGTGCGGCTAACGAGGTTAATAGTAATTTATTCATATTGCTTTTTATTGATTTAGGATGTTGCAAAGATAATAAAAATTGTACAAAAGTATTCGTATGCCTTATATTTTTTATGTTATTGTAGTTTAGGAAATAAAAAACTGCACCCGATAGATATCGAGTGCAGCCATAATCAACATATTATAATTTATAAAACAGTTATCTCGTAATATATTTCTTTCCATTCTGAATGTAAATGCCCTTATAAGTTTTGCTAACACGTTGTCCCGCAATATTATATTTTGGAGCATTTATATCGAAGGCTTGTAGCGTTGGAACTTTGACATCATTGATTCCTGTAGCCACGAGCCCTTGTGCATAGTTATAGTATCCTCCATTTGTAAATTTCAGATTTGATGTCTGATTAGTGCCATCATTAAAGATAATCATGTCAGGAGTCTTAGTGCCACTATATTTCCAAAGAAACACATCGCAGCCATTGTTTGTGCCAACCTTGGTAATATCTTTGTCACTTATCGTGCCAGGCCATAGTGCGCCACTATATACATTCTCGTTATTATTCTTGCTGTTCCAAGCCCATACATGGATGGTGCTGCCCCAGTTCTGAGGTTTCTCGAAATAAGCATACGTACCCTCCTGAACAGTCACGAAATCAGGTAGTTTTGTAGTATTGGTCTCATCCACCACATTCTTGATTTCAGAGATGTCCAAATCATTGCTTACATAGAGTTTATAGTTTTCACCTGATACAGCCAGTTGATATCCTTCGGTATTTGTTGTCGTGTTACCGAGTTGCAGCAGCATGTTACCCTTGGTACCCTTCACGGCTACGGTGTATCCACTGCTTTCGCCTTTTGAAGTCAGTACTTCACTTTCGTTGTTCACCCCCGTGATTTCTCTGGCGAGAATCATCTTTTTGATAGCCGTCTTATATTGCATCCAGTGCGTCAAGAATACGCAAGGAGTTCCAGGCATGGTGAGAATATAAGCATTGGCAGCCTCCTCGTTAGCATTCAGTTTATCGCTCGACTTGCGATAAGTATCATGATTGTCGACGAAAGTTACAGCATATCTACGATAATCCTTATTGCCGATAAGTGAGCGCGTCGTATAGTTGGCGAGTGTATTCCATTTTGTTCCCCCCTCGTTGAAAGCATCCCTGATGAGCCATTTCAGTTGGAAGTCGAAGGCAGCACTAGTTTTTCCTGTACCATCTATCCAATTTTTGAGTCCGGATAAACCGTTATCCTTCCAATATTCACCCACACTGAATTGTGGTTGAGCATCCTCATTGTACAGTTTCGTATATTTTGGTGCATAACCGCCTGTCATATCATATCGATAGCCCGCATATCCCATTTCCTCCTGCAGGAAGTGCAGATACAGTTTGATATTCTTCTGAACATTGGCACTGGTATGGTCTAAGTCTCTGCAACCATCAAAATCATCACCGGTGTCGTTAGCGCCAGTTACCAGATAGCCCGCATTTTTAGTTTTGCCATTATCATCGTTCTTACAGATATCCGCAAGCGACCATGTCATTGTACCATGTCCTTCCCATGTCTCCGTAGGGAAGTCACACCAGTTGGTGTTACCATTCTTATGATTGATTACCACATCAGCGATGGTGAGAAGATTTTTGGCTTTGAAAGTTTTGATCATCGACTTAAGTTCAGCCGCACTTCCAAAGCAACTTTTTTGGTCGAACCACCAGATGTCAGCATATCCCATTTGATTGGTCAGAGTATTACAATATCCACTTTGTGGCACCCAGATGAGTCGATAATATTTAGCCAATGTATCGGCTTGACTTTCGAGATTACTCCATTTCGTCTCGGCGTAACTATCCCAAAAGAAGCCCTGAAGCATCACACCGTTATAGTTGGCTGGCCAACCTTGGGCCATCATCTGAATGGATGCAAAAAGTGCAAAGATTGCGGTATAGAATTTCTTCATTTATGACTTAGGTTTGTTATTACGCTTCAAAATTACGATAATAATGTGGGTTGTGTCCTGATTTGATGCAAATCAACCTATAATCGGTGTGCAAACGATTGCATATTCGAACGTTGGCTTGTAGATATTATCCTTTCTGTGCCATCCATGACGAAGCATTACATATCGCGCCAATAATAGTTTCCTTTTTTATCGCATCTTTCACGATTGGTAGTATCTTGTCATCTTCGGGAGTCTGCCATCCGTAGCCGCCAATCAGAACCAAGGCAGCATAATCCTTTGGCATGGTTTCAAAGGTGTAATCTCTATGTGTATTTCCACTGGCTAAAATAAAAACAAGTGTCATGTAAGAAGTGTTAGATGAACCTCAATATTTTTCTACTACACTTCTTTTCGTGTAGGCTTACACATCTGTTTCTTGTTTTGTAGTATCATCTGAGCACCCTTCCGCCGCCTGCTGCCGCGAAGTAAACGGGGAGGCACGCTCATAGGAACGGCGTGATTGGTATTTCCTCTTCGTTGATTCATTTGTTTCGTTACTATATCCCGATTTGCATCAGGGACTGATAGTCCTGTTCGTTTTTGGCTGAGAGATTAGCAAAGAGCGAGGTGATGGGGTTTCAGTAGCGCAGTCTGACGAGAGCCGAACATTGCCGTATGCTTTCTGCGGAAGGTGTCTGATAGGTGAGGCTTCGGAAGTCGGGCATGACGACAGTTTGTGTGTAACTACTTGAAGCAACTGATTGGACGCTGTAGTTGAGATAAGCTGAGAGATCGGTTATGGCCGTGAATTAGTGGCGAACATAGATAATTGGCGCGACGGTCATAAAGTATTTTCCTGTGGAGTTGTCGGCCAGTCGTCTGCCACATAAAAAAATAGTAGCCAATGGGCAGTGAGAGCGTCAGCCACCAGTGATGGTGCTGACAGGTGGCTTCGGGTGAGACATATGTTTTGAGAACGATGAAGTTTCTGTGACCCTTTAAAGGATAGTCGGGCAACACGAGACCACTGTGACTGCTTTGGAAGAGGCGCAGATTGATGTCGATGCCACCACAGCTCCCCGCCTTTGATTTATGAAAAAAAAGCACACGACGGGCGGTCTGTAAGAGATAATCATGTGGAGAAATGAAGGGCGGGGAACCGGAGACCGAGGATGTCGGCGCGGGTTCCCGTAAAATGTCATTCTATACGTTAGATAGATTGTTAGCGATTAATTCTATAGACCCACGTCGTACAATTAAGCACTCCGCCTTCAAGTGCAACATCGTTATAGTTGATAGTCTCGATAATCTTGTCGGGGAATATCTGCTTAAATGCGGCGATAGCCTCGGCATCCTTATTACCCGCAACCTCAAATACAGGAAGGACAATCAAATTGCCTACTGCAAGGTAATTAACGTAAACTCCGATGGCATGGTCTGGATGTTTCGAATCCTTATAATCATAGAAGAATGGTATATCAATATACTTTAGACTCTTTTCCTTCAATACTTTTTCTATGCCATTCGTCCAATACTTATATTCATCGGAGCGGTTGTTGCCCAGTATCGTGTCACGGTCTACAAAGCGAACCATTCCATCGGCGTGTCCTGTCATGTCACCATTTTGAGCAGGAATGATGATTACTTCGGCTTCAAGCAAGTCTGATAGTTCCTTGACCAGTTTCTCTTTGTCCGTATATTCGGGATTCTCTGTAAAGATTCTGTCTGAAACGATTGCCCGGCCAGAGCATAGCAAAACATTTCCTCCGTCAAGGTTTATATTCGAGAATACAGGCTCAAATCCATTCAATCGACAAACCTCTCTAACGTCAGAGCGTAATTCTTCCCATTCCTTTTTACCTTTCAAATAAGATGGCTTGTAGCGGAACTGTACGAGCTTACCCGATTCAGTTTGGATTGGCATGTAGTCCCTGCACCAAATGTCCTTCGTGCCTTTCAGCAGACTATAGTCAACACTATGCCTTTTGAGAATAGAAATCAACCGATTGAAGGATTCTGGATAACGCTCTTCAAGAAGTTCCGACAAATAAACAATCTTTGTTCCCTTTGGTTGAGCATGAACGACTTCTACTTTCTCAACGGCATCAGCCGATGTTTCTTCTTTCTTCTGGTTCACCTTTTTCATGTCCCAATATTTATTCCTGATAGTCGGATAATCGCTATTCATAAACATCTCACATAGTTCCTTGGTTGGCTCCCAGTCATGTTGCACACACACAAATCCGTGAAGACTGCCTCCTTGCCACGCTTATTCAAAACGAAGCTGTTGATATATTCAGAAGAAATACGCTTTCCAGAACGCAGAAGTATCAGGTTCATCCTCTTAAGGATTTTTCTGTGAGCATTAGTCGACAAACTGTTATCAACCAGCTTTTTCATCAACTCACTTAGCTTGGGTTTCTTGACCCATTTTACAATTTGGATAATGACAGGAATGATACCAATTAATCCAATAATTGTTCCGATGATAAATTCCGTACTCATATGGTTATTTCTTTAATTTACTGTATTCTTCTTCAGATATTTCCTGAACATAATCTAAAGCATCCAACTTGGAGGAGGCCTTTTTCGTGCCATCCCAGTCTACATAAGTAATAATACGACCATAATTACTTATCCAATAACTTGTTTCTATAACTCTATGCTTCTCTTTTCCAACAATATAACTATTGTCTCTTGTAATTTTAATGGCTTTCATGAATAACGATTTATGATATATGGAAGCATTAATATACACATATTCGGATGTGCATTGATACTTATCTCCTCTATCTGTTTCAGACCACTTAAAAGGCTTGTCCTTCTCAGGAAAAGCAAAAAGAATCAATCTGTCTTGATAGCGTGTACTCCCAGTTAATCTATTTTGCCGAAGTTGAACATCTGAAATTACTGCATTATCTTCTGTATGGTATCTATAAGTAGTCTTGGCCGACATCACCCCAAGACTAATGTAGGTTTCTGTAACAAGATAATTGTCAAAATTCTGAGATTCGAAACTATACTGAGTTACAGACGAGAGATTTCCTTTACTATCTGGCGAAGCGTATGTACGGCAGCCGAAAGGATAAATATAATCCTCAAAATCATACTTTTGTGCTTTGGTTGATATAACAAGTAGCATAATTGCCCCTAATAGAAGGAATGATTTTTTCACGTGCTTTTTTGTCCGTTTTTATACTGTTGACTCTTCAGTTTTAATTGATTAAACAAATCATCTTATTTATACCAAAAGAGGCGCAGACATTCGCCATACGCTTCACGGTTCACCACAAGCCACAACTATATACGGGATTTCTGCGCCCATATTGGGGTTCACTTCACTCCTATAATAGTTGTTGCTCTTTCGTTCGCGGTGGTGATTGTGAAGCTATAGAGCAATATGTCTTGCAAAGATGGCATGTCGCCACTATGCGTTGCAAAGATACTTAAAAACTTCAATTATCGCTACTTTTAGTGTCACATAAGTGTGATTTTAGATAAAATTTGCTTAAATTACACGCGATACGATGATTTTATGCCTTGTTCTCAATAAAAAAGAGTACCTTTGCAAGATAAACGAGTATTCATATAGAATGGAATTAAAGACTCTGATAGCAGAATGTACTGCATACGACTTCAAGGTTATACTTGAAGAGAAGAAACCTAAAAGTTGGCTGAAAAGCGTAAGTGCTTTTGCCAATGGTTTGGGTGGCTCCCTTTTCTTTGGCATTGATAATGATGGCATCGTCAAAGGACTTGATAATGTGCAGCATGTTTGCGAGGCTATCAGTAGTAGGATACGTGACTATATGGATCCCCTGCCAGAGGTGGAAATGATTCCTCATGATATAGATGGTTTACATATCATGCAACTCAAAGTCAACGCGGGGCATTACACACCATATTACTACGTTGGCGATGGTCAGCGAGTTGCCTTTGTTCGCATTGGCGATGAAAGTCTTCCTGCCACGGCAGAACAGATGGTTCGCTTGGTACTGAAAGGTTCTAACAAAACTTACGATTCCCTTCATACGGATTATAAAGTTGAAGACTATTCTTTCACGATTTTAGCCAACACGTTCAAAAAGCGTACCAGTCAAGAATGGGACAAAAAGTATCTCCTTTCATTTGGCCTTGTCACTAATGCTGGGCTTCTTACAAATGCAGGAGCGTTGTTTGCCGATGACTGCCCATTGTGGCAATCTCGCCTATATTGCACACGATGGGATGGAAAGGAAAAGGGCGATGCCATCAATGATGCAGAGTTTACAGGCAATGTCCTCATGCTACTTCGTGAAGCTATGAACTTTGTGAAGTCTAACACCAAGAGAGGCTGGGAGAAACTGCCTGATGGGCGAAAGAACAAACCTGAATATGCGGAACGTGCCGTTCTGGAGGCAATGGTTAATCATTTCATCCATCGTGACTACACCGTAATGGGCAGTGAGGTGCATCTTGACATTTACGATGACCGCCTCACTGTAACATCCCCAGGAGGGATGTATAATGGTTTACTGATACAGGATTTAGACATCGCAGACGTTTCTTCAGAAAGGCGCAATCCTATCCTTGCGAATGTGATGGCTCAGCTTGACTACATGGAGAAGCGTGGTAGCGGACTCACACGTATCTGTAATGAGACCAAAGCCTTGGAAGGTTATAAGGACGAGCTGAAGCCTGTGTTCAAATCTACTCCGACTCAATTTCAAACCATCATCTTTGCCTCCACCGACACCCCGAATGTCGGAGACCATGACGGAGACGTGACGGAGACGAAACTCTCTGAACGTCAACAGAAAATCCTCAATCTAATCAAAGACTCTCCGACAATAACAGGCAAACAAATGTCGGAGATGTTGTCGGTGAGTCAACGTACCATAGAACGTGATTTCTCTGCATTGCAAAAGATTGGTGTTTTGAAACGCGAAGGCAAAGACAATGACGGGATATGGATAATTAAGAAATAAAAGGATCTATGGAGAACAAAATTGGTTCAATATGGAACAAATGGGATCTACACATCCATACTGATGCATCAGGCGGAAAGAATCCTGTCAAGAAATATTAAATGAGACTGCTGCTAAGTACATCAAATGTATTGCCGTTACAGACCATCATACTGTTGCCAATGTTGATATGATGAAAACTTTAGCAGCACTTCAAGGATGTGTCATCCTACCATGGTGCTTGTTATGTACTCTGATGACAAAAAATATTAGTGTTTGCAATTCTTATAAACTGACACCTATGATCTCACTTGTTTGCCACAAATGACAGCGGGTTCTAAAGAAACGCATAACATAAATCAGTGTTACAGATTGAAATGCAGTAGAATCGAATAAAAAATTGAACTTTCGCATGTAAGAAATCACATGCATATATTAACGTAAATTTGGAATAAAAAAGGCTTCAAAGTTTGTTTAACTCATTGAAAATGAGTAATTTTATAGTGACCAAACAATAAAATTCAAACTTAGAAGCCGTGAGCAAAGATACAACTATTCTATCAGATTTGAGAAGTTTCTTCTCTGAAAATGAAAATAATCGTGCAATTAACAGCATAATGAGAGTGATGGAACATATAAACATACGCTCTAGCCAGATTGGTGTAGAGAAGCGTGCGAATTGCAAGTTTACATCCTT
>NZ_AUFP01000025.1 GCF_000426565.1 Segatella albensis DSM 11370 = JCM 12258 | reverse complement strand
AAAGACGGTGACGTCAAAGCCGAGCACTACTAATTGCCCGAAACTTTCTAAAGAGTTTATGCTTTTTGTTGTTGAGTAGAAAGTAGATACAGGTTATTTTATAAGCTGCTTGTGTGCAAGGATGTCATAAGCCATATCAGGTGGTTATTGTGGTGGGGTCCCACCTCTTCCCATTCCGAACAGAGAAGTTAAGCCCACTTACGCCGATGGTACTGCAATGCAATGCGGGAGAGTAGGTAACCGCCTCCTTTTAAATCAAGCCTCGATTACGAAAGTATTCGGGGCTTTTTTCGTTTCATATAACTCGGGATATTGCTGGGGTGGCTGATCTTGGTTATATTATCTATTTCGTTGGCTTCTTTAGCATATAAGTTGTTTCGATATTTTTACATATTTTGATACTTTTAACAACTTAATTTATTGATAATCAGTAGTTTACTTGCATATTTGACCTTTTTTTTGTACCTTTGCATCCAGTTAATAATATGAAACTGAGATAAGTAGGGTAACTTTTTCTCATAACCCTTCTATCGTGAATTTACTGATGTTGTAGTTCAGACTTTCAGGTTTCAAAAAGCGATAATTATGAAGAGAATAAAAAGATTTGTATTTCTAAGTATTATTTTATTTACAACGAGTATCGGTTCTGCGTTGGCAGAGACAACCGAAAATGTGGCTCAAGAAAATATTTCGAATTTTGATTGGACTCCAGTGATCAATGCGATAATCCAGGTAGAAAGCAATGGAGATAAAAATGCAAAGAGTGGAGCTTCTGTAGGCGCTATGCAGATTACACCAGTTTTGGTTTTTGAATGTAATAGAATCTTAAGACGAAAGAAAAGTAAAAAGAGATTTAAATTATCTGATCGATATAGTCTCGCTAAGTCTAAAGAAATGTTTCTTCTCATTCAGTCTGTATATAATCCTTTGAATAACATAGAAAAGGCCATAAGGTCTTGGAATGGTGGAAACCACTATAGTGTGAGTAGAACACAGCGTTATTTCAATAAGGTTATGAGTATTTTAAAGTAGAAATTTACTCTATGATTATAGATCCGATAAAACATGCTAAAAGGTTGTTTTATCGGATTTTTTATGGCTATTTCGATTTGATATATATCAAGTTTTACTATTTACCCTAAATTTATTGCTATTTTATTTGGCGATTTCAATTATTTGTTGTACCTTTGCAGTCGCAAATCGGAAATGATGCCGATTATGGTAATATCGCGGAGTGGAGCAGTTGGTAGCTCGCCAGGCTCATAACCTGGAGGTCGCATGTTCGAGTCTTGCCTCCGCAACTAATTAGCGCAATGTTTTCATTGCGCTTTTTTTATGTTTTGACTTATTGTAGAATAAATATTTATTTGGTTAATTATTTTTATTCTTTCTGTATTTTTTCTATTTAATATTTGTTTTTCTCAGTGAAAAGAATTACTTTTGCACATAACTGTTATTTGTGCAGAATATTACGGAGGAATATTAATTATGTCAATTTCCAAAACTAGACAAAAACTTGTGGATGTCGCACGGCAATTATTTGCGAAAAACGGCATAAACAATACTACGATGAATGATATTGCTCAGGCTTCGGGTAAAGGTAGGCGTACGCTCTATACATACTTTAAAAGTAAGGAGGACGTTTATTATGCTGTGATAGAGTCGGAACTGGAAAGATTGTCTGATAAATTGGATGAAGTAGCCTCGATGAAGATGAGACCACAGGATAAAATTATAGAATTAATCTATACTCATCTTAATATGATTAAAGAGACTGTTGTTAGGAATGGCAATCTTCGTGCAGAATTTTTTCGTAATATTTGGATGGTTGAGAAGGTAAGAAAAAACTTTGATGAAGACGAGATAGAACTTTTCAGAAAAGTTTATTCTGAGGCCAAAGAAGATGGTGAGTTTGATATAGAGAATGTTGAACTTGTAGCGGACATTACTCATTATTGTATAAAGGGTCTTGAGGTACCCTTTATTTATGGTCGTTTAGGTCATGGCTTGAGTGTAGAGAACAGTAAACCTCTTGTAGCGCGTGTGGTTTATGGCGCTTTAGGTAAGGCAAAATATTAGAATCATTATAAACCTTTAAATAATAAAAAGAAAATGGGATTATTAACAGGTAGAACAGCCCTGATTACAGGTGCTGCACGCGGTATCGGTAAGGCTATCGCTATGAAATTTGCTTCTGAGGGAGCTAATATTGCATTTACAGACCTTTTCATTGATGAAGAGCATGGTGGTCTTGCTACAGAGCGTGAAATTGCAGCTCTTGGTGTAAAGTGTAAAGGCTATGCTAGTAATGCAGCAGACTTTGCGCAGACAGAGAGTGTTGTAGCTAAGGTAAAAGAAGAGTTTGGAAGTGTAGATATTCTAGTAAACAATGCAGGTATCACAAAAGATGGTTTGATGCTTCGAATGACAGAGGCACAATGGGATGCTGTTATTGCAGTAAATTTGAAGAGTGCATTTAACTTCATCCACGCATGTGTTCCTGTAATGATGCGTCAGCGCAAGGGTAGTATTATCAATATGGCATCTGTAGTAGGCGTTCATGGTAATGCTGGTCAGGCAAACTATGCAGCATCTAAGGCTGGTCTTATTGCTTTAGCAAAGAGTATAGGTCAGGAGATGGGTCCTAAGGGCATTCGTGCAAACGCTATTGCTCCAGGTTTCATCGATACAGCTATGACACAGGCTCTTCCTGATAATATTCGTAAGGAGTGGATTAGCAAGATTCCTCTTCGTCGTGGTGGACAGGTTGAGGATATTGCGAATACAGCACTTTATCTGGCTTCTGATTTGTCAAGCTATGTTAGTGGACAAGTTATCCAGGTTGATGGCGGTATGAATATGTAATTCTAGTAGATTAGAATTAGAAACGTACATGAAAGTAATATACGAAGATAATCATATCATCATTGTAGCCAAGAAGAGTGGAGAGATAGTTCAGGCAGATAAAACCGGCGATGAACCACTTTCGGAGACAGTGAAAAAGTATATTAAAGAGAAGTACCACAAACCGGGGAATGTTTTCCTCGGTGTGGTACATCGCTTAGATAGACCAGTTTCAGGTGTAGTCGTGTTTGCCAAGACGTCGAAAGCCCTGTCGAGATTAAATAATATGTTTCGTACAGGAGATGTTCACAAGACATATTGGGCTATTACCAAAAATACGCCGAAGTTATCAGAAGCGACTCTTACCAATTGGATTGTACGTAATGAAAAACAAAATAAGAGTTATGCCTATGATCACGAAGTGAAGGATTCCAAGAAGGCAATACTCAGTTATAAAGTTATTGGACAAACAGATCATTACACTTTATTGGAAATACATCTGATGACAGGCCGTCATCATCAAATACGATGCCAGTTAGCGCATATCGGATGTCCAATAAAAGGTGATCTAAAATATGGTGCTCCACGTAGTAATCCAGATGGAAGTATTTCTCTACTTTCCAGACATATAGAATTTATTCATCCTGTATCCAAAGAGCAGATTTCCGTCGACTCGCCTCTCCCCGACGATAATTTATGGAGAGCAATAGCACCACAATAATCTGTGCCTATGAAAAAGGTTCTCAAGTGGATTGGTGTTGTCCTTTTAACGCCGATTCTGCTATTTGTTATTTTCGCAGTGCTACTTTATTTGCCACCAGTACAAAATTGGGCGATAAAGCACGTGGCTGCTTACGCTTCCGAGAAAACAGGCTTGGATATAACAGTAGCCCATGTGAATCTCGAATTTCCGTTGAAACTAGGAGTTGAAGGCGTGAAGGTTCTTCAACAAAATGATTCTCTTCCTCAGGTAAAGGATACCGTTGCCGATATTCACAAGACAGTCGTTGATGTTCAGTTCCTCCCTCTGTTGAAAAAACAGATTATGGTAGATGAACTGAACTTTAATCGAATGAAAGTAAATACCACCAATTTCGTGCATGAAGCACGTGTAAAAGGTGATATTGGTCAACTTCGTTTGCAGGCACATGGTATTGATCTTGGTAAAGAACATGTTTTGGTAAACAACTGTTTATTGTCTGATGCAAGAATATCTGTAGAATTATCAGATACCGTTCCCCCAGATACCACACCTAGTAAGAACTTTTGGAAAGTGAATATCGGTAAACTGAAGATGAAGAATACCGATTTCACACTTCATATGCCTGGCGACACCTTACAGGTAAGGACATATTTTGGAGATGTACAGGCCGAAAAAGGATATCTGGATTTATATAAAGGACTCTATACTATAGGCCATTTAGATTGGCAAAAAGGTAATCTGAACTATGACAATCGCTATAAAGTTCATACTAAAGGTATGGACTTCAACCATATTGGTTTGGATAGTTTAAAACTCATTGCAGACTCCTTCTATTATTGTGACTCCCAGTTGAAAATCAAGATACAGGAAAGTCATTTCAGAGAAAACAGTGGCTTACAAGTAGACAGATTGGTAGGAACTTTCCAAATGGATTCTACGAGCATATCCTTGCCAAGTCTTTATCTAAAGACATCCAATTCAGAACTGCGTACCCAGTATGCCATGGATATGAATGCCTTTGATGATAAAGCCCCAGGTAAGATGGATATCACCTTGAATGGTATGATAGGCAAGCAAGATTTATTCTTGTTTATGGGTGATGCCATTCCAATGCCTTTGAAGAAGAGATGGCCTCAGGAACCACTTATTGTCAATGGAACATTGAGAGGAAATCTACAGAAAATTCATTTGGAGAATGTAACATGCAAACTCCCAGGAGTAGCACGGATTAATGCAAATGGATTCTTGACAAATCTTTTAGACGTCAATCATTTATTGGCAGATGTCAATGTTGCGGCAAACACCTATGATTTAAATATGGTTACCGCAATGTTCCCGAATACAGTAAGAAAACAAGTTCGTATACCTCGTAATATAGGATTAAAAGGACATTTTAGAGTAAACGGAAATCGTTACGATGCACGTTTCGTCGCCAATGAAGGAGGAGGCAATGCCCATGTCATAGCCCAAGTAGATATCAAGCGTATGACTTATCAGTTGAAGTTAAAAGCCAAAAACCTCCAACTACATCATTTCCTTCCTCATCAGGGATTACATCCTTTTACTGGGTATTTAGAAGCAAAAGGCAGTGGTACAGATCTGATGTCTGCAGGCACGCATTTACAGGCAAAGGCCCGTATCGACCGGTTTACTTATGGCACCTACAATTTAGACAATATACTTGCTACAGCCAATGTGTCAGGAGGTAAGATTCAAGCGAAAGTAGACAGTCATAATCGGTTGTTCAAAGGAAAAATGTCCCTTGATGCACTAACGAGTCATCAACGAATCCGAGCAACGATATCATCAGATTTGGACAAAGTAGACCTCTATCGGTTGAGATTTGCAGACACCCCACTTATCGTATCCGTTTGCGGACATGTCGATATAGATACTGATATGAAAGACAGTCATCGTGTACAGGGAATGTTGAGTGACATTACCGTTATCGATGAGAAAAAAATATATCGTCCGGATGATGTTGTGATGGATATCCTGACACGTAGAGATACCACCTATGCAGTGGTAGATTGTGGTGACTTCCATCTGAAATTGAGTGCTGGTGATGGATATCAGAAAATCTCTCATTACGGATCCCTGTTAGCATCCAGACTGATGAAGCAATTCAAGGAAAGGAAGATAGACCAGAAATCACTTAAGCAGATATTACCGAATTGTGATTTATACCTTTCTACGGGTAAAGACAATTTCTTTGCTAAGATGTTGCCAAAATATGGATTTGATTTTAAGTCTGCCAATATCAATGTCACGTCATCCCCCGTTTCTGGATTGAATGGCTATGCTAATATTGATTCGTTGGTCTACCTTTCGGACAGCATTCGGTTAGATACCGTACGGCTCAACTTAGCATCAAACGAAGATACCCTTGGCTATCATTTGTTTGTACGGAATAGAGCAGACAACACACCAGCATTTACAGCGAAGGTAAATGGAGAAGTATGGGAACGCGGAACATATCTTTTTGCTCAGATCTATGACCAGAATGATCAGTTAGGTATAGAATTGCCTCTGTCGGCAACGATGGAGAAGAATGGTATAAACTTCCAAATATATGAGCAAGACCCGATCTTAGGTTATAAGAAATTCTCTGTAAATAACAATAACTATGTATTCCTAAGCGATGATGGACGAGTATCGGCAGATATGAAATTGCGAGCCGATGATGGACAAGGCGTTCAGATTCTTACCAATGATAGTAACGCAGAAGCCCTACAAGATGTCACGGTAAGTATTCATAGCTTCGATTTAGCGAAGATACTGTCTGTAATACCTTATGCTCCAGACGTCACAGGTGTTATGGATGGCGATTTCCATGTTATCCAAACCAAAGATGAATTCTCAGTATCTTCAGATCTCGCCGTTCAGAAACTCACTTATGATAAGGTGAACATGGGAAATCTGGAAACCCAGTTTGTGTATGTACCAAGAGTAGATGGAACCCACCAAGTAAATGGCATCTTGTTCTCGGATGGAGAAGAAGTAGCTACGGTCAATGGTACATACAATTCTAAGGGAGATGGATATCTGGATGCCGGCATAGATATGGACCACACACCACTGTATCTGCTCAATGGCTTCTTCCCAGACCGTATCATGGGATTGCGTGGTTATGGTGAAGGTAAGTTGACCGTAAAGGGACAACTCAGCAAACCAGACGTAAATGGAGAAATTTATTTGGATTCATCATACATATACAGTGAACCATATGGCGTAGAGATGCGATTTGCCAACGACCCGGTTATCATAGAGAATAGCAGATTACTCTTTGAGAATTTTGAATTATTTGCAAATAATGATCAGCCGTTGAATGTTTCTGGATATTTCGACTTCTCAGATTTAGACCGTATGAATATGGATGTGAAGATGAGAGCCACCAATTTTGAACTGATTGATGCAAAAGAAAATCCACGTTCTGAAGCTTATGGAAAGGCATTTGTAAACTTCTATGGCGTCATGCAAGGACCTGTGGCGAATTTGCAGATGCGAGGAAAACTGGATGTCTTGGGTTCTACCGATATGACCTATGTACTCAAAGAGTCAGAGTTGACCACAGACAATCAGTTGGAAGAACTTGTGAAGTTTACAGATTTCTCGGATACAACGACTGCTGTTGTAGATAAACCCGTACCGCTTGGATTTGATATGAAGATGACCATCAATGTAGACGAGACAGCCCATATTCTTTGTATGCTTAATGCCGACCATACGAATTATATAGATTTGCAAGGAGGCGGAGAGTTGCGCATGAGCTATAATAATGTTGATGACCTACAACTGAACGGACGCTATACGCTGAATAGTGGTGAAATGAAATATTCGTTGGATATTATCCCACTTCGTACCTTTACGATTCAAGATGGTAGTTATATCGAATTCCGAGGAAATCCATACAATCCACGCTTGAAGATTACCGCTACAGAAACAATTAAGGCAACAGTAGGGTCAGGTACGTCTGTAGGTCGAGTCGTAGACTTTAATTGTGGTGTGAAACTTACCCAAACCTTAGAAAAGCCGGGTATTGAATTTATCATTTCCGCCCCTAATGATGTCAGTCAGCAGGATGAACTCAATACGATGAGTAAAGAAGAACGAAGTAAAATTGCCATTGCGATGTTAGCATCAGGAATGTATCTCGCTGATGGCAACACCTCTTCATTCTCTATGAATAGTGCCTTGACATCGTTCCTCAATTCCCAGATCAACAATATAGCCGGTTCTGCTATGCGTTCGATGGGGCTTGATTTGGGTATGACGGTGGATAACTCTACAAATGCTTCGGGAGCAATTCATACAGATTACAACTTCAAGTTCTCTAAACGACTATGGAACAATCGATTAAGTGTAATCGTTGGAGGGCGTGTCTCTACAGGAGCACAGATAGAAGGCGTACAAAATAACAACAATTCCTTCTTTGATAATGTAGAGCTACAATATCGTCTAAACAAGAACAGTAGTCAGTATCTCCGTGGATTCTACGACAACAGTACCTATGACTGGCTGGAAGGCAGGATAGGAGAATATGGTGTCGGTTTCTTATGGCGCAGGAAACTTCAGCATTTTAGTGATATCCTTAGGTTCAAGTCAGAGAAAGCCGATTTACCACCTGTTGATACGACTTATCGCAAAAGAAATATAGAAGAGAAGAAAAATGAAAAGAATTAATCATATATTCCTTTTATTCATATTGGCACATTCATTATGCCTGATGATTTCATGTAGTTCCACCTCCGCATTGCCAGAGGGAGAACAACTCTTTACCGGTCTCAAGAAAATTCAATATAAGAATTATGAAGAGAACCCTCATGCAGAAGAAGTAAAGACAGAGATGGAATATGTGTTAGCTTCTACTCCCAATAGCGCATTGTTCGGGAGCAGCTATTACCGCAGTCCCTTTCCTATTCGCCTTTGGGTATGGAATGCATTTTCACAGTCAGACGATGCCTTCAGCAAATGGATTACCAAAGCTTTTGGAAGTAAACCGAAGTTGATGAGTCAGGTAAATCCCACCTTGCGAGCAACTGTTGCAGAATCACAATTGAAGAAGTTCGGCTATTTCAAAGGAAAGGTAGATTCGAAGATTATCACCCAGAGAAATCCCAAGAAGGCCAAGATTTCCTATACCGTTGATCTCGGACATTTGTGGACTGTAGATACACTCGATTATCAGAGATATCCTGCCGAGATAGACACTTTGATAACAAAAACGAAGGAGAATGCCAAGGTGAAGAAAGGAGACCCTTTCAGTGTGTCTGAGATGGAAAATGAACGCCAGCGCCTGACCTATCTATTCCGTAATAATGGTTATTTCTATTATAACAACGGTTATTCCTCTTATCTGGCAGATACCACAAAGACTCCTGGTAAGGTGCAACTTCATCTAGCTTTGGCCGATAGCCTTGGCCATAAGGTGATGCATCCTTGGTATATCGGGAACTTAACGATAAACTTTCGGAAACAGTTCAGAGAAGAATTGGAGAATACCATTTCCCGTCGCCGTTATGTCTTCAATTTCAATGGTCGCCAACTCCCCATCAGAGCAGGTGCTATCATGCGTGATATCAAGTTGCGCCCAGGACAGCTCTATAGTGTCGATGACGAGCAGAATACTTTGTCTAATATCCAGAATACAGGATTGTTTAGCTATTGCAACCTTCAGTTCACCCCAAAGGATTCCTCAAGATGTGATAGCTTGGATGTAAACCTTGATCTAGTTTTCGACAAACCCTATGACTTCTATGTAGAAGCCAATGCCAAAGGAAAGACCACAGGACGTGTCGGACCAGAGTTGGTCGTTGGTCTTACCAAGCGTAATGCTTTCAGGGGAGGAGAAAAGATAGACATCAATCTCCATGGATCGTATGAATGGCAGACAGGGCATAAGGATGAAGGTTCAGATTCTAAATTCAATTCTTATGAATATGGAGGAGACGTGGCCCTTGTCTTTCCGCGACTTCTAACTCCGAGGAATTTGTTGTTCTCATTCTCTACCCAAGAAGCCCGTCGCCGATATTTTCAGAAGCATCGGGGAGGAGTCCGTAAGTCAGATGCCTATTATAGTACCCCGACAACGACACTCAAGGCTTCTGTGAACGTGCTCAACCGAGCAGAATATTTCAAGAGACATGTTGTTTCCGGTGAGCTAACATACGACTGGTGGCCTACGGCCCAATCCCATCATAGTTTCAGTCCTTTGATTCTTTCGTATGAATATATGCATGGAAAGACGGAATTGTTTGAGAAGTTGTTGGCTGATAACCCTTATCTACAGATCTCTATGCGTGATCAGTTCGTGCCCAAGATGAGCTATACCTATAGCTATAAGAGTCCGGCTACCTATCGTCATCCTATCTCGTGGTCAATGACAGTCAGCGAATCTGGTAATATACTTTCCGCAAGTTACGTCTTGTTTGGAGAGAAATGGAGCGAGAAAGATAAGACCATGTTCAAGAACCCGTATGCACAGTTCCTAAAAATAGAGACCGACTTCGTGAAGCAATGGAATCTATCCAGTTCCTCTTCCCTGTTGGCCCATCTGAATACCGGTGTCATCTATACTTATGGAAATTCCAATCAGGCACCATATTATGAACAGTTCTATGTTGGAGGCGCCAATAGCATCAGAGCCTTCAACGTTAGAAGTATAGGCCCTGGCAAATATAAACCTACAGAAGGTAGATTCTCATATATAGATCAGACGGGAGATTTTAAACTGTTGGGCAACCTCGAGTATCGTCCGAGACTCTTTGGGGATCTCTTCGGCGCCATCTTCCTGGATGCAGGTAATGTATGGTCACTTCATGATGACGCAACGACTCATCGAAGTGGCGGTAAGTTCGAATTTAATAATTTCTTTAAACAGATGGCTTTGGGAACAGGAGTCGGTGTTCGATACGATCTGGGAATGTTCGTTATCCGTTTGGATTGGGGAATCGGAATCCACGTCCCTTATGAGACAGGTAAGAACGGATTCTACAACATCAAGAGTTTTAGGGATGGACAGAGTATACATTTGGCTGTGGGATATCCATTCTAACCCTTATGATATAAAAAAAAGTTAGTCAAAAAGAAAAATGTAGAGTAACCTACTTCCTTTTTCCTATAAAATTAGTATTTTTGCAACTAATAATTCTAAAAATAAAAATATGAAACCTACATTATTACTTCTTGCTGCCGGTATGGGCAGTCGTTACGGTGGATTGAAACAGTTAGACGGACTAGGTCCTAATGGTGAAACTATTATGGACTATAGTATATATGATGCTATTCAGGCCGGTTTTGGTAAAATCGTTTGGGTTATCCGCAAGGATTTCGAACAAGATTTCAGAGAGAAGATTCTTTCAAAATATGAAGGTCATGTACCTTGTGAGTTATGCTTCCAGAGTATCGAAGACCTACCGGAAGGATTCAAGGTACCAGAAGGAAGACAAAAACCTTGGGGTACTAACCATGCCGTTTTGATGGCAAAGGATATCATCAAGGAACCTTTCTGTGTTATCAACTGCGATGACTTCTATAATCGTGATTGCTTCAAGGTAATTGGCAAATTCCTGTCAGAGCTTCCTGAGGGCAGCAAGAACCGTTATGCAATGGTTGGTTTCCGTGTCGGTAACACATTGAGCGAGAACGGTACCGTAGCTCGTGGTATTTGCTCAAAGGATGCTAATGAAAACCTGCAGACCGTCGTAGAGCGTACAGAGATAGAGCGTCATGATGGTAATGTACAGTATAAGGATGAGAATGGCGAATGGGTAACCGTTGCTGATAATACCCCAGTATCAATGAACGTATGGGGCTTCACTCCAGACTATTTTGAATATAGCGAGGCTTATTTCAAAGAGTTCCTGAGCGATCCTGCAAATATGACAAATCTGAAGGCAGAATTCTTTATTCCGTTGATGGTAAATAAGTTGATCAACGAAAAGACAGCAACTGTTCAGGTTTTGGATACTACAAGCAAATGGTTTGGCGTAACTTATGCTGCCGACCGTGATAGCGTTGTAGCAAAGATTCAGAAACTGATCGACGAAGGTGTATATCCTAACAAATTGTTTTAATGAATATTAATCTATTGTCAGAACAGGAAGCCGCTACCTTGAAGGACTGGATAGCGGCTTCTTCACGTATATTGATTCTTTGTCATAAATCTCCTGATGGTGATGCTATTGGTTCAAGTCTCGGATGGGCCGAATACCTAAGGAGTTTAGGCAAAAATCCTTCTATTATTGTTCCGGATGCCTATCCCGATTTCTTACATTGGTTACCCAATACCGATAAGATAATCCGTTACGACAAGCATGCAGACAAGGTAGAAGCTTTATTCTCTCAGGCAGACCTGATATTCTGTCTAGACTTTAATGTACCTACCCGTATCGAAGAGATGGGAGAACTGCTCACTCAGGCCAGATGTAAGAAAGTCATGATCGACCATCATCTCAATCCATCTTTGGATGATGCTATGATCTTATCATACCCTAAGGCCAGTTCTACGAGCGAACTGGTGTTCCGAATCGTTTGGCAGTTAGACGGTTTCGAGTCTATGAAAAAGGCATGGGCCGTTCCGGTCTATTGCGGAATGATGACAGATACAGGCGGTTTCACTTATAACAGTACCGATCCAGCTATCTATTTTATCATCAGTCAGTTACTGTCAAAACATATCGACAAGGATAAAATCTATCGTAATGTATTTAATAATTACAGTTCGTGGGCAATTCGTTTCCGTGGATATTTGTTGAATCAGAAAATGAATTACTTTGAAGACCTCCATGCCTCATATTATACCGTCACCCGTGATGAGATGACACGATTCAATTTTATAAAGGGCGACTTAGAGGGACTTGTGAACGAACCATTACGCATCAAGGGAACCAAACTCTCGATATCATTGCGTGAAGATACCGATACGGATAATTTGGTATTTGTAAGTTTACGCTCTGTTGACGATTTCCCATGCAATAAGGTCGCAGAAGAATTTTTCAATGGAGGAGGTCATCTCAATGCCAGTGGTGGAAAATTACATTGCAGCATCGAAGAAGCAGAGAAAATAGCACGTCAAGCGATAAAAAGTTATGCCGAGATGCTTCGTAAATGATGAAAAATTATAATATATCTAAAAAACGAAGGTAAGCAGCAATACTTGTTTTATCTTTTTTGTAACTTTGCCCTTAAAATAATCAGGCGAAAATGAAGAAATTCTTATATACAGTATTACTGATATTGTCAGTAGCGGTAACCTTTGAATCTTGTAGCGATACAGAGACATACGCAGAACAGCGCGATCGTGAGCGCCAATCTATCAATACTTTTATTGTTGCCAATAAAATCAATGTGATTTCAGAAACGCAATTTCTGAAAGATACGGTCACTGATGTATCGAAGAACCAGTACGTATTGTTCGAGAATACCGGTGTCTATATGCAGATCGTGAATCGTGGTACAGGTACAGTTCTTCCTGCAGACGGAAAACCTCATGAAGTACTTTGTCGTTATGACGAGTATAATATACAGAGCTTTTCAGACAGAGATATCAATACGGTACCTCGTGATTTTTGTACCACAAGCAATCAAGTCAATTTGCCGACCTTGGGAAATGTTCCGGAGAAGATGTCTGTTATCAACACATCCGGCACATTTGAGGCTTCCTTTATAGAAGGAGTGATGTTAAAACAATATGGCGCCTCAGTACCTGCGGGTTGGTTGTTCCCTCTGACTTATCTTCGTCTGGATAGATATATCAACGAGAAATCAACGATGGCAGAAGTAAAATTGATCGTACCTCATGGTCAGGGCCATCAAAAAGCCAGTGAATATGTAGCCCCATTCTATTATCATATTTATTATATGATGGGCAAATAATATATTTAATAAGAAGATGACATTAATAAAGTCTATTTCAGGAATCCGTGGTACAATAGGCGGACCTGCGGGCGATACATTGAATCCGCTCGATATTGTAAAGTTCACATCAGCTTATGCTACGTTCATTCGTCGTAGCGGTAAGTCTAATAGTAATAAAATTGTTGTTGGTCGTGATGCCCGCATTTCTGGCGAGATGGTAAAGAATGTCGTTTGTGGTACATTGATGGGTATGGGTTACGATGTAATCAATATCGGTTTGGCCACAACACCAACCACAGAACTTGCTGTTAGAATGAGTGGTGCTGATGGTGGTATCATCATTACAGCCAGTCATAATCCTCGTCATTGGAATGCACTTAAACTCTTGAACCACGAAGGAGAATTCCTTACCAAGGCAGATGGAAACGAAGTGCTGAGTATTGCAGAGAAAGAAGATTTCGAGTATGCCGATGTCGACAATTTAGGTAAATATGTAGAAGATAACACTTTCGACCAGCGCCATATCGAGTCTGTATTGGCTCTTGAACTGGTAGATGTTGAGGCTATCAAGAATTCACATTTCAAGGTTGTCGTCGATTCTGTAAATTCCGTAGGTGGTATCATTTTGCCAGAACTGTTGGATAAACTTGGAGTAGAATACAAGTTCTTGAATGGAGAGGCCAATGGTGATTTTGCTCATAATCCAGAACCTTTGGAGAAGAACTTGGGTGGCATCATGGACGAATTAAAGAAAGGTGGCTATGATTTAGGTATCGTTGTAGATCCTGACGTAGACCGTCTGGCATTCATCCAGGAAGATGGAAAGATGTATGGCGAAGAGTACACACTCGTAACCGTAGCCGATTATATCTTAGACCATGTGAAGGGTGCTACTGTTAGCAACCTAAGTTCAACCCGTGCTTTGCGTGATGTTACCGAGAAACACGGCTGCAAGTATTATGCCGCAGCAGTAGGTGAGGTTAATGTGACGACCAAGATGAAAGAAGTCGGTGCCGTAATTGGTGGTGAAGGTAATGGTGGAGTAATCTATCCAGAGAGCCATTACGGTCGTGATGCCCTCGTTGGTATCGCCTTGTTCCTGAGTAGCTTAGCTCAGAAAAACGTAAAGGTAAGTGAACTTCGTGCAAGTTTCCCTAACTACTTTATCGCCAAGAACCGTATCGATCTCACCCCTTCTACCGATGTGGATGCAATACTCGTCCAAGTAAAGGAGAAATATGGCAAGGAGCCAGATGTACAGGTTACCGATATCGACGGCGTAAAACTCGATTTCCCTACCAAGTGGGTACATCTCCGTAAAAGTAACACAGAACCAATCATTCGCGTATATAGTGAGGCTTCCACCATGGAGGAAGCAGATGCTTTAGGCAAGCAGTTGATGCAGATTGTTTATGACATGCAGAAATAATTACTAGTGATATAAGAAATAATATAAAAGAACTCTCGTAAGACTAATTGGTCCTTGCGAGAGTTCTTTTTTTTGTTGTTGCCAATTGAATCCTGCCGCCGTTAAAATTACTTTTTATTCCTTAATTCTCTATCGATAAAAGGTGCTCATAATTTGCGAATTCAAAATAAAAGAAGGGCTGATTAGGAATGTTAGAAATATGAGTTAATTGTAAATTGTTGATTTATAGGAAGTTATGTTTTGAAGACGTGGCTTGTCTCCAAAATATACAGGATGCGTAGGCTTATACAGTTAACTGTGTAAGCCTACAAACCTACTCGCATCAGCTTACGAAGTTAACTTCGTAAGCTGATGAAGTTAACTTCGTTCGGAAAATCAATTTCTTAAATGGTATTTTTCTTGTTTCAAAGGTGGTAGATGCTTCCTGTTTGTTCTAGATTGAGCAAAATATGGAACACATTTTCTTTTAACATTTCCGTGGAAAAAACTTAAATTTTATAAAAATATCTTCCCGGAACAATCCTTTTCGGCCCCCATACATATAAAGAATTTCTGCTGATTGTATAAGGAATTTGTGGCATATACCGATTTTTTTATTATCTTTGCCACGAATTAACTTTAAAACATGAAACGCATAAAATTTCTTTTTATTAACCTATTTCTGTTAGGGGCATTATCGGTCTCGGCAACGGATTATATTCAGAATGGTAATTTCTTTACCGTTCGGGTTCAGAATCCTTCGTCTTCGCAGTCTCCGCATTGGGTTCGCCTTCAGGTGATCAACTCAAAAATTATTCGTGTGGAAGCGACCAGTGAACAGAATTTCCCTGTGAAACATTCTTTGATCATCACTCCTAAGTTGGATACCAGTATCGTTCCTCAAGTGTCTGAGCAGAACGGATGTGTGGTGGTTTCAACACAGGATGTCTCCGCTCATGTGGATAAACAAACGGGATATGTGACCTTCTATGACCGTAATGGACATCAGATTACTGCAGAACAGACCAAGAACTTGATTCCTTATCGGGTTCCTGACCGTGAGATAGGGGTTGACGTGGATAGAGTACCGGAAGATCAGCGTAAAGGCTTCTCCTGGCATTTGGTCTTTGATAGTTCCAAGGATGAGGCTTTCTATGGACTGGGACAGCATCAGAGTGAGGAACTGAACATGAAAGGTAAAAATGAAGAACTTTTCCAGTATAATACTAAGGTGAGTGTGCCTTTCGTGGTCAGTAGCCATAATTATGGTATCCTGTGGGATAGCTATAGCTATGGAAGGTTTGGTAACCCGAATGACTATCTCCAGTTAAATAGAGCTTTTACCTTATATGATAAGAATGGGCAGAGAGGGCAACTTACCGGAACTTATACTTCCAAGGACGGACGACAAATTGTACGTGGTGAAGACAGTATATACTTTGAGTTCGCGTTGCCTGATATTCCGGCGCGTACTACGAAAGATATTGGAGTAGGCAACCTGCCAAAGGGATTCCCGTTGAATGGTTCCCATATCACCTATGAAGGTTATATCCAGGCACCGGTAGACAACCTTTATCGTTTCATCCTCTATTATGCAGGATATATGAAAATCTATGTCGATGGTAAGTTGGTTGTTCCCGAACGCTGGCGTACAGCATGGAATCCTAATGCCTATAAATTCAATGTGGCGCTGAAGAAGAATGCTAAGTCGAAAATCCTTATCGACTGGTATCCTGACGGCGATGTTTCATATTGTGGACTCCGTGTCGCAGCACCCCGTAGCGAACAGGAACAAGGACAGCTGAGCATTTGGAATGAAATGTCGAAAGACCTGGACTATTATTTTATAGCCGGTAATAATCTTGACGAGGTAATCTCTGGCTATCGCACTCTTACCGGGAAGGCACAGGTGTATCCGAAATGGACGCTCGGCTTCTGGCAGAGTCGTGAACGCTACAAGAGTAGTGAGGAGATAGAGTCTACGCTCAAGACTTTCCGTGACCGCCATATTCCGATAGATAATATCGTGCAAGACTGGAACTATTGGAAACTGGACAGCTGGGGAGATCATACTTTTGAGACTTCTCGTTATCCTAATCCTCAGGCTATGCTGGACAGCGTGCATGCCATGAATGGAAGATTCATGATCTCCGTATGGCCTAAATTCTATAACACTGTAGCAAATTATAAAGAATTGGATAAAAATGGATGGATGTATCATCAGGCCATCAACGACAGTATCTATGACTGGTTAGGATATATGGGGAGTTTCTATGATGCATATTCGGCAGGGGCTCGTAAGATGTTCTGGAGACAGATGGATGAAAATTTATATTCCAAGTATAAGTTTGGTATTGATGCTTGGTGGATGGATGCCAGTGAACCTAATGTGCGAGACTGTACTCCGATGTGGTATCGTAAGGCTTTGTGCGGACCTACAGCCTTGGGTACCTCTACCGAATATTTCAATGCCTATTCTATCGTGAATGCCGAAGCTATCTATCATGGACAACGTTCTGTGAATCCTAATCAACGTGTGTTCTTGCTCACCCGTAGTGGTTTTGTCGGCGAACAACGTTATAGTACTGCCACTTGGAGCGGAGATATCGCTACTCGATGGGAGGATATGCGTGCCCAGATGACGGCTGGAATGAATTATTCTCTTTCAGGATTGCCTTTCTGGGGAATGGACCAAGGTGGATTCTGTGTAGAAAATCGTTATGTTGCTGCCCAACAGTGGTATGACAAGACCGGTGAGGAAAATGCTGATCTGAAGGAATGGCGAGAGTTACAGACCCGATGGAATCAGTTTGGCTGTTTTATCCCACTTTACCGTACACATGGACAATGGCCGTTGCGCGAAGTCTGGAATATCGCACCGGAGAATCATCCGGCCTATCAAAGTATCCTCTATTATGACCGCTTGCGCTATCGCCTGATGCCTTATCTTTATAGTATGGCGGGTGCTGTACATTTCAGAGACTATACCATGATGCGTGCCCTCGTAATGGATTTCAATGGTGACGAAAAAGTCTATGATATTAAAGATCAGTGGATGTTCGGTCCTTCGCTTATGGCGTGTCCGGTAGGAAAGTATCAGGCTCGTTCCCGTGAGGTTTATCTCCCTAAGCAATGTGGATGGTACGATCTATATACTGGTAAATATTATGATGGTGGTCAAACGATTGTTGCAGATGCTCCTTATGAGCGAATCCCAGTCTTTGTACCTGCTGGCGGTATCATTCCTTTTGGCCCTGAGATGGAGTGGAGTGACCAGAAGTCTGCGGAACTCATCAACTTGTATGTCTATGCGGGTCGAGATGCTGAGTTTACACTTTATGAGGATGAGGGAACGAATTATAATTATGAGAAGGGAAAGTATGCAACGATAGATTTCAAATACAATGATCATGATAAGACACTTACCATCTGTGACAGACAGGGAGACTTTGATGGAATGTTGAAGAATCGTCGGTTCAATATCGTGTATATTACTTCCGGTCATGCTCAGTCTCTCGTCATGGATCATCCTCATGGTAAGATGGTGAAATATAATGGTAATATTAAAAAGGTAAAACTATAATGTTTAAGATCAAATCGATTTGTTTACATATATTATTGTTTTGTACAGCGGTCACGGCATCAGCCCGTGACCGTCAGTTGTTTGATGACGGCTGGTTGTTCTTGTTGGGTGATTCTGTACAGATGGCGCAACCTGATTATCATGATACGCATTGGCGATCGCTCAAACTGCCGCATGACTGGGCTGTGGAAGGTGATTTCTCGGTAGACAATCCGAGTGGGGCAGGTGGTGGTGCTCTCCCCGGTGGTATCGGGTGGTATCGTAAGCATTTCCATATATCCGGAAATACGAAATTCCCATCTCGTCGGTTCTATATCCAGTTTGATGGCGTGTATATGAATTCTGTGGTCTATGTCAATGGGCATAAGGTTGGCTATCGTCCTTATGGATATAGTACGTTTGAATATGATATTACTCCTTTTATCCATATCGGTGCAGATAATGTGATTGCCGTAAGGGTGGATAATAGTGATCAACCGAACTCTCGCTGGTATAGTGGTTGCGGAATCTATCGCCATGTATGGTTGACAGAAAAAGAAAGTCCGCTTCGCATAGCTCATTGGGGAACCTTCGTCACTACGGATGTCAAAGGGAAAGTACACATAGAGACAAGGTTGAGTGCTCCTTCCGACGTGACTATGCCACAGTTCTCACAGTTGAAAATACATGCCAGCATATACGATGGTGGTAATAACTTGGTGGCAGAGACAAGTAGTCGAATCATGAAATCTGCACTCTTGACATTGTCGAAACCTTTGAAGGTCAATGCCACGGTGCATCGTCCTCACCTATGGTCGGTAGAGCACCCTTATCTCTATAAGGTAAAAGTTGAACTGATAGTAGATGGTCAGGTGATAGATACAGAAACGACAACGACAGGTTTTCGGCATTTCCGTTTTGACGCAAATACAGGTTTTTGGCTGAATGGTAAGAATATGAAAATCAATGGTGTATGTATGCATCATGATTTAGGCTGTCTGGGAGCAGCACTCTATGAAGATGCCCTTCATCGTCAACTTCTTCGATTGAAAGAAATGGGTGCGAATGCCATTCGTTGTTCACACAATCCCCCTTCTCCTGAATTGCTCAATATGTGTGATTCTATGGGATTTATCGTAATGGATGAGTCCTTCGATATGTGGAGACGGAGAAAAACCAAGAATGATTATGCCAGATTCTTTGACCAATGGCATGAACGCGACCTGACAGATTTGGTGTTGCGTGATCGTAATCATCCTTCTGTCATGATGTGGAGTATCGGCAATGAAGTGTTGGAGCAGTGGAGTAGTGCTGATGCGGATACTCTCTCGTTAGCTCAGGCCAATTTGATACTGAATGCCGGACATGATGCTTCGCAGTTGGCTAACGATACTGTGATGAGTGTGAATTCCCTTCTCACCAGACATCTCTGTGAGATTGTGCGCCGTTATGATACGACCCGACCGATTACCGCAGGATGCAACGAGACTTCTCCTGATAACCATCTCTTTAAGTCGGGTGCTCTTGATATCATCGGTTTCAATTATCATCGACATGATATCAAGAATGTACCCAAGAATTTTCCTGGTAAACCATTCTTGATGTCGGAGAGTGTCTCCGCACTCCAGACCCGTGGATATTATATGATGCCTTCAGATTCTGTCTATCAGGCTCCCAAGGAGTGGTGGCTGCCATATACTGACCCTTCATATAAATGTAGTGCTTATGATAATATGCATGCCAGTTGGAGTAGTACCCATGAGCAGACTTGGGATATCGTGAAACATACGCCGTATTGCAGTGGACAGTTTATCTGGACGGGATTTGATTATCTCGGTGAACCTACTCCGTATGGCTATCCTGCTCGTAGTAGTTATTTCGGAATTATCGACCTTGCTGGATTTCCTAAGGATATCTATTACATGTATCAGAGTGAATGGACTACGAAAACGGTGCTTCATCTGTTTCCGCATTGGAATTGGTTGCCAGGACAGAATATAGATATGTGGTGTTATTATAATCATGCTGACGAGGTGGAACTTTTTATCAATGGGAAAAGTATGGGTGTTCGTCGTAAGTCTGTTGCACCAAGTACTCCTTATCATGCTCTTTGGCACGTGGTGTATGAACCTGGTGAGGTAAAAGTCGTTTCCCGTTTGCATGGCATGAAAATCGCGGAACAGACTATTCATACGGCCGGAACACCTGACAGACTGCGACTCTGTTGTGACTATGCCGGTAAGGAACTTACGTTCTATCGGATAGAAGTCGTTGACAAAGATGGAAATATTTGTCCGCGTGCAGCACTTCCTGTCTTTATGAAGACGACAGGAACTCTGCAGATTGTAGGTGTCGATAATGGATTACAAACGTCGACGGAAAGATTTCAGGCTGACCATATCACTACCTTTAATGGTAAGGCCTTGGTCGTATTGCGTGGCAAGGGAACGCTGACTGCGCAGACGTATGATATGCCTGCTGCGAGCGTTGAATAGATTGCAAACGTTTGCACAGTAATCCGTGCAAAAAATGCAAAAATAGAGAACCAATCTATGAATTATCGCTTATCTTTGCATTACATACATAAGGAATATAATACTTTTAGGTTGATAGATTTTAGGTTTTAATGTTTTGTTAGTTTGTATAGGATTTAATAGAAAGAATGATTAGATTAAATTAGTTTTGTTGATTTAGTGAGTAAAG
Organism: Segatella albensis DSM 11370 = JCM 12258; assembly: GCF_000426565.1. Taxonomy (GTDB): domain Bacteria; phylum Bacteroidota; class Bacteroidia; order Bacteroidales; family Bacteroidaceae; genus Prevotella; species Prevotella albensis. The sequence goes on along the minus strand of NZ_AUFP01000025.1, from coordinate 2,567 downwards.
AGCCCCGGATGCAGTGATGTGCAGCCGGGGTTTCGTTTTATTATTCCTCAAAAGTTACTTTGACGTTCTTATTTCCTATACTTGTCAGCATCTTGCTGAATTGCTCCTTCGCATTCTCTTCTGCAGTGCTGATGTTTGCTTTTGTCATGCACCGTTTGCGCATCATGGTGCGTGCTCTTTCATAGAGTCTCTGTTTGTCTTTTGCATTCCATTTGCCTTCTTCAAAGAAACTTCTGGTTTGAGCTTCATCGATAAAATTCTCATCGAGAAGTTCTATTGGAGGGAGTTTGCAGATGAGGGTGTCTTTCTCAACTTTTATCCAGTCATCCTCAGCTTTGTTAAGGTTTATGCCCAGACGTAGTGTGCCGTAATAGATTCTTACGAGTTCGTCATCACCAAAGAATCCACGTCGGACGGTATCGACAAGTTCTTCGTCGTTTATACTCAGGAACTCCCATTCTGCAATATTTTTGATACTGGCTATCTGGTTGGGGGTGACATCAATACGGTCGTCCTTACTGATGCTTATCGAACTACCTTTTATATAATGAAAGACTCCGACAACCATTGCGAGGACGATGATGGCTGTCAATAAGTATCCTGTTAAAGATAGTACGGTTGGGGTGATATATCTATTCCATTTCATTTCTCTATCGATGTTTGGTCAAAAAGCATTTTTAGGTCGTTGAAGTTGAATTCCTTCCTGAAGCTTATCTTGATATTTTCTTCCTTATAGCCCATTTGCTGGATCAAGGGAATCAAGGTGTTGGCTGCTGATACCTGAGCACTTCTGATAATGCCCATCTTCGGTATGCTCTTGATGACGTCATCACGTCCTTGCTTCTCATATTTCAGTAGTTCTTCATCACTGAAACTGCTTCTCGTGAGGGCTACAAACTGTTTTACGCCTTCGTGGTCGATCTTGCTGCTCGTCAGCATTACTTTAGGGTCTGGTAGGATAATTTCTATCTTATCGCCAGATTTCTTGATGTTTTTTTCCGTCAACTTGCTTAGGTCGACGTATGCCTTGAGCGTTACATCCATAGGAATGGCAATCTTCCGTTTCCCTAGGGGTAGGTTGATACTGAAATCTTGTTTGAGAATCGATCCCTTCAACTTTACTTCATCATCATGTGTCACAATCTTGTGCACATGATATTCTGTGGTATATAGTTTATTGCATTTCTGAATCTGCAATACCATCATGGGGATGGTATCGATGGTAGCTTCAGTCTGCTCTTGAGACTTGTTGCCACACGATGAAAATACGCATAGTGCGACAAGGCAAACTGCAATGAAGAGTGCGTGAATGTATGAGGTCTTTTTCATATCAGCAAAAATACATACTTTGTTTTCATCTGACAAGTATTTTTGTTAAATGAGTGTTAAATAGTATGATATTAATAAATTTTTCCTATCTTTGCATGTGCAAAAATTAAATATGAGATGAATAAGGTAACGGTTCTATTAGCACTCTCGCTTCTTTCAGTTTCTTTGATGGGATGTAAAGAAAAGAAGACAAACGATATTATTGTATCCAAGGTTCCTCAGCGTAAAGGGCCTGCTCCTATACAGCACATGAGTGAATACAAGGATATTCGTACAACAGAGTGGTTGGGAACTACCTATAAAGTGGATGTTCGTCGTTCATATGACACATCGTTGCCTATCGTTCATGTCGATGACAACAGATACTATGACAATCAGGTAAAGGTAAGAATCCTCAGAAAGGATGGTACCGAGTTCTTTTCTCGTACCTTTACCAAAAGCAATTTCAAAAATTGGCTTCCTGATAAGATTGCAAAGAATGGTGCCTTGTTGGGTGTCGTATTTGTGGAGGCAAGTGGTGATTGTTTGAATTTTGCAGTAAGTGTGGGGTCTCCTGATGTTACCAGTGATGAATATGTACCATTGGTATTGAAACTCTCCAGATATGGAGTGACATCGGTTTCCTCGGATCAGCAGTTAGATACTTCGTCTAATAAGAGTGATGAGGGTGATGATGAGGAGGTAACAGACTAATATAAAGATTTTATTAGATTTCATCATAAAAGCGATGTACTTCACAGTACATCGCTTTTTTATTTATTGTGTACGATATCCGTGCGATAAGAGTATGATGATTGTTATAGGCATCGTATAAATCATAGTTTTTCTTGTTGATAGATTTCTTTGCGATGCTTCCGAGGAAATTAAGGAGGGTATATATAAAGAAAATAGAGAAAGAGGATTCTGAAGTGAACCCCGAAAGTTAGACAAAAAACTTCCGGGGTTCATTATGTCAGAAAGAAAGAGAAGAAAACATGATTATTCAGCCCGTCTAAAATATATACGGCTGTTAGAATCTGGATGGACTTTTAATTTAATCCGTGTTAAATATGGTATTGACGACACTCAACTTAAAGTTTTGTGGGAGAAATATCAGCAATACGGGGAGGCTGGTTTGCATAAAAGTGGAAAAATCAAGGCCGATTTTGCATTAAAGAAGAAAATCGTGCTTGATATTATAGAAAATCATTTAACTTTGCACGCAGCTTCGATAAAATACGGTCCATCCATAAGTGCCA
>NZ_AUFP01000024.1 GCF_000426565.1 Segatella albensis DSM 11370 = JCM 12258 | reverse complement strand
ACGCTCTTCGGGGTGCACTCACACAGACCATTATACATGCCGAGGGTCTGCTCCGCAACCCCCGGTTATCGCAGCGGCAACCCCTCCGGGGTATGGGGTGTGCGCATAATATACTTCTCGATATACTGGAGAGCGTGATGTACTCTGTCTCCGAGCTACGTCCGTCATCCTGCGCATACCCATCATATACCTCTATTATATATAGTTATTACATGTCCGTCGTATCTCTCAATATATCCGTAACCATTATAATAATTATATATAGTATATAGTTATACATATCCCCTGGGGATACCTTTCTGATAACCTCTCCGAGGTGTTCTCGCAGTTAGGTGTATCGTCTAATCCCCGGAGGGGATACCTCTGAGATAACCGGGGGTCGCGGAGCGTACCCTCGGAGAAGGAAGAGAGCATACTAATATAGCACCCCAGAGGGGTACACGAGCTGTGATAGGTGCAGGACGGGCACACCCTCCGGGGTGCACTCACACAGACCATTATACATACCGAGGGTACGTTGTGCAACCCCTGGTTATTGCAGCGACAACCTCTTCGGGGTATGGGGTGTGCGCATGATGTGTATCTATGCTTCATGTGTACTGGAGGCTAAGCTATAGGGCGATATGTACATGCGTCTCGGTGTATTGGAGCGTGATGTATAAAGTATCACAGCTGTGTTCTGTGATAAGTAACTTTATACAGATTTATTTTCTTTTAACTTATTTTATATTAGCAATACACATCTTCCAATTTCATCGATGACATCGACAACGCAAAAGGTGAGGTGTAGTGAGTCGAAAAATGACAGATGACAATAAAATTAAAAGACTCTTGTCTTCCAATACGCTGACATCATATAACGAAAAAAGCATTTCTTGTAATCAATTAATCAATTAATCAGTTAATCAGTTAATCAGTTTTTTATAAGTAGAATCAACCTACTAGGACGATGCCTAACATCGATAGTTTGATCGTTACCCTCCCGTTGTAGGATTTGGCTGTATAATATGGGGATATTCTCACAAAAAGTAATATTTTCCTGTTGCTGATTTATTGTATGTTTATTTCAAAGATTGAACTCTCAGGCTATAACTATGCTGGTTATATTCTTTTGGGAATCATAAACTTGTCGAGTATAATATTCTATCTGATTGATAGGACAAAACGTAATCTTATATATTGCTGTATGTTTACTTCCTTGTCTTTATTTTTATTGATTATGATTTTTATATCATGAAAAAGATAATTATTATTGCTCTTACAATTTGTGGTCTTTGAATATCTATTTACTGGTATGAGATGGGACTATGGGAGAGTTCTACCATGTGGAATTTTTATTTCACATGGTAAAACTGGGGAATTACTTTTGTGGGCATATTGATACTGTATTTTGTGTTGTAGATAATTCTGATAACAGTATCCAGTGTTCCTTGAGATGATCTGCAGAATGTTTTATATTATGTTTTGCAAGAGAATTGATCTTCTTTAATAATTGATGATAGTATAGGCATTGAAGGTCAGCATCATAGTTTATTAGTATATCTTTCGAAAAGATATTGTGAAATTGCATTTGTCGCTTGAATTCATATGCGTTGTAAGGGTAATTAAAAAACTCAATTATTGTAACTCTTGGTGTCATGAAGAGCTGAAGTCGGTATTCAAATCAACTACGAGCTAGTTTATTACTACCATATACTCTATGGAGTATGAACCCAAGAACCAACAGGATGAACAATAAACTGCGTAGGGCTACATACCTATTCACGTAAACTTACGAGGTTTTTAGAAGAGGATTTTCTGCGAGTTGTTACGTCTAATAAACGATATGTAACGATTGCGTAAGTATGTTACTTAGAAATGTTGTATCTTTGCATGGAATAATTCTAAACAAATTTATTATGACCTACAACATGAAAAAGAGAAATATACTTCTCATGGCTTCTATCTCGTTGGCTGCCATGGCCTCGGCACAGATACCACAGATGAGTCAGGAAGAAATTTCTGCACAGTTGCGCCGCGACTCTATCAATTTGCAGCGCTACCTCAAGGAAGATGACAGACTGATGAATATGCCACTCTTCCAAACAAAGTATACAGCAGACCCTTCCCCTCTTGTCGTGGGAGATACGCTTTTCCTTTTTACTTCGCATGATGCATCGCCTGAAGATATCCCTGATGAGAATGAGAAAAATTCTGCTGGGTTCTTTATGTACGATTGGTTGCTCTGGAGTACCACCGATATGGTGAACTGGACGGAGCATGGTGCTGTGGCTTCGCTCAAGGATTTTTCTTGGCGTAGTAGGGAGAATGGTGCATGGGCCATACAGACGGTGGAGCGCAATGGAAAGTATTATCTTTATGCGCCTCTTCATGGGCATGGCATCGGAGTTCTTGTGAGCGATTCACCATATGGTCCTTATCGTGATCCATTGGGAAAACCGCTTGTCTGGGATAAGAGTAACTGGTATGATATTGATCCGAGTGTGTATACTGATGATGATGGACAGGCTTATCTCTACTGGGGTAATCCATATACTTTCTATGCCAAACTTGGGGATGATATGACCTCTTTGAAGGGGGATGTGGTGAAACTTCCGCATATTGAGAATTATCAGGAGGGACCGTGGTTCTATAAGCGTCAAGGACATTATTATCTGGGGTTTGCCAGCACTTGTTGTCCCGAGGCTTTGGGATATGCCATGAGTGACAGTCCTACGGGGCCGTGGAAGAGTATGGGTTATATCATGCGCCCTACACATCGTGACCGTGGTAACCACCCTGGTATTGTCGACTATAAAGGGCATTCTTATGTGTTCGGTCAGAGTTATGACTTGATGCATCTCGATACATTTGTTCATCACGAGCGTCGTAGTGTGTCGGCTGCCGAAATCCATTATAATGCGGATGGTACGATTCAGGAGGTTCCTTATTGGCTCGATCAGAAGCCGTTGAAACAACTTCAGTGGCTTAACCCTTATCGTAGGGTAGAGGCTGAGACGATGGCTTGGGGTTATGGACTGAAAAGTGCTAAGATGGGCATCGAGAATACGGGTGTTGTGGCTGATATGCCTTTGTCTACGGGCAAGCGGAATATGTATGTGTACAATCTTGGTGACGGAAAGTATATTCGTTTGCGTGGTGTTGACTTTGGCAAGGGTGCCAAGAAGTTCTTGCTCAATGCTGCCGTGAAGGGTGATGCAAATGAAAAGGATGGCTGTGTCGTTACCTTGCGACTCGACAAGCGTGATGGTCAGGTGATCGGTCGATTCCGCCTTGACAGTACCAGAAGTGTAGAGAACTATCGCGACTTCCTTACACGTGTGAAGAAGATTGGTGGAGTACACGATTTGTACATCTGTTTTTCAGAAGTCAATGGAGATGTTCGTCTAGATTACTGGAAGTTCATCAAATGATGATTTTGGTGAAATAATCACGATGCGATAAAATAATAGACCCTGAGGTTAAAAACCTCAGGGTTTTTATTTTAAGAAGATAAAGGACTTGTGCTTTATGGCATAAAAAAAGCGACTCGATACGAGTCGCGTAATTCTATGAATGTATGTTGTGGGTAGTGATGGATTCGAACCACCGAAGCTAGAAGCAGCAGATTTACAGTCTGCCCCATTTGGCCACTCTGGAAACTACCCGTATCAAATCCAAAATAGTATTGTTGGAAGCTCTAAATCAGACTTGATATGTGGGCGTTGACGGATTCGAACCGCCGACCCTCTGCTTGTAAGGCAGATGCTCTAAACCAACTGAGCTAAACGCCCTTCCTCTTGGAAAGCGATTGCAAAGGTAGTCATTTTGTTTGATACTACCAAATATTTTATGTTCTTTTTTCTGAAAAATCGGTTTAGTTGTTGCTTTTTTTTATATGATATGATTCTCACCTTATTTATATACGCGCGCGTACGATGTTTTCAATAGTCTGCTGTCAAAATGAAATCACGAAAGATCCACCGATGCCGATGTGCTTGTTTAGAAAATAAGCACCTTCGACGCCGACAGCTGTTGATGCGCCAAACCTTAGATTCAGGATTTTATCCTCGTTGTGGTAATCATCAAACTGTATATTTAACTTCTCCAGATTGAAATCCATTTTTGAGAAACCGAATCCGCCACCCATGGAGACGGAGAAGAATGAGGGGGTGGTCTATGATGTTCTTGTGGCTGCTGATGTCGTTTCGTAATAATCCCTTCTTCTTGAAGATCAGATCGCTCAAAGAATACCCCAACTCGGTAGAAAGAATACCTATGCCAGCACCACTAAGTACGTCGGAAACCCGTGGCGAGAGCAGGACCGAAAAATTGGGTGTAGTTGTCGATGTTAGTTTTAAAGTCTGTTACCAAGGTATGCTTGTTATCCTTGGTGTTCTGACGAAACGACTTCTTCTCGCCCTTGGCAATAATACCAGACAGGAATATTGGTATACCGACAAAGGTTATCTCTTTTCTGGGCTCTACGGAATCTTTCCGTTGCGGTATTGTTATTTTTAAAGAATCTCCATATTCTGTGGCTTTGGCGACGAAAGGTAATAGGAAAGTCGCGATAGTTGCAAATATGACCTTTTTCATTATTATCCTTGAGTTTCTTCTATTTAAAAATGTGATGTGGGCAAAGTTACGAAAATATTCCGTTGGAGAAATGATTTCCGTAAGTTTTTGTTTTATCTGATGTAAAATTGATGTGTGGTAGAGGGCGGTTAACTATTTCATCACGAATAGATAGTTTTATTAGTAATATATAATACAAATACATTTATATATAAATATAAGAACATATAAGTATTATTCGTTGAACCAAAATTATGATAATACCTATGATTCAAAGACTTACAAGCGACAAATAAACATTTTTTTAGATAAAAAACGTAAGAAAGAAGAACAACTTGTCGCTTTTTTTATTATCTTGCACCCGAAATCGTTAAACATCTTAATAACTAGTACCTTATGACAAATATTCCTATCGTATTTTGGCTTGTGCCGGTAGCTTCGGTTATGGCTCTTGCAATGGCATGGATATTTTTCCGTAGCATGATGAAGACCGAAGAGGGAACTCCTCGCATGATAGAGATTGCACGATATGTGCGTGAGGGAGCTATGGCATATCTTAAGCAACAATATAAGGTGGTACTCTATGTCTTTGTGGCTCTGGCTGTTATATTCGCTTTTATGGCTTATGTCATGAAGGTGCAAAACCCTTGGGTACCGTTTGCCTTCCTTACGGGTGGATTCTTTTCAGGATTGGCGGGATTTTTCGGTATGAAGACGGCCACGTATGCCTCCGGTCGTACAGCAAACGCATGTCGTAAAGGTCTTGACGGTGGACTCAATGTTGCTTTCCGTTCGGGTGCTGTGATGGGACTTGTCGTCGTGGGGTTCGGACTTCTCGACATAGCTCTGTGGTTCATCATACTCAACTGGGTGTACGAAGGTACAGAGATGGCTCTTGTCACCATCACGACCACGATGCTTACTTTTGGCATGGGAGCCTCTACACAAGCTCTCTTTGCCCGTGTAGGCGGGGGCATTTATACTAAGGCTGCCGATGTTGGCGCCGATATTGTTGGTAAGGTGGAGGCGGATATTCCTGAGGACGATCCGCGTAACCCAGCTACGATAGCCGACAATGTAGGTGATAACGTGGGTGATGTTGCCGGTATGGGCGCCGACCTGTACGAAAGTTATTGTGGATCGATACTTTCCACGGCTGCCTTGGGCGCAACAGCCTTTGCCATGAATGACGACCTACAGATTAAGGCCGTCATTGCTCCGATGATTATTGCTGCCGTAGGCATCTTCCTCTCGATATTAGGTATCTTCCTGGTCAGAACGCGCGAAGGCTCATCGATGACAGGTCTGTTGCGCTCCCTCGCTTGGGGTACCAATACGAGTGCCATATTGATAGCTCTGGTAACTTTTGCCATCCTCTACTTGTTAGGCATCGAAAATTGGTTGGGATTGTCGTTCTCTGTTATCAGCGGACTTGTGGCCGGAGTCATTATCGGGCAGTCTACCGAATATTATACTTCGTTGAGTTACAGACCAACACAGAAGATTGCTGAAGCAGGACTTACGGGTTCTGCGACTGTAATCATCAAAGGTATTGGTACGGGAATGATGTCTACTTGTATACCTGTGCTCACGATAGGTGTCGCCATCATACTGAGTTATCTCTGTGGTAATGGCTTTGATATGTCGCTAAGTGCCGAAAGTATATCGTATGGACTCTATGGCATCGGTATCGCTGCCGTAGGTATGCTCTCTACGTTGGGCATCACGTTGGCCACAGATGCCTACGGTCCGATAGCAGACAATGCCGGAGGTAATGCCGAGATGAGTAGTCTGGGCGAGGATGTGCGTCATCGTACCGACACCTTGGATGCGTTGGGCAATACGACAGCTGCTACGGGTAAGGGATTTGCCATTGGTTCGGCCGCTCTTACTGCATTGGCATTGTTGGCCAGTTATGTGGAAGAAATCAAAATTGCTATGGCACGAGCCGTATCCAGTGGCGAACAGTTCGTGGATGCTGCCGGAAATGTGTTTGATCCAACCCAAGCAACAATGCCAGACTTCATGAATTTCTTCCAAGTTACCTTGATGAATCCGCGTGTACTCGTCGGAGCCTTCATTGGCGCCATGGCAGCCTTTCTGTTTTGCGGACTTACGATGGAAGCCGTCGGACGCGCTGCCGGTAAAATGGTGGTAGAAGTTCGTAGACAGTTTAAGACCATTGCGGGGATACTCGAAGGAAAGGCTACGCCAGACTATAGTCGTTGTGTGGAAATCTCGACCAAGGCCGCTCAGCACGAGATGATACTTCCTGCTTTCCTTGCCATCATCATCCCCGTTGTCGTAGGCTGTGTGCTCGGTGTGGCCGGAGTTCTCGGATTGCTGGTAGGCGGTTTGGCATCAGGTTTCACGTTAGCGATATTCATGGCTAATGCCGGAGGTGCTTGGGACAATGCCAAGAAGATGGTCGAAGAAGGTCATTTTGGTGGCAAGGGCTCATTTGCCCATAAAGCTACGATCGTTGGTGATACCGTAGGCGATCCTTTCAAAGACACGTCTGGACCGAGTCTGAACATACTTATCAAGTTGATGTCGATGGTAAGCATCGTGATGGCCGGTTTGACCGTAGCGTGTATGTAAAACAGAAAAGAGTATTACAACTTACAGATAAAATGATATAGTAATTAAAAAGATTTAGTAGATTTTATTAGGTTAATTGATTAAGTTAGAAAACTCTCTACGAGGAGGTGATTAGAATAGAGATTTCGATCATCTCCTTAATTTGTGTGTAGACCAAAACACCACGTTTCAGACAATCCATCGACACATAATGCCGTATGATTCGTAAAATATAAAGAAAATTCTAAAATATCCCAAAAGTTTTTCGTTTTTTACATTAATATATATACCTTTGTGCTATCATAGTACAACTTACCATCACCCAATAATACAGACCTAATATTGAAGAGAGTTATATATATATTGCTATTAGTATTCTCGATGTTTTCGAGTGTCTATGCTCAGGAGATGGTATCCGGACGTGTCATCGACGAGGAAGGATATGCCATTCCGCATGCTAACATAGGTTATAGGGGGTTGAATATCAGAACCTCCAGCGATATAGACGGAAATTTTACAATCAAGTTGTATCCCGGTAGTGTGCTCACGATAACATGTATGGGATACAAGCAACAGAATATCAAAGTTGGGGCGGAAACCAAAACTTTGGAAATCAAACTCAGGGAGGATAGTCATCGCCTGAATGAGGTTGTCGTGAAGTCTTCGCGGCAACGTTATCGCCGTAAGGATAATCCCGCCGTAGAACTCATGCGGCGTGTGATAGCAGCCAAGAAGCATACCAGATTAGAAAATCACGACTACTATCAATATGACAAGTATCAGAAGATCATGTTCGCCTTTAACGACTTGAAGCCTGAACAACTTCAGAGTAGTTTCTTTACCCGTAGACCTTATCTTCTCGACCAGGTGGAGCGTTCCCCGTATAACGGCAAACTCACGTTGCCCGTATCTGTGGATGAAACTCTTACCCAGCACATCTATCGTCGGACACCACGTGACGAGAAAGATATCATCAAAGGTCAGCGGAGTAACGGCATCGGCAAGGTAATACAGACGGGAGAGATGCTCAACTCCATGCTGAAAGAATACTTTACCGATGTAGACATTTATGATGATTATGTTAGGTTGATGCAGTTTCCTTTTGTGTCGCCTATTGGCAAGACGGCCATATCATTCTATCATTTCTATATCGAAGACACCGTCTATGTAGATCGTGACTTATGTTTTCATCTCCAGTTTATCCCAGCAAACCAACAAGATTTTGGATTCCGTGGAGAACTCTATGTGGTGGCAGATACCACTCTACATGTGAAGAAATGCAATCTCTACATCCCGAAGAAGAGTGATGTGAATTGGATCGATGACATGAAGATAGAACAAGAGTTCAGTCAGTTACCTAACGGCGAATGGGTGCTTACCAAGGACGATATGGTCGCGGAAATCCATGCCAACGACCTACTGCAGGATTTGTTGGTGGTACGGAATACACGACTTTCTGACTACGCCTTTGATGAACTTCCCGGCCATCTGTTCCGAGGCAAGGCCAAGGTGCGACATGATGCAGAGGCGCTGAACCGAGACGAGGCCTTTTGGGACAAATACCGAGGGGTGTCGCTTACCCGTAGCGAGGCTTCCATGGGCGATTTCATTCATCGTATGGAGAATTCCAAAGGTTGGAAATGGATTATCTCCGGTGTTCGCGTGTTGATGGAAAACTACGTAGAGACGAGCGATAGCAGCAAGTTTGATATAGGTCCTGTGAATACCTTCCTGAGTAGGAACTATATCGACGATATTCGTCTGCGAATTGCAGGAAGGACGATGGCTGCTCTCAATCCGCATTGGTTCTGGGATGGATATGCCGCCTATGGCACGAAGAGTAAGAAATGGTATTACGGTTCGGAGATTACCTATGCCTTGAATAAGAAGAAGGCGTCACCATTCGAGTTTCCACAGCGTAACATCGTCTTCGAGAGTACCTATGATGTTATGTCGCCATCAGATAAGAATCTGGTACACAACAAGGATAATATCTTCATGACATTTCGCGCAGCCACTCAAGACCAGATGTTTTTCTATAATCGGCAAAGATTGTCGCTGAACTATGAAACCGATTGGGGGCTCCGTTATAATCTCAGTCTGCAACGGCAAGTGAACCAGACGGCAGGCAACCTGCATTATTATCGGTTGGATGGGGAAGAGGTAAAGAAAATTCGTATGACCGATGCGACGATAGGCATCACATATAATCCTGGTGTCACCTATATCAACACCAAGCAACAACGACTGCCCATAAACTTAGATTCGCCTCGATATTTCGTAAGTCATACGGTGGGGTTCGACCATCTTCTAGGTGGACAGTTTCATAGTAATATCACGACGATAGGATTCTATAAGCGTCAATGGTTAGGGTCGTGGGGACATCTCGACGTGAACGCAAACGCAAAGGCACAATGGAATAAAGTTCCCTTCCCAATGCTTCTGTTACCCCCAATTAATCTGAGCTTCTTTGAGCATGAAACCTCATTTAATCTCATGAGAGACTGGGAATTCCTAAACGACCGCCAAGTTTTCTGGGCTGTCCATTGGGATTTGAATGGCAAGGTCCTGAACCGCATTCCAATCATCAGACAGTTGAAATGGCGCGAGATCATTGGCATCAAAGGGATGTGGGGAACGCTTACAAATAAGAATAATCCATTCCTGCAAGAGAACCTCGAAGACCCTATGCTGTATAAATTTCCGAAGGCTTCGAAGTTGATGACGAATCAACCTTATTGGGAGGTTGTAGCAGGAGTACACAACATCCTAAAGTTCTTCTCTGTGGTCTATGTTCGTCGACTTACGTATCTCGAAACTTGTAAGAGTCGTTGGGGCATACGATTTGGATTCAAAATGTCATTCTAAGTTTTTTTGAACCTTTTCAGGGAAATCAGCCTAAGTATTTGATCACACCGAGGGTTGTTAGAATCGAGCCCACCACAGATTTTCAACTTATAATGTCTTTATCTGGATGATGCAAAGATACGTATAGCCATAAATATAACCAGAAAATTGGGACAAACGGCATGAAAATGTGATAAGTGGTAATAAAGTAATAGCTTATGAGGTGTATTTGATAAAAAATGATTACCTTTGTGCCAGGAATATATACGGAATAGAGCAATAACACCAAATGAAAAACAAACCTTTAACTATCCTAATATCTATCGCCTTGCTTCTCTTGGGCGGTCTGACGACTTCTTTGCATGCTAAGAGTGGCATTATCTATGGTACCGATAAATTGTCGAGCAGTCGTACTCTATGCGTAGTACAAGATAAGTATGGCTTTATCTGGATTGGTACCGAGAATGGTTTGAACTGTTATGACGGTTATCATTTCAGAAGTTACACACATTCGGCAAAAGACCCGCGTTCACTCTGTGGTATAGATGTGATTACGATGCTGGTATCTAAGAATCACGAGTTATGGATAGGAACAGGAAGTGGCGTGTGCCGATATAATTATGCCACGGACGATTTCGAGAAGATCGCCCTCCCGATTCATGAGAAAATACATATCAGTTGTTTATACGAGAAATCTGATGGTGGTATCCTGATAGGAACTGCAGGATTCGGTGTCTTCGAATATAAGAATGGTAAGATGAGCCGATATCTGAAAGAAGCAAAGGTGGATGGCGCCAGCTTCGTGAATGCGCTGATGGTGGACAATAGTGGTCGACTATGGACTTCTAGTTATATGCCGATAGCTATCAGCTACAGAAAATCGCGGAAGGGAACTTCTTCCAAGGTCTATCCTACATCCAAAGGGCAGGTGATAGACTATGTTAAGACAGCCGATGATAACCTACTGGTACTCTGTACCAACGGTATACTGAGATATGACAAGAAAACAGATCGTTTCGTTGATGCGGGTTTCGACCTGACGGCGATGAAAGGCGCTCCGATAAGATGTGTGTCGAAAACGAATCGCGGGGATATCTATATCGGTTCGCGTGGCCATGGTGTCTTTGTAATTTATAAAGGTACCAGAAAGGCAGTACCCGTGGTCCTCAATCAGATGCCTGTGATGAGCAAGTCTACAGTGAACAATGTGTGTGAAGACAGACAAGGAAATCTCTGGATTAGTTGTTATCAGACGGGAGTGTATAAACTCTCTGTACATAATGACGTGTTTGGTTTCTGGACGGTAGAAGATGAAGGTATGCCTCAGGGTAGTCTGCTCTCCGCTATTGCTCCTTATCATGATGGATTGCTTGGCGCCGTCTTCAATGATGGCATCTATGCCTTCAACAGATTGGGAAATATCGTGAACAATGGTGGCGAGGGCATGACGGTAAACAGTATGGTATGCGATGATAAGGGCCGGTATTGGGCTTGCGGCGGTAAACAGATCTGGCAATATACCCCAATCGGACAATATCGTCAGGTGTTCTCGAATAGTAATTTTGAAACGGCACATCTGGCGGTAGACAGTAAGAATGATAAACTCTATTTTAATCTTATCGGTAATGCTTTGGGCATCCTCGACCTGAAGACGATGCATACACGACTTATCACTATCGAGGGGAAGGGACGCGACAGATTGAATAATTGTTGGATTCAGCATATTATGATCGACAGACAGGGATTGGTATGGGTCTCTACTGCTGATGGCGTGAGCTGTTATGACCCTCGAAAAGATTCTTTCCTTCGATATGGATGGACGAATATTTTGAAGCATCATCTCGTATATGCCACTTGTGAAGATAGAGTAGGTAATATCATCATAGGGTGTAACGATGGACTCTTCTATTTCAACCGGAAGACGAATCGGGTGGGAAGGATGAATGAATCTGAAGAACTGGAAGATTTGCAGATCTATAGTATCATCATCGATAAGCATGGCGAGCCGTGGCTGAGTACCTCTAGGGGAATATGGCATTATGATGAGAAGGTGAAGACCTTCGAGAGTTTCTTGCAAGGTAATGGACTGGAGGCTAACCAGTATATCCAAGATGCCGCTGTCACGCTGAAAGACGGTCGACTGGCTTTTGGTACGGATAAGGGAGCGGTAGTCTTCGACCCAGACCTTTTGAAGATGGGGCACAAGGATAAAGCGCCTGTATATCTCGTCAGATTCATGGTAGACGACAAGGCACTCGATTTCCGAGAAAATAAGTTTAATGTCCCTGCGGGCAGCAACGGGTTTACCTTTGAACTCTCAACGTTGGATTACAATCATCCCGAGCATGTCACTTATCAGTACAGGATGGATAAAGATAGTCTGTGGAACTCTGCTATAGAAGGTAATAACTCCTTTACTTTCAATAAGATGCGTCCAGGCGCCTATACCATTGAAGTAAGAGCTCTTATCAACGGTCAATATTCTGCCGTGAAGACCTTTGAGATATATGTCGAGGCGCCATGGTATGCTTCGACGATGGCCAAGGTCTTCTATTTACTAATCTGTGTATGCATCGTGTTAGGTTTCTATCGTTACAAACAACGTCGATTACAGATAGATTACGAAGAGCAGAAGATGAAATTCCTCATCAACGCCACCCATGACATTCGTTCCCCGCTTACCCTCATCATGGGCCCTTTGACCAAGTTGAAGAGTCTCGTCACAGATGATGAGGGAAAGCGTTATATCAATATCATCGAGCGAAATGCTGAGCGCATGCTCATGCTAGTCAATCAAATACTCGATGTGCGGAAGATAGATATGAAACAGATGCAGATACATTGTGCCTCGACGGATATGGTACAGTTGTGCAAGGGTATCGTCTCTTTGTATCAGTATCATGCCATAGAAAGAAATATCTCGTTAATTGTACATAGCAACAACCCACAAGTAGAAGTATGGGTAGACCGAGTTAACTTTGAGAAGGTGGTCAGCAATCTTCTGTCAAATGCCGTGAAGTATACCTTTGATGGTGGTGAGGTCGTCATAGATATAGAGCAACAAGAGAAGAATGTCGTTATCTCGATAGAAGATAATGGAGTAGGAATGGAAGATTCTGAGTATTCATTAATCTTTGACCGGTTCTATCAAGGAACAAACTCCAGAGGTTATCATGTAGGCGGAACCGGTATCGGCTTGAACCTATGTAAGCAACTTGTAGAAATGCATCATGGAACGATCAAGGCTGGTTCTAGGGCTGATGGACAACGCGGAACACGATTTACGATAACCCTGTTGCGGGGATGTGATCATCTTACGGAGGAACAGATAGAAAAGCAAAGTGTTGAAACGAAACCGATGGGAAAAGGCGTATCGCATAGAGATTGTAAGATATTGGTTGCCGACGATGATGTGGAGATTGCAAGATATGTGAAGACAGAGCTGGGGGCATGGTATAGCGTAAATGTCGTGAACAATGGACGCGATGCCCTGACAGCCTTGTTGAATGATAACTACGACTTATTAGTATCAGACGTGATGATGCCGGAGATGGATGGTATCACACTATTGAAGAGTGTGAAACAAAATCCGAATATAAGTGATGTGCCTGTGATATTGCTTACCTCAAAGGCAGAAGTAGAGGATCGTCTGCATGGATTGGAATGTGGCGCAGACGCCTTCATCGCCAAACCTTTCAGTATCAACGAATTGCACATAACGATAGACAACCTTATCAATAATATCAGACGATTAAGAGGTAAGTTTTCGGGGATGCAGACTCAGGATGCCAAGATCGATAATGTAGAGATGACCGATAATGATAAGGTGCTCATGGATAGAATTACCGAATCTGTGAATGCACATTATACAGATTCCAGATATGGTGTAGAACAGTTGGCCAATGATATAGGTTTGAGTCGTGTACAGCTACATCGTAAGATGAAACAGATCACGGGCATTGCCACAAGTGACTTTATCCGAAACATTCGCCTGAAACAAGCTGCACGACTAATCCGTGAAAACAAAGTAAACATCAGTCAGATAGCTTATGCCGTAGGCTTCAACAGTCTGCCGCATTTCTCGACCCTTTTCAAAAAATACTATGGTATGTCGCCATCAGAATATGCAGAGAAGGCGAAAAAGCAAGAATAATTGCATATGGTTCAAATCAGTAAACTCATTTATATGATATAAATGAGTAGGGGGGATGAATTATAAGCATAAAAAAACTGCAGGGAATCACTTCTCTGCAGCTCTATTTCTTTGTGATATAAGTTTCAAAAGAAAGTGCGACCCTTCGCACGTTATCCTTTATTATCCTTGTTTCTAACAATCTATTACCTTCTAAAACCTATTTTGTTAATCACAATCTTAAAACCTAATAACTAAAAACCTAAATTTATTACTACTAACCTAAACAATCTATTAACCTTTTGATGTTGCAAAGATATATAGTATTTCTGAAATGACAATAGATTTCTTTTTAAATTACTGATTTTTAAAGGTTTTCTTGATATGTGTCAATTTTCTGTGTTCGCACACAATCTTTTTTTAAGAATCGAAAGATTTATTAAGGATAGCAGGATTTGAGGGGGATGTATTTATCTGATACATCCCCTTTTATGTTTATTTCTCGTCAAGAATCTGATTAGCTCGTTCCAAAGCTAAACTGATATGCTTGCATATGTTCTCTTCTCCGAGCATCTCTTTGAAACCTGCTTTGTGTAGAGAAACCAATACCTTCTCGTTGACACCAGAAAGTACAACCTCAATGCCATTGCTCTTGCTGAGAGAACAGAGGTTGGTCAAGTTGTGGATACCGGTAGAATCGATGAAAGGAACCTTCCTCATTCGGATGATTCTCACCTTCGGATGATCGCCGATGCCAGACATGATCTCTTCGAATTTATTTCCTGCTCCAAAGAAGTATGGCCCATTGATCTCATACACTTCGACGCCCTTTGGGATGATTAGATGCTCCAAGTTGCCCAACTCAAATTCCGGTGTCTCTTCGTCAGGATTTATCTCGCCATAAATCACCTTTACATCCGTTGTCTCTGCCATACGGCGCATAAAGAGTAGGCAGGCACAAACCAATCCCACCTCGATGGCAACGGTAAGGTCGAAGATGATCGTCAGCAGAAATGTTACCCAGAGTACGAGGATGTCGCTTTTGGGATTTTTCATAATGCTCATGAACGAACGCCATCCACACATACCATAACTTACGATGACCAGAACTCCTGCAAGACAAGCCATAGGGATATATTTGGCCAATGGCATCAAAAACAGGAAGATGAGCAACAATACGGCTGCATGGATGATTCCGGAGATTGGAGTCTTACCGCCGTTGTTTATATTTGTCATTGTACGGGCGATGGCTCCTGTGGCAGGGATTCCACCGAAAAGAGGTGATGCGATATTAGCGATACCCTGTGCCATCAACTCGGTATTGGAATTATGATGCGCACCAATCACACCATCGGCAACGGTAGCAGAAAGTAAAGATTCGATAGCTCCAAGGACAGCAATTGTGATGGCCGGCGATACGAGCGACTTGATGACATCCCAATTCATGTTAGGTACCGCAGCATCAGGCATCTCGTTGCTAATGGTAAATCTGTCGCCGATGGTTTCTATTGTTGTTATTCCAGCATAGCTCTTCAGAAGTAAGACTGCGATAGTCATCACGATGATAGCGATAAGCGAACCAGGTATTCTCTTGAGCCAACCGATGTGCTGGTCGATAATCGATAACTTGGTGAATTTAGGCCATAGCGCGATGAGTACCACGCTGGCGATACCGATGATGGCACACCAAAGGTCGATGGTACCGAAATGTTGGAAATAGCAAATCCATTTCTCTGTAAAGTCAGAAGGAACCTTGTCTATGCTTAATCCTAAGAGATCCTTCACCTGTGTTGTGAAAATGGTGACCGCAATACCACTTGTGAATCCTACAACAATAGGATAGGGGATGTATTTGATAATTGTACCCAAATGGAGTAGACTGAATAAAATCAGAAAAGCTCCAGCCATCAGGGTCGCGATGGTGAGTCCTTCCATTCCGTACTGTTGGATAATACCATATATAATAACGATAAAGGCGCCTGTCGGTCCACCGATCTGAACCTTACTACCACCAAAGAGAGACACGATAAGACCTGCCACGATGGCTGTAATGATACCCTTCTCGGGGGTCACACCCGAGGCGATGCCGAAGGCAATGGCAAGAGGCAAGGCTACGATGCCTACGATGATTCCTGCCAACAAGTCGGACATAAAATTTTTACGATTGTAATTCTTCAATGAGCTCCACAACTGGGGCTTGACTTCAAATGTTGTCATCTTAAAAACAAAAAAGGATTAAGTATTATCAAAAATATTGTGCAAAGGTAATCATTTTTTAGTTAAAAATTTGCATTATTCCTCAAAAATCCCTATCTTTGCTGCATATAAGTAGCAAATTGTATAATTTATAATAAGAAAGCCTATAGATTAGACCTTTACTTCAAGAATCAATACATTATAATATGAAGAATATTGAAGAGATGACCGACGAGCAGCTTGCGATGTCGTATGTCCATGGTAATAATCAGGCTTTTGATCTGTTGCTTTCCCGCAATCAATCAAAATTGTTTCAGTATATTATGTTTGTGGTCAGAGACCATGAAATCGCTGATGATGTCTTTCAAGATACCTTCGTCAAGATCATCATGCGTCTTCAGCAAGGCAAATATAGTCCTAACGGTAAATTCTGTGCTTGGTGTATGCGCATAGCCCATAACATCATCATGGATATGTATCGCGACAACCGTGGCAAACATATTATTGAAACAGCACAAGACAACGATCTTTCGCAGATTGGAGGCAACGATGCCGTTCTGGGCAATATCGAGATGGATTACGTTAACTGTCAGGTGAGGGACGATGTGCGTAAGATGATGAATCTCCTTCCTCCGGTACAACGTGAGGTGGTATATATGCGCTATTATCAAGACCTGAGTTTTAAGGAAATTGCCGAACTTACAAATGTAAGTATAAACACCAGTTTGGGGCGTATGCGTTATGCTATTCTCAACATGCGCAAGATGGCACGTGAGAATAACATCAATCTAGAGATGGTTTAAGGATGAAGTTCCTTCAAGGCATGGATTGTGCTGACGGGGTCTGTACTCTTAAAGATATAACTTCCGCTCACTAATACGTTTACTCCAGCCTTTACCAATCGCGGAGCTGTCTCGGCCTGTACGCCACCGTCTACCTCGATGAGTGTATGACAATGGTTCTCCGCTATCATCTTCTTCAGGCGCTCCGTCTTCTTGATGGTATTTTCAATGAACTTCTGTCCACCGAATCCAGGGTTTACGCTCATCAACAGTACCATGTCGACGTCGCCGATAATATCTTCGAGTACACTTACCGGAGTGGAAGGATTCAGCGTTACCCCAGCTTTCATACCGGCAGCATGAATCTGTTGGATTGTACGATGAAGATGGGTACAAGCTTCATAATGTACATTCATCATCATAGCACCAAGTTGGGCGGTCTTCTCTATCCATCGCTCTGGGTGGACAACCATATAGTGTACATCAAGTTTCTTCTTACAAGCTTTGGCTACAGCTTCGAGGACAGGGAATCCGAACGAGATGTTAGGCACAAATTCGCCATCCATCACGTCCAAGTGCAACCAGTCAGCCTCGCTACGGTTGATCATATCAATTTCTCCTTTCAAGTCGAGGAAATCAGCTGAAAGGAGAGAAGGAGAGATAATAGTATTCATCTTTTTCTGAGTGATAATTAGTTCAGGCAGAGGACTCCGTCTTTACCTGATTTTTTCATCAAGTTGCATGTGCGGGCGATTCTGCGAATCAACTCCAGCGTTTTCTCAGATGGTTTCATTTCTTCAGGAGTAAAATACTTCATAGGCGAAATCTTCTAATTATTATTGTTAACAATCTAATAACGTTTTGGTTGGAGGTTTATTTTATCCGATTCCTTTTTTTTCTTCTTTTTTATCTCTATTTCGTATTTTTTCTTTAACTTTGCATGCGTTGACATAAACTAATAACATGAATAAAACTAAAATAACGACCTATCAAAAGTGGACAATACTGCAGGCAATAGTTTTCATGCTGTCTGTATTTGTTTATTGGCGCTTTGTGGCCTCTTACGTATTATTCCGTCATGAGGAGTGGCAGATGTTTCTTTTCGACCGCGAATATTTTCTCGAGCGGTTGGTCATGCCATGTGGAATTGCCAGATATACGGGCGAGTTTGTTAGTCAGTTTGCTTTTAATCTGACTGTCGGGGCTTTCGTCTATACTCTTGTGTTCGGTTTGATACAATATCTGTCATGGCTTGTGATGAAACGCCTATTCGATGGTCGTCAGAGCCTTTTCGCTTTGTCCATGGTCCCTTCATTATATCTCATGCTCCTCATGCAAAACTGTGAATATACGATGGCACTGCCCATCACGTTCCTTGTGGGTGACCTTTTGTTATTGTTCATTCCTTCCAAAAGAATATATGCAGAAATCTATCTGCTTGTTACCCTTCCGATGATGCTATGGGTAACGGGTGTGGTCACCATTCCTTTCGCTATGATCGCTCAGCTCTATGTATTCCGTCAGAAATCCTTATCCTCTCGCATCATGTCTGTTATCTTGACGTTGTTGATATGCGGATTACTTTTGACCATTATACCGTTGTGGCTTGATTATCCCGCACATAGTATGAGTAAGGGCGAAGGACTCGCCTATGAACCTTCACAGAATATGATATCTATTTATATATACTGTGTCGTTGTCTTACTGGTTATGATCAGTCCCCTAATCCGTAACCGGTTGTTCTCCGGCGACAAGATTCCCTCATCAACGAATGTTCGTATGTTCGTATTATCTTTAGGCTTGCTCATCGTTTTTGCTTTCCTTGTCCCTGTTACCCGCGATACCGAGAAAGTCGACGACATTCGTTACGACATGATGATGTGTCATCATGATTGGCAGGGAATCCTTAAACAAAACTCTAATCGTCCGTCGCAAACACTTTCTGCTCAGGTTGTTACCATGATTGCAATGTACCATGTACAAGCTATAGACAAAGAACAATATTTGCAGTTTCTCGTAAAGACGGGACAGCAACCTCAATTCCGTTCCATACCTTTCGTGATAGCCAACGTATATATGGATGCGGGATTCGTGAACATGGCCCAGCGAGCAGCCTTTGACGCGATGGAGTCGATACCGAATTATAATAAGAGCGCACATGCTTTTAAGTGGCTCGTCGAGGCCAGTATCGTTACCGGGCAGAGTAAGGTTGCAGATAAATATATACGACTATTAGCGTCTACATTATATTATCGGTTATGGGCAGAGAGCCTTTCTCCGATGGTCGCCAATCCGCAACTTGTCGGTCGTCATCCGGTATATGGACCGATGCAACGGTTCTACAAGACAACCCCCGATATGTTTTTCTATTAAATGAAGATGATGAAGATTCAGAAAATATTACATATATTCCTTTTAAGTATATGTCTGGGATTACTTGTTTCTTGTGATACGGTTCCCGAGAATGCACAAGATGTCGATAAACTTCCTGTAATTTATCCAGACTATATTGGGGTGACGATACCCGATAGTATAGCGCCACTCGATTTCTCCATGGCCGATGATAACTATTCTAAAATCTACGTAGAAATCAAGGGACTACAGGGTGGCGACATACAGTCCGAGGGTAATTATGCAGATTTCGATGTCGACGAATGGCATCATCTGGTAAGTATCAACAAGGGCAGTTCGCTTCGTGTCACGGTATATGCAGAGCGTGAAGGCCACTGGCTTAAATTTCGAGAATTTCCAATCTATGTAAGTCGTTATGGCTTAGGCGATTGGGGTATCACCTATCGACGAATAGCCCCAAGCTACGAAAGTTATAGCGACATGGGCATCTATGAGCGCAATCTTTCCAACTTTGAAGAGCGTGCCTTACTCGTCAATACCGAGGTAGGAGGTATGTGCGTAAACTGTCATACGCCCAACACGACCCATCCCGACCAATATGTATTTCATGTTCGAGGCGAAAATGGTTGTACTTACATTCATCATGATGGAAAATCGGAAGTGTTGCAAGCCAAAAATGCAGAACTCGGTGGGTCTATGGTCTATCCCAGTTGGCATCCCTCAGGTCGCTATTGCGCATTCTCCACGAACAAAACGTCACAGATGTTCCATTTCTCCAAGGCACGTCGTGTAGAGGTTTACGATTCCTCCTCAGACATCTTTGTATACAATGTGGCCACACATACGATACTTTGTGATACGACCACGATGACGCCATTGAATGCAGAAAATTGTCCAGCCTTTTCGGGTGATGGTAAGTGGCTTTATTTTACATCAGCCCACCGCCAAACCTATCCGGACAACTATGACAAGGAGCGTTATGACCTCTGTCGTATCGCTTTTGATGCATCGAAAGGTCGGTTCGTAGGCCCCGTAGATACGCTGGTTTGCGCCTCTGCCATGGGCAAGAGTATCACATGGCCACGTCCATCATATGATGGTCGTTATGTGATGTATACACAGATGGATTATGGGTATTTCAGTGTTTGGCATCCGGAAGCTGACCTTTATCTACTCGACCTCCGAACCATGCAGTCGCATCCATTACATGAAGTAAACAGTCGTCATAGTGAGAGTTTACACGCTTGGACGGCAAACAGTCGTTGGTTCTTGTTCACCAGTCGAAGGGATGACGACCATTACACTCGCATTTATCTTTCTTCGATCGACGACAAGGGACGTGCCACGAAGCCGTTTCTTCTTCCTCAGCGTGATGCCAAACGCTATTATGCCCGTTCGCTTTATTCTTATAATACTCCGGATTTTGCATCAAAGCCTGCCAAGATAGATTGTTATGATACAGGTTGTGAAATCATGCGACCAGAGCGTGTTGCAACGAAAGTGTCCCGAAAATAGGAAGCACATATCATTCCAAATAAAAACCCCGATAAGCGGAAAAACCATCCTATCGGGGCATAAGATTATATAGTTAATTTTTGTGAAGCCTATAGATTACCTCTTACCGTGATGATAAACGGTTCGGCGCCATTTGCCAACAACCTATCAGCCACGGAAGCGATACCGCCCAGTCGTGTCATACCCTGAATAGGTTCCGTACCATTGAGGACGATACGGCGTGGAGCCTCGCCGGCCTTCCAGTATTTATTGGCAGGATAATATGTAGCCGTATTGTTGTTAGGGTCAACGACGACCTTACCATAAGCAATATCGCCCATATTCGGCTCATAGTATTCATCATCAGGATTTAGGGCGATACTATATTTCTCCTCGTTGTCATCAGCCAAATACATATCGTTAGGGTCAACGACGTGCATACCGTCAACATCGAAGAAATACTTGTAATATGCATGATGCGTTACAGCCTTGTCAAGAGTTTCAGGCAACTTGATATTTTCGAGTTTTGTCGTAACGCTCCACACACCCGTAGTATCTTTCGTCATCTTCAGACTCTTGTTTTCCCCATCAGCAATCAAGTTTACATGAACCTCTTGTGCCTCAGGAGCTTTGATGCGGAAAGTTACAGAATGATCATCTCCATATTCCGGTGAGACGATAGGTTTAGGGAACAACCGAGACATGACCTCCAAGTTGAAAGGTTTCTCTTTTCCCGTAGCCTTACGAGTAGGAACGGTATATTCCATAGCCAGTCTTGAAGCTTTCTTGTTGAAGAGAAGCGGTAAAGTCTTGGCCAAGAAGTACTTAGCATTCATCCATGTATGTCCGAATTTATCATAAGTGAAAGTCTTAGCCGCTCTGATACCATGCTTGTCGAGGAATTCCATATAGTCGCGTGCTGTGCCGTAGAGGAAATCATCAGTACCTACGCCCAACCATAGCAAATTGATTTTACTGTTGGTACTGTCAGCCTGCTCATAAACATCAGGGATATCAGTAGAAGTAAACGAACTATAAGAACAGAGATAAGAGAATTTGTCGAGATGGCGCAGACCATTGTAGAGAGCCTGGTTGCCACCACGAGAGAAACCACCTATGGCACGATGGTCAGCATCGTTGATGGTACGATAATTAGCCTCGATATAAGGCATCAAGTCATCGTTCAAATCGTTGCTGAAGAGGTCACCTTGTGCCCTAGCATCCGCAGGTACCTTATCCTTCAGTTTCGTAGGATTTCCATAAGGTAGCACGATGATCATCTCCTGAGCCTTACCCTCAGCGATGAGATTATCCAAGATATAGTTCATGCGTCCCACCTTATAATATACCTCCTCAGTATCGGTAGTACCACTAATGAGATAGAACACAGGGTATTTCTTATCTTTGTTTGCCTCGTCATAGTAGCCACTAGGGGTATAAACGATCGCATTATTCGTAGCACCTAAGTTCTTAGAATAATAATGGATATATTCTATACGGCCGTGACCGACAGGCAAAATATCGTGAGCGAGTTTCCCCTTATTCGACTTCATCTCCAGTAAACTGTTCTTGAAGCCTTCGTTAGGGAAATAATCCTTACACAGAGGGTCCATGATGCTCAAGCCATCCACCTCGAAATGATATGGATACATATCAGGAGCCGCAGGTCCCAGCGTTACCGACCAAATACCGGTTTTCTTGTCGAACGTCATGTCATGTTTTCCTGCGAATTGAACATCTACGGCCACCTTCTTAGCCTGAGCATTGTGATAATTGAATGTTACCGTCCCATTGTCATTACAGATGGTTTGAGCAGATGCCGACAACGACACGAGAAGCGTCATAGTCATCATCGATTGCTTATTAATCCAGTTTTTCATCATATATTTTTATAGTTGTACGTTTATTTTATTTCGCATTTATGGGCTAATATCGACACAAAAGTACGTTCCTATTCTTAGAAATGCAAATGATGTACAAAAAAATTAAGACAAATTATCTCTTATGCTCCTTTAAACGTTTTTTTTAAAATAGTTTTACAGATTGTGTAAAAATTGGTGTTACATCATAAGCGTTCTTAACGCTCTGATTCCAAGTTGCGTATTTAGAAAAAAAATAATTGTCATCTGTCATTTTTCGACTCATCTGTACGTCAATATTTGCGTTATCGATGTCATCGAAGAAATGGGAAGATGTGTATTGCTAATATAAAATAAGTTAAAAGAGAATAAATCTGTATAAAGTTACTTATCACAGAACACAGCTGTGATACTCTATACATCACGCTCCAATACACCGAGACGCATATACATATCGCCCTATAGCTTAGCCTCCAGTACACATGAAGCATAGATACGCATCATGCGCATACCTCATACCCCGGAGGGGTTGTCGCTGAGATAACCGAGGGTTGCACAACGTACCCTCGGTATATCCGATGCGCCGCTGTGAGTGCACCCCGGAGGGTGTGCCCGTCCTGCACCTATCACAGCTCGTGTACCCCTCTGGGGTGCTATATTAGTATGCTCTCTTCCTTCTCCGAGGGTACGCTATCGCGACCCCCGGTTATCACAGAGGCATCCCCTCCGGGGAATAGACGATATACCTAACTGCGAGAACACCTCGGAGAGGTTATCAGAAAGGTATTCCCCCAGGGGATATGTATAACTATATACTATATAATGGTTACGGATATATTGAGAGATACGACGGACATGTAATAACTATATATAATAGAGGTATATGATGGGTATGCGCAGGATGACGGACATAGCTCGGAGACAGAGTACATCACGCTCTCCAGTATATCGAGAAGTATATTATGCGCATACCTCACACCCCGGAGGGGTTGTCGCTGAGATAACCGGGGGTTGCGGAGCAGACCCTCGGCATGTATGATGGCCTGTGTGAGTGCACCCCGGAGGGCGTGCCCGTCCTGCACCTATCACAGCTCGTGTACCCCTCCGGGGTGCTATGAGGTTTGCAGTCTTCCTTCTCCGAGGGTACGCTCCGCGACCCTCGGTTATCACAGAGGCATCCCCTCCGGGGAATAGACGATATACCTAGCTGCGAGAACACCTCGGAGAGGTTATCAGAAAGGTATTCCCCCAGGGAATATGTATAGTAAGATATGATTATATCTAGATATATAATAGCATCTCAACGAGCACCTTTGTGTCTCCCCGTGTTGTATATATCTAGATA
>NZ_AUFP01000023.1 GCF_000426565.1 Segatella albensis DSM 11370 = JCM 12258 | reverse complement strand
TAGGTGTATCGTCTATTCCCCGGAGGGGATGCCTCTGTGATAACCGGGGGTCGCGGAGCGTACCCTCGGAGAAGGAAGAGAGCATACTAATATAGCACCCCAGAGGGGGTACACGAGCTGTGATAGGGCGATTTCTGCTATGTTTAAATAGCGTTAAATAAATAACGAAAATTGATTCGTTATCATAATTTTGAGTACTTTTGCGCCTAGAAATTTTGAAATCATTCACAGTAGCGTGAATCTTAAACTATTTATACTAGTAAAACCGCCAACACGTGAGTGCAGGCGGTTTTTTATTGGATAAGAGTTAGATGATAGTTTCATTTCCTATAGAAAAAGTTACATTTTTACGAAAATTTTGTCTCGTGTTACATAAGATAAAGCACTTGTAACATTTCATCAAGTAGAATTTTCATGATATCCGTATTTTTGCAATTGAATTATTACTAATATCATATAATGAATAAATCTATATTATCTTTAGCTTTTGCCGCTCTTACGATTTCCGGTGCCTATGCACAGAATCCTAAGTTTACGCTGCATATTGATGAAGCCAACAAAAACGTTAGTCCTACTCTGTATGGAATGATGACAGAGGAGATAAATTTCTCCTATGAGGGTGGACTATATGCACAACTAGTTCGTAACGGATCTTTCAAAGACGATGTAAATGGACAGCGCAAAAACCCATGGACGCCGTGGAAACCCGGTGGCCCTCAGTATTGGACGCTTACCGATACGGTTGCTGCAAAGATGCATGTAGACCCTCGTGGCGGTTTTAATGAGGCTAACAAGTCGGCTTTGGTGCTCGACGTGAAGGTGAACAATGGTGGGGTCGCCATTGACAATGAAGGCTTCTGGGGATATCCGGTGAAGAGTAAGGCTCATTACAATGGCGCTATCTGGGCAAAAGCCGGTGATGGAAATGCGAAGAGCTTGAAAATCAGTTTGGTAAGTTTGGATGGCAAAACGGTTTATGCATCTACACAGGTGCAGGGCCTTAGCGAGAAATGGCAGAAATTTGAGTTCTCGCTCAATATTGCCGCTAAGGTGGCCCTTAGCAAGAAAGCCAAACTCCGTATTGCTGTCGGAGAGACTGGCAAGTATCTTCTTGACAGAGTGACGTTGTTCCCTGAAACTTTCAATGGTAGAAAGAATGGACTTCGCGTCGATCTGATGACGATGATGAAGAATATGAATCCTAAGTTCCTCCGTTTCCCTGGTGGTAACTATCTGGAAGGTAATGATTTTAAAAATCGCTTCGACTGGAAACGTACTATCGGTAATCCTGATGAGCGCCCTGGACACATGAGCCCTTGGGGATATCGCTCTACCGATGGACTCGGTCTATTGGAGTTCCTTACATGGGCTGAGGATTGTGGCGCAGAACCTATCCTCGGTGTCTTCGCTGGTTATGTGTTGAGTGGTGACTATATCTCGGGTGAATATTGTGACGGATTCGTACAGGATGCTCTCGACGAGATAGAATACGTCATCGGAGGTCCGGAGACGAAATGGGGTGCACAGCGCATCAAAGACGGCCATCCGGAGCCTTTCCCTCTCCATTATGTGGAGATCGGAAACGAGGACTTCTTCGACAATAGCGGTAGTTATCCCGGAAGATATAAGAGATTCTACGAGGCTATCAAGGCTAAATATCCACAGTTGCAATGTATCTCTACCATTGATGCCAAGATGATGAGCGAACAGGCCAAACGTGCCGGTATCGAGGATGTCAAGTTGGATGTCATTGATGAACATTATTATCGTGATTGTGATGATATGTATCGTGCAGCTCATCAATATGATACGTATGATAGAAAAGGCCCTAAGATTTTTTGTGGCGAATGGGCTACTCGTGAGGGCAAGCCTACTACGAATATGAATGCTGCCCTTGGCGATGCTGCTTGGATGACGGCCATGGAGCGCAACAGTGATATCGTTGTAGCGCATTGTTATGCTCCGCTTTTCGTGAATGTCAACAAGGGCGGTATGCAATGGGAGAGCGATTTGATAGGCGTGGATACGCATAAGGCTTATGGCAGCCCTTCGTATTATGCTCAGGTGATGTTTGCCAATCATGTAGGCGACAAGATCGTCCCTGTAACCGTAGAGGATATGCCTAAGATGAAGTTGGGCAAGGGTGGCGAGAGCGACCAAGTGTTCTATTCTGTTACCCGTGACAGCAAGAATGGTAATGTGTATCTGAAACTCGTGAATGGCGGTAAGAACGCTCAACCTGTAACGTTCGCCCTTGATGGCGTGAAGACGGTGAAGGGCAAAGCAGAAAAATGGCAGTTGAGTTCTGCTCAAACCACAGATACCAACTCGATGGATGAGCCTACCAAGATCGTTCCTGTTGCTTCGAAGGCTGCGGTAGGCAAAAACTTTACCGTGACACTCGATCCTTCATCGATCGTGGTACTTACGCTTCAAACTAAGTAATCTTATTCAAGTGCATATAGCGGACTCTTGATCTTTTTCTCTATAGAAGAGTCCTATAAAAGAGCAATTAAAAGAGAGAACCCCCGAAACAGTGATGTTTTGGGGGTTCGTGATTTTTAAGCAGTTTTTCCCTATTTTTTCCTCATTTCGAAGCCTTATTCTTGACATAGAGCAAGAAAAGACAGATTTTTGCATAAAAAACAAAATTTTTCTTGCTGTGTTCGTGCACAATGCGTACCTTTGCAGCAGTTAAAGGATAATAAAGATAAAAAGATTGTTTAATGAGCCATGAGGCTCTAAATTAGGAAAGGAAACAAATTATGATGACATTAATGATTGTATTGGCAGTTGTTGTAGCAGTAAGTGCAAACGTAGTAAACGTTAACAACAAAATGTCTATGGGCAAGTAAAAAAGCCCTTTGCTTTGAATATTAAATAATTTATCTATATAGTAATTAGTGGAGTGGTATCTTTGACGATACCACTTTTTTGTGCCTGTACGAAAAGATGTTCTCCACCCATTAATGGGTATCAAAGCGGAGACCCATATTCAAGTTGAAGTTGGTCGGATGTTTCTTGTAGATGTTGTCCACATCGCTACCATTGTTCAGATAACGGCTGATACCCGGTTCGATATAGAGACTCGCCGTGTTAGAGATCTTATATTCGAAACCAGCAGCAACATTCAACGAAAATTGAGGACGATGCTCTCTCACATTCTCGCTGACGCTCTTTTCTTCTGTCAAATATTTTGTAGTCTTTTTCCCGCTCACCAGGCGCTCCACCTCGCCACCAGCCGTTAGATAAGCGCGCATACGACGGTTCTCCCAAAGACGATAACTCGTGGCCACCGGCAATCCCATATAACATAAAGTCTGTTCGGTCTTGTAGGCATAAGGATTAGAACGCTCCGATGACAGATAACTACACGTAACACCCGTCTGCACGCTCCATCTGTTTCCGAAATCATATCTTATCGAAATCCCAACCTTCACAGGTTGACGGTAATGAGTATTCTCGACATTGTTTTGTGCCGACAGGAACGAAGGTTCCATGATATCAGGTCTCTGTTCATTTTCCGCATCATTCGGCGAAAAAGCGATAGACTCCATATTCAGCCAAGTCCTTTGCTGCTGGTTGTCGGCCGCAGAACTCGTGATGCCTATCCCCAAGGAAAATCCGCTGTTCTTGGAATGACGGACAGAGGCGAATAGGGGAGCATCGACAACATCACTCTCCTTGCTGATATGGGCGGTATGCTCCACCTTACGCTCGTCCTGTGGCAGCGTGTCAACGGAAGTTTCCTCTACAACTTGAGAAATCTCCTCCACAGGCATATCAGATGCGATAAAGCGATGCAACGTTTCACGAGGCAAAGCCTTAGACGTAGGATATTTTTGAGTTAAAAGCGGCAAGAGCGCTTGTAGAATATTTTCATCAGAATTCACATCATCAGTAGACAAGTGAGCCCTCTGAGGATTATACTTCTCACAATCCGGAGTCAAATGCCATGCCATCAAAGAAAGAACGGCTATGGAAGCCACGGCAGCAAATCGCTTCAGCCAAACCGTGCGATGCTTTTCGGGAGAAGAAACGGACAATGGGCGGATTCCCCGAGCCGACATCTCCCTTTTGATGTCGCCGAGCAAACCTCCAGGAGCCTTCTTCTCGTAATGCTCCATCCGGTCGTGTAAATCATTCATCCATTGTTGTCTCATATCTTATCCGATTTATCTTGATATTCCTTGATCATTCTTGCCAACATCTGTTTAGCTTTGTGTAATTGTGAAGCCGATGTATCAGGCTTAATACCCAGTTGACTGGCAATCTCCTTATGGCTGAGTCCGTCGATGACATATAGGTTGAGTACCGTTCGATAACCCGGTGGCAACGATGCAATGAGCGAAGCCAGTGTATCGGTATCAACCAGTCCCGTGTCAGGGGGATCGTCGGCCACCAGCATATTGCTTGCCATGTCGGGCTCTTCTAAATCCAGTCGCTTGACGTCCAGAGAATTAGAAGTTCTGAGAAACCTCAGCGATTCGTTGATGACGATGCGTCTGAGCCAAGCCTTCAGCGACCCCTTGTCGCGATATTCGAAAGAATGGATTTGCGTGAAAATCTTGATGAAAGACTCTTGTAGCACATCATTGACATTGTCATCATCGGCGATGTAGCGAAAGCATACCCCCGTGAGATAATCGGCATATTCAGTATACAATCTGTCCATTGCCGTGGCATCACCCCGTCGGAATAATTGTATCAATCGCTGTTCTCTATTTTCGCCAAGAATTTTCATGTTTACATTATTTAAATACAAAAGTATGCTAAAACTTGCCTATCTATTTATCAATTAACATCGTTTAACGTCTATGTAGGCAAGAATTTCCTTATATTTGCATTTTGTAGGTGAAAGTGATTACTAAATAGATTAATTCATAAAATTAAAAAGATGAAACGATTTAAGATCTCAACCTTAGTGATGTGCTGTTTAGCAGCCATGAGTTTGACATTAGCCTCTTGTGATACGTCGAATGATGATGGCTATAGGCCTTTGACAAAAGAGGAAGTGAAAACTGCCTTTTACACGGTGAATGGCGATTATGTTGGTAAACTTATCTATGAGGCTACCAATGTGATGAATACGAAAGATAATACGGATACAACGGCTGTAAGTTGGTCGATAAAAACAGATAGTACTTTGCATATCAAGAGTTTTCCTATCGCGACAATCGCTTATAATGTGAAAACGAATACGGATGAAGCTAAAGCCTTCAAACAGGCTCTCGAGAAGCAGCCTTCTGTAGACATCGATTGCGCCATCGGCTTTGTTACCTTGTCTCCGATACAGTTTATCATCAATCCTTCTACCGTGACATTCACGATGAACTGGAACGGAAAGGACCATAAGGTACAGATTCCTTTCATGATAAACTATTCAAGATCGTTCGGACAGTATAATTCCAATAAGAATATACTGAGTATGCAGATAGCTGCTGCCGCTATCTATGTAGACGAGAAACCTACTTCTCTCATGGATGGCAAATTCTATCTGTTCGAATCAACAAGTTATGCATTTTAATATTTTTTTTAATATTACATGATTGGACCGTGCTGTTCGGGAGTTTTTTCCTGGGCAGCACATTTTTTATCTAATACTAAGAAAGTATATCAAATGCTTATATATAATAATGTGAAAAAGACAAAATATGTATTTTATCACAATAAATATTACTAAAACTACTTTTTTTGCAAATTTTCTATCAATTTGTTTGTGGCTTAAAATAAAAACTTTATATTTGCAATCGTAAACAAGATAAATCAATAAGAAAACGATATAATTATGAATTTTACAATTTCTACATCATGGTGGTGGCAGAGCTCGAGATTGAATAAGTCGTGAGTCCGAACAGCCTATGTGGATAAAATATAATATATGAGAGATTTTAATTGAGGCCTGTCGTTCTTACGATAGGCCTTTTTTCTTATCTGAATTTATAAAACTGAAATAACAACATAAAACATATTAAATCAGAAGATTATGAACGTAACTGAGATTTTTAACCAACTATTGAATCATGAAGAATTAACTCGCGAACAGACCTCTGACCTTCTCATCGCGATTACGAAAGGTGAACTGAATGATGCGGAAATTTCGGCCCTCCTTACGGCTATCCAGATGCGTGGCATCACGGTGGATGAACTGTTGGGCTTCCGTGATGGCGTACTCGCTACCGGTGTCGCTGTGCCTCTCGATAGCGATAGATATATCGATGTCGTGGGAACCGGTGGCGACCGCAAGAATACTTTCAATATCTCTACAACGAGTTGTTTCGTCATCGCCGGTGCCGGTTATAAGGTGGCTAAACATGGCAACTATGCGGCTACATCGGTAAGTGGCGCATCGAATGTGATCAAGAACCATGACGTCGTCTTTACCGATGATATCGATAAGTTGAATCGTTGTCTTGCTGATGTGGGTATCGTATATCTCCATGCCCAACTCTTCGCGAAGAGCTTCAAATTCGTTGGGCCAACTCGTAAGGCTCTTCCTTTCCCTACGTTCTTTAATCTTCTGGGTCCGATCATCAATCCTAGTAAACCTCGTTGTCAGCTCCTCGGTACTGCCAATCTCGACCAGATGCGCCTCTATAATCAGGTGTTCCAGAAATTGGGCATCGACTATGGTATCGTGAATAGTATCGATGGATACGATGAGATATCTCTTACCGGCGATTTCAAAGTGACAACGAATCATTACGAGAAAGTGTTCCATCCTTCTGATCTCGGTTTCGATATCGCTAAACCAGAAGAACTCAAGGGTGGTGCTACCGAAGAAGAGGCTGCTGAAATTTTCGATCATGTGCTTCAGAACAAGGCCCTCCCTGCACAGAAGAATATCGTACTTGCCAATGCTGCTTTTGCTATCCAAGTACTCGAGAAAGGACAGAAGAGTATCGAAGAATGTATAAACATAGCCCGAGAGAGTATCGATAGTGGGGCCGCACTTGCTACCTTCCGCAAATTCGTGGAATATAATAAATAATCGCCAAAGAACATAAGTTATGTCAGATATCTTAGAAGAAATCGTAGCCCACAAACGACAGGAGATAGCAGAGCGTAAACAGTTCGTGCCTGAGCGCCAACTTTATCCTATGGTTGAACGGATGCTTGCTGATGGGGTAGAGAACACTTCTATGCGCGAAGCCTTGATGAAATCGCCTACAGGAATCATCGCCGAGTTCAAGCGCAAGTCTCCTTCCAAGGGATGGATTCATCGTGATGCCGTGCCAGACGATGTGACGATGAAATATCAGCAGAATGGAGCTACGGCCCTCAGCATCCTTACCGATACCCATTTTTTCGGAGGCTATGATGAATATATTCTGCGTGCACGTGAGGCTGGTGTGACGATACCTATACTCTATAAGAATTTCATTATTGATGAATATCAGCTGTTCCAGGCTAAGTATTGTGGCGCTTCGGCTGTCCTGCTGATCGCTGCAGACTTGACCGTTGATGAATGTCGCCATCTATTGCGCCTGGCCCACGAATTACAACTCGAAGTATTGCTCGAGATGCATCATGAGCGCGATTTCGAATTTGCAGCCCTCGGTCCTGATATGTATGGCATCAACAACCGCAATCTGGGTAGCTTCGTTACCGATGTACAGAATAGTTTCCGACTGGCAGAACAGTTGCCTGCCGATGTGTGCAAGGTGAGCGAAAGCGGTATCAGCGACCCACAGACCGTGAAGATGTTACGTCGCGAAGGCTTTTCCGGGTTTCTGATGGGCGAGCGATTCATGAAAGAACAAGACCCGGGAGAAGCCCTCAAAGAGTTTATTGGTAAGTTATAAGAATGATGTTATGAAAATCAAAGTTTGCGGTCTGCGTGAGCCTGAAAATATTCGCGCAATATCAGAGTTAGGCGTCGACTTCATCGGTTTTATCTTCTATCCACGAAGTAGTCGATTCGTGAGTTCCGTATCTGTCGGTACTGGTTTGATGCCTGATGAAAGTACAATTCGTGAAGATTCCATGGGCAGAGAAACTTTGATTCATCAACAGCATACTCCTGCTAGGGTGGGTGTGTTCGTAGATGCTTCGGCTCAGGACATTATAGCACGTGCCGTTACTTTCCAACTGGATTACATCCAACTCCATGGCAACGAGACGCCTACCTTCATCGCCAATCTGAAACGCACGTTGAAACCCGAAACTCGTCAGAGAAGTAGTTCGGTACTTTATAAGAATGTGAAGATCATCAAGACCGTGAGCATAGAGAATGTAAGCGATCTCGACGCTTGTCGACAGTATGACCATGTGGCCGACTTGTTACTTTTCGATACGAAATGTGATACCAAGGGGGGAAGTGGCCGACAGTTTGACTGGAATCTGCTCTCTCAATATCAGGGAGAAACACCCTTCCTGTTGAGTGGCGGAATCGGTCCCGAAGATGTGGAAGCAGTAAGGAATTTCCATCATCCTCGCTGTCTCGGAGTGGACGTAAATAGTAAGTTTGAGATTTCTCCTGCGCTAAAGGATGTAGAGAAGGTTAAAGCCTTTGTGAATGCAATTCGCAGAGAATCAGTAGGTTATAGACAATAGAATGGAGTGTCGGATAAAGAAGACGAAGGAATAATATAAATGTAAAAATACATAATTACAAAAATTGATAAATATATGAATAAGATTAATCAGCTCTTTGCAGACCACAAGGATAGCAAACTGCTTTCATTATATTTCTGTGCCGGATGCCCTACATTGGAGGGTACCGGTGATGTTATCAAGACGCTGGAGAAACGAGGCATCTCCATGATAGAGGTGGGTATGCCTTTCAGCGACCCATTGGCAGACGGTCCCGTTATCCAGAGTGCGGGTACGGTAGCTTTGAAGAATGGAATGACGCTGAAGTTGCTTCTTTCTCAGCTCAAAGCCATCAAGGACGAAGTAAGCATTCCTCTCATCATCATGGGATATCTGAACCCAATCATGCATTTCGGCATAGAAAAGTTCTTTGCAGCCTGTGCCGATGCTGGCGTGAGCGGTACGATCATTCCCGATTTACCCTTCGCCGACTATCAACAGGTGGTAAAGCCTATTGCCGACCGTTATGATATTCGCGTCATCATGATGATCACACCAGAGACAAGTGAAGAACGCATCCGATTTATCGATGACAATACCGATGGATTCATCTATATGGTAAGTTCGGCAAGTGTCACCGGAGCTCAGAACAGTTTTGATGATGCCAAACAGGCATATTTCAATAAGGTGAACGCGATGAAACTTCGCAATCCACGTATGATAGGTTTCGGTATCAGCAACAAACAAACCTTGCAAAGTGCGCAGAATAATGCAGCAGGAGCTATCATCGGTTCTAAATTCGTAACCTTACTCAATGAGACGATGGATGCTGACAAGGCCGTAACGGCTCTTTTCGATGCTTTGGAAAAATAAGGCATCCGTGAAAGATAAAGAAATATAGGTATTTGGAATATAAAGTATATAGATGATAAAAAATGAAATATAGTGTAGACAAAAACGGATTCTTCGGGAAATTCGGTGGAGCTTATGTTCCCGAGATATTATATAAATGTGTCACAGATTTGCAACAGGCCTATCTGCCGATTATCGAGAGTGAAGATTTCCAGAAAGAATATATGCAGTTGTTACGCGACTATGTAGGTCGCCCTTCGCCACTTTATTATGCTAAGCGTATGAGCGATCGATATGGCTGTCAACTGTATCTGAAGCGTGAAGACCTGAACCATACGGGTGCTCATAAGATCAATAATACCGTGGGTCAGATTCTGATGGCCAAGAAGATGGGCAAGACACGCATCATCGCCGAGACCGGAGCCGGACAGCATGGCGTGGCTACGGCCACCGTGTGCGCCTTGATGGATATGGAATGTGAAATCTTTATGGGGGCCACCGATGTGGAGCGCCAGCATACCAATGTGGAACGTATGAAGATGTTGGGCGCTAAGGTACATCCTGTACGTACCGGTAATATGACGTTGAGCGATGCTTGTAGCGAGGCCATTCGCGACTGGTGTTGTCATCCCGAGAATACCTTCTATATCGTAGGTAGTACGATGGGGCCACATCCTTATCCTGATATTGTTGCCAAGATGCAGAGCATCATCAGTAAGGAGTTGAAAGGTCAACTACAGGAGAAGATCGGTCGTGATTATCCAGACTATTTGATAGCCTGTGTGGGTGGTGGAAGTAATGCTGCTGGCACTATTTACCATTATATCGACGACGAACGTGTGAAGATCGTACTTGCCGAAGCTGCCGGTCATGGCATCGATACCGATTATACCGCAGCTACCATCCATTGTGGTAGCGAAGGTATCATCCATGGTGCTCGTTCCCTCGTGATGCAAACCGAAGACGGACAGATCAAAGAAGCCTTCACTATTTCCGCTGGTCTCGACTATCCGGGTATCGGTCCGATGCATGCCGACTTGGCCGAGAAGGGACGCGAACAAGTTCTTGCCATTACCGATGACGAAGCAATCTATGCTGGTTATGAACTCACACGAACCGAGGGCATCATCCCAGCCATCGAGAGCGCCCATGCCATCGCAGCCCTCAGAAAGATGAAATTCAAGAAGGATGATGTCGTCGTGCTTACCGTGAGCGGTCGTGGCGATAAGGATGTGGAAACCTATTTGAGTAACAAGAAAATGGCAAAGGAATATGGAGAGTTCTAAAGATATGATGGCAGATCGTAAATATCAATATGTTACGGCGACTCGCAAGATTCTAGCCGACCTTTATACGCCCGTGAGCGTGTATATGCGCTTGCGCGACTTATATCCGCAAAGCGCGCTCATGGAGAGTTCTGATTATCATGGAACCGACAATAGTCGTTCGTTCATCGGTATCAACCCGATCGCTCAGATTGCTGTGGGACATGGCAAGATCACGATGCAATTCCCTGACCGTAGGGTAGAGGAGCGTGAGGTGAAACATCAGCAGAAAGGCGAGGCCAAAGATGTTGTGGCACAGGCCATTAACGACTTCCTAACGAGTTTTAACGTACAGGGTGAAGGTTCTGATTTCTGTGGACTTTATGGTTATACCACCTTTAATGCCGTGAGATATTTTGAGGATATCGAGGTCAAAGATACCACGATGGCAAAGAATGACGCTCCCGATATTCTCTATATCCTCTATCGCGACCTCATCGTGTTCGACCATTTTAACAATACCATCGAGTTTATTACCTTGCTCGATGCTCCAGTTTCTTCTGCGGATGATGCTTTGCAGACTGAAGGCGAGGCACGCATCGAACAACTCTATCGTGCGATCAACCGTCAGAATGTGAAACCGTACGATTTCCATCCTGTTGGCGAGAGTTTCAGCACGCTGACCGATGAGGAGCATAAGGCCAACATTCGCAAATGCGTGAAACATTGTCTGCGAGGAGATGTCTTCCAAATTGTCATCTCGCGCCGTTTCTGTCAGAAATATGAGGGTGACGACTTTAAACTCTATCGTGCGTTACGAAGTATTAATCCGAGTCCTTATCTATTCTATTTCGACTTCGGAGGATTCCGTATCTTCGGTTCTTCACCTGAAACGCATAACCGTATCGTGGGCAATACTGCCTTCATCGACCCGATAGCTGGTACAACCCGTCGAACAGGAAACCCAGAGGAAGATCGCAAGAATGCGGAGTTCCTGCGCAACGACCCGAAGGAGAATGCCGAGCACGTGATGCTTGTCGACTTGGCACGTAATGATTTGTCACGAAACTGTACAAATGTGAAAGTCGACTTCTATAAAGATATGCAATTTTATAGTCATGTGATTCATCTCGTGAGTCGTGTAAGTGGAAAGCTCACACCTGATGCCGACCATATTCGCGAGTTCATCGATACCTTTCCTGCCGGCACGTTGAGCGGAGCCCCGAAGGTCAGAGCCATGCAGATCATTAGCGAACTCGAGCCTCACAACCGTGGCGCTTATGGCGGGTGTATCGGCTTCCTTGGCTTCAACGGCGACTTGAATCAAGCCATCGTCATCCGTACTTTTATCTCGCGCAATGGTGAACTGTGGTTCCAGGCCGGTAGTGGTATCGTGGCCAAGAGCAACGACGATTATGAACTGGAGGAAAGTAATAACAAACTGGGTGCTTTGGTCAAGGCCATCCATATCGCGGAATCGCTCTGATAACCTTGGAACATCGCATATTCATAAGAAAAGTGCAAATTCCTAATCTTACGAGAATGTTATTCAGAAAAGATATCGTACATTTGCACCTGTTTTGAGGATATACGAGCATGACTATAGAAAATAAAAACAAGAAATATGAAAATAGTAATCATTGACAATTACGACAGTTTTACATATAACCTGGTTCATCTCGTCCGAGAGTTGGGAGCCGAGGTAACAGTTTACCGCAACGACCAATTCCAGTTGAATCAACTAGAGGTTTTTGATAAGATCATTCTTTCTCCCGGACCGGGCATCCCGAGTGAGGCAGGCCTTCTCCTTGATGTCATCCGCCATTATGCGGGGCGTATTCCTATGCTTGGCGTTTGTCTGGGTCATCAAGCCATTGGCGAGGCCTTTGGCGCTCATCTTACGAATCTCAGTAAGGTATACCATGGTGTCTCAACGCCGATAACACAGTATGGCAACGATGAAATCTTTGCCGGATTATCCAGACGCTTCGAGGTAGGCCGCTACCACAGTTGGGTTGTCGACAAGACAGATTTTCCAGATTGTCTCGAGATCACGGCAGAGAGCGATGATGGTAGCATCATGGCCCTGAAACATAAAAGCTACGATATCCGTGGCATTCAGTTTCATCCGGAAAGCATTCTCACCCCGAATGGGCGACGGATACTCGAAAACTGGCTGAATATGTAAACGATAGATACACAAAAGAAAGGTGACTCCCAAATACGGGAGCCACCTTATTTTAATTATGTAATCATGAATCTGCTTGATATCACATCAAGCATTTTTTTTAAATCTTTGCAAGAGCCTGTTTGATATCATCCAAAATATCATCTACATCCTCGATACCCACGGACAGACGAATCAAATCCGGAGCAATGCCAGCCTCTCTGAGTTGCTCGTCGGTAAGCTGGCGATGCGTATGACTTGCCGGATGAAGTACACACGTACGTGCATCAGCAACATGCGTCACGATGTTGATCATATTGAGCGAATCCATAAACCTGATAGCTGTGTCGCGATTCCCCTTCAGTCCGAAGGCCATTACCCCACAAGTTCCGTTAGGCAGATACTTTTCAGCCTTGGCATGATTCGGGTCATCGGCGAGTCCGGCATAACGTATCCAAGCCACCTTCTCGTTTTTCTCCAGAAACTCAGCCACCTCCTGCGCATTCTTACAATGCTGGGCCATACGGAGATGCAAACTCTGCAAACCCAAGTTCAGGATAAAAGAATTCATCGGTGCAGGAATAGAGCCGAGGTCGCGCATCAACTGTGAGATGATCTTCGTGATGTAGCCCATCTTGCCAAACTGCTTCGCATAGATGATGCCATGATAACTCTCGTCCGGGGTACAAAGCCCTGGGAATTTCTCCGCATGTTCCATCCAGTCGAAGTTGCCACTATCCACGATGACACCACCCAC
Source organism: Segatella albensis DSM 11370 = JCM 12258 (assembly GCF_000426565.1). Lineage (GTDB taxonomy): Bacteria > Bacteroidota > Bacteroidia > Bacteroidales > Bacteroidaceae > Prevotella > Prevotella albensis. Next base: position 10,707 of record NZ_AUFP01000023.1, on the reverse strand, counting down.
TTGAGAAGCCGTACCATCCATATATTTTGTTGTAGAGTGGGTTACGATGTCCGCGCCCCATTCGAAAGGACGACAGTTGATAGGCGTAGCAAAAGTGTTGTCCACGATGAGTGGCACATGGTTGCGATGGGCGATTTGAGCGAATCTCTCGATATCAAGAATCTGACACCCGGGGTTACTTATCGTCTCGCCGAATAGCGCTTTTGTGTTAGGACGGAACGCAGCCTGAATTTCCTCATCACTTGCCTCCGGACTTACGAACGTACATTCGATGCCGAGTTTCTTGAGCGTCACCCCAAACAGATTATACGTGCCACCATAGATTTCGTTGGAAGCTACGATATGGTCGCCCGCTTCACAGATGTTGAACACAGCATAAAAGTTGGCAGCCTGTCCACTCGAGGTAAGAACAGCTCCGACACCCCCTTCCAGTTGAGCGATTTTCTCAGCCACAGCATCATTTGTAGGATTCTGCAACCTACTATAGAAATAGCCCTCCTTTTTCAAGTCGAAGAGCATAGCCATCTCCTCAGAATTATCATATTTAAAGGTTGTACTCTGAATGATAGGAACCTCTATAGGTTCGCCATTTTTAGGTTTATATCCCCCTTGTACGCATAAGGTAGCAGTTTTCAGCTTTTTCGTCATGTCACAAATTGATGGTTTATATTTTGCTTACAAAGATACTAAAAATCATCGTTTCATAACCTTTTTGCATTGAAAAATGTGTTTTTGGTTAAAAATAAGACATATATGTTTACATATTTTCCTAAAAATATATTACTTTTGCTTTGATTTTTAAAAATTTGTTTGTAACTCTTACCCAATAAGTATGTTTTTAGATGATAAGATGAAGAAAATATTCATGCTGTTCATGCTGAATATCATGGTAATGATGGCCTGGGCGAGCCATCCTGCGAAGATGAACCTATGGCTTAATCATTTATCGGATGAAGCCAAGCGCCAAGAAGCCACAAGAGCCAAGGGAACAACCCCCGAAAAAGTTGGCGTCCTCACCCTTGTACGTATGGCCAAAGGCGGCTCGGAGAATGCCATTACCGACCATGGCGGTTTCGTAGTGAAGCAACTCACAGGCGACCTGGTAATCGCCTTGCTCCCCGTAGATAAACTCGATGCCATTGCCATAGAACCGAGCGTTCGTCGCCTTTCGGCCAATCCGTTGGCCAAGGCCTTGATGGATAGTGTGCGATACAAGATAAACGCCGATAAAGCCTACATCCCAAGCGCAGCCACCCAGCAGACAGCCTTCACCGGAAAGGGCGTGGTCACAGGTGTGTGCGATTCAGGTTTCGACTTCACCCATCCGATGTTCCAAGACGAGTTTGGCAACCCTCGTATCAAGTCTTTCTACGATCAGATCGAGCAGAGTTCCACAGCCAACTACTATGGCATAGGTAGAATTTACGACAGTTCGGAGGAGATCTTTGAGTTGGGAGGTTCGTCCGATAAGAAGAGTCAAATCCATGGCTCCCACGTGCTGGGCATTATGGCAGGTTCGCCGTTAACAGGACAGAAGCACAAAGACTATACTGGTATCGCCTATGAATCAGATATCGTGCCTGTATGTATCGATTTCGCAAGCAGAAACACCCATAATATCAACTATACCGGTTTCGACGCGTTCTCGTCTATTGCGCCTTCTGATGTGGAATATCTCTTGGCCAATCTCTATGTGATGGACTATGCCGAGGCCCATAACCAGCCATGTGTCGTCAACAACAGTTGGGGCGGTCCGATGTCGTTTGATACGAACGCGGAAGACTATAACGATGCTTATGCCTCTATACAAGGGCCTGGGCGCGTCGTTGTCTTTGCTGCCGGAAATAGCGGCGACCAGTATCTTTATCACAAGTGGAAGGCCAACACACCGGACACCTTGGCATTTACGTTGAGTAAGGATGCCAACTTAGGTTTCATTACCTTCCGCAGCAAGCAACCTTTCACCCTCACCCGACTGGTCGATAAGTATAGAGAGGTTGATGGTAAATTGAAGTCGATGACGGATACCGTCCGTTACGATTTCTCAAAGGTGAACGCAGCACAAGATACAGCCTATTATACCGAGAAGACCACCTTCATCTATAATCGAAGAAATAAAGACCGATACTCTTTCTATGCCGAGATCATAAAGCGAGGCAATGAGTATATCATGGCCCTTGTCGACGATCGCGAGACGGGTGCTATCGGAACATCCCATTATATTGCCCTCGAAGGCGATGACGATATCGAAGCTCTGGGAAGTATCGACTGTATAACCTTCGACCCTCAGGATGATAGCGACTCTAACTATGATGAGTTGCGCGAGGAAGGCGGTTATCCATATTCGATATGTTCGCCAGGCTGTTATAATTCCGTGATCTCCGTTGGCGCCATCAACACCCGTACATGGTTTGAGAATATTGATGACAGGTGCATGTCCTATGATGGTAACATTGAGGAGACAGGAAAGGTAGTCTATTGGTCATCGCGTGGCCCTAATCTGTCGGGCGAAATCGTGCCGACGGTAGTAGCTCCGGGACACAACATCCTGTCAGCTCTCAACCATTATGCAGAAAACCAGTATAAACAAAGCATGTTTACCGATACTCTCCTTACCACTTCCAGCGCTTCCGACCAGCATTACAAGATGGCTGCCATGTCGGGCACATCCATGTCAACCCCTGTGGTGTCAGGTGTCATCGCCCTCTGGTTGCAAGCCAATCCTACTCTTACCACAGCCCAAGTCAAGGAAGTGATGGCCAAGACCAGTCATCATACAGCCGACGAAGATGTATGGCCAAACAACGATTACGGCTATGGTGTCATCGACGCCTATGCCGGTCTGTTGGAAGTTCTTCAGTTGCCGAGCAAGATACAAGACATCTCTACCTCACAACCGGCGCAGACCAAGATTGCTATTTCCGATAAGACCCTTACCATCTCTACCATAGAGGGTGCCGGTCCACTTCGTGTACGTATCTATTCAACTAATGGTGTCCTTGTCGGCGAGTTCATGACCGATCGTGTGCAGAGTTCTTTCGATTTGGGACATCTACCATCAGGCATCTATGCCGTACAGGTCACCGGTAACAAAAAATCCGTAACGGGTTCTACGTTGATTCGTTTGTAGTATTTGGAATAAAATCACACAATACAAGGGGGGGTACCGTTGATGTGACCCCGAAAAGTTGGACATTAAATTAAACATTAATTATTCAACTCTCTATAGTAGTGAGCTCGGTATTATACCGGGCTCATTCCTTTTAACCTCAATTTTATTCTTTTATTGTTATACCAATCAATATATTTTCTTAACGCTCTTTCAAAGTCCTCTATGCTTTCAAACTTGTTAGCGTACAAGAGTTCGTTCTTCATCAGGCCAAAGAAATTCTTCATCATTGCATTATCCAGACAATTGCCTTTGCGTGACATGCTCTGCGTGATATCATGTTCTTTAAGCATCTTCTGGTACATACCATGTTGATAATGCCAGCCTTGATCCGAGTGCAGGGTGAGACCATATAAATTGGGATACTTTTTGAATGCTTTCTTGAGCATAGATATGACCATCTGCAAGTTTGGATTGGTAGAAATAGCGTAAGATATAATTCCGCCATCAAACATATCTAATATGGGCGACAAGTACAGTTTCCTGTCGTTTATGCATACTTGAGTAACATCTGTAGTCCATTTCTGATTAGGTCTGTCTGCACTAAAATTACGTTCTAGCACATTGGGGGCAATTTTGCCTATCTCCCCCTTTATAGGAGCGATAGTGACGTTTCTTGATCTTTGCCTTAAGTCCCATCTATTTCATCAGCTTCTGTACTGTCTTGTGATTGATAACTATATCTTCATTGCGCAGTTCCATACAGATTCGTCTGTACCCGTAGCGCCCAAGATTCTTGTCATATATCTGCTTTATACGTTCCTTGATTCCATCATATCCATCGTTGTCGTCCATATGCGAAAATGGTAATAGAATACAGAACGAGCCATCTTCATCCTATACAGCATAAACTGCAGGGGATGTCCCTCACGCCTTAGTTCTTCGATGGCCTGTGCCCAATCTCGCGTAGTCGGGCATTCCTTTCCTCGACTAAGGTTTCCTGAATTCAAATTGATAATGCAACAAATGTCCCAAAGGGTAAGTGAGCAAAGACTATGCAAAAAGGGGACAAAAGGCCCATAAGGTCTTCCGTCCCCGACATTAAATGCTTATCTTTGCAAACAAACTCCTACATAAGTTGCAAATATGACAAAACATTTAACTGCGCAGCAAAAATACGAAATATCTTTTAGACTACAAAATAAAGAGCGCCCTATCGACATTGCCAAGGCTCTTGGTGTACATCGCAGCACCATCAGCCGAGAGTTGAAACGCAACAAGGCTCCTGATGGTAAGTATCATGCGGAAAAGGCACAAAGGCTATCAAATAGGAGAATGAGAGCACGAAGGCACTATACAGTTCTAACGGATGAAATGAAGATGTATATCGATAATAAGCTCTCAAAAGAACAGTGGTCTCCCGAACAGATATCGGGGAGACGGCGTGTGCTTGGGTTATCGCCCATCTCCCACGAGACCATCTATAGGTATATATGGGAGGAAAAGCACAAATGTAGGAAACCACTCTACAAGTATCTACGTCATAGGGGGAAGACATTACAACAAACGTGGATCATCCTATAAATCAAGGGGAATACCAAATAGGGTTGGAATAGAGGAAAGCCCTTCCATAGTCGATGAGAAGAATAGGTTTGGAGACCTGGAAATTGATACTATTGTAGGAAAGAATAAACGAAATGTCATTATGATCATTAATGATAGAGAGTCGGGATTCCTGATTATGAGGAAACTACCTACGAAGGAGGCTGAACCGTTGGCCAAGGCGGCCATAGAAGCGCTCAAGCCCATAAGTGAAGAACTTCATACTATAACGGCGGATAACGGGGTAGAATTCTCCAGACATCAACTGATTGTAAGGGAACTCAAACTCGACGTATACTTTGCCAGACCATATCATTCATGGGAAAGAGGAGCAAACGAAAACACCAACGGATTGGTAAGACAGTATTTTGTAAAAGGGACTGACTTCAAAACAATAACAGATGAAGAAATATATATGGTACAAGAAAAGATTAACAACAGACCTAGAAAAAGGCTGAATTTTATATCTCCTATTGAGTTTATAATATGAAAATATTGGAAAAATAAAACAATTCTAAAGTTGTTGCATTAGGCAAATTCAACATAGAAGTGCAATTTTCAGGTAGAAGAATAATAAAAATCTAATACCTGAAAACACCGAGGCTTTTTGGGGCGAGAAGCCCCCACGAAGGAACTTATTAGGTAAATTTCAACAATGCAAAGCAATTAAATGAAAAAGGGAGACCGAAGTCTCCCAAAGATTAATTAATTTTGCATTGTGCATTACAAACAATTAATCTTTGAGCAAAGGTACACAATTTCTGTATTACTACAAAAGAAATGCTCAAAGAAATCAATAGCGGATGCAATAGGAGTCCATCCGTCGACAGTAACGCGCGAGTTGAAACGAAACTCGAGCCAGCGTGGAGTATATAAATGGGACATAGCCCACAAGCAGGCACGGAAACGTAGCAATAAAGCTCCAGGAAACCATGCCGTTAGCAAGGTTATATGAATTGTAACTCTTATCGAGAGAAGTACCAACAAGCTCTTCATGGAGAAGCTTAAGCATGGGAAAGATTCTAATGAACTGGCAACTACTGTCATAAGGATACTGACACCCTTCAAAAACTGTATACACTCCATAACAACAGATAACGGCTGTGAGTTTGCAGCACACAGAAGAATATCGGAAGCAATTGGTGCCAACGTATACTTCACTGATCCATACTCGTCATGGCAAAAAGGTGCTATAGAAAATGCGAATGGTCTTATCCGGCAGTACATCCCCAAAGGCATGCCATTCAAATATTTCACTGATGGGCAAATAGAGAGAATTCAAGATAAGATCAACTCTAGGCCACGGAAAAAGCTATCGTTTGATTCACCTAACGAGCGTTTTGATAAAAACATAGCCAAATGTAAACGGATGAAGTCAGAATCAACTAACTTTGCAACGAATACAAATTTGAAATATGAAAAAAGAGAATTTTGATAAAATCAACAGCATTCTTCAACAATATTACGAAGTAGAAGAACAGTATTATCAATTATGCTTAAAAGACAATGAAATGGAGACTTGGGAAAGGGAAAATGACCTAGACTCTTTAGGAGAATTACTGGTTATAGCAGTAGCTGATGTTCTTAATGATGAAAGAGATAATATTAAATAAATAGCAATTGCACTTGCAAGTTGAATTCGCCTCTCTTAAAAATAAGAGAAAAAACAAAAAAAATCCGTTATTTCCTTGGAAGTAACGGATTTTTTTTATATGTTTGCAGTGGTACTCTCCCGAAAGGGTTTGTACCCCGACTAAGGCAGACTTGTTTATTTCAAGTCTGCCTTTTTAATTAGAGAGGAACCCCCCCACCTTTTCCGCTAAAATCTTGTATTTCAATTGCTTATAAAGTCAAGGAATTGAGTTGTACCGTATCTGTACCGTTTTTTAGAACCTCTACAGACCATTTCTTAACCCTGAATGACTTGAAAGACCCACCAGAAGGCAGTAAACAAGCCGAAATTTAAAGATCTCTTTTATTTGGGTTCAAAGTTAGTAAAAAATGAACTAACCACCAAATATTTGAAAGACAATTTTTTATCTTGCGTTTTGGTACATAAGCAGTGCAGGGTGCGAGGTCATATTTATAATAGACCTTGCACCCTGCACTGCTCATGTACCATGGCAAGCGCTGGCTTTGGCCTTCTGCACGCTGTTTGATGGTTTCCTTATATGCTATGGAATCTGCCTTCAAGTTCAACCATTCGCTCAAGTAATTTATCGAAAGGAAGTGAATCGCCATAGATCATGGAGAGCTGCATAGCTTCATAATCTTTCTTCCATACGTCAAGATATTCCTTTGGTGGAGTCAGCTTTATTCTTTTTTGAATGTCCGGGGTATAATCAACGCCGTGAATGCTGGTGAAAACCTCTCGATGATGTGCGATAGTATTCCACAACTCATCATCATTAATGCCATTAATGGCAAATTGCTCGTCCATCATTTTCTCAAGGTCATACAGGTGACGTGATTTTCTGTCTGCGACATGTGCTCTTTCCGTTGTGAACATCTCGTGAAGCAAAAATGCTTTTTCAAGGAACGTCTTTTCAGCCTTTGCTGTCCGAATATCTGTATCTACCACGTCAGTGTTTACCTGAGGGAAAGAAGAAGTCACAAGACTGGATACTCTTGCAATCTCTGTTGGCTCAAAAAGAGAACGGGAGCCGATTTCCAACATTACCTCCGGATTTAGGTAAGATGGCTTACCGAAGAGTGCATTGTATCTAATATGAATCTTTCGTGGCTCGGGATAAGTATTGTCACCTTCACCGTCAGGTTCAGGTTCCACGGTAAGATATTGCTCCAGGCCGTATTCTTTCAGTCTGCCCTCAAGCTGACTTGCGAATTCATCTCTGACGAACAGAGACGACTGTTTCCTCAACTTCTTGGTTTGTCTCTTGGTCAGATCGCCGGTCAATCCAAAGAAACTTCTGTCTATTGCGAGGTCAATGTCCTCAGACATCCGGTCGATGAGGTGATAAACCTTGCTCAAAGAGGTGCCACCCTTGAAGACTAGCTTATCCGCAAAAGGCAACGTGAATACAACTTTGAGTATGGTGGAAACCCATAGGTCCTTTTCAATTGCCTGGACAGGAAGTCCTATCTTGTTGGCTGTCTGAGTGATAACCATCTTCTTTTGGTCATCACGTAAATCGAAATAACTATTCATAAAAGCTCTTTATTATTTTTCTAATCCATGCCGGCATCAGCTTATAATCCGCCTCAATGGATTTCCCGTTAATGGTTGTGAATACATGTTTCAGTGTTTTCAGATGCTCTTCATTGACATTGTTTTGACCTATCTCCTTCAATGCGAATGTTGCCAGTTGAGCTGTCTTGTTCGTGAAAGCAAGGTTTTTGGGAACAGTATGCTTAAACGTTATTGTTCTATTGTTGCCGAGCCTAATCTTCCTTGGCGAACCGTCTGTCATGAATACGACGTTCATGGGCACTTGAGTAGATAGTCCGAGTAGATTCATGGCATACGCACCTGTCGGAGCAATGTGTGCCCTGTCTCTTTTTGCTACCTGCAAGGCAATGTCTTCCACAGATGGGTATAATACCCCCAGTCCCAGTTCCTTGTCTATCTTCGGATATAGATAGATGCCATTAGACAACCTTATTATGAATGAGTCATTGGTCAACCGCTCCAAAGACTTGGAGACAGACTTGATGTCACCATAGGCCGTAAAGCTGCTCGGAAAAAAGATAGAACCCCTTCCGCACTTTTTAATGCTACTAACAATCTGTTTACCAATATTTTCTTGCATATATAAGCTTCTATTTTGTCGCAAATTTACGATATATTTTCGACAAAAACAAATATTATATTGGTTTTTTCACAATAACTTGTTGAATAACAATTGTATTCGGAAGCCTTCAGAAGATAAGCTTCTTGAAATAACAGAGGAAATAAGGAAAAATGTGCTTAGCGTGATATACGGTGTCAACCGTCAAATCTCCAACTAAACAGATATTACCACTAACACAAAAGGATTTTACAAGCGCAGGGGCATCAGATTATCTACCTATAAAAATATATCATAATGCTTATGCAACGTATAATGTGATGCCAGAAGATATTCTGGATGGTAGCTATTCTAGATGGAAATTACGAGTGGAAACATATTCTACATTTAGACAATCGGAAGGGGGGAATTTGTGCGAGTATTACAACGGAAACCTAATGAGTTCAAGTGACAATCATCAATATGGTGAGTGCGATATCCCTATAGATATGCCAGTAGGATTCCTTTCATCGTATCCTGTCACATTCACTCCTTACTTGTATGATATTGACACACAATATTGTGTATTACTTCCATGCTCAAGACCTTTTTCAATAAGTTTCGGAGCAAGAAAACGTATTGTGAATATAAATCGTATCTACAATTCCGAAGAGTGGAGCTCTCCATACACGGAAACGACGCTATACACAAACTCTATCCGTCTTGAGCTGAATATTGAGAAAAACTCTAAAGCTGTTAGTATTGGAAAATTTGAAACTGCGAAAACGAGAATCAGGGTTCACTTCATGGGTGGTGAACAAATTATCACTGGCTCTGCTGTAGAGCAAGATGGAACATACAGAGAAGATTGGAAGTGGGATATTCCTGCAACAACAGAAAATAATACATATCAGACAACGTACCTTCAGTTCGATGGCTTAGTGAATAGTGCATATTCCAATTACGGATATACAGCAAATATTACTTTAGAGTTAACATTTGATGATGGAGAAACTTGGGCAGGGTATGGAGGATTTAGTGTTTTTTTGAGATTTAATTCATAATATTATAAACTTAATAATAAAAATTATGACAGAAGAAGTAGCAAAAGGAACTCTTACTATTAAGAGTTCATTCGAACAAGTCAGTTTTGAATTTATCGACGAAACTGGAGAATGGAAACTTAAATGATCGGCTAAGCTAGATACTAATAGCGATGCCATGGTAGTATTTGATGCTAATGTGTTTCATGTTGAGGAAACGTTAGACGGTACGACTGATGTTGTAAGCGGTGGAGTCTCGTCAACGTATATTCCTTCTATGGGTGACGATGCTCTGCAATTTAATTTCTATAATACGAATCGTAGAGCACTGAAAGTAATAGGTGACTTAGTTGAGAGTTGCACAGAGCAATTCAATAATCTCATTAGTAAGAAAGAGTAAAGGAGTCAGTATAAATTAAAACATAACAAAAATGAAAATTAAAACTATTGATGCAGTAAATGCATATAAGGAAATTAAAAATCTGAAAGTTAATTCACTCAACGACGAAGCCGCACTTGCAGTTTGGCGTACTCTCAAGAGTATGAGACCTGTTGCAGACGAATATAATAAATCTGTAGAAGACGTTTATAAGTCGTTGCAAGACAAGGAATACATCTCTATGACCGAACGGGCTCAGACATACAATACAACGTTGGCCAAATGTAAAGAAGAGAACAAACCAATCACTAAAGATATGTTGTCTGAGGTGAAAGTTATAAATGATTTTTTTTGCCAATCGTAATAAAACGGCAGAGAAGTATTTTAAAGAATTAGACAATAAGGAGATTGAAATTCCAATAGAATTATTAGATGAAAGCGAAATGATTAAAGCATTTAAAGCAAGTGATAAGGCATATGGTAATATGTTAGTTTTGTCATTTCTGATTAAATAAAGAAGGGGAGTTTGATGTGACCCCGAAAAGTTGGACGATTAATTAAATATTAATTATTTATCTCTCTATAGTAGTGAGCTCGGTATATAGCCGGGCTCATTCCTTTTAATCTCAGTTTTATTCTTTTATTGTTATACCACCATATATATTTTTTCAGTTCTCGTTCAAACTCTTCGATAGATTCAAAATGATTCACGTATAGCAATTCGTTCTTCATCAGTCCGAAGAAATTTTCCATCATAGCATTGTCCAGACAGTTGCCTTTCCTTGACATGCTTTGCACTATTCCATGGTCTTTGAGCATCTTCTGATACATCATGTGCTGATAATG
>NZ_AUFP01000022.1 GCF_000426565.1 Segatella albensis DSM 11370 = JCM 12258 | reverse complement strand
CTTCTGAATCTTGGCAGATGCCAGTCGATTCATTTCTCTGCACAGATTGCTAGTTTTACACTAACTTTGATGCAGTACAACATACTTTGTACAGTGAAGCGATTTGAATCGTATGAAACCATCGGTATGCTCTTTGTAGATGCTATGGATGAATCTCTAGAGCTGTCTGTAACGGACAAGATATGGGAACTCATACTGGATATCATTCTGGAAATAGCAGCATTGGTATCTGCTGATGCCAGCGAGTTGCTTAGCGCACTTATTGAAGATAATCCAAAGTTCCATAAATTGTATAAAATGTACAATTTAAATGTCGCTTAATGAATACATATTCACTTGCGAAACTTTAGTATTTTATATTTTTTAAACTTTAATGTTGGAACTGTTAAAAGAAAAATGTTTCGCTTTTTGCTCCTTCTAGAATGGATAAGGGCCTTTTGACTCTCAAAAAGCATGGAAAATTTTCTTCAAAAGTTTGAGTCTTTGAACGCAGTTAACTTCATCAGCTTACGCAGTTAACTTTGTAAGCCAATGTGAATAGGTATATAGCCTTACGCAGTTAACAGAAAAAGGCTACATCCCCCAGTATTTTTGAGGATAGAATAAGACGTAAAACTGTAACTGTTTGATAATCAATAGATTGCTATTTGCTCATAATTCCGGTATTCCTAATCAACCCGGCATGAAAATTGAATTCGCGAATTATGAGCACCTTTTGTCAGTTGAGAATTAAAGAATATAAAGTAATCTTAACAAAACGAAGTGCCAACGAAGCTAGGATTTAAATGGCAACTGCAATTTTTCGATCCTTTTCGTAGAAGTACCTTGGTGATCTTAGAAAAAAACGGGATGTATCCCCAATAGATACATCCCGTTTGCTTTATAGCATGATGGATATTAAAGTTTTGTTATCTTAACTTTGTTGGCACCCGCATAGCTTAGGTATAGTTTTATATTATATTTACCCTTTGCAATATTGATGTTGGCACCATCTTGTTTCAGGTTGTTTACGTCACCACCCCAGTTAGCGCATTTCCAGTCGTGGTTCATACGGAACTTGAATTCACTGTTTTTTGTAATATCCAGTTCGCCTTCCCAGCAACCCTCTTCTGTATTGTATGTGAGGTCAACATCTGAAGCCCAGTCTGAGAAGCTACCAATAGCAGAGATGCTCTCAACTTTAACGAGGTTATAGGTCATCTCGGCATAGTTCACATTAATCTGATAGAAACCAGCATCTGCTTTGATATTCTCTTCATCTTTAGAGACAAGTTTCTTTTCAGTGCTATTAGGATCCTGACCAAAGTCATCATCCCATGTGTCAGCCTTTGGCTTGAACTTAAATTCACCGTTCAGGTAATAATATCCCTGATAGTTTCCATCAAAGTTCTCACCGGAAAGAGCGTGTGATGTTTTCCATTCACTCTCGCTTCCAATCTCATAGATGAAAGGTTCGAAATTGAGTTTCTCAATTTTGTAAGTGTACTTCCACATATTGATAGAGAGGCGATAAGTACCAGGTTCCTCAATTCTACCGGCCTTAGGCTCTACTGTGGTAAGGTTGCCTTCGAAAGCATTGTCACCATCGACCAAAGTACCTGCGACACCATCACCGAAGAATTCGCCATTGTAGTTGGTGAGAGGAATAATCTTCCAGTACCAGTTGGAACGGCCTTCAGGAAGTCTAAGGATAGTGTTCCATTCTGGATAATCGTATACATCACCATTACCCACGTGGGTCAACTTTTTAGCACCTTCTTTGCTCCATCCATTGTCGAACATATCTCCGGCAAGGTAATATTCTTCATCGATAAAATGAGGAGCTGTAAGAGTAGCCGTTGCTGTAGCAGTAGTGGTATTCTTCACGCTTAATCCCTTTGACTTAGAGATACCGGTAACCTCCATAGGGATTTCTCGTTTTTCAGGGCGTTTGCCATATAGACTTTCTACGGCATCCTTTAGGTCGGCTGCGGCAGCCTTACCGGTGGCATCAGTCTCGATGGTGAACGACTTTTCACCATTCTTCAATACAGCCACATAGGAATTGGTAGGAACTTCATTGTCAGAATACTCCACAGTAGGGATGAACAACTGAACACTATCTTCTGTGAGTGTTGCATAGTCAACGGCCGGAGCGTTGGCAACAGTAAGTTTTACTGTAACCTGGTCTTCTGCTGCATTGGACTGTGGATTAGCCCAATCTTCATAACCAGCTTCTGAGCAGCTTGCTAATGTAAGGGCAAGACCTAATGAATATATTATCTTTTTCATATTTTTTCGTTTAAAAGGTCAGGAGTGGAGTTTTCCACTCCTGTAGCTTATTTATTGTGCGATAAAGACATACTGTCCTGTGATATCATTGAAGATAACCTTGTATTTACCCTTAGCAACAGCAATGTTGCCACCGCCACTGGTACCTGTACCGTAAGGGAAACTTTCGCTACCCCAGTTGGTTGACCAGCCCGCAGTTGTAAACTTGGCAGTAGTGTCACCGTCAGAAGCATCGAGGACGAAATACCAATCGTGGTTCTTTAATCCAGTCTTGGTGTGTACAGGAGTCATCTTGCCTGAAACTTTCCAACTATCAAAGTCACCGGTACAATATATTTGTTCAAAGACAGAAGGAGCCTTATCAAGTTTTGTGATGGTCATGATGTCCTTGCTGATCACGTCTTTGTCTTTAATCTTCTTTAAAGCCTTGGTGTCGAGAGTGATCGTGTAGTAACCATCTTCCTTGACAGTGATGTTGCCAGAACCACCTTCGTTCTTCTGCAGTACAGGGTTGCCGTCAGCATCGTATTCAAGGGTACCGTCATCGCCCTTCTTCTGACCGATCTGGTCATCCCATTTGTCAGCTTCCTTCTTTAGTTTGAATCCTTCTGTTGTGAGATAACCTGTCCAAGAGAACTTACCCTCACCGGTCTTCTTGTCATAGTTCTGACCAGCGATAGCGTACATAGGAATCATGTTAGGACCGATCTCACCGCCCCAGCTACCGTCACCGATGCATGAACCGATAAGATACCAACCCATAGGAACGACATCCTTTACGAAATAAGGAACTACGGTGAGGTTGATGACATTAGAATAGATGGTATCCTTAGCATAAACACTCATCACACGAACCTTGACATCCTTCTTGGCAGGAATGTCATCTTCGCCCCATCCTCCGATTGTCTGAATGCCTTTAGCCAAAGTGGAACCAATAACGGAGGTGCTGCAAACACCTGTTGGGTCTGATACTGTAGCATAGGTAGGTTTTGTCTTGCCACTCTCGTCAGCAGCAGCTTGTTCTGTAGAAACCGACCAGTCATCATTCAGAGATACCTGTACCTCATATTGGGCAGCAGCAGGGAAGCCATAGTCAGGTTGTGACCAGGTGAGACGCATACTATCTGTAGTCTCCAAGTCAATATTCGAAGTAGAATAGGCTGGAGTATTTAGTGTGAAGGTCTCCGGCGTTTGTAGTGTCGGATTATGGCTCAGATCGTCGCTACAAGCTGTGAAGGCCATAGCACAACCAATGAGGGCTCCTGCCATTATTTTTATCTTATTCATGATAATTAATTCTAAATTGTTTATTTTTGATTATCTTTATAACCTTCGTTCTGTTGCAAGTTTCCGTTTGCATTCAAGTCAGATGAAGGTATTGCGAACAAGTTGTAGTGCTTGTCTATGTTACGACCATTCTTGGCGCCACCTTTCCATGTCCAGTTGTAGTTGGTGTTACCACCAAACTTGCCGAAACGGATGAGGGTAGGGCGACGGATGCCTTCGAAATAGAACTCACGGCTCCACTCGTCACAAATGTCATCAAGAGTGTAACCAGCCTTGGTTGATGCGTTTGCTCTGCTACGGAGCTGATTCAAGTATCCTACACCTTCTGCTGTTGCGGTACCTCCATTCGCTCTTGCTGTAGCTTCTGCATAGATAAGATATGCTTCTGCAGAACGGAAGAAGAAGAAATCAGTATCAGGGAATTTGGTGTTCTTGGCAGTACCGGTGGTGTACCAGTTGTTGAACTTACATACACCGTAGCCATCGGTAAAGGTTGATGGATCGTTGTTTTCCAATTCGCGGCCGTTGCCGGTGAAGATGGCACGATCATCCTTTGCTTCCTTTGTCATCTGGTAAGCGTCTACCTGAGGAGCTGTCTGTGGGAAGAACTTCTTGATAAGATCAGGGCGTGCTCTGTTACCACTCCATTTCTCTGTGGTGTTCATACCGACAGATTTACCATCAGGATTTACAATCTCTGTTGCGTTGGTTGTGCTGGCAATCAGGAATAGGGTAGTACCATAAGAATGGGTCTTCTCACCATCCTGAATAACAGAGAAAATACACTCCTGAGAAGCTCCGTTTATACCATTGTCACCCATGAACAACTGCTGATAAGGACTCCAGTTACCTTTCTTCGTGGTGTAGAGCTTGAAAGGTGAGTCGATGACTTTCTTGGCATACTCGGCAGCCTTACCCCATTCTGGAGTGCCTGTGTATACCTCTGCGTTCAGATAAAGACGTGCAAGTAATAACCATGCGGCAGCTTTGTCTACTCGGCCATAGCCTTCCTCGCCTTTCTTCTCTGGTTTTGCCTCTGCAAGATCGTTCTGAACATCAAGGAGTTCGCTCTCTACCCATTTGTAGAGGTCAGCTCTCTTGATCTGTTGTGGCTTTTCTGAAGAAACCGCTGTGGTGAAAGGTACATTACCCCAACCATCGAGGAGAAGATAATACTGGAGAGCTCTCAAGAATCTAGCCTCGGCAGTCTTCTGTGCATCAACAGCACCAAAGTCTGCTATGTACTGGTTGCAGTAGCTGATACCGGCATACAGACGATAATAGAAACCTCGAAGCATTGGTTGCTGAGCATCGTAGGTATTGAAGTTGAAGTTCTCGATACCTGGGTCACCCCATGCACAGATGGCTTCATCAGTAGTCAACTCATTGGCATTGAACATTTGGCGGACAAAACCTGTGGTACCACCGTCAAGACCGTCGATATCACAGTCTCCGTCAGGACCACTGTTTCCGGCAACTGCAAGGTTAGCATAACACTTGTTGAGCAAGTTGTCAGAATTGATTCTTTCCTTAGTCTGCAGGTTTGGATCGATAGGCATAACATCCAAGTCTGAAGAGCATGATGGCAAGCCTAGTGATAAGATCATCGCTGCTGCAGGTAATATAGTTTTTATATATCTTTTCATGATAATATTCCTCTTAATTGATTAGAAATTCAGGCTTAAACCTAAAAGGAATTCGATAGGACGTGGATAAAGGTTTCTATCAATGCCCTGGAATACTTCTGGGTCGATACCTTTGTATTTTGTGATGGTAAATACATTACTAGCAGAACCATAGACACGGCCACTGACACCATTCCAACTTCCACTGCGGAAGAGGTTGCTGAAGGTATAACCTAAGGTGATGTTGTCACACTTCAAGAATGAAGCATTCTGTACCCATCGGTCACTTAATGCTTTTGACTCATCGTTGCTCTGCCAGTTATCGGCTGCTGATGCTTTTGGAACATTACTCAAGAAGGATTGCTGTGCAAAGATTGCTGTGATACTGGTGTTGGTATGACCAGACATCATGTCGTTGAAGACATAGTTGCCGATGCTTGCACGGAGTGTAAAACCAAAGTCCCAATTCTTGTATTCCATACGAGATGAAAGCCCCATGGTGACAGGAGCTGTTGGATTCTTGTAGTAATACTTGTCGGCAGCGGTGATCTTACCATCTCCATTGCGGTCTACTACTGCACCTTCGATGGCTTTGCCATTCTTGTCGTATACCTGCTGATATACATAGTATGAGAAGGCTGGATGACCTACGTTATGAGCCTGAGCGGTAAGACCTGTACCAGAAGAGATACCACCTACGGCAACAAAGTAAGAAGGATCGTCACCACCATTCAACTTTGTGATCTTGTTGGCATTGTAAGCCAAGTTATAGTCGATTACCCAGTTGAAGTCTTTATTCTCAATGGCTACCCATTTGATAGCTGCTTCAATACCGGTGTTGGTCAATGAACCGATATTTGAAATCACCTGGTTACGGAAGTTTGAACCTGCAGGAACATCAACGATATTCAGCAAGTCGGTTGTCTTACGATAATACCAATCGAAACTACCGGTGATTCGCTTGTTGAAGAGTCCCCAGTCGAGTCCTACATTATATGTTGTTGTGGTCTCCCATTTCAAGTCAGGGTTGTATGCCTTAGGACGTGCAATGTTGCCATTGCCTACAGCATTATAATAAGAACCTACTCCTGAGTTCATCTCGTAGATGGCGAAATATGGATAGTCACCGACGTTGATTTCCTGTTGACCGGTCATACCCCAACCAAGACGGAGCTTCAGGTCTGAAAGCCATTTGATATTGCGGAGCTTGCTCTCATCCTTGATCTTCCACATGAATGCAAATGAAGGGAAGTCTGAGAAGTGCTTCTTGAAACGTGATGAACCGTCTCGACGATAGGTCGCTGTGAGATAATAACGATCTAACAGACTCCAGTTGGCACGACCGAAATAAGAAACAAGATAGCTCTCTGTGAGGAACTTGTAGTCGTCTAAGATACCATCGCCATCATAGTCTACACCATTATCTGTATGGATGTCGGAATTAAGTCCGTTCCATGCGTCATTGTATGAACGATAACGGTTAGAGGTTTTTCTCCAGAAATGAGATTCCTCAGTACCGACCATGACATCCAGATGATTCTTGGCTGCATCGTTGAAGTCATGATTATACATGGCATAGATACTACCTTGGAAGTTGCGCTTCAAAGATCTGTCGAATCCGAAAGAACCATAGTAGAAAGCCAATGGACATCTAGGGTCTACGTCCTTATTCTGAGTACCCTGTGCTACGTCGAAACCTACTGTACCGTGGATGCTCACGTCTTCAAGACCATGAACTTTATAGTCTACATCACCACTTAATAATAAGTCACGGCTAATAGCTCTATCATTTTTCAATTGTAAGATAGCAACAGGGTTCTTGGTACCCTGACTGTCCAGAGTGTATGGATATTTATCGTTGCCTAAGGCAGCTCCAGGAGCCTTCCATGCAAAGTATCCACCAAAGTTGGCTGCATCTTCAGAATTGTCGTAAACACTCTGTGTTGGGTCGAAGGCTACAGCGGCACCGATAGCAGCACCATCTGCATAGCGGCTCTTTGCCCACATACCCTTGGCATTGACATTGAATTTCAGATGATCCTGAAGGAATGCAGGAGAAAGGTTTAATGATGCGGTGTAACGCTCGAAATTAGAGGTCTTGATGATACCTTGCTTGTTGGTATATCCCAAAGATACTCGGTAAGGTAAGATACCAGCGGTAGTACCACTGATCGTAATGTTGTGGTCATGACCGAATGCTGTGCGCAGAATCTCATCTTGCCAGTTGGTGTTGGCAGTACCTAACAGTTTGGCAGCTTTGCTGTCTTCGCCGAACTGTGTCTTGACGAAATCGCGGAATTCATCACCATTCATCACGTCGATAGTCTTCTTCTTCGTGCTGACAGAGAAAGAACCATTATATGAGATACTGGTTTTCTTTCTGCCTTTCTTGGTAGTGATGAGGATGACACCATTAGAACCACGGCTACCATAGATGGCTGTGGCAGAAGCGTCTTTTAGAACAGAGAAAGACTCAATATCCTGAGGGTTTACCAAAGACAATGGGTTAGAAAGACCCTGTACACCGTTATTATCCATGGCAATACCGTCGATGACGATTAATGGGTCGTTGGTGGCAGACAAAGACGAACCACCACGGATTCGTATGTTTGCACCACCACCAGGGGTACCACCACCGGAAGTAATATTAACACCCGCAATTTTTCCTTGGATCAAATCTTGAGCATTGACAACAACACCCTTGTTCTTACCATCAGGAGTAAATGCGGTTACAGATCCTGTAAGGTCGCTGCTTTTCTTAGTACCATAACCAATAACAACCACTTCGTTTAATGCTTTTGTGTCGTCTGTTAGTACGACAGACATGTTTTCGCCTGCAGTAACTGTTTTTGGCGACATACCTAAATAGGTAATAGTAAGCTTTGTTCCTGGCTTTACATTAATGGAATAGTTACCATCCATGTCGGTAATTCCAACAGGTTTACCGTTGGCTGTAATGGTAGCTCCCATGACTGGCTCACCAGAAGCATCTTTCACTTGTCCTTTTATAGCACCATTTTGTGCAAAAGAACTAGCTGCGAGAAGTAATCCTCCAGTAAGGGTCAGCATTCTCTGAGGCAATTTGAATTTTACCTGCTTCATTTGCTTTGATTTTTTAAGTTAACGTAATATATTGTTTCTAGTTAATCCATATAATAAATATAACGTAATAAATTGTTTCATAGCCGTCTTTTCGCTCTTATCACGCTGTCTGCGTTGCAAATTTATATTCTTTAATGCTTTGTTATACTAATTTTGCCATTAAAACGTTATTTCTTTAGTGCAAACGTTTGCGCTTTGTTTTTCTTAATAATAAAAGAGTATGGTAATCTAGTTGCACAGATTTGTCTACATTTGCACAATGAGGTAATTTATCATGAAAGATCAGACATCTATAACAATGAAAGATATCGCTCGCGACCTTGGCGTTTCTATAGCTACTGTTTCGCGTGCGCTGAAAGACAGCCCACGGATTAGTGCTGTCCAAAAGGAGCGTATACAGAAGTATGCGCGCGAGCATAATTCTATCCTAATGTGATTGGTGAAGCCCTTCGCCATAGTAAGGTGATGCCGATGAAAGTAATAGGTGTTATCGTACCTCAATTCGTGCATTATTATTTCGGTTCTGTGCTTAGTGGTGTTGAAGAAGAGGCCAGTGCTCGTGGTTATCGCATCATGGTGGCTCAAAGTAATGAAAAATATGAGCGTGAGGTGGCTATCTGTGATGATTTCTATAAAAATAAGGTGTGCGGAATCATCGTATCTCAGGCCAAAGATACCACGCATTATGAACATTTTAAGAGATTGATGGACAAAGGCGTTCCTTTGGTCTTTTATGATAGAATTTGTACAGGAGTGGATTGCTCTCGTGTGGTCGTTGATGATTATATGGGTGCTTATACTGCTGTAACCCATCTCATAGATACCGGTTGCCGTAGGATCGCATATTATGGATCTTCAATGAATATGGAGATCTCGAAAAACCGATTCAACGGTTACAAGGATGCTTTGCTGAAACATGGATTGAAAGTTGATGAAAGCATTATCCGTCTTTGTGATAATCGAGCTGCTGCTGAGGCGATTACACCGGAAATCATTAATATGGAAAATCGCCCTGATGCATTCTTTGCAATAAACGATGATACTGCAATAGGTATATTATATACAGCTAAACATATGGGCTTTGATGTACCTGGAGATATCTCAATCTGTGGGTTTACTAATGGTAATCGTGCAAAGTCGTGTGATCCTATGCTTACAACGGTAGAACAACGCGGAAAGGCTGTGGGAGAGGAAGCTGCTAATATCCTGATCGGACAGGTGGAAGGCTCTATTGCGATGAACAAAATCGAAAAACGAGTTGTGAGAACTCGACTGGTAGTACGTGGTACTACACGATAGCAATATCATATAGAAATCGACAGACTAAAAACCATTATGATAATATGAAAGAAAAACCTAACATGAACTTTTGGGGGCTCTGGAATTTGAGCTTCGGATTTTTTGGCGTGCAGATTGCTTATGCTCTGCAGAGTGCTAATATTTCGCGTATTTTTGCCACTATTGGGGCAGACCCTCATAGTTTAAGCTATTTCTGGATTTTGCCACCTCTTATGGGTATTATAGTACAGCCTATAGTCGGAACGTTAAGTGATAAGACATGGACTCGTTTTGGTCGACGTATACCTTATTTGTTTATAGGTGCTCTGTTGGCAGTACTCGTCATGTGTCTATTGCCGAATGCTGGGTCGTTTGGCTTTGCGTTTGGGGCAGCCATGTTGTTTGGTTTGGTCGCCTTGATGTTTCTTGATACCAGTCTCAATATGGCCATGCAACCATTCAAGATGATGGTTGGTGATATGGTGAATGAAAAACAAAAAGCCAAGGCTTATGCTATCCAGAGTTTCCTTTGTAATGCAGGTTCTGTAGTAGGTTTTGTCTTTCCGTTCTTATTTACATGGTTGGGCTTGAGCAATGTTGCTCCAAGAGGAGTCGTACCGGATTCTGTAATCTGGTCCTTCTATATTGGTGCAGCAATACTTATATTATGTGTGGTCTATACTACTTTAAAGGTGAAGGAATGGGATCCTAAGACTTATGCGGCATATAATGCCACATCAGAAGTCGTGGCAAAGAAGGAAGAACACGTAAACTGGTTTGTTCTTCTGAAGAATGCCCCTTCTACATTCTGGAAAGTGGGACTGGTACAGTTCTTCTGTTGGGCAGGAATGCTCTATATGTGGAACTATACCACCGGAGCTATTGCAGAAACCGTATGGAATACGACAGATGCTGCATCTTCAGAATTTCAGGAAGCAGGTAACTGGGTGGGAGTACTCTTTGCCGTTCAGGCTGTTGGTAGTGTGATATGGGCTGTCGTGCTGGCGCAGTTTAAGAATACCAAACTTGCCTATGCATTAAGTCTTGTCATGGGTGCTGCCGGTTTTATTCTTATCCCGTTTATTCATGATGCTTATTGGCAGTTTATTCCATTCCTACTGGTAGGTTGTGGCTGGGCTGCTATGTTGGCAATGCCTTTTACCTTTGTTACCAATGCTCTTCAAGGATATGGCCATATGGGCGCATATCTAGGTCTATTTAATGGAACCATTTGTGTTCCTCAGATCGTAGCAGCTTTGTGTGGTGGTGGAATCCTTGGTATGGTAGGCTCTCATCAGAGTAATATGATGATCGTAGCCGGTACTCTTTTCTTATTAGGTAGTATTGCTGTTACTTTTATTAAGGAAAAGTAATAAAATGCAAACGTTTGCATGAATAATAATAATGTTTGTGCAAATGTTGCACGCTGTAAATTAGAAAAAATATCTATCTTAGCATCACAATTAAGAATACTAACCCCCAATATTTTATGAAATTTCAATTTAATATTGATTATAAGACCGTATTTGGTGAAGAGTTGACTCTTCATGTTGATATTGATGGTACTGTCCATTTATGTCGTATGAGTACTTTAGATGGACAAAGATGGTGCTATGATCTTATAGTTACAGAGACTCCAAAGTATATCACCTATTACTATAGTGTGGAACATAATGGATATAGTAGTCGACAGGAATGGTTGACGGTGAAACACAAAATAGGAATCACGAACTCTAAAACAGAGACCTATACAATCTATAATAGATGGAATGATCTGCCGGAGGATTCTTATCTTTATAGTTCTGCTTTTACGGATTGTGTTAATCAGGAGAAGTTATCAGAACTTCCGGAGACATCGTATGCTAAGGCCATAAGACTTATCGTTCGAGCTCCTCAGTTGCGTGAGGGTGATCGACTGGCAATTGTAGGAGAATCCCGTGCTTTGGGAGAATGGAATGTCCTGAAGGCGAAGGATATGTGTCGTCATGCCCATAATGAATGGGTAGTAGATCTGAATATTGACGATATCGTTAATCATCATTTGGAGTTTAAATTTGTTGCACTGGATGAGAATTCTGGTATCACTCCTTTATGGGAAACAGGTTTTAATAGAGTAATAGACTTGCCTGAGATGCGTAATGGTAATATGCTGGTCTATGAATTAAGTCAGGCCTTTTTCGAATTATGGAACCGTAAATTGGCCGGTACCCTTGTTCCTGTATTTTCTCTCCGAAGTAAAACAAGTTTCGGCGTAGGTGACTTTGGTGATCTGAAGAAGATGATTGATTTTGTATCAAAGACGCATCAGCGTGTCCTTCAGGTATTGCCAATCAACGATACTACAATAACTCATACCTGGACTGATTCATATCCTTATAGTTGTATCAGTATTTTTGCTTTGCATCCTCAATATGCAGATTTCTCAGCACTTCCAGAGCTTAAGGATGAGAAGAAACGCAAATACTACGAGACGCTTCGAGAGGAATTGAACCAACTCCCTCAGATTGATTATGAGCGAGTAAACAATGCAAAGATAGATTATCTAAAGGAATTGTTTGCTCAGGAGAAAGATGAGGTGAAAAAGAGTGCAGCGTTTAAAGCCTTCTTCAAGGAGACAGAGCAATGGCTGGTACCTTATGCACAGTATTGTTACTTGAGGGATAAATATGGAACTGCCGATTTTACCCAATGGGATGCACATCAGGTTTGGAATGAAGCAGAACGAAAGAATCTATCATCGCCTACCTCTCAAGCTTATAAAGATGTAGAATTTTGGTATTTCGTTCAGTATATACTTAATTCTCAGATGCTGTCGGTTCATGAGTATGCCAAGGAGAAGAGAGTCATCTTGAAGGGTGACATTCCTATTGGTGTGAACCGATATGGCTGTGATGTATGGACAGAACCAAGATACTTTAATCTGAATGGTCAGGCAGGAGCTCCTCCTGACGATTTCTCAGTAAATGGTCAGAATTGGGGATTCCCTACATATAATTGGGATGAGATGATCAAGGACGGTTGTGCTTGGTGGGTGAGACGTTTCCAGAATATGTCGAAGTTCTTTGATGCATATCGTATCGACCATGTACTTGGATTTTTCAGAATATGGGAAATCCCGGTAGATGCTGTGCATGGATTGTTAGGTCAGTTTGTTCCATCTTTGGGAATGACAGCAGACGAAATCCGCAGTTATGGATTCAATTTCCAAGAAAAACGTTTCACAGAACCATTTATTACAGATTGGGTCCTTGACAGAATGTTTGGTGAACGCGCTGATGAAGTGCGAAAGAAGTATCTCGATCGATTAGACGATGAGAGATATAAGATGAAACCGGAATTTGATACTCAGCGAAAAGTAGAAAAAGCATTCGCAGGAGTGTCTGATCAACGAGAATTGAATCTTCGAGATGGATTGTATGCTTTGATCAGTGATGTACTTTTTGTTCGTGATCATAGGAATCCTGAGTTATATCATCCACGAATCAGTGTACAGTTCGACTATATCTATGAGAGCCTTTATGATAATGATAAGGCAGCATTCAATAACTTATATAACGACTACTTCTATCGCCGAAACAATCAGTTCTGGTATGATGAAGCAATGAAAAAGTTACCGAAGTTAGTACAGGCTACTCGTATGCTGGTATGCGCAGAGGACTTAGGAATGGTTCCAGACTGTGTGCCTTGGGTTATGAATGAATTGAAGATCCTGAGCTTGGAACTGCAGAGCATGCCAAAAGACCCTAAAGTAAGATTCGGTCATCTCAGTCGCAACCCTTATCGTTCTGTATGTACAATCTCTAGTCATGATATGCCAACACTCCGACAGTGGTGGGATGAAGATATGGGGCGTACTCAGGAATACTATAATACGATGCTTTACCGTAAGGGTGCTGCTCCTCATCCATTACCAGGGTGGTTGGCTAGCGACATCATAGCACGTCATCTGGCATCACCAAGTATGCTGTGTGTACTTAGTATTCAGGATTGGTTAGCAATTGATGAAAACCTCAGACTTCCTGATCAGAATGCAGAGCGAATCAATATCCCTGCTAACCCACGTCATTATTGGAGATATCGTATGCATTTGAATCTTGAGGACTTAATGGAAAATCAAGAATTTACCAACATTATTATTAAACTTATAAATGAATCTGGAAGAAGATGAAATGTAAATTACTATTAGCTTTTTTATTATTACCAATGGTGGCAATGGCTCAAATGGTGAAATCTCCGGATGGGCGTATTGTCCTAAAGTTTTCACTGTCGGATACTGGACAACCTACCTATGAACTGACCTATAAAAATAAGGCCGTTATAAAGCCTTCACATCTTGGCTTGGAACTTGCCAAGGACAAGCATGCGTCAAAAGGTTTGAAGGAGACTGATTTGATGGATGGATTTAAAATCTCTGATACAAAGACTTCAACATTTGATGAAACATGGACGCCTGTTTGGGGACAATATAAGAAGATCCGTAATCATTATAATGAACTGGAGGTTGACTTGAACCAGCCTTCAAGTGACCGCAATATCATCATTCGTTTCCGTGTATACAATGATGGTATGGGCTTGAGATATGAATTCCCACAGCAGAAGAGTCTGAACTATTTCATCATCAAGGAGGAACATACCCAGTTTGCCATGGCCGGTGACCATACTGCATGGTGGCTTCCTGGTGATTATGACTCTCAGGAACAGGAAACACAGGAATCAAAGTTGTCTGAGATCAGAAGTAGATTCCATGATGCTGTGGATTGGGCAAACTCTTCATCAAGTGTGTTCTCACCTACAGGTGTTCAGACATCTTTGCAGATGAAAACCAAGGATGGTTTGTATATCAACCTGCATGAGGCTGCATGTGTAGATTATGCCACAATGCACCTGAACTTGGATGATAAAAATATGGTGTTCGAAAGTTGGTTGACACCAGATGCCACAGGTATGAAGGGCTACATGCAGACACCTTGTAAGACCCCATGGCGTACCGTTATGGTAAGTGATGATGCCCGTGATATGCTGGCAAGTAGCTTGATTTTAAACTTGAATGAACCTTGTAAACTTAAGGACACTAGTTGGATTCACCCAACAAAATATTGTGGAGTATGGTGGGAGATGATCGTAGGTAAGAGTTCATGGAACTATACAGACGAATACCCTTCTATCAAGTTAGATCAGATTGACTGGAATAAAGTAAAGCCAAACGGTCGTCATGCAGCGAACACAGAACATGTAAAGAAGTATATCGACTTTGCTGCAGCAAACGGTTTGCAGGAAGTCCTTGTTGAAGGTTGGAATGTCGGTTGGGAAGACTGGGCAAATATGTGGAAATGGGATGTTTTCGATTTTGTTACTCCATATCCAGACTTTGACATCAAGTATTTGAACGAATATGCTCATTCTAAAGGCGTAAAACTGATGATGCATCATGAGACTTCTTCTAGTGTTATTAATTATGAGCGTCATTTGGATAAGGCCTTCCAGTTGATGGATAAATACGGTTATGATGCTGTGAAGGGTGGTTATGTAGGAGATATCATTCCTCGTGGAGACCATCACTATTCACAGGCTATGAATAATCATTATCTGTATGTTGTCAAAGAGGCTGCAAAACATCATATCATGGTGAATGCGCATGAGGCTACTCGTCCAACAGGCCTTTGTCGTACTTATCCTAACTTGATTGGTAATGAGAGTGCGCGAGGAACAGAGTATGAAGCATTCGGTGGTAGTCGTCCAGACCATACCGTAGTATTGCCGTTTACTCGTCTTCAGGGCGGCCCTATGGACTATACCCCAGGTATCTTCGAGACTCAGTTGAAGAATTGGAGTAATAACACAAGTTATGTTCATACAACCCTTGTTGGTCAGTTAGCACTTTACTTGGTAATGTGGGGACCTATCCAGATGGCTGCCGACTTACCAGAAAACTATGCTAAGTTTATGGATGCGTTCCAGTTTATCAAGGATGTTCCTGCTGATTGGGATGAATCAAAATATCTTGAAGCAGAACCTGGTGATTACATTACTGTTGCTAGAAAAGGCAAAGGCACAAATAACTGGTTTGTTGCTGGTAAATGTGATGAAAATGGTCATAAGAGCACGATTAAGTTCGACTTCCTAGAGAAGGGCCGTAAGTATGAGGCAACCATCTATGCAGATGCTTCTGATGCTGATTACGAGAAGAATCCTAAGGCCTATAAGATAACAAAGAAAATTGTGAAGAAAGGTGATGTGTTGAAACTCACTGAAGCACGTGGCGGTGGCTTCGCAATTAGTCTTTTTGCAAAATAAAGACGCTTGTGGTATTAAATCATGATAAGGTTTAAGAATATATATGTTACTGCATTAGCAGTCGTTTTAACGAATCCTGCTCAGGCTCAGGATGTCTTCAAAGAGATGTCCTACAGTCCTGAGCAGACTGTTTTTAGATTGAACACTCCTTTCCGTGGTGTGGTAAGAATCTACGAAAATGGGCAAGGTGGAAATGCCATAAAGGTGGCCAAACTCAAGAAGGTTGCTCCCACAGAATGGACGGTTCGCCTCAAAGGAGACTGGAAAGGAAAGTTCTATACCTTTGATATCGGAAGAGGTGAAACGCCGGGTACATTTGCCAAAGCCGTAGGTGTTAACGGAAAGCGTGGATATATCACTGACCTGAAAGACACAGACCCGGTCGGTTGGGATAAAGACCAACATCCTAAAACATTATCTCCTGCAGATTTGGTGATATATGAAATGCATTGGAGGGATTTCTCTATTGATCCATCTTCTGGATTGAAATATCGTGGAAAGTTTCTTTCTTTGACAGAACCCAAAGCGATAGAACATCTGAAGAATTTAGGTATAAATGCCGTTCATATTTTACCTTCTTTTGATTATGCATCCGTAGATGAGGCGCAATTAGATAAGCCACAGTATAACTGGGGCTACGATCCTTTGAATTACAATGTACCAGAAGGTTCTTATTCTACAAATCCTTTTGAACCGACTTGTAGAATTAAGGAGTTCAAACTGATGGTCAAGGCTTTGCATGAAGCTGGTATCCGTGTTATTCTTGATGTGGTATATAATCATACTTTTGATCTTGAAAATAGCAATTTCCAAAAGACTTATCCTAATTACTATTATCGATATAATCCAGATGGTTCACCAAGTAATGGCTCTGGATGTGGAAATGAAACCGCATCCGATCAACCTTTGATGCGTGAATTCATGCTAGAGAGTGTGAAATACTGGGTAGATGAATATCATATTGATGGATTCCGATTTGACCTTATGGGTGTTCATGACATTCCGACAATGAACGCTATACGCGAACAGTTGAATGCTATTGATCCTTCCTTGTTCGTATATGGTGAAGGGTGGAGTGCAGGACATTGTGCTTATCCGTCAGAATTGTTGGCTACCAAAGTTAACATTCCACAAATGTCGGGGATAGCAGCCTTTGGTGATGATATGCGTGATGCTTTGCGTGGTCCATTCTCTGATGATACTCAGGGAGCTTTTCTCGCAGGTTATCCAGGTGAAGAAGAAAGTTTAAAGTTCGGTATTGTTGGTGGAATTGATCACCCTCAGGTTGATATGAGCAAGGTGAATTATGATAAGACTGCATGGGCTAAGGAACCAACTCAGCATATTAGTTATGTAAGTTGTCATGACGATATGTGTTTAGTTGACAGATTGAAGGCTGAGATACCACAGATTTCCACAGAAGAATTGATTAGGTTGGATGAGCTTGCTCAGACAGCTGTACTTACATCTCAAGGTGTACCTTTCATCTTGAGTGGTGAAGAAATGCTTCGTGATAAGAAAGGTGTGCATAATAGTTTTAATTCTCCCGATAGCGTAAATCATCTCGACTGGAATAATCTGAAGAAATATCCTCAGGTGTTTAATTATTATAGTAATTTGATATCATTGCGTAAAAATCATCCAGCATTCCGACTTTCAAAGGCAGAATTAGTACGCGAACATTTAAGTTTTCTTCCTGTTCAGAAATGTCTTGTTGCTTTTCAATTAAGCAACCATGCAGGAGGTGACTCATGGAATAACATCATTGTTATTCTAAATGCAAATCGTGAGGCAAAACTTGTAGATATTCCTCAGGGAAAATATACTGTTGTATGCTGTGATGGGCAGATTGACGAGCGCGGATTTGGGACTGTTGAAGGAAGAAAGATAGAGGTAGATCCGCAGACAGCCTTGATTCTTCATGACTAGTAGGGTAAGCAATTTTTAATAACCTTAATATGAAAAAGTTTTTTGTAGTTTTAAATTTACTATTCTGTGTGTTGAGTGTAAATGCAGGGGTCAAAGTCGATAAGATTGAACCTACCGACTGGTATGTCGGTATGAAAGACCCGTCACTTCAGTTGATGGTTTATGGAAAGGACATCCGGAGTGCTCAGGTGAGTGTTGATTATCCGGGGGTGAAAATTGATTCTCTTGTAAGGTTGGATTCGCCAAATTATCTTTTGATTTACTTGAATCTACAGAATGCACAACCTGGCATGATGAATCTCAGATTCACACAGAACGGTTCTACCAGAAGTGTGAAATATCAGCTCAAGCGTCGTGCCATGTCTGGAGATAAGCGAATGGGCTTTACGAATGCAGATGTCCTGTATATGTTGATGCCCGACCGTTTTGCATCTTCCGGTAAGATTAAGCACATCAAGGGTATGAACCACTATGTCGTTGATCGTAGTAAACCGAGTTTGCGTCATGGTGGTGACTTGGAAGGTATCCGTCAGCATCTAGATTATTTCAACCAGTTGGGCGTCACTGCATTGTGGTTTACTCCGGTTCAGGAGAATAATTCTCCGGATTCCGAAGATGGGTTTAGTACATATCATGGATATGCCACAACAGACTATTATCGTATCGACCCACGTTTCGGAACGAATGCTCAGTATAAGGCTTTAATAGATGACGCACATGCACATGGACTGAAAATCGTTATGGATATGATTTTCAACCATTGTGGATTTGAGCATCCGTGGGTTGCTGATATGCCTTCGAAGGATTGGTTTAATACCCCAGAGTGGCTTACTGGTGATAAGGATAAATATTTCCAGACCAGTTATAAACTTACTCCGGTGCTTGACCCTTACGCATCGGATATTGATAAGCGTGAGACTGTAGATGGATGGTTTGTCAAGAGCATGCCTGACTTGAACCAGCGCAATCCACATGTTATGAAATATCTTATCCAGAATAGTGAGTGGTGGATAGAATCTGCAGGTATCGATGGCATCCGAATGGATACTTATCCTTATGCTGATCGTGATGGAATGGCTTTATGGATGAAGACCATCGACGAAGAATATCCTAACTTCAATACCGTTGGTGAGACATGGGTGGATGAGCCTCCTTATACTGCAGCATGGCAGAAAGACAGCAGATTGGTAAAGAAGAATAGTTATCTGAAGACGGTGATGGACTTTAGTTTCTTCGTTAAACTCAGTCAGGCTAAGAATGAAGAAACTGATGGGCTCAGTAAAGGCTTCAATAGGGTATATAACAGCTTGGTATATGATTACCTCTATGAGAATCCTTCTTCAGTGATGGCATTTCTCGAAAACCATGACACCGATAGATTCTTGGGTGAAGGCAAAGATACTTTGGCCTTGAAGCAAGGTTATGCTCTTCTTCTTACGATGAATCGTATTCCTCAGTTGTATTATGGTACAGAGGTCCTGATGAATGGTATAAAAACTGTCACTGATGGTAATGTCCGTAAGGATTTCCCTGGCGGCTTCCCAGGTGATAAACATAACTGTTTCACTGCAGAAGGAAGATCTGAAAGTGAAAATGCCGTGTTTAATTGGTTGAGCAAGTTATTGCATTGGCGTATGAACAATCCTTTGATAACAAAGGGCAGACAGATACAGTTTATACCTTTCAATGGTGTATATGTCATTGCTCGCCAGTATCAGGGAAAGACTTCTATGACTATCCTTAATGGAAAGAATACTTCCGGAGAAGTTTGTGTTGAGCGTTATGCTGAACTGATAAAAGATCACAAGCAAGCTCAGGATGTTATGACAGGAAAACAGATTGATTTGACTAAAAATATTAAACTGACACCTCGTCAGGCTTTGATCATCGAGTTCTAAGAATATTCCTTATAAAATAAAAAGGCTTCACATCATTCTGTTGAAGCCTTTTTTTGTTTATCCGATATTTATAATAAGTTCGATATAGAAGTTCAATAAACCATTATTCTATAATATAAAGGTACACCCCTTATACGAAACCATTAGTATAACAATAACAGTCCAGCTAAGGCACAGTAGAACATCATTCTGATAGGATTGATCTTAAGGATCTTCGTTCCTATGAATGTTGCCAAGAATAAGAAGATGCTGATATAAAACTGCCAAGGATTTATTTTAGGACTTGAGAAATTCTCAGCGTTCATCAGTAGTAAGGCTGCAGCACCCAATAAACCAACAATAGCTGGGCGTAATCCCATGAAAATGTATTGTACCGTAGCTGTATGGATGTACTTCATGAACATCTTGCTGATAAAAATCATTAGTATGAGAGAAGGTAAGATCAGGGCAAAGGTTGCCGTAGCAGAACCTAGTATCGCCATGATGCCATTATATCCTGCGTTGTGTACGACGGTGTATCCACAGTAAGTTGCAGAGTTGATACCTACAGGGCCCGGAGTCATCTGTGATATCGCAATGACATCTGTGAATTCTCCCATGGTCATCCAGTGATGATGAGTTACAACCTGACTTTGAATCAACGATACCATAGCATATCCGCCACCGAATCCAAAGATACCAATTTCTAAGAATGTGATAAAGAGTTGTATATATATCATTTTCTATTCTGTAGGTTTTATAAACTTACCATATATGAAACCACCTATTCCTGCAGCGATGATGATATAAATAGGATTTACTCCCAGTAGCCAGATGAGTAGGCCGCCTCCTATAGGAATCCAACAATTTGTCAGATTGATTTTTGCACTCTTTGCCAACTCAAAGGTAGGTACGGCAATCAAGGCTACTACTGCAGGACGGATGCCTCGGAATATTGCTGCCACAATACGGTTGTCTTCAAACTGATGAAAGAACATGGCAATGAGTAGAATGATGATAAAAGAAGGAAGTGCACATCCCAAAGCGGCAATAACTCCACCCTTCGACTTACGTAGGGCATATCCGATAAAGATGCTGATGTTTACAGCAAATGCGCCTGGACAACTCTGGGCAATAGCCAATAAGTCGACAAAGCGGTCTTTGTTGATCCATTGGTTTTTGTGTACAACTTCTTCCTCTATCATAGGAATCATGGCGTAGCCACCTCCGAAGGTGACTACGCCAATTTTAAAGAATGTTTTAAATAATGTCCAATATAGTCCCATTATTCAATTCTTATTTTGTCTTATTCTCAATCCACTTGCGAGCGTTGACAAAGGCTTCTATCCATGGGGTAACTTCATCGTTACGACGATCGAGTGGATACCAAGCATTCTGCCAAGGGAATATCGCACGCTCCAAGTGAGGCATCATAGCCAAATGACGACCATCAGCACTGCAGATACCAGCTACGTTGTAATCAGATCCGTTAGGATTTCCTGGATATTCAGCGTAGTTGTATTTGGCGATGATGTTGTAGTGGTCCTCAGGTTCTGGAAGATAGAAACGACCTTCACCGTGAGCTACCCAGATGCCGAGTTTGTTGCCACTGAGACTTCCGAACATGACACTATCGTTCTGTGGTATGTTCAGACCCAAGAAAGAACTTTCGAATTTCTTAGAAGTGTTGTGGCAGAGATGACTGCGATGCTTATGCTCTGGATTGATCAGATTTAATTCTACCATGAGCTGACAACCGTTGCAAATACCCAAACTTAAAGTATCCTCACGAGCGTAGAACTTGTCGAGCGCTTCTTTTGCCTTAGGATTGTAGAGGAATGCACCAGCCCATCCCTTAGCACTGCCTAATACGTCAGAGTTAGAGAAACCACCGCAGAATACGATAAAGTTGACATCCTCAAGAGTCTCGCGACCACTGATCAAGTCGGTCATCATAACATCCTTTACGTCAAATCCTGCTAGATACATAGAGTAAGCCATTTCGCGTTCTCCGTTGGTACCCTTCTCACGGATGATAGCAGCCTTAACGCCTGATGGTGTACGACGGTTGGCATCAAGATGATATTGCGCGAGCTTTCCTGTGAAGTTCTCGTTGAACTTCATCTCAATAGGTTGTTTCTTATAGTTTGTGAAACGCTTCTTGGCCATACCACCGAAACTCTGTTTGCGGTCGAGTAGGTAAGAGGTCTTGTACCAAGTATCGCGGAGAGCATCGATGTCGAACTCGTGCTCATAATCGTTCTTCTTGACTACAATCTTGCGAGTGTCTGTAGGATAAGCAATCTTAGCATAGCCAATGCCTGCATCATCGAGGAATTTCTTAACTTCAGCCTTGTGCTCATCGCTTACCTGAATAACAACGCCAGGGTTCTCGGCAAAGAGAATCTTTACGATGTCGTCACCGGCAAGATCATAGAGGTTGACATTCAAACCACCTTCTGTGTTGGCAAATGTCATCTCCAGTAATGTTGTGATCAAACCACCTGCAGAGATGTCGTGTCCTGCCATGATCCATCCACGGTTGATCAACTCCTGGATGGCATTGAAACAGTCTACGAAATATTCTGGATTCTTCACTGTTGGAACGTCTGAACCAACCTTGTTGAGACTCTGTGCAAAGGCAGAACCGCCAAGATGCTGTTCGTCGAAACTGAAGTCGATGTGATATAATGAACTGTTCTTGTCGTTGACAACTACAGGACTTACAACTTTCTTGATATCACTTACCTCGCCACCTGCACTTACAATAACGGTACCCGGAGAGATAATCTTCTCACCGTTAGGATATTGCTGAGAAAGACTTAATGAGTCTTTTCCTGTTGGAACATTGACGTGGATGGCGCAGCAGAAATCAGATAGAGCCTTTACTCCACTGTATAGACGAGCGTCCTCACCCTTCTGACTGCGGCATGGCCACATCCAGTTGGCTGACAGACTAAGTGAACTTAAAGGTTCCTCCTTGTCGGCCATAGGGGCCCATACGATATTGGTAAGAGCTTCGGCTACAGAGAGAACACTACCTGCTGCTGGATCTGCCAATCCAGCCTGTGGAGCATGACCCATAGCGGTGGCAATACCTTTCTCTCCACGATAATCGAGAGCTACAACACCGCAGTCGCTCAAAGGTAACTCGATCTGTCCTTGAGTTTGCTGACGAGCTACCTTACCTGTTACAGAGCGGTCAACCTTGTTGGTCAACCAGTCTTTACAAGCTACAGCTTCGAGCTGGAGAACACGGTTGAGATACTCATCCAAGTGACTCTCATTATAAGTGACATTTTCATATTTACGCTCTACAGTTTCGTCCTTCATCACGGTCTTAGGAGAATGACCAAACATCTGAGCAACATCCAAGTCGAAAGGTTTTACTCCATCGCCCTGGACGAAAGAGAAATGAGCATCGCCAGTAGTTCTGCCGACAACATACATTGGAGCGCGCTCTCGGTCGGCAATCTGCTGTACATGGCCGAGGTATTTTTCATCAATCAGTAAGCCCATGCGTTCCTGACTCTCGTTTGCGATGATTTCCTTAGCCGAGAGCGTTTTATCTCCGATTGGTAATTTTGTCATATCGATTTCACCACCACATTCTTCAACCAATTCTGATAGACAGTTCAGGTGTCCGGCAGAACCGTGGTCGTGAATACTTACTACAGGGTTAGTGTCTTCTTCTACAAGGGCACGTACCAGATTGTAGGCACGTTTCTGCATCTCAGGATTAGCACGTTGTACAGCATTCAACTCAATACCATTGCTGTAACGACCTGTATCTACTGATGATACAGAACCACCGCCTAATCCGATGCGATAGTTGTCACCACCTACTACGACAACCTTATTGCCTGTTTGTGGCTCTTTCTTTAGACAGTCGCGCTTTTTGCCATAACCTACACCACCAGCGAGCATGATGACCTTGTCGTAGGCATACTTCTCGTTGTTTTCCTGATGTTCGAAGGTGAGCAATGAACCGGTGATCAGTGGTTGACCGAATTTGTTACCGAAGTCGCTCGCACCATTTGAAGCCTTGATAAGAATCTGCTCAGGTGTCTGATACAACCATTGACGTACAGGGAGTACATCTTCCCAATCACGCTCTGTGTCACTCTTACCATTGTCATCCTTTAAGCGAGGATATGAAGTCATGTAGCAAGCTGTGCCAGCGATAGGCCATGAGCCGACACCTCCACCCATACGGTCACGAATCTCACCACCAGTACCAGTAGCAGCACCGTTAAATGGCTCTACTGTAGTAGGGAAGTTGTGGGTCTCTGCTTTGAGAGAGATAACACTTTCGATGTCTGTTATGCGGAAATAGTCGCTGGTACTCTGGTCCTTAGGAGCGAACTGCTCAATGGTAGGTCCCTGAGCAAAAGCTACGTTATCTTTATAAGCTGATAAAATCTTGTTTGGGTTCTCTTGTGTCGTCTTTTTGATCATGGCAAACAAAGAACTTTCCATTTCTTTGCCATCGATGATGAAGGTTCCACCGAAAATCTTATGGCGGCAATGCTCAGAATTGATCTGGGCAAAACCGAAAATCTCAGAATCGGTAAGTGGACGACCGTTTGCTTTCTCGATGTTATGGAGATACTCCATCTCCTCTGGTGAGAGTGCTAGACCTTCTTCCTCGTTGAACTTCTCAAGGTCTTCTACATGCTTGATTGGTTCTGGATTGTGGTTCACTGTGAATATTTCCTGATCTATGCCGTTGTACATGCGCTGAAGCATAGGGTCGTGCTCGGCATCTTCCGAATCTACAGGAAAGTACTCCTCTATACGCGAAATGCCGTTAAGACTCATGTTCTGAGTAATCTCAACGGCATTCGTACTCCAAGGAGTAATCATTTCACGGCGAGGGCCAATAAAGAAACCCTTTAGTTCCTTAGCGTCTTCTAGCTTTGCGTCGCCGTAAAGCCAACATAGTTCATTGATTTCATCCTGATTCGGCTGATGGTCGATCTCAGTTGCAATCACACTCTTTGATGGAGTTCTGAAAAAAAGAATCATAATCTCTTTACAATTAAATAGGTGTTATAATCTGCTTGCAAAGGTAACAAATTTAATTTAGATTCAGCTATGCTTATTGCATATTTTTGTGTAGACATTCTAAATGTTATGTTAATTTGGCAATATATTTATTATTAGGTGGTTAATTTTTTTTAAAGTAATGGGGGTTATTTCAATCTTCTCGACCTAATTTATAAATTTGCAGCGAATAATCAAACTTTATGCGAAAAACAAAAATAGATACTTATGAAGAAGAATTTTTTATTTGCACTTACTTTGGCTGCGGGTGCTTTGCTCGTTACAAGTTGTGCTAGCAAGAAGGAATTAGAGAATTGTCAGAATGAGAATAGGGAGTTAACAACCAACTATCAGGATTCTAAAGAAAAATTGGCTGCTGCTAATGCGCGCGTGGCTTCGCTTGAAGATCAACTCGCACAGCAGAAGAAGGATTATGCTGCCCTTCAGTCTTCTCTCGACAAGAGTTTGACCAATGCTAATTCTAATAATATCAATATCTCTAAGTTGGTTGACCAGATTAATGAGAGTAATCAGTATATTCGTCATCTCGTAGAGGTGAAGAGTAAGAGTGATAGTCTGAATATGGTTCTTACCAATAATCTTACTCGTTCGTTGAGCAAAGAGGAGATGAAAGAGGTGGATGTTCAGGTGCTCAAGGGTGTTGTCTATATTTCTTTGGCTGACAATATGCTCTATAAGAGTGGTAGCTATGAGGTGAACGACCGCGCTGAGGAGACTTTGAGCAAGATTGCCAAGATCATCATGGATTATAAGGATTATGATGTCCTCATTGAGGGTAATACGGATAACGTTCCTGTCAACAACAAGGCTGCTTCTATGAAGAATATTCGTAACAACTGGGATTTGTCTGCCCTCCGTGCATCTTCTGTTGTACAGTATTTGCAGGATCACTATGGGGTAGATCCTAAGCGTCTTACTGCTGGTGGACGTGGTGAGTATAATCCTGTAGCTACAAATGATACTGAGATCGGTAAGCAGCGTAACCGTCGTACTCAGATTATTATCACTCCAAAACTTGACCAGTTTATGGACCTTATTGATAAGGCTCCTGAGGAGAATGCTAAATAAGTGAGATAACTTTTAATCGATATTATTTCTTTATAGCGATTGCTTTTATTTTGAAAGTAATCGCTATGTTTTTTATAATAAAATTATATATTCTTTCCTTAAGTAAAATCTTTTTGTTATCTTTGCAGCCGTAAACACTAAGAAACTGAATAATGGAAAAGATTAAGATGACGACTCCGCTCGTCGAGATGGATGGCGATGAAATGACTCGCATTTTATGGAAGATGATTAAAGATGAATTAATCCTTCCTTTTGTTGATCTCAAGTCGGATTATTATGATTTGGGATTGCCAAATCGCGATAAAACGGAGGATCAGGTGACTATAGATTCTGCAATGGCTGCTAAAAAATATGGTGTGGCTGTGAAGTGTGCCACAATTACTCCTAATGTAAAACGTATGGATGAATATCATCTGCATAAGATGTGGAAAAGTCCTAATGGTACGATTCGGTCTATCATGGACGGAACGGTATTTCGTGCTCCTATCACGATTCCTAGTATTCATCCGGTGGTGAAGAATTGGGAGAGGCCTATCACGATCGCTCGTCATGCTTATGGTGATGTGTATAAAAGTGTGGAAATCCGTGCTGAGGAGGCTGGTGTTGCTAAACTGGTCTTCGAGGGTGTGAGTGGAAAGAAACAGGAGGTTGAAATCCATAACTTTGATGGTGCAGGTGTCATCCAGGGTATGCACAATACCGACAAGAGTATTCGTTCGTTTGCTCATAGTTGTTTTAAGTTTGCTATCGATACGAAACAGGATTTGTGGTTTGCTACTAAAGATACAATCAGTAAGACGTATGATGCTCAGTTCAGAAAGATCTTTGAGGAAATTTATGAGAACGAATATAAGCAGAAGTTCGAGGAACTGGGTATTGAGTATTTCTATACTTTGATTGATGATGCCGTGGCTCGTGTCATCAGAAGCAAGGGCGGATTTATCTGGGCTTGCAAGAATTATGATGGTGACGTGATGAGTGATATGCTTTCTACAGCCTTCGGTAGTTTGGCGATGATGACCTCTGTACTTGTTTCACCAGATGGGAATTATGAATATGAGGCTGCTCATGGTACGGTGACGCGTCATTATTATCGATATCTTAAGGGTGAGGAAACTTCTACGAATCCTATGGCTACAATCTTTGCATGGAGTGGTGCTTTGCGCAAACGTGGTGAACTGGATGGTATTGAAGCTCTGGTAAACTTCGGTAATCAGTTGGAGGCAGCATGCTTTGATACGCTTAACGAGGGCGTTGCCACTAAGGATCTTGTCAACCTGATGGAAGGTGTGGAAGCTAAGGCTGTGAATTCTTCTGATTTTATCGCGGCTATCCGTGCTCATCTTGAGGAACGATTGAATTAAGTGTTTATATATATAATGTTTTTAGACTGGTGTGTCCGTAGATGCATCAGTCTTTTTTTTTATTGTTTATTTTGTGTAAAAAAGCGGTCTTGTATTTGTATGTGAAAAACTTTTGTTATATCTTTGTGGGTATAAAGATAATGTAGATATGGAGTCTATCAGAGAAATATATAGAATAGGTGTTGGACCTTCATCAAGTCATACAATGGGCCCACAGAAGGCTGCTCAACTGTATCTGAGCAAGCATCGTAATGCTTCTAGTTTTTATGTTACCCTTTATGGCAGTCTTGCGGCTACGGGACGTGGACACATGACGGATAAGGCCATTGAGGAGGTGCTTCGTCCTGTAGCTCCTGTTACTATCGACTGGCAACCTGATATCTTCCTGCCTTTTCATCCTAATGGGATGAAGTTCTCGGGTAAGGATATCTCTGGTGGCGACCTCGAAGAGTGGGTTGTATATAGCGTAGGAGGTGGTGCTCTCTCCGAAGGTGAAAATGATAGTTTGCGCCAAGATGATGTGTATGATCTGAATACGCTGACGGATATCCTCAGGTGGTGCGAAAGATATGGACGTAGCTATTGGGAATATGTAGATGAGCGTGAGGGTAGTGACATTTGGGATTATCTCTTGGAGGTGTGGCGTACGATGCAGGAGTCTGTGGAGCGCGGCTTGAATCATGAGGGTGTGCTTCCAGGACCGCTAAATCTGCCACGTAAAGCTTCTACCTATTTCGTGAAGGCCAGTGGTTATAAACCATCACTTCAAAGTCGCGGGCTCGTTTATGCTTATGCTTTGGCGGTGAGTGAAGAGAATGCCTCTGGCGGTACTATCGTTACGGCTCCAACTTGCGGAGCTTGTGGCGTTGTACCGGCGGTACTCTATCATCTTTCTCGTAACCATCATTTTAGTGATCTGCGTATTGTTCATGCCTTGGCTACGGCGGGTATCTTTGGCAATATCGTAAAGCGGAATGCTTCTATCTCTGGAGCTGAGGTCGGTTGCCAAGGTGAGGTCGGTGTGGCTTGTGCCATGGCGTCGGCTGCTGCTTGCCAGTTGTTTGGCGGTAGTCCTGCTCAGATAGAATATAGTGCTGAGATGGGACTTGAACATCATCTGGGAATGACTTGTGACCCTGTGTGCGGATTGGTACAGATTCCTTGTATCGAGCGAAATGCTTTTGCGGCAACTCGTGCGCTGGATGCTCAACTATATGCTACGTTCTCTGATGGTAAGCATCGTGTGTCTTTCGATCGTGTCGTTAATGTGATGAAGCAGACGGGACATGATATTCCGTCGCTCTATAAGGAAACCTCGGAGGGTGGATTGGCTAAGGATTATAGCCAGGATTCATGATGCTTCGATTACTCCGAAATGGAGTAGGGCATTCTTGATACCATCTTCGTCTACGGTATCTGTTATATAGTCGGCTACTTGTTTGGTACTCTCATTGGCATTTCCCATAGCAATGCCAATGCCAGCGGTAAGTAGCATCGTGTTGTCGTTGCCGCCATCGCCGAAAGCCATGGTCTCTGTGATGTCTATGTCTTCGTGCTTGGCGATTGCTGTGATTCCTTTGCCTTTATCTGCCTTAAGGTCTGTGATATCTGTGAAGTCTGGGCTCCATCTCCCTGAGGTACATCCGGGAAGCGTAGGCATCAGAGCGGCTTCTTCCTCTAGAGTCAGGAATGGGGTCATCTGCAATATGTTTTCGTGGAGTGTGTCTTCCAAATTGGCAAACTCGAAATCACCCAGTCCGAGTCCTTCTCTGAAGATTTTGTCTACGATAGTTTCGTGATTGTACACGGCAATGTTATTCTCGCCCACAACTACCGACGGACAGTTCGCCTCTTCGCATTTCTTTAGTATCTTTTCAACTTCATCTTTGTTGATGCTGTTGCAACAGATAGTCTTGTTGCCAATAAAGCATAAGGCTCCATTGGTCGTGACATATCCATCTATCAAGTCTTCTATCTGACTTAGGTTTACAATGAATTTCAATGGGCGACCTGTGGAGATAAAGATTTTTACCCCTTTATCGTGAACTTTCCTCAATGCATCTACTGTCGACTCTGGAATCTGATGAGTTTTAAAGCTTACGAGGGTTCCGTCAATATCAAAGAATAATGCTTTTATTGCCATACTAATACCTATTTTTTTGTTGCAAAGGTATGAATAATCATTGAAATATCCAAATTAATGATAATTTGCTGCTTTTTATACCTTATATTATATATCTTTGTAAATATAAAGTGAAAAACAGAACTATAATGAAAGGAAAACGCTATGGAAAATTATTTTGATCTTACGGGTAGGGTGGCCTTGATAACTGGTTGCTCTACGGGTTTGGGTGTGCAGATGGCTAAGGCTTTGGCTAATCAGGGATGTAGTATTGTTCCTGTGGCTCGTCGTGAGGAGAAAATTCGAGAGGTCGCTGAGATGCTTCGAGATGATTTTGGGGTGGACACTCTTCCTATTCGTTGTGATATCACAGACACCAAGATGGTTGAGGCTGTGGTTGATGAGGCTTTGGAGCATTTCGGACATATTGATATCTTGATAAATAATGCAGGAACGGGTGCTGTGGCTCCTGCTGAGGATATCACAGACCAACAATTTCGTAATGAACTGGATATCGATCTTTTCGGTACTTTCCGAGTGGCTCGTGCTGTTGCCAAAAAGGCTATGATTCCTGCTCAATATGGTCGCATCATCAATATCGCCAGTATGTATGGTCTGGTGGGTAACAAAATAGCTCCTGCTAGTCCTTATCATGCTGCTAAAGGTGGTGTGGTGAACCTTACTCGTGCTTTGGCAGCTGAATGGGGAAAATATAATATCACGGTTAATTCTATCTGTCCTGGATATTTCTGTACACCTCTTACTAAGGAGACCTTGGATAGTCAATGGTTTAAAGATTATGCTAAAGGGGCTATCCCGATGGAACGTTATGGGGTGGAAGGTGAACTGGATACGGCTGCGATCTTTCTTGCTAGTCAAGCGAGTAGTTATGTCAATGGGGTCATGTTGCCGGTCGATGGTGGTTATACGGCGATGTAGCTAATCGATTTTTACGCAGTTAACTTCATCGGCTTGTGCAGTTAACTCCATCAGTCTACGCAGTTAACTTCGTACCCTTACGCAGTTAACTGCATATTTTAGCAAAAATATCGGTGTGATATTTCCCCCAATATTAAGCGAACCCTCCCGAAGGCATTCCGAACAGATCCCAAAGCCTAGTCATATGTTTTATCTTTCGTGCGCACGCACGCATAAATAATAAAAGGTATAAAATTCGAAAGTCTATTTATTTGTCAAATATTACGAAAACTTTGCAAAAATCTCGAATTTTTCTCGTGAAAGTTTTGGCAGTTTGGCAATAAAGTTATACCTTTGCACTCGCTTTCAGGAACAAGGCAACAACCTAACAATTGAAGCTCGAATCCTAAGAGTAAGGCAAGAGTCTTACAAGGCTTTTTGCCGCATAAAGAAAGAGTTCTTTGAAAAGATTTACATAAACAGAGAAGTAGTACAAGAAGCGAGTTTACATAATTAAAAATGTAAAACTTGGGTAATAAAACGAACCGTTCAATTAATTGAAGGTGCTTTTAGACTTGGTAACTATAAAGGATAATCGTTCTGAACAGACAATTAGACTTCGAAAGAAG
>NZ_AUFP01000021.1 GCF_000426565.1 Segatella albensis DSM 11370 = JCM 12258 | reverse complement strand
GTATTACACTCTGATCAGGGATGGCATTATCAGCACATGATGTATCAGAAGATGCTCAAAGACCATGGAATAGTGCAAAGCATGTCAAGGAAAGGCAACTGTCTGGACAATGCTATGATGGAAAATTTCTTCGGACTGATGAAGAACGAATTGCTATACGTGAATCATTTTGAATCTATCGAAGAGTTTGAACGAGAACTGAAAAAATATATATGGTGGTATAACAATAAAAGAATAAAACTGAGATTAAAAGGAATGAGCCCGGCTATATACCGAGCTCACTACTATAGAGAGATAAATAATTAATATTTAATTAATCGTCCAACTTTTCGGGGTCACATCATTCTCTTTCTCTATTCTTTTTTGTACATTATTATATATAATGATTATTTTCTTAGCTTTTGAAAATCCTTCTCAAAACTTTGTGGATGCTTACCAATCAGGATAATGTTCAAAAGACAGTTGGCAACGATTTCTAAATCGTTTAAGTCTACGCCTTTGCCTTTCTTGATCTCTTTGCCGATAATGACATCCCAGGTGGTATAGAAACTGTTGTCATCTGCGCCGACATACATTCCGTTGGTATTAGGATCATCCATTAACTCATAACGAATAGTCTTCTTGCTGAGCGTAGGCTTTAATTCCTGAAGCATACTAAAAGCCTTCTCGTAAACGTCACGATGCAAATTCGCATTAGGAAACATGTTGTTTACTTCAGGGAAAACCTCATCGAACTCAAAAGCCTGAATCAATTGATATAGTTTCATCTCACCAGTAAATATTATGATTAGAATTTAGCCATCTTGATAGCAACGACAGCACATTCGTCTCCCTTGTTGCCTAGCTTTCCACCAGAGCGATCTTTAGCTTGCTGAAGGTCGTTTGTGGTAAGTAATCCATAAACAACAGGAATGTTTTGTGAAGCATTCAGTTTTGCGATACCGAAAGTGACGCCCTCGCAGATGTAATCAAAGTGAGGAGTTTCACCTCGAATTACACTCCCCAGAACGATAACAGCATCGAAACCATCGTTCTTACACATTTGTTGTGCACCGTAAATCAGTTCAAAACTACCGGGAACAGTCTTTACGTGAATGTTCTCTGGCAGAGCACCATGCTTTTTCAGTGTCTTTACAGCACCATCAAGCAGAGCACCCGTAATTTCCGGATTCCATTCTGCTACTACGATACCAAAACACATGTTACTGGCGTCCGGTACCTGATCAAAATCGTAGTCTGATAAATTATGTAATGCAGTTGCCATAGTCTAAATTACTTAGTACTTGCTCTCTCGATATACTTGTCGATTTCACCGCTTTGTACGAGAGCAGCAGTTACGTATTTTGCTTTGATATCCTGATAAATCTTCAAAGCTTCGTCTTTCTTATTCTGACTTTCAAGAAGCATGCCTGCCTCAAGACGAGAGATTGGAGCAATGCTTACGTTTGTATTGTCAGCAGCCTTAGAGTCTGCCATGTCAGCAGCCTTGTTGAATGCGTCAATAGCTTTGTCGATCTGGTTAACATGAGCATAAGCATGACCGAGAGCCATCTCTGCAGCAGGAGAAACCATTTGGTCGCCTTCTGCATCATATTCGTCGAGATACTTCACTGCTTCGTTCCATTTGCCAAGATTAGCATAGCTTAAACCTGCATAGAGGTTAGCAAGATTAGCAGCATCGGTACCAGAATAGTCATCAGCAATTTTGGTGAAACCTACATAACCAGCACCGTCACCATTCAGAGCTTTGTCGAACATTTCATTGTCGAAATATTCCTGACCTTTAGCCAAAGCTGTAGATGCTTTCTCCTCACGAGGGGCAGAAATGTAGTTCTTGTAAGCGAAAATACCAGCGATAACAATGATGATAGCCAATACTGCAATGATGATAGGCTTCTGGTATTTTACCACGAATGCCTCATGGATGTTGAGAGACTCTTCAGCTCCCATTAGATTGTTGTTTGCCATTTTTATTGATTTTTTTATTTTTATTTTCACATAATACGTCGCAAATTTACACAAAATCTCCTATATGGCGAAATTTTTAGCCACCTTTTTGCAAATCTTTCTCATTTACTCAACTCCTACAATTAAAAACGTTAAAATTCTGCTGATGTTACACGCCTTATATTCTTTTTTACTATCTTTGCATTTAAAATATAATTTAGTATGTCTGAGAATTTGAATAGAGAGAATCCTTTTTTCGTTGCGTATAATACTCCGCACGATACGGTGCCTTTTGACCGTATTCGTCTGGAAGACTATGAGCCTGCCTTTATGGAAGGCATTCGTCGCGATAATGAGGAAATTGATAAAATTATAAACAATCCGGATACTCCTACTTTTGAAAATACCATTGCTTTCAATGATCACTCTATGGGGGAGCATTATTATGATTTGCTTGATCGGGTCTCTAATGTGTTCAGTTGCCTGATGTCGGCAGAAACGAATGACGATATGGAGGCGCTTGCTCAGAAAATGAGTCCAATCCTTACCAAGCATGCTAATGATGTTTGCCTGAACGTGAAATTGTTCGAAAGGGTGAAATATGTTCATGACCATCCAAATCGTGAATTGAATGCTGAAGAAAAAATGCTTCTCGATAAGAGTTATGATGGTTTTGTTCGTTCTGGTGCTTTGTTGGATGAAGAGGGAAAAAAGAAACTTCGGAAGATTACCGAAGAGTCTTCGATGCTTGCTCTTCAGTTTTCGCAGAATCTCTTGAAGGAAACTAAGGCTTTTGAACTGCATATCACGGATGAGGCTCAGCTCGACGGACTGCCTGATACGGCGCGTGATGCTGCTCGTCAGACGGCCAAGGAAAAAGGAGTGGAGGGATGGATCTTTACACTCGATTATCCAAGTTATTCTCCTTTCATGACCTATTCTACTCAGCGTGAGTTGCGCAAAAAAATGTATATGGCCCGTAATACGGAATGTATTCATGATAACTCAGAGAATAACCTCGAGATTTGTAAACGACTGATTAATCTC
Source organism: Segatella albensis DSM 11370 = JCM 12258 (assembly GCF_000426565.1). GTDB lineage: Bacteria > Bacteroidota > Bacteroidia > Bacteroidales > Bacteroidaceae > Prevotella > Prevotella albensis. The sequence continues at coordinate 30,719 of NZ_AUFP01000021.1, read as the reverse complement.
CGCCGACAACTTGCTCAACTCTTAGGATATGATACTTATGCAGACTATGTCCTTAAGCATCGAATGGCATCGAATGTGGAGAATGTCTATAAGTTGTTGGACGATTTGATTGCTGCCTATAAGCCTACGGCCATCAAGGAAGTTGAGGAGATTGAGGCGATGGCTCGTAAAATGGAAGGGGAGGATTTCGTTGTCGAACCTTGGGACTTTGGTTTCTATTCGCATAAACTCCAAATGGAAAAATATAACTTCGATGCAGAAATGCTTCGTCCATATTTTCAGTTGGATAAAGTTATCGAAGGTGTATTTGGACTGGCTCATCGTCTTTATGGTATCACTTTCAAAGAAAATAAGGAGATTCCTGTATATCATCCTGATGTCAAGGCTTTCGAGGTTTTTGACGAGGATGGCTCTTTCCTAGCAGTATTCTATGCGGACTTCCATCCGCGAAAAGGTAAGCAGGGAGGTGCTTGGATGACGGAATTCAAAGGGCAATGGATTGATGATAAAGGTGTGAACTCACGTCCTCATGTTAGTGTAGTGATGAACTTTACCAAGCCGACAGCTGAGAAACCAGCTCTCTTGACTTTAGGTGAGGTGGAGACTTTCCTTCATGAGTTTGGTCATTCGCTTCATGGTATGTTTGCGAATACGAAATACGCAACACTTTCCGGCACTAACGTATGGTGGGATTTCGTAGAACTTCCATCGCAATTTATGGAGAATTATGCCACGGAGAAGGAGTTCCTACGTACATTTGCCTTCCATTATCAGACGGGCGAACCATTGCCGGATGAGTTGATTACCCGCATCCATCAGTCTCGTAACTATATGGCGGCGTATGGTTGTCTGCGACAGGTAAGTTTCGGTTTGCTTGATATGGCTTACTATACCAAGAAGGAAGAGTTTACTGATGATATCATTTCGTTTGAGAAAAAAGCATGGGCAGATGCTATGGTTACCCCACAGTTGCCGGATACCTGTATGACCGTGCAGTTCTCTCATATCATGGCGGGAGGCTATTCTGCTGGATATTATAGTTATAAATGGGCCGAAGTGCTTGATGCAGATGCGTTTAGCGTATTCAAGAAGTCTGGTATATTTGATAAGACTACAGCAACACGCTGGCGTCGTGAAGTGTTAAGCAAGGGCGGCACAGAGCATCCTATGGTTCTGTATAAGAGATTCCGTGGAGGCGAACCGACGATTGATGCTTTACTGGAGCGTGATGGCATAAAAAAATAAATCATGGATAAACAGGACAAATTAGACGAGCGCTATCTTCGTATGGCACGTATCTGGGCAGAGAACAGTTATTGTAAGCGTCGCCAGGTAGGTGCTCTTGTAGTGAAGAACAAGATGATCATCTCGGATGGATATAACGGTACTCCGAGTGGTTTTGAGAATGTGTGCGAAGATGCCAATGGAATTACCAAACCGTATGTCTTGCATGCAGAAGCTAATGCAATTACCAAGTTGGCTCGTAGTGGCAACAACTCGGATGGCAGTACGTTGTATGTTACGGCGTCGCCTTGTATCGAATGTGCCAAACTGATTATCCAAGCGGGTATACGCCGTGTTGTTTATGGTGAAAAATATAGACTGACCGATGGTATTGACTTGTTGAAGCGTGCCGGAATAGAAGTCGTATATAAGGAAATAAAAAATGGAGAAGATCAAGACAAATAGATGGACACCGATGATTATGGCAATCTGTGTCATTGCCGGTATCATCATTGGTTCTTTCTTCACAAGTCATTTCTCAGGAAATCGACTGAGTATAATCAATTCGGGCTCTAATCGCTTGAATAATCTTTTGCATATCATCGATGATCAGTATGTTGATGAAGTGAATGTAGACTCTTTGGTAGATTTGGCTATTCCGCAGATCTTATCTGATTTGGATCCACATTCTACCTATATTCCTGCTAAGGATGTACAGGCCGCAGAGGATGACCTAAAGGGTTCTTTCTCGGGTGTCGGAATCGAATTTACGATTCGTGAGGATACGATTCATGTGCAGAATGTTATAGATAATGGTCCTTCTGAAAGGGCTGGCATTCTTGCTGGTGATAAGATCGTTGCAATAGACGGGAAACCTTTCGTTGGTAAGGTGGTTACGAATTCGGAGGCGATGAAGCGTCTGAAAGGTCCAAAGGATACGAAGGTAAAGATTGGAGTGGTTCGTTATGGCTCGAAAGGAATCAAGACTTTTGAGGTGACACGTGGGGAAATACCTCAAAAGAGTATTTCTTCAACCTATATGCTTGATGATAATACTGGATATATCCGTATCAAGAATTTTGGTGAGACCACTTATCCTGAACTTTTGGTCGCATTGGCTAAGTTATCGGAGAGTGGCTTCAAGAATCTTATCATAGATCTTCGCGATAATACGGGTGGATATCTTCAGAGTGCTGTGCAAATAGCAAATGAGTTCTTGCCAAAGAATAAGCTTATTGTTTATACTCAGGGACGCAAGAGTCCTCGCAAGGATTATCAGAGCGATGGTAACGGCAGTTATCAGAAACTCCCGTTGGTGGTGCTCATCAATGAGGGTTCTGCTTCGGCTGCCGAAATCTTTGCCGGTGCGATGCAAGATAATGACCGTGCAACGATTATCGGTCGTCGTTCGTTTGGTAAAGGATTGGTACAGCAGCAGATTCAATTCCCTGACGGTTCTTTGATCCGACTTACTGTAGCGCGTTATTACACACCTTCAGGACGTTGTATCCAGAAGCCATATGAACCAGGAGACGAACAGGATTATGCTCAAGACTTGTTGAACCGTTATCAGCATGGTGAGTTCTTCTCTCAAGACAGTATCAAGCATAGAGGTCCTGCTTATCATACAAGTATTGGTCGTGTGGTATATGGCGGTGGTGGTATCACACCAGATATCTTCGTACCGGAGGATACCAGTGATGTTACGTCTTACTACAAACAGGCTGCGATGAGTGGTTTGATACTGCAATATGCATTTACTTATACAGATAATAATCGCCCTAAGTTGAATAACTTTAGTGAGATGATGGAATTGAGCGATTATCTGGAGAAACAGGGATTGGTAGATCAATTCGCTTCTTATGCGGAACAGCGTGGACTCAAGCGACGCAACTTGTTGATTCAGAAGAGTTATCATCTTCTCGACCGTTATATCAATAGTCGTATTATCTACAATATGCTCGATGAGAATGCGTGGAATCAGTATCTCAACTTGGATGACCCTGTTATCAGAAAGGCTCAACAGGTCTTTGCAACGGATTCCTCATTCCCTAAGTTGACAACGCCTACAGAGACTAAGTCTACAGCAAAGTCTCAGAAGAAGATGAAATAGGAGCTTAGAAGGGTAGTAGATGGATAAGAAATCATTGCGTAAAACTATTCGTGGACTCAAGGCGGAGTTTACATCCGACCAACTTCGCCAATGTTCACGTCCGATAGTTGACAAGTTACTCTCACATCCGAAAGTAACTTTGTCGCATACTATCCTCGCTTATCTCTCGATGGAAGATGAAGTGGATACGCATCAATTGGTGGACCGACTGCTTGCTGAGGGGCATCGCATCTTACTGCCTGTCGTTGTTGATGATACAAATCTTGAGGTTAGAGAATATACCGGTCGGGAATGTTTGCTCCGTCAGGGCAAATATCAGATAGAAGAACCTCAGGGAAATCCCTATACCGCACTCGAGGACATTGATTTAGTCATAGTACCGGGAGTAGCCTTTGATAGAAAAGGACACCGTATAGGGCGTGGACGTGGCTATTACGATCGATTTCTTCGCAAGATACCTCAGGCTTATAAGATAGGAGTCGCCTTTGATTTCCAATTGGTCGATTCTGTTCCTGTGGACGAGAATGATTTGAGCATGAATGAAATACTCATAGGATGATATTAAAGAAACTTTCGATAATCAATTATAAAAATATTCGTACTGCCGATTTAGAGTTGTCACCGAAGATCAACTGCTTTATCGGACAGAATGGAGTAGGTAAGACCAATCTACTCGATGCTGTCTATTATTTGTCTTTTTGCCGTAGTGCATTCAATCCTATAGATTCACAGGTCATCACCCATGATCAGGATTTCTTTGTAATTGATGGTACTTACGAGAATGAGAATGGTGAGGAACTGAATATCTATTGTGGAATGAAGCGTGGTACCAAGAAGCATTTTAAGCGTGATAAGAAAGAATATAAGCGCTTGTCTCAGCATATCGGCTTGATTCCTTTGGTCTTTGTTTCACCATCAGATACCACACTGATAGAAGGAGGTAGTGAAGATCGTCGTAAGTTGATGGATGTTGTCATCTCTCAGTATGACCATGGTTATATAGAAGCTTTGACAGGCTATAACAAGGCATTGCAGCAGCGTAATGCACTTTTGAAGATGGATGAAGAACCTGATGCCTCCTTACTTGATATTTGGGAAGAAGAAATGGCTCGACATGGAACCTTGATCTATCAGAAACGTAGTGCATTTGTTGAAGAATTGGTACCTGTATTCCAAGATATCTATGACCAAATCTCTGGTAAGTCAGAACAAGTATCGCTGAAGTATATCTCTCATGGACAGCGTGGTGACCTATTGGATGTTATCCGTCGTGATCGTTTCAAGGATCGTGCCGTTGGCTATTCTCTCCATGGTGTTCATCGTGATGACCTGGAGATGTTGCTGGATGGTTATCAAATGAAGCGTGAAGGTAGTCAGGGACAGAATAAGACCTTTGTGTTGGCTTTGAAGTTAGCCCAGTTTGATTTTCTTCGTCGTACATCAAGTCAGAGCACTCCATTGCTGTTGCTCGATGACATATTTGATAAGTTAGATGCCAGTAGAGTAGAACGTATTGTCAAACTAGTAAGTAGTAGTCGGTTTGGTCAGATCTTCATTACTGATACCAATCGTGATCATCTCGATCAGATATTACAGCATAGTCATCTTCCATATACCATATTTCAAGTTCCAATAGAAAATGTTTAAGCGACATCCAGAAAATTTAGCTGATATCCTTGCGAAGGCTATTCGACAGTCGGGCTTGGAGACACCTCTTCTCCAGAAAAGATTGGTTGACAACTGGGAAAAGGTTGTAGGTCCGGTATATGCACGTTATACAGGAAATAAATTTATCAAAAATCAAATACTCTTTGTAAAGATCCTGAGTCCTGCTGTACGCGAAGAATTAAGTTTTCGTCGTTCGGCATTTGTCCGTGCCCTTAACCAATCAGTAGGGGCACAGATTATTACAGATATCAAGATTTATTAGGAACTGCATGTTTCCCGTTGATAAGCATTTTCATCTCTGGGATTACAAATCTTCCTCTGAGGAGTTTTATCAAACCTTCACTTTCCATCTCGTTGAGTGCTTTGCTCACGTCCAGCCTGCTGTCGTTTACTTCTTGTGCCAGTTGGCGCATCTTGATGTATATGACTTTCTCTCCTGTTGGGTCACAGACATGTCCTGCAATCCATCTAATGATATGTCCTTTGACATCTTGGGGAGAATGTTTCCATACCCAGTCTGCAGAGCGCTGCCCGTAAGTAGATATGATATTGAGAAGATTCAATCTGAAGATTTCATAATTAGCCATCAATTTCAAGACCTCCGATTTCATTAACCATACAAAGTTACAGTCTTCCCTTGTTCGGTAAGTCTTGGTATATCTTTGTCTAAGTCCGAATATTCGTTCGGGTTGCAATACTTCTGGTCCTGTGGTGCTTTCTATAATACGGTAATTGTGGTCGTCAGATATATTTTCTATTTCTAGTGTACCATTCAGTAGGAAATACAGTCGATGACATTCTTCTCCGGCGCATACCACTTCTTTATCGGCTTCTATTTTCTCGAATCCGAATTTAGTACGTGCCAAGATTTCCGTCATATCAACTCTGCTGAGTCCTTGGAAGAGTGGCAGTTCTAGCAATTTGTTGTATATCTGCAACTCCATGACCGTTTATTCTTCAACGTTCTTCTTTAAGTTTTCTGAGTACCAGACTTTGTTCTTGCCGTTGGCATCATAGATTAGATACCCCATGAAATCATTGTGTCTGTCAATGATCTTTTCCGCGTTCTCAATACCCATTACCATGAAAGACGTTGCATAAGCATCAGCTTCAGCACAAGTTTTGGCTAGTACCGTAGAAGAGAGCAAACTGTGTTGTACAGGATATCCACTCTTCGGGTCGATAGTATGTGCATACTTCTTGCCATTCTTATAGTAGAAGTTACGATAGTTACCACTTGTGGCCATTGCCTTATCGGTAACGTTCAATATTGTCTGTATTTCATTGTTTGCCTGTGCCTTGTCATCACTAGGTTTGGTTACACCGATTTTCCAAGGTAATCTTTTTGGCGACATACCCTTAGTGACAACTTCACCGCCAATTTCAATCATGAAGTTTTTGATACCTTTGGATTCAAGGTATCGGGCTACTACATCACTACCAAATCCTTTAGCGATGGCACTAAAGTCTACCATGATATTCTTGTTGGCTTTCTCAATATAACGTTTCCCTCCAACATTTACCAATTTCAACTTGTCCATGCCGATATATTGCTTCAAACTGTCTACCTGAGCCTTGTCAGGCATCTTACCATTCTTGAATCCAAATCCCCATGCATTGACAAGAGGAGCTACGGTTACATCAAAGGCACCATTGGTATCCTTGTTGATACGAGAAGACAAATCCCAAAGTTCACAGAACATATCTGAGAGTTCAGGCTTTTCACCACGATTGATCTTCGATACTGTACTTTGTTTATTGAACATCGAAAACTCGTTGTCTACCTTCTTTAATTCCTCTTCTATGCCAGTCTGAAGATCCTCATCACTCTGATAAGTAATATGATATATAGTACCGAAGACGAATCCTTGATTCTGTTGGAAAACGGTGTTTTGCTGCGAACGAATGATCCATATAGATCCAAAGATGAGGATCAAGAGAAATGGAATCTGAAAGAGTAGTTTTTTATTTTTCATAATTCTATGATAAAATTGAAAGTTCCACCTATCTGTGAATCGCTGGTCTTACCGAATCCTGGCACATACCATGTCTTGCCGAGAAATCCGTCTTGATGTGCGATTCTCTTTTTATATCTAATGCTCCAACCTAATCGGATAGGTCCCCAGATTTTCACGTCGACGCCACCGACAGCCTCTAACCAATGTTGGTTGGCTTTTACGCCTTCTGCTCCAAATGTCACATCATCACCCCAGACAGGATCTACCAGATGAGGCTGGCTTACGTCAAACTTATATGAGGTAAAAGCGTATCTGAAACCAGCAAACAAACGATAAATATCATGCTTGTCCTTTAGTAAGTTCCAGTCGCAACCGATTCTTCCGTATGGAGCAGCCGTCTTATATCTTATTTGTGTCGATTCATCAGTAGCATCAGCCTTACCAACACCTAATTCAACAACAGGATAAAACTTATCCTTGATGTCGAATCTTGCCTGTGCCTCATATTGACCATAGTCGCTTACTGCCATCTGTATAGGTCCGATAAGGTCTGCAGAGATAGCAATATGTTGTATCACTTTTATCTTCTCGGTATTGCTATTTTGCTCAATTTTTTTCTCCTGAGCATTTGCCGGCATACCGATAATCAGTAGAAGACTAGTGCAAATGACGGAAATAGATGCTAAAATGTTTTTTGCTGTAATCATAATCTACGTCTCTATGATTTATCACGATTGAGTCGATGGCATGATGCGTTGTTGTCACGTCAAGGAGTTTATGGAAGACGCTAGGACTGCAATCAACCGATTCAAAATGATCGAAGTTACTTTTTGTTATTACAACGGTATCTATCGTCTCTGTACCCGATTTCATCTTGCTTACAAAGTATAATATGTCCTTGTCCCCAGTATAGCTTATTGGCAATTGCAGAGAATCAGGGTTCGCAAGTTTGTTTAGCTGTACCCCCTCATTGTCCGTATGTCTAAAACTGATGACGCTCAGGGTATCTACAGTAGAGTCACTCATTACCTTATAATAGGTATAAACGCTATTGTTCAGCGGACAGTCCAGTGTAGAACATCCCACAAGAACTAATACAGCAATGATAAAACCTAGGATTTTTCTCATAGTCTTTTCTCTATCTGATAGTCGTTGCGGTTAGGATTCTGGCGTGAAAGCAAATCGCCGATAAATCCAGCGAGGAAGAACTGACTTCCAAGCATCATAGCTGTAAGAGCGATATAGAAGTATGGTGAATCGGTGACCAAGTTACCATAGATTCCATCTGAGAGATCGATCATCTTATTGATACCTAATGCGCAGAGAGCAATAAATCCAATAAAGAACACAAAGCTACCCAGCAGACCGAATACATGCATAGGTTTCTTACCGAAGTTAGTTAGAAACCATAATGTGATCAAGTCAAGATAACCATTGAAGAAACGGTTGATACCGAACTTTGAAACACCATATTTGCGAGCTTGATGATGTACGATCTTTTCACCAATCTTGTTGAAACCGGCATTTTTTGCAAGATAAGGAATATAGCGATGCATCTCACCATAAACCTCGATGTTCTTTACGACATCGCGCTTATATGCTTTCAATCCACAGTTGAAGTCGTGCAGGTTATGTACACCTGAAACTTTTCTGGCTGTTGCATTAAAGAGTTTTGTAGGAATCGTCTTTGTCAGCGGGTCATATCTCTTCTGTTTATAACCAGAAACCAAATCGTATCCTTCCTCGGTAATCATCTTATACAGCCCTGGAATCTCGTCAGGAGAATCCTGAAGATCGGCATCCATAGTTATGACCACATCACCCTGTACAGCCTCGAATCCACAGTACAGCGCAGGACTCTTACCATAGTTTCTACGGAATTTGATGCCATGTACATGTTCATCCTTTTTCGCCAATTCCTCAATGATCTGCCAACTGTTATCAGTAGAACCATCATTGATGAATAAGATTTCATAGGTAAAATGATTATTCTCCATCACGCGGGTTATCCATGCGTGGAGTTCAGGAAGAGATTCTGCCTCATTGAACAAAGGCACTACAACTGATATATCCATATCTTAATATTTTATACTTTCAATTATCTGTTTTTAAACCAAAGTGCTACAGGAATACCGAAAATGATGCCTATGATGATATTGGTAGACATAATTTCGATGGCGAAATCGAGCGGACCATACTGTGCAAAAGCTTGCGAATATACGTCAATGAATTTCTTGGCGGAGATTCCTGAGTCGGCAAGTGCCTTGGTATTTTGTGGCAATGAAATGAAATCGATGAACGAAATGAGCAGTTGTCCATGGTCGAAGAATGCAAAATATACCCACACTGCAGCTGCCATCAGCAATGAGCCATAAAAGAAAATCAATGTGACGTATCCGTAGATAGAACTAAAGTTCATAGGGTGCTCGATGACCTGTGTGCGGAGGTATTTCACATATATAGTAATAGCATATAGTGAGAATAAACCAACAGCAACACCTGCAAGTTGCATCAGACCATTACCAATTCCGTATACACCTAACAGGAAACTAACAATCCAGGTTAATCCCGTAAAGGTACCAAACTGTCTTGCAAAGCCTGCCAGTTGTTTCATTTCAGTATTGTTCAGTATCATAATAAAATTTTCTGCAAAGATAACAATTTTCTTATTAATCTAATCATGTAAAGGTATAAAAAACAAAAAAGTCCACACTAGATAGTGTGAACTTCTTGAGCCTCTTGTCGGATTCGAACCAACGACCCCGAGATTACAAATCACGTGCTCTGGCCAACTGAGCTAAAGAGGCGGGTGGGCAAGCGATTCTTATCGCGCCGCTACAACCAAGTACCCTTGCTATGTTCCCATCCTGGGGGATTCCGAGGGAGCTGGCCGTAAGAGACTTGCCCGTCGTCTTTATTTCTAAAGCGAGTGCAAAAGTACAAAGTTTTTTTCTAACTACCAAATTTTTTCTTGATTATTTTTTTGTATGAATATGATTGGTGATAAATTATTTTTCGTGGGTAGAAAAATAATGAATTATATTTGGTCGTTTTCCGGAGAATTGCTAATTTTGCTAGTGAAAGAACACATAAAACACATTAAAAGTAACCTTTATGACAAGAGATTTTGATAGATATATAGATTTTTTGAGATTTAGTTTAGATCCAGAGGATACCCAAATACCAGATTTAGTAGATTATGATTGGGAGGGTCTTCTTCGTTTTTCTCGTGCGATGCGTATTGCCGGAATTGTGTGGCAAGGAATAGAGAAGTTGGGAAAAGATAATCCTAATGGTCCTTCTGAGGAAGTGTTACAGACATGGAAAGAAGTGGTGGAAGGTATTCGGAATTATTCACATTCTGCCGATGGGACAACACGTGTCATTTATCAGAATATCCGTCAACATGGTTTTCGTGCTGTTATCTTGAAAGGACAAGGGACAGCGATGAACTATCCTGACTGGTCGCTTCGTATGCCTGGTGATATAGATGTATGGTTACAGAAAGAAGGTATGGCAGATTTTCAAACGGCTTCGGAGCGTAGGCGTAACATTGAGGAAATCAGAAAATATTGCGAGAAGTTTACCAATAATGTTTCTGTTGATTCTACTCATGTAGCCAAACAGATTGTCGGAGAAATACTTGTTGATATACATCATCGTCCTACCAATTTTAAGAATCCGTTTTATAATGCACGTATGCAGAAGTATTTTCGTAGTCAGGCACCTCGTCAGTTCGGAAATATTGTGCATCTGCCTAATGGTGCTATTTTCGGTAAACCTACTAATGACTTCTGTATGGTTTATCAGATATGTCATATCTTTAAGAGCATTAAAGATATAGGATTAGGTCTCCGACGACTTATTGATTATTATTATCTCCTTCGTGTCTCTACGCGTGAAGAGAAAGAGGAGGCTGATTCTGTTCTAAAGAAACTGGGTATGAAAAAACTTGCCCAAGCTGTGGTATGGATAGAGATAGAGAAGTTTGGCCTCGACCCTCAGTATGTCGTTTTGCCTCCTGATGAAAAACGAGGAAAGGTACTTTATGACATCATCAGAAGAGGCAAAAAGATAAATGGTATGAAAGATTATTGGAGACGTTGGCTTCTTTGTACGCTTAACTTTTAGAAGTCGACAACGGTAATGCCAGCGCCACCAAACTGCACATGTTCATCCTGATATCCAACGACATTTGGTACGGTAGATAAATACTGGCGTATGAGTTGTCGTAGGATTCCGTTACCCTTTCCGTGTAAGATCCTTACGCGTTGCATACCCATGAGGATGGCGTCGTCGATGAAATATTGTACAGCATTTAGCGCTTCATCGCCACGTAGTCCGCGAACATCTAAGTCTTGATGGAAGTTCTTTTTTCTGCTGTCGATAGTCTTTCTTGTTTCTTTGGAGATGCCATAGTTCGTGATACGGTCGGCCATTTGCTCAGCCTTGGTTTGTGGCTTGCTGTCTGCAGCTATGGCCTCAGTGTCAGAAATCGCGATCAGTCGGTCGGTCTTTACTTTCGTGCGCATCTCTCCGAAGATCACCATTGCTGTTTTGTTGTCAATATTTTCTATGATACCAACTGTATTAGCACCACGCATCTTCACCCTGTCACCCTTCTGTAAAGGTCTGTTCTTGTCAGCTTCAGTTTTCTTGTTTACAGCATTGCGCAACTTTTCGGCAGCTTTCTGTTCCCTTTCAGCCTTATTCTTTTTATTTTGTTTGTGTCTCTCCTTGCGACTCTTGATTTGTTCTATCTTCTTGGCAATAGCATCATCCTTAGCTTTGGCCTCGATGTCGTTTACCTCGTTTTCAAACTCCTTCAACTGTTGCCTAATGCGTTTTGTTTCCTCCTTCTCGGCATCCTTTTCTCGAATTTCACGAATGGCGTTCTCTATGCGCTTATTGCTTTCCTTCAGAATTTGCTGAGCTTCTTCCTTAGCCTTGCGCAAGATCTCTTTACGTTCCTTTTCCACCTCTTCGAGACCAGTAGCATATTTGGTCATCGTCTGTTCGAGCTGTTTCTCCCGCTGGTGAATATTCTGTCGTTTGTTCTCCCAATATCGTTTGTCGCGTACAATATCCTGCAGATATTTATCACTCTGGATATAGTCACTTCCGACGATTTCACTGGCTTCGGTGATGACCTCTTCTGGGAGCCCTATCTTGCGTGCTATCTCGATGGCAAACGAACTTCCCGGTCGTCCGATAGCCAGTTGGAACAAAGGACGCATCTCGTGTCTGTCGTATAGCATAGCACCATTGACAACACCAAGATGGTCTTCGGCGAAATGCTTCAGGTTCTGGTAGTGGGTTGTGATGACACCCCATGCGCCTTTCTTGCAGAACTGTCCCAATACCGACTCAGCGATGGCACCACCAATCTGAGGTTCGGTACCTGTACCGAACTCATCAATGAGAATGAGAGTACGATGATTAGCCTGCTTCATCATATTCTTCATATTTAGTAGGTGTGAAGAATATGTTGATAAGTCATTCTCCAGAGACTGTTCATCACCGATATCTATCATGATGTCATCGAAACAACCACATTTCGAGTTTGGATCGATAGGGACTGGTAAACCACATTGCAACATATATTGTAACAGTCCGACAGTTTTCAGACATACAGATTTACCACCGGCATTAGGCCCCGAGATCAACAGAATATGCTTCTCTGCCGTTAGGGTGATTTCCAGTGGGACGATTTTGGTAGATTCATATGAAGAATGGTCTGCAGAAGTAGCCAGCCTTTGCTCCAACAACGGATGTCTGGCTCTAATCCAATCGATGACAGGAGTAGGACTTACCTTAGGTTCAAAAGCCTGAAACTTATCTGCCAGTTTAGCCTTGGCACCTATCAAATCTATTGTAGCCAAGAAGTGATAGCTGTCCAACATCTCACGTACCACAGGGCGAATTTGATTGGTCACCTCGGTAAGGATACGAATCACCTCATGTCTTTCCTCACTTTCCAGTTCACGAATCTTATTGTTTGCCTCTACCACCTCGGTAGGTTCCACGTAGACGGTCTTTCCTGTAGCCGACTCATCATGGATGATACCCGAGATTTTTCTTTTCAGTCCCGGTAATACAGGTATGACGAGTCGACCATCACGCAACGTAGGGGCCACATCCTTGTCAACGACACCTTCCGACTGTGCCGTTCGCAGAATACTGTATAACGTTCTCGATACCGAACCCTCCATGCGGGCGAGTTCACGCCTTATCCTTAACAGTTCTGGTGTCGCATTGTCACGGATATGTCCGAATTTATCTAAAACTTGTTGTATGCGGTTGATGATTTTAGGGAATGTCGCCACACCGTCAGCCAGTCGGTATAAGGCAGGGTAGGGATGGTTCTTACCCCAAGCCTCCATACCTTTGTCACCATCTTTCTCGTTTTCGGCAGTATCCTCCTCACGGGTCAAGATGTCAACCATACATTGGATAGTGATAAGCGATCTGGCGATATGGAAAAGCTCCTCCTCCTCGAGGTGTACACCCTGCATCCTCGCTCTTGTCACAGCCTCTCTTACATCAAAGAAGTCACTCATAGGCCAATCTTCGCGTTCCGTGAGAAGTCGACGGAACTCTCGTACCTGTGATTGCCATTCGTTTACCTCACTTGCTTTGTTAGAAAAAGAAATTTCCTGAGCAAGAGATTGTCCTAATCCCGAAAGACAAAACTCTTTCAAGATCTTACGTATTGTAGTAAAGCCGATTTTCGACTCAAAATTTTCTGGATATATCATAATCTAAAGTCTAACAGAGACTGTTATTTCTTTCTGCGTACATCGCGTCCTTCATATTTACAGATGGCCTCTACCCATTCCTCCCGCATTGGTATCGAAGAGTTCTTTTCCAAATCGAAAGCTACCATGATGGTCTTTCCCACACATTTTATCTCGTGCGTTTTGATGTCTATGAGCCTTTGGAGTAGGGTGAAACTCTTTTTTCCAACCTCGACGATAGCCGTCTCCACAGCTACATGGTCGGTGCTGAACACCTGCGCACGGAAGTCAGCCTCCACGTGTACGGCAAAGATCGCATATTTACCATCCGGTATACCACACACCTTCCGGATATAATCAATTTTTGCAGTATCATAATATTGGAAATATGCCGTATTGTTAATATGTCCGAACTGATCGGCATCAGTAAATCTCAACTGAATAGGGAATGAGTGATGATATTCGATTTCTTCCATCCTGAAAATAATTAATTAAAGTGTCATGTCAATAACCTTGATACCTTTCGATGATGTTGTAGGATGAGGCTTGTGCATGATTCTTTTAGCTGCAAATGTAGTTAAAAATAGTTGCATCCGCAAATCTTTAGGGATATTTTTGCTGATATGCATATCTTAAAAGCCAATAAACCTTAATTTATATCCATAAATTATTTATTATTCCATGATTAAGTTTACTTTTGTGCGGTCAATGAAATTTATAGCTTTATGGCTAAATCGACCTCAAAAGTGGATATCGTTCATTACAGAAACATCATATAGCGGGCGATTTCCGATTTATCGTCATTCATCGCATCTATTATCCATCAGCAAAAGTCAGCAGCATAGATAATATAATCTTGAACCTCTTCTCCATATTGAAACATATCGGTGTTGGAGATGAAAAGGCTTTAGGACTGGATACAAGTTGTGTTACGATAGAACAAGTCCCTCTTATCGTGACCTGCGAAGACAGACAGAGAATCAAGAAAAGAACGTAAAACTATTGAACGTTTCTGTGCAGCCACTCCATGATGACATGAGTAATGTATGCCTGCTCTTTCATTGTGAGTTGCCGCCCTTTAGGTATGCCATGCCATTTTTCCAGACAACCGCGGCAACAGCATCCCGTAGCATGTTGCGCGATGAAAGGAGGAAAGATGCCGTGGCGCATTGGAGTCTGCTTGCCATCGTTCGGGATGCATTCGGGAGCCAGTCGGGTTGCGATGGTTTTGCGAGTACCTTCTTCTATCTTCTCCCAACCTTTAGAATGTATATACTCTTTATCCTTAGCATTGAGATAGAACGAACTACGGAACTTACTTTTGGCAAGTCGCTCAAACAGAGGGTTCAGGTCGATTGTCTCAGCCTCTTTCCGGTCCTTATCTTCCTGTTGCTTTTCTTCAGGAAATAGTTCTAATTGTTTACACATATCTTTCTCTCCTTTATGGAATCATGATAATCATAAGGATTATCGTGTGCAAAGTTACAGAATTATTTCGTATCGTGAATCTTTCTGTTGATAAATGCCCGTTCGTATTTTTTTTTAATTGAGAAAGAAAAGTATCCCGACAATTTTTGTTACCTTTGTCATTTAGTAATCTAATAGCACACTCCTGATATGGAGTGTTGATACTTTAACGATAAAAAAGAGAGACCATGCCTATAAACAAGAACGCCTTTATGCGTTATCAGTTACTTGATTATTGTTTTCATAACAAACGATATAATATTGAACAACTGGTAGATTATGTTAGTGATAAACTGGGGTATAATATCAGTTTGCGTCAAATTCGGGAAGATATTTCCAATATGAAACTCGATCCGTATGATGCACCTATTAAGGCCGTACGTTATGAAGGTAATAAAGCCTATTATGTTTATACAGATCCGTCTTTCAGTCTCTTTGATAATGAGATGTCACCGGAAGAGTTGAAGAATCTTCGCGCCACTATCGATATGCTGGGACGTTATCGTGGACTCCCTGCCAACGCATGGTTGGAGGAAGTTATTTCCAGTTTGGAGATACGTTTTGGCGTCAAACCCAACTCAGAGAAACTGATATCCTTTGCGCAGAATGATATGCTTAAAGGAGCGGAGCATCTTTCTGGTATCATCGATGCCACGATCAATCATCAGGTACTCGAAATTATTTATCATTCTTTTGGTAAAGAGGCACGTGCTTGTGTCGTACATCCATACTATGTCAAACAATACAATGGCAGATGGTTTCTTTTTGGGTTGAATTCAGAGAATGACAAGATCGAAAACTATGCATTAGACCGCATTGTCTCGTTTGAGAAATCAGACATATCATTTATCAAGAATGAGAAAATCAATTTTGAAACCTATTTCGATGATGTGATCGGAGTCTCTGTTCCATACGAAGAGGTGCCGACGGAGGAAATCGTACTTCGCTTCTCGCCACAACGTTTCCCGTATGTCGTCTCCAAACCATTGCATCATTCCCAGAAAATCTGTGAAGAACCTAACACGATATCAATATGTGTGAAACCAACGAGAGAGTTGACACAACAGATTTTTTCATTTCTTCCCGACATCGAAGTGTTGTCACCGGAGTGGTATCGCAAAGAGATAAGAACGAAAATGGAGGAGAACCTAAAGAAATACCAGTCTATATAGAAGAGAATGGTACCCCCCCGTAAGTTGAATCCTGCGAACGTTAACAGATATTTTTGTTTCTTAATGTCCAACTGCAAAAAGATGCTCATAATTCGCAAATTCAGAATTGGAAATAGGGCGATTACGAATATAAAATTGTGGTCGAATTGTAATTGCTTGATTATCAGGTTACTGTGAATTTGTTATTTGTTTAACCCTCGATAATACAAGAATTGTAGCCTTATGCAGTTAACTGTGCAAGGTTACATACCTATTCGTGTTAGCTTATGCAGTTAACTTTGTAAACCGATGAAGTTAACTTCGTAAGGCGATGCAGTTAACTTCATTCCCCCCAAAATCTCTTAGAGGTCGATTCCTGTGATTTTTGAAGGATTTAGCACACCTTATTAAAATTCCTCAAAAAAGAAAGAATGGAAACATGTACAGTAGTGGAGAAAAAGGATAAAAAACGGTCGTTGCATGATTTGTGTATGCTCATTGCACGAAAAATATCTATCAAAATCATAAATTTTCAGTATATTTGTGCCCGAAAAGTAAAAGAAATATATTGTATTTTTGCAATTAAGGCATACTGCGTCTAAATCTTCAAGATAATAGGATTGTTCCTATATAATAAGGTGAAATAAAGAAAGTAAGTAAGGAAAACACAGTAAAAAATAAGTATTATATAATCTAACCTAAACAACGTCTTATGACAATTAACATTTTAAATCTAAAACAGCCCCTTTTATGGGCTTTTGTCGCTTTGATTGGAATGACATTCCAATCTTGCAGCAGTGACGATGATTTCCCAACTGTGGATGGTCAGGCACCAACGATTGCACTAACTACCGATCAGATTCATGCAGAACCCGGACGTAGTTTTAATATCACAGGTACTGTAAAGGACGCAGATGGTATCAAATCTATTCGTTTGAAAAATGAGGGTATGCTCCTCGACAAAACTATCAACTTATTGGAAATTTATGGAGATAGTTTACTCCATGAATACAATCTTGACTACGCTTATACGCCTGCCAATGATTGGACTGATGATAGTAACTTCCCTTTGGAAGTGACTGTAGAGGATGTTGTAGGCAATACAACTTCTGCTACCCTTACCGTAAAAGGTGATGGTGACTTCACTTTCCCTACATTTACATCAGCTCCCTCTTCAGAGTTGACAGTCCTCTTGCAGAATCCTAAGCTTACCCTTAATGCTTCGGTTTCTGACAACAAGAAGCTCCAGAGCATCGTGGTCGATATTCCTGGTTTGAATATCAAGGATTCAGTATTGTTGAATGGCGTGAAGGAGTACGCATTGAAAAAACAGTACGATGTACCTGCTAAGGAGGCTTCTTATGTGATGACTTTGCGAGTGTATGATGGAATGAAAAACATGACATCTACTACAAGCGTTATTAAAGTAAGTGAGTTGCCAGATTTTGAAAAGATGTATTTGGCAGATGTTTCGGATGCAGCAGCTCTCACAAGCGACCTCTATGGTGTGCCTATGTTGATAGAACATACAGGTAAATATCAATATACAGCACATTATTATAATCAGAAGGCTGGTACAGGTATCCGTTTCATCCCTCAGATGACCGACTTCAATCCTATATGTTTCGGTGTCGATGAGAATACCGGACTCTTGACAAGCAATCCTACTGAGGCTAAGGAAATCATCCTTGATGAGGTCGGCTATTACGAGATTACTTTCAATACGATAAGCGGTGACTATAACGTAAAGCGTTATACTCCTACAACCGTTAAGATGACGCTTAATGGTACAACGACAATCAACTTCAATGATGGTTCCGGTGATCAACCTGCTCAGATTTGTTTGGCTGGTAGCGGTCTTCCAAGTACTCCAAACTGGACGACCAATCAAAATAACGATGCCTTTATCTTGAACCAAAGCAAGACCAATCCATATCTACTCTATCGTGAATTCGACCTCAAGGCTGGTGATGAAGTATCATTTACCATCAGTCAGACACACTGGTGGGGTTGGTGGCCTGAGCCATACTGGCGTTTCGATGGTTCTGATAACAATGAGAAGAACGTGAAGAATGGTGGAGAAAACATGAAGAGTGTGAAGGCTCCGGTGACAGGTACATATCGTTTTGAGTTCGATTATGCTTTATTGCGCTCACGTATTATCCTCGTGAAGGCAAAATAAAGAGAGAATAGTACAAATAAATCAATCATATTTTAGATAAGAATCATTATGAATAAGAAATATATTCTAGCTGCCATGGCTACGAGTTTTGCTTTGACGATAAATGCACAGAGCGTCAAGGTCACAGGTACTGTCGTGGATAGTAACAACGAGCCTATTATTGGTGCATTCGTAAAAGTGAAGGGTACAAGTAATGGTGCTGTGACAGACATGGATGGTAAATACGTCATCAATGCCGACAAGAATGCTATCCTCGAAGTGTCTTACGTAGGTATGGCAAATCAGTCGGTAAAGATAGGCGACCGTTCTCAAATTAATTTCACCCTAAAGGATGATGCCAATGACTTGAACGAAGTCGTTGTCATCGGTTATGGTCAGGTGAAGAAAGGCGACCTAACCAGTTCCATCTCTGCAATCAAGGGAGAGAAGTTGGAAAAACTCTCTACGGGTAACGTGATGAATGCCCTTCAGGGACAGGTCAACGGTGTACAGATCAGTGGTGCCGGAGGTCCAGGTTCTTCTCCTCGTGTTATCATTCGTGGTGTCACCACGGTGAATGGTTCCGACCCTCTCTACGTGGTAGATGGTATGCCAGTAGGAACCAATATTAATTTCCTCAACCAAAACGATATCGAGAGTATGCAGGTCTTGAAGGATGCTTCAGCTTCTGCAATTTACGGTACTCGTGCTTCAAATGGTGTTGTCTTGATTACTACAAAGAAAGGCAAGAAGGGAGAGGCCAAGTTTAATGTTACAGCAACGGTAGGTCTTCAGACCTTGAAGAAGCAGAAGATGGCAGACTCACAGGAATACAAACAAGTGTTTGATGCCCGTTATACAAATGACGGCAACGTATCTCCTTTCAAGGGAAGTACCGATGTCTATACCGACTGGTGGAACGAATGTATCAACGACATTGCCGTACAGCAGAACTATGACCTCGCTTTCTCCGGTGGTACTGACAAACTTATCTATTCTGGTAGCATTGGTTACTATAAACAAGATTCCCAGTATAAGGTAGGTCAGTGGCAGAAACTTTCAGCCCGTTTCTCTACAGAGTATCTCTTCAATAAGATAGTGAAGGCCGGTATTGATTTCACCCCTCGTTATGAGCAATGGGATGATACCCCTGGATTGATGGGCGCTATCATGTCTATGGATCCTACAACTCCGGTCATGCTCGACAAGAGCGAGTGGACAAGTAATCCATACAGCAACTATGCACGTTCTCATAACAATCAAGAGTGGAACCCGGTAGCCTCTATGGCCCGTATGGATTCCGGTGCCAGTGAGTATGGCTTGTTGGCTACCCCATATCTCAGTTTGAATCCTATCAAGGGCTTGACCATCAAGTCACAGTTTGGTCTGAATGCCCGTTTCCGCAGAACCGACAATTTCAATGTCAACTTCTTTATAGACAACTTGGAGCAGAACCAGAACAATAATGCTACCCGTAAGATGGAGAACTGGGTAGATTGGAACTGGACCAATACCGTCAACTATATGACCACCATCAACAAGAAGCACAACTTGAACTTGATGGGTGGTTATACTATGGAGCGCTTCCAAGATTATTGGGCTCAGGCTTATTCCGAGAACATCCCGAACAATGACGCAACCTTGCGTTATCCAAGTTCCGGTACCAAGAACCCTGCAGCATCAGGTACAGATAGTTTCACTTCGTTGATATCTTACCTGGGTCGTGTGATGTACAACTACAATGAGAAGTATTATCTGACAGCAGCTGTACGTATCGATGGCTCTTCAAAGTTCTCAAAGGACAACAAGTGGGCTACATTCCCTTCTATATCAGGTGCGTGGCGCTTGACAGGCGAAGAGTTTATGAAGAATCAGAAAGTTTTTGATGATATCAAGATTCGTGCAGGTTGGGGTAAAGTAGGTAATCAGAATATCGACAACTCAGCATATCTAAGTTCTATCGGTACAACAGACTATGTCTTTGGCTCAGCAGCCAATCGTGTGGTAGGTTCTACCGTAAGTGGTATCGGTAATAGCAACCTGAAGTGGGAAACCGTGGAAGACTGGAACGTAGGTCTTGACCTCGCTGTGCTCCAGAGTCGTTTGAAGGTTACAGCCGATTACTTCCAGAAGACATCACATGACATGTTGATGAAGAAAGACAACCTTCTGATCTTGGGTTACCCGATGTGGAACGGTCAGATGTGGGAGAATGTCGGTAAGATGAAAGCAACAGGTTGGGAATTGGGCATCAACTGGAATGACCAGATCCAAGACTTTACCTACGGTGTCGGTTTGAACCTCTCACAGGTAAAGAATAAAGCCATAAAACTGAATGGTGACTATATCTGGACAGGTGGTTTCAGTGGAGATTATATCGTCCGCAATGCAGAGGGCGAGTCTTTGAGTCAATTCTATGGTTATGTAACAGACGGAATCTTCCAAAATGAAACTGAGGTGAAATCATATACCAATGAGCATGGAAAGCCACTTCAGGCAAATGCACAACCTGGTGATCTCCGTTTCGTTGACTTGAACCATGATGGTGTGATCGATGCCAACGATAAGACTCATATCGGTAATCCATTCCCAGACCTTATGATCGGTTTCAACCTCAATGCAGCTTGGAGAGGATTCGACTTGATCGCTAACTTCTATGGCACAATAGGTAATGATGTGTTCAACCTCAACAAGGGTCGCTATGCAGGTACTGATGGCCAGAATGTGTATGCTGGTACATACAATAAAACATGGCGAGCAGACAATACAGGCGCAGAATTTCCTCGTCTTTCTGTCAACGACTCCAACATGAACTACAAGCGAGTAAGTGATTTCTTTGTAGAAGATGGCTCTTACTTCCGTTGCAAGTTGCTCCAGATCGGTTACACCATGCCTAAGAAATGGTTTAACAATAAGATGTCTCTGCGCCTCTCAGTATCAGCACAGAACCTCTTTACCATCACCAAATATTCCGGTGCAGATCCAGAGACAGCATCTATGGGTAGAAGCGTAACAGAGGCAGGTATCGACTATAACGGTTATCCTAACCCACGTACCGTCCTCTTCGGTTTGAACTTAAGTTTCTAATCGAGTATACACATTATTATATATAATAGCTATCATCATCTAAATAAAGAATAAGATTATGAAAAAATATATCATAGGTTTGACCTTGGCTTCTGCCTTGACAATGGGCATGACATCATGTTCCGATTTCTTAGACGAGCCTATTCGTGGTCAACAAGACATGGCAAACTATTTCACGACAGAGGAGGAATGTGCAAAGCAGATTACCGGTTGCTATAACTTCCTTGATGGTCGTGACTGGTGGCAGATTTATAAATTCTACAATATGTGTAACATGGTTACCGATGACGAATGGATGGGAAATACAACCCAAGATCCAGGAGATTATCGACCAGCAGCACAGTTTACCGGTAATACGATAGATCTCGGTAATGCCTGCCAAAACTTCTGGCAGTATCGTTATAAAGGAATCACCCAGTGTAATATCGCCATCAATAAGATTCCTCAGGTTACTTTCAACGATGAGAAATATCAGAAGCGCTTGATTGCTGAGGCTAAGTTCCTCCGTGGTTTCTACTATTTTGATTTGGTAAAGAACTTTGGTGGCGTGCCACTTACTCTGTCATTGAAGATGCCTTCAGAGGTACAAGGTATCACCCGTGCTACAACAGAAGAAACATACGCCCAGATAGAGCAGGATTTCAAGGATGCTATTGCCGACCTTCCAAAGAAGTCAGAGTATAGTGATGCCGACATGGGACGAGCTACCAGTGGTGCTGCCAAGGGTTTCTTGGCAAAGGCTTATCTCTATCAAGGCAAGTATCAGGAGGCTGAGCCACTTTTGCAAGAACTCACCTGTAGAGGAGCATACGCAAATGGTACACCAGAGTATAAGTTGATGGATGATTTCAGCAAGGTTTGGAATCTCGATTATAACAATGGCGAGGAGAGTCTCTTTGAGATACAGACCAGCAACGATACACAGTACAGTCTCGGTGAGCGTTATTCAGTAGTAGTAGGTTCTCGTGATGACTCTGGTTGGTCATGGGGTCTTCCTACCAGTGATTTGGAGAATGCTTTCATCAAGGCTGGTGATGCCGTTCGCTTGAAATATACCATTCTCCACGATGGTCAGACAGCAGTTCCTGGTGACGATACATGGAATGAGGATAATCCTTATCCTATCTCAGCCAGCAAGCATAAGTCAGGCCGTTGCAACATGAAACTCTATATCCCAGTAGCCAAACGTCCAAGTCCATACGATGCTGCTCACAACTCATTGAACATCCGTTTGCTTCGTTATGCAGAAGTATTGTTGATGTATGCCGAGGTAGAGAATGCACTCAATAAGGACACAGAGGCCCAATGGGCTTTGAATGAAGTTCGTCATCGTGTAGGATTGAGTAGTGTCACCTCTACCGGGAAAACATTGCGCGATGCCATCCGTACAGAACGCAGATTAGAGTTAGCCCTCGAAGGCACCCGCCTCGATGATATCCGTCGTTGGAAGATGGATGATGGCAAGACCATGATGGAACATCTGATGGGACCAAACGGAACATTCGTGAAGTATAACACACAAGAGTCAACCGACCCATACGAGACAACCAACCAGCAGGAGAACAGTAACAAGGGTATCAACTTCCAAGCCCCTCGTGATCTTCTCTTTGCTATTCCAAATTCTGAGATAACCATGTCTAATGGTACTATCAAGCAGAACGTAGGCTATCAGTAAAAATATCCACGGGACAGGACCGACTTTAGTCCTGTCCCTTTTCTTACAAAGAATAAAATCTGTGAAACAATGAGAAAAAATATACTCTTCGGTCTTCTCTCAAGTATGTTGATGGCAGGCAATGTCCAAGCTCAGTCAACATATAATGTGACCATCAATCCCAGCAAATCCTATCAGACAATTGTTGACTTTGGTGCAAGCGATTGCTGGACAGCAGATTTCGTAGGAAAATATTTCAGTACTTCCGAAAAGGAAAAGTCAGCCAAATGGCTTTTTAGTCAAAGCTTTGATGCGAATGGTAATCCTGAAGGTATCGGCTTGTCCATGTGGCGCGTCAACCTTGGAGCCGGTTCTGCAGAGCAAGGTGCTAATAGTGGTATAGAGGATGAAACGCGACGTGGCTATTGCTATCTGGATGCCAAGGGCTCTTATGATTGGACCAAGTCTGCCGGAAAACAGTATTTTATGCAACAAGCCAAACAATATGGCGTAGATCATTTCTTACTCTTCTCAAACTCTGCTCCTGTACATTTTACCAAGAATGGAAAGGCATATACCAATGCCGGTGAGAAAGACTGCAATCTTAACGATAACCGTTTCGGAGATTTCGCAGACTTCCTGACGACAACAGCCAAGCACTTTATAGATGAAGGCTATAACATAACGATGATAGATCCAGTAAATGAACCTCAGTATGACTGGACAAGTGGACAGGAAGGTTCACCTTGGAGCAATGAGAGTATCGCAAAATTGGCACGCGAACTGAATACTTCTATCACAAAGCAAGGAATTTCTGCTAAGATTCTGTTGCCGGAGGCATGCCAGTGGAAGGCTCTCTATATGGATGGCACGGAAAAAAGAGCTAACAACCAAATAGAAGCATTCTTTAATGCAGAACATGTACAGACCTATATCGGTAATCTCGAGCACCTTCAGAAGGCTGTTGCAGGACATAGCTATTGGACTTTTGGTACCAACGAAGACCTGAAGAATGTACGTGAGGCTGTGACAAAGAAGGCAGAGGAATATGGTCTGGACGTTTATCAAACAGAATGGAGTATGCTCGACAAAGAACCATCCACGACAGCAGGATTCCCTTCAAGTTATGATGCAGCAAGTTATAGCGACATCGCATTGTATATGGGTAAACTGATTCATTGCGACCTAACCTTTGGCAACATGGCCTCTTGGAGTTATTGGACGACATTTGCTCAGGAAAAATGGGGGCAGAAGAATCGCTTCTATTTATTGAGAATGAATGCGAAAGGTGACAATGACCATGAAAGCTATGGTGATATCAAGCAAGGAGGTACCATATCAGACAATGAAAATCTGTGGGTCTTAGGCAACTTCAGCCGTTTTATACGTCCGGGATATCAGCGTGTCGATCATGCAACCGATCAAGCAGAGAGTCTCAACAAGTTAATGGGGTCGGCTTATCTATCACCAGATGGCAAGCGATTGGTCATCGTATATGTGAATATGGGCTCAGCTACAGGTGTAAAGATCAATGTAAACGGTCAAAGTAATGCTAAGGACATCCATTTGTATCGCACCTCAGCTACAGAGAATCTGAAGAATATCGTGGGCACCTATGCTCTGGGTAACCGTATCATGATTCCAGCTAAGTCGGTAAACACATTTGTCGTAGATTTCGAAGACACCATTACCAGCGGTATTGCCAATGTAAAGACGGAGTCTTCTGTAAAAGACGCACGTATCTATAATATTAACGGACAATTGGTAAATACGAAAGTACAAGATATAAATACCCTTCATAAAGGTGTATATATCCAAAATGGCAAGAAATTTATCGTAAAATAAAATTTCATATATTTCTATGAATAACAAATATATAAAGATAAGAATTTTTACAGCATTGATAGCTTCGAGTCTGTACTCGAAAGCTGCTACACCGGTAACACATTATACGATACAACCAAATTCACCGGAGCAACATATCCAGCATTTCGGTGCAAGTGATGCGTGGAGTATGCAATTCCTGGGCTTGTGGCCTCAAAAACAACAAGAACAAATCGCAGACTGGTTGTTCTCTTTAGATACGGATGCACAAGGCAAACCAAAGGGAATCGGACTTTCACTCTGGCGGTTCAACTTAGGTGCGGGAAGTGAGGAACAGGGGGAGACTTCGCAGATACAGAGAGGAACACGTACCCAATGTTTCCTGAAAGCAGATGGCACGTATGATTGGAACAAACAAGAAGGACAACGCCGTTTCCTGAAGTTGGCCAAACAACGTGGTGTCCCTTATCTACTGGCCTTCTGCAACTCAGCCCCAGTATATTTCACCAAAAACGGATTAGCAACCAATACAGGGCGAGACGGAACCATCAACCTGAAAGACAACTGCTACGACGATTTTGCCCGCTTCATGGCAACAAGTTTGAAAGGTATAGAAGAACATGACGGAATCCATATCGACTATATAAGTCCAGTCAACGAACCAGACGGCCATTGGAACTGGTTAGGGCCAAAGCAAGAAGGCAGTCCGGCAACAAATAGAGAGATAGCGCATGTGGTTCGTGAATTAAACAAGGAACTGTTGAAAAGAAAAGTCAATACCAAGATATTGATGAACGAATCGTCCGACTATCGCTGTCTATTGGGAACCCATCATACAGATTGGCAACGCGGTTACGAAATCAAAGCCTTCTTCACCAAGGACAGTACCCAAACCTATATAGGCAATCAGAAGACCGTGCTTCCATTGATCGGGGCCCATAGCTATTGGACCAATACACCAATCCCTTATATGCGTGAAGCTCGTATGCAAGTACGCGAGGCCTGCAAGCAGAAAGGTATCAAGTTCTGGCAAACAGAGATTTGTATCATGAGCAATGATGAGGAAATCGGTGGCGGAAATGGTTACGACTACTCGATGAAGACAGCCTTGTATGTTGCTCGTATCATCCATCACGACTTGGTATATGCCAATGCCGAAAGTTGGAGCTGGTGGCGTGCAGCCGGTGGCGATTACCGCGACGGTCTCTTACGAATATACAGCAATGATGGATGGAAGAGTGGATGGGCAGTAGATTCCAAACTCCTGTGGACGATGGGCAACTATTCACGTTTTATTCGTCCCGGAGCCCAGCGTTACGATATTTCCACGACTTCTCCAGAAGGAAAAAACATCCCAGAAGGTTATAATGATCCCAAAGGAGTGATGTGCTCAGCCTATAGAAATACAGACGGCAAATGGGTCGTTGTAGCAATCAACTATTCGGAAGATATCAAACCTGTGAATTTCACGGTTCAAGGTGAAAAAGATATCATCTGGACCCCATATCGCACAAGTGACAGGTCAGCAGAAAACCTGTTGCCTTTGGAACCCTGTACAGACGATATCCTGTTGGCACCAAGGAGTGTTACCACTTTTGTGCAGAAATAATAGTTTGAGTTAAAAAAACTCTTCCTTCATGAGCGTTATCCTCTCTAAAGACAAGAGTCGTAAACTTGCAAAAGAAAAACTTTTAAAAATGAAAATATCAGCAACAATTCAGACATTGGCATTAGCCTCGTTGTTGGCATTAACCCCAGCCGATATGTTGGCAGCGAAGAAGGGAGGTACCTTCACCACAGGTAATAAGACCTTCCTTTTGAATGGCAAGCCCTTTATCGTGAAGGCAGCCGAGTTACATTACCCCCGCATACCACGTGCCTATTGGGAACATCGCATCAAGATGTGCAAAGCATTAGGCATGAATACCGTTTGCCTTTACGTATTCTGGAATATCCACGAACAACAGGAGGGCAAGTTTGATTTTACCGGTAATAATGATGTAGCGGAATTCTGCCGCCTCTGTCAGAAAAACGGCATGTACGTAATTGTTCGACCTGGTCCATACGTCTGTGCAGAGTGGGAAATGGGCGGATTACCATGGTGGCTCCTGAAGAAAAAAGACATCCGTCTGCGCGAACAAGATCCTTATTTCATGGAACGCGTCAAGATCTTCGAAAAGAAAGTAGGAGAGCAACTCGCCCCTCTTACTATCCAGAATGGTGGTCCTATCATCATGGTACAGGTAGAAAACGAATACGGATCATACGGTAAGGACAAACCATACGTGAGCGCTATCCGGGACATCGTAAGGCAAAGCGGTTTCGACAAAGTGACCCTCTTCCAATGCGACTGGTCATCCAATTTCCTCAACAACGGTCTTGACGATCTTACATGGACGATGAATTTCGGTACCGGCGCCAATATCGACAACCAGTTTAAGCGTCTCGGAGAGGTTCGTCCACATGCCCCCAAGATGTGCTCAGAGTTCTGGAGCGGATGGTTTGACAAGTGGGGTGCACGACATGAGACAC
This sequence comes from Segatella albensis DSM 11370 = JCM 12258, assembly GCF_000426565.1. Lineage (GTDB taxonomy): Bacteria > Bacteroidota > Bacteroidia > Bacteroidales > Bacteroidaceae > Prevotella > Prevotella albensis. Next base: position 3,143 of record NZ_AUFP01000021.1, on the reverse strand, counting down.
GTCCCGCCAAAGATATGGTAGAAGGCATCGACGAGATGCTCAGCAAAGGCATCAGCTTCTCACTCTATATGACACATGGAGGAACCAGCTTCGGTCATTGGGCAGGAGCCAACTCTCCGGGATTCCAACCCGATGTCACCTCTTACGATTATGATGCACCTATCAACGAGTATGGTCAGGCAACCCCAAAGTATTATGAACTTCAGAAGACCATGGCCAAATATAATGACGGTAAGAAACTTCCTGCTATCCCTAAAGCCCCGAAGCCTCTCGTAAGCATCCCGAAGTTCAAACTGACCGAATATCGTCCGTTGCTATCAGGAGTATCTACACAGAAAGAAAGCCATCAACCATTATGTTTCGAGGATATGAATATGGGGTGGGGTACGATGGTCTATACAGCCCCACTTCCGGTAGTCCAAAGCCCATCAACCCTAATAGGAGAGTTCCATGATTTCGCACAAGTCTTCATCAACGACAAATATATCGGCAAGATCGACCGCGTGAAGAATGAAAAAAACTTGGAATTGCCACCTATCACCGAAGGAAGCAAGCTCACTATTATCGTGGAAGGCATGGGACGAATCAATTTCGGACGAGCCATCAAAGACTATAAAGGTATCATCGGTAATGTTACGATCTCCACATCCGATGAAACCAGCGATATCGCCCTGACGCCAACGAAATGGACGAATCAGACCATCCCGGATGATTACGGTACGGCGGCACAGACCTTTGCAGCACCACAAAACAAAAAGGCGAGTCTGAAGACAACAGCAGGCTACTATCGCGGATATTTCAACATGAACAAAGTTGGCGACACCTTTATTAATATGGAAGCCTTCGGTAAAGGACAGGTTTATGTCAACGGACACGCCATCGGTCGCTTCTGGGGAATCGGTCCTCAGCAAACCCTATATTTGCCAGGATGCTGGTTGAAGAAAGGCAAGAATGAAGTCATCGTATTGGATGTTGTAGGTCCCAAGGGCGAGGCAACAGCCTTCTGTCAAAACAAGCCCGAACTCGATAAGTTGAATCTCGAAAAGAGCAACAAACATAACGACCCAGGACACCGCATAGATTTGAACTCAGCAACACCAGTGCTGAAAGGAGAACTGAAAGCCGGAAACGGCTGGCAAACCCTCAAGTTGGATACACCGGTGAAAGGCCGTTATTTTGCTATCGAATGTGAGAGCAGTCAGAGCGGAGATCCACAGATCGCCATCGCTGAAGTCTACCTACAGGATGCCCAAGGTACCCGAATCGACCGCAACAACTGGGTAGCATATTATGCAGACAGCGAGAAAGGCAACTCGACACTCGACAAGATGTTTGACCTTCAAGAAAGTACCTATTGGCAGACAGAAAAAGGAGCCACATTCCCACACCTCTGTATCGTAGATATGGGCAAAGAAGTAACCGTGTCAGCCTTCGAATATCTGCCAAGAGCAGAACAAGGTGCTCCTGGTAGCGTAAAAGAATTCAAACTCTTCGTAAGATAAACTTGTCCCACGCATATTCTAATGTTGTGATGGATAAGATCGAGGAATGCTTGAAGAATGGATTAGCAGGTAATGAAAATGAAAATTGGTAATCAAGATAAAGAAATTTACACCCTTTAAACCTTATCACCAGAATTGTTAACGAAAAAATGTCGACCTTTTTGCTCTATCTAGAGCGTATGGGAAGTTACGCATCTCTTCTTTGTCACCAGACGAAAGAACAAAATGAGCTTTACTGTGATTCGGAATCAAAACTTAGCCCCTTGGGTAACTTAAAACACGAAAAGAAAGTCTTAAATGAAAAATATTCCAATGAATATTTGGCGGTATCGATAATTTGAATTACATTTGCAGAAAAAGTAAGCGATATGAGTACTTCTTCTAATACGATATCCTCGCCAAAGTTGATCGTTACTATCGACGACACTACGATGCTGAACAAGATTAAGAATGCTATAAAGATGCTTCGTGGTGTAGGGAGCATCTCTGTCGTCACACCCCAAAAATCAGATTTGGATCTTGCTCATGAGGATGTAAAAGCAGGTAGAGTCACTAAATGGAATTCTGTTGATGAATTGTTCGATACAGTATTAAAGTGATGAAATACCAACTTTATACAACTCATCAGTTTGACAAAGCCCTAAAGCTTTGTCAAAAAAGAGGCTATGATATAAGTTTGATTCACAAAGCTATTGAAATCTTAGTAGAAAACGGATGCCTCCCTTCTAAATATAAGCCACATATCCTGCATGGTAATCATGATGGAGAATGGGAAGCGCACATAGAATCTGACTGGTTGATGACATGGAAACAAAACAACCAAGAACTGACTTTGCTTTTACTCACTACTGGTACTCACTCTGACATTTTTGGAAAGAAAAAGCGATAATACGCATCCACAAGGGCACAGTGTCATGGGATGGGGAGACCATTCAATTATGCACGGAAGTTACAGAGCAACTTCGTCAGAACTATCTCGTCAGCAGGGGCATCCATCCGTCATCCCATATTGCCATAAACAAAAATTCCCTGCCGCCTCAGAGAGACAGCAGGGAAGATTGTGGTAATATTCAGCGACCTATACCGGATGCCGGAGGAGGCACTGACACTAATCGAGAATGGGAGCTGAACGGTAATATGGATATGTCAGTTGATGACGAAACGTCCTTTGTACATTTCGTAATGGTCTTCGGAAGTGGATGTCTTCACGTCCATTGAACGGCCGTCAGGGGATATTTTTACTATCTAAAGTTTCGCAAGTGAATATGTATTCATTAAGCGACATTTAAATTGTGCATTTTATACAATTTATGGAACTTTGGATTATCTTCAATAAGTGCGCTAAGCAACTCGCTGGCATCAGCAGATACCAATGCTGCTATTTCCAGAATGATATCCAGTATGAGTTCCCATATCTTGTCCGTTACAGACAGCTCTAGAGATTCATCCATAGCATCTACAAAGAGCATACCGATGGTTTCATACGATTCAAATCGCTTCACTGTACAAAGTATGTTGTACTGCATCAAAGTTAGTGTAAAACTAGCAATCTGTGCAGAGAAATGAATCGACTGGCATCTGCCAAGATTCAGAAGAGTCTTGCAATCGCGATATGCACATTCCGTAGCCCAACGCATAGAG
>NZ_KE384542.1:8286-33773 GCF_000426565.1 Segatella albensis DSM 11370 = JCM 12258 | reverse complement strand
CGGCGTCTTATATATACGACCAACACCGTCGAAGGCTACCACCGTCAGATACGCAAGGTCACTAAGAATAAAGGTGTATTCCCATCAGATACTGCCTTGGAGAAACTCGTTTATCTGGCCTACCGTAATATCAGTGAGAAGTGGACTATGCCCCTTGCGAACTGGGCACTAATATCTCAACAATTGGCTATAAAATTTGGTGATAGATTTGAAATTATGTAACTTTGCTGCCAGGAAGGCTCCTCATCTGGAAAACACGATTAGAAATCGTGTCCCCCATCTGAGGTTAATATAAAAAGGACAATAGCCTTGACACAGTTCAACTTACACTACCTATTAATCTAGAAATCCTTGGTTTCGTAGAGCCTTGATCAATCCCTCCGACATCGCCTCATTATCTTTTTTAGTATATCGTATGTCTGTAAATATCTGAGCGAGCGTTTCTTTTTGGTTTATCTTCACGAAGTTAATATTCTCCTCCAAAGATTCTTTGTATGCGTATGCTTCATTGATCTTGTTACTGTTATAATCATCGAAATGCTCCTGATGCACAATCGTCTTTAGTGGAAGACGGTCGCTCTGTTTCGGGTTCTCGTCAGGCCAACCGAGTGTAATCGTCGCAACAGGGAAAACAAGTTTTGGTAGTTTGAGCGTGTTGATAATCATCTGAGGCATATATATTGTTGTTCCAAGGAAACAAGTTCCTAATCCAGCTTCTTCGGCAAGGTTACAGAAAGATTGGGTGTAAAGAAGTGCATCAGTAGCAGCATTCATGAAACTTAAAAAGTTATCATAGCCAGGATTAGCTTTCCTGTTTTCAGCCCATACTGTCGTACGTCTGAAATCAGCACATATTGTTAACACTACAGGGGCCTCTGTTATCATAGGTTGATTGAAGTGAGCAGGAGCTAAAGCCTCTTTGCCCTCCTTACTTTTTGTAACGATGACGCTGTAGAGTTGTAGGTTACCCATTGTCGGTGTCTGTTCCGCCTCTTCGATAAGTTTATATAATAGTTCATCAGAGACGGCTTGTTGTGAATATTTTCGAATACTTTTTCTTTGTTTAATAGTCATCATATCTATTTTGCTTTTCATATGCAAAAATATAATATATATTTGAATAAAACAAATTCTTTGTCTAAATTCAGATGAAACGATTATAAGTATGAATATGGGGAGATACGGGGAAGTTGATGTTTTTGTTCAACTTTAAAAAACATTTTAGGATGAAAGTTCTCTAAAAGAGAAATTTTTCATGCACGATATAACAGATTTATTCTCTAAAAAGTTTCATTATCTGAAAAGAAAAGACTATATTTGCAAGCAAACAAAAGCATATCAAACAAAAGATGGAAAAAACTAAAACATACTCATTTGAAGAAGCATTTGAGTCATCTTTGAAGTATTTTGGAGGTGACGAATTGGCCGCAAGAGTTTGGGTCAATAAATATGCTATGAAGGATAGTTTGGGTAATATCTATGAACAATCTCCTTTAGAGATGCATTGGCGTATAGCAAACGAGATTGCACGTATCGAGAAGAAATATCCCAATCCTTTAAGTGCTCAGGAAGTTTTCGATCTTTTAGATCATTTCAAATATATTATCCCGGCAGGAAGTCCAATGACAGGTATCGGAAATCTGCACCAAGTAGCAAGTCTAAGTAATTGCTTTGTGATAGGACTGGATGGAGATGCCGATAGTTATGGAGCAATCATGCGCGTGGATGAGGAACAAGTGCAGTTGATGAAGAGACGTGGTGGAGTAGGTCACGACCTGAGCCATATCCGTCCTGCAGGTAGTCCTGTAAACAACTCTGCATTAACCTCTACAGGATTAGTTCCTTTTATGGAGCGATACAGCAATTCTACTCGTGAGGTTGCACAGGATGGCCGTCGTGGAGCCTTGATGCTATCTGTAAGTATCAAGCATCCTGATTCTGAGGCCTTTATCGATGCCAAGATGACCGAAGGTAAGGTTACAGGAGCCAATGTAAGTGTAAAGTTGACGGATGAATTCATGCAGGCCGCAGTAGAAGATAAAACTTATGTACAGCAGTGGCCGATAGATAGTACAAATCCTAAGGTAAGGAAAGAAATCTCAGCCCGCAAACTCTGGGAGAAGATTGTGCATAATGCATGGAAGAGCGCAGAGCCAGGAGTGTTGTTTTGGGATACCATCATTCGTGAAAGTATTCCTGATTGCTATGCCGACTTAGGTTTCAAGACTGTTAGTACGAATCCATGTGGAGAAATTCCTTTGTGTCCTTATGATAGCTGTCGACTTTTGAGTATCAATCTTTACAGTTATGTCGATCAGCCATTTACAGAGAATGCACGATTTGATTTTGATAAGTTCAAGAAGCATGTTCAGATCGCACAGCGTATCATGGATGATATCGTTGATCTAGAAATGGAGAAGATTGACTTGATTATTGAAAAAATAAACAAGGATCCTCAGAACATGGAAGTCAAGGCGGCTGAACTCCATCTTTGGGAGAAAATCAAGCGCAAGAGTGGTATGGGACGCCGTACAGGTGTTGGCATTACCGCAGAAGGTGATATGCTTGCGGCCCTAGGATTGAGATATGGAACTCAGGAAGCTACCGATTTCTCTGTCCAGGTTCATAAAACATTGGCTTTGAATGCTTATCGCTCTACGGTAACAATGGCTCAGGAGAGAAGCGCCTTTGAAATCTATGATGCTAAGCGAGAGGAGAAGAATCCGTTCGTTCAGAGAATTAAGGACGCAGATCCTGAACTCTATCGCGATATGGTGAAGTATGGTCGTCGTAATATTGCCTGTCTGACAATCGCTCCAACAGGTACAACTTCTCTGATGACCCAGACAACATCTGGTATCGAACCTGTATTTATGCCTGTCTATAAACGTCGCCGTAAGGTTAACCCTAACGATACTGATGTACATGTAGACTTTGTAGATGAGGTTGGCGATAGCTTTGAAGAATATATCGTTTATCATCGCAAGTTCCTGACATGGATGCAGATCAACGGTTATGATACCAAGAAAAAGTATAGTCAGGAGGAAATAGACGAATTAGTAGCCAAGTCACCATATTATAAGGCAACGGCAAATGATGTTGATTGGCTGATGAAGGTTAAGATGCAAGGCGCAATCCAGAAGTGGGTAGATCATAGCATTTCAGTTACAGTAAACCTTCCGAATGATGTAGATGAAGCATTAGTTAATAAACTATATGTTGAGGCTTGGAAGAGTGGATGCAAGGGATGTACAATCTATCGAGATGGTTCTCGTTCAGGCGTTATGATCTCAGCATCAAAGAAGGAAAAGAAAGTAGCGCAGGAACAAGGGACAGCGACAAATGAGAATAAGACGGAAACAACTCCTTGTGTTCATCCTCAAGTAACGGAGGTACGCCCTGTAGAACTTCTGTGCGATGTCGTTCGTTTCCAGAATAATAAAGAGAAATGGGTCGCTTTTGTTGGATTGCTGGATGGTTATCCTTATGAAATCTTTACTGGTCTTCAGGATGATGACGAGGGTATTATGTTGCCAAAGAGTGTAACGCATGGTAAGATTATCAAGCAAACAAATCCAGATGGTACTCATCGTTATGATTTCCAGTTTGAGAACAAGCGAGGATATAAAACTACGGTAGAAGGATTAAGTGAAAAATTCAATCCAGAATATTGGAATTATGCAAAACTTATCTCCGGAGTGCTGCGCTATCGTATGCCTATTGACCATGTTATCAAATTGGTAGGCTCTCTTCAGTTGAAGGATGAGAGTATCAATACATGGAAGAATGGTGTAGAGCGTGCTCTTAAGAAATATATCGTTGACGGTACAAAGGCTAAGGGACAGAAGTGTCCTGTATGTGGACATGAAACTCTGGTATATCAGGAGGGATGTCTTATTTGTACCAATTGTGGAGCAAGTCGCTGCGGATGATGAAATTGGATAGTAGTTATATTACGATAAACGGACTGCGGTTTCATGCCTATCATGGCGTGTTGCCGCAGGAGCGTTTAACAGGCAATGATTATCTGATAAACTTACGGGTAAAGTATTCTATCGAGAAGGCGATGCATACGGATTGTGTTGAAGATACGTTGAATTATGCGTCGGTTTACGAAGTCATTGCTAGTGAGATGAAGACACCGAGTAATTTACTGGAACATGTTGCAGGAAGAATAGGAGCACACTTGTTTGATATGTTCCCAGAAATCAAAGACATAGACTTAAGTATTAGCAAATTGAACCCTCCTATGGGGGCTGATTGTATGGGAGCAGGAGTGGAAGTTCATTTAATAAATGATAAAAACTGATAGAATCTTCATAGTTTTCTGCTTAAAATTTTTAATTTTGCAATTAAAACAACACATATGGGTAAACGTATCCTATTAACTATAATAACTCTGATCATATTTTCGACAGTTGACTATGCTGCCAATCGTCGATTTACTTTGGTTATTGACGCAGGACATGGTGGGCATGATGCTGGTGCTGTAGGCTTGATATCCAAAGAGAAAGATTTGACTCTGAAATTTGCATTGGCTTTCGGAAAATATATTGAGAGAAAGTGTCCTGATGTAAATGTTCTTTATACCCGTACAACGGATAAATTCCTTGAGCTACGTGAGCGTGCTGCTTATGCAAATAAAAATAATGCAGATTTGTTCGTTTCTGTACATATCAATTCTATAGGTTCTGGTAGTTATGCCCATGGTTATCAGACATGGACTCTAGGTATGGGAGCTCGTACGGGTGATAAAGGAATAAAGATGAATCTGGAAATCGCAAAGCGTGAGAATTCTGTGATTTATCTTGAGAAAGATTATAAAACTTCATATAAAGGATTTAATCCTAATTCGCCAGAAAGCGATATCATGTTCGAATTCATTGCTGATAAGAATCGTGAGCAAAGTACAGAATTGGCTCGCTTCTTACAAGATGAAATCGTAAGTGCAACGGGACGGCAGAACGGAGGGGCGCATCAGAATAATCTGGCAGTTCTCCGACTGACCTCAATGCCAGGTTGTTTGATGGAATTGGGATTTATTTCTACTCCAGACGAAGAGGAGTTCTTGAATTCTAATGAGGCTGTCGACTTGTATAGTCGTGGCTTTTATAATGCTTTCGTAAGATACAAGAATAAGTATGATTCTCATTTGGCTGTTCCTTATAAGGTAGAAAAGGTCGATAAGGTAGAAATGCCACAGGTTGTTCCTGAGAAGTATAAGAAACCGGTAGCGCCTGTTAAGAAGAGTGAAGTAGAGGTTAGACCGACTACTCAGCCATCAAAGAAGACTGCTGATGTCTCGGCTCCAGTCTTTAAAATACAGATATTGGCAGCAAGTAGACAACTGAGTAAAGGAGATGCTCATTTCCAGGGTGAAGATAATTTTGAAGTTTACCAAGAAGGAGGATTGTACAAATATACCTTGGGCTCTTCTACAGATTATAATGCAATATATCGTCTTCGTAAGACACTTCTGGGCAAATTCCCGGAGTCTTTTATCATAGCGTTCAAAGATGGTAAGAAGTGTAATGTAAACGATGCAATACGTGAATTTAAAGCAAATCGTAATAAATAATTAGAATGAAGTACTTTACAAGAGAAGTAAAAATAGCTTTGGTTGCAGTTGTTGGAATTGTAATTCTCTTTTTGGGAATCAATTTCCTGAAAGGCTTAAACGTTTTTCAGTCTGATGATACCTATTATATAACTTTCAAAAATATAAATGGGCTTACACCTTCTACTCCAATCTATGCAGACGGATACCGCGTTGGAAGTGTCAAGGACATTATTTATGATTATGGACGGAATGAACCTATCAAGGTTGTAGCGGGGATAAGTAAAGACTTGCGAATACCTTTGGGAAGTTCTGCTGAGATCGTTACCGACATGATGGGAAATCAGCAAGTTAATTTGCTTTTGGCAAACAACCCTCGTCAGAGGATAGAACCAGGACAGACAATCGTCGGAGATGTAAATAATGGCGCATTGGGGAAATTGAAAACGCTTGTTCCTTATATTGAGAATATGATGCCAAAACTTGATTCTATTCTCACAAGTGTAAATATCTTGCTTGCGGATCCTGCGATAGCGTCTTCGTTGCATAATATCCAAAATACAACGGCTAACTTGACAGTTTCTACCCAGAGGTTGAATTCTATTCTTTTGCAGATTGATAAAGATATTCCTGGAATTGTGGGAAAGGCTAATAAAGTTCTCGATAATACAAATCATTTCACTTCTAATTTAGCATCTCTGGATGTTCAGGAAACTCTTAATAAGGTTAATGCAACCCTTGAAAGTGCTCATGAATTTACAGAAAAATTAAATAGTAAAGAAGGAACATTAGGTAAGTTGATGAACGATCCAAGCCTTTATAATCATTTGAATTCTACTGTTCGAAATGCAGATTCGCTCGTTGTAGACCTCAAAGCTCATCCAAAGCGATATGTTCATTTCTCACTATTCGGAAGAAAAGATAAATAATATTTAATTTAAAATCTATCTAAATAAGATTGTAATTGTTTCACACCTTCAAAAAGTTGCCTTTAAACATTGTGTTTATGGACTTTTTGAAGGTGTTCTTGTTATGTTTCACTTTCTCGTTAATAGTCGGAATAATATATCCTATTCTCTTTAATATCAAGACCTTACAATTTTCTCTACTGAAAAAATTGTTACATAAATATAGAATAACCTTTAAATGCTTTATTATTAGGAAGTTACGTATTCTTGCTTGAAGATGTATAAAAAGTAGAATTTGCTCATTTAAGAAAACTTTTATAATTTTGCAGTTGCATTTTAGACTATACATAGTCGGGAGACATACAATATATATATAATTTTATAGAATGGAAGTTAGTCCTAAAGCTCTTTGGGACAAAAGTCTTGCGCTCATTCGCGGGAACGTTTCAGAGCAACAATATAATACATGGTTTAAACCAATTGTTTTCGAAAAGTTTGATGAAACATCGAGAACTTTATTGGTTCAAGTTCCAAGTCCGTTTGTGTACGAATACTTGGAACAGAACTTTGTAGATTTGTTGAGTACGGTTTTACGTAATACCTTTGGTGAACAAACGAGGCTTACTTATCGTATTGTTACAGATAAGGAACATAAGATTTCTCAGGATATAGAAGCTGATCCTACAGATGCTGTTAGGGAGAATCCTAGAGTAAAGGCAAATCAAGGACCGACGGTTTTGGATCAAGTCGTTCCTGAATTGGACCCAAACTTAAATCCTCATCTTACTTTTAATAATTATATAGAAGGTGATAGTAATAAGTTGCCTCGTTCTATTGGTTATTCTATCGCAGAACATCCCAATACGACGCAATTTAATCCATTGTTTATTTATGGTCCTTCTGGTTGTGGAAAAACTCATCTTGTTTCTGCAATCGGTAACCGTACTAAGCAAATGTATCCACAAAAGAGGGTCCTCTATATTAGTGCCAAATTGTTTCAAGTACAATTTGTACAGGCTGTAATCAATAATAAAACAAATGATTTTATCGGATTCTATCAAACGATTGATATGTTGATCGTGGATGATATCCAAGAATGGATGGGTAAAGGTAAGACTCTTGATACCTTTTTCCATATTTTTAATCATTTGTTTAAGAATGGTAAGCGAATAATTTTGGCCAGTGACCGTCCTCCGGTAGATTTGAAGGATATGCCTGATCGTCTTCTTACCAGATTCTCTTGTGGATTGATAGCAGAGTTGGAGAATCCTAATACACAACTTTGTGTGGATATCTTGAAAGAACTTATTCGTAAGAATGGACTTGAGATACCTAATGATGTCGTAGAGTTTATTGCGCAGAATGCAGATGGAAGTGTTAGAGATCTACAGGGCGTTATTAATGGATTGCTGGCATATAGTATTACCTATGGAGGTGATATTAATCTTAAACTTGCAGAACGTTGTATCAAGCGTGCTGTAAAGATTGATAATAAACCACTGACTGTTGATGACATTGTTAGCTCTGTATGTAATCACTTCGATGTGTCGGCATCGTCTGTAAATAGTAAGAGTCGTAAGCGTGATTTGGTAGTTGCTCGTCAAGTATCAATGTATCTTTCTCAGAAGTATACTCGTATGCCTGCAAGTAGAATCGGTAAATTGATTGGTAACCGTGACCATTCTACCGTTATTCATAGTTGTTCTGCTGTGGAGAAACGTCTTAAGGTGGACAAAGAGTTTGCTGAGGAAATATCAAGTATAGAGAATTCTTTTAAATTGAAGAAATAATATTTCAAGGCTTTAGCTAAACACAAAAATGCCGGGTTCTCACGAATCCGGCATTTTACATTATACTTACTAAAATAAATTAACTCAAGTTTTTATTGGCCCTCACGGGCAAATGAAACCACCAAATGACCTCTCAAAGAGAGAGAAATATATGCGAAAATTATTCTCTAAATCCAAGAGCCTTAGCTTGATGTCTTGCCTTGACTCTGTTGCAAATATAATATTTGGCAATCGTTTGCACAACTATTTAAGTGTCTTTTTTGTATGAATTTGTGACTTTGGTAACTATTTAACATTGTGCTCCCACACAAAAATAAATTATAGGTTTACTTTTTGGCATCAAAAGTGAAATACATGAGGTATTCTCCGTCCCCATCCATTTCTATCGTTTTGTCGATAGCCTCATTTAGAGAGCCTTGCCAGAACTGTTGGTAAGCATAACTATTCCATCTCAGTCCTTTGCTATTTAGGTGTTTACAGCTAAAATTAAAGATGCTGACCTGTTGTCTAGGGAAAGTTTCAAATACTTGTTTCCCTGATGTTGGGATAAACCATCCATAGTCGGTTATCATGACAGGCATGAGATGATATTCCTTGTAGTATCTCATCATCAATGAAATGTTTGCAATAGTATGGTCTTCTCTCATGCCTGTAGCTCCAAGATATGCAATCGATCTTGCTGGAGTTTGAGACATGATAAAGCGTGTTGCTTTTGTCAGATCATTGTCTTCTTGTTCAGCAATATGATGAAAGATTTCCTGATGTTTCTTTTTGAATTCTGATGGTAGAGAGTCACCGTCTCCAATGATAGCCAAAGGCATCTTGCCATTTGAAATATATTTTGCTCCAGCCCCATCACAACACACCACGTTATGGCATAGGCCCAATAGTGATAAAGGAATATGATGAGTAGGATACTCACCATTAGCCAGTACGATCGCATCGAATTCAGATAGTTCTGTAATAAGTTTGTGCATATTCTATGATTTAGTTGCTTTCATTTTTCTATTCCACTCTCTGTAACCTGCAAAGGCTATTACTACGTAAATCGCATATAGGCATGCTGTGAATGGGATATCTTTGTATACATATAATATTGCTAATTCTAGATCTACTACAATCCATATCCACCATTGTTCAATATACTTTTTTGCTAAAGCCCACATACCAATGACACTTAGTGCATTGCCCCAGCTATCTAATATTGGAACTGTGGAATTGGTGAAGTTGGCCAGTATCCAATATAGTCCTCCCCACAGAATCAGAAAAACCAATAAGGATGGGATGATGTATTTTGTTGGGAATCTAGTAATAGGGCGTTCCATGCTTTTTTCGTCTTCTTTTTTCCCCTTGAAGAAAGTCCAGGCTATATATCCGTATATTGCCGCCAAGGCATAGTATACCTGTATGCCAAGATCGGCATACAATCCAGCATCATAGTATATAAACATATAGACCACTGGCATGATGATGCCAGTGATCCACAATGCAGTACTTGCCTTATATTCTTGATAGATGTATATGAGACCGATAATGGTCCCAAGTATATCTAACCAATCTTTGGTCAAAAACTCTATCATATTAGAAGTTTAAGCTCAGGTGAGCCATAAAATTGAATGGTGCAGAAGGAGCGAATCCAGCCTCATAAAGGTCGCCTTCTGTATATGCTGTGACGCTTCCGTCTGTTGCAACCTTATAATGGGGATCTGCCCATCCGTTGTTGTCATATTTTGTATTGAAAATGTTATATAGAGAAACTCCAATCTTAGCATCCTTGATACCTAACTTTTTCAAACCAAAGTTGTAGCTCAAATCAATGTTTGTATTGAAATAACCCTCAAGCATCATTCCTACGTTTACCTCTTTGTTGTCATCATCTGTTGTGACATAACTCTTGAAATCTGAGTTTGTGAGATACTGTTCGCCAATATATTGACTTTGCAAACTCAAGTTGAATCCCTTGTAGGTGAAAGTAAATATGTTATTAAAGATGAAATCAGGAGAGAATGTGGTGTGTGTATTTCCCAAATTTACAGTCTCTGTTACTTTCTTTACCTTATTGTCATTAGGGTCAATGTATGTTATGAAGTTACCGTCCTTATCTAACTTATCAGCAGTAATAGTCCAGTCCTTATTGATAGCCTTTGCCCATGTTGCATTAACATCCCAGCGGAACCAATTGACAGGTTTCCATGCAGCTTCCATTTCAACACCAGTACGATAGCTCTTTCCGGAATTACTGTTACTAGCAATCATCTCACCAATTTCATTAAGTGCACCAGTGAGCACATATTGGTGATTGTAATACATGTGGTATAGATTAATGCCAGCAGAGAAATCAGAACTTTCATATTTATATCCTAATTCAAAGTCTTGCAACCCCTCAGCTTGAAGATGCTCCACCTTATTGTTCTTATAATCATTGCGGGTAGGCTCTTTATGGCTGATAGCATAGCTGAAGTAAGTCTTGCTGTGGTTATCGATTTGATAATTCAATCCAAATTTAGGATTAAAGAAATCAAAGTCATCATGGATATGATATACGCCACTCTTGTCAGCAGATGTATTCTCTTTAGGATCTTGCAGACGATATCCAACGTGTCGATACTGCAAATCGATATACGCATTTAGTTTTTTGACGAACTCCCACTGAGCCTTTCCATAAATATTGAAATCACTTTTGAGTGCATTGTTGCGATAATATTCATAGTTAGGGTAGAAAGTTTTAGCAGTCTGTTTTACCCATTTCACGATACCGAAATGATCACCATCATATTTGTTCCATCCACCACCAAGTGTTGCAGAAAAATCATGATTGTTGTTATAGTTGATGGAAGCTACAGCACCATAGAAATCGTTTGCCATCTTTTTCTGGCGAGTAAGGTCTGTCGTATATTCGATATCAGAAAGACCATAATCTCTTAGATCCTGTCCCTTCTTATACTCATCATAATATCCGAATCCTTTGGTATAATGTAGTGCAGTACTGAAATTCCAGTTGTTGTTGAGAATCTGGTTCCAGATAAGTTGATAATTCTGTTGATGATAATTATCATTCTGGTCTTTGTAGTACTGTGTCTTACCATTTTCATCTTTGTACTTACCGCAACTATTGTATGTTCTTCCATAGAGGCTCTGCTCATATTTAGAAGCATAGTTCCAAGCGTGATAAGTTTGTTCAGTTCCATTCCATGTGATAAACTTAACCATAGTATTATCGCTGAAATATCCACCTTGCAGGAAATAACTATTCAGTTTTGTAGAAGCTCTGTCGAGGTATCCTTTAGATCCGATATTTGATAGTCTACCTTGAATACCCCAGTGCTCACCGATGAGTCCAGTTCCAAAGCGCAGCGTCTCCTTATGGCTATAGTAAGAACCTGCAGAGAGATCGATGCCAAAGAAAGGATTGATACCGATGTTTTCTGTCTGCATGTTGAGGCTAGCTCCGAAGGCACCAGAACCATTGGTAGAAGTACCCGCACCACGTTGGATTTGCATATTCTGAACAGAAGATGCAAAGTCTCCCATGTTGACCCAGTATACCTGACTGGATTCTGCATCGTTCATAGGGATACCATTAGCGGTGATGTTCACACGACTAGGGTCAATACCGCGAACGCGAATAGAAGTGTATCCAATACCATTACCAGCATCAGATGTCGTTGTGATAGACGGAGTTAGTGACAGAATATAAGGGATGTCCTGTCCGAAGTTCACATTTTTGATTTGTTGTTGCGAT
This sequence comes from Segatella albensis DSM 11370 = JCM 12258, assembly GCF_000426565.1. Classification (GTDB taxonomy): domain Bacteria; phylum Bacteroidota; class Bacteroidia; order Bacteroidales; family Bacteroidaceae; genus Prevotella; species Prevotella albensis. The sequence goes on along the minus strand of NZ_KE384542.1, from coordinate 21,776 downwards.
AGTGATGTGAACGCAATTGGTGTTTCTTGGTTTGCACGGGTAGCGGTGACCTGTACTCCTTGTAAACTGTAGACTTTTAGAGAGTCGATAGGCTCTTTAGTCTCGGCGTAAGTTTGAATAGTTGCACACGCAAGTACAACTAATGGCATGAATTTACTTTTCATGTTAACCTTTTAAAAATACTAATACATTAAGGGTTTTTCCTGTTTCCTGCGTCGGCATTACCCGTTTCAGGTTCAATGGGTTTAATCTCAGCATGAGCAAATGCCCTAGCACCCCTTAGTTGACATTTTGTCAACCGCTTGCAAAAGTACAATATTTAATTGAAATATACAAATATTTTATGAAATCATTGATATGTGTGTGGACTGATAGGTATGACGATGTAGAATCGTATGGTTAGCCTCACGAAAGGAGATAAAACAAAAAAAACTGTGCCAACCCTTTGTTGACACAGTTCTATATATTATATTAAGGTGTATACCAACTTATTTTTGGCAACCAACACATGGAGTCCATGGCTTAAGTTGCTTGAAGAAATCATTACCCTTATCATCTACGAGAATGAATGCAGGGAAGTCCTCAACTTTAATCTTCCAGATTGCTTCCATGCCGAGTTCAGGATATTCTACACATTCGATGCTCTTGATACTGCTCTGAGAAAGAACTGCGGCAACACCACCGATGGTACCGAGATAGAAACCACCATGCTTCTTACAAGCGTCAGTAACGACCTGAGTACGGTTACCCTTGGCAATCATTACGAGAGAACCACCATGATCTTGGAATTCATCTACATAAGGGTCCATACGGTTTGCTGTGGTAGGGCCCATACTTCCACAAGGATATCCTTCCGGAGTCTTTGCAGGGCCTGCATATAAGATAGGATGATTCTTGAAGTATTCTGGTAAGTCTTCACCAGCATCCAAACGAGCTTTCAGTTTGGCGTGAGCAATATCACGAGCAACGATGATAGTACCTTTCAGACTTACACGAGTAGAAACTGGATATTTTGTCAATTCTGCACGTACGGCATCAATACCCTTATCGAGATCGATCTCTATACCCTTACCACCTTCACCAGGGTTACGGTATTCCTCCGGGATCAGTTCGGAAGGATTCTCATCCATCTTCTCCAACCAGATACCGTCTTTGTTAATCTTTGCCTTGATGTTACGGTCGGCAGAGCAGCTTACACCCATACCGATAGGACAGCTAGCACCATGGCGTGGCAAACGGATGACACGGATATCGTGAGCCAGATATTTACCACCAAACTGAGCACCCAAACCAATCTTATGAGCTTCTTCCAAAAGTTTATTCTCCAAGTCGATATCGCGGAAAGCTCGACCTGTCTCGTCACCTGTAGTAGGAAGATTATCATAATATTTGATAGAACCTAACTTGACGGTGAGCAAGTTCTTTTCAGCAGAGGTACCACCAATTACGAAACAGATATGATAAGGAGGACATGCTGCAGTACCCAAGCTCTTCATTTTCTCAACGAGGAATGGAAGTAGAGTGCCTTCATTCTGGATAGTAGCCTTTGTCATAGGGTAGAAGTATGTCTTATTTGCAGAACCACCACCTTTGGCTACCATGATGAATCGATATTCGTCGCCCTCTGTAGCCTCGATGTCGATCTGTGCAGGAAGGTTACATTTGGTGTTTACCTCATCATACATATTTAGAGGTGCATTCTGAGAATAACGTAGATTATCCTGTGTGTATGTATTGAATACACCAAGAGAAAGAGCTTCCTCATCCTCAAAGTCTGTCCATACACGCTGACCTTTTTCACCATGGATAATGGCTGTACCAGTATCCTGACAGAAAGGAAGTATTCCCTTTACGGCAGTTTCAGCATTGCGAAGGAACTGTAAAGCTACATACTTATCATTCTCGCTTGCTTCTGGGTCTTTCAGAATCTTAGCCACCTGCAAGTTATGCTCACGACGAAGCATAAACTCTACATCGTGGAAAGCCTGCTGAGCGAGGAGTGTTAAAGCCTCTTTGCTGACCTTCAGGATTGTTTTACCTTCAAATTCACCTGTAGATATGCCTTCCTTTGAGATGAGACGATATTCAGTATCATCCTTACCTACTTGGAACATTGGGGCATATTTAAAGTCTACTTTTTTTGCCATAATGTTGATAATATTTAATAATGATGTATTATTCGTTTTTAAGATGTAGCAAAGATAAAAAAAATAATTGAGATACCTTTCAAGATACCTCAATTATTATATTTTTTAAGACCAACTATCTTAATAGCCGAAAACCTCTTCTGTTGACACACGTTTGATAGTACCTATCTTTTCGAGTGCTTTCATGTCGAGTTCTTTTTCGTTGCCAAGTATCAGATACTTATAAGTCTTGTTCTGTATGTTGTCTTTTGCGAAGTTGATAACATCCTTTAGTTCCAACTTAGGAAGCATCTCATATTCTTTCTTGTTGAGGTCTTCGTTTAGTCCTAATTTCTGTGCTCTTACGTATGCAGAAAGAACTGCAAACTTATTGGTTCTTCCAGAAGCCAAACTCTTCAGCAGACTCTGTTTTGCAAGATTGAAACCAGCCTCGCGCTCCGGAGTATTATTCAATAGAGTATTGAACTCCTTGATACAGTCCATCATCTTATCGTTCTGTGTGATGATCTGGGTATAGAAGCTCTCTTTGTCTCCAGGTCTTGAAGGACGTGTGTATCTTGCACCGGCGCTGTAAGCTAATCCACGAGCCTCGCGTAATTCTTGGAATACGATTGCGTTCATACCACCTCCGAAATATTCGTTGAACAAGTCGATGATAGCTTCACGTTCAGGTGTCCAAGTCTTGTTCTCGTTATGGTATTGAACCATATAGATATTCTTGGCATCAAAAGGAGCGATGATGACTTCATTTTGTGGAGTGGTCTGTGCCTCATATTTGCGAGTAGGGAGTTTAAGCATTGGCTGCTTACTCATTACGTAGTTCTTGGCAATCACCTTCTTGAGCGCCTTTAGTTCTGTAGGGCCATAATATAGAATCTGTGCATCGCGACTATTGCTTAAAGTCTTGAGCATATTGATAAGTTGCTCAGGCTTCATGCTCTTGAGCTCACTTTCTGTTGGTACATTACGACTATGGTTATACTTGCCATAAATACCATAGTTGAACAAGAAAGTGAAGTTCATTCTCTGATCTTTCTTGTAGTCTTCTCTTCCTTTCAGAACAGTAGCCACGTAGTTATTGTAAGTCTCCTGGTCAGCCTTTGCATGATTGATCAACTTTTCGAGTAAAGCAAGAGCCTGAGGCATATTCTCGTTCAAACCAGTCAGAGTGATAGTAGTTTCATCGTTTCCGGATGTGATACTATAGTCACAAGCCAGTTTGTAGAACAACTGCTTAATCTGCTCATTGGTCATCTTGTTAGTTCCAAGATAATCCAGATAACTTCCGGCATATCCGTATAGAGGACTTGTTTCAGAACCTACAGGATAGCGGAACTGTAATGTGAAAAGATCATCAGATGTATTCTGCTTATATAGCAAATTCAGTCCCTTATTTGTCTTAGACTTAACCAAATCCTTGTTGAAGTCTACGAATACAGGTTGGATAGCCTGAGGCTTGCTGTTCACGATTTCCTGAAGGAAAGCAGAATGCTTGTCATTATTTGTAGGGATTGGTGTGATGGCAGGCTTTTCTACTTTAACGATGGTTGTATCCTCGCCAAGGCGCTTGAAGACACATACATAGTTATCGTTCAAGTATTTATTGGCAAAAGCAACAATCTCGTCCTTTGTCATCTTTGAGATTCTGTCGAGTTTTTCAGTCTTTGTTTTCCAATCTTCACCATTGATGAAAGCATCGACAAACTGATTTGCTCTAAACGCATTACTTTCCAGTTGATTGTAGTAATCTCTCTTATAGTTTGCAACAACAGAAGGTAACAAATCGTCAGAGAACTCGCCTTTCTTCAATTTCTCGATTTCTGCCAGCAATAATGCTTTGACATTCTCAAGAGACTGCCCTTTCAGAGGTGCTCCACCGAGTAAGAACATGGAGTAATCGTTCATTCCTTCGAAACCGGCAAAAGCCTCTTGTGTCTTCATCTTCTGAGTTAAGTCGAGGTCAAGCAATCCAGCACGTCCATTATACAATAATGAACCGATAATGTCAAGAGTGTCACTCGACAAGGCACGCTGAGCAGGGAAACGCCAGCCAATATACAGACTTTCAGCCTCTTTTCCCAATACCGTGTAGTCTTTATGTGCTGTTATTGCTGCTGGTGCCGCATATTCAGGGCGAGAAAGATTCTCACTCTTTTTCCATGTACCGAAATATTTGTTGATGATTGCGATCACCTGGTCAGGGTCAAAATCACCAGCCATACAAATAGCTACATTGTTTGGTACATAGTAGCGTTTGAAATAATTCTTGATATTTACGATACTTGGATTCTTGAGATGAGAACCAAGACCGATAGTCGTTTGTGTACCATAAGGATGATTAGGGAAAAGACCAGCCATAAGTTTTTCATACATCTTACGACTATCCTGAGTCAATCCCATATTATATTCCTCGTATACGGCCTCTAACTCAGTATGGAAGCCACGGATTACCATATTCTGGAAACGATCAGCCTGAACCTTTGCCCAGTTGTCAATCTCGTTGGATGGAATATTCTCTACATAGCATGTTATATCATTGCTAGTGTAAGCATTTGAACCTTCGCTACCGATAGCCGCCATCATCTTGTCATATTCATTAGGAATATTATACTTAGCAGCTACCTGCGACAGAGAGTCGATCTTGTGATACCAAGCCTTTCTCTTTGCAGGGTCTGTGATGGTACGGTACACCTCATATCGATTCTGAATAGAGTCGAGTAGAGGAGCTTCTGCTTTCAGGTTACTGGTTCCGAAATGTGTTGTGCCCTTAAACATCAAATGTTCAAGATAGTGAGCCAGACCGGTTGTCTCGGCAGGGTCATTTCTGGAACCTGTTCTTACAGCAATGTAAGTTTGAATACGTGGTTTTTCTTTGTTTACACTCAGGTAGACTTTCAATCCGTTGTTTAGAGTGTAGATGCGTGTCTGCATCGGATCTCCCTTTACGGTCTCATACTTCTGTGCCTGTGCCGTGAATGCACCAAAAGCGATCAGAAGTGATGTGATCATCATTTTTGTTTTCATATTTTTTCGATAAAGTTATTCAGTGTCTTTTCATTTACGTCGCCCATCTTGAATTCTTTCTCAGCGTCGTAGCTAATTGCATTTTTCCATTCTTTTTTTATTTCCTCGTATTTCTCGAGAATTTCATCAGTGTCTTGGTCATCAATGGTTTCCAGGTTATGATAATCCATGATGGCGCGATAGGTCCATGTCCATCGATACTCATCATAGTTGTTGAACATATCGAGGAATCTCTCTTGTATGGCTTCGATATCCGTGACATCACCGTTGACGATATCAGCGACGAGTTGACTTTCTTCAGCTTGAGGCACCAACAGACCTCCCAAGTCAGACCAGTCTCCGGAGCCGATACTGCTGTATGGAAGAACGAGTTTGTGATTTTTCACGTTTCTTCCGATAGCCAGATGAATTGCCATATCATAGTATTTGATACCGCGCAGCAAACTCTGATTACGGATGATAACACCATTATAGTTGTAGCTGGCAGCATTTTCACCCATCTCCTTGCGTAATCGTTCCAAGGTCTTTTTACCTTTAATACATTCAGAGATGACAAGTGGCGATAGCCAATCATAGTTGATGAGACTGAGTCTGCCGTTTCGTGGTCGCATATCCCTTTTAGCCCACTTAGCAGTATCTCGATAAGTGCCCACTGTGGTAAGGTTGATTCCTGGTACAAGATAAGTACCGTCGTTATTTCCGAAAAGATAACTGAAAGGCAAATCACTTACTTTGGGATGAGTCTGAATCTTTCCCATGCACATAGAGAACGTACCGATGGTTGCAGGCCATAGAATATGAGCGCCACTAGCCGTCTTGCTTCCTCTTGCCATCGTCCCCCAGTGTATTGGTCCCATCTTGTAGGCATGATTGGAGAAATTGGTATTAGAACCGGCATTGTAGAAACTATATTCCCCACCAATGAGCAGACTACTCTTGTGATGGCTGACGGTGAAGGGACCGCAGAAAGCTGCACACGTCTCACCATTGTCGATATAACTGTTGGCAAAGAAAAGTGTAGCTTCTGTAGAAGCACCTTTCCCGATATGGCAAGCCTCACCGATGAAACAGTTATCCACTTTTGCACCGTCGAGAATACTGCTTCCGGCTTGTACAATTGCGTTGTCGAGAATCACGTCGTTGCCAATGAAGCAACTGGCGTCAGGATTACTTAAGATAGAACATTCGCTCAGCCTGCTTGCTCCGGAGATTTCACAGTCATCATTGATGATAGCATTTGTAATCTCAGTAGTATTTACGATTTTTACACGATATCCGATCTGTCCATGTTCTGGTGTCACGCCAGAAATATATTGTCTCAAGATCGCATTTATAGCCTCTGTAAATTCCAGAGAACCCTTATTGTGCAGAATCAGAGCAGCCAGTTGCGACGTTAGTGCCGATGTGATGATTATATTTCCGTCGCCCCCTTCGTTAAGCACACTGATTACATTTCCCTCACCGAAGGTAGCCCCACTTGTCGTATTCATCTTTCCGATGTTGGCGATATAGCATTCTTCACCGATTTCATAGTTGCAGATATAGTTGCCTACATTTTCTATCAGCGTATTGTCACCTATCGTCACATCTTTCAATGTAGCGTTGTAGATACCGGAGTGTTTTACGAACCCCTCATCTACCTCAATATTCTTTTCGAACACACCAAGTTCCACATTTCCGTAGAATCTTACATGTCGCAAGTGCTCAGCGCAGAATTCTTCGGCTACGCTGATGGCAGTCCAGTCTTCAGCCGAGCAACCTTGCCTTTCCAGTTGTTCTATTTCCTCTTCGGTTAACGATCTGTAATCATCCATGGTTTAATAACAGTCTTATAGTTCGTCGATTTCAGGATACAAGAAATCATTATATGGATATTTCTGTACATGCAGTTCACGTACTCTTCTGTAGAGTACATCTCTGAACTCATCAATGTTTTCCTTATCTTTAGCAGAGATAAAGAGACAATTTTCATGTAGTCGAGCCATCCATGTTTTCTTAAGATCTTCGAGAGAAATATTCTCTTTGGTTTCCGGAGTTAAGTCGTCAGGCTCTTTCTCTGTCCAATGATAGTTATCTATCTTGTTGAAGATAATCATACTCGGCTTGTCGCTGGCTTCCAGTTCCTTCAGCGTCTGCTCTACTACCTGAATCTGTTCTTCAAAGTCGGGATGTGAGATATCCACGACGTGCAATAGCAAGTCTGCCTCGCGTACCTCATCAAGGGTAGATTTGAAAGAGTCCACTAAGTCTGTAGGCAACTTACGGATGAAACCTACCGTGTCAGCGAGTAGGAAAGGAAGATTGCGTACGACAACCTTTCTTACCGTAGTGTCGAGTGTTGCGAAGAGCTTGTTTTCTGCAAACACCTCACTTTTCGACATGAGATTCATGATGGTAGATTTCCCCACGTTGGTATATCCCACAAGAGCCACACGAATCATGCGTCCGCGGTTTTTGCGCTGAGTAACCTTTTGCTTGTCGATCTCCTCGAGTCGTTTCTTTAGCAAACTCATACGGTTCAAGATGATACGACGGTCCATCTCCAGCTGTGTCTCACCAGGGCCACGCAGACCTACCGAACCTTTACCGCCACCGGAACCGGAACCACCTCCCTGACGTTCCAAGTGTGTCCACAGTCGTTGCAGTCGAGGCAGCATATAGCGATATTGTGCCAACTCCACTTGTGTCTTGGCGCTGGCTGTCTGAGCACGCATAGCGAAGATATCGAGAATCAGACTCGTACGGTCAAGAATCTTCACGCCCAGTTCTTCCTCGATATTCTTCAGTTGTTTGGCTGAGAGCTCATCATCGAAAATCACCATACCGATAGGAGTTTCGTTGTCTTCCTGCTCTTTGATATATAGTTTTATTTCTTCGAGTTTACCTTTTCCTACATAAGTAGTCTGGCTCGGTCCACCCGCCTTCTGTGTAAATCTCTTTACGGTTTCAGCACCGGCGGTATCAGCCAAGAACTCTAATTCGTCGAGGTATTCATTGGTCTTAGCTTCATCCTGCTCGCGAGTAATCAAACCTACGAGAATAGCAGTTTCGGCTTTGGCTTCTGATATTACAAATTCTTTCATTTATACCTTATTATATTATGGTTGCAAATTTAATAAATTTACTTCATATATTACAAAGTATGCCTTAAATATTTAAAAAACCTTGTTTTATGAGAGAAGTATGAACAAACTTTTTCGTATATTTGCATCTAAATATTTTAATATCAGTAAAATGCGTAAAATTATTGTCTCTTGTTTCTTCATGCTCTCGTCAGCGATGATGATGGCTCAGAATGTATTGTCCCAAGAAGGGCAGTTAGTATCTTCTCCCGATAAGTCACTTCAGTTGCGTGTCTCTCTTGAGGATGGAAAAGTTTATTATCAGATTCATCTCAATACCCGGCAGATGCTGTCGAAGTCGCAATTGGGATTTACAGCCGACATCGGAGATTTTACGCAGTCGCTTCGGTTTAAGAAATTCGAAGAGCGTGACACATTGATTCATTATTCACTCGCTCATGCCAAGAAAGCAGTGGTAAATCAGAAAGCACGAGTTGCAGATTTCACTTTCGAGAATGCCCAGCATCGCCTGTTTACGATCAACTTCCTCGTAGAGAATAATGATGTAGCCTTCCGCTATTCTATTCCCCGCCAAGAGAACGACAATCCGAAATGTGCGGTGGTACAGAGCGAGGTCAGTTCTTTCCGTCTCCCTTCACAATCCACCACCTTCCTTTGTCCGCAGATTACTCCGATGACGGGGTGGGAGCGTACCAAACCATCTTATGAGGAAGAGTATGTGGCAGATGCATCACTTTCTGCCAAGTCACAGTTTGGTGTAGGTTATACGTTCCCATGTCTTTTCCGTGTAGGCAATGATGGGTGGGTGTTGATTAGTGAGACCGGTGTGGATGCAGGCTACTGTGGAAGCAGACTGAGCGATTATCATGCAGCGACAGGTTATACGATAGCTTATCCTCAACCTGGAGAAAATAATGGGAACGGTACTGCCATGGCGGGTATCTCACTCCCTGGAAAGACACCTTGGCGCACCATCACCGTAGGTTCGACACTTGCCCCGATCGTGGAGACCACAATTCCTTACGATTGCGTGAGTGAGCAATACGAGGCTGGTGAATATGTGAAGCCCGCCCGATACACATGGAGCTGGCTGATATGGCAAGATAAGTCTATAAATTATGATGATCAGGTGAAGTTCATCGACCTCGCTGCCAAGATGGGCTATGAGAATGTACTTGTAGATAACTGGTGGGACCAGAATATCGGTCGTCAGCGAATGGCAGAACTTAGTCGATATGCTCAGAGCAAGAACGTACATCTCATGCTTTGGTATAGTTCCAATGGTTATGAGAATGATGCACCGCAGACACCTCGCAATATTATGAACAATTCAATAGCTCGTAAGCGTGAGATGAAATGGCTGAAGAGTATTGGCGTCGTAGGAATCAAGGTCGATTTCTTTGGTGGTGATAAACAAGAGACGATGCAACTTTATCAGGATATTCTTGCCGATGCCAACGACTACGGAATAGGTGTCATCTTCCACGGCTGCACCCTGCCTCGTGGTTGGGAGAAAATGTTCCCTAACTATATCGCCAGTGAGGCAGCATTGGCCAGTGAGAATGTCTATTTCAGTGAACATCATGCCGACAAAGAAGGTTTCGAGATGTGTATGCATCCATTCTCCCGTAATGCCGTTGCCAGTTTCGACTGGGGAGGCGTCATAATGAACAAATATATGGACAAGGATAATAAGAGTCGCCATGCCCGTAAGACGAGTAACGTCTTCGAGATGGCTACGGCAATTACCAATCAGTCGAGTATCAATTGTGTGGAGGTAACTCCGGAATCTTATCCTACACTTTCTGCCGATGAGTTAGAATACCTTAAGAGTATCCCTACGGATTGGAAAGATGTAAAGTTTATAGCCGGTTATCCTACTCGCTATGCAGTAATAGCGCGACAGGATAAGATGACAGGAAAATGGTTTGTCGGCGGTATCAATGGTACGAATAAATCCATAACACTTACGGTTGACGTGCCGATGATAGCAAATCAGTCTGTCAATTATTATTACGACAGTAAAGCCTACGTTCCTGGTGGTAAGTCGACTACCGCTCGTAAGCGAATCAAGATTAATAAAAACGGAAAAGTGAAGTTGACCCTTCAACCGAATGGCGGTGTCATTCTTTTCTGATAGAAAAACAAGAAAGGCTGTCTGTGCATAAGCAGAGACAGCCTTTCTTATAATTAAAATATATTAGTTTCTAAACACAAGTCCATCACCGAAATTGTCGATGATAATAGGTTTCTCCCTTGAAACCTCCTCGCTCAGCAATTTCTTGCTCAACTCGTTGAGCACATAGTCCTGAATGGCACGCTTCACAGGTCGAGCACCGAATTGTGGGTCATAGCCCTTGTCAGCCAAGTATTCTATAGCCTGTGGCGTCCACTCTAAGTCGAAATCTTGAGGTTCAAGCATCTTCTTAACCCGATTCATCTGCAATTCTACCACCTGAGCAATCTCACTCTTTTCGAGTGGCTTAAAGGTGATGATATCATCAATACGGTTCAGGAACTCCGGACGCATCAATTTCGATAACTGCTCACGGGTAGCATTCGAAGTCATGATGATAATCGTGTTCTTGAAGTTCACCATGCGTCCCTTATTGTCAGTGAGACGACCATCGTCGAGCACCTGTAACAAAGTGTTGAAGACATCAGGGTGAGCCTTTTCGATTTCATCGAACAACACAACACTGTATGGTTTGCGACGCACAGCCTCCGTCAACTGACCGCCTTCATCATAGCCCACATACCCTGGAGGCGCTCCGATCAGTCGGGTCACACTGAACTTCTCTTGATATTCACTCATGTCGATTCGCGTCATCATGTTCTCATCATCAAAGAGATAATCCGCCAGCGTCTTAGCCAGTTCAGTCTTTCCCACACCAGTGGTGCCTAAGAATATGAAACTTGCGATAGGGCGTTTCGGATCTTGTAATCCCGCACGACTTCGCCTTACAGCGTCACTTACTGCCGTGATGGCCTCGTCTTGTCCGATAACCCTACGATGGAGCTCATCCTCCAAATGAAGTAACTTTTCGCGTTCACTCTGCATCATCTTCGATACAGGAATACCCGTCCATCGACTTACCACATCGGCGATGTCATCGGCTGTTACCTCCTCGCGCACCATAGCCTCACCACCTTGAGTCTTCTTCAACTGAGACTGGATGTTTGCGATATCATCCTCCAATTGTTTCAGTTTCGAATATCTGATTTCGGCTACCCGTTCGTAGTTGCCCTCTCTTTCAGCCTTTTCAGCCTCATATTTCAGATTTTCTATTTCCTGTTTATCCTGTTGAATCTTATTTACCAGAGCCTTTTCGCCTTCCCATTTTGCACGGAAGTCCTTCTCACGGTCTTTCTGCTCAGCTATCTCTTTTTCCAGATGCGCCAGTTTCTCCGTGTCATTCTCGCGCTTGATAGCCTCGTGTTCAATTTCCAATTGTTTCAGATGACGAATGATTTCGTCCAACTCCTCCGGTACAGAGTCGCGCTCCATTCTCAGTTTGGCAGCAGCCTCGTCCATCAAGTCGATAGCCTTGTCGGGAAGGAAACGGTCAGAGATATATCTTTCCGAGAGTTTCACGGCAGCGATACAGGCATCATCCTGTATTCTCACCTTGTGGTGATTCTCATATCTTTCCTTCAGACCTCTCAATATAGATATTGCATCCACCTCATCAGGTTCATTCACCATGACCGTTTGGAATCTGCGCTCCAGAGCTTTATCCTTTTCGAAATACTTCTGATATTCATTGAGCGTAGTAGCACCGATAGCCCTCAGCTCGCCACGAGCCAAGGCCGGTTTCAGGATGTTTGCCGCATCCATGGCACCCTCGCCACCGCCGGCCCCCACCAAAGTATGGATTTCATCAATGAAGAGGATGATGTTTCCGTCAGCATGAGTCACCTCTTTGATGACACTCTTCAGTCTTTCCTCGAATTCACCCTTATATTTAGCACCAGCTACGAGCGCACCCATATCGAGCGAATAAAGTTGCTTATTCTTTAAGTTCTCCGGTACGTCACCTCTGACGATTCTCTCGGCCAAGCCCTCCACGATAGCCGTTTTACCAGTTCCCGGTTCACCTATTAATATAGGGTTGTTCTTGGTACGCCTACTCAGAATTTGCAGTACGCGTCTGATTTCCTCATCGCGTCCGATAACAGGATCGAGTTTACCGGCGCGCGCCTGTTCTACCAGATTCTTAGCATATTTATCAAGAGCCTGATAGTTTTCGTCACCACTCTGACTTTGCACCTTTTGTCCCTGTCTCAGTTCCTGAATCGCCATCATGGCTTCTTTCTCGGTCATACCCGCATCCTTCAGGATTCGGGCAGCCGCACTGTTTGTTGACAGGATAGCCAAAAGAATAGGCTCGATACTTACGAATTCATCACCGAGGCGTTGCGAGATGTCCATAGTCTTCTGCAACACCTGATTTGTATCGTTGCTGAAATACGGTTGACCACCCTGCACTTTCGGAAGATGAGCAATCTCCTGTTGAAGAGCAGCCTCGACACCATTCCCGTTAACACCTAATTTTTGAAATATAAAGTTGGCCACATCCTTACCTTTGGCAAGAACACCAGCCAGCAAGTGAACAGGCTCGATGGTCTGCTGACCAGCTCTTTGAGCTAAGTTAACAGCCTCTTGCACAGCCTCTTGCGCTTTGATTGTAAATTTGTCGAATGTCATATTCGTTCTCCTTTCTTTCATGAATTGTTTCTAATCTCCGTCTATCAAAGGTTGTACCTAATTAGAAAACGTGTCAATCTGTCAATATGATGTGTCAATTTGTCAATAAAGCAAATACGAATAGACTGCAATAGCTTACTGGGAAGTGTTTCCTTTTGTCATGACGTGCGAAAGCCCTTGCCACGTTGATGGCTGTCTTCAGCCTCTCATGCAACTGGTGACGCCGAGGGTGGTGGCGATGGCCGTCAAGATGGAGACAACCAGTTGGATAATCGTTTTCCAAGTTTCCTTTTTCATTTTCCTATAGTTTTAATGTTTTTTTGAATATATAAGACATAGCTCAGAGACCGAGCACATCGCTCTCGAGTATATCGGAAGTACATTGCTCTCGAGATACATACCCCCGAGGGGTTGCCGCTGTGATAACCGGGGGTTGCGATAGCAGACCCTCGGTATGTATGATGGTCTGTGTGAGTGCACCCCGGAGGGTGTGCCCGTCCTGCGTCTGTCATAGCTCGTGTACCCCTC
>NZ_KE384542.1:0-6756 GCF_000426565.1 Segatella albensis DSM 11370 = JCM 12258 | reverse complement strand
GATAACCGGGGGTCGCGATAGCGTACCCTCGGATGAGGGATAACAGCATATCTCATAGCACCCCGGAGGGGTACACGAGCTGTGATAGGTGCAGGACGGGCACACCCTCCGGGGTGCACCCACAGCGGCGCATCGGATATACCGAGGGTACGTTGTGCAACCCTCGGTTATTGCAGCGACAACCCCTTCGGGGTATGGGGTATGCGCATGATGCGTATCTATGCTTCATGTGTACTGGACTAAGCTATAGGGCGATATGTACATGCGTCTCGGTGTATTGGAGCGTGATGTGTAGAGTATCACAGCTGTGTTCTGTGATAAGTAACTTTATACAGATTTATTCTCTTTTAACTTATTTTATATTAGAAATACACATCCTCCCATTTCTTCGATGACATCGATAACGCAAATATTGACGTACAGATGAGTCGAAAAATGACAGATGACAATAAAATTAAAATGCTTTTATCTTCCAATACGCTGACATCATATAACGAAAAAAAGTATTTCTTGTAATCAATAATCAGTTAATCAGTTTTTTTATTTAATTCTTCAAGACAATGACAAGGTATAGTTGTAAAGTATAATGAAATATAAAAAGCTTTATATTTCTCGCAATTAATTTGGAGCTTATTGAAACTTTATATATATTTGCCATTAAAGTTATTCCTTTAGAATTCTGTAAGACGAAAGGTGAAATCAGCAGAATATATGGCAAGATGATATAAAATAATACAGAATGTACCCAAGTGGTCATTAGGCATTATTAAGGTGGGAACGACCACCTATAATTTAAAAACAAAAGCAATTATGAAGAAGAAATTCGTTTGTACCGTTTGTGGTTATATCTACGAAGGTACTGAGGCTCCTGAAAAGTGCCCAATTTGTAAAGCTCCAGCAAGCAAGTTCAAAGAGTTGGAAGATGTCGTAGACGAAGATATGTCGTTTGCAACCGTTCACTATCTTGGTGCAGCATATAAAGAAGGTGTATCAGAAGAATTGATTCAGCATTGTAAGGAGACTTTCTCTGGCGAATGTAGCGAGGTTGGTATGTATCTAGCAATGGCTCGTCAGGCTGATCGTGAAGGTTATCCTGAAGTAGCACGTGCTTTTGAGCATTATGCTTATGAAGAGGCTAACCATGCAAGTCGCTATGCAGAACTTCTCGGTGAAGTGCTTAAAGACACTAAGTCTAACCTTGAAGCTCGTATCGAGGCTGAGCGCGGCGCATGTGCAGAAAAGTTCGAGATGGCCAAAAAGGCTAAACAAGAAGGTAACGATACATTACATGATACCATTCATGAAATGGCGAAGGATGAAGCTAGACACGCTGCTGGATTTATCGGCTTATACAAGAGATATTTCAAATAAGTGTCAATATACCAAATAAAATCTTTAAAGAGGGGTATATTGTTGTCCTCTTTTTGATATTTATCAATAAAACGCACATATTTTCATAATATGTGTGTTTATTTTTTGTATTTTCAATCATCACTCGTATCTTTGCACTCGAAAAGATACGAGGATTATCAATAGATATTCTTTACATTGTAATTAGTATAGATAACAGTAAAAGGTATGAAGAGGTTTAAGGATAACATGAGAAAGCTAGTAAGCAATATCATTGCTAACTACAAGATGATGATGGAAAACTATGGCGAGGCTATGCTTCGTGGCGGTAGTTTCGGTTTCTAAGTCTTTCAATAGGATTAATTGAAAACTAAGCTAGCAGTTTATTAGGGATAGACTGCTTTTTTTATATCGTATAATCAATATTTTAATTTCAACGGAATATTATAATCCCCGGAGACCTTAAAGGCATCCCCGGTCTGACCGTTGACCAGAATAGCAGAGAATGTACCGGCAACAATATAGTTCTTGTCTATCCGCTGCACCTTATCTATATTATGTTTGCTGGCAACACAAGATAGAGTCGCAGTTCCTATATCGTGTGGCAGAACATTCATAACCAATACCAACCCATGACTCTTGTTGTTAAGGTATTCCATGATGCTACTGTCATCATGAATTTCATGTCCCATAAAAATCTGAGCCTTACCTAACTTTACATAATTTTCTATCCCCTGAGCAGAGGCTGGGTAGTAGCCGTCGATATCTATAATAGCTTTATGGTCCACATCGGAACCGAAGAAGTTGATGAGAGAATTTCCTCTGTTACCTCCCTCGATAGAAGTAAAGAAAGGCTTGCTATGATCCTCTATCACGAAAGGGCCATAGTCAATTTGTGTACGAACATAATATTTGCTAAGATGGGTTACTACATTATCATCATCATCAGAACACGAGAAAAATATTCCCGTAACCAATAGACAAATGATAAATGTAAACAACCTCATAGAATTCCTCATACGTATAAATGTTTAGGGGGGACATGAAAATGGCGCGAAATAGTGTGTCGCGCCATAATCCTCTTTTTTCTTCTGATTTTAATTTCAGTACCGAGACTTTAGTCTGGTTAATTCTTTCTTAGAGTACTAAACTTGTATCTCCTACTATCCTATAGGGAATAGTTCCTTTCATTACTCGCAAATATAAATGATTTTGGAATAAGTCGCAAGCTTTTTTGCTAAAAAAAACAGCTAAAATTTCACTTTTAACATTGTAATCGCACACGGAGAAAGTGATGTTGCACAAATATCCCATAATGTGTATTCATTTAGGCAAGAAACGCAAAGACTTGTAATCGCATTTGCTATATTTGACAATTCGAGAAGTTTTTTTATCATCCATCAAATAATCTCCTATACGAGATAAAATATGAATATGGAGAGGTCGAAAATGGTCAATACATTTCGATAGTTTCTGCATATATCAATATTTCCACTCAATAGAATAAAATTCCACTATATTCTATTGCATTATACGTATTTTTGCAATACCACATAAAGAAAGATGAAATTAAAAACGAAATTAACTATAAGAAAGATGGAAATATCACAAAAGACGAAATGGCTCTTGACGAGTCTGGCATTATTTGTGCTGGCCACTGTAATTATTGTTCATATATATAGATACTCGTAAGCTGATTATCGGATGCGGACATTAGGAATAGCGTCCATCATCAGAATTGTATAATGTAATCTGTGTCAATTCCGGCCATGCCCCTAATCTGAATTGAAACGCACCACCAAGTCCTAACGACACATATAGCATCTGCCTGTTTTCTACAAATTTGCCTCCCCAATATCTGAAAGCAAATCGGGCAGGGGTTATCTTTCCGAATCTCAGTTGTGCACCATGTGTATGGCCCGACAATGTCAGTTGGATAGAAGTCTTCCTTAAAACTTCCATTTTCCAATGGTTGGGGTCGTGTGAAAGAAGGATCTTGAAAGTATTCTTTCCTTTTTCTTTTTCTACTATCCCCTGTAATGCCTTGTCCAGATTACCCTTTCTTGGGAATGGGGGAAGACTGATATTCTCCACGCCTATCAGATAGATATGTTCATTATTTCGAAAGATCTCGATGGATTCATCCCGCAAAACCTTCCAACCCATTTGCTCCTGTTGGCGGATGAGTTGGGTAAGTGTTCTCTTCCGATATTCATACGAATGGTCGTTTCCGTATTCTCCATAATCATGATTGCCGAGAATAGAATATATTCCATCTCGCGCTTCCAGTTTTGAAAGCGTCTGCATATATGGCAACATCTCCTGAGAATTATTGTTGATCAGGTCACCTGTGAAAACGATCAGGTCTGGATGCAGACGATTGGTTTCCTCCACAATGCTCTGAATATACTCTTGTCGATTGCCAAAAGTTCCCAAGTGTAAATCTGTGAGTTGTACAATTCGATAACCATTAAAGGCCTCTGGAAGATCCGTAGAGTGACACGTTAATTTCCTGATTTGCAACATTTTCCACCCACGGGTTAATCCAAAGATGAATAGTGATAGAACCATAGCGGTTGTTCCGGAAGCTACCCAGAAACTGAGAAACTGGAGGATAAAGAAAACGAATTTGGGAATGGCAAAGATGAGAATACCACTATTTACCATTCGCATCGAGATATGATGGTGATAGTCTACAAAAAGACAAATCCATGCTGTCATCAACAACAAAGAAGGCATAAACCATATACAGCATATCAAGATGTGGAAGAGCGTATTCGGCGATAAATCATTTATATACCGTATATACAGAAAGATATCCGGTCCTACTACCAATAATAGGACTGGAATAAAAATTTGAAATATAAAATGTTTAATGTCTTGCAAACCGTTTATCACTTTTATATTGACAAAGGTAATAAAATTTTTATTATAAAATCATTTTTTCTCGAAATGTTTGGGGAGTACATCATTTAAACCTCATTTTTTGATCATATCCGATAATGTCCGTAACTAAACCTCTAAAATTAATAAAAGCGAAAAAGTAATAACCATGTTTTAATGCACATATTAATTTTCGATCTTCACAGATGGAAAGAGTAAAAAAGAGACTTCTTCTCCAAGAAGATAAGAAACAGTAATAAGTGAACTTAACTCTTTTTATTTTATAAGTAATAAGTGTTGTAACTTTTATCTGTTGCAAATATAATCATATGATAAAGTTTATATGGTGATTTTTTTGACTTTTGAGGGGGTAATTTTTGACGAATCATTAATATCTATTAAAATTTCCCCCTATATTTATAAAAAATCCTCCCAAAACATAGTGTCTTAGGAGGAATAATCATAAAGATAGTATCTATTATTTTATTTTCAATACCATAGCGATATTATTAGGCAGATATTTTGGGAAGGTAATGGTCAACCCATCTTTTGTTTTCTTGAAATCAACCTTTCCATAGCCGAGAAGTTCTACATATTTTGCTTTCTTGATAGCTTTGAGGGTAAGGCTACTTTCCGACTCTGGAACATCCATCGTGATGGCATAGATGCAATTGCCGGGTTTCTGTGTATATCTGATATCACGAGCTGTAAACTTGATATTACCTTCGTTGAAGCCCTGATCTTTCATCGGATTCTTTTTGTCTGTCGCAGGTCCTTCGCCAAACTGTTTCCACGGACGTGTGCCATAGATACCTTCGCCATTTACTTTAAGCCAACAGCCGATTTGTTTTACGATATTATATTCCAACGAGTCGATAGTTCCGTCTGATTTAACGGGTACGCTTAACAAAAGATTACCATTCTTGCTCACGACATCAGCGAGAATCTGAATGACATTCTGTGCAGACTTATATTTCCCATCGTAGAATCTTCGTTTATCGTAATGCCAAGAACCAATACAGGTACATGTTTGCCATGCTTTAGGTTGAATATCATCAGGAGTTCCGCGCTCTACGTCCCACACCATGGCCTTTTTATGGAAATCCTTCAATATCTTACCCGTCACCACAGCTTCGTTTTTGCCATGATGTTCTGCAATACTTTTGTTATACACATGAGCAAGGATGTCCAGTCCACAGTCACAGAAAGGATAGAGAGGTAATACTGTATCGTCGAAGTATACTACATCAGGGCTATATTTATTGATTAAATCCATTGTACGGTTATACACGCGATTACAGTAAGCTTCATCCGGAAGGGTCACCTTACTTGGGTCCCAGTCCCATTCGCCGCTCTCTTTGCTTAGCGGATGACGCTGCTCGTATAAATCCTGTGGATCGTAGCCTTCCCACCATTTTCCTTTTCCGTCAGCTTTGGTAAGTCGCCCGTCATAGGTTTGTCCTTTGAACGTTCCTTTCTTGTCGGCACCTCGACTTGTTTCATACCATGTCCAGGCATGTGCCAGATGAACGCTCAAACCTAATGGCAGATGATATTTCTTACATGCTGCAGCCCATCCGCCGATAATATTCTTCTTAGGACCGAGGTTTACGGAGTTCCATTCTTGATATTTGCTGTCCCACAAATCAAAATTATCATGATGATTGGCTAAGGCAAAGAAGTATTTTGCCCCACAATCTTTATAGAATTTGACGAGGAAATCTGGATTCCAGTTTTGTGCTTTCCATTCATGAATCCAATCCTTGAAACCGAAATCCTTCTGTGGACCTCTCGCCATCTTACTGAACTTGTATTGATCAGACCCCTCCTCGTACATTCCGCGCGCAAACCAGTCGCCATATTCTGGTGCACATTGCGGTCCCCAATGTGCCCAAATGCCAAATTTTGCGTTTCTGAACCACTCTGGACATTGATAATCGCTCAACGATTCCCATGATGGTTTATACTTGCCCTTAGCAATAGGTTCCTTGGAAGTGTCCACTTTTACCTTAATAGCCTTTTCTGCCTCTTGAGCACTGTTATAGATATTTTGCGCATGAGAAATCATTGCGGTCGCAACAAGTGCAGCAGAAAACAAAATACGTTTTGTAGGTTTACTCATTATTTTTAGGTTTAGATTGTTAGAATTGCCACAAAGTTACGACTTTTTTCTGATGAAACAAAAAATAGGGACTCTATATTGAAGTGAACCCCGAAAGTTAGACAAAAAACTTCCGGGGTTCATTATGTCAGAAAGAAAGAGAAGAAAACATGATTATTCAGCCCGTCTAAAATATATACGGCTGTTAGAATCTGGATGGACTTTTAATTTAATCCGTGTTAAATATGGTATTGACGACACTCAACTTAAAGTTTTGTGGGAGAAATATCAGCAATACGGGGAGGCTGGTTTGCATAAAAGTGGAAAAATCAAGGCCGATTTTGCATTAAAGAAGAAAATCGTGCTTGATATTATAGAAAATCATTTAACTTTGCACGCAGCTTCGATAAAATACGGTCCAT
>NZ_AUFP01000018.1 GCF_000426565.1 Segatella albensis DSM 11370 = JCM 12258 | reverse complement strand
ATATATATATATTTATATATTATACTCTCTTTTTCACATTTTTCTCAGCCTTGATAAAAAACTGATTAACTGAATAACTGATTACTGATTACATATCACGTTGAGATGGGCTGATTTGTTCCTCGAATCACCCGCTGGAATCGCAGATTAAGCGATTTTCACCTCGCCATCCCCCAATTATAGAAATGGCAGCAACTTTGTAAAGTGCTGATATATAGCATTTTGCAGAATGTTGACTTTCAACATCCGTTTTTTTTGATTCACTTTTCAAAATTTCTCCGTACCTTTGCAGCCGTCAACGTTGATAAGGCCTGCAGAGAGCTCCGAAAGACAAAGCGCGCTGTCTCGAAGAAATCTCGAAAGACCTTCGGATGAAAAATCATGGATTCGTCTCTCCCTCGACGTATTGCTCCATGAACATGTTCTCGCCATCAAAGACGGCGTAAGTAAACTGCCAAATCCAGTCTCCGAGAATCAACATCTGTGCTTTGCGAGAAAGCATCAATCGGAGTTCTATATGTCGATGTCCATAGATGAAATAGTCGATGTTGTCGTGGCTCTTGAGGTAGTTCTTGGTGAACGTCACCAGAAATTCCTTGTCTTCGCCCAAATATGGAACCTCCCTGCCATCCATTCGCTTCAGTCTGCTATGCTTAGCCCAGTTTAAGCCTAAGGCCATTCCCCAGCGAGGATGTATGGAGTTGAAGAACTTCTGACAAGTGCGGTTGTGAAAAATCTTTCTCAGCAACTTAAACTTGTTGTCAGGGTCGCCAAGCCCATCACCATGAGCGAGGAAGAAAATCTTGCCATAAATCTCGGTAGTGATAGGTTTACGATGGACGATAAGTCCGCATTCCTTCTCCAGATAACCATAAGTCCAGATGTCGTGATTACCGGTAAAGAAATGCACCTCGATGCCCCTGTCTGTAAGTTCGGAAAGTTTGCCGAGGAAGCGAGTGTAACCTTTGGGAACAACATATTTGTACTCATTCCAGAAGTCGAACATGTCGCCCAAGAGATAAATCGCAGATGCTTTTTCCTTGATAGAATCAAGAAATCTCACCAGTCTGCGTTCTTGTGTTCGTCCATGCTCAATGGCGAGTGAGCCCAGATGAGCATCGCTTAAGAAATAAACATTCTTTCCCATATTCTTCTATTCGAAACCCAATTCTATTTTTGCCTCTTCGCTCATCATGCTCTGATCCCATGCAGGTTCAAAGACCAAGTTTACGTTGGCTGATGTCACACCTTGTACGCTTTCCACCTTAGTTCTTACATCTTCGAGGATGAAGTCGGCAGCAGGGCATGAAGGGGCCGTGAATGTCATGTCGATGTCAACGGCACCATCTTCCTTCACATCGATCTTATAGATCATACCGAGATTCCAGATGTCCACAGGGATTTCAGGGTCGTAAACAGTTTTCAGCACATCAACGATGCGTTCTTCTATTTTTGTTTTTTCTTCTTGTGTCATTGTATCTTTTTGTTGCAAAGATAGTAATTAATTCTTAAATCGTTAGATAATCAGCATGATTTTTCATATTCGCTCACTTTCGCGATAACTATAATATTGTCCATCGGTGATGATGATGTGGTCGAGAAAGTGAATTCGCATCACTGTGCACGCCCTCTGTATTGTGTTGGTGAGTCTGTCATCAGCCTTGCTTGGGAGATTATTGCCACTTGGGTGGTTGTGGCATACAGCGAGTACGGTGGCATTGTTGAGTACAGCCTCGCGCATGATGATGCGAATATCGACGGCAGTTTCCGTGATACCCCCATGTGAAAGTTTCTCAGCTTTGATCAACTGGAGATGATGATTTAGATATAGGGCATAGAACTCCTCGACATCGAGGTCTTGCATGCGCGGGTGCATATAATTATATATGGCTGTGGCAGTATTGATATTTGGACGCTCGATAGCCTTTTCAATAGCACGCCTTTTGCCCAGTTCGCAGGCAGCGAGGATGGTGATAGCTTTAGCAGGCCCCATACCATGATATGTGGTCAGTTCGTCAATAGACATTTTCCCCAAAGCGTTCAGATTATTGTCGCAGTCTTTCAATATCCGCTTCATCAGGTCGACGGCACTTTCTCTGTCCGACCCCGATCCGATCAATATAGCGAGCAGTTCGGCATTACTTAGATGTTCAGCCCCCAGTTCTGCTAGTTTTTCTCTTGGCCGGTCTTCTTCGGCCCACTCATTGATATTAAGTTTACCAGTCATTATTTATAGAATGTTTTCTCGAAAGCACTGAATTCGTCTTTTCCGAGAATACATCTTTTCCACCAAGATTCCAAGAATCCCAAGCCATAGCCTATGAGTTGGATGAAAGCTGAAGCAATAGACAATACACCAATCTTTACATTTTTGTTAGATAGGGTAGAGTCAGAAAAGATAATAAGGGCATAAAGGAAAATAGGTATCCATGGCATAGCACAGAGGCCCAACCATTGTTTGGTGTCGCATACCATGAGAATGAAACCTATCAGGGAGATTAATATCAGAAGAATCGTTCCTACGGTGAAAACCATCGGTAGCAGATGCACGAGCTTCAAGCTCTCCGGATATTTCTTATACAGGTTGATTCGGGCAATACCACTGTTGTACACCTGACGGAAGAATTTCGTGAAGTCGGTGCGACGCTTATGGAAGACCCAAGCTTTCGGAAACAGACGGCATCGGTATCCCGCCTTGAAGATTCTGATACTAAAGTCGATGTCTTCACCAAAACGCATCTTGGAGAATCCCCCCAGACGAGTGTACACATCTTTGCGAATACCCATATTGAAAGAACGAGGATAGAATTTATCCAGTTTTTTCTTTCCGCCACGGATACCACCTGTGGTGAAGAATGATGTCATCGAATAAGATATAGCTTTCTGCGTGTCGGTGAAGGAATCGTGTGCTCTGTCAGGACCACCAAAGGCATCTGCAGGTTCGTGCCCCAGTTCTTCATCGATAGCTCGAATATAATTTTCCGGTAGCACGACGTCGCTATCCAGAATCAGAAGATATTCTCCCTGAGCACGTTCTGCGCCATAGTTACGACTCTGCCCAGGACCAGAATTCTCCTTATAATAATAATGAATATCCAATATGCTCTCATATTTCTTGCAAATGTCGGAACATGGTTTTGACGAGCCGTCTTCTACAATAATAACTTCGAAGTTGCTGACACTCTGATGGGTTAAACTTTCAAGTAACTCATCAACCTCGTCGGGACGATTGAATACAGGAACAATGATGGAGAATTTCATTATGTTTTAGATTAAAATAGGAAGGGACGGATTTTAGAATATCCGTCCCTACTTATGTGTTGTAAATAAGAATTATTCAGAAACACGACCAAGGTAGCTACCATCGCGAGTATCAACCTGGATAGTCTCGCCCTCGTTGATGAACAAAGGAACGCGAACCTCAACACCAGTCTCGAGAGTAGCAGGTTTTGTAGCGTTAGTTGCTGTGTTACCCTTAACGCCAGGCTCGCTGGCAGTAATCTTAAGAGTAGTCTTAACAGGCATCTCGGCAGAAAGGATAGTACCGTCAGAAGTATCAGTAACAACATCAACGACATCACCTTCCTTCATGAAAGCAACACCGGTGATCTGCTCCTTAGCGATAGGAATCTGCTCGAAAGTTTCCTGGTTCATGAAGATATAGCCAGTAGAATCTTCGTAAAGATACTGATAAGGACGATGCTCAACGCGAACGTCTTCGAGCTTGAAGCCAACCTGGAAAGTACGATCAAGTACACGGCCATCGGCAACGTTCTTAAGCTTAGTGTTCATTACGGTGTTACCCTTACCTGGTTTACGGTGCTGGAAGTCGATGCATTTCCAGATGCCACCATCCATACGGATACATGTTCCGATTTTAATTTCCTGTGAATTAATCATTTTGTTTATCTTGATTTTTAAATTTATTCTTGTCTGCTAAAATGCAACATAAAAACGTGTTATGTCACTTTTGCGGGTGCAAAGTTACTGCAAAATTGCCAAAAATCAAAGAGATTATCGAAAAAAACACTAATAATTAAGCTAAAAACTCGCAAAAACTTTGTTATTTCGAAAATTATCCGTAATTTTGCAGCCTGTAAACCGCAAAAGTGGCTCTTGTCATCACTTAGGGTAAATCGAATAATAACAATAAATAATATAAGAAAATGAAAAGAACATTTCAGCCTCACAATCGTCGTCGCGTGAACAAGCATGGTTTCCGTGAGCGTATGGCAACAAAGAATGGCCGTCGTGTTTTGGCATCTCGTCGTGCACATGGTCGTAAGAAATTAACAGTTTCTGACGAGAACCACGGTAAGTAATTATTGTGTAGTTCCGTCGTCGGATAAAGGAACTAGAAGCAGCAAGGAGTATTCTTTGCTGCTTTTTGTTTGCTTTTTATTTTGTATTTTACCCGATTTGCACTATCTTTGTGCAAAAATAAAAGGAT
The DNA here is from genome assembly GCF_000426565.1 of Segatella albensis DSM 11370 = JCM 12258. Lineage (GTDB taxonomy): Bacteria > Bacteroidota > Bacteroidia > Bacteroidales > Bacteroidaceae > Prevotella > Prevotella albensis. The sequence goes on along the minus strand of NZ_AUFP01000018.1, from coordinate 31,255 downwards.
AGATGACGTCATCGGAATTTATAAGTAAGTTTAAAAGCAAGTATCTATGGGGTAACCTGGCTGCTATGACTATGGTCGTTGTACTGCTTTGTACGGCCGTGAAGTATGGTATTGACATCTATACGCATCATGGAGAAGCTATCCCTATACCTAATATATTACACAAGTCGTATGCTGATGCTGAGCATATCCTGGATGATGCCGATCTGAAGATGGTTGTCACCGATACAGGTTATGTCAAGAATTTGCCGCCTGATTGCATTCTGGAACAGTCGCCAGCTCCTGGCGTTAAGGTGAAGGCGGGTCATGTGATCTATGTGACTATAAACTCAGACCATTCGCCTACGATTACAATCCCTGACGTTATCGACAACAGTTCTTTGCGCGAGGCTATCGCAAAACTCTCTGCGATGGGATTCAAGTTGGGGCCACCTCAATATATTCCGGGTGAGGCCGATTGGGTATATGGCATTCTAGTTCGTGGCAAGCATGTCGTAGCCGGTGATAAGGTATCGGTAGAAGAGACTCTGATTATTCAGGTGGGAAATGGACAACGTTCAGCTTCTGACTCAGTGGATTATATCGATCCAGCTTCTCCTATAAACGAGGAAAACTCCGGTGACTTGGATGACTTCGAAGAGGTAACGGGTCCGGAATCTGAATCAGAGAGTCGTTCTTCGCATAATCAAGAAGATGTATTAGAATAATGTTAGAGGAAAAATTAAATCAAGATATTTTGGACGATGACGATGAACAGCAGCTCTATGAGCACTGGAAGATTGTCGTTGACGCAGGGCAAGCACCTGTACGTATAGACAAGTTTTTGGCCGAAAAAAATCCTTATCAGAGTCGTAACCGCATACAGAATGCGGCTGATGCAGGTTTTATCCATGTGAACGGAAAACCGGTGAAGAGTAATTATAAGGTACGTCCGGAGGATGAAATCACATTGATGCTCGATCGACCAAAGCATGACACGAGTATCGTGGCAGAGGACATCCCATTGAATGTTGTCTATGAAGATGATGATGTCATGGTTGTCAACAAAGAAGCCGGTATGGTGGTGCATCCTGGAGCAGGTAATTTTACCGGTACCCTGATCAATGCCATTGCCTATTATCTGAGAGATTTAAAAACCTTTGATGCCAATAATCCAGAAGTTGGACTTGTGCATCGTATAGATAAAGATACGAGTGGACTGCTTGTGGTGGCAAAGACACCGGAAGCCAAGACATCGTTGGGAAAACAATTTTTCAATAAGACGACTCATCGTAGTTACAATGCCTTGGTGTGGGGCAACATGGTAGAAGATGAGGGAAGAATAGAAGGAAATATCGCCCGCGACCCCAAGAACCGATTGCGCATGAAAGTCTTTTCTCCAGAAAGTGGTATCGGAAAGTCAGCCGTCACGCATTATCGTGTTATCGAGCGATTCGGTTATGTGACACTCATCGAGTGTATCTTGGAAACGGGACGCACGCATCAGATTCGTGCCCACATGAAGCATATCGGTCATCCGCTCTTTGCCGATGAAACGTATGGAGGTATGGAAATACTGAGAGGTCAGCGCAGTAGTGCGTATAAGGCTTTCATCCAGAACTGTTTTAAGCTCTGTCCCCGTCAGGCGCTTCATGCCAAGACGTTAGGATTTGTACATCCATGCACGGGCAAGCAGATGGATTTCACCAGTGAATGGCCTGCAGATTTTGCAGCGTTGATAGAGAAGTGGCGTGGTTTTATCAAGGGCACCACGTTGGACACATTTGAAAGTTAAATATATTATATATAACAATGGAAACAAAAAGAAATATTGCCATCGTTTGTGGTGGCGATTCTTCAGAGCACGATGTTTCTCTGCGCTCTGGTCAGGGACTATACTCTTTCTTTGATAAAGAGCGTTACAATGTTTATTTGGTAGATGTAAAAGGTACCGATTGGCATGTCAATCTTGATAATGGTGATATTGCAGAAATCGAAAAGAATGATTTCTCGTTCAAGTTGAATGGTAAATCAGTATTCTTTGATTATGCATATATTACAATCCATGGACAGCCAGGAGAGAATGGCGTAATGCAAGGTTACTTTGATTTGATACATTTGCCATATTCAACAAGTGGCGTTCTGGTTGAGGCTATGACCTTCGATAAGTTCGTTCTCAATAATTATCTTCGCGGTTTTGGTGTCAAGGTAGCAGATAGCATACTATTGCGTCGCGGTGAAGACTACGATCCAGAGGCTATAGAAAAGCGTCTCGGTATGCCTTGCTTTGTGAAACCAGCTGCCGATGGTTCTAGTTTTGGTGTGAGCAAGGTAAAGAATGCCGATCAGTTGGCCCCAGCTCTTCGTGTAGCATTCATGGAGAGCGACGAGGTGATGATCGAAGGTTTCTTGGATGGAACGGAGATATCTCAGGGCATCTATAAAACAGCCGATAAGACTGTGGTTTTGCCAGCTACGGAAGTCGTTACCGAGAATGAGTTCTTTGATTATGATGCAAAATACAATGGACAGGTGAAGGAGATTACTCCAGCTCGCTTGAATCCTGATACGGCAGCAAAGGTGGCTGAGCAGACCAGCAAGATTTATGATATTCTCCATGCCAATGGTATCATCCGTATTGATTATATTATCTCTAAAGACAAGGAGGGTAATGATGTTATCAATATGCTGGAAATCAATACCACCCCAGGTATGACCGCTACAAGTTTCATTCCTCAGCAGGTTCGTGCTGCAGGTCTTGATATCAAGGAAGTGTTAAGTGATATTGTAGAAAACCAATTCTAAAGGCTTATGAAAGTACCAGAAGAATTCGATGAGATTCGTCCTTGGGAACCGGAAGATCTTCCTGAGGTATATGAACGCTTATTGAAAAATGAGCAGTTCAAGCAAGTGGTGAATTATCTGTATCCGCAAGTACCTTTCGAAGCTATTGCTCAGAAACTTCGTTCTTGCAAGACCAATATGGAATTCCAGTTGGCTTTCTCTTATGAGTTTGTCGGCAATTTGATGGATAAGGCTGCCCGCGGTTATGAGTTGGATGCCACTTCGCTCGATCATTCACGTAATTATACTTTTATCAGTAACCATCGTGATATCGTTCTTGATTCGGCTATTCTGGACAAATTGCTTGTAGATGATAAGTTTACTACAACTTGTGAAATAGCTATTGGTGACAATCTGTTGTCGCTGCCTTGGGTAAAGGATTTGGTTCGTGTGAACAAAGCATTTATTGTTCAGCGAGGACTTCCAATGCGCCAGATGCTGATGGCAAGTAAGCGCCTTTCTGAGTATATGCATTTCTCTATCAACGAGAAGAAGGAGAATATTTGGATAGCTCAGCGCGAGGGACGTGCAAAGGATAGCGATGATCGTACCCAAGAGGCTATTCTTAAGATGATGACGATGGGCGGAAAGGGTAGTGTTATCGATCGTCTCATTGATTTGCATCTGGTACCTCTTTCTATTTCTTATGAATATGACCCTTGCGATTTCTTGAAGGCTCGCGAGTTCCAGTTGAAACGTGATGTAGAAGGATGGAAGAAGGGACCTACTGATGATATTGTCAGTATGCAGACGGGTATCTTGGGCTTTAAGGGACATGTGCATTATCATGCTGCCGCATGTCTTGATGATTTCTTGAGAAGTCTTGACCCGGAAATGCCAAAGACAGACCTGTATCGTGTAGTGGCTGAACATATCGATTATGAAATACATTCGAATTATCGTTTGTATCCAGGTAATTATGTAGCCCTTGATGAACTGAATGGTAATTCTCAGTATACTTCAGAGTATACGGCAGAACAGAAGAAACTGTTTGACGGTTATATAGACGGTCAGTTGGCTAAGATTGACATTGAGAACAAAGATACAGACTTCCTTCGTAAGAGTATGCTTGCGATGTATGCAAATCCTGTTCGTAACTATTTGGCAACGAAATAATCGTTTCGATAATATATCGGGCACTATATATAATAAGGTGACTAAGCTATAGCTTAATCACCTTATTTCTTATTATTAATATGTCATGAATGGATTAAATCAAGATATATCGCATTCATGTTAAATCTAATGATTAGAGACTTTCGAGCATCCGTTTGATGACAACTTCTGCTGAAATCTCACGATTGGCAGCTTCTGGAATTACCAGACTATGATCGCTTTCTATGACATCGTCAGTAACGATCAGTCCACGGCGTACAGGCAAGCAATGTAAGAAGTAACCATTGTTGGTCCATGACATATGCTCAGTGTCAATAGTCCAACTCATATCTTTACTGAGGATCTTTCCATAGTCATCCTTATTGACAACACCAGGGCAACTCCAATTCTTTGCATATACGAAATCTGCGCCTTCCAAGGCCTTCTTTTGGTCGTATTCTACAGTTGCATCACCTACAAACTTTGGATCGAGTTCATAGCCATGAGGATGTGTGATAACGAAATCGACATCCGCAGCGTTCATCCATTGTGCAAAGGAATTAGGTACTGCTTGTGGCAAAGCTCTACAGTGAGGTGCCCAACTCATCACAACCTTAGGTCGCTTAGTTTGTTTATGTTCCTCGATGGTGATAAGGTCTGCAAAAGCCTGTAGCGGGTGTACTGTGGCTGTTTCCATGGCAAAAACGGGACGACCGCTATATTTGACGAATTGATTGACGATAGTCTCGGCATAATCATATTCACGATCGGTTAAACCAGCGAAACTTCTTACACCGATAAGGTCACAGAAACTACCCATGACAGGGATTGCCTCTAAGAGGTGCTCGCTCTTGTCGCCATCCATGATGACACCACGCTCGGTTTCCAGTTTCCAAGCACCAGCGTTAACGTCAAGTACAATGACGTTCATGCCTAGATTCATAGCAGCCTTCTGTGTGCTTAGGCGTGTACGCAAGCTATTATTAAAGAATATCATCAACAAGGTCTTGTTCTTGCCAAGATCTTGATATGCAAAACGATTTTTCTTCACTTCCTGTGCTTCGGCGAGAGCTGTAGTCAAGTCGCCGAGGTCTTCTACGTTAAAGAATGTCTTCATACGATTATTATTTATTTCCTTATTTGTCCGTTTCCTTGTATCAACCATTTGTATGTGGTGATTTCTTCTAGTGCCATAGGTCCTCTTGCACCTAATTTCTGGGTGCTTATTCCAATCTCTGCCCCTAATCCGAACTGTGCACCATCTGTGAAACTTGTAGGTGCATTCACGTAGACACATGCAGCATCTACGCGTTGCTCGAATAATTGGGCTTTGAGTTTGTCATTTGTGATGATGGCTTCACTGTGTCCAGAACCATATTGCTGAATATGATTGAGCGCCTCCTCTATGCTGTCGACAGTTCGTATAGCCATCTTATAATCCATATATTCAGTACCGAAACTGTCAGAAGAAGCATGCTCAAGCAGACTATTGGGATATTTCCCGTATAACGCAGCAAAGGCACGCTCATCTGCATAAAGGGTTACCTTGTTCTCAGTCAAAGGTTTGCATACCTGATATAAATAAGGTAGTTGTGCGGAATGAACGATCAAACAGTCTAGAGCATTGCATACACTTACTCTTCTTGTCTTTGCGTTGTTGATGATTCGGGCAGCCATATCAATGTCACCGTCTTCATCCAAATAAGTGTTTACCACTCCGGCACCAGTTTCTATGCAAGGTACTTTTGCATGATCTCGTACAAAGTCGATAAGTTTTCGTCCACCGCGTGGTATAACCAAGTCGACATAACCTACGGCATTCAGCATTTCCCCTGTAGCCTCATGGGTAGCAGGAAGAAGTTCTACAATATGCTCGTTGATACCATATTTCTTGAGTACATCCTTAATAATGTTTACTCCTGCATGATTACTGTTGTCAGCATCCTTACCACCTTTCAAGATACAGGCATTTCCAGTTTTAAAGCAAAGAGAGAATACGTCGAAGGTTACATTAGGGCGAGCCTCATATATCATGCCGATAACTCCAAAAGGCACACTTACACGTTGTAGATGTAGTCCATTATCTAAAGTCTTTTCTTTTAGAATGCGACCTAAAGGAGAAGGCAACTTACTGACGTTTATCATGTCAGAAGCAATGTCCTTCAGACGGTTTTCTGTAAGTTGCAGTCTGTCGTATAATGGGTTACTGGAATCCATTCGTGCTAAGTCGGCAAGGTTAGCTTTCAGAAGTTCATCCTGATGTTCTAATATGGATTCAGCTACAGCTTGTAGAATTTCATTTCTACGTTTATCGTCCACGGAAGTAAGTTCATAACTTGCTTCTTTTGTTCTTTTGAAAATCTCCTTTAGTTCCATATTATTCCATATAAAGATAGTCGTAATGAATCAATGGCTTTATGTCATGAACACCGATAAGCTTTCGTGCCTCGTCCGATGAATATCCACTTCTGCCCACAGCAATGGTTTGTCCATGTGCATCCTCTATGTTTATGATGTCACCTTCTTCGAAATCTCCATCTATCGAGGTGACACCTACCAAAAGTAGACTTACAGCCTTATCACCCTTTAGTGCTTCTTCAGCCTTCGCGTTGATATGTACAATACCTTTAGCAAAACTCTCGCTATGAGCAATCCATTTCTTGACTTGAGAAGTAGGGGAAGGGTTTGGGCGAAATTCGGTGTGCATAGTCTCCTGTGACTTTGTTACCAAATCAATTAAAATATTTGAAGTCTTACCATTGGCAATAATCACTTTAATGCCCTCTTCGGCTACTTTGCGTGCGATATTGGTTTTTGTTATCATTCCTCCTCGACCAAAACCGCTCTTGGAGTCCTGAATATATTCTCCTAAGTCACGATCATAGTTTACCATAGGGATAACCCGAGATTTAGGGTCTTTAGGGTCTCCGTTGTAAATACCATCAACGTTACTGAGGATAATTAAAGCGTTGGCCCCCATCATAGAAGCCACCAAACCTGCCAATTCATCGTTATCTGTGAACATCAATTCTGTTACGCTCACAGTATCGTTCTCATTGACAATAGGGATAACACCATTCTCAAGCATTACAGTCATGCAAGCTCGTTGATTTAAATATTCCCCTCTAGTAGAGAAACTCTCTTTCATCGTAAGAACTTGTCCGATGTGGACATCATATTCTCGGAAGAGATCATAGTAAAGACCGATAAGTTTTACCTGGCCAAGTGCAGAGAATAATTGTCTTTGTTCTACACTATCGAGTTTATGGTTAACCTTTAATTCATCACGACCACTAGCCATAGCACCTGAAGATACAAGAATTACTTCATAGCCATGATTCTTCAACCAAACAATTTGGTCAACGATAGCCGACATTCTTGTAACATCAAGTTTGCCGTCATCTCGGGTAAGCACATTGCTTCCTACCTTTACTACAATACGTTTCATCTCTCTTATATGTTTATTAGTGGTATGTGGATTCCCTTTGTTTTAAGGGTGTGCAGACCTATTCAGTCTGCACATACCATTATTATTTCTTAGAATCATTTTCACGAATTTCTACTCGTCGGATTTTACCGGAAATCGTTTTTGGTAATTCATCGACAAATTCGATAACTCGTGGATATTTGTAAGGTGCTGTCACATGCTTCACATGATTTTGCAACTCCTTTATCAAGTCAGGTCCGGCTTTAGGCTTGTAGCTATCAGCTAAAACCACAGTTGCTTTAACTACCATGCCTCGGATTGGGTCTGGAACACCTGTGATTGCACATTCAATAACAGCAGGATGAGTCATTAGTGCATTTTCTACTTCGAAAGGCCCAATGCGATATCCCGAACTCTTGATGACATCATCTGTGCGGCCTACAAACCAGAAATAGCCATCTTCATCTCTCCAAGCCATATCTCCAGTATGGTAGATACCATCATGCCAAGCTTCATGAGTCTTCTCGTTATCTCTGTAGTAGCCTTTGAACAGACCTATAGGCTTGTTATTGATAGTGCTGATACAAATCTCACCTTTTTCGCCATCCTCGCACTTCGTGCCATCAGGACGGAGCAGAAGAACATCATATTGAGGATTAGCCTTTCCCATACTTCCTGGCTTTGGTGTAATCCAAGGGAATGTTCCTAAAGTCATTGTGGTCTCAGTCTGGCCAAATCCTTCATAGATATGAATACCCGTTCTCTTGAAGAAAGTATTTTCAACGGATGGATTCATGGCTTCACCTGCCGTTGTGCAATATTGTAGATTGCTAAGGTCATATTTGCTGAAGTCTTCAAGAATCATGAAACGATATATGGTAGGAGGAGCACAGAATGATGTGACATGGTATTTCTCCATAGCTCGCATAATCTTCTCAGCTGTAAACTTCTCGTGGTCATAAACAAATACGGTCGCACCAGCAAACCATTGGCCATAGAGCTTTCCCCAAACAGCTTTTCCCCAACCTGTATCAGCAACGGTGAGATGGATACTATGTTCATTCAGATTGTGCCAGAAAACACCTGTTGTGAGATGTCCCAGAGCATAAAGATAATCGTGAGCTACCATTTTCGGTTCACCGCTTGTTCCACTGGTGAAATACATGAGCATGGTATCGTCATTATCGTTTACATTGTTTGGACGGTGAAATTCCGGGGCTGCAGCCCATTCTTTATGCCAGTCGTGGAATCCTTCAGGTATAGCTTTGTCAGCTTCTATCATAGAGTTGACAGCCACTAAGATTTTAACGGTAGGACTTGCTGGCATGGCCTCATGAATCTGTGTAGTGACATATTCATCGTTACAGCAGATAATAGCCTTAACGCTGGCCCTTTTATTTCTATATTCGATATCCTTAGAAGTAAGCATATGAGTAGCAGGAATAGCTATTGCTCCGATTTTGCAGAGTCCCATCATGCTCAACCACCACTGATAGTGGCGTTTCAGAATCAACATTACTTTATCGCCACGATTGATTCCCAGACTTTGGAAATATGCAGCAGTACGGTCTGTTTGTTCCTTAAATTCCTTAAAGGTTGTTTTTACCTCTTCGCCTCTTTCACTGGTCCATAGTAATGCAACCTTGTTAGGTTGTTCCTTGGCCCATTCATCCATAACATCGTACGCGAAATTAAAATTTTCGGGAACGATAAACTGCAGATTCTTTTTGAAGTCTTCCTCTGAAGAAAATTTAGTCTGCTTTAAAAATCTTTCTATCATAAGTCTAGTTTTATTTAGATAACAATGCAAAGGAATGTGGCAGGTTTACCTTCCAATGCTCGCATACAATGTGGGTGACGTGCATCAAAATAGATGCTGTCTCCTTGAGATAATGTTAATACTTTATCCTCTATGGTTATTTCCAGTACACCACTCAGGATGAAATCATACTCCTGACCATCATGGGTGTTCTTAGAATGGTTTTTGTCACCAGGTAATGGATCTACCTGAGCAAGGAAAGGGTCAACCTTTCTTCCTCTGAATCCACTGGCAAGACTTTGGTATTTGTAGTCATTACCTTTATCAATTTCCAGTCCCTGACCGTTGCGGGTGAGGTAATAGCTACTCATGCGAGGTTCTTCTCCGAAAAGAAGCACATCGAGGTCGATACCATATTTTTTGGAAATCTTACTGAGTCTGTAGACAGAAGGATCTGCTTCTCCAGCCTCAATTTTAAGATAATGTTCCAAGGAAATGTCACAAAGTTCAGCAACTTCCTCGGCAGGTATGTCGAGAACCTCGCGTAAACCTTTTAGTCTTTCCCCAATCTGTTTGATTGATTCTTCCATAATTTTATTCGTTTTTTTCGTTCCAAAAATACAAAATAATTTCTTATTTGTTTTATGGGTATCGCCTTTTTATTTTTTGTAATCTAAATAAAAATAAAAATGCTGCACATTATGTTTTGATGTGTGCAGCATTTTGTAAAGTATTGTGAGAATTTTATTTCAATCCTGCTTTCAATCCTTCTATTACTGCATTTGAAAAACCGTTTTTTTCCATGGTATTTAATCCCTTGATTGTTAGTCCGCCTGGTGTCGTCACCTGATCAATGGCAGTTTCGGGATGCATTCCTGTTGTTTGTAACAACTCGACAGCTCCTTTTAAGGTCTGTAATACGATCTCTTTAGCAATATCGGCTTTGAACCCTAATTCTACACCACCTTCAGAAGCTGCTCTGACATATCTCATGGCATAAGCTATTCCACAACTGGCGAGGGTAGTACCTGCTCCGAGGTGTGTTTCGTCCGTGATGAGGCTCTTTCCTAAATCATCGAAGACTTCTTTGACGATGGAGGTCTGTTTGTGGCTTGCTCCACACGGAACAATGAAGGTCATAGAAGCCTTTTGGGCTATGGCAATATTTGGAATAACCTGGAACAATACGGGCTTCTGACCATTTTTGTCAAGCCAACTAAATAAAGTGTCAGCCTTGATAGCAGCTGCCATGTTGATGATGATCTGATGGTTGTAGTCGATACTATCTTTGATTTCATTGATTACCTGTTCTACTAACCATGGCTTTACAACGATAGCAATGATATCAGCATCTTTTATAGCTTCGATATTATTCGTCGTTGTATTCGCTCCTAAATTAGAGAAACGTTGCAATTTGTCTTTGTGGGGGTTGGCAATAGTAATGTCAGAAGGATTGAAGATACTACCTTTTAACAATCCCTCAGCGAAACTTCCGCCCATGGCACCAGCTCCTATTATGGCTATTTTCATCTTTTAAGAATTATAGTTCATTAAGTACAGTTTCCAGTTTCTGGATAAACTCATCTACTTCTGATCTTGAAAGAATCAGAGGAGGTAGAATCCTTAGTATATTTGTTGAAGCACAACCTGTGAAGCAATGTTGCTCATAAATCAGTTTGCTACGAACCTCTTTTTGAGGAATGTCCAGTACAACACCTACCATGAGTCCGCGTCCACGTATTTCGAGAATATGGCTAGTGCGTTGCTGTAATTCTTTGAGTTCGTCAATGAGATACTCACCGACGAGATGAGCATTCTCTACAAGTCCTTCCTTTTCGAAAACGTCAAGTACAGCCAGTGCAGCGGTACATGCCAAATGGTTTCCTCCGAAAGTTGTGCCTAACTGTCCGTAAACAGGTTTAAACTCCGGTGAGATGAGAACGCCAGCCATAGGAAATCCATTACCGATACCTTTGGCAACAGTTATCAGGTCCGGTTTGATATCTAACCATTGATGTGCGAAGAATTTTCCTGTTCTTCCATATCCACATTGTATCTCATCACAGATCAGGAACGCTCCGTACTTCTTGCAGGCAGCCTGCAGACCTTGTGCGAATTCCTTGTCAACCATATTGCACCCACCGACACCCTGTATACATTCAATGATACAAGCACAGACATCACCTTTGGCGAGTTCTTTTTCCCAAGCACTCAAGTCATTGATAGGGAGATATGTCACATGCCCATTGTCGTTGATAGGGGCTATGATTTTAGGATTGTTGGTTACCTCTACAGCCAAGGAAGTACGACCATGGAAGGCTTTCTCAGCAGAGAGAACACGCTTTCTTCCGTTTGTGAAAGATGCTAATTTCAGAGCATTTTCATTAGCTTCGGCACCAGAATTGATTAGAAAGAACTGGTAATCTTCATAGCCACTGATTTTTCCTAATCGTTGTGCAACTTCCTGTTGAAGTTTGTTGATAACAGAATTTGAATAGAATCCCAACTCTTGGAGTTGTTTTGTCATCTTTTCTACATAGTGAGGATGACAGTGTCCGATGCTGATAACGGCATGTCCGCCATAGAGGTCAAGATATTCCTGACCCTTTTCGTCCCATACCTTACAGCCTTTACCTTTGACAATATTTACATCGAACAGTGGATATACGTCGAATAATTTCATTAAAATGCAGTACTTTTCAGTTTTAAACCCGTTGTCTGATCAATGTCGAACATGATATTCATGTTCTGTACTGCTTGGCCAACTGCACCTTTCAGAAGATTGTCGATGCAAGAAGTGATAAGCAGTTTATCATCGATCTTGTCTACATGAATCAGGCATTTATTAGTATTAACTACCTGTTTTAAATCCAGAGCTTTATCTACATAGTGCGTAAAAGGCGCATCCTTGTAGAATTCTTTATATCCTTTCACGATATCTTCAAGAGGTTTTTCCGTCTTTACGACCTCAGTAGCGAAGATACCTCTTGCGAAATCACCACGGTATGGTATAAAGTCAATATTCGCATCCAGATAACCTTGAACCTGTTTTAAACTTTGTCTTATCTCAGGCACATGCTGATGCTTGAAAGCTTTATAGATACTTAGATTATTGTTTCTCCATGAAAAATGAGTCGTTGCCCCAGGCTTTTGACCTGCTCCGGTGCTACCCGTGATCGCATTTACTGACACATCCTTGTCCAGCAAGTGCATTTGAGCAGCAGGTAGTAATCCGAGTTGAATGCAAGTTGCAAAGCATCCCGGATTCGCTACGTGCTGAGCTGTGGCTATTTTAGATTCATTTATTTCAGGTAAACCATATACGAAATCATGTTGGGATGTTGTTGGATGCTGAGTGTTGATAACTTCGTCAGGAGCGAGTCGGAAATCCTGAGCCAAGTCGATGATTTTTACGCTTGCAGGTATCTCATGCTCCTTCAAGAAGGCTTCACTTTTTCCATGTCCGAAACAGAAAAATACGACATCCACAGCATCGAAAGGCATTTCAGAAGTAAACTTTAAATCAGTCTCTCCATAAAGTCCTTCATGCACATCAGCGATGAGGTTTCCTGCATTACTTTCGCTGTTTGCAAATACGATTTCTGCATTCGGATGGTTGATTAACAGGCGGATAAGTTCTCCCCCCGTATAACCAGCAGCACCTAAAATTCCTATTTTTATCATAAAATCTCTCTTTCTTCGATATCTTGTTATCTCTTTTCGTCAGGATGCATACCATAGTATACACGAAGTGGCGTAGAACTTACCTTGATGAAACCTTTTGCATCTTGTGCTGTCCATCCATGCTGCATTTCTCCATATTCACCCAGTTTGCTCTTTGTCAGGTCATCTTCAGAGTCAATACCGACAGTCTGGAATCCATAAGGATGAAGTTTCAAAATTGCAGTACCATTCACATGACGTTGAGAACTTGTGAGCATAGCCTCTATATCCGGCATTACAGGCTCTAGATACTGACTCTCATGCAGGAACATACCATACCAGTTTCCTACCTGGTCCTTCCAGTACTGTTGCCACTTGCTGAGCGTACTCTTTTCCAGTAGACGATGAGCCTCGATGATAAGTTTTGGTGCCGCAGCTTCGAATCCGACACGTCCCTTGATGCCGATGATCGTATCACCCACATTGCAATCACGTCCGATAGCATAAGCCGCACCGATTTCTTCGATTTTCTGTATCGCTTTGATTTTATCATCGAAGTGTTCACCATTGACAGCCTCAATTTCACCCTTCTTGAAAGTAATTTTGAGTTCAGTCTCCTGATGCTCTGTCACATGTTTTAGATAGGCCTCCTCTGGTAACCCCTGTGTGGGATCCAAAATCTCACCACCACAGATACTTGTACCCCAAATGCCTACGTTATAAGAGTATTTTAATTTTGTAAAGTCAGCAAAGAATCCATGTTCGTTCAGATAGTCAACCTCTTCCTTACGGCTAAGTGCATGGTCACGTGTGAGCGTGATAATCTCTACTCCCGGAGCCATAACCAAGAAAGTCATATCAAAACGAATCTGGTCATTGCCAGCTCCAGTAGAACCGTGTGCGATAGCATCGGCTTTGATCTCATTTGCATATCTTGCGATGGCGATAGCTTGGAAGATACGCTCTGAGGATACCGAGATAGGGTAGCAGTTGTTGCGCAGAACATTACCAAAGATCATATATTTCAAGGATTTCTCGTAATATTCGTGTGTGACATCAAGTGTGACATACTTTGTTGCACCAAGTTTATACGCATTTTGCTCATTTGTCTTCAACTGTTCATCGCTGAATCCACCGGTGTTAGCACATGCTGCATAAACCTCCCAACCCTCCTGGGCTAGTTTCATAACTGTATATGATGTGTCGAGGCCTCCACTAAAGGCGACAACAACTTTTTTCTTTGCCATAGTTTTTTCGTTTTAATTTATTATTATCCTTTTTCGCCTGCGTCGATTTTGTAGATTCGCTGCATAACGTCATCAGGTATTTTAGCAGGTAGATGCTCTTCTGGGTCAAAAAGCATTGCTGTGCAGATGCAATATCTGCGATTCGTTCGATGTAGCACATCACGGTTGATACAACCCTCGCATCCGTGCCAAAAACTTTCGTCATCTGTCAAGTCTGCAAATGTTACAGGATGATATCCCAACTGAGTATTCATTTTCATTACCGCAGAACCTGATGTCAAAGAGAAGATTTTAGCCAGCGGCCATCGCTTACGTGCAAGGGTAAAGGTCATATTCTTGATTCTTTTTGCCAGTCCTAAACCTCTGAAATCAGGATGAACAATAAGACCAGATGTTGTGACATACTGCTTGTTACCCCAAGTTTCAATATAACTGAAACCAGCGAATTTCTCACCTTGCAAAGCGATGACAGCTTTAGCTTCTTTCATTTTTGTGGCCACGTATTCTGGAGAACGCTTGGCTATACCTGTGCCACGAACTTTAGCCGCATCAGCAATTGTCTGTAGTATGGTGTCGACATATTTTATATGTGATTCGTCGGCTACCATAACTTTTATTTCTTCCATTGCTTAATTTTTATTGTGTCGGGGGATTAACCCTCTTGATCCATATTAGATATTATCTTTTTCAATCCTTTCAAAATGTCTTTCTGGGTAGCGCCCTGTCGTATAACGATAAATATGGTGTCGTCGCCGGCGATAGTGCCAAGTATTCCTTGAAAATCGCTGTTGTCGATATTGTATGCGATGCTACTTGCGTAGCCAGGGCGTGTTTTGATGACAGCCATGTTGCCTGAGAAGTTGATAGAAAGAAATCCTGGAGTGCGAAGCATTTCCTGTGCTGTCATAGGATTGGTGATACGTTTGTACATGGTTTCGTTAGGCAATACATATACGTATTTTCCATTCATACTGGCAGCTTTTGCAACTTTCAGTTGTTTCAAGTCGCGGCTTAGTGTTGCCTGAGTCAGTTGAAAACCTTCTTTTGCAAGTGCTTGTAGTACTTCTTCCTGAGTGCTTAGTTCCTGACTGGAAATAAGCATCTTCAGAGTTTCCATTCTTTGATTCTTTATCTTCATCTTATGTATTATTATACGGTTGATGACTGCAAAACTACAACTTTATGTTGAAATAACCAAATAAATTGTATAAAAAATACGATAATTGCCGTAAATTTGTAAGAATATATAAGTTTTGTGCGATATTTATCCAAAAATGTATAACTCGTTGAAGTTCAAGATATATATACAATAAAAAAGAAATGGACTTACCCAATCTTATTACTAATCATGTGTTGGATGTTTAATGCGCTTGAATGTCAATTCTCGTCCGCTAAAGAATTAAATTTGAAGAATATCATAATATAGGAGAGTTTTGCCTATACAATTATTACAACAATTTTAATTTATTATTTTAAACATGAAAAGAAATAGTTCGTCAGAAATGTAGGACATGAGATTGATATAAGAAATAAAAATATGCCAATACTTCTCTGCTTCTTAGTGGCAGGAAAAGTTTAAGCTATTTTGAAAAGGAATGACCTTTCAGATAGTCAGCATCAAGTTTTGCGTATTTTTGGTCATCATATTCGGGATGTCGGCGGAATTTCCGTTCAGGGTACACGATGCAGAGGCATTCCTCCATGAAATCATCGTACTTCCGATACGGATCGCGGCCGTTGTGCTCCCTCCACAAGACAAAATGCTGTAAGGCATAATCTGACAGGCTGCTGTAAACGGTTATCTGAACCATCTCGTCATCATTCTCTGCATAGATACCTGTTTGAACATCCCCTCGCTCACAATTAAAGTGTCTCCACTTTTCCCCTTCCTTCTTATACCAATAGATGATAGGAAGACGTGTCGTTTTTAAGCGGAACCAGCGGCATATCGTATGCTGTAATCTTCCGGAGAATTGCAGCGGCTTTTTTGTTGACTGCATCGAAGGCTACACTGTCCTGCGTAGCTCTGTCTTGATGATTTTTCATATGGAAAAAACGTCGAAACTTTTCTATTATCATATTCATACCCATTGTCTGTGATGCTTCATAATATAGGAACGTAAAATGTTATGAACATATTGTTTCTTTATGGTTAAACTCATCCCTATATCGTTAGAAACTTATCCAGCCGCCAAAGTTTAAAATACCTTTCATTCTTAAATTTTCGCCCTTAAAAAGGCGCTCATAATTCGCGAATTCAGAAATAATGATGGGGTGATTATGAATATTATAATTACGGACAAAGCATAATCTTCTGATTATCAGTGATTTGTATTTTTAGTATCTATTTTTCTCCCCCAAATATACCGGATATAGCCTTCTCCAGTTAACTGCGTAAGACTATATACCTATTCGTGTGAACTTACGAAGTTAACTGCGTAAGCCGATGAAGTTAACTTCGTTCAAAAAGTCAACTTCTTGGGGAACATTTTTCACGCTTTTCAAGGTCTTATTGACTCGTATATTTCCTAGATGAAGCAAAAAACTGTAACTTTTTCTTTTAACAGTTTTTCGGCAAAGTTTAAATATTACAAAAATATACTCTTCGGGATGCCTTCGGGATTCGTTCGGGAAAAATGATGCTTGCTGATTAGAATCGTAGGTATGAAGTAGAAAAAACTTGGTTAAAAATTTGCTAAAAAGAATCAAAATTAATATATTTGCCATGTTATAGATAAACCATGAGATTTAGAACACTATTCATACTATTATTATTTCCGTTCAGCTTAATAGCCAAAGACTATAATGTGATAGATTTTGGCGCTTGGGGAAATGGTAGTCATGACGATGCTGTAAGTATTCAGCGCGCCATAGATGCTTGTTCACAAGCGGGTGGTGGCGTTGTCGTCTTCCCTTCCAATCATGTTTTCGTGTCCGGTCCTGTCGAACTGAAATCGAATATCTCCATATTTTTGGAATCTAATGCTGTGTGGAAAGCTAATCCTGATGAGTCGATATATCATTTAAGTGCCTTTGGAAAGAACGAAGGTGAAGGTATGATGTGGATATATTCTCGGAATATTGAAAATGTTTCGATAACCGGTAAGGGTATCATTGATGGTAACGGAGTGGCGTTTATGGGCAAGGAATTGGCAGATTCCTATGAACTGAAACCTGTAACGACCTTTGATCCGCGCCCTCATGTGCTCACTTTGATGGGAATTCGTAATCTTACAATTCGCGACGTCACCATTCAGAACGGAGCCTATTGGACTGTTCATCTCATCGGTTGCGAAGGGGTAACGATAGACGGTATCCAACTTCTGAATAATTTGAAGATCAGAAATGGAGATGGTATTGATATCGATCATAGTAGGAATGTAAGGATTTCGAATTGCCATATCACGTCGGGTGACGACTGTATCTGTCTGAAGAACCGTCGTGAATATAAAGAATATGGTCCGTGTAAGGATATTGTTGTCTCCAACTGTACGATGACCTCTCGCAGTTGCGCCATAAAGATTGGTAGCGAGAATATGGATTCCATCAGTAACGTGCTGTTTGATAATTGTGTGATAACAGCCAGCAACAGAGGTCTGGGTATTCAGAATCGGGACGAAGGAACCGTTACCAATGTCGTATTCTCTAATATCATCCTGGATTGTCAGTTGTGGAGTGATGTATGGTGGGGCAAGGCAGAACCTATCTATGTTACCTCTTTTCCTCGGGCCAATGGCAACCATAAAGATGCCAACTGGCGTTTTCCGGAGGGTGAGACCAAGGGACATTGTGGCGAGGTGAGCAGAATATTCTTTAATAATATTTATGCGACTAGTGAGAATGGATGTTATGTAGGAGGAGATTCTTATGGAAAGGTAAATCATGTGTATTTCAATCATGTGAATATCTTGTTGAGGCGAGTTACAGCTTATCCTAATGATGTCATGGATTTACGTCCTTGCAGGGATGAGCAATTTGTGAAGCGTAATGGTCAATTGGTAGTGTCTCATCTGACAAAAAACTGCAAACTTGATGTAACACAACTGAAACCTTAAATTGATAGAATCAAAATACACCTTATTATATATAATAAAAGGTATTTTGTTTGATCCTAAATTTATTAACTAAATAACTAACAATTATGCACAGCGTACAAAAGAAAATCACGAGCAAATGTAAGCGCGTTGCGGCTTCAGCCTTGCTGTTTTTTGTAAGTTCAATTGCATTTGCCCAAAGTCAGGTTACTGGTACCGTGAAAGACGTTAATGGTGAACCTCTGATAGGTGTAAGTGTTGTTGAAGAAGGTACAACAAACGGGACTGTTACCGATATGGAAGGTAAATATACCTTGAATGTTAAGCCTGGAGCTAAGTTGAAGTTCTCTTATATCGGTTTTACGACGCAAGAGGTCAAGGCCGGTGCGTCAAAGAATATCGTATTGAAAGAGAACAATAAGACCTTGAACGAAGTCGTCGTAGTGGGTTATGGTACGATGCGTCGTAAGGATGTCACCTCTTCGATCACAACGATTAAGTCGGAAGATTTAAACAAAGGTGTATTCTCTGACCCTGCACAGATGTTACAAGGTAAGGTTCCCGGATTGATCGTTACTTCGAATGGCGACCCTAACGGTTCACCTGCGATTTCTCTTCGCGGAGCTTCCTCACTTCGTGGAGGCGAAGCCATGTCGCCTTATTATGTTATCGACGGAATTCCAGGTGTTGATATCTCCATGGTCGCTCCTGATGATATAGAGAGTATAGATGTGCTTCGTGATGCTACGGCTACGGCAATCTATGGCTCAAAGGCTGCTAATGGTGTTATCATTATTACCACCAAGAAGGGTGCAGCCGGTCATACGAATGTTACTTATAATGGTTATGTAGGCTTCGACCGTATCGCCAAGACCTTGGACATGATGTCGGCAAGTGAGATGAAGGCATTTGCTTCGGAGACTGGAACTGCCATTGACGATAATGGTGGTGATGTAGACTGGCAGAAGGAAGTCCTCCGTACTGGTGTGAGCTACAATCACAACGTCAGCATTAACGGTGGTAATGATAAGACCAAGTATATGGCAAGTGTGAACTACCAGAAACGTAACGGTATCATCAAAGGAAGTGATATGAGCCGTATGAATGTACGTTCCCTCTTGTCAACAAAGATCTTAAAAGATCATTTGGATTTGTCTATTGGTGCTAACCTGATGTATGGAAAGTTCGAAGGTGTAGCTATGAATAGTGAGGGCGGTTCTGTGATGGATGCTATGAACTATTTCTCACCGCTTAATCCTGTTGACTTTAATGGTAAGGACAAAAACTATAATCCACTTCGTATGATAGACGAGGATACAAGTTCTAACACTTGGAAGCGTCAGCAGTTTGTCGGTAAGGCTACATTGCATATCATCAAAGGATTGGATTTGAACGCGAACTATTCTTTTGGTAATCATCAGCGCACATCTAGTAGCTACGATTCTCGTCTTTCAGAACTTACAATGGGTAAGAATGGTCAGGCCAATCGCAATACCTATCTGGGTGATGAAAGCACTTTCGAGATTTATGGCAACTATAGTCATACCTTCAACAAACTCCATTCACTCAGTTTGATGGCCGGTTATAGTTGGGAAGAGAAACATCATGGTGACGGATTCGGTCTTACCGTGTACAATTTCTTTGATGATTACGTAAAGTATAATAATCTCACCTATGCAAGTTCTATAGACGGTATCTCCGGAATACAGAGCGGAACGAAGGAAAATATCAGGAACATCTCTTTCTATGGTCGTTTGAACTATGCTTTTGCAAGTAAATATATGTTGCAGGCTACGGTTCGTCGTGACGGAAGTTCTGTCTTCGGTAAGAATCATCGTTGGGGAACATTCCCATCAGTTTCTGTGGCATGGAATATCACAGAAGAGAACTTTATGAAGAACCAGAATGTGCTGTCTAATCTGAAACTCCGTTTCGGTTATGGTGTTAGCGGTAATGCACTCGGATTCGGCGCTTACTCGGCAGTAGCACGTTATGGTGCCATAGGTTTCTTTGATTATACCAATGCCGATGGTACGACAACTTCTTATCGTACATTAGGTGCTATGTCGAATGCTAATCCTGATTTGAAGTGGGAAAGTACCGGTATGTTCAATATTGGTATTGATTATGCTTTCCTTGGTGGACGTGTCAATGGTTCTGTAGAGTTCTATAACAAGAAGACATGGGATTTGATTTGGAATTATCCGGTATCAACAAATATCTATCCTTATGGTGATATCTTTGCCAATGTTGGTGAAATCACTAACCGTGGTGTAGAGTTCGTGGTTAATGCTGATGTTATCCGCAACAAGAATTTCCGTTGGAACACAACTTTGAATTTGTCTCATAATATGAATCGTGTAGATAAACTCTCTAATGATATTTATCATACAGACCGCTTCACACAGGGTGACCCTATGGTTGCCGGTGTATCGGCCAATGGCTATACACAGCGTATCATGGAGGGAGAACCGATCGGTACATTCTATACTTTTGAGTTCGCAGGCTTTAACGAAGACGGACGTGCTACTTATTATGAGCATGATGCTAATGGGAATAGAACAGGAAAGACAACAACATCACCTGATGATACTCGTGACCGTGTGATAACAGGTAGCGCACAACCAAAACTTAATTTGGGCTGGAATAACACCTTGACGTGGAAGAACTTCTCTGCTACATTCTTCTTCACCGGTGTCTTTGGTAACAAAATCTATGATGGTACCCGTGCAAGTTATATGGCTGCTACGAACCTTGCCTCTGCTTCCGGTACAAAGAATGTACTTGCAGACTTTGCAAAGGAACAGGTGGTAGAATTAGCAAATGGTAAAAAAGTAATCAATACAGACCCGAACATTCCTTCTGATCGTTGGATTGAGAATGGTAGTTATCTACGTTTGCAGACCTTCACATTAGGTTATACCTTCCGTGATGGTTTCAATAAGTGGATTAATGATGCCACTCTTTATTTCACAGCTAACAATGTCTTCACCATTACAGGTTATAAGGGATTGGACCCAGAGGTAAACATGGGTGGAACTGACCCTGGCATCGACTATCGTTGGAGCGTATATCCTCATACCCGTACTTATATGATTGGTTTGAAAGTCAACTTCTAAGGTCTTACTTAAAAATAGAATTCGTATGAAAAAGAATATATTATTTATCTTTGCGGCTGGATTATTAGGTTTGTCTACAGGCTGTACAGATTTGGATGTTCCTGTGGAATCACAGTATATTGAATACCCAACATCTGAAATTGCTCAGGAAGCTAAATTGTCGGATGTATATTTCCATCTGTTGGGAACTTTCGGACGTCGTTATATGGAGGCACAATCTCTTTCAAGTGATGAATGGGTTGGTGTTTCTTTTGATGGTGATTATTATGATAATGGAACATACGCACATGCTTGTCTTCATAGTTATACCCCGGATGATGCATCTATAGACTGGTATGAGAACGTAACGGCGGGTATCACCAAGGCGAACAATGCCATTCGTGATATGGGTGGTAATGATGCGGGTAAGGGTGTCGCTCCTGCTCGTGCCATGCGTGCTTTCTTTCATTTTATATTGATGGATAGCTATGGTGATTCTCCTATCCTTGATTCCATCGCAGATGAGAAAACGGTGATAGAACGTAAGCCTCGTGCCAAGGTGGCGCAGTTTATTGCTGATGAATTGGAGGAAATCATTCCTCAGTTGACAGAAGAGGTTAGTCAGAATACTTATGGCAAACCGACTAGATGGATGGCTGAGGCTCTCTTAGCAAAACTTTATGTCAACTGGCCGGTGTATACAGCTTCCAGTGTAGAGAATTATAATGCGGCTAATTATCAGAATGAGAAACTCGGTCGTGTAGTGGAACTCTGTGATGATATTATCAAGAGTGGAAAGTTTGATCTTACGACAACACAAAAGTCGGATATCAACAATATCTATCGTACGAAGTTCTTGCCTACTAATGGCTTTGAGGTGAAAGACTTTATCTATGCCATGCCGTATGATGCTATCAAGAACAAAGGGTTTATCTATGGTCGTCCTCGTACATGGCGTAAAGCAAATACAGGTACAAGCTATTATGGCAAGCAGTTGTCTAAGTCGGTCGGTGGTAACTTCTCGATTACTCCGGAGATGTCTGATCTGTTGATGAGTTTGAGCAAAGATGATCGTCAGGAGCATGTCTTGGCAGGTACAGTCTATATGTTTGATCCTAAAACTTATGCCAAGACGACAACGCCATGGACCTACAAAGGTGAGACTGTGACATTGAGTAAGACGATAACTTTGGTTAAGGAGGATGAAAAACTGGATGTCGGTAACAATGTGAATGGCTATAATCAGGGTTACAAATCAGTTAAATGGTTTGTTGATGACGATGACTACAAGAATGATCGTAACCAAGGTAATGACCTTCCTATCTTCCGTTATGCAGATGTTTTGTTGATGAAGGCAGAGGCTATTACCCGTGGTGCTGCTGCAACAAATGGGGAAACAGCACAGAGTTTGTTCAACCAGATTCGCTCTTATGTTCATGCTCCTTCATTAGATCATGCTCCTTCTCTTCAGGAAATCTATGACGAGCGTGGCCGTGAGTTCTTTGATGAGAACTGGCGTCGTAATGATATGATTCGTTTTGGCCACTTTGAAGACGAGTATGGATTCCACAAGAAGAGTTTTGCTTTGGCTAACTTTGATCCAAGACATCGTATATTCCCGATTCCGACAAGTGTATTAAATAAGAATACGACTTGGAAGCAAAATGATGGATATAGTTCATCGGAAAAATAAAAATATGAGATAAAAGATGGGGCGGAGATTATTCTTCGCCCCATTTCTGTGATATGTGATCTTTAAAAGATCTTACAGACAAGTTCGGCTTGTTTGTTTTCGAATACCTTAACTTCGGTTACCGGTTCATAATTCAGCTGGGTATACTTGTATAAGCGGATGGCAACAAACTGATGGTCTTTAGAGATCAAAGCCTGAAGTTGATGATTTGAGAATTCTGTTTCTATAAATGTTCCTGTCTTCTCGATAACTTCGTCTAATTGCTTGTCGTCTGTCTTTATAAGATTAATCAACTTGTTTGCCATGTCGACTTTACATTCCTTTCTAAAGGTTAGGATGGGACTGTTGGTTGATGTGTAGACAGCCTTAGTGCTGAAACCGAAAAAACTTTTCTGAATTGATATACGTGAATCATGAGAGAGTGCTGACGCAATCTCCATATGTGTTATTTTTGTCATAATTGTATCTTTATATTAATATAATGTGTAATGTTAGCCGAAAAGATACAAATAGCTAACATAGCATGTGCCCTAATGCAAATACATAGTATCTGCATTGTGGCATCGACAGGATACGGTTGGTAAATGCAAAATACTTACCATTGTAATGTCGATAGGAAAATCCTTTAAAATCAAATGTAAGTTTGTATTTGTTATTGGGATGACTCGTCGTAACCTGCTCGATAGAAATATATTGCTCGGGTTGACTGTTGCAAACCTGCAGAATTTCTGAAGTATCAGTTAAAATGGCTTGTTGACGATTGCTTTTCTGCTGCAAATAATAGCTTGGCAGACCACTGTCGTTATCCAATGGTTGCGCTTCTGCAGCCTTTACCATTGTATTTGTAAGGGTAAAGGTGATGATCAGCAATATGTATTTAAGCCATCTAGTCATCGTTGTCTATGGATGATGGCCGCAAAGATACACTTTTTCTTTCTATATATTCATATTTATATTCTTATTTTTTTCTATTATTTGGTGTTCTTTATTATGATTTTAGTATATTTGTGGCATGCGACGAATCATATTAACCGTTTTCCTTTTGTTATCTTTGCTGGCACAAGCTCAGTATTCAAAATTCGTAGATCCTAAGATTGGAAGTGAAGGTTTGGGAAGAACTTTCATCGGACCGAGTATGCCTTTCGGTATGTGTAAACCTGGGCCAGATTGTGTCTCTATGCCTAATGCGGGATGGAATCCTATGCCTGAGGCTGTGAAAGGATTCAGTCAAACTCATGTTAGTGGTACCGGTGGAGGACAAAAATATGGAAATATATTGATTCAGCCTTTTGTTGGTGAATCTGGCCGATTGGAATATCCTGCTTATCGTGAGTCGGAAATGATAGCTTTGGGATATTATAGCTGTTATTATTCTACGGGAATAAAAACAGAAATTACCTGTGATGAAAAATGTGCCTTGTATCATTTCCAATCAATGGATGGCCTTTTTATAAATGCAGAGACTTTTCTCGGAATAGATACAATACCAGACAAACGGGAGACTCAGCAATATGTAAATAGTGATATTTGCGTGGTGGGTGACAGGGAAGTCGTTGGTTATTCTACGGTTTGCGGTGGATGGAATAATGGTGGACCATATACCGTATATTTCTGTCTGAAGAGTGATGTGCCTTTTTCGTCATCTCAAGTTTCTCTGGGAAAATATGCTTGGGTCAAATTCCTGACAAGAGAGATTAACCTCAAGGTTGGTATCTCTTTTGTTTCTGTTGATCAGGCTCGTCGGAATATAACATGCAGAACTTTCAAGGAACAGCGTGCTTATCTTGACAAGACCTGGAATAAACTCTTAGATAAGATAAAGATATCGGGCACGGAATGTCAGAAACGTATGTTCTATACAGCGTTATATCATACTATGCTTATGCCTGTGGATCGTGCCGGAGAGAATCCGCATTTCACGGATACACCATATTATGATGACTATTATGCGATATGGGATACTTATCGTACCTCAACTCCTCTTCTCACATTACTTTATCCCGAGCGGGAGCGTGATATTGTTAATAGTCTGCTGAATATCTATAAGCATGACGGGTATATGCCGGACGCGCGAAGTGGAAACTGGAATGGTAGGACACAGGGTGGCAGTAACGCAGAGATTGTGATAGCTGATGCTTTTGCTAAAAAATTGAAAGGAATAGATTATCGCTTGGCTTTGCAAGCTATGATCAAGGATGCTGAAGTTCCTCCTCTGGATGCTGAGAAAGAAGGAAGAGGTGGACTGGAAGAATATAACTCATTAGGATATATCCCTTATGGTATCGATCGTGCAGGAAATCGTACGGTGGAATATTGTTATGATGATTGGTGTATCGCTCAGGTTGCCAAGGGGTTGGGCGAAACAGATATTTATCAGAAGTATCAGAAACGTAGTGGCAATTGGAAAAACTTGTGGCGCGGTGACTATAAATGGCAGGGGATGTGTGGATTTATCATGCCTAAGGATGGTCAGGGAAATTGGCTTGACCGTGTACCTTGGGGAAAGTCGAAGGTTTTTCGACCAACGATTCCGTATCGTCCGGATACAAAGGTCGCTCCGTGGTATTTGCCATGGTGGAGTACATTCTTCTATGAGGCTTTATCGGCAGAATATAGTCTGAGTATTCCTCATGATGTGCCGGGATTGGTAAAGGCTTGTGGTGGTGAGGAGGCTTTTGTGAAACGATTGGATATCTTCTTTAGAAATGGACATTATAATGTGGCTAATGAACCGAGTTTTATGACACCTTATTTATATCATTGGGTGGGTAAACCGGAGAAAAGTTGTGAACGAATACGCAGAATCGTGAATGATTATTTTAATGATTCTCCGGAAGGACTTCCTGGTAATGATGACAGTGGGGCTATGTCTTCGTGGCTTATATGGAATATGCTTGGATTGTATCCTGTGACAGGACAAGATCTCTATATTGTTGGCTCTCCTTTGATCCGATCGTATTCGATAGCGTTGCCGAATGGAAAGAGGCTCCAAGTTAGTGCTAAAGGTGGAAAATGGAATCATCGCTTCTTGCACCATGAACAATTAATGAATGGAGAAAAACTTGTTCTGCCATGGCATGAGAAAATGGCTGAGCGACAAATAGTAACCCAGAAAGGTGCTCAGATTCAGAAAAGTAATGTGTATGGAAAGATAACACGGTTCACTTGTCATTATATTCTTAATGGTCAGTACCGAAACTGGGAGGGGAATTTGTCTTCTTCTGATTCCGATACGATAAGGATGAAAATGAATGCTTCTACCTATTTAATTCCTTCGGAACAGGTTAAGCAGGGACGATATTTCTGTTGGGATAGTCCGCAAAAGGGTGTGAATATATATCATTGTCAGGGTACATTCTTATTTGTCTCAGATGTTGCCATGCGGGATCTTAATGGGAAAGGTTTCTTCGTCTATGATGAAATTACCTGGAGAAAAGTAGCAGAAGACGAAAAAGAAATCGTAGTGAAAGCGGATGTGGACAACACGATGATGAGAATTGCTAAAGGTAAAGAACTTCCTTGGATTATAGAAATGAAGAACAATCCACTAGGAATTGATTGGAAATTAGAATTAATTCATTAAATTTGCAGCATAAATCAATACCTATTTTCATTCATGAAGAAACGATTCTTTTTAACGTTACTATTATTTTCATGTGTCATTAATCTTGTGTATGCCCAGAAGTCTCGTGAGCAGATGGGGGGTGTCTATTATGCTTATCATGTACCTGTTGGCGAACAAGATACACCGGTTCCTCATGGTGCTGTACCTTTTTATATCTCTCATTATGGTCGACATGGTAGTCGGTGGGTGACTTCGGATGCTCGATATCAGTGGATTATCAGTCAGTTTGCTGATAAGGATAATCTCACTCCGTTGGGTAAGAAAATGAGAAAACGTTTGGAAAAAGTGTGGAAGAATGCTGAGGGTAATGGTGGAAAACTGTCACCTTTGGGAGTTGTTCAACATCGGGGAATAGCAGACAGAATGTTGAAACGATTTCCACAAGTGTTTCAGCGTGGTCTGAAGGTTGAGGCTTATTCGAGTACTGTGGACAGGTGCGTCAAAAGTATGAATGCGTTTTGTGGGGAATTGTCTCATAGTCAAGGGTTTAAGGGCGTTGTGTCACAATCTTCGGATGCGGAAAATATGAAATGGATTATCTATTCTTCTCCAGCGGTTAAACAACTTGCTAATCGTGTTCATCCAAGACGCTATCTCGGTAATGAGCGTTTTATAGCTGCTCTTTTTAAGAATCCATTGAAGGTGAAAGATCCGGAAAAACTGATGAGTGAAATATATGCGGTGTATAGTGACATACAGGATGTGAATGTAAAGGTTGATTTGTCCGAGTTCTTTACGGATGATGAATGTCGTGATCTGTATGAACAGAATAATACGAGAATGTGGATCTGTAATGGTCAGGCTCCTGAGAATTATGGTGTCCCCCAGTTATCAGCAGTAAGTCTTTGGGAAAATATAAAAACTAAAGCGGAATATGCTATGGCTCATGGTGATGTTGCTGCAGATCTTAGATTTGGTCATGATACAGCTCTTTACCGTCTGTTGTCGCTTTTTGGGTTTATGTGTTTGTCAGATGAACGCGTAGATGAAATGGATCAAGTGATTCCGATGGCGGCAAATTTGCAAATTGTATTCTATTGTAAGCCGGAACTCGTAGGTAAACCGTTATCGGGTGAACAGGTCTTCGTAAAATTCCTTGTTAATGAGAAAGCTGAACGTATCTTCAAATTGCGATCGTTGGATGTCGCTGCTGATGGGCGTACAGGTTATTATTATCGTTGGGATTTCCTTGTAAAGTATATCGAGAAACGTATACAATCTGCCATAGATCATCAACATCTCTATGAGGTTAATACCATGGTGGGTACGGATAACAGTTCAAACCCTGTCTTTGGACATTATTGTGAAGGAACGGAAAAACACGGACAGACTCTACCTGCTGTTCTGGAACCTAATGGCATGAATTTCTGGACACCGCAGACAAGGTGCTCTGAAGAGAAATGTATCGCACCTTATTATTATGGTGATGATAAGTTTCGGGGATTCCGAAATAGTCATTGGTTAGTCGGTGGTTGTGCTCAAGATTATGGCTCATTTACTCTGATGCCTATGATGGATAGTCTTCGTCTGAAAGTAAAGGAACGATTCTCCAGATTTAATCATCATGACGAGGTATCTCATCCTGATTATTATTCTGTGCTTTTGCCTGATGAGCATCTTAAAGCAGAGATGACAGGAATAAGTCATTCTGCTATATTTAGATTTACCTATCAGAAAGACGGCAAGGCATACTTTGTTATTTGTCCGAATAGTGACAGAAACGAAGGTTTTGTTGCCGTTGATAAGGAAAAGAATTGTATTTATGGCTATAATCCTGTGCATCGCATTTATCAGGGGTGGGGAGAAAAGGCTGGCTTCAATGGATGGTTTGCTATAGAATTTGAAGACCCAATAGTAGAGTATGGTGTTGATGGTTCAGTAGCATGGGTTGCTTTCGATGTAAATAAGGGTGATGAGATAAATGTGAAGGCTTCCAGTAGTTTTGTAGATATGAAAGGTGTTTACAATAATATTGCTCAGGAAATACCACATTGGGAATTTAATGATACACGTCGCAGGAATATTGATAAATGGAAAAGTCGATTCAAGGAAGTTATGGTTGAATCTAAAGATTCAGCCTTGGTAGCAAAGTTTTATGGGGCTTTGTATCGTGCTAGTTTCTTGCCTCGTGCCATAAGTGATAAGGATGGTAGATATCCTTCTTTTAACGGTGGTAAAAAGATAAAACAAAATTATTGGGGTAAAATTGGAAATTCTCCTATCTATGGAAAGAGTTTCTCTGATTTTCCGGCATGGGACACATATCGTGCTCTGATGCCTTTCAATGTCCTGGTAAGTAATGGAATGGGTACACAATATAATAGTTTCCTGAGTATGTATGAAGATGGCGGATGGCTTTCTATTTTCCCTTGTTGGAATAGCTATACATCTGCGATGATAGGTGATCATGTTTCTGCAGCTCTTGCTGAGGCTATTGTTAAGGGCGTTTCTAATATCAATACGAAGGTTGCTTATGAGGCTATGCGGAAGAATGCTTTCGAATCGCCTTTGTCTTTCGAGGATTATTATAATGGTATGGGGCGCCGTGCCTTGAAAAGTTATCTAAAATATGGCTATATTCCTTTGGAAGATAGTGTAAAGGAGGCTTTTCATACTCAGGAACAGGTGAGCAGAACTCTTGAATATGCTTACGATGATTTTGCCTTGGCTCAGGTTGCCAAGAAAATCGGAAAGATGAAGGATTATCAATTGCTGATGAAGCGTTCCCAGAATTGGCGTAATGTCATTAATCCAAAAACGGGTTGGGCTGATGGACGATATAGAAATGGAAAATGGCTCGGCAATAAGGATATAACGGCAAGAAAGTCTTTTATTACGGAAGGGGCTGTGAGTCATTATACGTGGTATGTTCCTCATGATGTTTATGGTTTGATGAAGGTAATGGGAGGTAGACTGAAGTATATTGAGAAGTTGGATAGAATGTTTTCTGATAGCTTATATTGGCATGGTAATGAACCATGTCATCAAATTGCTTATATGTACGCTTTTGCAAGGGAACCATGGAAAACTCAACGGCATGTCCGTGAGATTATGAATCGTGAATATCATGATGTGCCAGGTGGACTTAGTGGTAATGAGGATGCTGGACAGATGAGTGCTTGGTATCTATTCTCTTCTTTGGGATTTTATCCGGTATGTCCTGTTTCTCCATATTACGTGATTGGTTCTCCTTCTTTGGATAGGGTGCAGATAGGAGAATTCGTTATAGTTACGGAAAATGCTTCTGCCGAAAATGTCTATATTCAGAGTGCAACTTATAATGGACAGCCTTATACAAAGAATTATGTAACTTTGGATATGCTGAAGAGTGATGGCCTCCTGAAATTTGTTATGGGGCCAAAACCTAATAAGAATTGGGGGTGTCATGCTGAGGATTGTCCTCCTGATTTTTCGTTGAACTAATGCCGTATTGGGAGGATCCGGTTTAATTGTTTGGCGTGTTTCAGCAAATAATAAAAAAGAGTGGATAAGAAATTTCTATTATCCACTCTTTTTTTCTTGTTTATGAAGTTCGTGTATTTATTTTCTTCCAAAAATTCGAAGCAAATAAAGGAAAAGGTTGATGAAATCAAGATATAGATTAAGTGCTCCGAGAAGGGCAATCTTCTGTGAATTTTCACTCATATCATACTGATTCATTAGCATCTTCTTGATAGTTTGTGAGTCCCAAGCTGTCAGTCCTGTGAAAACTGCTACTCCTATAAAGCTAATGATATAATCGAAAGCTCCGCTTTTCAAGAATATATTGACAATGGAGGCAATGATGATACCAATCAATAGCATAAACATAATTCTACCTATTGTGGATAGATTACGCTTCGTCGTATAGCCAAATACTGCCATTGCACCGAACATTCCTGCTGAAACGATAAAGGCTTTGACGATTGCTAAATCTGTGTAAATGACGAAAATTGCAGATAAAGTTGCTCCATTAAGTACTGAGTACAAAATGAATAATAGGGTTGCCGTGGAAAGTGAAAGTTTGTTGATTGCACCGGAAATAGCAATAACAAGCGCAAATTCTGCAAAAATAAGTCCCCACATGACGATGCGACTACTATAAATCGTGGTAAGAAGTGTAGGACTTGTTGCCACACCAAAGGCAGTAACGGCTGTAAGGAGCAATGCCAATGACATCCATACATGTACTTTTCGCATGAGCGCTGGGAAAGCGGCATTTAGTGTTCTCTCTTTGTTGTTAGAGGAAGTTTCGTGGTTTACGATGTTGTAAAGTTCTTCTTGTGTCATACTCTAATTTGTTTTGTTTTAAACAATTTAAGTGCAAAGATAATATGTATAAATGCATTGAACAAGGAAAAACATCTTTTTTAACGATTTTGTTTTTTATTGGCATTTGGTGAATTCAACTTGCAAGTGCAATTGCTGTTTATTTAATATTTTCCTTTTATTTATTATAATAAGGTATATGGTGCTTTTGTAATTTATATTTGTCAAATATTACGAAAACTTTGCAAAAATCTCGAATTTTTCTCGTGAAAGTTTTGGCAGTTTGGCAATAAAGTTATACCTTTGCACTCGCTTTCAGGAACAAGGCAACAACCTAACAATTGAAGCTCGAATCCTAAGAGTAAGGCAAGAGTCTTACAAGGCTTTTCGCCGCATAAAGAAAGAGTTCTTTGAAAAGATTTACATAAACAGAGAAGTAGTACAAGAAGCGAGTTTACATAATTAAAAATGTAAAACTTGGGTAATAAAACGAACCGTTCAATTAATTGAAGGTGCTTTTAGACTTGGTAACTATAAAGGATA
>NZ_AUFP01000017.1 GCF_000426565.1 Segatella albensis DSM 11370 = JCM 12258 | reverse complement strand
CCTTACACGGGGCCGGCTTCTGAAAAGCAGGTGGCACAGCAGAAGAAATTCGCGGCTCGTCAGGCTGTGGCTACGGCATGGCTCAACGCTAACAAGCCAAGCGAGCTGAATGGTGCTAAGGGGACCGAGGAGTATCAGTTGGCGCAACGCATCAAGAGGGCTAACGCGCTGTCGTGTGTCACTCAGGTGATCTACAAATACATGGACGGCGACAATACCATCAACTTGCCTAAGGAGGGCTCTGCTGCAAAGCCTTCGGTTTCTCCTCAACCCGAACAGGGCGGAAACGCTGGCGGCAGCGGTAGTTCTCAGGGCTCCGGCTCTGGCGACAATGGAGGCGGCTCTGAGGTGTAACATACCGAGGGTCTGCTATCGCAACCCCCGGTTATCACAGCGGCAACCCCTCTGGGGTATGTATCCCAGCTAGACATATCGACTATTCCCCGGAGGGGATACTTCTGCGACGCCCCCTCCGGGGTATGTATCTCGAGAGCGATGTCTTATATATTCAAAAAACAACATTAAAGCTATAGGAAAATGAAAAAGGAAACTTGGAAAACGATTATCCAACTGGTGGTCTCCATCTTGACGGCCATCGCCACCACCCTCGGCGTCACCAGTTGCATGAGAGGCTGAAATGAAAAATAAAGGTGCTACTTTCACAAGCAGCACCTTTCTACAAATTAATCTACCATAATTATATATAAGAACAATTCACTTTCCACCACACATTGCCTCCCGCAACTTGTTACAGTTACAGATGTTACAGTATGTTTATCCTAAACATATCTCATAATATGTCGGAACAACATCTTTGAGAGATCGGGATGGTCCTCGACCTTCTAAAGGGAATAAGAAAATCTTAACTTACTAATTTTTTATCCTCGATATATTGCTATCACATTAAAGTCCGTCATTTGAAATTTCATCTTATATATACCTGAGTTACAATCATCTTATTCGATATGCAAAATTAACAAAAAAATACAAATGTGGCAAATTTACACCCAATAATTATCATGAAACATTTTAAAATATTCGCAAATACACCAAAATATACCTTAATCGACTAAATATCAGGCAGATAAGCGACAAAATGAGACTGTAAAATAAGTGTATTCTGCATACTCAATACAAAGGTTCTGATACAAATATTAAGGTTTTTGTTACAAAAAATAAGGTTCGATTTCAAAAAATATGTTATATTTGCAACCGAAAAAGATACCAAAATGCGCAATAACATGAAAAACAAACAATGCGCTTGAATAAATAAAAGAGAAATTCGCAGAGAACAGGTTTTACAACCTTAATATCAATTTAATACTAACTAATAATAACCAATTTAGGTTCTTTTATGAAGTACTTTAAATCTATCGAAAAGCCGTTAGTATTACTATTCCTGCTCTGTTTATTCCCTCTCGGAATATCGGCTCAGAGCATCATCAAGGGATTAGTAAAGGACGCAACCGGTGAACCAATCATTGGTGCTTCGGTTAAGGTGGTTGGCACTAACGAGGGAGCAGTTACCGATCTTGATGGTAACTTCCAAGTGAATGCTGACCCTAACTCTAAATTATCAGTTTCTTATGTCGGTTTCTTGTCGCAAACCGTAAATGTGGCTGGTAGAAAGAACATTACTATCATTCTTAAAGAAGATTCTAAAACGCTTAACGACGTTGTAGTAATCGGTTACGGTACCATGAAGAAGAGCGATATATCTGGTTCTGTAGCTACAGTAGATCAGGAAGCCGTAATGAAGCGTATGCCGCAGAATATCGGACAGGCCCTCCAGGGTGCTGCTGCCGGTGTGATGGTTACTCAGCAGGATGGTTCTCCTGATGGTAAAGCTGCTATTCGCATTCGTGGTGTCGGAACCATCAATGGTGATGCTTCACCTCTTTATGTAGTAGATGGTGTTCAGGTTGGAACTAATGCAGACTTCGTGAATCCTTCTGATATCGAGCGCATCGAGGTGTTGAAGGATGCTTCTGCTACCGCTATCTATGGTTCTGCCGGTGCCAACGGTGTAATCATGATCACTACTAAGCATGGTAGCAAGGGCCACATGAATATTAACGTTACTGCTGACTTCGGTCTGCAGACTTTGCCTTATACGCTTGATGTCCTTGACATCGACACTTATGCTAAGGCTCTTCGCGAGGCAAAGGCTAATGATGGTGGTCATCTGGCTAACCAGGTTTGGGATGAGCAATATGATGGCAAGCGCAACGCTATCAACTGGCAGAAGGAAATGACACGTCCTGCTCTTCGTCAGCAGTATGGTGCTTCTCTGAATGGTGGTGCTGACAAAACTCAGTATAACCTTTCTTTCGGTTGGTTGGACGTTAACGGTCTTGTAGTAAATACGAACTATCAGCGCTTCACCACTCGTGCTAATATTACCAGTAAGGTGAACAAGTTCCTCGAGGTTGGTGGCGATATCAACTATACTCACAGTCAGAACAAGGGTAGTAACATGGCGTTGGGTAACAACCAGAACATGTCTTCTCTCCGTGACTTCGCTTCTTTAGCTCCTACCTTGGACTATACAGCTGATAATGTCCTTGGTGGTAACATTATCAATGTGAACCTCAAGAACCCTGACGGTACTTTTGGTACGGGCTACCAGCAGACTCCTAATGGATGGGAGGGTAACACAACTATCGGCGCTAACCCTTACGCTTCGCAGATGGAGAACGGTGAGCGCGCTCGCAATGGTTACGACCGTATCCAGACTACTGCTTACATCGACCTTACTCTACTCAACGTAAAACATCATAAACTAAGCGCTAAGAGCCAGGGTACTTATACTTATTGGGGCAACAATAGCTCTGACTATACTGGTGGCCGCCATCGTTTCAACTATATCAACGATGTCCTCACCGAAGTTCCTATGCACGATGACCAATCTTACGCTTTCTCTCTGAACAACTCTAATGGTTACAGTCTCGGTATTCAGACCTATCTCACTTACAATCTAAACTACGACATTCATAACCTTACTTTAATGGTCGGTAACGAGGTGAGCAAATCATGGGGGCAATGGGTAAGCGCAAGTGCACGCAACTTCCCTTCTCTGTATAACCGTTCTATCTCTCTTACAGAGAAGCCGGAAGATATACAGGGTAATGGTGCTTACAACGACGAAGCGCGTACTATCTCTTACTTTGCTCGTGGGTCATACAGTTTGATGGATCGTTACATCTTGACTGCTACTATCCGTCGTGATGGTTCTTCTAACTTCAGTTCTGGTAACCGTTGGGGTACTTTCCCTTCTGTAGCTGGTGCTTGGCGTATTTCTGAGGAACCTTTCATGAAGAATGTAAAGTATGTCAACAACTTGAAACTTCGTCTCGGTTGGGGTCAGACTGGTAATGCTGGTAACATGGCTGGTAAGGCTGTTGCTGCCCTTAGCGCTGATGCTGCTTGCAATACATATGGAGAAAATGGCGTTTCTGGTGCTTTCGGTGGTAACCGTAATCGTCAGACTGGTTGGTTCGCTCCGCTTGTCGATACTAACTTGAAGTGGGAAACTACAGAGATGACTAACATCGGTCTTGATTTCGGTTTGCTCGATTGTATCGATGTTACCTTGGATTACTTCATCAAGAATACTAAAGACCTTCTGCTCTTCCAGCAGATTCGTCCTACAGCTGGTTTCACGCAGATCTACACGAACTATGGTACTATCCAGAACAAGGGCTTTGAGTTCTCTATCGGTTACCACAAGCAAGTGAACAAGGACTTTGGATTCAACGTTCGCTTGAATGGTTCTACCATCAGTAACAAGGTAAAGAAGATGGGTGAGCCTCTGTACAACACGGCTTCTGGCAACAATGGCGCTAGTGCATACGATGGTTCTCAGGTAGGTGCTATCGATGGTAGCGGTTACTGGAACAATCACTCTATCTGTAGAGAGGGTGAAGCTGTAGGTTCTTTCTATGGTTACGTAACTGATGGTATCATCAAGGATCAGGCTGACCTCGAAGCCTATAAGGCTTACTTTACCGATCCTTCTGGTAAGTTCCAGGATGCTGAATCTAAGGTTGATGGTGACCACCCATTGCAGATTGGTGATATGAAGTTCAAGGACCTTAATAATGATCATAAGATCGACCAGAATGACCGTGTCATCCTTGGTAATGGTTTCCCTAAGTTGAACTATGGTATCAACTTTGGTGCAAACTATAAGAACTTCGACTTCAACCTTTATATGTATGGTGTTTTAGGTCAGGATATTCTCTCTTACTCTGCTATGAAGATGAGTGCTATGGGTCAGCTCGACGACCAAACTACTCCTAACATCTTGCCTTCTGCTTACAATGCAGCATTCCGCAATGGTGAAGGTAGTCTTCCTCGCTTAAGTATCCTCGACCCTAACCGTAACTATCGTGTAAGCGATATGTGGGTTAAGAATGGTGACTTCCTCCGTCTGTCTAATATTCAGGTGGGTTACACCCTTCCTCAGGCTATTGCTACTAAACTCTCTATCGAAAAGGCACGTGTTTACCTTGGCGTAAGCAACTTGTTCACAATCTCTGGTTATAACAAGTATGGTGACCCTGAATGTGGTTCTGGTTCTGTACTTTATACTGGTCTGGATACTGGTCGTTATCCACAGCCTCGTACCTTTATGGCTGGTGTAAACGTAACATTCTAATCCGTCGCATTCTTTGTAAAATTATAATTCGAATACCAATATGAAAAATAAATATTATATTTTAGGAACAACATTTTGCGGATTGATGTCCCTCGGACTTACATCTTGCGATAATGATGCGTTTCTAGATGTTGAACACTATACTACTATTGATCCAAATGGATTGTTCGAGAAAAATGTCAATGCCGTGAAGGGTATCAATGGTGTGTATGATATGATGTATCCTAACGATGACTTTGATGGTGACTGGGGCTTCAAACCTAACTTGTTTACGGGTTGCCACCCTACCATCGATACGCAGGCTACCGGTTGGGATAAAAACTGGAACTCTCAGGCTTGGAATGCAAACTCTGCGGAGTTGCTCTCGGGATGGAAACAGGTTTATGCGGGTATCATGCGTGCTAACAACTATCTTGATGGTTTGGACAAAGCTGAGACTAATCGTGAATTTACCGAGGCTTATAAGAAGAGTCTCAGTGGTCAGGCTCATGCGCTTCGTGGTTTCTTCTATCATTGGTTGGCTACAACGTTCGGTCGTGTCCCTATGTTGGAGGCTGGCGAAAACTATATCAACACGCCTACCAAGAAACGCGCTGAGACTTATACTGAGATGTGGGACTTCATTATCTCTGACTTTGAACAGGCTGCCAAGGAATTGCAATGGACGCCTATGGATAATGAGTATGGCCGCGCTACAAAGGGTATGGCTCTAGCTTATCTGGGGGATTCTTATATGTGGAAAGCTTATCGTCTTACCGATGGTTCTAATGGTCAGACTAAGGATGAAGCTCAGGCTAAGGAACTTTACAAGAAGGCTGCTGAATGTTTCAAGCAAATCCTCGACAGTAAGACTTATAAGCTCAACGAATCTTTCACTACGCTTTGGGACCCTGCTTCTGCTTGGGGACCTGAGACTATCTGGTGCGAGCAACTTGATGAGGGTAAAAACTGGGGACAGTGGAATAACCTTACTTCTAAGTTGATGCTGAAATGGTATACAGCTTGTCCTGAAAATGGTGGCTGGGGTTCTCTGTTCCTCTCTTGGGAGTGGTACTCTAGTTACGAAAAGGGTGATAAGCGTCGCGATGGTTCTTGCTATACGGGTGCCGTACTCGAAGAAGCTGAAGCTAAAGCGCTCTATGAGAAGTACAAACCTCTCTATAATGAACAGAATGACGAGAAGTCGCCTATCTATTACAAGAACAATCCTTACTACTATGCTAGGG
The DNA here is from genome assembly GCF_000426565.1 of Segatella albensis DSM 11370 = JCM 12258. GTDB lineage: Bacteria > Bacteroidota > Bacteroidia > Bacteroidales > Bacteroidaceae > Prevotella > Prevotella albensis. The sequence goes on along the minus strand of NZ_AUFP01000017.1, from coordinate 34,731 downwards.
ACTACAAAGCTGACGCTAAACCTTACAATATCGTAGACAAGACTTCTCCTGTTTATGGTAACAACCCTTATCTGCAGGAGCGTTTAGGCCATAATGGTATTGTTTACTGGACTAAGAAGGAACTCGATGAGTATCATGAGAATATGCACAAAGACCCTAAGAATTATCCTGACAAATACGATCCTAACAAGTGGTTCAAGCCAGGTGATCTTAAGGCTGTAACTTCAAAGACTGTCAACTATCACTTTACCAATGGTGAATGGGCTCCTGCTATCTGGAGTTCTAAGATGTGGCGTACTGCTTCTGCCGACTATAAGTCATGGGGTGATGGTCACTGGAGCCCTACTCCTATCTATTGGAAGCGTTTGCCTAACGTAATGCTCGACTATGCTGAATGTTTGTTCCGTACAGAAGGTGAGAACTCTACAGAGGCATGGAAGCAGATCAATGAGTTGCGTAATCGTGCATTCGGTAAACTTGAGGATGGTAATGAGAAAGCTCTTACCAATAAATATTTGCCTTACTATAACAGTTTCGCTGAATGGGTTGGCCGTGATGCGGAAGAGAATGTTCCTAATGGTTTCAAGAAGAAACTTTCTGCTTATCCTATTCCTTTCGGTAGCCATGGAAATACTGCCGAGGATGCCAAAACTTACTATACCGCTCTGAAGGCTAAGAAGGGCTTCACTTCTCCTGTATGGAAGGTTGCTGTAAACGAGGAGCGTCGTAAGGAGTTCAACTGTGAATGGTCTTTACGTCCTGATATGCAGCGTTCTGGCTACATGGCTGACCACGTGGCTCACAACTATCCTAAACGTCCTGCCGAGGCTAATATGGCAAATATTCCTTGGACTACTCGTGAATATGAATATGATGACTCTAAGATGGATATGCCTATCCCTCAGGATGAGATTTTGAAGAATAAGGATTGCGATCAGAACCCTAATTATTAATGGGAAATTAAAATACATTCATAGTTACTTTTTGCTATCGAGCAAAAAAAGTCAAAACTGTAAAGAGGACTGTGTTGTGAGGATACGGTCCTCTTCTTTTATATGTATGAACTAAATAAATTTACGAAGCCAACTACTTAAAGATGCATAGTTAACTTCGTAAATCAACATGATTATATATGTATGGCTAAATGATAACCATACAATCATTCTGGTAAATTTCAAATATTACTTAATGCTTCATCGAGTGCTTTGATATCTTCTTCGGTTGTAGCCCAACTGGTAACGAATCGACAAAGTATCTCGTTCTCATTGATCGGTTCCCAAACTTCAAAGGCTATCTTTTGCATCAATATCTTTTTCTGTTCCGGACTTAGTATAACAAACTGTTGATTGGTAGGTGAATCTATACCCATACGGAATCCGTGATGTTCAAAGACTGCCTTAAGCTTCATGGCCATCTGCATGGCGTGACGGGATATACGGAAATAAAGATCGTCGCTAAACAATGTATCAAACTGGATACCAAGCATGCGCCCTTTGGCAAGTAATGCGCCGTGGTTCTTCACAATGGTAAAAAGTCGCTTCGGTGCGCGGGTGTTCGTATAGACTACAGCTTCTCCAAACATCGCCCCTACCTTGGTTCCTCCAATATAGAAGACATCGCAATGCTTTGCAAGGAATGGTAAGGTTACGTCACACTTATCTGAAGCTAACGCATAGCCTAGACGGGCTCCATCGATATAGAGATAAAGGGAATACTTACGACACACATCATAGATATCGGCAATTTCTTGCTTGGTATACAATCCGCCAAGTTCTGTAGGGAAAGTGATGTACACCATTCCTGGCTGTACCATGTGACGACTACTCTCATCGACTGTAAAGGCTGCCATATATTTCTCGAGTTGGTCGGCTTTCAACTTGCCATCAGCACTTGGTAATGCGATGACCTTGTGACTAAAAGCTTCTATGGCTCCTGCCTCGTGAACATTGATATGACCCGTATCTACACAAATTACTCCCTCATAGTTACACAATAGCGAATCTATGACCGTACTATTGGTTTGCGTACCTCCTACAAGGAAGAAAATGTCTGCTTCTTCGAGTTCACATGCTCTCTTAATTTTCGCTTTTGCCTGCTCGCAATAGGGATCAAATCCATATCCACTAGTTTTGTCATTGTTGGTTTCTATGAGTCTTCTTAAAATCGCAGGCTCTACGCCATTGTTGTAATCACTTTCAAACGATATCATAATGTTTCTCTTATAATTGGTGCAAAAGTACAAAAAAAATAGGATTACAAGAAAATATATCGTGAATATATGAATTGTGAAATACAAAAAAATCGTACTACTCAAGAATTCATCTTGAAGTAGTACGATTGTTATTTGATGTGTTTGGCAAGATTAGATGATAATCTCACCAACACAACGCTTACTTATAAGAAATCATTGTAATCGCATAACCATAACCTGACATGCGGAAACCATGATTCTTGATAATATCTACGTCCTTATCAGAGAGTGTGATCTCTGCAATGCCCTTCTCTCCTACGGCACCATTCAGCTTGTAGTCGTTTGCGTACTCTGGGAAGACAAAATCCCAGTCACCCATGAAACGAATCTGATGATAGTTTTCACCATTAGGGTCGTTAAGGACATATCCTACCTTGATCTTCATGCCGACCTTTGCAGCCGCTGTAATCTGACCGTTTACCTGATCGAATACATTCCAATTGACACCAAATCCGTCTGCATTCTCCCAGATAATCTTCTCGCTGAGAACTGTAAGGCGACCCTTTGTGACCATTTTGTTGTCTACATAGAATGATGCTGCACGACCATCCTTGGTTGTGGCTGTAACATCATACTCGCCAGCAGCCAAATTACCAATGTTCAAAGTAATAGAAGTGGCTGTCTGCTCGGTGATGTTTGCCTGTGTATCACCAACCTTAACAGAAGCTAACTTGTCGAGATTAAGACCTTTTAAGGTAACAACGCCGTTATCTGTGCGCAGGTCGCCATTAGCTACTAATACTGATGATGTGACATTGAATTTACCGACACCATACTTGAAACCGTCTGCGCCTACAAGAGATGCACGATAAGTACTATCCTTAAGGTCTGAAGGAACGGTAAAGCTGATTGCATCGCCATCAACCTTGACATTCTGTGCCTCTTTGCCACCTATGACGATACCAGAAACCTTATCAAGGTTCTGACCATGAATAGTAGCAGTCTTACCAGCAGCAACAAAGCGCTCTGTAATAGACTCATTCAATACTGGATCGCCCTCTGCAGGGTTTACCACAAGTTTAGTAGTACGAGAGGTAGACAATCCCTTAGTTGTAGTAGCAACGATCTTAAGAATATAAGTACCTGCTTCTACAGGCTGATTGATGGTTGTTCCCTCGAAAACCTTCTCACCATCAAGATACCAATCCACTGTTGTATAATGAATAGGTGTAGCAATCACTTTGAAGTTGAAATTGTCGGTACGGGTAATTGTCTTCAATACTGCAGGTTCACCGTTCACCCATTCAGGGATATCTGTGTTGAGGATTCGTGGAGAATCATTCTCATCAGCAGTAAAGAATGCCTCGTCACTCGAAGAACATGCGGTGAATGACATTGGGGCAGCCATCAACAAAAGCATTCCGAATGTACGGGCTGTATTTTTAATATAATTGAATTTCATAATTCTACGCTTAAATATTGATATTTTGTATCGAATTTGCAGATTTACTTCTTAGTAGGAGCATCAACATTTACATCGTTAGCATCCCACCACATACGCTTGTGCCAGTTGTCTGTACCACCAAGACGCTGAATAGCTTCATTATAGTTGACGGTATTATACTTACCCTCAAGCATTGGATATTTCAAACGTGTTGGAGTTGAAAGATCTGCATCATCATAAGTAAATCCATCATGAGTCTTGAAGTTCGCACGATTCTGCATAACAGGATAGTCTGAACGACGAAGGTTAGCCCATGCCTCTGAAGGATTCATCATGTGAAGAATCCATGCCTGAGTATTGATGGTCTCCTTAGGGTTGCTACCCAAAGGATTAGCAGCGATAAAGGTGTTGATCTCTTCATCTGAGATTTTCTCACTATTTGTGAGATAATAGTCGTTAAGAATCTCCATTGACTCTTTTACACCCTGTTCATAGAGAGCCTCGGCGCTACCAGCAACAGCCCATCCCTTAGTCTTAGCTTCGGCCTTGAGGAAGTTAACCTCAGCAGAAGTAATGAGGAATCCAGGACGATCTGGCATCTCAAAATCAATATTAAGTGCCGGACGAAGCATACGAACATCAAAGTTACCCGTGTTATAACCTGCTTCTGGATCTTGCTCAACAAGTTTTGCAAGTGTAGGAATCTCTGAAAGACTAGGGGCATTTACCCAATCTGTATACCATGCTGCACCTGGGTTACAAGCAGGCTCTTTCATATTGTTACGCTTAAAATAAGCTATGACATCATCGGTAAGATCATGGTTGCCTTCACGGTCTGGCTTAATCTCACTACGCTTAGGATTAACATAGTGACGGCAAATACGATACATACGTGGGTCACCGGTCTTCTCCATCAAGTTAACGAAAGTAGAACTTACGTAGGTAGGAGATGTAGGGTCTTGACCATAAAGGATCTCACCCAATGCATTTACACGGAAATCGTACTCCTCAGCACCTTTATAAAGAGTGAAAGCCTGATCAGAGTATCTTACAAAAGCATCCTCACTAGGTTTTACGATATAACCATGAACGTCGTTAAGAGCTTTCTCGAATTCCTTCTTAGCCTTCTCTGGTTCAACATCAGAGATACGCATAGCAAAACGCAAACGAAGACTATTAGCATAACGCTGCCATGCCTTTGTATCACCATCAAAGTTGGTTACATCACCAGTAATACGATCAGTGCCCTTATCCAACTGGTTTACACAAGAATCAAGTTCTGTGAAGAACCAGTTGTAGATGTCTTGCTGCTTATCGTATTTAGGGTTAGCAATACTTTCTGTATAACCCTTACCTGCCTCTGAACATGGAATATCTCCATAGATATCAGTAAGAACAGACATCAGATATACCTTATGGATACGTAAAACAGCATTTAAATTGAGTTTTCCACTCTCCTCTGTATTCTTGATAGCATCAACAAGGTTCTTGATAGCAACCGTATAGAAGCGATCCCATACAAGACGAGACTGGTCATCCTGAGCATGTACACTACCCGCATAATTAGTAACATTCCACGCTCCTGCGAAATGCTGTGTAAAACCGGTAATATAACTACGATAAGTATCCATCATGCTGAAATCACCATAAGTCTGAAGCAGACAAGTCGTGAGTTGGCTATTAGGATTGATAATAGGGCTTTTACTTGGATCGGTATTAACGATCTCCATATGCTCGTCAGAGCATGATGCCATGAAACCTGTTGCCAATGGTAGAACTAAGGCAAGGCACAAGCCACTCTTTTTGATATATTTATTAATGAACGTTTTCATTATTGTCAGTATAAAACTTAGAATTTGAGATTAACATTAAGACCGTAGCTACGGCGAGATGGCAATGAACCATACTCAAGGCCAAGACCAGATGTATTATAACCTGAATCTGGATCGATGTTAGGAATATTCTTCCATACAATAAATGGGTTACGAGCTACGAATGAAACAGTAAGACCCTTAACGAAGTTACCAAGCATCTGCTTAGGGAACTCATAACCGAAAGTAATCTCACGACATTTAATGTAAGAGTTATCATAGATGAACATAGAAGGTGCATTGTCGGCAGCACTTGTCCAATATGACTCTGGGTTTACAGGGATTGTATTCTTCTCATAAACTGTCTTGCCATCACTTGTTGTGGTAGCGATAACACCTGGTACGATGTAACCTCTAGCGTTTCCTGATGCACGCCACTCATCGATAGTCTTACCTGCTGCCATACGAGCCTCCTCAGAAGCATACCACTCAGCACGACCTTCCAATGTTTCCTTAGCCTTACCTGTCTGGAATGCAGAACGCATTGACATAGAGAATAAGTCAGCACCTACCTTAACATCGAATGATGCAGAAAGGCGGAAGTTCTTATATGTAAAGGTATGATACATACCACCTGTCCAGTCCCAAGATGCGTTACCTAGTGTGTGGGTACCATCTGCAACCTCAGGAAGACCTGTCTTGGCATTAATGATTACCTGACCATCTTCTGTACGCTTAAAGTCTTTACCGATGATACTACCATAGTTCTGACCAACCTCAGCACCTACGCTGACGCCACACCAAGTAGCCTTCTCAAGTTCGAAATAGTCCATACCGTCAACAAGTTTCTTTACCTTGTTCACGTTCTTAGAGAAGTTAACACCCATATCCCAAGCGAAATCCTTTGCCTGAATCAGTCGACCGTTGAGGGCAACTTCGATACCTTTATTCTGAATCTCACCAGCATTGATCAGACGATTTGGATAACCACTGGCTGATGAAGATGCCAAACGGATGATCTGATCGCGAGAGTTCTGGTTGTAATAGGTTACATCCAAACCCATACGATAGTTGAAGAACTTCATCTCAAGACCGAGTTCATAACTGCTGGTCATTGTTGGCTTCAAATCCTTATTAGGCTGTGTATAGTTGTTGATCATACCAATAGTATAACCAGGATAGCTATACTTAGCATTAGCATAGTTCAAAGCGAGCTGATATGGATCGGTATCGCTACCTACCTGAGCCCATGATGCACGGAACTTACCAAAATTGATAATCTTCTTACTTTTGAGGAACTCAGAGAATACTACACTACCTGATACAGAAGGATATACATAAGTATTATTGTTTAAAGGAAGTGTAGATGACTTATCAGAACGAAGTGTTCCCTCCAAGTAGTAGATATGCTTGTAACCCAAACTTGCGCTACCATAAACAGAATTAATCTGCTTATTATATGTACTAGGTGTAATATGCTGCTCAGAATAATTTTCAATAGTCTGAAGATTATCCATCTGCTGGTTACGACCTACGATGCAAGTTGTCTCATTGTTTACCTTAAAGAGGTTACCACCAAGAGTTGCATTCAAATCGAAATCGCCCCAAGAATGATTGTACAACATCAACAGCTCTGCATTTACCGTACGGTTATTATAAATATTCTGTGTAAGCGAACCAGCTGCGTTACCAGGAGTTGTTCTTGCGATGAAATCATTAAATGTCATCTTGTTGATGTCTGTACCGATGGTACCTTGCATCTTCAATTCCTTTGTAATGTTCCATGTTGCCTTACCAGTGAAGCGGAATACATCCTTCTTAGAATTATTACTATTTTTGTAAAGATCCCAATATGGATTCTTGTTATACTGGTCAAGACCATTCCAGTTAGCATAGGTTCCATCCTCATTCTGGTAGTGGGCAAGCCAAGCCTGATTATATGTACTAGCAAGAGTCATCAGGTTCTTACCAACATTACTCTGAGAATCACCCAAAGCGGGACGGTTCTTCACATCCTCACGTGTATAGTTAGCGGTAAAGTCGAAATCAACGGGACCATCAGATGTATTCACACGAAGGTTGAAGTTGTCACGACTCATATTTGTATTAGGTAAGATGTCTTTGTTACGCATATCGGTAACAGAGAAACGCATACCTGTCTTACCAGAACTTGCAGAAAGTACTGCTGTATTCTGCGCTGTAAGACCTGTACGGAAGAAGTTTGATGTGTTATCTTTATAGATTTGGAACGGACGAGCAACACCATCAAAGTAGGTTACCATATAATCATCAGCTTTTGGTCCCCAACTCATATTAGTACCTGACGTTGTTGTCTCAAGATACTGGCCCTTGTTACCCATACCATATACCTGCTGAATATTATCCCACTTAGCCAACTGAGTATCAACGGTAAAAGAACCATTATATTCAACGCTTACTTTATCCTTAGAAGCTTTCTTTGTCGTGATAAGGATTACACCATGAGAAGCGCGAGATCCATAAAGTGCAGATGCAGCAGGACCTTTCAATACGGTCATAGTCTCGATATCATCTGGGTTGATAGCAGAAATACCATCACCAAGGTCATATCCACCTGACTGACCAGCGCTACCAAAGTTTGTGTTATCCAATGGCACACCATCAATAACATAAAGTGGTTGGTTATTACCTGTCATCTCGGTATTACCACGAAGAAGAACACGGGTAGAACCAGATGCACCACCAGCTGTATTCTGTACGACCAAACCAGCTACCTTACCAGAAAGAGAGTTGATGACATTAGTTTCCTTAGCTTTGGTTAGTTCTTCTCCTTTTACCTCGCTCAGACCGTAACCAAGAGCCTTACGATCACGCTTGATGCCAAGAGCTGTAACGACAACTTCGTCAAGAACTTTCTTATCCTCTACTAGGGTAATTTTCATGTTATTGTTAGCCTTAACAACCTTGTCTTTAAATCCGACATAGCTAATAACAAGTTCTGTACCAGGTTTAACATCAATCTTGAAATTTCCATCAATATCGGTAATAACTCCCATACTTTTACCTTTAACCTTTACACTGGCACCGATAATAGGTTCGGTTCCATCTGTAACTGTTCCGGTAATTTCTGAAGATTGTTGAACGACAGCAACACCAGGAGTATTAGCTGCCATGATTTGTTGTACACTTGCAGGAAGAGCTAAAGCTGTAGCCGCAAGCATAAAAACAACTTTTCGATTGTTTGTCTTCATTTCTATATTTAGGTTTTGATAAAGTATTTAACGTTTTAACTATTTTCCCTCAAATTAGGTTTTGTCGAATTCCTCATTTACTTTTAATCACGTGGCAAAAATAGTTAAAAGAGGTAAAACGAAGGTTTGAATGCAAACAGAAAAGGTTTCAAAACTATCATATATACACATCGTATAGTTTTAAAACCTTTATCAACATACTTATAACTATTTGATTATCAACCAATTACTTACACTTACTCGGCGATACACCAAAATGTTTCTTAAACAAGGTACTAAAGTATTTAACATTCACAAAACCAGTTCTTACAGACACATCTAAAACACTATTACCTTGTTTCAAAAGTATCGCAGCACGTTCCAATTTTATCAGACGAATAAACTCTTGTGGTGCTTGAGAAGTAAGCGATTTCAATCGTCCATAAAAGAGCGTACGACTCATAGCCATCTCGGCACATAACTGGTCGATATTGAAATCTGCATCAGAAAGATTATCCAAAACAATACGTGTGGCCTTGTCGATAAACTCTTGGTCATCAACATCAAGTACCTTGGACGGTTGTTCTTCGTTTTGTTCCACAACCGACTGCGTATCAGACTTAGAATCTGTTGAGCCTTCCTTAACAATTCCTATCGAACGACCAAGATAGTATTGGCTCAATCGCAAACGATTAGCAAGTATACTATTAATCTTGGTTCGAAGAATTTCTGTGTCAAAAGGTTTCGTAATGAAATCATCTGCGCCAACCCCCAAACCTTCAATGATTGAGTCTCTACCGGTTTTTGCCGTAAGCAATATAACAGGCAACCAAGAAGTCTCTTTATTACTCTTAATAATTCTGCACAGTTCATCGCCCTGCATACCAGGCATCATCACATCACTTACTACGAAATCACAGAGTCCACCACCCTTTAGATATTCCAAGGCCTCCTCGGCACTTGCCACATCTATCACATGATAATAGTCTGAGAACGAAAGACGAATATAGGTACGCAACTCATCATTGTCATCAACAAATAACAATGTTGTGGAAGGTTTCGTTTTCTTTTCCGTCTCAAGAAGAACTTGGAAGGCTGTCTGTGCAAGTGACCCTTCATCACGAACACCCTTTGAAGGAGAAGCAACAGGATTTTCTGATATATATTTCCTTAGATGTTCATTACCTAACGGAAGCACCAACGTAAAAGTAGTACCTCTACCCTCCTCACTTACAAAGGTAAGTTTTCCACCATGTCGACGCACAAGTCGGCGCGCAAGCATCAAACCGAGTCCACTTCCTGCAACCTTAGAGTTTACCGCATTTTCTGCACGATAGAAGTTCTGGAAAATATGATGTTGGGCAGCCTTCGGTATTCCTATACCATTATCAGCAATTTTAAATGAGATATGATCAGATGAAACAGAAGTTGATATAACAACTTTTCCACCTTCCGGAGTATATTTTACAGCATTACTAATAAGATTTTGGAATATCTTATCAGCCATAGAAGCATCCATCCAGACGGTCAGATTCTCTGGACAATCGGAAATTTGTATATCTATATCCTTCTGATCTGCAACCAGTTGGAACTTAGCCTTCTGAGCATAAAGAAGACGCTTCACATGAAGTTCTTGCACATACATAACACCATCTTGATTATCAGACTTTTGGAAATCAAGCAACTGGGTAATCATCGTAAGCAACTTGTTACCATTATTTCGAGCGATATCCAAGAAATAACGACTACGCTGACTCAACTCCTGATCTTTTGCTATATCTGATAATGGAGCCAATATCAAACTTAATGGCGTTCGTATGTCATGAGCAGTATGGATAAAGAAGTTGATCTTCTCATCGAAATATCTACGTTGTAAACGTTCCTTATAATATACCCACACAAAATGGATGAAAGCGCCGAAAACAAGTAGATAGAATATCCACATCCACCAAGTATTATACCATGGTTCACGAACCGTTATCTCGATACTATGTTGTGATATGATTCGTCCGTCATTATGACTCAGAGCACGCACATGAAGGATATAATGTCCCGGTGGAAGATTCACATAACGGGCCGTTTGCGAATTACTCGGAACAGACCACTGTTTATCAAATCCATCAAGTTGATAACTGTATAATATATCGTGCTGATATTTAAAATTGATACTCTCAAAATGTACCAGGAAGGTATTCTGACGATGTGAAAGTATCACATCACTATCAGCCACCATCTTATAGATATCCTCATTAACCTCATCAATATCTTCTGGGTCTATACCGGAGACTTCAATTTGTGTAAAACGTAATGGGGCACGATAAGAAAGACGGTCGATACGACGTGGATCTATGATGACAGCACCATCATTACTACCCACGACAATACGCCCATCGAGCATATGCCATAACGACATACGTTTATATTCACGCTCCAAACCATTCACATAATTGATGTTTACCACTTCGTGGCTTTTAGGATAAACGAGTGCCAGACCGTGGTCTGTGCTCACGACAATACGTCCTCGTCCATCATTAGCCAAGGTATAGATGGTATTAGAAGGTAACCCATTGGCTGTAGTGAGATTGATAGCCTTACGTGTCTTCAAGTTATAATAGTACATACCACCACCATCGCTACCTATCCACACATGTTGGTCGTCAGCAAACAGAAGAGATTGTACAAAATTATTTCTATCAATATGAGGGGCTTCGGCATCAGTAAAATAGAGTTGTGTCTTCCCCGTTGACTGGTTCACGATATAAAATCCATTAGATGTACCCACAGCGATATTTCCATTGGAAATCTGCGTGATCACCTGTACTTGACTAATCGGATAATAATGTGCCTTATCGCCTTCCATACATACCAAATCACCATCTAAACAACCAATCCACACACGCCCCTGTCGGTCGGTAAAAAGACTAAATACATAGTCGGTCTTCAATTTTCCATTGGCTGCAGAATATACTTTATGGCTATCGCCTGACGGAGAGACAGCATAAACGCCATCTCCATAAGTTCCCACAAGAACCTGTCCATTAGCCGTACGGGTTAACGACAATGCCACCTTATTATATAGTCCATGACGCCAACTATGCGTGCGAGCATCATACACACTTATTCCACGGTCGGTGGCAAAGTACATCAATCCATCTGGTGATTGAATCACGGCATTAACACTATTGTTGAGCAAAGATTGCTGGTTGAGATACTCATGACGGATAATCGTAAGGACATTTCCCGTAGGCATAGCCATATCGACGCCACCGGAATAGCTACCTATCCATATATTACCAAAAGAGTCTCTACAGATACTATATACGCCATTACCATGTAACGCACTCCCTGTCTTGTCATCGGCATCGAAAAGAGGCCACACGGTTTTCCCCATCATATCGCCCGCATATACTCCGGCTCCATCAATACCGAAAAGCATGGTATAATTGTCTAATGGAGATATAGAGCGTACTGGATTAGTCGGTAATGTTGCAAGGGCTGGCATGGGAAGCTGTCGCCATGTATTCACATCAAACACCTTTACCCCCTCATGAAATGTTCCTACCCAGACAAGATGACTCAAGGGATTCAAATACATAGATTGTACTTGACAATGGGATACGACCAAACGATATTTTGATTGGGCAACATCCTTCACGAGAACGATTCCATTCTCCGTTCCAGCAAGATAGCCCACCTTACTGTTTACAATACATTCTATGGGGACATTTTTCACAATCCAATGCCCTTTTCCTTCTTTAGACATAAAATAAAGGCCTTGTGTCATGGCCATCAGCATAGAACCATCCGCGTTTACAAGCAAATGATTGAGCGAGACCCACCTACTCAACTCATTTTGCATGTTATACAGTTCCTCGAAGCGGTCGATGTAAGGATTGTATTTAGATATGTGTCCCTTATTATCGTAGGCAAAGATAAGTCCATTAGGCGCAATGGCGACATTCGATGAATGACCGCTGGCATCGCTGATACGGCTTTTTTCTGAAACCACATAATTGCGCACCATATATCCATTATATCTATCCACGCCCATCTTAGTACCAATCCAGATGGCCCCATCGTGATCCTGCACAATACCAAATACACGATTACTACTCAACCCTTCTTTTGTAGAGAGATTGGATAGCATGAACATATGGCGATCAATAGGTAGTTGAGCTGATGAAATCATTGAGAACAATATCCCGACAATTACCATCATACACCTTATTATATATATAATACCATGCTTCATTCAATTCTTGTATTAAAGAAATAACAAGTATCTGATGGCAAAATTACACAAAAATATTAGAAATCAAACCGCAAATGAGAGAAATCAAACCCTTTTCACATGAAAACTCACTAATTTTGCAAGCATAAAGCCAAAAATATAACCTAAAATGAAATTAAAACATATTCTAACAATCGCATCTCTTCTCGTAGCGACATTAGGCGAAGCACAAAGTGTAGGCCCAGATACAACTGGAATGAATATAGATGCTCACACATGGACTCGAAATGTACGATTAGGATGGAACTTAGGCAACCAACTTGAATGTGGTGGCACAGGATTAAATTGGGAAACGAGTTGGGGAAACCCTCGTGTAACAATAAAGACTATCAAAGCCGTGAAGGCTGCTGGTTTCAACGCGATCAGAATTCCTGTACAATGGGGACAGAATGTGGTCAACAAGGAAACCATGGAAATCGGGAAGAAATATCTCGACCGTGTACAAGAGGTCGTAGATTGGTGTCTTGCCGAAAATATGTGGGTAATTATCAACACGCATCATGAGAAATGGCTCGAAGAGAGTCCTTTCTATAAGGATCAGAAGGAGAATAATCGCAAACTTGCGGCCTTATGGCAACAGATTGCTACACGTTTCCGCGACTATGATGCGAGATTGGTGTTTGCCGGCATCAATGAGACACAGGTGAACTGGCAGGCTCCTACTCAGGAGAATACTGATGTCACAAATAGTTATAATCAGACTTTTGTGAATACCGTGCGAGCTACAGGTGGTAAGAATACTTACCGAAATCTGGTTGTACAAACGTATTCTTGCAATCCTCATTATGGTCTCAAAGGATTTGTAATTCCTACCGACCCAACACCAAACAGACTTTCGGTAGAGTTTCATTACTATAATCCTTATGTTTATTGTAGTGGAAAACTGCCTAAAGATGGTGGATTTTATTTCTGGGGAGATGCTTTCAAGGAATATGGCAAGACACCTAATGAGAATGAGACATCTCTCATACAGCTTTTCGATGAGATGAAAGCTAAATGGTATGATAAGGGACTCGGTATTGTCATGGGAGAATATGGTGTAAGTTCTCATTATACCGATGATGCAAACAAAATTGTCGAACAGGCCAACGAAACTTATTATCTCCAGAAGGTTACCAGTGAGGCTCGAAAACGTGGATATGCGCCTTTCGTATGGGACAACAATAAATTCGGAAATGGAGAAGAGCAATTTGGTATCTTCGACAGAAACGACCGTATGAAGGTAAAGAACACATTCTTCCTACAGGGGCTCTTAGAAGGAGCCAAAGATGAATGATCTAGCGATAAAGGAAAGATGAACTAGATGCGAACTCAATTTTACATAGTTGATTGATGAAGCAATATAAATAGAGAATGTTAATATTCACTTGTTATAATAATCACATAGAATAGTACTAAAAACTGTTCAAATTAAAGTAAGTATTTAGTGTAGTTAGAACTAGAAAATACTCAAAGTGCAATAGTTGTTTTTAGTTAGATTAGTAAATTAGGTTAAGCATAAGAGGAGTACTCCGTGACGGACTACTCCTCTTTATTTATTTAAATACATGAACGAAAAACTACTATCTCTGTTATATTGAGTGCTTACGATAACCCCGTAAGCACACCATCTACAACATCTATGCGCTCAGCCTGTGGGCTCTTTGGCAAACCAGGCATTCTAAGCATCTCACCAGCAATGGCAACGATCATACCAGCACCAGCATTCAACTCGACATCACGAATGGTGATATTAAAATGTTCCGGAGCTCCCATAATCTTGGCATCATCCGTAAATGAGTATTGTGTTTTGGCAATACATACCGGAAGATTCTCGAATCCCCACTCCTTGATTTGCTCAAGTTTACGCTTAGCAGTAGGTTTAAAGAGAACTTTATCAGCACGATAGATTTCTTGGGCTACACGAGAAATCTTATCTTCCACCTTCTCGTCAAGAGAATACACATATTCTATATGATCAGAAGGATTCGTACCAATCATATCCGTAATGACCTGAGCCAATTCCAGACAACCTTCTCCACCCTTCATGAAAGCTTCGTTGATAGCAAAGGCAACACCTTTCTGTTGACAGTGTGCCATAATTTCCTCCACCTGTTCATCCGTATCGGTAGCAAAACGGTTTAGCGTTACCACAACACGCTGATTCATCTTCTGCAGATTCTCGATATGTCGGTCAAGGTTATCCAGTCCATGTACATCAATACCACGTGTGGTACAAACCAAGACACAGACCACCGGATGAATCCCTGCGGTACGACACTTGATATCAAGGAACTTCTCAGCACCCAAATCTGCACCAAATCCAGCCTCTGTCACCACATAGTCACCATAAGTCATGGCCATCTTTGTAGCAATGATACTATTACATCCATGAGCGATATTGGCAAAAGGACCACCATGCACAAAAGCTGAAGTATGTTCAGTAGTCTGTACGAGGTTGGGATGCAAAGCGTCCATCAGCAAGGCAATGATACTTCCGGTAACACCCAACTGTGACACATGGAAAGGTTTACCCTCGCCATCGATACCAAGAATGATGTTGTCTATACGCTGGCGCAAATCTTCCTCATCACAAGAAAGGCAAAGGATTGCCATGATTTCACTGGCAGGAGTAATATCAAAACCACTCTCCATCGTCACACCATTCGACTTTTTTCCCAATCCGGTCACGATATTTCGGAGATTTCGGTCGTTCACATCAAGAACGCGCTTCCAAGTTACCTCTTTCATGAAGAAACCGTCATCACGATGCTGATAGATATAGTTATCCAAGAGCGCCGCAATCATATTATGGGCACTCGTGATGGCATGGAAGTCGCCCGTGAAATGCAAATTAATCTTCTCCATCGGAATCACCTGTGAATATCCACCTCCTGTGGCACCACCCTTCATACCGAAACAAGGGCCTAACGAAGGTTCACGCAACGCCAATACCGACTTACGATTCATACGATTAAGAGCCATACTAAGTCCGATACATACCGTCGTCTTACCGATACCAGCGCGTGTTGGCGACATGGCTGTAACGAGGATCAGATGCGATTTATTTACGCGCTCATCATCTATTAACGAAAAAGGAACTTTCGCAATATACTTGCCGTATGGTTCAAGTCCATCGGCGGAAATATTCAACTTTGATGCTATGTCAAAGATACTTTCTTTAGGTGTGCTCTGTGAGATTTCGAGATCAGATTTCATAATGTTTGACTAATTTGAAGGCAAAGGTACGAAATTTCCTTGGCTTACAAAAATATTATGAATAAAAGAACAATAAAAAATGATATCCTGAAAGAAAAAAGTTACAATTTGATAGTAGACTTCTTGAAAAAAAAATAGGATCCAACTATTTCACAACACTTGGACCCCCCTTTAACACTTATTACTTATATATTTACAAACTAAAAAAATTGATACAAAGATCAACTTATTTCCCGATACATTGCAAGTATTTTTGCGAATATTTAAATTATCTTACTATTTTTTATCCCAGATTACCATTTCAGATACCCATACTTACCTTTATACCATAATTGCAAGGCATTAATGATATTCTGCCAAATGACATATACACATGGAGCGATGGTCGCATAAGGGTTTAGGAACGACAAAGTAAGCCAAATTCCTACCACCGTATTTTTCTGTCCTAATGCTTGTCCTGCGCCAATACTGTCTCCATAATATCGGCCTACTGCCTTACCGATACTAAACTGTAAGATTGAGAGTACCAATGGAATCGCACATAGAGCTACCAATACCCATCCCGATACAGGCGCATGTAATAGACTACGCATCGTGATTCCCATGATGATAGATAAGTTAAAACTCCAGATATAGATTCCGATGTTATGGAATTGCTTAAGCCAGTTCACCCAACAAGGCAGATACTTACGACTTAGAAGTGCGAAAAACAGAGGTAGACCCAAAACCATCAACACACGTTTCATCACCATCCAAGCGGCAAAGGCGAAGGAAATATTGGCTCCCTTTTCTACCATCGGAAAAAGCAGCGGGATGATCACGATTGTGAAACAATTGGCTATGAGCAAATATATCGTGAGCGATGCTATATTGCCACCCAACTTTTCGGTTATTACCGGGGCCGCAGCTGCCGTCGGACAAATCACGCTAATAAAGACACCCTCCCAAAGCAACTTCATCGTCGTATCACCAGAAAGATTACAACCTATCATCGCCAGTATGGCCAGAGAGGTACGAATCATCTGCAAGATGAAATGCCACTTACGAGGGCGCATGTCGTGTACTTTTATCTTGATAAAAGTAAGATAGAGCATAAAAAATATATTTACAGGTAGAAAAGATACGAGTACCGGACCACAACTATCGCCAATGGGCACCAAGAATTCTACATTCGTAAACAATAAATACACCAGCGATCCCACAACGATACCTACCAGTAACGACCAGTCTTTTAGAAATTTTACTATACTCATATCCTTTTACCTTATTATATTGCCCATGACTCCGTCCATAAAAGTAAATCAAGAAGAATCAATAGCATATTTTGGTTGCAAAATTACAAAAAAGCAAACAAACAACTTTAAACAATATAAGGTTTTTATCATTAATAACGGATAAACTTACGATTTATTACCAAAATGGGCACCCCACACTACGAGACTTATAATTATTGATGGGGCATCATTACGTTATTCATAAAAAACGAATCACGGAAACGCAAAAAGAAGACTCTTAAAAGTACAATATTTCAAAATAAATAGTATCTTTGCAACATAAGAGGGAGTCTTTTCGATAAAAAAACAGAAAGAATAATAACATAAACAGCGATTAATCCAATATTTACAAGATGTCAGGACTTATAAATTATTTTAAGAAAAAACTGATGATAGACTATGCCGAAATCTATCAGAATGAGCGACAACGTCACATAGTGGTGCCTAAGGATTTCGAGCAACAAGTGTTAAGACTATTCGATGCCTATGAGAAGAAAGCTCACGAAGGACATTGGATAGAGAAGACATTTTGCAAACTAAATGGTAAGAGCTGGCATCGTATCGTGATAGAATCCAAGATTATCGTCATCCGAATGTTCTTCGGACAATAGAAACGAGAAAGGTAGGTTGGTGAAAGAAAAAATAAATCGTGTGAAAGACTAAGGGACTGGGGGTGTAGGAATTAAACTTCAGTTATTTCAGTTTTCAGTTCGTTTTTTGAGGGGTGTGTATTCCACTTGTTAGTAATTTTATCCAACTGCAGGCTTCATTTTTGTTTCCATAAGTCGCTTAGTTCTATAGAGTTTCGCACATTAAAGCGACACAACGCATCATCACCATTTGGGGATGTTGTATCTTTGCTATCGCAATTCTGAAGGACAGGGAGCAGCGCTCTCCCATCCCGAAAGCATCCCGAAGGCATCCCGAAGATTTGTGAGGAGACGGCCAAATGGACCTGAGGGATTATTTTTTTGACTGTTATTACTACACCCCTCGGCATAAACCAGTTGCATGAGTGCTAAAGGCAGCACAACACAAAAAAAGGCTGTCTCGAAAATCACTTCGAAACAGCCTCACAGTGTAATTATATTGATAATAGATTAGATTAGCAGTCGCCTCAAATAACCTCTCACCTCCTTGCGAGCTATACCCAACCGGTTCTCAACGGTCTTATAGCTCAACCCGAGTTCAGAAGAAATCTCGCTCACCTTCTTCCCGCCATAGATGTGAAGCCGATAAAGTCGCTGTTCTTTATCAGCCATGCGAGCAATTCCTCGCTCTAGGAGTTCCTCAATCTCATGCACAGAATATATCGACTCCACTTCGTTTCGCATGCGCATATCTTCATCCACCATCTGCCGCTGACGGAGTTTATGTTCAAACTCCTCAACCATATGATGATGACGCCAGTAATCGCATAGCAGATTACGCGCCACAGTATATACCAGACAGGGCAACGTGACCTCCGTGACCATCTTGTCCATCGTGAGCAATCGCTCAAAAATAGTCTGCACAATATCGTCCGTGGCCTCGCTATATTGCAAGCGCGAACCGACATAGCCTCTCACCTCTTCAAAATGCTGAGAATAATACGAGGCAATGATATCGTAACGTGACTTCTGGTTTTGCATGATTCTTTGTGAGCATTTCATTTTTTGTTCCGCTGGCAAATTTACAGAATCGTCGGTGGCTGTGCAACATTTGCATACCGAAAATCAGGCAGATGAAACATTTATAGGGTATACTTGATACATATCGTAAAGTTTGGCACGGCTTTTGTATAAGGATAAGTGTAAATTAAAAACTTAAAAGAAATTAGATATGTCACAAAAAGGTAAAATTGGGGTTACTACTGAGAACATTTTCCCTGTCATCAAAAAGTTCCTCTACTCTGATCATGAGATTTTCTTACGCGAGATGGTAAGTAATGCCGTGGATGCTTCACAGAAGTTGAAGACACTGGCTGTTCAAGGTGACTTTAAAGGTGAGATGGGTGAATTGAAGGTATGTGTGTCACTCGACGAGAAGGCTAAGACGCTGACCATCAGCGACCGCGGTATCGGTATGACCGAGGAGGAGATAGACAAGTATATCAACCAGATTGCGTTCTCTGGTGTAACCGATTTCCTTGAGAAATATAAAGATAATGCGAACGCAATCATCGGTCACTTCGGACTGGGTTTCTACTCTAGTTTCATGGTGAGCGACCGTGTCGACATCATCACCAAGAGTTATAAGGAGGGTGCCAAGGCTGTTAAATGGAGCTGCGACGGTAGTCCTGAATTTGAACTCGAAGAAGTGGAAAAGGCTGACAGAGGTACAGATATCGTTCTCCATATCTCTGACGATTGCAAGGAGTTCTTGGATAAATATAAGATCACGGAATTGCTCAACAAATATTGTAAGTTCATGGCTGTTCCTGTGGTATTCGGCAAGAAGACAGAATGGAAAGATGGTAAACAGGTGGACACCAAGGAGGATAACATTATTAATAATGTGGAACCGCTTTGGACAAAGACTCCTTCTTCGCTGAAGGATGAGGATTACAAGAATTTCTATCGTGCCCTCTACCCTATGCAGGATGAACCTTTGTTCTGGATTCATCTGAATGTGGATTATCCCTTCAACCTTACCGGTATTCTGTATTTCCCTCGTATCCAGAACAATATCGAACTGCAGCGTAACAAAATCCAGCTATATTGCAACCAGGTGTTCGTAACAGACCAAGTGGAAGGAATCGTACCAGACTTCCTAACTTTGCTTCATGGTGTCATTGACTCTCCAGATATTCCTCTGAACGTAAGTCGTAGTTATCTGCAGAGTGATGCTAACGTGAAGAAAATCTCTACTTATATCACGAAGAAAGTGGCTGACAGACTGGCTCAGACTTTCAAGGATGACCGTAAGGACTATGAGCAGAAGTGGGATAACTTAAAGCTCTTCATCAACTATGGTATGCTCTCACAGGAGGATTTCTACGACCGTGCTAAGGACTTTGCTCTCTTCAAGGATGTGGAAGGTAAGTATTTTACCATGGAAGAATATAAGACGCTGATCAAGGATGAACAGACCGATAAGGACGGTAAACTGGTATATCTCTATGCCACCGATAAGGATGAACAGTATACATATATCAAGGCTGCTCAGGATAAGGGATACAATGTGCTGATGATGGACGGACAACTTGACACACCTATCGTTAGTATGCTCGAACAGAAGTTGGAGAAGTGTAGTTTTGCCCGTGTAGACGCTGATATCGTGGACCGTCTGATTGTAAAGGATGATGCTAAGAAGGAAACTTTGGAGAAGGACAAGAGTGACAATCTGTCACAAGTTTTCCGTTCTCAATTGCCAAAACTCGACAAAAAGGAATTTTATGTAGAGGTAGAGGCTCTCGGCGAACAGAACCAGCCTGTCATCATCACTCAGAGCGAATATATGCGAAGAATGAAACAGATGAGCCAGTTCCAACCTGGTATGAGTTTCTATAGTCAGATGCCTGACAGTTATAATCTCGTATTGAACAGCAATCATCCTCTAATCAAAAAGGTCCTCGACGATGAGGAAGCTAAGAATGCTGACGCTCTAAAACCTATCATTTCTGAACTAAAGGGACAGGAAGCTCGTCTAGCAGCTCTACATCAGGCTCAGAACAAGAAGAAACCAGAAGAGATTACTCAGGAGGAGAAGGATGACGTAGCCAACACGCAAAAGGCTATCGACGAACAACGCAACAAGAAGAACGAAATCCTCAACGATTATGCTAAGGGTAACAAAATCGTTCATCAACTTATCGACTTGGCGTTGTTACAGAATGGTATGCTGAAGGGTAAGGCTCTCGATGATTTCTT
The DNA here is from genome assembly GCF_000426565.1 of Segatella albensis DSM 11370 = JCM 12258. Classification (GTDB taxonomy): domain Bacteria; phylum Bacteroidota; class Bacteroidia; order Bacteroidales; family Bacteroidaceae; genus Prevotella; species Prevotella albensis. The sequence continues at coordinate 13,462 of NZ_AUFP01000017.1, read as the reverse complement.
GAAACGTTCTGTAGATTTGATTAAATAATCGCGGATGTAACTCGTATATAACAAGAAAGGGATGTGAATATTTTTCACACCCCTCTTTCTTATTATCAGAAAATTCTTTATATTCCTTGATCGTTATCCGTTAGAAAGGAAGATCATCTGAAGCCCCCTCTGCATTTCCTTCTGGCGCAGGAGGGAATGGCGCAGCGGCACCGCCTACAGGAGCAGGAGCTACGTTGGCACCCATTGGCTGAGCTCCAGGAGCGGCCATAGCGGCAGCAGGGTCTACACGATTAACGGCCCAAGCGCGGATATCGTTGAACCAGCGGCCATTATATTCGTGACAATCGATGTCGAAAGATACAGAAAGTTCTTCGCCACTCTGAATATTGAAATTATTGATCTTCTCTTCTCCGAAAACACGGAAACAGCATTTACGAGGATACTGGTCATGGGTCTCGATAACATAATCCTGACTAGCCCACTTGTTACCCGTACGCTGAGAAACGCCACTCTGAAGTGGTAAAACGGCTATGATTTTTCCTTGAATTTCCATTATTATAATTTTAAAGTTTTTCTATTAGTTTGCGAAATTAATAAAATAGTTGTAAAAACAAAAATTTTATTGAGAGTTTTTTTGCCATATAACCAATTTTTCGTATTTTTGTAGTTGATTTAATAGAAAATAATAATATATAAAGTATATACGCATGAGATTTACATTATCAAGTACTGCTTTGAGCAATAGGCTCAACACTCTATCGCGAGTAATCAACAGCAAGAATAGTATGCCTATCCTCGACTGTTTCTTGTTTCAAGTTAAAGGTAATGAACTTATCGTTACAGCCAGTGACAGCGAAAACATCATGCAGAGCACTATTGCGCTCGACGAGGTGAATGGTGAGGGTGAATTCGCAATACCTAACCGTACTATTCTTGATGCCGTGAAAGAATTACCGGAACAGCCTCTCAACTTTGAGGTGGACCTTGAGAGTTTGGCTATCAAGATCGTTTATCAAAACGGTTTATATAACTTTACCGTTCAAAATGCTGACGAATATCCTCATAGTCAGTCTATCGAAGATGGCGCCTCGGTAATATCTTTGAGTTCTGCGGTACTTGTTGACAATATTACTAGATCTCTTTTTGCTACAGCAAACGATGAATTGCGCCCGGTAATGAATGGTATCTATTTCGACCTTACTCCTGACGCTCTTGCAATCGTGGCAAGTGATGGTCATAAGCTGGTACGCAACAAGAACTTTACAGTGAAGAGCGACACTCCAGCTGCTTTCATATTACCTAAGAAGCCTGCTACCCTCCTGAAGAATGTGCTGGGCAAGGATGATGATGACGTGACCATCAAATTCAACGATCGTTCTGCAGAAATTTCTTTCACTGATGGTGTGCTCACATGTCGCTTGATCGAAGGGCGCTATCCTAACTATAATTCTGTTATCCCACAGGATAATCCTAACAAGGTTACTATTGATCGTCGTAGTTTGTTGGGCGCACTCCGCCATGTTTTGCCTTTCGCCAGCGAGAGTAGTCAATTAATCAGATTCCGTCTAGAAAAGGGTAAACTTGAGCTAACTTCTGAGGATGTCGACTTCGCTACTTCCGCTAAAGAACAGTTGAGTTGCGAATATACAGGTAATGCTATGAGCATCGGATTCAAGGGAAGTAGTTTGCAGGAAATATTAAGCAACTTGAATAGCGATGAAGTAGAACTTCAACTTGCTGACCCTAGTCGTGCGGGTATCATCATCCCTTGTACTCAACCTGAGAACGAGGATGTGCTGATGCTGATCATGCCTATGCTTTTAAACGACTAATATAAATAACAGGGAATATAAAAATAATAAAAGATAAAGTGGAACTTCATTTAACAAAACCATTGGTCATCTTCGATCTCGAGACTACGGGTCTCGATCTCGTGAATGATAAAATTATTCAGATATCATATATTAAGGCTATGCCTGATGGCACAGAGAAACGCGGCAACTTGTTGGTTAATCCTGAAAAGGAGATTCCACAGGTGGTTGTAGAACTCACGGGAATAGACAATGAGAAAGTGAAAGATGAACCTACTTTCAAACAACTCGCGCCTAAATTGGCTGAAGAGTTCAAAGGCTGCGACTTTGCTGGTTTCAACTCTAACCGTTTCGATATTCCTATGCTCTGTGAAGAATTCCTTCGCGCTCAAGTAGATTTCGACTTCTCTAAATGTCGCTTGATTGATGCGCAGACAATCTTCCATAAGATGGAACGTCGTAATCTGGCTGCGGCATATAAATTCTATACTGGTCATAAGATGGAGGATGATTTCGAGGCTCATCGTGCTGACCAAGATGCTGAAGCTACTTATGCTGTGCTGAAGGGTGAGCTAGATAAGTATGCTCCTGGAGTACAAGAGGAAGAAGATCGTGTATTGAATAATGATATGGATGAATTGGCTGAATTCTGCAAACAAAACAATAATGTTGATTTTGCGGGAAGAATCGTATACGAGGATATGAAGGATGGCCAAGGTGAGGTGTTGCTCGACAAAGATGGAAAACCACGCCAACATGAGGTATTCAACTTCGGAAAATACAAGGGATGGGATGTTAGTGAGGTGCTACGACGTGACCCGGGCTATTTTACTTGGGTTCTATCTAGCGACTTTACGTTTAATACGAAACAGGTTCTCACTAGAATTAGACTGAGAGAATTTAATAGATAATGCTACAAGGAAAAAAAATAGTATTAGGTATCACGGGTAGTATCGCGGCTTACAAAGCTTGCCTTATTATCCGTGGTCTTATTAAGAAAGGTGCAGAAGTTCAGGTGGTAATAACTCCTGCTGGTAAGGAGTTTATTACGCCTATCACGCTTTCTGCTCTTACTCATAAACCTGTGGTGAGCGAATTCTTCTCACAGCGAGATGGTACATGGAATAGTCATGTCGACTTGGGTCTTTGGGCGGATGCTATGTTGATTGCTCCTTGTACAGCAAGTAGTTTGGGAAAGATGGCGAACGGGATTGCTGACAACATGCTTATCACAACTTATTTGAGCATGAAAGCTCCTGTGTTTATAGCTCCTGCTATGGATCTTGATATGTACAAGCACCCTTCTACCCTACAGAACATTAAAACTTTACAGAAATTTGGAAATCATATCATAGAGGCTGAAAGTGGCTTCTTGGCAAGTGGACTAGAGGGAAAAGGTCGCATGGAAGAACCTGATGTTATCGTCGACATCCTCGACCGCTTTTTCGAAGGTCAGAAAGAAAATGCTAATGGACAGCAACTTCCTCAGGATTTGAAAGGTAAGAAGGTGATGCTGACGGCTGGCCCTACTTATGAGAAAATCGACCCTGTAAGATTTATAGGCAACTATTCTTCTGGCAAAATGGGATTTGCCTTGGCTGAAGAGTGTTTCCGTCGGGGAGCTGAGGTTACCTTGATCAGTGGTCCTGTAAATCGTACATGTTCTGAAGGGATAAGGCGTATCGATGTTGAGAGTTGTGAGGAGATGTATCTTGCTGCCGTCAACGCTTTCTCTGATTCTGATGTGGCTATTTTGTGTGCTGCCGTGGCTGACTTCAAACCTGAAACTATTGCTAAGGAGAAAATAAAACGTGAAAAGGATGATCTCGTCATTCGTCTGCAACCAACACATGACATCGCAGCTGCTCTAGGAGGAATGAAGAAGGTAAACCAGCGAATTATTGCTTTTGCTCTGGAAACGAATAATGAGGAGGCTAATGCTGAAAAAAAGTTGAAAAAAAAGAACGCTGATTTCATCGTTTTGAATTCAACAAGAAATAAGGGTACTACTTTCGGAAGTGACGAGAACAAGATTTGTATCATCTCGGCTCAAGGAAAGAAAAACTTCGATAAGAAACCCAAAACAGAAGTTGCTCGGGATATCGTCAACGAGCTCGTAAATATTTTATAATCTCGTTGGCATGAATCTCGTGGCATACATATAGTTCTTGATAGCTATACTATATATAAGGTGTAAGAAAAATGAAAAAATGGTTTGTAATTTGCATATTGTCTGCATTTTATATTCATACCTGGGCACAAGAGCTGAATGCCAAGGTTACAATAAACCATACGCAAATCCAAAGCACGGATAATGCGATCTTTGATAATCTACAGTCTACCCTTGAACAGTTTATCAATGATAGACAATGGACTAATCTGAAATTTCAGAAGCAAGAACGGATAATTTGTAATTTCAACATTACCGTAACAAAATATGACCGGTCAAATAATTCTTTTACTTGCAAAGCTTTGATACAGGCTATCCGACCTGTATATAATTCGGCTTACACGAGTACCTTATATAATAATACTGATAATAATTTCAACTTTGAATTCCAACAGTTCGACCAATTGAATTTCAATGAGGAGAAAATCGATAACCAACTTACAGCTCTGGTGGCTTATTATGCATATCTTATCATCGGACTGGATTTGGATTCTTTCGCACCAATGGGTGGATCTGCCCTACTGGAGAGATGCTTGAACATCACGTATAATGCCCAAAGCATGAACTTTCCGGGATGGAAGGCTTTTGACAATAGCCGTAATCGTTTTGCTTTCATCAATGATTACATGGATGGGGGAATGCAGCCTTTCCGGCAATTACAATATGATTATTATCGTAAGGGATTGGATGTAATGGCTGATAATGCAGAACGTGGCCGAAGTGAGATAACTAAAGCTATATCTACCCTACTTAAAAAAGTACATCAAGATAAGCCATTAAGTCTCTTGCCACAAATATGGCTGGACTATAAACGAGATGAACTGGCCGCTATATATAAAGGAAAAGGGACTCAGAAGGAGAAAGAGGATATTTACGATATTCTGTTCTCTATCAACCCAAATCAAAATAATGCGTGGGAACAAATAAAAGGTAATGATTAAACGACTCATAATAGAAAACTTTACCCTGATTGAAAAACTCGACATTGAATTTCATTCAGGTTTCTCTGTCATCACAGGTGAAACGGGTGCTGGAAAAAGCATCATCCTAGGGGCCATAGGGTTGCTCTTAGGTAATCGTGCTGATATTAAAGCTATAAAACAAGGAAAGTCGAAATGTGTTATTGAGGCGCACTTCGATTTAACGAGATATGGCATGGAGAATTTTTTTGAAGATAACGATATCGATTTGGATCTTGTCGATACGATAGTACGAAGAGAACTTACTTCTGCCGGAAAAAGCAGGGCGTTCATCAACGATACACCTGTACCATTGAGCGTAATGAGACAATTAGGCGAAACGCTCGTCGATATCCACTCGCAGCATCAGAATCTGTTACTCAGAAAGGAGGACTTTCAATTGAATGTCGTAGATATCATTGCCTCTGACCAGAAGATCGTAGATGAGTATAATAAGCTCTTCTTGGCTTACAAAAAACAAAAAATCGCTAGCGAGGAGTTATACGAAAAGATAAAGAAAGATCGTGAGAATCAGGAGTTTATTAGATTTCAATATAATGAACTGGATTCCGTAAACTTAGTAGCTGGCGAACAGGAGGAACTGGAAAAGGAAACAGAAACGCTAAATCATGCTGAGGATATCAAGTCGGCTCTCTATAGAACTGATAACTTACTGAATGGTGAGGATACAGGGGTCGTCGCATCTCTAAGACAGGTTGTGCAGAGTTTGCGAAGTATCGAAAATGTGTTTCCAAAAGTTCAGGACTTTGCTCAACGTATCGACTCTAACTATATTGATATCAAAGATATTGCTGATGAGATTTCTGGTGATACCGAAAACTTTGAATTTGATCCTATCAAGCAACAGATAAATAATGAACGCCTCGATATTATTTATTCGCTTGAACAGAAATATCATGTGGAAACAGTAGAAGAACTCATCGAAATCCGTGATAATCTGAAAGTTGAACTCGACCATATCGAAAATAGTGATGATGCTATCTCGGAAATGGACGAGAAAATACGAAAACTCGAAACGGAAGCAAGGGAAAAGGCTAAGCAACTTACGGAAATAAGAAAAAAAGCGGCCTTGAAAATCGAGAAGGAGATGAAGAAACGTCTCATTCCATTGGGCATTCCACACGTAAGATTCGAGGTTGAAATCACGGAGAAACCATTGTCAAGCGATGGCATTGACAAAATTAACTTTCTCTTCTCTGCCAACACTAGTACACCAATGCAACCTGTAAGTCAGGTAGCTAGCGGTGGAGAAATAGCTCGAGTAATGTTGTCGCTAAAGGCTATGATAAGTGGAACGGTAAAATTGCCTACTATTATCTTCGACGAGATAGACACGGGTGTAAGTGGTAAAATTGCTGAAATGATGGCACAAATCATGCAGGAAATGGGTAACAATGATCGACAGGTTATCAGTATTACTCATCTTCCACAGATTGCTGCCCTCGGAGCTACACACTATAAGGTTTCAAAAGAAGAAACTTCTGAGGGTACCATCAGCCACATGAAAATGCTTACAAATGAAGAAAGAATAAAGGAAATTGCACAGATGCTGTCGGGAAGCAATATCACAGAGGCTGCCATCAGTAATGCAAAAGCTTTATTGAAAGTTTAAACATGAAAAATATTATTAATATGCGAAAAATCAAATCGTTGATCATTTTGCTGTTCCTGGGAACTTCAGGGGCGATGGCACAGTCTGCTGCCGTACAAAAAGCTACCAAATCGGTATTTACTCTTACTACCTTCAATAAAGAAGGGCATATTAAAGGGACTTGTCAGGGTATCTTTATAACAGAGGATGGTACGGCTATTAGTGCTTTCCAACCATTCATTGGAGCTGATAGTGCCGTAATCGTTGATGCCACAGGTCGCTCACACAAAGTGGATTATATCATGGGGGTTGACGAGAACTATGATGTGGTTAAGTTCAAAATAAAAATGAACGGGATCAAGCCTTCTCCCCTATCTTCTAAGGAATCTGCCGAAGGAACACAGGCTTGGATTGTCCCTTATTCTGTAATAAATCCTAATTATCAGAAACTTACCGTTAGTAAGGTTGAGAAATTCAACACTAAATATAATTATTATATATTTGATTTCGATGCTCCTGATAATCTCTACGCAAGTCCTATCGTCAACGTAAATGGCCAGGTGCTCGGACTTGTTAAAAGTCTTGGTAATAATAGTATATCTGCTACCGATGCTAATTATATTGAATCTCTTCAACTTGATGCTCTAAGCATACAGAAACTTCAGCAAACAGGTATCAGAATCGGATTGCCTGACAAAGAAAATGAGGCTATCACTACAATGCTCTTGGCTCGCGGAAGAAGAAGTTTACAAGATAATTTCGACTATGCTAACGAATTTATCAATAAATTCCCAAAATCCGCAGAGGGTTACAAGAGCCTTGCCGAACTATATTGTGGACAATATAAATTTGCAGAAGCAGATCAGGCGCTACGTAATGGTATCTCACGGGCTTCTGCAAAGGATGAAGCTCATAGTAACTATGCTGCGCAGATGTATCAGAAACTAGTATATAGTAATGATTCTACTTACTCGAATTGGACTTTCGACAAAGCTTTGAATGAGGCTAACGAGGCTTTTAAAATTAAACCAGAAGCTGCATACAAGCATCAACAGGCGCAAATCATTTACTCTAAAGGGGATTATCGTAAGGCTTTGGGCATCTTTCGGGATCTTACAAAATCTAAAATAAACAATGGGGAGATCTGGTATGAAATGGCTCAATGTAAGATGAATTTGAAAGCTCCCAATAATGAGGTAATAGAATTGCTCGATAGTGCGGTAAACGTAGGCTCACGATTAGGTAATGCTAGTCCATATTACTATGCTCGAGGTATATGGTATGATGCTCACAATGAATATCGTAAGGCTATTCGTGATTATAATACATATGATTCGCTTACAGCAACTATTAATCCTATCTTCTTTTATACCCGATATAAGGCTGAAGCTAATACTAAGATGTGGCAGCAGGCTTTGATAGATATCGCTCACGCAAGTGTATTAGATCCTAAAGAACCTACATATCTGGCAGAATGGGCAAGTCTGGATTTACGCGTTAAACGAAACGAAGAAGCTGAAAAAGTCGCAGAGCGTTGCACAAAGGTCGCTCCTACTTATCCTGATGGATGGCTTTTATTAGGTTTATCACAGATTGAACTGAAAAAGAAAACTTCTGGATTAGAAAACTTGGAGAAGGCTAAAGCTTTGGGCGATGATCGTGCACAGAAATATATCGAAAAGTATAAATGATGCGAACTAGATAAGTTATGAAAGGAAAATTATGATGATGGTAAGTATATAAAACGCATCATACATCGCTTTCATAATTCAACAATATATTCAAATAATTTTAAAGCCCCGTGACATTTAAGATTACGGGGCTTTATATTTATAAATAAATATATTTTTATCCTACTATATTTTTCTTGTCCTCAGTTTGGAAGAAATTCACAAAACTGCGGAATACATAACTAGGAACGTCCTTTATGCCATTCTCTGGGTTCTTCACATATCTCTCCAAACCCATTAACTTTGTCATCGTCAACTGATAGTTATCCCTATTCAGATACTTTTTAAGTTCATCTGCACGATTCTGTGGCATTCCAAAATGCTTCACTAATAAATCGGCAAAATAATCTTGCTGCCCACCCTTCTCATACTTGGCTTCTGAATCTATCAGCTTCGGACTCTTGTATATAATAAACCTAATAGAATCTGGTTCCCCTGTATGTTTCATACCTGGATAGATTTTCTCAAATTCAAAATAACATGAACAATAGCCTAATTGAGCCAATTCCTTCAACTCATCATGTGCAGGTTGTAAAACACGCTGTACCACATGACGAAAGGCTTTATACTTCTTATCAATATTCAAAATTTGGCGGAAGTATTCTGTATTAAATGTTACACTTCCTTTATCCATCCAAGCTGAAATCAATAGAAATATACGTTGCGTATATTTGTTTCTCGTATTATATATTGTATCTTTTCCTAATAGATGATAACCAAGTTCTACATTAACAAATGCCTTGGCTATGTCTTCATCCATATGAATATTAACATATGGATTATAACTATCTTCTGGTATATATACGTCACATAGATTTGTCACACGCTTATACTTCTTTCCGCCATCACTTTTGTAAGGAATTTGTACCGGTATTGTAGCCAAAGCGGTAAGTGCATTTCTCAACTCTGGATAATGATTCTTATTCACAGCAAAATCCTTAAAATATAAGTTCAACGACAGACCATGATCATTATTAATGTCACCCGCCTGAAGATTCGCCAGTTTGGTAATATCCGTCACCTTATTAGATATAAGGTCGTGCAACACATCTTGCAACTTCTCTAACATATATGTGACCACTTTATTTTGCATAGCAGAATAATCCTGACTCATATATGTAAACGCAAGAGGTGTGATCATAAAGGTCTGTTCATCCACAGGCAAAGCATTCGCAATCAACTCCTTTTGCTTCTTCGTTAATTTCTTCGGAGTTTTTGCTTTTGCTGGCCGTTTCCGAGCTGTAGCCTTCTTTGCTGGCTGTGCTGCAAATTCCTCTCCTAAAATAGGTTCCTGTTCTTTCATCATCATTTTCCAAATTTGTGTTCAAAGTTAACATATTTATATTAATATTCCAAATATAAAGACCATTTTATTCAATAAAAAAAATGTACCTAAAATGTTCCCTATTTGATACACATGATTTTATAACTAATTAATATATAAGCAGTTGCAAAATAGACAAGAAATGATACTTTAAAAGTTTCACGATTTTGTTACAGTAAATACTGAATAAATCGTTAAAATGTTCCCATATTGATACGAAACAAAGTTCCCTATTTGATACACTAAAAAGCGTATCATATTGATAACCAGTATTTTAACAGAAATATTTGCAGTAATAACTAGCACGATTTTGTTACGAATTATATGAAAATAGCCCTAAAATCATTGTTTTACAATAGATAAAATCAATATAAAAGGGGAAAATACGCTATCATAGACTACTGCACCTAAAACATAATCAATCCAAAAAGAGCAATGGAGCTATAAAAAGAATGTTCCCATATTGATACGAAATAAAGTTCCCTATTTGATACGTATAATTGTTCCCTTTCTGATACGGAAATGTTCCCATATTGATACATAGGTCTCAAATATATAGAGTTTAGTGCCATTTCCAAATAGCATAGTTTATCCAAGTAGCACGATTTTGTTACGCATTAAGCCGTGAAATCGTAACAAAATCGTGCCATTGAGTAGCATGCTTTTGTTACGATACCCCTAAATCAAACGTATAATCACAACCTTGCTCATCTCTATAGCTGATGAGTAATAACTCTATAAATTATATGTTCCTAAATTGATACACTTTGATATTTCTAAATATTATTTACATACACCTTAAGTTTTTAATAGCCAGTATTTTATCTATAAAACATAAAGTGATTATCTTAGTATATAAAACTAGCACGATTTTGTTACGATAACAAAAGTTGTTGTTTACTCCTCCACTCCCCTATTCCGTTCCAACTTTAAAATATCTATCATATGATAAAAGCAAACACAAATATTATGCCTAATTTCACAAAGACTTAAGGAATTATCTCCAGCATAAAGGCTAATATAGGCAAAAAAATTTAGCTTAATACTTGATATACAAAATAGTACATAGATTCAGTAAAGAAAAGGGTTGATTATATATTAGTAAATATTTTCCCTATGTTCCTATTTTGTTACGAATTGCATAATTTGTAACAAAAACAATGTTCCCTATTTGTTACAAATTAATTCTAACATTCTGATATACAAAAATATACATTATATTTCAGAATACTAATTGTTCTATGAACAAAAACATAACCTATGAAAGAATCATAGTAAAAATGTTGCCTTTTTGTAAAAACTATTGAATTTATGTATCAATTTAGGAACATTAAATTCTTTTTAGTTCCCTATCTGATACGATTATATTATAAACGTTCCCTATTTGTTACAGTTATACTCCCAAATTGATACGATTAGGTTCCCTATTTGATACTATGTATTCCCAAATTGATACGGAAATGTTCCCTATCTGATACTATTATATTCCGTAATTATCAGATTTTCAGTAAGTTACAAAAACCTATAAATCTTATAAATCCATAATAATAAAGAGTAATAAGGAAATTATAACATTCTAGATTTATTTTTTGTCTATTTATTTTTTCTGATATTTATAATTTTCTTATTTTATCTTTTGAATGATTAAAATAAAGGTCCCCGTATCAATTTAGGAACCTTTATTATTTTGTTGAATTTTTTATTTGTTTATCGGAATATATTTACACGATGTTATGCATTATCAAGTAATTTTTTTATTTGTTTTTTATGCTCTATTAAAAAAGTATGTAGCATCGCATTTACCATAGTTTTTAGTTTCATTGTGCTACGGCTTGCTGTTTTTATTTTATCTAATTCGTATCTTATGTCCTCATTTATCCATATTTCTTTTCCTTTGCTAGTGTCTTTTTTATATACAGCTAGATAATCATGAAATAAATTCCAACTTTCTTCACTTCCTTCAAAAAGCAATGAATTCTCAGGAATATCTTTTAGCGGATCTTTAATTTCTTCTTTTTTTTCGATTTCAGCCGTTTTTCTTGTTTCTGCGACTAATTTATCATTTTCTTCTTGTTCTGGCTTTCTAGGTGCCTTATTTTCGGTCAAAATTTCGGTCGTTTGATCAAAATTGACACTACTCTCTTCTTGTGCAGCTCTTACGAGTCCTGCCAATCCATCTGGTATTTGCATTTTTTTCTTAGCCATGGCCTTAAGTTTTATAAAACTATGTATTTATTTTTTTTTACTTTTATATTAATAAAACTATATTCTTATAAATTTATTCTATATAAGAATATATAAATTTATTTTTTCATTTCTTGTAAGACATCCCAAAAAGCATCTTTTACGATTTTATTTTGTGCTTCATTGTTTTGTACTGTGTTATATCTTTGTATTGCAATGCCGTCTCTAACGATTGATGTTACATGACCGAATGCATTAAATAAATTGTCTGTTGCAGTCCAGAAGTCCCATTCTTCTCTTGTCCCGCTACCTTTTTTTATTCTATTTGGAATGAAGATCATTTTCGCATGCATTTTTGTGAATGTTTCGCGGAGTTTCTGGAGGGTTTGTAAAAAAATACCTGTACTTGAAATTGTACTTGTTTCATATTGATATGGAGTTATTATATAATCGGCGGCCTCTAAAATAGGTATCATGCCGTCTTCAGATAGGTTACCTGGTGTATCGAAAAGAACATATCCACTTACTTCTTCTGCTGCTTCTACAAGTTTACCTACAGCTTCTGGACCTTTGGATACATCGTAAGCTTGTACATAGTAGCTGAACGCATCTTTACCATATTGCCTAATATCATTATTTCTTATTCCTTGAATTGATTTCTGGATATCAGCATCAATTACGGTTACTTGTTTTCCTCTGTTTGCTAAATAGTTTGCGAATAATACACAGAGGGCAGTTTTACCCACTCCGCCTTTTTGATTTGCAAACACAATGATTTTATTGTCTTCTTTCTTTGCCATAATTATATTTTATTATTAATGTATTTATCTTCTTATAAATAAATTGATTAATATCTAGATTTATAATTTTATTTTTGTTCTTTTATAATTCTTTGCAAAGATAATAATTTAATTCTAAAAATATCTGTTTTTATATCTTTTTATAATTACTATTATTGATATTTCTATTTATGTATTAGTAAATAAAAAGAATATTAGTATTATATATTAATATATAAATGTTATTATGTGTTTGCGTTCTGTGGAAATTTATTTATGTTTTAATTTAATTATTTATTTCTGTGTTTTCGATTCGCTATGTTGTTTGCCTTTTGTTTATAATCTAAGATTATTAATACGTTAATATATAATTTTACAAATCAGTTTATTTATTAATAAAATGTGTGCTGTGTATAAATTTATAAATCAATTAGTATTATGCTTTATTTATGTGTTAATAATATCTTTGATTTATGTACTAATGTATAATGTGTTTATTTATAAATAAAATTATATATTTCTTATATAATGTATTTGTGTATTTATATTTTAATGTATTATATACGTTATGTATTAATTTAAATAACTAAAGTTTCGCAAGTGAATATGTATTCATTAAGCGACATTTAAATTGTACATTTTATACAATTTATGGAACTTTGGATTATCTTCAATAAGTGCGCTAAGCAACTCGCTGGCATCAGCAGATACCAATGCTGCTATTTCCAGAATGGTATCCAGTATGAGTTCCCATATCTTGTCCGTTACAGACAGCTCTAGAGATTCATCCATAGCATCTACAAAGAGCATACCGATGGTTTCATACGATTCAAATCGCTTCACTGTACAAAGTATGTTGTACTGCATCAAAGTTAGTGTAAAACTAGCAATCTGTGCAGAGA
>NZ_KE384541.1:26815-43310 GCF_000426565.1 Segatella albensis DSM 11370 = JCM 12258 | reverse complement strand
AAGACGGTGACGTCAAAGCCGAGCACTACTAATTGCCCGAAACTTTCTAAAGAGTTTATGCTTTTTGTTGTTGAGTAAAAAGTAGATACAGGTTATTTTATAAGCTGCTTGTGTGCAAGGATGTCATAAGCCATATCAGGTGGTTATTGTGGTGGGGTCCCACCTCTTCCCATTCCGAACAGAGAAGTTAAGCCCACTTACGCCGATGGTACTGCAATGCAATGCGGGAGAGTAGGTAACCGCCTCCTTTTAAATCAAGCCTCGATTACGAAAGTATTCGGGGCTTTTTTCGTTGCCGTACATTGATGTGCTGGTTAAGCCGTAAAGTGATTTGTTGTATCGTTGTTTCGTGTATATATTACGTAAAAAGCCTGCCAGAATGTACAACTGACAGGCTGATATATATCGTTCATATTTTGAGAATTTCCGTGCAACGGGTCGGACGCTTCCAAATTCGAGAATTATGGAACACTATTCGCTCGGATCTGAAAGAATTGTAACTGAATTGATATATAATCCTTATGGTGTTTAACTCTTTTTATATTGCATAATTAAAATTATTTTCTTAACTTTGCCTTGATATATGTATATCATGATGTAAATGTTTTTGGATTTCCAGTCATGTCAGTTTCAATTTTTATTTGGCACAGATTTGAGTTATACTGTTGGATGATTGGAGAGACATTTTAGAAGATAATAAGTAAGAGTAATAATGGATAGGATTTTAACTAAACAAATTTATATATTTTTTTGTGTCTTATTTCTATTAATGGCACCTTGTAGTATTTCGGCTCAGAAGAAGGAAATTTCTGCTGCAGAAGATTTGCTTAAAAAGAATAAGGACATAGAAAAGGTACAGAAATCGATGGAAAGTTTACTTAAAGATTCAAATAATTTAGGTAACACAAAGATCCATGCTCTCTTATTCGAGTCATTGCAAAAACAATATTTACAGGGTAATGAAAAACTATATCTAAAACAAAATTATGACACAACAGCTCTTTTTAATATAGCTCGACAACTTTTTATACGTGGCGAAATTATAGACTCTTTAGAAAGTCGACCAAATAAGAAAGGAAAGATGAAAATAAAATATCGTAAAGATAATTCGCAATTTCTTAATATGATTCGCCCGAATCTTTTTAATGCAGGCATATTTTATATTAGGAAAAATGATTATCGTCAGGCATATGATTTTTTTAATATATATATAGAGTGTGCTAATCATCCATTATTTAGGGAATATAAATATCCACATCGAGACAAGAAATTACCTAACGCAGCATATTGGGCAGTATATTCTTCGTTTAAGCAAAATGATATTCGAGGTACTTTGCGCCATGCATATTGGGCGCTTCAAGATACTGCTCATAATGCTTTTATGTTACAATATTTGGCAGAGACATATCGTTTAGAGCATGACTCTCTTAGGTATTTTAAGTCTCTAAAGGAAGGTTTTGAAAAGTATCCTACATTTCCGTTCTTTTTTCCTAGATTGGTAGAGTATTATGTGAATACTGAACATCAAGATTCAGCGATGATAGTTGTTAATAAGGCTTTAAGTATTAACCCAAATGACCAGATGTATCGTTTTACGAAGAGTACATTGATGCTGAATATGAATAAATATAATGAGTGTATTTCTATATGTGATTCCTTAATTACAGAAAACGATTCATTGGCAGGAGCTTATTATAATGCAGGTTTGGCATATTTTGATCAAGCTGTAAAATTGGACAAAAAGAATCAAATAAATTCAAAAAATAAAACTAAAATGTTTGACCTTTATCGCAAGTCTATGCCTTATCTACAAAAGTTCCAAGCATTGCGTCCTGAGGATAAAACCAAATGGGCTTTGCCATTATATACAATTTATTTAAAACTGAATATGGGTAGAGAGTTTGACGAAATAGATCAAATTTTACGAGATAATTAATAGTATGAATGATATAGATAATATTTTAGAAAAATTGGGTATTCAGTTGAATGCCATGCAATCTGCATCTTTTGACACTATTGCGAATAGACGGAATAATGTTGTTATATTGTCACCTACGGGTTCTGGAAAGACATATGCATATTTATTTCCATTAGTTAAGTTGATTGATGAAAATAACGACAAGTTGCAGGCAGTGGTGATAACACCAGGTCGAGAACTAGCACTTCAATCGTCTACCGTATTAAAGGATATGGGAGCTGGAATACGTTGCTTAGCTTGCTATGGAGGTAGACCAACGATGGAAGAGCATCGTACCATAAAACAGGTAATGCCACAGGTGGTTTTTGGAACACCAGGTCGATTGAATGATCATTTCAGTAAAGGGAATTTATCAACTTATGGAATAAAGTTTATTATAATAGACGAGTTTGATAAGTGTTTGGAGATGGGTTTCCTTGATGAAATGCAATCGCTTATAGGGAAACTGCCAGAGATGGCCCGTCGGATTTTATTGTCCGCTACTGATACTGAAGAAATTTCACATTTTGTAGAGAAGACGATTTCAGGAAAGAAGCAGAAAATAGAGAAGTTAGATTTCAGACAAGAAGGTGAGCAGGTTTCATCCCGTGTAAAGATATATAAGGTGAAATCGCCAGAGAAAGATAAGTTAGAAACATTAGCTCAATTACTTCTTGTGTTGGGTGACGAGAGCAGTATCGTATTTCTGAATCATCGCGATTCTGTAGAGCGAACAGCAGATTTCCTAAAAGATCGCGGATTCTCATTGAGTTATTTCCATGGTGGAATGGAGCAAAAGAAGCGTGAAGACGCATTATATAGTTTTTCCAATGGCAGCGCCAATATTTTTGTAAGTACTGATCTTGCTAGTAGAGGACTTGACATTCCGAATATTGATAATATTATCCATTATCATCTTCCAGAGAGCGAAGACGGATACATTCATCGTGTAGGACGAACAGCAAGATGGGAAAATAAGGGTAGAGCCTACTTCATACTTGGACCGCAAGAAAATATCCCTGAATATGTAGATGCCGAAGTAGAAGATTATGCAGGAATGTTAGACGTAGATTTTGAAGAGTTGAAACCTGCACAACCGAAGATGGCCACAATATATATAGGGAAAGGAAAGAAAGATAAGATCTCGAAAGGTGATATCGTAGGTTATTTATGCAAAAAAGGAGGATTGAAAAGTGATGAGATTGGAAAGATCGATGTGAAAGATCGTTATGCCTATGCAGCAGTAAAACGAGTGAAATTACGCCAAGTATTGCGTCAAGTACAAGGTGAAAAAATAAAAGGAATAAAGACGATTGTGGAAGAGGTAAGATAGAAAACTTCTATCAAAATGCAAGAAAAATGGCAATATTGATAAATTTCTGCTAAAATATTTGTTCATCCCAAATAAAAAGTGTAATTTCGCCGACGTATCTCAATAAAGAGAACATCATACAATTAAAACTTAAATATACATTCAGATGAAGAAGTACAACTTTAATGCAGGTCCATCAATGCTTCCTCGTGAGGTTATTGAGAACACAGCAAAGCAGATTTTGGATTTCAATGGAAGTGGACTTTCTCTTATGGAGATTAGCCACCGAGCAAAAGATTTCCAGCCAGTTGTTGACGAGGCCGTAGCCCTGATCAAGGAATTGTTAGACATTCCTGAGGGTTACTCCGTTATATTCCTGGGTGGTGGTGCCTCCTTGCAGTTCATGCAGATTCCTGCAAACTTCCTGATAAAAAAGGCTGCTTATCTGAATACAGGTACGTGGGCTAAAAAAGCTATGAAAGAGGCTAAGCACTTTGGTGAAGTTGTAGAAGTAGCTTCAAGTGCTGATGACAATTACACATTTATTCCAAAAGATTATAGTGTTCCTGTCGATGCAGACTATCTACATATTACAACAAACAATACAATCTATGGTACAGAAATTCGTAAGGATCTTGATGTAAATGTGCCTTTGATTGCAGATATGAGTTCTGACATTATGAGCCGTCCGGTAGATGTAAGCAAATATAAAGCAATCTATGCAGGAGCTCAGAAAAATATGGCGATGGCTGGTGTTACCGTGATCATAGTAAAAGATGACGAATTAGGTAAGGCACCTCGTGAGATTCCTACGATGCTCGATTATCGTACCCATGTAGAAAAGGGTTCTATGTTTAATACCCCACCAGTAGTTCCTATTTATTCATTATTGGAAACCATGCGCTGGTTAAAAGCACAAGGTGGTGTAAAGGCTATGGACAAGTTAGCTCATGAGCGTGCGAAGATCGTTTACGATGAGATAGATCGTAACAAGTTGTTCCGCGGTACAGTTGCTACGGAGGATCGCTCATTGATGAATCTCTGCTTCGTTATGAACGACGAATACAAAGATTTAGAGAAGCCATTCTTAGATTTTGCTACAGAACGTGGCATGGTAGGTATCAAAGGTCATCGTTCAGTAGGAGGTTTCCGTGCATCATGCTATAATGCTCAGACCATAGAAGGCGTTAACGCTCTAGTTCAGGTTATGAAAGAATTTGAAGCTCAACATTAATTAGAATATTTTAGATAGGGCGGACTTTTGTTCGCCCTATTATCATTTATAATCAAAGACTATGAAAGTATTAGTTGCAACAGAAAAGCCTTTTGCAGCAGCAGCTGTTG
Organism: Segatella albensis DSM 11370 = JCM 12258; assembly: GCF_000426565.1. Taxonomy (GTDB): domain Bacteria; phylum Bacteroidota; class Bacteroidia; order Bacteroidales; family Bacteroidaceae; genus Prevotella; species Prevotella albensis. Next base: position 38,697 of record NZ_KE384541.1, on the reverse strand, counting down.
AAGGAATCAAGAAAGAAATAGAAAGTGCAGGTAATGAACTTGTGTTGTTAGAGAAGTATACAGAGACAGCTCAGCTTTTGGAGGCTGTTAAAGATGTGGATGCCATGATTGTGCGTTCAGACAAGATAACTCCAGAGGTTCTTGATGCTGCAAAGCAATTAAAAATCGTTGTTCGTGCAGGTGCAGGTTACGATTCTATCGACACAGCATATGCCAAGACCAAGAATGTAGTAGTAGAGAATACCCCAGGTCAGAATGCTAATGCCGTAGCAGAGCTCGTATTTGGCATGCTCGTATATGCCGTACGTAATTTCTTTAACGGAAAAGCCGGTTCTGAGTTGAAAGGCAAGCGTTTAGGTATCCTCGCATTTGGAAATGTAGGTCGTAATGTGGCCCGTATTGCAAAAGGCTTTGGCATGGAAGTAAGCGCATACGATGCGTTCTGTCCAGCAGAAGCAATTGAGGCTGCCGGAGTACGAGCATGCAAGAGCCAAGACGAACTGTTCCAGACCAATGACATTGTAAGTCTTCATATCCCTGCTACTCCAGAAACCATAAAGAGTATAAATTATGCAGCTGTAAATCAGATGCCAAAGAATGCAATCTTGGTAAACACAGCTCGTAAGGAAGTTATCAATGAAGAAGAATTGCTCAAGTTGATGGCAGAGCGCGAAGATCTAAAGTATCTTGCAGATATCAAGCCAGATGCAGATGCAGAATTTACGAAATTCGAAGGTCGTTATTTTGCCACACCTAAGAAGATGGGCGCACAGACAGCCGAGGCCAATGTTAATGCAGGTATTGCGGCAGCCCAGCAGATAAATGCCTTCTTCAAGGACGGATGCACTAAGTTCCAGGTGAACAAGTAATCCGAAGACCATACCATAAAACACACCCAATATAACTTTAATAATCTGATATCATGCCTATTGTAAAACCTTTTAGAGGCGTCCGGCCTCCGAAGCAATATGTCGAGGAGGTAGAGTGTCGCCCTTACGATGTGCTCAATTCCGAGGAAGCCCGTGAAGAAGCTGGTTCCAATGAGAAGAGCCTATACCATGTCATCAGGCCAGAGATAAATTTTGCGCCTGGAACTTCAGAGCATGATCCTCGCGTTTATGAGGAAGCCGCTGCACAGTTTAAGAAATTCCAAGAGAAAGGATGGCTTGTTCAAGATGAAAAAGAACAATACTACATCTATGCACAGACCATGGACGGGAATACACAATACGGTTTGGTAGTAGGGGCTTTTGTAGGTGATTATCTGAATGGAGTAATCAAGAAACACGAGTTGACACGCCGAGATAAGGAAGAGGACAGAATGAAGCACATACGAGTTTGTGATGCAAACATAGAACCCGTATTTTTCGCCTATCCAGATAATTCCGTACTCGACGAATTAATTATGCGCTATACGCAAGAGGCACCCGAGTATGATTTCGTAGCACCGATAGACGGTTTTCGTCATCAACTCTGGCAGGTAAGCGAAGACCGTGATATTGAAACCATCACATCAGAGTTTGCAAAGATGCCATGTCTCTATATAGCCGATGGCCATCATCGTAGTGCCGCGGCAGCTCTTGTGGGAGCCGAGAAGGCAAAGAATAATCCCCTGCATACGGGAAAAGAAGAGTACAACTACTTCATGGCAGTTTGTTTCCAAGCCAGTCAGTTGACGATACTAGACTACAACCGTGTGATAAAGGATTTGAACGGGATGAGTTCGGGACAGTTCCTAACAGCCTTGCAGAAAAATTTCATAGTAGAAAACAAAGGGAAAGAAGAATACAAGCCCAAGCAACTACATGAATTTTCGCTATATATAGACAACAACTGGTACAGCCTTAAGGCCAAGTCAGGAACATATAATGATAGCGATCCAATAGGAGTTTTGGACGTAGACATATCCAGTCGTCTCATTCTTGATGAACTGCTGGGTATTACCGATTTGCGCTCCGACGAGCGTATAGATTTTGTAGGAGGGTTGCGAGGGCTCAAGGAGTTGAAGCATCGTGTAGATTCTGGCGAGATGAGATGTGCCCTAGCATTATATCCTGTAACGATGAGTCAGATTATGAATATAGCCGATAGTGGAAAGATTATGCCACCCAAGGCTACCTGGTTTGAGCCCAAGCTCAGGTCAGGGTTGGTTATCCATAAATTAAGCGAATGATAGACGAATATAAAACAATTAGTGAAAATAAGATTAGCGAGGGATATTATACCGAGAAACGGAGTAAGTTCCTCGCTTTTGCGCATCATGTAGAGACTGTAGACGAAGCCATGGAGATTGTCAAGAATTATCGTAAGAAATATTATGACGCTCGCCATTGTTGTTACGCGTATGTTATTGGTGCAGAGGGAGAAACCTTTCGTGCTAACGATGATGGCGAACCCTCTTCAACGGCAGGCAAACCAATTCTTGGTCAGATCAACTCCCATGACCTTACCAATATCTTGATTGTTGTAATCAGATATTTCGGAGGCGTTAAACTTGGAACAAGTGGACTTATTGTAGCCTATCGTACAGCTGCTGCCGATGCAATAGAAAAGTGCGAGATAGAAACCAGGCAAGTAGAGGAGATCATTAGATACCAGTTTACCTATCCCATGATGAATGACGTTATGCGGATCGTAAAAGAAATGAATCCCAAGATCATAGAACAGAATTTTGACAACACCTGTGAAATCGTCCTCAGCATACGCAAAAGTGAAGCAGAAAACTTATCCAACAGATTAAAGAAACTTTCTTTTGAATAATTTTGCTGTTTCCGAAATATTCATTACTTTTGCATCTGGATTTGAGATTCATTATTCAACTACGATGTCGAATGGAAGTATGGCAGAGTGACCGAATGCGCTGGACTCGAAATCCGGTATACGCCATTTCGCGTATCGGGGGTTTGAATCCCTCTACTTCCGCGAAGAAAGCCTGAATCGTAATAAGTTCAGGCTTTCTTGTTTTATTTTCCACAAAGTTTAGCATACGGACATAAAGCACACCTCTTCGCGTCTTCAGTCGGTTCAAAACGGAGATTCGGATTATAGATATCAGCAAGAAGTTTTTCGATATACTCCTTATATTCGTCAGCATACTGTCTGATGTCCCAAATCTTCTCCTTATTTATCTCGAGAGTAGGGTCATAGTTCTCCTGTCCAGCATGTTGGATGAAGAGCAGTGACGGACTCACCGGAGCATCATCGATATCCAGATGAATATCCTCTCTGACGATATACGAATAGAGCATCGTCTGCAAGAAATAGTCAGTATGGTTCTTCAGGTTCTCACCCGAGAAAATCTCCTCAACAGATTTCACATTCATGCTGTTATTAGCTCCCGTCTTATAGTCGATAACCCTCAGGCGAGGACGCCCATCTTTAAACACCTCATCCAATCGGTCAATGCTACCTCCGAGTTCAATCTGCCTCTTACCATCTTGCGAATCAAACTCAAATTTAGCATACACTCTCTTTTCCAATCCCACGATATTCAGAGGAGCGACATCCATATCGATTTTGATTAACTGTCTGAGATAGTCGATGATAACCTGTCGATTGATATATTGTAAACCATTATATTCAATTTTTGTATTCTGATCCACCTTGAACAAAAGTTCACGGAAAGCATCATCCACGATTCTTTCGATATATTCAGGATGTTTCAGCGTATCCTCGATTTCCCCCTTGGTTACCATGATCGGATTCACTAATTCCACGTCTTTCTCGCCATTAGCATTTACCGTCTCTTGATAATCCTCCGGTTTAGCGAACTTCAGATAATACAGTTGACATGCCCTATGGAAGATGTTACCGAAAGTACGATTATCTACAGCATCCTCATCTTCGTCCACATTCTCCTTGATGTCAGCGATATATCGATAAAAGAATTGCTGTTGACAGGCGATATATCTGTTGAGCGCAGTAGGCGACAATTTCTTAAAACTGTTCAAACGCCCCATTACCGTCTCATCCTTTTCGATACTCTGCATTCTCTTCATGACAGGCATCTGCTTAGCCACCAGATTTTCACGTTTCACCGGATGCTTACTTTCAACCATAAGTTGTAACATAAAACGAGACATCTCACCCGTCTGTCCATCGTTGGTAGAATTATTGTAAGTCAGCGTGATGTCACTAGCTCGTTGCAGAAGTCGGTTAAAATAATAAGCATAGATAGCCACTTTATGATCGACCGTAGTCAAGTCGTAAGCCTTACGAATGTTATAAGGAATAAACGAAGCATCGTTCACCCCCTTAGGCATATTACCCTCGTTGCACGACAATACCAGCACATGGTCAAAATCCAAGTTACGCGTCTCCAGTACACCCATGATCTGAATGCCCACAGCCGGTTCTCCATGGAAAGGAATTGTCGTAGAATCCACCAACTGTTTGATCAGCTTCTGATACGTGTTTATGTCAACATCCAAGTCACCAGCCTCTATCAACCCCGCCAAACGGTTGATGAGCGTATACATTCTGAATAGCGATTCTTGGAACAACGGATCTTTCCCGTCGATGACTTTATCCTTAAGCATTCTATGATAGTTTATTCCGATCATCTTCAGCACGCTCAGAATCCAATGCGTCATACAACCTATAGAACCATCTAATTCCGAGAAGAGTATTTTCAAAGCCTCGTCGCTTACGATACAATCATCCGATTTATATTCATAACAATCCCTTGAACTAAGATAGAAACGCTTATACGTATTCAGATTCTCCAGAACCGAAGCTATACCGCCACTAATATATTGTGCGAAGGGGTGGTGTAGAATCATATTAACCCAATGCAATCGGAACCGTCCGGAGTCTGCCTTATACCCTTGAGTCTGTAAAGCTATCATCTGTTCCACCAACGAACTTACAGGAGTCTGTGCGAGAGGGAAACCCGTTGTGATGTTCACCTTTTCCACTTCAGGTGGCAGACAGTGGATAACCGTTGGCAGCAGACTCTCATCAGCCATGACGATAGCCGTGCGTCGTCCTGCATTTATTCTGTCGCCCGTTCTGAGCCAGTCACTAATATATCTTGCCTGGATATTCTCCGTAGAAGCCGAAATATAGGTAATATCTTTATCCTTAGACATATTATTATATATCCGACCATTGCTGATATTCAATTCATTAGGATAATACTTCAGATATTGTGCGATATAATGACCAGCCTCATTATCCTTCATATAATATTTGTCGAAATCCCAGTAGAATTTAGCCTTTCCCTCTTTCATTAGGCGGTCACAAAGACGTAATTCCACCTTCTGCATCATGTTGAAGCCCACGAAGAGATAAGTATCATATCTGAGGTCTAGTTCATTCTTTTCCACCACTTTACGATATAGTGCTCCCTCATAAGCCAAGTTTTGTGCACTCAGTCGTTCGTTGAAGCGCTCATAGATATCCCCAAAGTGCGACCAAAGTTGTAAGAATCTCTTTTTTAATTCTGTATTTTGGTCATCGCTAAAGTTGGCGAAAAACCTTTTCAAGATTTTCTTCTGTTCATCACTTAGAAACGAGATATCGTCAAACTCATGGATATCCTTCAAGTTGGCGAACACAAGTTTAGCATCAGCCAAATTCTTGTCGATATCGTCAAAGTCAGTAATCATCAACTGCCCCCAACCATAAAACTTATCCAGCGATTCATCACGGCCAGTACATTCGATATAAGTCTTATACAAGTCACAAACCAACTTTATTGGGTCAGCTACGTTGACCTTGCTCTGTTGTCGGAACAAGTCACTAATAGTAATATAAGTAGGACTCCAAAGCGGTTTGTTGACTAATCGTGCCAAAGCATCATTCATAAAGAGCGAAGCACGCTTGTTTGGGAACACCACAGCGATATGACTGAGATCGTTTCCGTATTTTTCGATAATATCCTGAGCAACGTATTCTAAAAAAGTCTTCATTTCACTTCCTCGATTTTATTATTCTTTACGAACCATAGATAACCTTTCACATTCTTATGGCCCATTTTCTGTAGTAGATACATATACACCCTAACCTGATCAAAATATTCCGGATGCATATTACCGAATTTAAAGTCTACCACGACCATCTCATTTCCGTCTGTCATCACACGGTCTGGTCGGCGCTCTACCAACTCATTGCTTACAGGGTCGATATGCAAGATCGTACACTCATTAAAGAGTTTCCATCTTCCGGAGAACCAGTCCTTTACTATAGGATTATCAAACTTCCTCTTCAGGTCAGTTCTCAACTTCTCAGGGTCGATACTGTCATCATAAAGTATACCCTCGGTTTCCATATCCGACAACACCCTGTCCACGTCCTCGATGGTATTGATCGTAGAGAATATGGTATGCATCACATTGCCTTCGTTGATATAGCTCATCCTCTGCATAGCCTCTTCATCCTCACTCTCTACAAATTCTGTACTCTTGTTACTCTGTCTGAAGTCGACGATATTCTTGAAACTCTGAATGTTAACATATCTCTTCTTTACCGGTAACTCAAAGACATTCTGCGTATTCTCCTTATCCACCTCGTCGCTCAAAGCCAGCGAACCATACGAGAAGGCCAGAGCCTCCTCCTTGACATCACCTTCCACCCCCTTGAGCTTAGAATCCGGCAGCATATCTCGTAAACAGTCCAGACTCTGCTCGATGATGAAATCACGATGACTATCCGTGTTGCCTCGCATACCGTATACAAACAGATTCTTTCCGGCACGCGTGAAGGCCACGTAGAGCAAGTTCATGTTGTCGACAACCGACTGCACACTTTCCTCCACATAATCTTTCTCGTAGATAGACCCCATCATCTTCGGTCTGCTGAAGTCGACAGGAACCAATGGCATCTTACTATACGGCTCCTCCTTAGGTGAACACCATAGTGTATCTCTGCCCGTGATATCCCAGTCACAGAACGGAACGATGACATGGTCAAACTCCAAACCCTTACTCTTGTGAATTGTAAGTATTCTGACGCCATTCACATCATCACTCTGTATCGTCTTTTCATGAATCGAGTTCTCCCATTCCCTCAAGAAATGGTCGATATCCGGCGTTTGTTCCTGCTGATAATCGTTCAGCGCATCATAGAAAGCACACACATAAGCACTTTGCTTCTCAAGTTTTCTCAGTTCGAAGAGTTCATAGATATATTCCACGAGGTCGACCAACGGCATACCCTTCAACTTATCCAGGTGATGGATGAAAGCCTCAGGCAATTGTCTGTCGAGGTTCTCCTCTTTTCGTTTTTCTGCCAATGTCCGTTGTTCAGTCCAGTTCAGAGCAGCATCTGTTTCCTCCTTGGCAACGAGAATCTGCGTATCACTCTTCCCATCACCCACAATCAACCTCTGATAAGCCTTGACAAGACTCGCCTTAGCTAATCTATCGTCAGGGTGGATGATCAGATGCAGCGCATCGATGATGATATTCACGGCTTGCGAAGCGTCCAGACGGAAAGCCTCGTCACTAACCAACTTCACACTAGGATGATATCTCATGAAATAATTACCGATATCCTCGATATCCTTGTTACCTCTTACGAGGATTGCGATATCTTTCTCCTTGGCGCCCAGTTCTTTGAGCCACAAAACGCGAGCCACGATTTCTTCCAGCGTATTCTCCCTATAATCTTTATTCTTAGGCAAGAGTCTTACTTCAACTTTTCCGATAGACTCCCGATTTTCAGGAACCAACTGCTTCACGTCTTCGTAAGCCTTTCTCATTTCCTCAGCCTTTCCGGCATCAATTTTCGTTAAGTTGTTATATTCCAAACCGGAAGCAATACCAAAGAACGCATTATTAAATTCGATGATGTTCCTTTCCGAACGGAAGTTCTTTGCAAGACTCTGCGCCTCGATCATATTCTCATGAAACTGGTTCTCGATACCATTGAGAAGACGCCAGTCGCCCGACCTCCAACGATAAATACTCTGTTTCACGTCTCCCACGATAAGATTCCTTATCGGTCCGTCCTCCTTTAGATTCTCTTCATCGCTACCATGCGACATTGTCTCTTCAAGGAGCACTTTGAAGTTCTTCCATTGTATCACACTCGTGTCCTGAAACTCATCGATCATGATATGCTCCAGTCGAGCGCCGATTTTCTCGAAGATGAAAGGCGAATCACTTTCCTCGATGAGCGAGTAGAGTAGCGTCTGTGTATCGCTCAGCAAGAACCTGTTAGCCTCATTATTACTTAGGTTCACACGTCGTTTGATGTCACCCAACAGGCGCAACTGGTTCAGATTCTTTATCGTCAGTTCGGCCGATTTATAATCCCTTACCCATTTAGGGCGTTTGTTTTCGATGGATTTCAGCAAATCCCAGAGCGAATCTACCACCAAGTCATAAGCCGCGTTCCCCGGGTTAGCATCCTTCTTGTTTACCCAGTTCTCCGGTGCATCAAGACATTTCTGCACGGTAGCGTTCACCAACTTCTGTTCATCTAGGAAGTCACCCTTCCTCAGTTTGTTGAAGTACGAAGCGATGCCCCTGTCCTTACCCTTGAAATTCTCCACGGTAAGGCCATTCTCGTCCAACCTCTCAAAGAACATATCGCCCATCTCCGTGAGCTTATCCAGCGCGTTCTTCCGAGTTTTACGCATCTCCCCGATGAAGTCCTTAAAGAAATCCTTATCCTGCATCAATTTCTCCAATTCTTCCGCATGCTGTTTATAAGCATCCTTGAAGATATTTCTTCCGAAACGCTTGATCTGTCCAATCACATTCCAGTTTTGGTCATCCTTGATTTTTTCCTGAATATATTCGATAATCCAGAACATCACCCTGCTCTTATCATCGAGTTCCTCGATCATATCATCCACAGCCTGCTCCATCACCTGGGTATCATTCAGTCCGATGCGCAGATTTGCCGTCAAGTCAAGTTCACGAGCCAAATTACGGAGAACGGTCTGAAAGAAAGCATCAATCGTTTCCACTTTAAAATCATTAAAGTTGTGCAACAGATTACTCAAGGCCGTCCCCGCACGCTTCTTCACCTCACCCCTCGAGAGATGAGTCATCTCCATGACCACATTCAGATAATCCTCCGAGTCGGCCAATCCATTAGCGATGCCATAAAGTTTGCTCAATATTCGCATCTTCATTTCCTCGGTAGCCTTATTTGTAAAGGTCACGGCCAAGATGTTACGATACGAAGTTGGGTTCTGTATCACCAGCGAAATATATTGTGTGGCAAGAGTAAAAGTCTTACCCGAACCAGCGCTTGCACGAAATACAGTTAAAGGTTTCATTCTCAATATTTTATATATATGTTACAACCAGAAAAGTTACCAGTTGTTGAAAAGTTCTAAAGAAATACGTGCGCCGACGCCCTCGAAATGATGAGAACTCCAACCTGTGAAGAACCCCACCGAGAAGGCACGGTTGGTAAAGCCATAACCCACCTCGACATACGGTTTCAGATTTTCCACGGCAAGCGCGCTCACATACACTCTTTCCTTCTCGAGAACCTGTCCTACCACAGGAATCCACGACAAGAAGAGCAACGGCGACTCATAAGTAGCATTACCCCTCACATAATATTTTGACGAATTATACCAATGCGAGTTCAGTAATTCAAATTCCCCCGACCACTCATCTCCCCATCCGTTAGGGATATAATTCTCGTGGAAGTTGTTATAGTCCAGGAAATACGCATCCTTGTCCTGGTTAGTATAAAACCCCAGTCCGGCTCTCATCTTCAATGTCCTCATCGTCGACAACTTCAGGATATTCTGCACATCCATTTCCCATTTCTCATAACTCTGGTCGCTGCCACAGAACCCCTTGAAACTGCGCTCATAGTTGGCCGTGAAGAAAGCTCCCTTGTTGCCTTGCGGGCGATATTGAACCTGCAGATAAGGCGCACACGACGTGTAGACATGCGGTTTACCCATCTTGATGAATCCCTGGGGATATACAGCTGTGCGCCTGTGCGAGATAATACCACCCTGCAATCCCAATCGGTCGGCCACCACATCATAGTTTACCGAAACCCTCAGGTTCATATCCTTGAAATAATCCAAGTTCATCTGCGCCCAGTTGACCGTATCTTTATGATGTTCCTCCCTGATGCGTTCCAGCACCTCAGAGCTATTGATGCGATAACCATTACCGAAGTCCATCCGCACATATCCATTCCTTCTCTTGTTGAAATTGAAGAGCAACGGAATCGAGAAATACATCTGTCGCCATTTAAACGAATACATACTCTTTATTCTGAGCGACAGATCACGGTTGGGCGTAAACGAATAATTGCCCCTCAGGTCGAGCATATACACCAATCCTTTACGGTTAGAGTAACTGAAATACATGGGGTTGAAGATCGGACCGATCTTCAGTTGCCCCTGGTTCTGACTTCCCAGATTCGTATGAATTCTGTTCATCAAATTGTCTCCGATCACATCCCAGAGCACATATTTCACCCAATTTTTCTTGTTCGCTTTTCCCGCTATCGAGTCAGCCACATATTTTCTCTGTGCCGCTGCCTCTTCCACATCATTTATCGAGTCATATACAGCCAGAATCTCCTTTTCCTCCTTTTTCAGAGGCATCGGTCGCACGATAGACATCAGCGCACGGTCATGGCTCTCCACCATATCCCCAGGCATCACATAGTCCATGTCGTAGACCGAAGAGAAATATGCCATCATCTTGTTGCCTAATACCGAAATTTTGGCGCTGATGTCGCACGTCTTAGGCAGAAGCGACCTTCGTCCCTCCTTGCCCATAGTGCCGTCGAGGATAAAATGAATCATATCATACTCTCCCTCGAAATGGAATCTGTCCATCCTTCCCGTAGCATTGTCGATGTCCATCCATCCAGCCACCAACTGCGTATTTTTAAGAATCGGTTTGACGTAGAATCGGGTCATCGTCCTACTGTGAGCCACGCTGTGAAATCTGTAGTAACGCTTATTCTGTTCAACGAGCGGCGACAAGATGCAGCGTCGGAACATCTCGGTAGAGTAGAAGTCGGGTTGCAAGAACTCCATCATCACGGGCAACGTCTCATGATTGTTGTAAACCGTACTCATGCTCAGTACCCGTCGCGTTTTCATCTTGTTTCTCGAATAGAAGACGATATGATTATATTGCTCCCCGAAATAGTCACGTTTTCCATCCCTGAAGAGATAAAACATGGTAGGGATGGCGACGAGAGCCACGTTTCGCTTCTTGATGCTGATACGGTATTTCGTATATGTATAAGAGACGAGCGAGTCCTTGTCGTCGATGATGCCGATCATTTTCGGGTAATCGAAAGCACGCTGCAATATCTTGGCATCATATCTTGGTCGTGCTACCACGTTCAGAGCAGACCACACATACAACACCAATACGAATAGATATCGATAAGCATACTTTTTCGGCATTCGTATTTGATTTACAACACAAATGCAAATATACAAAAACTTTATAGGATTGATTCAGGAATCAGGAATTTTTTTTTTAAATTAAAAATGGTCTTATCCTAATATATTAGGATAAGACCATTTTCTTTTGTATAGCAGAATATTTTATTTTTCCTGATTTCTTTTAGCCTCGAGAGCCATTCTGCGATCGTTCATCATTTTACTGAAACGAGATGAAATCTGAGATTCATGCTCGTAGTTAAATGTCAATGTAGAGTCCATAGTTTTTGTATATATTATTAATTTGGACTGCAAATATAAAGTATGCTTATCGATTAGCCACAATTTTTATCGTAATAAAATCGATTGTGATGATGTTTTTTGATTTATGTCAAAATAATTAGTATGTTTTTGCTACTATGTGTGGCATTATTCCTCCTCCGAGGGTACGCTCCGCGACCCCCGGTTATCTCAGAGGTATCCCCTCCGGGGAATACGTGCAAGCACCGCTCCGTGTATGGCCTCTATGGCATCCTTCTAGGGTATACAC
>NZ_KE384541.1:0-26154 GCF_000426565.1 Segatella albensis DSM 11370 = JCM 12258 | reverse complement strand
ACCCCCGGTTATCTCAGAGGTATCCCCTCCGGGGAATACGTGCAAGCACCGCTCCGTGTATGACCTCTATGGCATCCTCGGGGGATACATGCATTTTCAGCCCCTCATGCAACTGGTGACGCCGAGGGTGGTGGCGATGGCCGTCAAGATGGAGACCACCAGTTGGATAATCGTTTTCCAAGTTTCCTTTTTCATATTTCTGTAGTTTTAATGTTGTTTCTGAATATATAAGACGTAGCTCAGAGACCGAGCACATCGCTCTCCAGTATATCGAGAAGTATATCACACTCGAGACACATACCCCGAAGGGGATGCCTCTGTGATAACCGGGGGTCGCGGAGCGTACCCTCGGATGAAGGATGGCAGTATACTAGTATAGCACCCCGGAGGGGTACACGACCTATGGTAGGGCGATTTTCGGTTATGTTTAAATATCGTTAAATAAATTCCGGAAATTACTCCGTTATCATAATTTTGAGTATTATTACACCTAACATTTTAAATCCTTCATAAGAGTGTAAGATTTTTTCATATATAATTAAAACTATCAAACCGCCAACACGTGAGTGCAGGCGGTTTTTGCGTTTTGCTCGATGATCCTTAACAGAATGTAAGAAAATCTGAGCCCACTTCTTAAAGTGAGCTCAATGATTGAGTTATAAAATGTCTTTGGTATAGCAACGTCGCCTCTTGATATATTGCGGATTCAGATTCTTCCATTGCGAAAGTTCTTTATGGTTATCTTCTAGTTGCGGCCCCGTCTCAGCCCATTTGAAATGTTTCTTCTTATAGATGGGAATGAGATGGTTGAAGAACAAGGAGTTGATTCCTATACCTTGCATATCCGGTCTTACGCCGATGAGCAACATATCGATGCCTTCCTCGTTTTTCAGTTTCAGGCTCTTCAACAGATGCCACCAGCCCAGGGGAAAGAGTTTGCCTTTTGTCTTTTGTAATGCTCTGGACAGACTTCCTATCGTCACGGCCACACCAACGATCTCGTTGTCTTCGTTCACGATTACCGGTACCATGCTCTTGTCGACGATTGGTAAATAGGTTCGGATGAAGGTATCCATCTCTTTGCCTTCTATAGCCGAGAAACCAAAGAGTGGGGCATAGGCCTCGTTGAGTAGTTGGAATACTCTCTTGCCCCAACCTGTGAGGATCTCGAAGGTTGTCATCACGTGGATATGTACCTTGAATCTTTGCTCGACGATGGATGCCACGCGTGCGATACGTTCGGGAACTTCATCGGGCACGTTTACCCTGATCTGTATCCAGTCTACTTGTTTGCGGAATCCCATCTTCTCCAGATGCTTGGGATAGTAGGGCGCATTATATAAGGTGGACATCGAACCTAACTTGTCGAAGTCTTCCAGTAGCATGCCCTCCTTGTCGAAGTCTGTAAGCCCCATTGGGCCTTGGATGGATTCCATCCCATGAGCTTTGCCCCATCGTTCTACAGCAGCAATCAAGGCTTGTGAAACTTCTTCATCATCAATAAAGTCGAGAAATCCGAAGCGTACAACTTTGACGTTCCATTTTCTGTTTGCTTTATGGTTGATGATACCTAATATTCTACCTGCTACTTTATCACCACGGAAGGCAAGAAATGGTATCGTCTCTGCTTCTGAATCATTATGCCGATGATTGACCATGTTCATGATATCGCTCTCCATATCAGGTACATAGTATGGATTGTCTGCATAAAGCATGTTTCCGAATTGCGAGAATAATCGCGCTTCTTGTCTCTGGTTAACTTCTTTAATTTCGACTCTCATTATTTTATATATAAAGTATTGCAAAGATAGAATAAATAATTATAAAAGCCAAATGGTTTTAAGCTTTTTTCAACGTTATAGAACTTGTAGTTTTCATACTTTTAATTTATATTTGTCGCGATAAACCTATTTTTAAAAATTCATTCGCAGAAAATATGGCTATAAATTATGTACAGGATAGAATAGACAAGGGGTGTTTTGTGCCGCAACTCAAAACAGGTTTTTCGTTTATCGACTTGGAGGAGGGTCAGAATTTTACCCCGAGTGATTATTCCAGAAATGCGCTTATTTATTTGTATGAGGGCAGAATCGAAGTCTCTTGTTGTCACGAGGGATTCGTGATAGAGAGTGGACAACTAGCTTTGATGTCGTGCGACGTGAAATATTCGATTCGGGCCGAACAACATACTAGTATGGTAATATTGGGTGTCGTTAAGGTTCTTGCAGAATGTGATTATTTCCAACTTCGTCATCCGACAGAGAGTTATAGTACGCATATCACGTCGTATAAGGACGAGCATGTCTTGGAGTGTGCTCAGTTGGTGAAAAACTTTTATCATCAAGTACGGGAAATTTATCGTTTGGGTGTGTCGTGTATACGGTTGTATCGCGTCAAGGAGGCAGAAATCTTCATGCTTCTTAGAGCTACCATGAGCAACGAAGATTTCTGTCGCTTTATGACTCCTTTCTCGGGTGAGAGAGTTGCCTTTAAGTCAAAGGTTCTGTTGATGGCAGAGAAGCACAACACTGTCAATGCCCTTGCAGATGCGATAGGACTCGATCGTTCCTATTTTCAACGTTTGTTTAAATCAGAATTCGGTAAAACTCCTTCTGATTGGTTGAAGGAGCGTCGTGTAGAGAAGGTTTCCAATTATCTTCGTAGTCATGATGAGCCGCTCAAAGTAGTCGCCTATGAACTTGGTTTCCCGTCTTTGGCAGCCTTAAGTAATTTTTGTAGAAAAGAAATCGGAAAAACAGCTCGGGAGATACAAAATGAGAGTAAAATAGAAGTATGATTTGTGTCTTCTGATTTTGTAAATGTGATATTCCCACGTTTTATGAATAGAAGTTCACAAAAACAAAAATATTTACCCCCGGAATCTATTGCAGATTTCGGGGGTTGCTATTATCTTTGCAATACAACATTTTTAGAGACTAATGTGATGACAGATAGGGAGTTATATAAATATAAAGTGATCTATTCGCATTACATTTTTAAGTTTGGAGTTAAGTATATACAAAGAGGTCTTTCGATAGATTTAGTTTTTTCATTGGTAAGGTAAGTTATAATTATTTAGGTATTCAAACTGCAATGGATCGAGGGGTATTCATTGCAGTTTTTTTATTTAATGATAATTCCGTTAAATTTCTAAATATATTTCTTAAGTTCAATTAAAAGAAAAATCCCTCACTGTGAAGTGAGGGATTTCTTTTATTTCTGGCATTTGTCTTCTACCTTCTGGCATTTGTCGCATTTCTTTGTTTCTGCTTTCTTACACTTGTTTTCTGCTTTCTTACACTTGTTTTCAGCTTTCTTGCATTTCTGTTTAGCCTCTTTACATTTGTCTTCAGCTTTTTTGCATTTGCCACACTTATCTTCTTTGTTCTTGTCGCAGCACTTTTTATCAGCCTTCTTGCAGCATTCTTTCTTTACTGGTTGGTCTTTTACTTCTTGGGCATTGGCTACTGTTGCCATGCTTATTGTAGCTACAAAGAGAGTAGCTATCATCATCATTTTTTTCATATTCAATATGTTTTTTAAAATTTCAAGAGTAAAGATATCATTAGTTCTCCGAAATAGCAAATATTATAGAGAAAATTAATATTTTTCTAATATTCGTAACGAGAATTTATAAAAAGATTGCTAACTTTGCACAAACATTAAACTGAACAATCAAGTAATATATGAAAAGAATTAGTTTGCTATTTATTTTTCTTTTGATGCTTACATCGTCGATGGTGGCTCAGAATATACAGGTGCATTATGATTTGGGACATTCCCTATATCAGGATCTTGACACGCGCCCTAGTGTTACTACCACGGTAGAACTCTTTAAGCCTGACAGATGGGGCAGCACTTATTTCTTTACGGATATTGACTATCAGCGTGATGGCGTGGCTGGCGCATATTGGGAGGTTTCTCGTGAGTTTAATCTCTCTAAGAATAAGCAATGGGCTGCTCATGTAGAGTATAATGGTGGTATTTCTAGTAATGAGTATACATGGCAGGCTACTCGTTTTCAGCATGCTGTGCTTGCTGGAGGAGCATGGAACTGGCATTCTACTGATTTTTCTAGGACTTTCTCGGTGCAGGCGATGTATAAGTATTATTTCAAGAATCGTCATTATAATGCTCATCCTTTCAGTGGGTTCCAACTTACTGAGGTGTGGGGTGTATCGTTTGCTCATAAGCTCTGTACTTTCTCAGGTTTCTGTGATGTGTGGTATAATCCTAATGTCAATGGTAAACTTATTGTGCTGAGTGAACCTCAGTTTTGGTTTAACCTTAACACCTTGAAGGGGTGGAATGACATCAACCTGAGCTTGGGTTCTGAGGTGGAGATTTCCAACAACTTTGTATGGAACGATAATGGACAAAATAATAAATTCTATGCTATTCCAACAATAGCAGTTAAATGGACTTTTTAAGATACATGGGTAGAAATAAGTTTTCGCAACATGAATTTGAGCAGATTGCCAAACTTTTGAAAATGAAAAATTCGGCTAATCGTGCTCAGCAGAAGTTGATTCGTCACGATCTGCGTGTGAATTATGAATTCAATATCTCTGATTTCAATGAACCTGGTAAGGCTTTTGGTGAGAAGGAGTTGCATGATGCGCTTTACCGTGGTGCCATCCGTATCCTCGATGATGCCACGATAGAGTCGATGAAGGCTAAGCGTGCGCGTGATAAGACTCGTGATGAAGCTTTACGTGAAAAGGAGGCTATCGAAAGTGGTGAGCAGACTGATTGGAAGGAGGCCTTGAAGGAATGGAATGATTGGGAGAAGTCTCAGAAATAGGGCTTTCCTTTGCAATATTTATCGATGGTGTGGGTTCTTTGAACTCACTTCCATTGATTTCTATAGAATAAAATAATCGTTTACTGAGAGATGGGTTTGATGAATAGTGCTTATCTCCCCAGATAAGAAGAATAGATCGATTACTACAAGTTGTGATTGATGATAGAAAACAAAAAGAGTTCGAACAAATGTCCGAACTCTTTTTTGTGACTTCGCTGGGATTCAAACCCGGAACCTCTTGATCCGTAGTCAAGTGCTCTATTCAGTTGAGCTACGAAGCCATCCTTGTATAATTGCCTATCTCGAAATTTGTGACTTCGCTGGGATTCAAACCCGGAACCTCTTGATCCGTAGTCAAGTGCTCTATTCAGTTGAGCTACGAAGCCTTATTTCTTTTAAGCGAGTGCAAAGGTAGGAAGATTTTCTGAAACTACCAAACTTTTTTCGAAGTTTTTTCAAAAAATCTTGTTTTACCCTAGATATTTCATCAGAATCTTAGCGTTTCCACTTTCACGAATCTTGGCAATGCTCTTTTCGCGAATTTGTCGAACGCGCTCACGAGTAAGTCCAAACTCTTCACCAATTTCCTCCAAGCCTTTCTCGTGGCAACCAATACCGAAGCAAGCCTTCAGAATCTTAAGTTCTCGGTCTTTGAGTACACCTTTCAATACTTTGTCAAGGTCCATGGTCATACTCTCAAAGTCAACCTGACGGTCGGTTCTTGAGTCGCTGCCACTGGCCAATACGTCGGCCATGCTATTGTCGTCATCATCACCAAAAGGTGCATCAATACTCATATGATGTGAGTCGGCATTCAAACTCTGTTCAATTTTCATCTCGTCCATGTCAAGAATCTCTGCAAGTTCCTGAACAGAAGGACGGCGGTTGTGCTCCTGAACGAATTTGCTTGTGGCCTGACTGATTTTGCTTACAGCGCCAACTTGGTTAAGTGGTAATCTTACGATTCGACTTTGTTCTGCGATAGCTTGCATGATGCTTTGTCGTATCCACCATACAGCATAAGATATAAACTTGAAGCCTCGGGTTTCATCAAATTTCTCTGCAGCCTTGACCAGACCAATATTGCCTTCATCGATAAGGTCGGTAAGCGAAAGACCTTGATGTTGATACTGTTTGGCAACAGAAACTACAAATCGCAAATTAGCTCTTACCAATTTTTCCTTTGCGCGCTCGCCTAATCTTCCTCCTTTTCGAATTTGTTCGGCGAGCTCTATCTCCTCGTCGACAGAAATCATAGGTTCACGTGCAATCTCTGCGAGATACTTGTCTAGTGCCTCGCTTGAACGGTTTGTAATACTTCTGTTAATCTTTAATTGTCTCATTCCCATTACCTCGCGTTTCTTTATATATAAATCCTATTGATGATACTAATTTTTTTGATAGCGGATGCAAAAATAACAAAAATATATGAATATCTTGTCAAATAATCGGAATTTCTTTTGTATTCTCGCAATTGCACTTTATGGATAACTCGCATTATTATCTTTTATTGTATGGTTAAAGATTTTTTTTCTTGCACATAACAAAAGAAGGCAGAAAAATGACTTTCCTGCTTTCTTATGTGGATGTATGTTAAATCAAACTATAAAATTCCTAATTTGCAGAATACGATGAGTACGCTATATCCGATGATCATGCTGATAACGCCTACTATGGAACCTGCCTTGGCCATATCTTTCTGTTCGATGAGCCCGGTGGAATAGGCAATGGCATTAGGTGGTGTTGAGATTGGAAGCATCATCGCGCAACTTGCTGCTATTGCGATTCCGATGATTATAGTGGGTGTACCGCCGATGGTAGATAGTTTATCTCCCATACCATGACATACCACCGTTAGGATTGGGATGAGAAGTGCTGCTGTGGCGGTATTTGAGATAAAATTACTTAAGAGATAACAGATAAGTCCGCTCATGATAAGGATGATGATTGGATTAAAGTGAGAGAACGGAATACTCTTCACGGCATTTTCTGCCAATCCGGTACCATTCATGGCCAATCCGAGAGCAAAACCACCGGCTACCATCCAGATGACTTCCCAGTCGATATCTTTCAAGTCTTCTGATGTGATGACGCCTGTAAACGCAAACACGGCGATAGGAAGCATGGCTACGGTGTTTGCGTTGATACCAAACAAATCCTTGCCGAAAATCCATAACAGGATGGTTACGAGGAATGTGATGGCTACAATCCATGTACGCCAGTTCCATTCTGTGTCACCGCTGATTTCGAGTTCAATAGTTTTCTTTGCGAAAGGGAAGAGCTTTTTTACGATATACCAAGCTACGATGAGCATGACGAAGACCATTGGTACCATGATGGCCATCCATGTATGGAAACCGATGTTCATGCCGAGATCACCGAGTGTCTTATAGGCAAAAGCATTTGGAGGTGTACCGATAGGTGTTCCCATACCACCGATGTTAGCTCCGATGGGAATTGCCATGGTTAGTGCGATACGGCCTTTGCCGCTGGCAGGGAGCGATTTGAATACAGGTGTAAGGAAAGTGAGCATCATTGCTGCTGTCGCAGTATTTGAGATAAACATAGAGAAGATGCCGGTGATAAGTATGAATCCCAGCAATACATTCTCTGATTTCTTGCCAAATGGTGCAATCATAGCCCGAGCCATCTTTACGTCGAGGTTGCTTTTTGTTGCTGCTATTGCAAGGATGAAACCTCCTAGGAAGAGAATGATCGTAGGGTCGGCAAAACATGCCATTACGCCCTGATAGTCGAGGAGTTTGCCAGCAGAACCCTCAGAACCTTGAAGAAAGTTGAAAGCCGAATCACTTACACAGAAGAGTAATACAAAGATGATGGTTACAGAAGTCGCCCATGCGGGGATTGCCTCTGTGAGCCATAATAAGACAGCCATAACGAAGATGGCAATTACTCGTTGCTGTACAATGGTGAGGTTATCAATACCAAACCAGTCGGTAGGCATATTCCAGATGAAAAGTGTAAGCAAGGCTACGATGAGGAACATCACACCCTTACGCTTGTTGAAATCGCCTGTAAGTACTTTCTCTACGGGATTTTCCATGTTTTAAATTATTTGGGTTAATATAAAATGTGTTAGTTTCATATCGTAAAAAAGCAAAAATAGCACTTTTTTTGCGAATAAAAAAATAAATTGCTAGAAAAATGCTATTTTATTTTGACTCGGCAAAGCTACACATGAGTTGCCGATATATATCATTGTAAGGTGCCTTTTCAAAGACACTTAGTTCTTTGCTTTCTTCTTTTCTTCATTTTTCATGTTTTTGATGTTTTTTAGAATGGTGTCATCTAGTTCGTTTATCTCCATTTCTCTACCCAAATGTTCGTGAACTAAGATACAGCCTAAGATAATAGCTAAAATAGAAATCACAAAATGATCGTCTATTCCGTTTGCAATTCTTTCAAAGATAACAAATCCAAAGAAAAAACTACACGTTATTAATATGAATTTCGCAAATATTCTCATGTCTTTAGTCAATCTATTCGCAGAAGCGAGTTGATGATTTAGTGTACTAATCTCAAAGAGTTATATTGCAAATATAGATATTTTTTTCTAATTGGTTACTTTTTTTGTAGAAAAAATATTAAAAAAGTAACAAAATAATAATGTCGGAAGAACTCTTTATGAGCTTGTTCCGACATTTTGAACAATTTTATTCATGAAGAGATTATCGAATGATAATTCACAACAGAATCAATATGACTATGCGTTCAGAATAAATTTCTCTACAACATGAGCCACTCCGTCCTCTTCATTAGAATATGTGATGTAATCTGCAGAATCCTGTACTTCGCGTGAAGCATTTGCCATAGCGACACCCAATCCGGCAAATTCTATCATACTCTTGTCATTGTATCCGTCACCACAAGCGATAATCTCATCACGGGTGATTCCCAAACTACCAATCAATCTGTTTAGTGATTGTGCCTTATCGATACCCAAAGGTACACATTCAAGGAAGAAAGCTGCCGAACGATAGATATTCATTTTGCCCTCCATTTGGTGAGCTAATTCCAATTCCAATTCGTGTAATGGGGTAGGGTCGCCCACAATAAGACATTTATTGATAGGATATTCTATCTGATTCAGGAAATCATCGTAAAGTGTTACAGGCATTTTATTGATAAAAGCCTCTTCCAGAACATACTTGTTATCTTTTTCAGTAGCCGCGATACCCTCGCCCTGATAAGTAAGAATCTGCATGCCAGCCTTCATGGCCGCATTGTAGAGTGTAGGCACGAGTTCTTCATCGAGTTTCTGTTCGAACACCACCTTACCTGATTCACAATCAGTTATCTTTCCTCCGTTAAAGGCTAGGATAAAGCCGCCATGCTTCTCTATCTCAAGTTCATCAGCAAGTTTGGTGATGCCATAGGTAGGTCGTCCTGAAGCCAATACCACCCTAATACCAAGCGACTGCGCCCTCATGAGCGCAGTCTTGGTTTTAGGAGTGATTTTCTTCTTATCGTTGGTAAGTGTGCCGTCTAAGTCGAGCACAATCATCTTATATTTCATCAGCTTAGTCGATATTCTTCAAGATGAGAAGTAGATGATCCCATACCATCTGAACAGTAGGGATAAGAAGTTTCTCATCCGGTGTATGAACATTGCGGAGAGTAGGGCCAAAACTTACCATGTCGAGTTCTGGATATTTCTCGCTGAAGAGTCCGCACTCAAGACCAGCATGGATACCGAGAACCTTAGGTTCCTTATTGAAAAGCTTCTTGTAAGCTTCTACCGTAATCTTGACAAGTTCGCTGTTTGGATTCATCTTCCATGCAGGATAGCCATCGTTTTGCAGAACCTCAGCGCCAGCCAACTCAAATGTTGCACGTATAGAGTTGCTCATGTTCTTGAGGTTGCTCATTACGTTAGAACGCTGGCTACTTACGATTTCAGCTTTATCCTCGCCGGTTGCGATACTTGCCACATTGCTAGAAGTTTCAACCATCCAAGCGATGGCCTCGTCCTGACAGTTAGTCAAAGGACCGTTGTCTACTGCCTGTAATGCAAGAATCAAATTGTGAGAAACCTGCTTTGGCAATACGGTCTGAGCATCTGCACTAGCTAAGTTCCATACCATGTTGGTATCAGTAACATGGAACTCATCCTCAACATCCTTAGAGAAGACATTCCAGTCTGCCTTTACCTCCTCTTTCTTATCTGCTGGTACAGCGAAGAGAATCTTACCATCACGAGGAATAGCATTGTGCATCTTACCAGAATTCCATTGAGCGAGGCGTAAATCCATCTTGTCCTGCTCCAAGTAAAGGAAACGAGCCATAATCTTGATAGCATTAGCACGCTTCTTGTTGATGTCATCACCAGAGTGACCACCGTTCAAACCTTTGACAGAAGCCTCCAGGAAGAAGTAATCCTGAGGTGCATCTTCACGCCTATAGTTGAAAGTAGCTACAGTGTTGATACCACCGGCACAACTTACGAAAATCTGACCTTCATCCTCAGAGTCGAGATTGATAAGATACTTACTCTGCATGAAACCGCTCTTCATACCGAAAGCACCTGTAAGACCAGTTTCCTCATCGCGAGTGAAAACACACTCTACAGGACCGTGCTCAATGTCGTTGCTAGCAAGAATAGCAAGTTCTATAGCACAGCCAATACCATCATCAGCACCTAGAGTAGTACCCTTAGCGCACAGCCATTCCCCTTCGATATAAGTTTGGATGGCATCCTTATGGAAGTCGAAATCTACGTCCACGAGTTTGTCGCAAACCATATCCATATGGCTCTGCATAGCTACCATAGGTTTGTTCTCGAAACCAGGTGTGGCAGCTTTACGAATGATGACATTACCGGTTTCGTCGACGATAGTTTCAAGATTATGTGATTTTCCGAATTCTTTAAGATACTCAATCATATTCTCCTCATGCTTAGAAGGGCGAGGAATCTGGTTGATTTTAGCAAACTGCTCAAAGACACAAGCAGGTTTTAAATCCTTTTTCTCCATTTTATTACTTTATTTAAGTTATTTTATTTTGTCAATTTGCATAAAAACACTATCTTTGCGGTGTTAATTGTCTGAAAAGTCATTGCAAAAGTAATAAAAATGTTAGAAACTCTACTATTAAGCGTGTTAATAATTGCTATCAGTATAGCTTTACTGTCTGTGAAATTATTATTCAAGAAGAACGGCAAGTTCTCCTCACAGCATGTACATGACAATCCTGGGTTGAGAAAGCAAGGAATCCATTGCGTTATCGACCAGGACAAAGAGGCTCGGGCAGAGAACAGAGCTTATTAGGATTGATGCCTTGCGAAGGCAATTCTATAAATGAGAGATTCTATAGATAAACGATTCTAAATCAATTAAGTATAAAAATTAAGTTTAAAATACAATGAAGAAAAACATTTTTGGAACATTGGCATTTGCCGCAGTTGCAGCGCTTGCCATGACATCATGTAACAAATCACAGCCACAAGTAGAACCTGCATCAGAAACTGCCAAGGCTCCTGCTAATCTTAAAATCGCTTATGTTGAGGTTGATTCAATCATGACTCAGTACACATTTGCTAAAGAGTATTCTGATCTTCTCCAGAAGAAGAGTGACAATATCCAGAAGACTATCGCCAATAAGGGTAATCAGCTTCAGGCTGCTGCAGCAAACTTCCAGCAGAAAATTCAGCAGAATGCTTACACCCGTGAGCAGGCAGAGGCCATTCAGGCTAATTTGCAGCGTCAGCAGGCTGATCTTCAGGGCTTGCAGCAGCGTTTGGGCAATGAGTTCCAGGCAGAAACTGCTAAGTATAACAAAGCTCTTCATGACAGTATTGCCAATTATCTGAAGGCATACAATAAAGATAAGAAATATAGTATCATCCTGAGCAAGAGCGGTGACAATCTGCTTTATGCTGATAAGGCTTACGACATCACCAACGACGTTATCGCTGGTCTGAACAAAGCTTACAAAGGTGGCGTTGCAACTGCTGCTAAGAAGTAAGAGGTAAGCATAATTATCCCTTGTGGATTTTGATATGACAAGAAAAGAAAGATACCAGGTAATACTGGATTATTTCGAGAAGGCGCTACCAAATGTAACTACCGAACTACATTTTGGTAGCGCTTTTCAATTATTGGTGGCTACGCTGCTTAGTGCCCAATGCACGGATAAACGTATCAACGAGGTAACACCAGCTCTTTTTGCCCGTTATCCCGATGCACACAGTATGGCTCAAGCCGAAGTAGAAGATGTGTTAGAATATGTGCAATCGGTGAGCTATCCCAATGCCAAGGCAAAGCATCTCGTAGCGATGAGTCGTATGCTGGAGAGTGATTTTCATGGCGAAGTGCCCAGCGATCCCAACCTGTTGGTCAAGTTACCTGGGGTAGGAAGAAAGACGGCGAATGTTGTTCAGGCGGTATGGTTTGGCAAGGCCACGATGGCCGTCGATACCCACGTATATCGAGTAAGTCATCGTATGGGACTGGTTCCTGCTGATGCCAACACTCCCCGCAAAGTAGAAGACTATCTGATGCAGCACATCCCCGAACAAATTATTCCCCAAGCCCACCATTGGCTGCTGCTTCATGGACGTTATGTTTGCAAAAGTCTGCATCCGATGTGTGAGAAGTGTGAATTTGAGAAGATCTGTCCGAAACTCATCAAAGATTCCAAACTCAGATAGTCAGCTCTTGCCTCTTAGGAAGAACATTACATGGATTTTTTCATTTCATAAATTATATATTTAAGAGAATGGATACAAAGAGAATTATCAAATACCTACGTCAGATTGCTGCCAACAACAATCGAGATTGGTTCTATGAACACAAAACTGAATATGATGCTTGTCGCGAAGAATTCAAGAAAGGTGTGGCAGCAGCAATTGCCAGAATTTCCACTTTTGATGAATCGATAGCCCATCTCACCCCAAAAGACTGTATCTTCCGATTTAATCGTGATATCAGATTTTCCCAAGACAAATCACCGTATAAAACCCATTTTGGTGCTTACATCAGTGCCAAAGGGAAGAAGAGTCTGCACGCAGGTTACTACATCCATATAGAACCAGGTAATTGTCTGGTTTCTGCAGGTGCCTATTGGTTGCCTACCAATATCCTTACAGCCATGCGCAATGATATCATGGGGCGTATTGACAAATGGAGAGAATGTGTAGAGAACGGACAGTTTGTAAGCTATTTCGGATATGCCAATGAAGGAAAGTGGACGTGGAATGGTGAGATCTCCGAGAAAGGTTTTGGCATAGACCACCTAAAAACCTGTCCGAAAGATTTTCCACGTGACTATGAACACATCGAATATCTTCGAATGAAGGATTATTGTGTATGGCGTGTTGTTCCAGACGATTTCTATGCACAAAAAAAATGGCTTGACGAATTTGAGAAATACTGCAAAGTCGCCAAGCCAATGATGGATTTCACTAATGAGGTGATAGATGATTATGAATAATCATTTAGAAGAGGTCAAGGATTTTATCGATAATCTTATTGATTGTCGATGAATCTGTCACCTCGTCGATTTTCTTATCTAGTTTTTCGGTGACCTTTTTGCTGACCTTGTCGCTTACCTGTCCAGCCACCTTTTCTACCTTATCTTCCAATTTCTTTTCGCTGCCGTCTTCATCTACATCTGTCTTGTCGTCATTATCACTTTGGGCATCCACCTCAGAGTTGTCATCATCAGCATCATTGCTGTCGACTTTCGTTTTCTCGTTTTGCAGAGCCTTCAGAATATCGTCATCGTTAGCCGTGTACACCTTTCCGAGGAAGCCGAAAGCCACGGTATGCTCCTCATCATTAAACTCTACTGTAGACTTAGAGAAGATGATATAGTTGTGATAATCCAACATATCGTTGAGTGCTACATTGATGAGATTACCGGTGATCATGCGAGTGAAGGCACCGATGCATTTAGAGAAAAGATCATCATTATTATCAGAAGTAGCCTTAGTGATGGCCTCGTTCAATTCTGTCTTGATGGCATTCATATGCTGGTCACGATCAGGATTAGTGAAAGCCATAATCAACAAGAAGAAGGCGATGATACCACCAATTACCAACCATAGTTTGTTACCCTTCTTAGGTTGTTCCTGAGCAGGTTGCGCATTCTGCTGCAAAGACTGAGGGATAGGTGGCATCTGTGTTGTTTGTTGAGTGTGTGTAGCCTGGTATTCTTCAGAAGGAACATAAGTACCATCAAGGATTGGACGTAATTCTTCAATTTTCCAAGCAGGAGTCCAATCCGTAAGCGACTGGTTCCATACAAGCGTTTCCGATGTTATCTTCTTCTCATTAAGCAAGTCAAGCGTAAAAGGGCCCGCCTGCTGACCATTTTCTATAATAAAATATTCCATTAGTTAATTGTTTATTTCAAAATTCTGTTTAGTCATAAATTGGTCTAATGCGTAGCTTTCCACCATGCAGTCTTCTCTTTACCGATCAGAGCAACAGGGTGAACAGAGAAATCACTCAAAGTAATACCATTGAATTTCTTCACCTCGAAAGGTGCAGAGCGAAATATAGACAGATTAGTATATAAATAAGGTGTAGACTTTTTAGCTACCACCATCTCATTGAAAGTCGTGCAGAAATTCGTGTACAGATTATCACCGTTAGCTTTGGTGATGCTGACACCATTCATGTCATACAAATGATCTACATAATCTTTCATGTCGAAGAACAATCCTGGTCGATCCAGCGTAAACATACCGTCAAGGCATTGAATGCTGTCGCGAAGCGAATCAGGCAGAGTATATTTCTTGTTGATCTCCTTCATGATGGCCGCCATATCCTCAGTCTTTCGGCAGTCGATGGCCGCGATAGAACCATATGGACTCGAATAGTTGGTATAGAAAGCATTGAAAGCATTTACCATCCCCGAGTAAGAAGGGTTGCTGCCATGCATACTGCTCCACATCGAACGATAAGGCATCCCGAATGCCATCACCTCACTTGTGCTGGCTACCATGAAGTTCGTCACATCTCTTACCTGATAAGCAATCTCCATATTACACATATAGCAGTCATCGAAGAGCAAGTATTGCAGTTTGTGTCTGAATCCCACAGGATAAGTAATCTCGTTGAGCGCCATCTTGAGTCCTTCTGCCAAAGTCTCAATGTTTACACCATATTGCTGAATACCCTCATACTTGCTCACACTACCATAGAACCTCGTATCATGGAAGTAGAGTTCATCGTAGAGAGATGTTCCCCCCAGTCTCCAATAACGATCGCCCTTTACCTCAGAAGGATAGTTCACCCAATCCTCCTTGTAAGTCCAACCGCTGCCATGACAGCCGATAGTCATCGCATAGTTGAGAGCAGGTGCATACTTAAAAGCGTCACCCACGATCTGCGCGATACCGTTGCTTGATGTGAATCCATTTCCAGAATACATTTGAATCGTATCTGCAATGCATCTGTTGTTTCCATACTTGATTTCATACAAACAACCCCGTTGCGGTCTATCATTGATGTACACCAGTATGCGGCATCCATTCGTTCCCTTGTTTTTTACGATAGCCGCTTCCACAGAATCAATATTATCAAGGAAAAAACGGTATAATCCACTGCTGCCACCCGAAACATCCCCTGTCCAAGGCAGATACATCAGTATCGTCTGTTGAGTATACTTCTCTTCGATAGAAACAGAAGAATCCTCGTCGGAGCAAGATGTTGCACCAACGAGGATTACCAATACTCCTATTATAAAATATAGGATTTTCTTCATATATGTAATAATCTATTTCACTATTACTTCTTCTTGAGCTCAGCAATTGTGTCCTTCAGGGCAGCAATCTTTTCAAGAGAGTCGCTTTCCTTTTTGCGTTCGCGTGCAACGACAGCCTCAGGAGCATGAGCCACAAAGTTTTCGTTGCTTAGTTTCTTGCGAACACTCATTAAGAAGCCTTCGAGGTGTTCCAGTTCTTTCTGAGCTTTTTCCAATTCAGCCTCTACATCGATCAAATCACCTACAGGTACGGCATATTCATCCGTGCTTACCATGAAGCCACTGGCGTCGGCAGTCTTCTCTGCTACCACGTTGATAGCCTTCAAGTTAGCCATCTTCAAGATCACTTCGTTGTAAGCCTCGAATTTATTTTCGCCGACAGCCTGCAGTTCGAGTTGCTCTTTTGGAGCGATATTCTTTTGGTTGCGAACGGTACGAACACCACTCACAATCTGTTTTACCAATTCCACATCAGCCGTCAACTTCAGGTCATCAGCACTAGGAGTAGGCAACTCGAGTGTTGCACGCATGATACTTTCCCCCTCCTTGCGATCATAGATATGCTGCCAGAGTTCCTCGGTGATGAACGGCATGAATGGATGCAACATCTTGAGCAGCGCATCAAAGAACTTCAAAGTAGCCTCGTAAGTAGTCTTGTCGATAGGCTGAGCCTCACCGTTGATATAAGCAGGTTTTACCATCTCCAGATACCAGCTAGAGAACTCATCCCAGAAGAGTTTGTAAACGGTCATCAGCGCCTCAGAGATACGATACTCCTTAAACTGCTTTTGCATCTCATCGTTCACCTCTTTCAGTTTGGCCTCAAACCAAGCTACTGCAGTCTTGTTGCACAAAGGTTGTTCGATGTCTGCTGTATTCCAACCCTTAACCAGTCGGAATGCATTCCATATTTTATTGTTGAAGTTACGACCCTGTTCGCACAAGCTCTCGTCGAAGAGAATATCGTTTCCGGCAGGTGCAGCAAGCATCATACCCATACGTACACCATCAGCACCATACTTTTCGATGAGTTTCAAAGGATCAGGAGAGTTACCAAGACTCTTGCTCATCTTTCGTCCCAACTTATCGCGAACGATACCTGTGAAGTAAACATGCTTGAAAGGCATCTTGCCACGATATTCATAGCCGGCCATGATCATACGAGCCACCCAGAAGAAGATGATATCCGGACCCGTTACCAAGTCAGCAGTAGGGTAGTAATAGTTGATTTCCTCATTGTCAGGATTGTTGATACCATCGAAGAGAGAGATAGGCCAGAGCCATGAAGAGAACCATGTGTCGAGGGCATCCTCGTCCTGTTGTAAATCTTCAGCCTTCACGGCAGGGTTTTTCTGTTGAGCCAACTTCAGAGCTTCCTCTGCAGTTTCTGCTACGACAACCTCATTCTTGCCTTCAGCATTCTTAAAGTAGTAAGCAGGGATGCGATGACCCCACCACAGCTGTCTACTGATACACCAGTCCTTGATGTTCTCGAGCCAGTGGCGATAAGTATTCTTATATTTCTTAGGATAGAATTCGATGTCGTCATCCATCACAGGGCCAAGAGCGATGTCAGCGAAGTGCTGCATCTTCAAGAACCACTGTGTACTTAGTTTTGGTTCGATAGGCACATTGGTGCGCTCAGAGAATCCCACCTTATTATCATAGTCCTCGATTTTCTCCATCAAACCAGCATTCTGCAAGTCGATGGCAATCTGTTTGCGCACGTCCATACGATCTTGACCGACATACATGCCGGCAGCTTCAGAGATAGTACCATTGTCATTGAAGATATCGATGGTTTCCAATCCGTGCTTCAAGCCCAGAGCGTGGTCGTTGATATCGTGAGCAGGGGTTACCTTCAAACAACCGGTACCAAACTGAATATCCACATAGCTATCCTCAATGACAGGGATGGTACGGTTTACCAATGGTACAATGACGTGTAGTCCCTTGAGCCAAGTATTCTTCACATCCTCTGGGTTGATACACATCGCAGAGTCACCCATGATGGTCTCAGGTCGAGTTGTAGCAACAACAGCATAATAACCCTTCTCGTCCTTATGCATCACGTTGCCCTCATCCTTGCGCTCAATCTTGTCCTGGTCCTCAGATGCTACATAATATTTCAGATAGTAGAGTTTAGAGTGCTCATCCTTGTAGATTACCTCTTCATCAGACAGAGCCGTCTGAGCCTGAGGGTCCCAGTTTACCATGCGTACACCGCGATAGATGTAGCCCTTGTTATATAGGTCGACGAACACCTTGATAACACTCTTAGAACGAGTCTCGTCCATGGTGAAACCTGTGCGGCCCCAGTCACAAGAGCAACCGAGTTTGCGCAACTGCTTCAAGATGATGCCGCCATGTTCGCGAGTCCAGTCCCAAGCATGCTCCAAGAATTCTTCACGGCTGAGGTCAGTTTTCTTGATACCTTCCTGCGCCAGTTTATTTACCACTTTAGCCTCCGTAGCGATAGAAGCATGGTCGGTACCAGGTACCCAACAAGCATTTTTGCCTTCCATGCGCGCTCTGCGCACGAGGATATCCTGTATAGTATTGTTCAGCATGTGTCCCATGTGCAGTACACCAGTGACGTTAGGAGGAGGGATTACCACCGTATAAGGTTCACGTCCGTCTGGTTTTGAACTGAAAAGTTTGTTGTCGAGCCAGTACTCATACCATTTCGACTCAACTTCTTTAGGGTCGTACTTACTTGCTAATTCCATTTCTTTATATCATTTTAATTTCTATTCTTTTCTTCATTTATGGAAATGAGGTAAACTCATGATGCCACAATTCGCTGCAAATTTAAGAAAATTCTTTTTAAATAAGGAGAATTTATTAAGAAATCTTTTCGGAAAGCAACCGATTAAGTAATTATACGTTGTATGGTGTGTGCCTAAATTTGTTTCTTGTCTCCCGTCAGAATCGTAGAAATACCCGGTTGGTTAGCCAAGCACGCAGACGGCGAAAACGCCATCAAATTTTCCGCAAAGTGAAAAAGTGTGTTTTTTATTTGGAACTTTCATGTTTTTTTCTTATTATTGCGATTGTAAACAGTAATTTCCTAATTAACAACGGGATAACGTATACAGGATAGCTTGCATAGGCAGCAGATCTATAGCAAAATAATATCTTATTACTAATTTCTTTATTACTAACTAACTATTTTTTGACTTATGAAAAAGTTTTATTTATCAGCTACTCTTGTGTTAGGTATGGTATTAGGTTCAATGGCTTTGGTGGCTTGTAGTAATGATGAGGATAACGGGACAATAGCATGGCAAGGAACACCGTCAGTGACAACCAATCAAATTGAAGGCATGTGGTATAGTGTCGATAATTCCGACGAAACATTATCTGTAGACGCAGTTTACATTGAGTCGAATGGAAATTGTATATTTGGAGAATATGTGGCTCAAGCCAAGAACAATTGGGCAAAGGAGACGTATCTTCATAATACGATGTGGACATTGGACAGGGGCAATGTCATAATAGCCATAAATTCGTATGAGGGCAGGAAGGTTATTCAGGCCGATGTTCTAGATTTGGCGGGGAACACCATGCGCGTGAAACGTTATTGGGATAATGGGCAGACAGATGTTGTTAATTTTGTTGCCATAAGTAGTATTGCTGCGGCAGAACACGTATTCAGTACGTTGCTGGAAGCAAAACAGGCTGAAAAAGAATTATAACCAGTTTGATCTTACGTTAAGATAAAAAGAAACTCTTATACGTGTTCGGCGTATAAGAGTTTTTTATGTGTGTTATCAGTGGCATTGCACTTGCAAGTTGAATTCAGGAAAGTTTAATGAATTTTAATTTCCTTAAATTTCAACCGAAGATAAGTGCTCATAATTCGCAAATTCAGAATTCGTGACGGTTTAATTATGAATATCAAAATTATGAGCAAAATGTAGCCAACTGATAATCAGATAGTTATACATTTCGCTCTAATTTGTTCATCGAAATATACTGGGATTATCAGCATTTTTAGTTAACTGCGTAAGGCTACAGACCTATTCGCGTGAACTTACGAAGTTAACTGCGTAAGCCGATGCAGTTAACTTCATACGGAAGCTCAACTTCTTGAGAATGAGTTTTGGGGTGTTTTAGAGCTTGTTAGGTTCTAGTTTGTTCTAGAACGAGCCCAAAACAGCACATGATTTCCTTTAACAATTCCCAAGTCAAAGTTTAAAGATTACAAAATATTCCTTCGGGATGCCTTCGGGATTTTGTCGTAATCATACTATCTCATTTCGCGCCACAAATGGCGGAGGGTAGCCAAAGGATGATGCCACAACATACGAGGTCCCGCATATATCATCACACGGCGCATCCGTTCACGCATCTCAGGTTTATAACAATGTACAGGGCAAACCTTACAGGTGGTCTTGTTTTCACCAAATTTGCAATGGTCGAGGCGGAAATGGGAATATTCTAAAAGCGTGCGACATTCTTCACAAAGTCCTTCGCGTGTATGATGGTTGCCATGGCAATAGATTTCCACCATCTGACGAACGGTACGTTTGTCCTCTTCTATTCTTGACATATATTTATTTTTTTATTATCACTAATAAGAGTTGCAAAAATACAATTTATTTGCCAATATTCGTCTCTGTTCACAAAGAAAAAACTCGCATATTACCCCAAGAAGAAGACATACAGAGGCATATTTAGACTTTTGTATCAAGAATGAAACATTTGTGAAAGAATTTGAGAAGATTTGCAAAGTAAATTCAACGCAAATTCTATACCTTTGCATACGAAATTAAATAATAGTATGAAACACAAAACAACTAACAACTCGAAAAAACGAACGATAGGCTTAATGCTCGCTGGCATTGCGCTTTCTGTTCAGGCACAGAACCCGATCATCTCGGGACAATTTACTGCCGACCCTACAGCAAGGGTTTTCAACGGCAAGGTATATCTCTATCCTTCACATGACATCCCTGCACCGGAGGGACAGCAGCAAGACTGGTTCTGCATGGCAGATTATCATGTTTTCTCTTCCGACGACCTCGTGAACTGGCACGATCATGGCGTAATCGTCGACCAGAAAGATGTGCCTTGGGGCAAGCATGATGGCTATTCGATGTGGGCGCCCGACTGTGTCTATAAGAATGGTAAATATTATTTCTTTTTCCCTAACGTACCGAGGGACGGACGTGGCTTCAATATCGGTGTGGCTACAGCCAGTAACCCTACCGGACCGTTCTCCTGTGAAAGTCAACCAATCAAGGGACTCATGGGTATAGACCCTTGTGTATTGCTCGACGATGATGGCTCGGCCTACATCTACTGGGGCGGCATGGGATTGCGTGGCGCCAAACTGAAAGAGAGCTTGACAGAACTGGATGGCGAACAGAAACTGATGGAGGGATTGCCTGATGGTTTCAAAGAAGGGCCTTTTGTCTTTAAAAATAAAGGAAAGTATTATCTCACCTTCCCTTGGGTGCGAGAGAAAAACGGTACCGAGACCTTGGCCTACAGTATGAGCGACCATCCGCTAGGACCATGGCAGTTTAAAGGCATTATCATGAAGGAGCATGCCAACGGATGCTGGACCAACCATCACAGCATCGTTAACTATAAGGGTCAATGGTATCTCTTCTATCATCATAATGACTATTCGCCTAAATTCGATAAGAACCGCTCTGTCTGCATCGAGCGTCTCTACTTTAATGCAGACGGAACGATACAGGAAGTTAAATCGACTATGCGCGGTGTAGGCATCAATAAGGCTACAGACAGAATCCAAGTAGATAGATATTCTTGTGCCAGCAATGATGTACAGACAGAATATGTAGATACTACCGATTATTTCCTAGGCATGGATGCTATGCTCAAGAATAAAGGAAGTTGGATAAAATACGAGGGTGTTGACTTTGCCTCCGTTCATGACGGATACGTTATGGTCAGCGTAAAAGCTGCTGAGAATACGGAGATTGCTATTCGTGAGAAAAGTGCCGATGGTAGGGTGATCGCACGCGTGCCGATCATCGTGAAGAGTGGACAGGGAATGTTTAAGCGCGACCTTAGTAATCAATGGTTAACACTCACAGTACCATTGTCTTATCAGCCACAGGGAACAATAAACCTTGTAGTAACATGTGAAGATAGACCAGCAAGTATCGACTGGTTGCAATTCAAGAACCGACCTAAATATTTTGCACCTGCTCAGACTCAAAGTATTTCTCCGGATAGTGAAGGCTTTATCCGCCGTTGGATGATGCTCGAACCAATCAAACAAGATGTGCAGTCGAATGTCATTTTCACGGATTCTTATCTCGATAAGGCTTTCAACAAGACTTATTTTAAAGGTCAGATGACGGCCTTGCCTAAGGCAGGGAAAAGTGAGAAGGTAGGTACACAAAATCTGAAGTGGCATGCCTTGGATAGTGAGAACTTCAACGTGAAACTCTTCAGATTCGCCGAGAAATATGGTGATCAAACTTATGGCTCGCTCTTTTGGGCTTACACCATCATCGACTGTCCTAAGGGCTTGAAGAATGTGCGTTTAGCAGCGGGCAGCAACGGAGCCTCTTCATGGTGGCTCAACGGTAAACAGGTGTTGATGCTCTCGGGTGACAGAAGAATGGTGGAGGATGATGGTATGTCGGCTCGTATCAATCTGAAACCGGGACGTAACATTCTGCGCGTGGCCGTCATCAACGGACCGGGACTCAGCGACATGTGTGTACGCTTCATCGACGAGAATGGAAAACCTATCACTAATCAATATACGATAACCTTAAAATAATGAAAAAACTTTATACGATTCTTGCGGCCCTTGCTTTGGCGGCAACAGCGGAGGCACAGATTGGTGCCCCTTATATTCACGACCCTTCTACTATTGCAGAGTGTGATGGTAAATATTATACATTTGGTACGGGTGGAGGCGGTCTCATCAGTGATGATGGATGGTCGTGGCATAGTGGGGCAGAGCGTCCCGGTGGCGGTGCAGCCCCCGATGTCATGAAGATAGGTGACCGCTATCTCGTAATCTATGG
Organism: Segatella albensis DSM 11370 = JCM 12258; assembly: GCF_000426565.1. Classification (GTDB taxonomy): domain Bacteria; phylum Bacteroidota; class Bacteroidia; order Bacteroidales; family Bacteroidaceae; genus Prevotella; species Prevotella albensis. Next base: position 3,600 of record NZ_KE384541.1, on the reverse strand, counting down.
TGCTACCGGTGGCGGTCTTGGTGGCGGTCACAATGGTAGGATTCTTACGATGTGGAACAAGACCTTAGATCCAAAATCTCCTGATTTTAAATTCACTAAACCTATTGAAGTATGCGCTTCTGATGGAATGGAAGACCAAGATGCCATTGACCCTAGTTTGCTGATAGATCCTAATACGGGCCGGTTGTGGGTAAGCTATGGCACCTATTTTGGAACGATTCGTCTGATTGAACTCGACCCACGAACAGGTGAGCGCATAAAGGGAAACAAAGAGAAAGATATTGCCATCGACTGCGAGGCCACCGATCTCATCTATCGTGACGGGTGGTTTTATCTGCTCGGCACTCATGGCACCTGTTGCGATGGCGTGAATTCTACCTATAATATAGTAGTGGGACGTTCTAAAAATGTCGAAGGTCCGTATGTCGATAACGTGGGCAGAGATATGTTCCATGGTGGCGGGCGCATGGTGATAGCAGCGGGCGGCAGAGTATGTGGTCCTGGTCACTTCGGTAGAACCGTCATCGACGAAGGTGTAGAAATCATGTCATGCCATTATGAAGCCGACTTTGATCGTAGCGGAAGAAGTGTGCTGGGCATCCGACCATTGCTCTGGAAGAATGGATGGCCTGTAGCCGGTGAAGAATTCAAGGGCGGTACCTTTGAGATTGAGTCGGAACGTCGTGGATATGCTTTAGAGTTGGCCGTGGATTTCGTACGCATCCCACAGGAACGAGAGGGATTCTGGAACATGGATCTGAGTAAACCGCTTAGAAAGATTCCGGCACAGCAACTCGCTGATGTAGAGGCAGGTTGGCCTAAGGGTGATATTGCTATACGCTGTGGTGACTATATGTTCCGTCCTCATCAGCGCTGGACGATCACGCCTGTTCCCGAGAAGGGCGGTTATCTGATTAATCCGTATTTCAAGATTACCATCGAGGGCACTCAGCGCGCGCTGACGGCTACGGACGGCAAAGAACTTACCGCATCACCGGTATATACGGGGGCTGACAACCAACTATGGCGTATCGAACAACTCGTCGATGGCACATATCGCATCATGCCGAAATCTATTCCAGGTATGGAGGGTGACAATAAGAGATATTGTATCTATTCTGCCGGCGATAGTACGCCGACATTGGCCGAATATGATTTCTCGAGCGATAATTCAAAATGGAATCTGCGTAATCATTAATTTGCGATGATAGCATCATACAAAGGCTTCTTGTTCTCACGACAAGGAGCCTTTTTGTATGATTAATTTGCGATTTTCAATAAAAAAGTGTATTTTTGCCAACTGAAATAAATCAACCATCATGAAAAAAATACAATTATTAGCACTACTAATCTTAACAAGCCTTTCTGCCTTGGCGCAGGTGGCTAAGTCGCCGAATGGAAAAATCGTAGCACGATGGGATAAGAATAAACTCGTCGTCTGCTATGATGGCAAGATGATGACGGAGATTTCTGATTTCGGACTACAGACTTCTGACGAAGACCTTACAAGTCTTACTTTTGTTAACATCTTTGATGGAAAGGAATTCGAAGTCAACTATGATATGATAGAAGGCAAAAAGTCGCATATTTCGAAAAAAGGACACGGATATTCTATGTTGTTTCACAATGCAGAAGGCAAGAAAGTGGAAGTGGCCTTGCAGATGTTCAACGATGGTATCGCCTTCCGCTACGAAACCCGTTTCGCTCGTCCTACGGTGGTGAAAGATGAACAGACTCGATATCTCATCGCCGATGGCACTCGCCGATGGATTCAGAAATATACGGATGCTTACGAACAGTTCTTCCCACTCGCTACCGATGGTAACGATGCGAATACACATTGGGGCTATCCGGCACTTGTGGAACCGCAGCAGGATGCTTTTGCGCTATTCACTGAAGCCAACATAGAAAGTGAGCATAGTGCCTCTTCGCTTGATAATGCCGGACAGCGTGACCAATACCGCGTAACTTTGGGACGCTCCGACAAACAGGTTTCGGGCAAATGGCATTCTCCATGGCGCGTGGTCATGCTAGGTACGCTGAAAGACATCGTTGCATCGACATTGGTAACAGATGTGAGTAAACCTTGTGAGATCCTGAACACGAAGTGGATAAAACCCGGTGTGGTTTCATGGATCTATTGGGCATATAATCATGGCAGCAACGACTATAACATCATCAAGAAATATGTGGATATGGCCGTGACGCTACATCTGCCTTATGTGCTCATCGATGCGGAATGGGACGAGATGAAAGATGGCTATACGATAGAAGATGCTTTGAAATATAGTCTCAGCAAGGGCGTGAAACCGATTATCTGGTATAATTCTACGACGGGATGGATTGATGGTGCTCCAGGACCGAAATACCGACTCAACGATCCGGAGAAGCGCGAAAAGGAATTTGCGTGGTGTGAGAAGATGGGTGTTAGTGGTGTGAAAATCGACTTCTTCGATGGTGATACGCAGGCTACGATGGAATACTGTATCGATTTGCTGAAAAGTGCTGCCAAACATCATCTGCTAGTCAACTTCCATGGCGCTACGATTCCGCGCGGATGGCAACGTACGTTTCCTAACTTGGTATCAACGGAGGGCGTGTATGGTGCCGAATGGTATAATAATCGCGGTGATCTCACAAGTCGTGCTGCTGCACATAATGCCACTTTGCCTTTCACCCGTAATGTGGTGGGGCCAATGGATTATACGCCATGTACTTTCTCTGATTCACAACATCCGCATATTACGACGGATGCACACGAGTTGGCACTCACCATACTTTTTGAATCCTCTTTGCAGCATCTGGCCGATCGTCCGGAAAGTTATCTTGAACCTAAGCGAAAGGTGGAGCAAGCGCTGTTCGGTTATCTTCCAACGACATGGGATGATACCCGACTTTTGGCGGGTTATCCTGGCGAATATGTGGTAATGGCACGTAGAAAGGGACAGAAATGGTTTATTGCCGGTATCAATGGTAAAGACGAGAAACAAACGCTGAAAATCGACCTCAAGGCTCTGAATCTACCAGCTGAGAATTATATCCTCGTGACGGATGCCGGTAAGGGGTTGGACTTGAAATCACAAATCGTCAATACCCATGATCTGCCTGCTGCCGTGGAATGTAGTGCGCGAGGTGGTTTCCTCATCATTCCTCAGGGGATGTAACGATATTTTCAACTAGGTTTCCTTTTCATATTTCTGTAGTTTTAATGTTGTTTCTGAATATATAAGACATAGCTCAGAGACCGAGCACATCGCTCTTGAGATACATACCCCCGAGGTTTCCCATCCGAGGGATAGTCGATATGCCTATCTGTGTGCATACCTCGGAGGGGTTGTCGCTGTGATAACCGGGGGTTGCGATAGCAGACCCTCGGTATGTATGATGGTCTGTGTGAGTGCACCCCGGAGGGTGTGCCCGTCCTGCGTCTGTCATAGCTCGTGTACCCCTCTGGGGTGCTATGAGGTATGCTGTCATCCTTCCTCCGAGGGTACGCTTCGCGACCCCCGGTTATCTCAGAGGTATCCCCTCCGGGGAATATGTATAATATGAACTGCTGTGTATGTCTTCTGCACATCCTCGGGAGGGATATGCATAGCA
>NZ_AUFP01000014.1 GCF_000426565.1 Segatella albensis DSM 11370 = JCM 12258 | reverse complement strand
AGGGGTTGTCGCTGGGATAACCGGGGGTCGCCATAGCGTACCCTCGGATATAGAGATACAATCCACACACCACACCCCGGAGGGAGTGTCCGCACTGCGCAGAGACAGTCACTCCTCGGTCTCCCCTTCGGGGAGAGGACTATAGAGGACACCACCACATCCGACGGCACGCAAAGATATACATTTTTATAGGGGAAAGATGATGATTAAACATATTTAACACGGTGCAGCCCTATCGGCTTCAACGGGAAATTCTATACCTTCCCCTACTTTATGACATTCCTATTAAAACAATTCTGTAAAAATCGCCCCACTTTCACAAAAATATATTAACTTTGCAACTGTTTGTATAATATCAGCGAAAAATAATAAAGGCATTACAATGAAAAGAATTCTATTCGCATTATTGCTATCCATCATATCTATGGGCGCTTCAGCTCAGATGAACGACTCACAGGTGATGGACTATATTCAAAGCGCGACGAAAGCAGGCAAGTCGCAAGGTCAGATCACTGCTCAACTGATGCAAAGGGGTGTCAAGATAGACCAGATCAGAAAGATACGCAATAAGTATAACAGCGAGAACGATAAGAAAAACGGCTCTGCTGACGATACCAATACGAATAGTAAACTGCGAAAAAATAATGGTGACAAACCAAGAGACTACATGAATAGCAACCTTTCCGACAAATTTGATAACGAAAATAACAGAAAGGCTTATTCTAAATATAACAGAAACCCCAATGAACTCGATGAGGACGAGGAGTCTGATCTGAAAGAATCAGAAAAAGAAGATAGAACCAAGAAAGTATTCGGTCGCGATATCTTCAACAACAAGTTGCTCAGCTTCGAGCCTAACATGAATATCGCTACCCCATCCAACTATGTTCTCGGTCCGGGCGATCAGGTTGTCATCAACATCTATGGCGGTTCTCAGAGCGAACAAACCCTTACGATATCACCGGAAGGAACCGTCGTAGTACCAAACTATGGTCCTATCCACCTCAGCGGTCTCACCGTAGCCCGCGCCAATGCGAAGCTCCGTCGCACCCTCGGTTCGCGCTATCAGAGCAGTCGCATCAGCACATCAGTAGGACAGACCCGAACCATCAGTGTCAATGTGATGGGTGAGGTGAAAGTGCCGGGCACATATACGCTGAGCGCCTTCGCTACCACCTTCCATGCCCTCTACATGGCTGGCGGTATCAACGACCTAGGAACTCTCCGTAATATTAAGGTATATCGTGGTGGTAGACTCATCAGCGTGGTCGATGTCTACGAGTTTATCATGAACGGTAGACTTGCCGGCAACGTACGTCTGCAAGACAACGATGTCATCGTAGTAAGTCCATACGACTGTCTCGTTCAGATTACCGGAGCCGTTAAGCGCCCTATGATCTACGAGATGCGCAAGAACGAGAGCGTTGCCACCATACTGAAATACGCGGGAGGGTTCGCCAGCAATGCCTACAAGAAGCAGATCAGATTACTCCGTGCCAATGGCAAAGAGAAACAAGTATATACCATCGATGAATTCGACATGAGTGGATTCAAGGTGATGGATGGCGATACCCTTCGCGTTGACTCTATCCTCGACAGATATGAGAATATGGTAGAGGTGAAAGGTGCTGTGTTCCGTCCGGGCCTCTATCAGCTCGGTGACCAGATCACTACCGTGCGATCACTCATCCAACAGGCACAAGGCCTTACCGAAGAGGCGTATGGCAAGCATGCCGTCATCCAGCGTATGAAGGAAGACCGCACAAAGAAGACCATTGCCGTAGATATCGAAGCCATCATGAATGGTTCTGCCGCTGATATTCCATTGCAAAACGAGGATGTTATCTTCATCCCTACTGAGGCTGACAAGATAAAAGCACGCACACTCACCATCCATGGCGAGGTGCAATTCCCAGGAACCTATGAATATGCTGACAATACAACCATCGAAGACTTCATCGTACAGGCCGGTGGTCTCACCGATGCAGCCTCTACAGCAAAGGTTGACGTGAGTCGTCGCATCCTCGACCCATCTTCTACCTACTCTAGCAAGAAGATTGCCGAGACCTTTACCTTCACTCTCGAGAATGGTCTCATCATTGATAAGACCAACGACTTCTTCTTGCAGCCATACGATCAAGTATATGTTCGTCGCAGTCCGGGCTTCAAAGAGCAGCGCAATGTGAGCATCGAAGGTGAAGCCCTATTCCCGGGCGACTACACCCTCACAACTAAGAATATGCGACTCAGTGAACTCGTAAAAGCTGCCGGTGGTGTGACACAGGAAGCCTACGTGAAGGGAGCCCGCATAGAGCGACTCATCAACGAAGAAGAGCGTCTACGCATGGAAACCTTGATGCGCACAATCAAAGGCCAAGATGACAAAGACACGATCAAGACTGAAAAGATAGACTTAGGTGATACTTATTATGTCGGTATCAACTTGGAGAAGGCGCTTAAGAATCCTGGCGGTAACGAAGATATCACACTGCGTGAGGGCGACCGCCTCTTCATCCCTGAATACAATGCAACCGTCAAGATCAGCGGTGACGTAATGTATCCTAATACAGTATCTTACATCGAGGGCAAGCCGGTAAATTATTACATCAACGAGGCCGGTGGTTATAGTGCAAGAGCCAAGAAGAGCAAGACCTTCATCGTATACCAGAATGGTAAAGTAAGCGTCAAGGGTAAAAATAAGATTGAGCCAGGTTGCGAGATCATCGTACCAAGCAAGCCAAAGAAGACACCAATGAGCCTTACTGGTATCTTAAGTATCGGAACAACATTAGCATCACTCGCTACCGTCATCGTAGCATTATTAAAATAAGAATGATGGAAGGAAATAAAGAGATAAAGGAAACTGTCAAGAATAAGGGAGAAGAAGCCATCGACTTCGTTGCCATCGGAAAGGCACTCTCCAAAAACTGGATGTTGTATGCCATCATCGTACCTATCTTTACGATAATAGGTATCATATATGCCAAAGGATTGGTCAACATCTACGAGAGTCAGGTGATGCTGGCGCCGGAATTAAACTCCGGTGGTGGCGGAGGTAGCCTTAGTTCATTGGCATCTCGATTTGGATTAGGCGGTAGAGCCACCAACAAAGATGCTGATGCTATTGTGCCCGATCTATATCCAGACCTCATCAATTCCGTCGACTTCAAAACCAAACTCTTCGATGTCAAGGTACATCGCAAGAACAATCAGATGGAAATGACCTATTATGATTATCTTCTCAAATATCAGAAGACACCTTGGTGGACCCATATTTTCGGCAAACAGCGCACCGATACCATCAAGACGGAGCCTGTGAATCCGTTCATGCTTACGAAGAAACAAACCAATATCGCTGAAGTTATCAACAAAAATGTAGTATGCGATGTCGATGACAAGACCTCCGTCATCACCATCACAGTGACCGATCAGGACCCACTCATCGCAGCATGCATGGCCGACAGCGTGAAAGCTCGTCTACAAAAGTTTATCACAGACTATCGTACTGCCAAGGCGCGTCGTGACCTCTCCTACAACCAAAAACTTTACAACGAGGCTAAGCGTAAATACATCGCCGTCAGAGAGCAATATATTGCTTATAGTGATGCCAACCAAGACATTATCTTAGAAAGTGTACGCAGTAAACTCGAAGACTTAGAGAATGACATGCAACTCAAGTATAATACCTATACGGCTCTTGAACAAGGTGTAGAGCAGGCACAGGCCAAGGTACAAGAGGTTACCCCAGCCTTCACTACTTTGCAGAGTGCCACAGTTCCCGTTGACAAGAAAGCACCTCAACGTAGTAAGATTATCATAGCATTCATCTTCGTGGGTCTCATCATCTCTACAATCGTATCGCTCTTTAAAGAAAATCAAATCAAGCCCTTACTGGGAATGAAATAATAAACAAGCAAGAACCGCCAACAAGTAGCATGTGATGCACTTTGCTGGCGGTTCTAACATAAAAACCCTTAAACTAGACAGAATTATACAATTACAGCCCTTTCAGATTAAATGCCATATTAAAATCCAATAACATTCTTGTATCTTTATATTTCATCCAAACATCTTCTGCGTGACTTAAGTCAGAAGCCTGAGAAGCACTCATTTCATGGAATCGCTCATATACGACATTCAGTATTTTCAATTCCACATCCGAGAACTCAGACGGATCATACATAGAATTAGAGCACAGTTTCTGCCCGTCCACCCCATCAGCTATATGTATTAAATCTTGTTCTATATCATCAAAAACACTATACACCCTCTCCCATCTTAAAGGCACAGGACCACGCTGAATAGCCCTATAACTCAAACCAGACATCGCCACGCCACGCAACTTATAACTATAGAAGTCTGTATAAAACAATAATTTATTCATCATTGTTGTCCACACCCCATTCATTCGATTAATGAAATATAGCATCATATTGCGCACATGATCAACACTCTGAAGAGCGAAACCATTATATAAGTCTCGCCTAAGTTCCTGGAATACCATTTTCATATTCCTGTCATCATCGCTATACAAGTGTAAACTGTTCATCTTATCCACCATCTTGGTAAACTCATCCTCACTAAACTGGTTTTTCGAATTTTCCAAGAATGTTTTAAACACGAGTGGATTTTTAATCGACATCAAAATCTTACCATTCGTCTCACTTGGCATATCTCCGTTTTCATACAATCGGTACTGATTATCACCGAATCCAAGAATCCGTGACATTTTTACAGCCGATAAATTATACATTTTCCGAATCTTCGCAATTTCGTCTACAAATGGGATACCATATTTTGCACGATATTGATTATACACTTGTCCAATATTCAACTCGTCCAAATGTTCCGTAGTGAAACATTCCTTAGTGTCATCACATTCATAATACAAATGCATATATGCCCACTTTTCCTTACGATAAGTAAGCACAGATTCTTCTTTTTTCAATGTGGCATTTCCGCCAGTAAATGGACTCTTCATGCTACTATTATTTTAAAGGATATTTCATTTTATGTTCTGCTATATGGAAAGATATACAAATCGTACTATTACCAGGGACTCCCATCGTTATTTTGATATACACTTCACGACCTTTCACATCCTTGCCAAAAACCCACATATCACTTAGATGATTCAATGTATCAGGGATAGGTCCTTCGGAATAATCTTTAACCTTCAATTTCATGATAACATCAGTACGATATCTAGGAGTAATATCCAATTCCGCCAATATCTGAACATTTTTCTCACGATCTTCACGATATACGATATTATATATCTTCACTTTCTCTTTAAAGTTGAGAAGAAAACGTTCTACTTCATCTTTTGTAGCCATTCCTTTCTATTTTACCGTGCAAATATACACGTTTTCATTGTATTCCAAAAATATTTTTGTTAATTTTTCAACTTTAGCGTTTATATTTAGCACTTACATTCTAATATAAATACATTCCTGTCTCAATTTCATAGAAAAACAAAATCGCAAAGATAACACATCTATGTTATCCTTGCGATTCTCGCAATGCTGCTGTTTATGCTTATGAGCATAAACAGAAAAGACTTAATCTCAATACTTACTCATAATTTCACGGAATCTTCTACTCCATGCTTTTCTATCTTCGAAAGGATTGACAGCAGACACATATCCTATAGTTCTTTTATCCATAATATCTTATTATAACATTTCTATTATTCTAAATATCCATTCCGATTATCCTTGAACCAATCTTGCAACGCCTCCTCGAAAGAATACTTAAATTGATAACCACAATTTTTCAACTTCTTACCACAGATATTTGTAGATATCTGCAATTTCTTTACACGAGCAGGACAAATACCCATAGGTGCACCAAGCGCACCAAGTACAGCTGCTGTAGGCATAATAATCCAGTTAGGAACATTAGGAATCCAAGAAGTCAACCCAGTAACCTTCTTCATTACCTCACAGATATGCTGGATTGTATAGGCAGGTTCAAAGCAACAGTTATATATTTCCACACCATGAGGATGCTGCTCCACACGATAAAGCATGAAATTCACTAACTCCTTCACATAGATACAAGCCTTAATTGTATCCGTTCTACCAGGATAAGCCATCTTATGACCACGAATTGCCCAATACAAACGAGTAAAGTTTCCATTTTCGCCTTTACCAAAGACAACACCAGGACGACAGATTGTCAATTGTCTGTTTTCCTTATCCCTAGCCTGCCAAATCATGTGGATTTTCTCAGCTACCAGTTTCGAAATACCATAAGCCGTATTAGGAGTAGGCAACGTAGTTTCCTCTTTTAACTGTTCTGCAGCACCATAAGGTGCAATACTTGAAGTAAAAACGATCCTCTTGATACCATATTTCTCTGCAAAAGCCGTAACATTCTCAGCTCCTTTCTGATTTGTCTCAAAATACTCATAATCAGGATATCCTGGCGTACGATGTACTGCAGCAAAATTAAAGATGATATCTTCAGGAGTTGGCTCAAATGGCAAGTTCTCTATTGGTTTACGAATGTCACATTCTACGAAAGTAGAAGTCAATTCTTCACCATCCAATAAGGGAGAATGATATGTCGCCTTTCCTGGAAGAGGTAATGGTGTTCCTGGCTTAACAATATCTAGATTATAAACCTTTGCCTGAGGATTTCTCTGATGTATTAATTTTGTAAGGTGAGTACCGATAAAACCAGTCCCACCAGTAATAATATAATTCATCTCTCAATTTTTTATTAATAATTAAACTTCAAAAAAAGCATCAAAGGCTTTCTCAATAATTGGAGCCATATCATAATACTTATATTCTGCCAAACGACCACCAAAAATTACATTTGACTGCTTAGAAGCCAACATTCTGTATTTCTCAGCCAATTTATTATTCTTCACATCGTTTACTGGATAATATGGTTCCATTCCATCCGACCATTCCGTACTATACTCACGACTGATAACAGTTTTTGGATTATCATAAACCGCATCACCAAAAGTCTCGAAATGTTTATGTTCTATTACTCTAGTATAAGGCACCTCTGCTTCTGTATAATTTACGACCGCATTTCCTTGATAATTAGCTTCATCTATCACTTCCGTTTCGAAACGAACAGTTCGATAGTTTAGTTTGCCAAATTGATAATCAAAATACTCATCAATCTGTCCTGTATAAACAACCTTATCAGCTATTGATTCCCAATACTTTCGATTATCGAAGAAGTCCGTATTAACTTTTGTCTCGACACCCACAAGTAATCCATCTATGAGTTTGTTATATCCACCAACAGGAATACCTTGATAAGAATCCTTAAAATAGTTATTATCAAAAGTAAAACGTACAGGAAGACGTTTAATGATAAATGCCGGAAGTTCCGTACACTTACGTCCCCACTGTTTTTCGGTATATCCTTTAATCAGCTTCTCATAAATATCCTTTCCTATCAATATCTGAGCCTGTTCTTCCAAATTACGAGGTTCCTCCACCCCATCAGCCTTCATCTTAGCCAAAGCTTCAGCCTTCTGTTCATCTATCTTAGCCTGCGCTTCAGCAGGAGTTCTCACTCCCCACATTTCAAAGAAAGTATTCATATTGAAAGGCAGATTATACAATTCTCCTTTATAATTAGCTACTGGAGAATTCGTATAACGATTGAATTCAACAATAGAGTTTACGAAATTCCAAACTTTTTTATTCGAAGTATGAAAAATATGAGCACCATATTTATGAACATTGATACCCTCTATATTTTCACAATAAATATTTCCACCTAAATGTGAGCGCTTATCAATAACAAGACTCTTTTTACCTTTAAGATGCGCTAAATGCGCAAAGGTTGCACCAAAGAGTCCTGCACCAACTATAAGATAATCATATTGCTTCATCTGTTTATATTTTCTATATGTAATATTAAAAAATTAGTTTTATCAAGAATAAATATCATTTAAAAACTCTTGTCATATTTCACATGAAACAGCTTTGCCATAATAAAACCTAAAATTTTTTTTGGCATATTCTGTTTTCCGAAATAGATATAACCTATTTCTTTATATTTAATATCATTCTTCTCTATCCAGACATCCAATAGACGCTCAGCAACTCTACCTATTAATCTAGCCTGAAAAGCATCCATATTTTTCAGATCATACTTTGATTCCAATTCCTTTAAAATAGGGAATAGCCATTCACAGTATCTATGAAACAGTTCTTTCTTCATAATAAACATATTAAAAAGATGCTCAGATCGTTCTTTCATATGTTTATCAAAAGCATCCAAATACTCTGGGCACATGCTAGAAATGATATCTCGTGCTTGATCAAACTGCTCTCCATAGAAGGTATGGTCATAATGAGAGTAAACAGTCTCAATATATAGTTTTCTCTTCACAGGAAGAATAAGATCATACTTTGCACACAATTTCTCAGCTTCTTCAGAATTTAAGATACTATTAAATTCAGAATTTTTCTTTTTAAATTTGAAATGACGCCTATAATGTGACAATCCTATATAATCTGCATCTAGATTCTTCCAAGCCCAGTATATAGCAGTAAGTTCACAATAATAAGGATTAAGAGTGGAAATATTATCACCCTCATTGTCCTTTTGAAATCCCAAATTCAGATTTTTATGAAGTTCAGCGCCTACCTGTACAGGAATATATATATCAGAATTTGGAACATCACAAGCTTTATGCGCAGCAATCAGGATTTTAATATTATTCTTCATAGTTATTTTTTCTTCCACGATTAAAATACTTTATAAATTTTACCAATTCTCTAATATCTAGACGCAATGTGAATCTTAAGCAATAAGCTATGAAGAATATCCACATTTTCTTTCTTTTTTCAGGATACGTCTGATAAATAAAACCCTCATTTCTATAATAATAATGAGACATTTTTTTAGGCTTAATCAATATTTTAGGTTTCGCTAAGAATGGGAAGACTCCCACTCTCATACCTTTTTCTTTTGGATGATAATGAATTGCGGAAGTCACAGTATACAGACCAATACCATAATGAACAGCTCTCGCCATATACTCTTTTTCATCTCCCCAGATAAACATTTCTTTTTTCACGAGACCAATCTTTTCTATAATACTCCGTCTAATCAATGTACCATTATAAGGATGTATATCATTAAAGTATCTTTTCTTCTTCAGTTCACATACGAGATTAGAACGATGACTTCCTCTCGCCCATCCAAAAGCAGTATGCTGATGATCATCCTTACAAACAACCAAAGCATTTAGAATTACCTCTTTATGCATCGTCTCTGCAATTTCATCATAACTTTCTCTAATGTTTCTTACTTCATTCTGATCTGGAATTCCATCATCATCCATCATAAGAATCCATCCATAATCATGATCCATCATATATTTCATACCAGCATAGAATCCGCCAGCACCTCCCAAGTTCTCTTGATGGATACAGAACAATCCTTGCTGTTCTTCAAGCCATTCTTCGGTTCCGTCAGAACTTCCATTATTTACAACAAGAATATCAAGATCATCGTATGATTGTTGTTTTAATGCATTGATACATTCTTTAAGATCATTCAATCTGTTATATGTCACTACAGTAACAAGAATCTTATTATTTCCTTCCATATTCTTTGAAATACAGTTTTCTAATTTCTTCTGCTGTCTGATTAATATCATATCCAGCTCTTTTGATAGCCTCTTTATTATATGCCCTATCGTGACGAGAGCATTCCTGAATTTTTTCCATCCACAAATTCATATCCGACAAAGGCAGAAAATATACATCATCTACGATTTTCATCGTTCTCGGAACTTTCTCGGATGCTATCACAGGCACACCTACAGCCTGCGCTTCTACCCCGACTAAACCTAAACCTTCAAATCGAGAAGGAAACAGAAAAATATCCATGGCCTGCATATAATCCTGCACTTTATCTACATTTCCTGTGAAGATTACGTAATCTTCCAGTTCGTTTTGGCTCACTTGTTCTACAACGTCATCCATAAGTTCACCATCTCCAACCAAGAGCAACTTTACATTTGACTTTTGAGATACTAAAATCTTCAACAATCGAATAAGATACTCATGATTCTTCTGAAATGCGAATCTTCCGACATTACCTAACACAAGAGTATCATCCGACAATTTCAATCGACTTCGCATATCACGACGCATTTCTTCACACGGGGAAAACAAATCCAAATCTATGCCATTATTGATGATTTTTAATCTCTTTTGCACTATCTTTTTAGGAAATTTCCATATTCCAGCTTCATAAGAGCATGCACAATACTGATTAGGTAGATAGCGAAGAACTGGATAAGAGAACGACTTTATCAGATTATATTTAAAACTTCTCCTGAAACCAGTACAATGAGAATGCACTATAATATTCTTTACACCACATACCTTACATGCAAGCGTACATATTGTCAACACACTTACACTGCCAGAATGAACATGAACAACATCATATTTATGTATTCTCAAGAACTTGATAAGTGGAATTAAAATATTTGCTCTTAAACCACCGGGATTGAAAGTTAGATTCAATTCAAATAAAGATCCATGCAATTTTTCTATAATCTGTCTATAATAACTATTCTCACAATTATATAGAGTCAAAACATCAATACACATATTATCCATATTAATATGCTTCATAACATTGATGAAAAATGCCTCTTGACCACCAGACAATATTGGCTCGCCTGTAAGTTCTAATACTTTCATTATCCGTTATCTAAAATAATAATAATTAGTTTCGTAAGCCCCTTTGTACATCATAAAATATATCCAATAGAAGAATGAAGGAAGCAATATCATAATATATGATATTAATTTATTCACTCTTCTCAAATTACTACTATATACTAAAGACGCTAAAACGATAAGAAACAAATCAAAATAAAATGCTATTCTCATTGCTTCATAGAACACAGCATTAAAAAGAACAAAATACCTGCCTACCAATACCAAAATAACAATATCCTTATGTTCCTGAAGAACAGAAGTTCCTTTCAACAATCTATAAAAGAACGCTATTAGCACAAACTTAGATAAGAAGTCTGTTACCGGAATATCCGAAAAACTTCCAGATCCGATATATTCACTTAAATAATAACCATATCTAGGATTTAGAAAACTTGATACTAAAACCAGATAGGGTAATAAAAATTTGATACCCACAAAGAATAACATCAAAGACCCAAACAAGATGGAGAGATTTCGATACATTCTCTGTGAATTTACAATTCTGTATATCGCATAAAAGATAACACCCAATAAGGCTGCCGAACTATGAAAAGCAATAGCAAAAATATATAACAACAAAGCCTTCTTCTTATGCTTAGGAAATAATACATATGCCAACATCAGTGCCGACATAGCAATACTTACACGCATTACGCAAAGGGATAAATTATAAAATAAAAAAAAGAATGTCATAATTCCAACAAAAGCAGCACCCTGACGTCTGAACATATTCAGTACAATCAAGACTGGGAATATAGCAAGAAATTCTATTATAAAGAACAGAAGTCCGATGGATTTCAATTGACAGCATATATATATCAAATAAGCAAATCCTATCTCCGTCGGTACTGTCATATTATTCCAAAAGAAGAAAAATCCCTTGGACAAAGTATAAGATGAAGTCACAAAATTCGGAGTAATATAACCATAAATATCAATTCCAACCTTTAATCCCCTAAAAGAAGCCAACAAACAAGGGATTAAAATACTAAAAACTCCAAATATGACTCCCAATATTTTTTTATAGCGCACATTAGTATAATATAATTTCTGCGCTAAAACAAAACACAAAGAAGAAATAAAAAAAGTGCTAAGATAAATAAAAATTGAAAACGCATCCATCAGTCAACGAGTTTATGATATGGCTTTTCTGAGTATATCTTTCTCATCAGATTATTATAGTATCGGGGAGAAACTTTGCTTATTATCGACTTCACGAATCCATTAATTGTAACTCTATAATAATCTAATAGGTAAGATTTCTTATTGATAAGTTTTCTTTCTATGGCCATCTCTTTCCAATTGGTTGCAGAAACGCCACAACTACTTTCATACCATGATATATCTATATCGAAATACTGAAAATGTCCACCATGAAGATAGATACTCTTGAATTGATTATAGTCCGCCAGAATTTTATACTTAATATTGAAAGGATACATTGTACCCATCTTTTTAGAGATAAAGCATGACTGATGGCAGAAAGGCATATGCTCTTCCAAAGCCGAAAGTGGCTCCGGTTTCAACTGGAACTTTCCGAATGGCTTTAGAAAGATTGCATTGCCATAAATGACATCGTTATTACCTAAATCCTGAGAGAATAATTTTTCCAAGACCATATCATCAGCAAACGTATCACCTGCATTCATAAAGTTGATAAAGTCGCCTTTTGCCAAACGAAGTCCTTTATTCATTGCATCATAAATTCCCTTATCTTTCTCGGATATGATAACATCTATTTTCCCTTGATATTTATTTATTACTTCTAATGTTCCATCAGAGCTTTTACCATCTATGATGATATATTCTATATTCGAATAAGTCTGATTAATTACAGATAAAATTGTTTTTTCAATACAATCTACTGCATTATAACAAACTGTAACGACTGTGACTTTATATTTACTCATCAATTTATATTATTTATTTTCTCATAAGAATATTAAAAATCTCATTGTACTTAGAAGCAATATTCTTCCAATCATATATCGAAGATAACCCATAATTATCACGAAAGTGACTTGTAAAACTTTTTTTATGAGATATAATATCTAATATTTTATCAGCCATATCTTCTGCATTTTTGCAAATCCATCCATTATAGCCGTCTACAATAACCTCACGGAAAGCACCAACATCAGTTGCAACAACGGGCTTT
Organism: Segatella albensis DSM 11370 = JCM 12258; assembly: GCF_000426565.1. Taxonomy (GTDB): domain Bacteria; phylum Bacteroidota; class Bacteroidia; order Bacteroidales; family Bacteroidaceae; genus Prevotella; species Prevotella albensis. The sequence goes on along the minus strand of NZ_AUFP01000014.1, from coordinate 30,561 downwards.
CCAAAACAGAAACTAGTCTGAGGGATTCCACTTTGCGAAGCTCTCTTATATGGACATATCACCTGCTCACTATGTGATATCAATGTAGCAATGTCATCATTGTCAAGCCATTTATTAATAACAACAAAATCAGGATTTCTCTTCATCATATCCACATATTTGTTATGGCCAGAACCTGCGACAACTATTTTGAAATGTAATTGATTTCTTGATTTCATCAATTTATAGACCTCCCAAAGGATATCATACCCCTTATAATCCACCAAATATCCATAGTTCAAAATATAAGGGTACTTTCCTATCAGATTTACTATCTCTGCTTTATTTCTATTGAACTCCAAGAAGCCTTTAAAGACACCAAAAGGCACTTCATAAAAATTCTCTTTAAATGCAGGAAATTCATGAGATAAAACATGGTATACATATTTTGAATGCAACAATATAGGGACATTAGCATTTATCATCTTCTGAATATGATCACTTACCATCTGCGTTCCAGGCATATAAATCTCATGCAATGTATGAAAATTAGGAATTCCCTGTTTTTGCAAGACTATACTTAATTGAGCAAAGAACTCTCCTTGTCCGATAACAATTACAAAATCATACTTTCGCGCTTTATGTACAAGAAATCTACGTGTTATACTTGATACGATTCGCTTGGGGAACTTTGAACTTAGTATAGATCTTAAGAAATAGATATGAGCTTTTTCCTTGTCCAATTCTCCGATACCAATAGACGTATCCTTCGTTACCGGACTTAAGACAAAAGGTCTTATATTCGATTTAATAGAAAGAGCTTCTAAATTCCGAATATCAGTAGAACAATAGGTGGTAAAACATACATCTACTTTATGATATTCCATCAAGCTCTCTACAAGAGAAATCGTACTGCCATGAAAGGCTTCTGCTACTATTAATATTTTCATCGTATAGAATGGTAAAATGCCTTAAACAACACGGTCAAACTTATATGGTATTGCTTTCGCACGAAGAGCCAAGAGAATACCCGGAAATGATTATGGCGCAACTCTGCAGCTAAGTCAACAGCTATGAACTTATCATGGAACTTATAAAGATTATCAGATAGAAGTTTATGATATACAACATCAACAGCTCCTTCTGGCTTTCTTTTCAAAATCTCTTTATACAATTCTAAAGACTTTATTCTACAAGCTAACTTTTGTTTTGTATTCGACACATTATTTGTAATTGTCAAACTATTCCTTCTATATTGAAATCCTGGAGTCTGCGTATTCACGACACCTTTTTCTAGGGCTGCATAAATAGCAGAAAAATCATCAGAGCACCAAGCGAAATCAAAGTAGGTGTACCCTCCTCTACTTTTTAAAGAGGATGCTTTGAAAAGCCAATCTCCTATAAACTGTTCTCTCCCATTCCATCTCCACCAAATCATTGACAAAGCAGATTCCCAGATTGGTCTAGGTTGTTGTAAATACATCACCTCTGATTTCTCATTAATTATCTCTGTCATAGAATGAAACAATTCTACATCCGGATATTTCTGAATGAGTTGATAGTAATCCATCAAACAATTTGGGAGCAGTTTATCATCATCTCCCATACAAATCACGTAATCACCTTCTGCCAACTCCAAACATTTGTTCCAGTTTTCTACGACATGGAGTGCCCCACATCCTTTTTCGTTTTTATAATATCGAATCCTTGAATCATGATATGAACCAATAATACTATCCAAATCATAAGGAGAAGCATCGTTTACTATAACTAGCTCAAAATTACTATAACTTTGAACCAATATACTATCAATACACTCTTTCAAGAAGTTCGGTTTGTATGCGGGAATTGTTATACTAAATTTTATATTAAACTCTAACATCACCAATTGTTTTTATAGAAGAAGGGCTCATGTAATATCTATTGTGGTACTAATATTACATATATAAACGTCGTGACAACACATAATATAAAAAATGAAATGTCGTTTTCTTATAACTCTTTGCCATATTTTAGATTTTGTACAGTATGTGATACCTTATCCTCCTTTGAAGAATAGTTCTTCAAAGTTATCGGATAGATTTCAGCGCAATACCACATTTAAGCAACAGGTTATTCTTAGTTTCTTTGTTTTAGTTAACGAAGACCTGAGCTCGCAGATTGTTTACTTTATCCATGAGCGCTTCAGCGCATTTCTCATGTTATTTCTAACACAATTGCAAAGTTACGGCTTTTTATCCACAAAAAGAAATAATTAAAAGCAAAATTAAGGCTCAAATTACATTTTACTTTATTGTAAATACAATAAGCAAAAAAATGCAATAAATAAACAGAGCCCCCCCTCTACTTTCCATATCAAGACTCCGGAATGTTTGATTTGCAAGGCGAGTGTACAGAAAGTGCAATTTTATCTCTCGCGTATCTTAGTTCTCACGAGATTCTTTTACACAATTTAAGATTTAACCTTGAATCTGTTAAAAGAAAAGTAAACACCTTTTTATTCCATCTAGCGAATTCTAGATTCAATATAAGCCCCAAAAACAGGGAAATCGAGCCAAAAACTACAGACTTCTCGAACGAAGTTAACTTCATCGGCTTACGAAGTTAACTTCGTAAGCCAATACGAATAGGAATATAGACAAACGTAGTTAACTGAAAAAGCCTACTTTCCTAGTATTTTTTAATAGCGAAATCAAATCACAAAAACATAACATATTATTAATCAGCGAGTTACATTTTACTCATATTTCTTAAATTCACAATCAGCCCCCTCTTTCATTATGAATTTTCGAATTATGAGTACTTTTTAAAGAGTGAAAATTAAGGAATTTAAGGTTCGTTAAACGACACACACATGGGAAACTGCCAAATAAGTTCACCCGTTAACGGTGTGAACTTACGTAATCTACAGCATGAGCTGTTTCTTCAGAATGTTTTTCTTCAAAGGTTTCGGCACATTCACCTCTATGCCAGGCCCATAAGCCTCCAATCATGGTAATGATTAAAAAATATACAATCCACATAAAAAAAACAATATAGGTTAAGATATTATTACGAACACTGCGCAAAAATAACAATTATATTTTTAAAATCCCCTATTTCTCTATGTAAATATTACTTTTTAAGCCAAAAAATAAACTTTTTAATACCTTTCACACCATATACGTTATATAAAGAAGAATAAGCACAGAAATGCAATTTGCGCTTGCAGACTAAATCCGCAAGCGAATAAACAAAACATTTGCGCAACAAAAGCAGCTAATTTTTGCTAATTTTTATTCTGAAAGGTGGATATTTTAATTTTTATCTGTATTTTTGTGTATGAAAAATTATCTATAATGAAGACTTCTCTAAGATTCGCAATATTATTAGTATCATCTTTTGTTGTTTCAGGCTGTTATCACGAGAAATATCAAAATGCATTGGAAAGAGTCGATACGCTTCTTTCTAAGGATATGATCGACTCAGCATATCATGAATTCAACCGCATTGAATATAATAAGATCAATGATGAGGATGTTCAGGCTTATTACTACCTGATCAATACTAGATTGGACTATATGAGATATGTTCCAATCTCCAGTCTGAAGAATCTTGAAAAAAGTATAAGCTATTATAGAGAGAACAGTAACGACAAGAAACTTGCCGAAGCCTATTTCTATAAGGGAGCTATTCTTATAGATCAGAACAAATACAAAGGGGCTGCTTTGGCTTTAAAAAAGGCAGAATATTACAACACCAACGACAACAATATAGAATTGCAATATAAGATTTCAGAAAAATTTTCCTTTTTAAACGAGCAAATATGCGATTATAAAACGGCACTTTCTTACTCTCACAAAAATTTGAATCTTGGTCTAACAACAAAGAATACAAACTGGATTGTCTATGCCATGGGCAACCTTGCCGTAGAATATTATGGATTAAAAAAAATAGATAGTTGCCAATTTTATCTCACGAGTTGTATCCCATATCTTAACAAAGTACCAAAGAAAGACCGTGCATTTTTTTATTTAAACATTGGATATATCTATTCTAAATACGATAAAGCTTCAGCTAAACAGTATTTGGCTAAAGCTTTGGAAATAGCCCCTCTTCCAAATACATATAATGCATTAGCGACACTACAATACGAAGAAGGAAACAAAACCGAAGCAATAAAACTTTGGGAGAAAGCTCTACAAGCTGCAACAAATGTGCAAAAAAAACGATACATGGGAGTTCTTGCCGACATATATGCAAGCGAAGGAGATTATAAGAAAGCCTACCTATGGTCTATAAAAAGAGCAGACTTGGTAGACGAAGCATACAGTAATAAGCAAAGAGAAGATATCAAGCAACTACAAAACAAGTTTGATTTTGAGATGCAATCTATCCAATACAGAGAACATATCAAACTGTATTGGACGATCTTTATCCTTGCCGTTATTTTGTCCCTACTGATCATCGTTTCCTTCTATTATAAATATAATAAGGTGAAACTCAAGAATATTGAATCCAATTTATTGATCAATATCAGTAAACGACAGATTGAAAAACTTCAGAAATCAGACGAGTCTAACCTGAAAGAGGTGACTATGTTGAAGGAGGAAGTTTCACAGATGAACTCCAAACGACAAGAAAGTTTGTATCACGGACACATGTTATTCGAAGAAATCCAGAATGGCGGAAACATCGCCAAGTGGACAAAACGAGATTTTATCCACTTTATTGAATACTATAAACTCCATGATTTACCTTTCATCAATCATCTAACCAAAGATTACGAAGATCTTTCACCCCGTTATATGTTCTTTTCGATACTGGAGCACATGAAGAAAAACGAGGAGGAAATTGAAAATATTATGTGCATTAGTAGAAGTAGTTTACGTTCTATTCGCACAAGAGTCAAGCAAAGAGCGCTGCTTTTCGAGGACAAAAAAGGCGCTGCAAAAAACGCAATCGACTGTAAAACAAAAGATTAGAACCCATACATTAAGCAATAGGGCCAAGAAAAAACTGACAAAAAAGTTTGGAACTTTCGCAACCATCCCTTACCTTTGCAAACGTAGACTAGAAAGTTATACATATACATGCGAAACTGTTTTAGTCCCCACATGCGAAACATGCGAAATGTAAAAGTTACAAAAAGTCAGTTAGTTAAGTGGTTAAAACTTTCTGATTAGTCGTCATTATAAAATATATACTTGAGTTACATCTAAGAGAATAAAGAAATTAAAGTTCAAAAGAAATTCCGTTTGTGAAAATAGAATTTCTTTATTTTTTATTATAGACATTTACCACAAAACCATCTGTAATGAACATAATAAAATAATGAACCAGATTTTTGGTGTATTCATCTTTTTATTATACTTTTGCATCAAATTAAACAAAATATCAAACAATATCATAAAAATAAAAATCATCATGAAATTAAGCAATCTCTTTAAAATTGGTTGCCTCGCAGCAGCTTTAGTTGTCAACCCTATAAATAGTGATGCCATCACAAGACACCATGTTTTCACCATCAGTATGGAACCTTGTGGAATTAATAAAGACGACGATTTCAATCCTTTGTCATCTCCAAATCCACACAGATCAGTAGCACAGGGCACAGTAACATTCAATTATGATGAGACATTCGACCTTTCATGGTTGAAGTTTGCCACTTCAATGAAGGATGTAGAAATCAAGACTATCGAGGATGGCGTATTAGTAGATGACCAGAAACTTGCGGACGTCCTCCCAGGTGAGAAGATTAACGTACCTGTTTACGCTGACTCTGATTACAAAATCGAAGTTTACGTTGGCGGTGAGTTGGCATATACTGCTGATTTAAGTTTGTAATCATAACCCCATCTCATAAAAACGAGCGCATCAGCGCCCGTTTTTTTTTGCGAAAAGCTATCATATTCCAACGAAATTCATTATCTTTGCAGCAATATAATATAGAAAGAGGGAGATTTACTTACAATATGAATATATATATTGCCGACAAACAAGATATAACGCGCGCTGGACTTACCTATATCATCGAGAGTTCTACACAAACATCCTATAAATATATAGAGGATAAGACAGAACTCATCGAAGCCCTGAAACAGGATGACGATGCTGTCATCATCCTCGACTACACACTCTTCGATATCAACGACGCAGAGGAACTGATCATCTTAAGTGACCGTTTCTTGCGCACACATTGGCTTCTATTCTCGGAAGATCTCAGTTTGGACTTCATCAAGAAACTGATAGGCAGTCGCAATACGTTCAGTATTGTACTAAAAGATTCGCCATTAGCAGAGATCAGGGAATCCATCACCTTTGCTATGCAGAAACATCGATATATCTGTCAACGTACCACGGAAATGCTCTTTGCTCCGGAGCCTCAACATGAGGAAAAGGTAAAGCTTACCAAGACGGAAACGGAGGTATTGATCGATATCGCCCTCGGTATGACAACAAAGGAGATTGCCGAAAAACGTTTTTCCAGTTTCCATACCATCAACACGCACCGAAAGAATATCTTCAGAAAACTGGGGGTAAACAATGTACACGAGGCAACGAAATATGCGTTACGGGCGGGGTTGGTAGATTCTGCCGAATATTATATATAAAGTTTGGGGATATTCTGATATTTTCTATTATTTTTGCACATCGTATGAATGACCATAATAATATATCCAACGAGAAAGCCCCTCTCCTACCCGTCATCATCGGGACCGGATTGGGTTCGGGATTCTTCCCTTGGGGACCCGGTACAGCGGGCTCTATCGTGGCGACCTTGATATGGATGATACTCACCCTATTCTTTCCCGAAAGCGATACTGTGAGCAGCATCACTTGGTTTCTGATTATTTTCTGTTCATGGATCGGAATGTGGGCTGTAGACAGGTTACGACCTTTCTGGGGTGAAGACCCTGCACGCATCGTCATCGATGAATGGGTGGGCGTATGGATTCCCCTGTCCATCATCCGTCCTGATGACTATCTATGGGCTATCGTGGCACTCGTATTATTCAGATTCTTCGACATCGTAAAACCCCTCGGAATAAAAGCGCTCGACAAAAAAGAAGGAGCTGTATGGGTGATCGCCGATGATATCTTGGCAGGATTATATTCTGCCTTCTCCTTGATCATCATCAAAGTCATCATCGCCGTATGGATAAAATAAAATCAGCTACAAAGAGACATGAAGTATAGAGACTTTTTGCAAAAAATCATCTATCAGATGATCAATCCACTGATAAAAGGTATGATTCGTATCGGTATCACACCCAACATCATCACAACCACCGGACTTATCGGCAACATGATCGCTGCGGGATTCTTCATTTATGCTGCCCTGCATAACTGTGATATGCCATCTGTCTTCTGGGGCGGCATCATCATCCTGCTAGCAGGACTCTTCGACATGATGGACGGTCGACTTGCCAGAATGAGGCACATGACGAGTAGTTTTGGCGCACTCTTGGATTCTACACTCGACAGATATAGTGAAATGGTCACGCTGATGGGAATCGTCCTCATCTTTACAGAACATCCGGATGACTGTTGGTTCCCTATGGGAATCGTAACCTTCACCGCCCTATTGGGAAGTGTGATGGTGAGCTACGTAAGGGCAAGAGCCGAAGGACTACAGATAGAATGCAAAGTAGGACTGATGCAACGACCGGAACGCGTTGTAGTAACGGCAATCACCGCTATCCTAACGGGAGCAACGGAAAACCTATGGTGGCTCGCCGGAGGTATGATAATAATAGCCATACTCGCCAACCTTACGGCCTTCTGGCGGATGGCACACTGCTACAAGGTACTGAAGAATAAAAACAAATAAAGAATTCATAAGAAAAGCACACGGATATAGCGGATAATATCAAAAAAAATATTATCTTTGCAACAGAATTATTGATACACAGATAAATGAGTAAAATTAATTTAGCTCATAGACTGAACGAAACAGTAAAAGAGCTTTCCTCCGAGAAATCTCTACAAGGACTGTTTCACCAGTACAGAGACGGCAATCCAATGCCTTCAGGCAAGACGCTTGAAGAAATTATCGATTTGTCTCGTTCAATTCTTTTTCCCGGTTATTTCGGAAGAAATTCATTCACGACCCAAACTCTCGAGTTTCATCTCGGTGTAAGAGCAGAGCGCCTACAAAGAATGCTTGCTGAGCAGGTGCTTGCAGGATTGTGCTTTGCGGATACCGCTGAAGAACAAACTGCAGAAGAGTTGGAATGTGAACGTTGTAAGGCTGAAGAAATATCCATGAAGGTGATAGAGACTTTCCCTGAGATTAGAAGGGTACTCGGCACCGACATCTGTGCAGCATACAATGGTGACCCGGCAGCAAGCAGTAAGGCGGAAATCGTAAGTTGCTATCCTGTCATCAAGGCTTTGAGCAGCTATCGTATCGCTCACGAGTTGTATAAACTCAACGTACCACTCATCCCGCGACTCATCACAGAAATCGCACACTCTGAAACCGGTATCGACATTCATCCTGGTGCGCAAATCGGTGAATATTTCACCATCGACCACGGAACAGGTGTCGTCATCGGAGCTACGTGTATCATCGGAAATAATGTCAAGCTCTACCAAGGTGTAACCTTGGGAGCAAAGAGTTTTCCATTAGATGATAAAGGAAACCCTATCAAGGGCATTGCACGTCATCCTATCATTGAGGACAACGTGATTATCTATTCCAATGCGACCATCTTGGGAAGGATTAAAATCGGAGAAGGATGTATCGTCGGAGCAAACGTCTGGGTGACCAAGGATATGAAGCCTAAGACGAAAAAGTATAAAAGAGAAAAAATAGATAAATTAGATTTAGAATTCAACAATGGAACAGGAATTTGAACTCATTGCCAAGACCTTTATGGGATTAGAACCCGTTTTGGCTCAGGAGCTCACCCAACTGGGTGCTAACAATGTACAAATTGGCCGTAGAATGGTTTCTTTCACGGGTAACAAAGAGATGATGTATCGTGCCAATTTTCAGTTGCACACTGCAATCCGTATCTTGAAGCCTATCGCTCATTTCAAAGCGAAGTCTGCTGAAGATATGTACAATGAGGTAAAGAAAATAGATTGGAGTAAATATATTGAAAAGGGAAAGACTTTCTCTGTAGACTCTGTAGTCTATTCTGAAGAATTCCGCAACTCGCGCTTCGTAACCTATAAGGTTAAAGACGCTATCGTCGATCAGTTCCGCGAGAATACGGGTACTCGCCCTAACATCTCTGTTTCCAACCCAGATATTCGACTGAACATCCATGTGGCTGAGGATGATGCGACCCTGAGTCTCGACTCAAGTGGTGAGAGTCTTCACCGTCGTGGCTATCGACAGGAAAGTGTGGAAGCACCGCTCAACGAGGTCCTTGCAGCCGGTATGATTCTGATGACGGGTTGGAAGGGTGACACCGACTTCATCGATCCTATGTGTGGTTCAGGTACACTCCTAATAGAAGCTGCCCTCATCGCACGCAACATGAGTCCTGGTATCTTCCGCAAGGAATTTGCCTTTGAGAAGTGGCCTGACTTTGATCAGGAGCTCTTCGACAAGATCTACAATGATGACTCTGAGGAACGTGAGTTCACACACCACATCTATGGTTATGATATTGACATGAAGGCTGTGAACACCGCAAGTCTTAACGTTCGTGCCGCTGGCTTCAGCAAAGACATCACAGTATCACAAGCCGACTTCAAGGATTTCAAGAAGCCTGAGGAGAAGAGTATCATGATCACGAATCCTCCATATGGTGAGCGTATCTCTACACCAAACCTGTTGGGTACATACAAGATGATCGGTGAAAGACTGAAACATGCCTTCATGGGCAACGAGGCTTGGATATTGAGCTACCGTGAGGAATGCTTCGAGCAAATCGGTCTGAAACCTTCTATCAAGATTCCTGTATATAACGGTAGTCTGGAATGTGAGTTCCGAAAATATTCTATCTTTGATGGTAAGATGAAGGAATTCCGTGCAGAGGGCGGTATCGTGAAAACTGATGCTGAAAAGCGCGAGATGGCACAGAAGCATCGTTTCAAGAAGAACCGTGAGTTCAAGAAACGTCTTGAGGCAGAGGAAGAAAACGAGGATGGAGACATTCGTAGCTTCACCTTCCACAAACCTAATTTCGGCAAGAACGATGACTTCTTCGGCGGGAAACGTGGCAGAAGAAACCGAAACGATGGTGACAAGAAAGAGGAAAAGAGTTATAACAAAAAAGGCGGAAAGCGCTTCGACAAAGGGAACAAGCGCGGTGGCTTTGATAAGAGACGTAATAGATTCAATGAAGATGAATAAACTATTTTCTCTGATTCTACTGATGATTCCTATGATGGCTTCTGCGCAGGGACTGAAAGAACTAACTCTTGAAGACTTAAACTTCGGTGGTAAGAACTATCATAATATGATAGCTAAGAACCGCTGGACTACTTGGTGGGGTGATGAACTTGTACGCCAGGATGCGGAAAATTGCTATCTGGTAAACAAATCTACCGGCAAGGAGTCTCTTCTTTTTGATATTGACAAACTTAATGCTATAAAGGGGGTGAAGAAGATTCATTCCCTTTATAATACTGCTTTTCCGTTTGCAGGAAAATGCATCGTAAAGATTGGTAACCAACTCATCAACTGGAAGAAGGGTACTGTTGTGGAGGATACTACTCCATCGGCCTTCGTACGTGATGACCAGTTGTTTGTAAAAGACAGCAAGGGTGTGGAGCACCAACTCACAACAGACGGTAGCAGAAATATCGTATATGGTCAGAGTGTACACCGCGATGAATTCGGTATCTCCGGTGGTATCTTCTGGAACCCTGACCATTCACTCCTTGCATTCTACCGCATGGACCAAAGTATGGTGAGCGACTATCCTCTGGTGACGATTCCAGAACTTGACTGGAAGCCTAAGGCCGGACAGAGCCGCATCGCTACTCCGGAACCTATAAAATATCCTATGGCCGGCGAGACTTCTCATCAGGTAACAGTGGGTGTATATAACATCAAGAGTGGAAAAATCATCTATCTGAAGGCCGGTGACCCAATAGACCGATACTTCACGAATATTGCATGGAGTCCTGACGGGAAGACAATTTATATGTTTGAGTTGAACCGTGACCAGAACGACTGTCGATTGGTAAGTTACAATGCCGAAAATGGTAATAAGATCACAGAACTGTATCGCGAAACCGATGCCAAATATGTAGAACCGCTACACCCTATCCAGTTCTTGCCATGGGATCATTCCAAATTTATTATGCAGAGCCAGAAAGACGGATTCAACCATCTGTACTTGTTTGACAAAAACGGAAAACAGTTGAAGCAGATCACATCAGGCAAATGGGTCATCATGGAAGTCATCGGTTTCGACAAGAAGAACCACAACATCGTATATACATCCAACGAATGTAGTCCTATCCAACAAAATATATGGACCGTAAACGTGGATAACAGCAAGCGCACACGCCTTGACAACGGAAAAGGATGGCATTCAGCGACACTAAGCGCCAGTGGTATGTATGTATTTGATAACTATCAGACACCAACAATTCCTCGAAACATTGAGATCATCAATACCGAGAATGCCAAACGCACAACATATTTCAAGGCTGAGAATCCTTGGAAGGGATATACCGTTCCTACCTACGAGTGTGGTACGATCAAAGCGGCAGACGGTGTCACCGACCTATACTATCGCATGGTGAAACCTGTGAATTTCGATGCCAAAAAGAAATACCCTACTATTATATATGTATATGGTGGTCCTCATGCACATAATGTAGATGCACGTTGGCACTACTGTTCACGTAGTTGGGAAACCTATATGGCAGAGAAAGGCTATCTGCTCTTTATCCTTGACAACAGAGGTAGCGAGAACAGAGGCAAGGACTTTGAACAAGCCACCTTCCGTCACCTCGGAGAAGAAGAGATGAAAGACCAGATGGAAGGTGTGAAATTCCTGAAGAGTCTTCCATACGTAGATGCAGACAGACTCGGTGTACATGGATGGAGTTTCGGCGGATTCATGACAACAAATCTGATGACGACCTATCTTGATGTTTTCAAAGTCGGTGTTGCCGGTGGTCCTGTCATTGACTGGAAATGGTACGAAGTGATGTATGGTGAAAGATATATGGATACCCCACAGACAAATCCTGAGGGCTATGCCAAATGCAGTCTGCTCCCTAAAGCAAAGAACCTGAAAGGTAAACTCCAGATTATCATCGGTCTCAACGACCCGGTGGTAGTACCACAGCATGCATTCAGTTTCCTGAAAGCTTGCATCGAAGCTGGAACACAACCAGACTTCTTCGTATATCCGGGCGAACCTCATAATATGCGAGGTCACCAAAGTACTCACTTGCATGAGAGAATCAGTCAATATTTCTTTGATTATCTCCCAGCGAATACAAAAAACTAAAAACCAAATAAAAATAAGATGAAGATTCTATTGTTAGGAGGAGGCGGCCGTGAACACGCCTTAGCTTGGAAAATTGCACAGAGCAAGAAAGTAGAGAAACTCTTTATTGCTCCGGGTAATGCTGGTACCAGTAACGTTGGTGAGAATGTAGCCATCGGCGTGAACGAATTCGACAAGCTGAAGGATTTTACTGTCGATCAAAAGATTGATATGGTAGTAGTAGGACCGGAAGATCCTTTGGTAAATGGTGTTTATGACGCTTTTAAAACTGATCCTCGTACAAGTCATGTACCTGTCATTGGTCCTTCAAAACAAGGTGCTGTGCTCGAAGGTTCTAAGGATTTTGCCAAGGCCTTCATGAAGAGACACAACATTCCGACAGCTGCCTACGAAACTTTCGATGGTAATACCATAGAGGAAGGTTTGAAATTCCTTGAGACCCTAAAGGCACCGTATGTACTGAAAGCCGACGGACTCGCTGCCGGTAAGGGCGTACTTATCGTCCCTACTCTGGAAGAAGCCAAGAAAGAATTCAAGGAGATGCTTGGCGGTATGTTCGGAAACGCTTCGGCCAAGGTTGTCATCGAGGAGTTCCTCAGTGGCATCGAATGCTCTGTATTCGTCCTCACAGATGGAAAGAATTATAAGATTCTTCCAGAAGCCAAAGACTACAAACGTATCGGTGAACACGACACGGGTCTCAACACCGGTGGTATGGGTAGTGTCACACCTGTACCTTTTGCAACGAAAGAATGGATGCAAAAGGTTGACGAACGTATCATCAAACCTACCATAGAAGGACTCGCTGAGGAAAATATCGACTATAAGGGCTTCATCTTCTTTGGCCTCATCAACGTAGAAGGCGAACCTATGGTCATCGAGTATAACTGTAGAATGGGTGACCCTGAGACGGAGAGTGTCATGCTCAGACTAAAGAGTGATATCGTAGACCTCTTCGAAGGTGTAGCACAAGGTGATCTGGACAAGAGAGATATCGAGTTTGACAAGCGTTCTGCAGTCTGCGTCATGCTGGTAAGCGGTGGCTATCCTGAGGCTTACAAGAAAGGCTACCCTATCACAGGAATCGACGACGTAGAGGGCTCTGTGGTTTTCCACTCAGGTACCGCTGTCAAAGATGGAGAAATCGTTACCAATGGTGGTCGCGTAATTGCAGTAAGCAGTTACGGAGAAAATAAGGAGGATGCTCTTCAGAAGAGTTTCAAAGAAGCTCAGAAGATCAAATTCCAAGATAAATATTTCCGTTCTGATATCGGAAAGGATTTGTAATTCATGACAAGAAAGAGAATACAAAATAAGATTTCAGAGAGCCGCTTTGCCTTTCCTACAGCGGCTCTCTACAGTGTTTTCATCTGGCTCGCCTGTGGACTCCTCACACACGAGTGGTGGTTTTCGTTCCTGTTGATGATTGTCACTTCTTACTTCATGGTGGAAGTGAACAATCAGAATGCACTGATAAGAATATACAGCAGGATGGTTTCATGCTCTTTCCTAGCATTCTCCGTCATGGAAAACTTTCTGTTCGGAAACAACAGTGCCGCTGCTACGGGACTATGCTTCGCAGGATTCTTCCTGATGTTCTTTAAGACCTATCAGCACAAAGATGGTTCTACTCCGATATTCTACGCTTTTATCTATCTAGGAATACTCTCTTTCTTCTCTATACAGATACTCTACCTGCTGCCTATCATCTGGATACTCCTCACTACGAAGATCATGGCATGGAGTTGGCGCAACTTCTGGAGTTCTCTCTTAGGTATCTTTATGCCTTATTGGTTCCTGGAAGGATACTACATATATATAGGAAAATACAGATGGATTATCAACCATCTTATGGGATTAATTTCTGGTGAGCATCTCTTTGACTGGACCATCATCGATATTCCAAGAAGAATATCTTTTATCTGGCTCACCCTCCTGGCACTGATAGGTATCATCCATTTCCTGACAACAAGTTATAAAGACAGCATCAAGGTGCGCATGTTCTATGAGTCGTTCATAACCATGGACATCGCTGTTTTCCTACTCATATTGATTTTCCCAAATCACTATGATGAACTGATTACGATTTTCACGGTAAGCACTTCCCCTATCATCGCCCACTACATAGCCCTTACCCGTGGAAAAGTCAATAACATCGTCTTCATATTCATCATGATAATCACCCTACTGATTACCATTTTTAATATGACTTCAAACCTATGGACACACTTATTCCATTTTTAACAGACTGGGGCTATTGGGGAATGCTTGTCGCTGCCTTTCTTGCCGGAAGTTTCTTTCCTTTCAGCAGTGAGGCTGTTATGGCAGGACTCATTGCCGCCAACCTGAATCCATGGCAGTTGGTTGTGTATGGCTCCATCGGAAATGTAGCAGGATCCCTATTCAATTATTTCCTGGGACGCTTGGGAAAAATGGAATGGATAGAAAAATATCTGCACGTCAAGAAAAAAGATCTGGACAAGGCTCAGAAATTCATGAAAGGAAAAGGTGCCTGGGCCGGATTCTTTGCCTTTCTGCCCATTATCGGCTCTGCGATAACAATAGCTTTAGGACTGATGCGGGCTAACCTCACAATCAGTATCACAAGTATAACACTGGGCAAGGTATTAAGGTACATCATCTTGGTCGCCAGCATCTTATCAATATGTTCATGCAACATTGAGCAAAGTAATCGTCCAGTCATTGCCGTGACCATAGAACCAATGCGATATTTTACAGAACAAATCGTCGGCGACAGATATCAGGTGATGACGATGGTACCTTCGGGAATGAGCCCGGAAACCTACGAGCCAACACCAAGACAAATCGTTGAACTAAGTCATGCCGAATACTATATGAAGGTCGGAAAGATTGGTTTTGAACAGACTTGGATGCGAAAATTAAAACAAAACGCTCCCGGATTGGTCATCGTTGACACCTCTAAAGGTATCACCCCCATAAAAGATATAAACGGAATAGAAGACCCACATACTTGGATGAGTTGTTCATCGGCCAGAAAGATTGCTACTCAGATATATCTCACCATGGTCAGAAAGTCTCCCAAGGATAGTAGTTTCTACAAGAACAACTATCTGAGACTGATCAAGAAAATCAATCAGGTGGATACAGAGATCAGAGCGATGCTGAAAAAACAACCTTCTGGTCACATAGCTTTTCTCATCTATCACCCTACCCTTACCTATTTTTCAAGAGACTACAATTTTGAGCAGATACCACTCGAGGAGGAAGGCAAGGAACCAAGTGCCAGTCAAACGCAAGCTCTCATCGACAGAGCTAACAAGAGTGATATAAGAACCATCTTCGTACAGAAACAATTCAGTCCGCGCAAAACCATCACCATACAAGAGGCGACCAATACGGGGACGACCGAGATAAATCCATTGAACTATAATTGGTCTGACGAAATGCTGAAGATCGCAAAGAGTCTAACCATAAAGAACAGAAAATGATATGGAACCAATTATCAAATTGACGAACATCACGGCTTCTTACGACAACAACATTGTCGTAAGTGATGCCAATCTCACAATATACGACCATGACTACTTAGGTGTCATAGGCCCCAACGGAGGTGGCAAGACCACATTGATGAAGATTCTGCTCGGACTCAAGAGTCCTAAAAGTGGAATGGTAGAATACTTCAGAAATGGCGAAAAGGTTGACGAGATTACGATGGGATATCTCCCACAATATAATGCCATAGACAGGAAATTCCCTATCACAGTATATGAGGTTGTCTTATCGGGACTCTCCAAACAAAAAAAAATCCTACGCCCCTATACCAAGGAACAGCACGCACAGGTGAAAGAGTGCCTGAGATATATGGAACTGGAAAGATTTGAGAAGACACCTATCGGATCCCTTAGCGGAGGACAGTTGCAGAGAGTACTGTTGGCAAGAGCCATCGTATCACGTCCCGACGTCATCATACTGGATGAGCCGAACACCTATATAGACCGACATTTCCAGGAACAGATGTATGAAATGCTCGCAAATATCAACAAGCAATGTGCTATCGTCATCGTAAGTCATGACATCACCGAAATATTACAAAATGTAAAACACATAGCCTGCGTAAATCACAAACTGCATTATCACGAAACAGCCGATCTACCCAAAGATAAGTTAGAAGAACATTTCTTAAAAATGTATTAAAACATTCTAATTTAAAGTAGCGAAGCTACAATTCATAGGCGGTTTGGATAAAAATCTCAAAAGAAATAAGTATATTTGCACGGTATTTTGAAATCACAATAAATATTTATTATAAATGAAACAGTACAGATTAGTGGACAATATTTTGGGCTGGGTGGCTTTCGTCATCGCAGCGTACACATACTGTTCCACAATTGAACCGACAGCCAGTTTCTGGGACTGTCCTGAATTTATTGTAACCGCATTCAAACAAGAGATCGGTCACCCTCCTGGGGCACCTTTCTTCATGTTGCTCGGAAACATCTTCACACAATTTGCCAGCAATACCACAGAAGTGGCCAAGATGGTAAACACGATGAGTGCGCTTCTTAGTGCAACATGTATCTTGTTCCTCTTCTGGACGATCACACATCTCACAAGGAAGTTGATTCTGCGTGACTGGAGTGAGATGACCATCGGCAAACTGATAGCCATCGAAGCATCAGGTATGGTGGGTGCACTCATCTATTGCTGGAGCGACACCTTTTGGTTCTCTGCCGTAGAAGGTGAGGTATATGCCTTCTCTTCAGCCTTCACAGCAGTAGTATTCTGGTTGATTCTGAAATGGGAAGACCATGCAGACGAACCACACAGCGACCGCTGGCTGGTACTGATCTTCTATATGACAGGTCTCAGCATCGGTGTACACCTGCTCAACCTGCTTTGCATCCCAGCCATCGTATTGGTATTCTACTACAAGAAGTTCAAGGATGCCAACCTGAAAGGTTCACTCATCGCATTGACAATTTCCTTTATTGTCGTTGCTGCCGTCCTCTATGGTGTCGTCCCTGGCATCATCACAGTAGGCGGATGGTTTGAATTGTTCTTCGTGAACACCCTCGGATGCCCATTCAACACGGGTGAAATCATATACATCATCCTCCTGATTGCAACGGTAATATGGGCCATCTACGAGACCTACCAAGATAAAAACCTGAAACGAGAGAACATCGCCTTCCTACTCGCAGTAGGTATGCTCGGTATACCTTTCTACGGTTATGGATGGAGCGCATTCTTCATCGGAGTTGTCGTTCTCATCGCTCTGTGGTTTGTACTGAACCGCAAAGTCAAGAGAGAGAAGAGCCTCGTACCTTTAGTAAGTGCTCGCATCAAGAACACAACCTTATTGTGCATGTTGATGCTGATGATCGGATATTCTAGTTATGCACTCATCGTTATCCGAAGTACAGCGAACCCACCTATGGATGAGAACTCTCCGGAGGACATCTTTACCCTGGGTAGCTATCTGAGTCGCGACCAATATGGTGACCGTCCTTTATTGTATGGACAGGCTTACACCTCACAGGTAAAACTCGAACAGGATGGCAATATGTGCAAACCAGTGACCGTAGAAGGTGCACCAATCTATCAGCGCAAAGAAAAGGCTTCCAAGAACGAGAAAGACTCTTACTTCGTAGTAAGCCATAAGAACAAATATGTATATGCCCAGAATATGTTATTCCCTCGTATGTATGATGCAGCCCATCAGCAAGCATACGAAGACTGGATGGGAGGCGTTGATGGCAGTGAAGAACCTTACGACAGATGTGGTGAGAATATCATGGTCAAGATGCCTTCAGCATTGGAGAACATCAGATTCTTCCTCTCTTACCAGTGCAACTTCATGTATTGGAGATATTTCATGTGGAACTTTGCCGGTCGACAGAATGATCTGCAAGGCAATGGCGAACTAGAGCACGGTAACTGGATTACTGGTATCAGTTTCTTGGATAATGCCCGTCTGGGTGACCAAAGCAAACTGCCGGATGAACTGAAAGAGAACAAGGGACACAATGTATTCTACTGTTTACCGCTACTCTTAGGTTTGATCGGTCTATTCTGGCAAGCCTATCGCGGACAAAGAGGTATACGCCAATTTTGGGTTGTATTCTTCCTGTTCTTCATGACAGGTCTGGCTATCGTAATCTATCTGAACCAGACCCCTATGCAACCACGTGAACGAGACTATGCCTATGCAGGTTCGTTCTATGCCTTTGCAATCTGGTGTGGTATGGGCGTTGCAGCTATCATCGACCTACTGAAGAAGCATTGCAAGATCGAGAGTACCGCTATCTCCGCTATCGTAGCAATCCTCGCATTGCTTGTACCGATACAGATGGTAAGTCAAACTTGGGATGACCACGACAGAAGTAATCGATATACATGTAGAGACTTCGGACAGAACTATCTGATGTCACTTCAGGAGAAGGGTAACCCAATCATCTTCACAAACGGAGATAATGATACCTTCCCACTCTGGTACAATCAAGAGGTAGAAGGAGTCGGCACCAACTTCCGTGTCTGCAACCTGAGTTATCTGCAGACCGACTGGTATATCGACCAGATGAAACGCCCAGCATATGATTCACCTTCAGTTCCTATCACATGGCCACGACTTGACTACTGCTCAGGAACAAACGAATATGTAGAGGTGAACCCTGATGCCAAGCAACAGATTCTGGACTTCTACAAACAGAATCCGGCAGAAGCAAAAGCACAATTCGGTGACGAACCATTCGAGCTGAAGAACATCATGAAATACTGGGTTCGCTCTAAAGACAGTAATATGCACTTTATCCCTACAGATACACTGTATCTCGACATCGATAAAGAGGCCGTCAAGAAGAGTGGCATGATGATGGCAGGAGATTCTATTCCTAGCAGAATGGTGATTTCTCTCAAGGGTAAGAACGCACTATACAAAGGCGATCTGATGATGCTTGAGATGCTAGCACAATGCAACTGGACCCGTCCACTGTATGTAGCCATCACTGTCGGTGATGACAACTATATGAACTTAGGCGACAACTTCGTTCAAGAAGGTCTGGTCAACCGTATCACACCATTCACGACAACTCACCAAGGCAATCCTATCGCAGGAATGAAGAACTACGATACCGAAAAGACCTACCATAACGTGATGACACGTTTCAAATATGGTAACCTCAAACAACGTGGTCTTTATATCGACGAGACAACCATGCGTATGTGCTACACACACCGCCGCTTGCTTGCCGGACTTGCCCTACATTTGATTGCAGAGAACAAAGATGCCAAGGCACTGAAGGTACTCGAGAAATCAGAGAAAGAGATACCGGAGTACAACGTACCTTACAACTTCGATAGCGGTGGTTTGGATATGGCACAGGCTTATGCTATGCTTGGTCAGAAGAGCAAAGCCAAGAAGATTCTCCAGAGAGTGGTATTGAATTCAGCCCAATACGCCAACTGGTATCTATCATTGAGCAACGACCGATTCATGCAGAGTCAGAGCGACTGTTTACGCCAGTTCATGGTATTGAATCATGCTGCAGAGATTGCAGGCATGGTAGACAAGAATTATGCCAATGCCATTACCAAACAGATGAATGCCTCATATCGACTCTATCAAAGTCGCGGAGGTCAAACACTGCAAGGCCAATAAATAGAAGGAGGATTCAGAATGTTCATAGAGAAGTCAGGCAGATTCCTACGCTGGTTGTATCCAGCCGCTACATGGAGAATGGACAAGAACGATCATTCCGTATACTTGACATTTGACGATGGTCCTATACCGGAGTCAACCCCATTCATTCTGAAGACCCTTCGAGAATTCGGAGCTAAGGCAACTTTCTTCATGGTTGGCGAGAATGTAGCTCGCTACCATGATCTATATAATAAGATCGTAGAGGAAGGACATCAGGTGGGTAACCACACTTTCAACCACTTAGGATCGTATAAGCACATGGCCATCACATATGCTGCCAACACCCAAGAGGCTAACCAGTTGATACATGCCCATCTCTTCCGTCCCCCTCATGGACTTATGAGGCGTACCGTATATTGGTGGATAAATCGCAAATACCGCATCATCATGTGGGACGTTATCACCCGCGATTATTCCAAATGGCTTACTGCCGACGACGTCGTAAACAACGTAAAGAAATACACCCGAAACGGCAGCATCATAACCTTTCACGATTCGCTGAAAAGTATCGATAAACTAAAGTATGCCCTACCGGAAGCTTTAAAATGGCTTAAAGAGCAAGGATATGAATTCAAAACTTTCGAATAACATCAAAGCCGAGGCCATCAACCTCGGCTTTTTTGCTTGTGGTATTGCCCAGGCTGCACCGGTAGACGAGAAGGTAGCAGAGGCGCTGAAGCATTGGCTCGATAAAGGAGGCAATGCGGGAATGAGCTATATGAACAACTACACGGATAAGCGCTTAGATCCCCGACTTCTCATGGATGGAGTCAAAAGCATCGTATCGGTAGCCATGAACTACACACCGGCCCACCCTATGCCTGAAGAAGGATATCAGTTTGCCGCCTACGCATTAGGACAGGATTATCACGATGTCATGAAGGAAAAATTACGTCTCTTGGCCTCCAAATTCGGATTCGAAGATGAACTGCACAGCAATAACCCTAATGCCAACCATTGTAGGATATTCGTGGACTCCGGACCTGTACTCGAACGATACTGGGCAGAGAAAGCAGGACTGGGATGGACAGGACGTAATCATCAACTCATCATCCCCAAGGCAGGAAGTATGTTCTTCTTAGGCGAATTGTTCCTTGACGTTGAATTGGAATATGACAAACCCATGCGAAACCACTGTGGAACCTGTCATGCCTGCATAGACCACTGCCCCACCCATGCCTTACAGCAACACGGTCCCTACACCACCTTTGACGCCAACAGATGTATAAGTTATCAGACCATAGAAAATCGTGGTGACATACCGGAAGCCATAGCCAAACAGATGGGCGACTGCATATATGGATGCGACCGATGTCAGCAGAGTTGTCCTTGGAACCGCTTTGCGCAACCTAACCATATACCGGAATTGCAACCCAAACCGGAACTACTCGACATGACACGGGAAGACTGGGAACAACTATCCGTAGAGAAATACCGAAAGCTCTTCAAAGGTAGCGCCGTAAAACGAGCAAAATACGAAGGACTCATCAGGAATATCTCAGCCATCAAAAATCGAAAAAAGTAAACGGACACTCCTATAAGGAATGTCCGTACTACGTAGCAGTACACGCCACAACGTTTCTATACCCCGAATCTAACCAAATAAATAAGCATAGATTACTGCACATACCATAAGAACGGCTATCACAGTCATAATGATTTTGAGCACTTTACTGATTTTTTTACGGAGTTCCATAGAGTTCAAACTCCTATATTTGAACTCAGACGCACCATCTCTATGATGATGGTGATGGTGGTGATGCTTATTACTCTCCATTTTCTCTTTATATAGTTAATTAGATTTCTCTTACAAAATCATACACTTATCGAAGGATATTCACCAATAAAGATGCTATAGACACCAAAATTGACGTAGCAGAGAACCACAAAGAAGTGGTGGTACCGACAGTAGAATTTTGCGCCTTCACCTTATTAGGCTCTACATAGATGACATCGTTCTGCTGCAGATAATAATATGGAGAATTCACCAGATTAGCATCATTCAAGTTCAATCGATGAAACTCAATCTTACCATCAGCATTCTCACGAACCAGTTTCACATTATCACGAACACCATAGATCGTCAAGTCACCAGCCTGAGCCAACGCCTCGAGCACATTGATCTTCTCATTGGCAACGGTAAACATACCTGGACGAGCAACCTCACCCAATACAGATATCTTATAGTTAATAGAGCGAACGGTAACGATAGGATGCTCACTCTGTGCCATATAAGGAGCAATCTGTCCAGCAATATACTTTTCAGCCTCGTTCTTTGTCATTCCACCTAAATGCAGACGACCGATAATAGGAAAGTTCACACATCCCTCATTATCAACAATATAACTCTGCAAAGTTGGTTGAGTGGCAGTAGTACGCAAGTTGGCATTCATTGGCGTAGCCACAATAAGATTAAAAGGTTCTGCAGCCGCAGAATTCACTGTACTTACAGTAATCGTAAGTACATCCTTAGGCATAATCTTGGCATCATAGAGAGCCCTGCTACTCGCCACAAGCATACTATCGCTATTCTGGAAATAGGCTACATTCTTACTACTGCCACAACCTGTCATAGTGATGACAGATAAGGCCATTACCAAAAGGGTTAATATGGATAAAGATAATTTCTTCATATCTGTTTTTATTTATAATTCTTTGTTATCATTAGAATTGCCACCAATGCTTCTTTTTAGGACGATGATGATTACTTCCCCCATAAGAAGCCTCGGTGATGAGATGATTCCATGTCTTGTGGTGGGTAATCATACGATAGATAGTCCCCCAATCGGGAAGTCCACCAAGATTACGATCGTCTATGAATACATCAGCCTTCAACTTACGACTGAAATGCTGATTGTTGTTTATGGTTTCCTCAGGATAATCACGATTCACAGCATAGAACTCCACCCCCCGCTGACGACACCACTCTACAGCCTCATCAAGAAGTTTGCCCTCACGTACCGACCAGAGTATCAACTTATGATGTTCCCGTATGAGCATTTTTAGAGTATCCGTAGCAAAAGGAATCTCTTCACCTATCGCAGGATATTTGTGTTCCACGATTGTCCCGTCAAAATCGACTGCTATAATCATAATTTATCTTTTTATTGAATTATCGTTGGCATTACCATAGTGACTGTCGGAATAATTTCCATAAGTTCCATAAGTTCCGTAACCACCATAACCATAACGACCATATTTGCCATAACCATAACCGTAACCATAGCCATAGCGTCCATACTTGCCATATTTGCCATAGCCATAATAATAGCCATATTTCTTCTTCGACATATCCACACCGTTCAGGATAATGCAAGCATTGTTGATCTTCTTATCCTCTACCAGGCTGTTGAGAAGCCCCATATTACTCTTCGGAGTATAATCGGCACGTACCACATAACAACAAACATTGGCATATTTAGCAACCTGAAGTGTATCAGTAACCAATCCTACCGGAGCGGTGTCAAGGATGACATAATCGTAATTCTTCTTAAGCACATCAATGATGTCCTTGAGATTCTCACGTGCCAAAAGCTCAGCAGGGTTCGGAGGTGTAGGTCCCGCCAAAAGTAAATCAAGATTCTCGTTTTCGTTTGATTTATCAATTTGTCCAAGAACATCAGCCTCGGTAACTTCATTCTTTACCAACAATGTAGATACACCTTGATGACGGTCGGAACGTCCAAAAAGACGACCCAATGCCGGCTTACGGATATCAAAGCCACAGAGTATCACCTTCTTGCCCAACAAAGCAAAACTGACAGCCAGGTTGGCAGCATTAAAGGTTTTGCCCTCACCTGACGTTGAAGAGGTGAAAAGTATCACCTTATCCCCTGGTTTCATCATAAACTGCACATTCGTACGCAGCGAACGGAATATCTCATCGATAGAATCATTACGGTTGGCATGCACCACAATTCCCGCTGCCGTTTTAGCGCTCTCACTAGCCACCGCAACATCAGCAACGATAGGAAGATTGGTAAGACGCGCTACATCATCATGACCCTCGATACGATATTTTAGGAACTGAATTAGATAAAGTATTCCAAAAGGAAGACCTACACCCAAAATCATCGAGAAGAACAGAATGATTGCCGACTTTGGTGATACCTTTCCGTCTACCTGAGGGTCATCAATCAACTTACCCTTATCAGCTGTAGCTGCAAGAGAGATAGAGTTTTCTTCACGTTTCTGCAACAACATCAGATAAAGACCAGATTTAACCTCCTGTTGACGACCTATCTGCGTGAGCACACGTTCCTGTTCAGGCGAATTGTTCACCTTGCTCTGATAAAGTTGATACTGATTAGCTAAACTTTGACGCCTAATATCAGCAGAACGAAGAGCCTGCATCAAAGCTGTACGGATAGAACTACGAAGTTCATCGAGCGTACTGGTAAGTGTCAGTACCTGCGGAGCCTGTTCGCTAGCACTCTTCAATAAGCGGTTACGATCGAGCACGCCCTTATTAAATTCAGCAATCAAAGCTGTAGACGACTGATCTTGTATTCCGATATTCGAAGGATCAAGTCATAAGCATGAGACGGTTTATTCACATACTCACGGATATAATTGATCAACTGCACCTGAGAAGTAGCCTCTTGCAACTTATCAGAGAACTGAGCACTCTGCTGTAGCGAATTTGTAGCATCGAGTTGCAACTGGGTCACATTATTACGCTTTTTATATCCTTCGAGTTTACCTTCTGTAGAACCCAATTCCTTATCAATCTTAGCCAAACGGTCGTTGATAAATTCCTCTGTCTTATGAGCAATTTCATTCTTATCCTCGTTGGCCTGCTCATTATAACAACGAGCCAACTGTCTTAAGAAATCAACACCACGATTAGGAATCTGATCCTTGAGAGTAATCTGCGCAATAGAAGTACGCTTACTCGTAGGCTGGACCGACATCGCTCCCAGATATTTCTTAGCGATAAGGACAGGCGGTACAATTGTAGCCTGCCAAGTTATGGCATCATAACTGCTGAGCGGACGTCCACCGATACGATTAAGATTATTCGTAAAGGTAAGTGTACCAATCTTCGTACGTATCGAACAAGGGAAAGAGGTAAGAGTACGCTCAAACCGCCCTATCGCCATACCACCTTTATAAGTAGTACCTTCGATGAAATAACGAGGGCCACTCTTTCTAAAGGTTATCGTAGCACTATAGACACTCTCTATCAAATCCTCATCAAGTTTATCGAGGTGTGCAGGGTCAATGTCTACATTGATCGGTTGATCACGATACATTAAATAAGATCCGACACGGCCAATAGCAGTGTAGTAAACATAAAGTTTCATCTTCTTTACGACCTCACGAGCCAAAATAGAAGATTGAAGGACCTCTACCTCATTATCAATACCCGCAGAATTGGTCATAATACCCAAATCCTGCATATTAGAAAGCATCTGATTACGACTATTTCGCGGAGTCTGTTCATCCTTGATCAACATCTTTGCCGACATCTGAAACACAGGTTTCGTATAGCGCAGATAAAGCATAGCTGCACTAACACTGATGACGATAGACAGAAGAAACCATTGCCAATTAAGGATGATCATGGCAAAGACTACTTGAAAGTTAAAAGATGTTCGTTCTTCCTTTTCGAATTGTTCGAATTTCTCTACTTCAGAGATTTTCTCTTGTGTCATATGTTATCTGATATTAAGCGAATGAATAGTAACTAGTACTATATAATAAGGTTTACAATGGCAAATATAAAAATCTTTGATTAAAAAACAAAAAAAAAGAGACTTTTTTCACATAAGCCGAATGATTTTTTTACCTTTGCCCACGATTTAATATCAATACAAGCAATAATATGGTAACAAATATAATCTTTACATGGTGGAACAACCTCGGATTCTTCTGGCAATTCTGCATTGCCTGGTTTATCTTCGGCATCGTAGTATGGGTGGTAGAAATCATCCACAGTTGCGCCTATTGGGGAAAGCACGAGCAAAAAGAACTAGATCCATGGGTTATCGAAGAAATGGAAAGGAAGAAAGAGGAAGAACTAAAGAACAAGAATAAGGCCAATGTCTCATAATAATATAAGGTAAGCAACTCTTTCTAAAACTTTTTTCGAAAAAAGTTAGATAAAAATTTGGTAGTTTCAAAATAAAACCCTACCTTTGCACTCGCTTTTAAGAAACAAAGCAAGGCCACAATATTGGAGAGATGGTAGAGTGGTCGATTACAACGGTCTTGAAAACCGTCGTACCGAGAGGTACCGGGGGTTCGAATCCCTCTCTCTCCGCAAAGTCCTGTAAGTTTTTACTTACAGGACTTTTTTTATTGATAGATCTATTTGCTGCTATGAAAAATACGACAAGAGAGAGATGATTCTCTAAACTCGAAAATATAATAAAGAAATTTTGCTAATACCAAACGATAGTACGAGATAAAGGATACCGAGCAAAAACATATAAATCATCAAATAAAAAAGGGACGCAATAAAGTGCATCCCTCTTTCTTATATAATATTACTTAAACTGAAAATTTACACTCCGTATCTATCAACTTTTCAATGAAGTTTTATTTTCCATTTATACTTACATTGTATATTATTCCCTAGGTATTTGTGTTACAACAACACAATAATATTATAGCAGCATTAAAATTATTTCTTTTTGCATACTCAATTTACAGGTTAATCAATTTATTAGCTACTGTTTTCACTCTATACTCCCAAGACAAAACAGACACATCAAAATGCTTATAAACATCTATATTTGTCTTACCATCCACCACATTTTGTATCTCTCGGCTCATGGCATCAGCATCTCCTATAGGTACTAATCGACCATACTTTCCTTTTTGAATTACATCATTTGCTGCGCCAACAGATGTACTAATAATGAAATTATTAAATCGTTGACTTTCTACAAACACCAATGCAAAACCTTCATATCTACTAGACAAGAGAAAAACCTTTGAACGATTATACCATTCCCACAATTCTTTTTTATCGTAGATAGGTCCAACAAATGTAACTTGACTTTTCTTATTCGGATTCTCGCTATAGAATTTATTAATGGTATCTTTGAAATCTTCCTGTATAGTACCTATAAGAATTACTTTCCAGTCCTTTAAGTCCGTCTTAGCCAATGCCTTAAGAAGCATCTCAGTGTTTTTTTCGGGGGTTCCTAATCGCCCTACCGTAATCATAAGTTTTTCTTTTTCAACTATATTCTTTTCCTTAATAGCAAAATGACTACAGAGAGCATCATCGAAACCATTTGGCATGTAAACCAGTTTTTTACCCCACTGATTCCAAGACGTCTTACTCTTATTAAGTTTCTGAAATGCAAGTTGCGTTTCACAGGAAATTACATCTATTTTCTTTTTAGACCATTTATCAAAACATCCAAACAGCCATCTCTTTATCCAACAATGATGGAAATTGTAGTCTGGAAGATCATAAGGATTAGCATCCATCTTAATATAGCATTTTCCTTTGGGATTAAACAATTTGTAAACCAATCCCAAAATTCTTGTTTCCGGACAATCAAAGAAGAGCATAAAATAATCAATCTCTTTAGCATGATGCCAAAGATAAGCGTACATAACTTTATAAGATAGGTACCATTTACTTGATTTCGTGTGACCATTTGGTATATCTATCAAGTGTACCCCATCTTTCTCTTTGGGTAAAGTGTGTTCACGTCTATCATAAAGGATGTTGATACTATCACATTTTAATTCTTTACCAAGATAAAAAGGAACTAAGAAAGGGTCCTTACCATAATGTTCCTCTGTGAATTCGGGGAAATATAAAGTAAAATTTGTCATATTATTATACGAATTTATTATCTAAGACATCAGCCTATTTTAGCTATTGTATTTTGGTATACTTTAAGAATCATATTCCTCACGTTGAATCCTATCAACCATGCCATTAACGGAACACTTATAGCAAGTGTTCCTAGATTAATAATCAGTGCTATAAACGAATGCTCAACTACACTAGCAGAGTTAGCTATGGCATATATCGACGATATTCCTATAACCACAACAATACCTTTTAGATAGAATACAAAGATTCCCTTTTTATTCTCTATATCCAATTTATAAAACATTATGAGGCCCGATACCAAATGAACGAGTCCAAGTGATAAAGGGAAAATATAAACTCCCAATATGCGAACAAAAACTATATTGAAAGCCAATACTACTAATTGGTTAGCAACCCCTATGCTGGCATAGATTTTTCTTTTATTATTCGCCATAAGCGATGTACCTGCCATCAAGTACATGAATACACCTATAAAGGCAAATCCAAAGCATCTTGTAAGATTGATTATCAATTGCAGAGCCTCGTAACTGACCTTACCACGATGGAAAAAGAAAGTACATAGAGGTGTGGTGGCACCAATCATAAATATGGCAGCCATAGCATAGATAATCATGCACATCTTAAAATTCTCTTTCAACGTATGTCCAAAATCATTCATGTCGTGTGTGATGTAGTCTTTACTTAAAATCGGTAGCATCACCGTAGTCAACACACTTGTCAGTACCGATTGTAGTATAGTCATAAATTGACTTGCATAATCTACAGATGAGATTATACCGCTTCCAAGAACACCAGCTAAATATTTCTGTACAAATGTATTGAGTTGTCCAACAAAATAAGGGAAGAACAGTGGAAGAGAAAACACCACAAATGACCATGCATCATGTATGTTGTACTGAAATATTCTATCCCATAGAGGAATATTTTTCAAATGCAAAAAGTGGATAATAAGGACCAAAAGGAATACAATCCCGAAATACTGAGCTATCAGCAAAGCATAGATACCTATCAAGGGAGCAAAAAATATGACAGCTATGATATTGAGTATACCGGAAAGAAAAGCAACTATTTCCGGAAGGTAATAAACCTCATACGCATTAAGCACAGAAATCGATATATTAGTCAGTTCAGTTATCAGTAGACTTGGTATTAAACAAATCAAAAGTTTACCCAGTATCGATGCAGAACCACTAGTCATATTTGAGGTTATCAGGTTGGCTATTGGTTCATGAAGAAATCCAATGATGACACCCATAACCAATGTAACTGAAAAGATAAAACCTACTAATGATGCAGCCTTATCTATGGCTATAGTCTCTCCTTCTTCTTCTTTTATATAGATGAACTTTGTTCTAAATATTTCATCCAACGGTCCCCAAAACATACTTATAAGTGTCGAAATAAAAGTAGATGCCAGCACCCACATATCTTTCTCTACACTCACGCCGAAGAACTTTGCCGTATACGTAATCGACACGACACTGATGAGCATACGTAAGAATCTCAACACGAAAAGTTGAAACGTTATTTTTTTTATGTTTTTAGCCATTGTCCCGTTGTTCTAACAAATATGAAACCATGAGGAGCTCATATTCTAAGCCCCCTAGCCCTGGATTTCCTGACGTAATATCCATGCAATCCCGGCCATCATATTTGGCACTGTCCATATAAAAACCTATCTTCATCTTTTATTATATTAAATTCGCCATTGACTAACAAAACTGATTAGAATATTCCTTATCAAACAGAGTATCTTATCCTAAAAATTACCATGTTTATCTTAGCATAACTAGACGCTCAATCAAAAAGTATAATACAAATAACCATTGACGAGCGACTGTCGTTTAAAATCTTATTATGATGCAAACAACAGAAAGCAAATCCAAGACTTGATAACCAGTCGCAAAATTAGGAATTAAATTCTAATTAGTGAAATTTTAGAGTAATTATTTTTAATGATAAAAGGAAAATCGCTTGTTACATTTTTATAATGATTACAACGCTAAACAAATAAGTTAATTACAGGGCTTTTTTATCCTATAATATATTTCTTCCATGGTAAAAAAGAGATACATTTCGTTAAAATATACGCTCCAATAAATGTCAATGCCATAACAAGAATCTGAACTATGATTCCACTCCCCATATATTCAAAAACATGTTTTGTTATAGAATACAGAACAAACATATGAGAAAGATAAATTCCAAACGACATACGACTCAACTCAACAACACCTCTATACAAGCCACCAAAAGGTTTCATATTGACTCTCATAAATAGCATAAAAACAAATATACTTAACATCACAGTACCTACAGAAAGAAAAGATTTGTCAATTTGCAGTTTTCTATTGATTACTAAATTAATCAATTGAACTTTCGCATGTAAGAAATCACATGCATATATTAACGTAAATTTGGAATAAAAAAGGCTTCAAAGTTTGTTTAACTCATTGAAAATGAGTAATTTTATAGTGACCAAACAATAAAATTCAAACTTAGAAGCCGTGAGCAAAGATACAACTATTCTATCAGATTTGAGAAGTTTCTTCTCTGAAAATGAAAATAA
Source organism: Segatella albensis DSM 11370 = JCM 12258 (assembly GCF_000426565.1). Classification (GTDB taxonomy): domain Bacteria; phylum Bacteroidota; class Bacteroidia; order Bacteroidales; family Bacteroidaceae; genus Prevotella; species Prevotella albensis. The sequence goes on along the minus strand of NZ_AUFP01000014.1, from coordinate 115 downwards.
TCGTGCAATTAACAGCATAATGAGAGTGATGGAACATATAAACATACGCTCTAGCCAGATTGGTGTAGAGAAGCGTGCGAATTGCAAGTTTACATCCTTGCAGGTACTCAATCTG
>NZ_AUFP01000013.1 GCF_000426565.1 Segatella albensis DSM 11370 = JCM 12258 | reverse complement strand
CCGCCTCCTTTTAAATCAAGCCTCGATTACGAAAGTATTCGGGGCTTTTTTCGTTGCCGTACATTGATGTGCTGGTTAAGCCGTAAAGTGATTTGTTGTATCGTTGTTTCGTGTATATATTACGTAAAAAGCCTGCCAGAATGTACAACTGACAGGCTGATATATATCGTTCATATTTTGAGAATTTCCGTGCAACGGGTCGGACGCTTCCAAATTCGAGAATTATGGAACACTATTCGCTCGGATCTGAAAGAATTGTAACTGAATTGATGTGCATACCGTTTACACTTGAAGTAATTGTATATCCAATTCCATTGTTTTGTATATATGATATATCGTCTGTTGTCATATTGTGAGTAAGGATGTAATGATTACTTTCGGGTGATGTCCTTGAAAATGTTAGTGTATTGCCTCCTTGTTGTATTGTCAGAGCACTTTCTGATGAATTTTCACATGTATAGTCAATTACGAGTTTGGTGCTAGTAGAAACTTTGTAGTCCTTTAGATAGATTAGATATTTATTATATTTCCATTCTTGTTCAGCATTGTTTATTTGACCCGGAATACTGAAGGATGAACTAGCTGTCATATCCTTTCCATTGAGTATGAGAGGGTAGTAGAAGTTTTGAAATTTGTAGCAATCTTCACTTTTTCTAGGGTATATTGTGTAATTATATTTCACACCTTCCCGCCATCCTGCATCTTGCATGATATTGCTAATTTTATTAATGTATATGCCATGATTATGTTTGCCATTGCTTTCATAGTTTCTAGCATGGAATTCCATGATAAGATATGTGTCGTCGTCATTGGCAATATTTTGTGGGCTTTGTGGTAGAACTAAGAATGTAGCAGCCTCTTGAGTGTCATAGTTATCGCTACTACCTTCTTTTTCTGCATCAAAGTTAGTCATATGAACATTTCCTGTATTTGTTAGTTGCCAACTACTATTGCTAATCTCATAAGAATTTGTTGTAGAAAGATTTCCTTCTGTATATATGCCATAGAGTCCTGTATATAGATGATACTGTGGTGTAGGATCGTCGAGGGTTATGTCTGGATAAAGATGAGTTAGATTGATAGTAAAAGACAAACTTGACAGGGCATGATGCATAGAGAAACTTACTCGTTTATCCAAATTACCAGCCATGCCCGGCATGATATGATTTACCGTTAAATCGCTTACTAAGAAGTCTGTTTGATTCTTAGCCTCAGGTTGCATTTTAAAATGAATACTTCCTGCGCCATCGCCAACACCGATATTAGAAGGGGTAATTGTAACCCCATAGCCGTAGATTCCATTTTCAACACTATTAACGGTTGCGCTAAATGGATAGTACGCATAGAAAGCATACATATGATCCGGAGTCCAATATCTCACAGGAGAGTATGTTAGCGTATCTTCGTCAGCGCTCGTTTTAGCACTTGTCATTGGTTGATTATACATGAAATTGGCGGTTTTCGTAGCTAAATCATCCCATAAGGTTGTGCCTTGATCGAAGGCGAAAACACCAATTTGCTGTCCCTGTGGTATTATCGTGCTATCAATATAATAAGAATCATTGAAACGAGTAGAAGATTCATCAGGTAAATCTGTCGACTTTACAGTGAAAGACATTGGTACTTCTCCCGTTTCATAGGTATTACGACCAATCTCTATGTTATCGCTACAAGCAGCGAATAACATAGAATATAGGAAGATAATATGTAAACTTTTTTGTTTCATTTTTTATATTTTTATGTTAATCATGGGCTGGTCGAATGCTACGAGCATGCCAAGGAGCAGACTCGTTATTGCTATTGACCAATGGATTCATATTCTTACCACTTCTGCCGTTGGCATCAGTTTCTGATCTATCGTAATGGAAGAAGAAGGCACCCGCACGAGCATGCGTATTATCAGTACGCATGAAGCCTGCATTCCAGTAACATCCGAAATCGCCATCATTCCATACATCTCCGGTGTTGCTAGCTGTAGATCCGATAGGGCAGAAATCACTCCAGTTATCTCCGCGGAAACCAGTAGCTGGGAAGTAAATAGTGATAGCATCCTCACTCATCTTAGGGTTAGAATTAGCTGTAAGAGGAGCACTAAAAAAACTCCATCCCGCGTTCCAGTTGGAAATGGTACCTAAAATATTCCAGTATTCCTCACTTGAAGAGAATCCCGAAGAATTAGCCCCTATAGAAGTAAAACCAGTTAAAGCTCCCGAAGAAGGAACATGATAACCCACTGGACAAGGATCATATATCGTCTTGGTGATTCTCGCATCACTAGGAACCACAACGTCACCCGTGAGAATCGTCTGAGTATTACCCATATCCCACAGATTGATGATATTTCCGTTGAGCCAGTTAGCTGTGCTACTATAGCGAATCAACTTCTCAGGATTAAGGATACCCTCAGCAATGCTTCCAGTAGAACTTGCAGAATAAGAATATGTTCGAGCTGGATGCCTAGCCTTAGTTTGATTAGGATAAGCAACACTATAGAAAGTCTTGTTAGGAGGCATAGCATCCTTGCGTCCCCATTGATAATAAGTATTATATCCCGCACGAATTCTCTCGCCAACCTGATTGATGACGAAAGTAGCCTTCTTTCCAGACGTTTCCTGTGTAAGTTCCACGACGCATTTTCTTCCCAAGTAAGTTCTTGTAGAACTCTCGCTATCGACCCATCCCAAATTTACCGGCATCATGTGCGAAGTATAATTATTCTGATTGGTCACAGGAATACAGTCAGAATATCCCAAAGATTCATCAGTTACCCAGATATGCCAACTCCAAACGATATTGGCATCATTCGTTTTACCATCTCCATCCCATAAGGCGATGACCGCATTTCCAGGTTTTATCTTATCCCTATCGATATGGAAAATCACATAATCATTGCTTGTGACGACCTCTGTATCTATAAGGCCCTCGGTATCTGACCAGATGACAGATGCTAGGCGCGAATTATTACCAATTCCCAAGTCACTTCGAATCCACGGAGAAGAAATATTCTCGCCACGCGCATTCTTAAAACAATTTAGATAAGTTTCAGACGAACTTGTCGCCGAACTATAACTCGAAGCATTCGTTCTATAGTTTGCGATAGCATTACCATAGACCATTGGGAATTTATACCATCCATATCCATGTACCACATAACAGTTAGCCGTGTTTCGGCTCACCTGTCTGTTACCATCAGCATCATAGAATGACAAATCCTCGGCATGAGTAGCATCATATCCACCCTTTTGAACCTGAAGATTAGTAATATGATTTCCAGAGGTAGAATATCCCGCCTCAGAGATAGAAGCTGAACCACTAACATTTACTAATGTACCATCGGAACTCGTTACTGAGAGCGTAAGCCAAGAAGGACAAGTGTTAGAGAAATTAGCCGCATCGTCCACCTTATATCCCGTGATGGTCCATCCCTTAGCGGTAGTGGTGTTACCACCATTATCCTTAAGGAAACTCGTCACCCGATAAGTCTTACTACCTGCCTGATGTGAGAAATTTTCAATCGGGTCAACAGATAACTCATAAGCATAATTGATAGCACTCGAAGAGAGCTTATAAATCACCGTGGCTCCCATAGGCCATTTCTTTCCACCAAGATCAGCATATATTGTGTGATCTACACCCGCATGACGAACCACCGCAGAAATTCTAGCGCTATCAGGAAGATACTGAGGAACAACGAACATCACCTTATCCGTGATGTAATTATTTTTACTATCATTATTCACGATATATCCCGTGCCCAAGTTTATGGTATAACTCGTCTTGGTAGCATTATAATACTGCCAACCCGTATGGTCGAATCCTGTATTATTCAACAAAAAGTAAGTACCTTGGTTGAGAACATCACTAATCGTTATGCTCTTGATAGTATCTCCCGCAGGAAGTTCATCCACAGAGAATCTTACCGCTGTGGTGATATGCTTAAACTGTAAAGGAACCTCACCCTGTCGAGAATACATTTCCTCCTTATTTGTGATCGTAGTAGCCTCCAACAAGTCAACCTGTTCATCCACATTGGTACTCGGCGTATAAGTGATTTCCGGAGCCCAATAGAAGGCCGTATTTCTGTCGTTGATGACAACACCCGTAGCAGAATATGGAGTAATCCCATAGAAACGATAAAATTCGTGATTGTTAGGCCACGCATAAGCTCTACTCCAGAGCGTCGTTGTAGTGGTACTCTTCGTAATATCGAGTCTCTTAAAGATAGAATCCGTAGATTCCTCATTAATATGATCAGAATAATATCCCCACGCCCTGAAAGTTGACAAATTCTCGTTGGTGATGATACTACCACGTGTATCTTGTCGACTAGTTCGCAATCCCTTATCGATCTGCCCATAACAACTTTCGTGCAGATACACATTCCCAGTATGCCCCGTAGATCCCTGGAAAGCAACTGGTAATGAATTATTGACCTCACCAATCGAAGAACGGGTCATAGACGATTGGTCATCGAGTTGCGATGTAGATACACGGAAATAGATGCTGCCAGGATTCTTGTTGCCCTCAGCAGACAACTCATCCGAACAAGATGATATCAAGAAAGGAGATATCATCATTGTCGCGTATAGGATATGTCGGAAACGTATATTCATCATTTAAAATCAATAGTTCTAATAGGATCGTTCTCCCACGGTTCAACAGAATTAGAATATCCAACAGGAGGATGCAAATCCAAAGAACGATTACTAGCCTCATTATCCCATGGAGTGACATAAGGGAGATAACCGATATTCGGATGCAAGTCGATATAATCAGGCGTAGTTTCAGCCCAAAGATCAACATCAGGATTATAGTTGATAGGCTCTTGCCAATCATCACAAGAAACCTTGAACTCCATCTTGTTCCTGCTCAGAATGATATTAATAGTATAAGCTTTACCCGCCTGGAATTTCTCCAGTACGAGTGTAGAGTTTCGTGTAATCAATTGTCTGGTAAACCCATTCGTGAGCACCAGTCGAGGGTCACGGATCTGGATAGAATACGTGGCCGAAATTTCCAATACCGTTCTTGGCGAATGAGTACAAGTATCAGGGATGATCATGTAATATGCCGGAACAGAAGAATTACCTACCGCAACATCCTTAAGCAAATTCCTCGTATTCTCCTTATTCGTATAAGCAAAACTCCACTTACTATTCTTCTCCTCAGTAGTAAGAGAATTGCTCCCATAATCAAAGTCACGCAAAGAAGGCGAGATAAACGCACTATCGATATGCAACGTCGTCTTACCTCTACCAAATACAGCCGTCTCATCATCTTCGCCCACAATGGTCTGATAGCCGATATTCTGCCACAATGGCGTGTTAGCCACCGTATTGTTAAGATTAAGCGTAGCCGAATTTGGCGTATTGATTCTGATGGAAGCTTCCTTAAACAAGAACAAAGTCTGTATACCATTCTCCGCATCATCCCCCGTACCCGAATAGTCGCATTGCACATTCAAACCGATACGCATGAGCGCATGCTTAAAGTGGAAGTTCACATTACTATTACGCGACTGTTGACTCATGTTGGCATAAGGTCTACCAGGCGTAAGCGCCACCGTGTTGCCACTTGCGTCCTGATACGATGTTGTTCCAGACGGAACGACACCCCAAAGCAAATCGACATGCTCAGATGGACTTTGCGCAACCTTATACAAGACGAGAGGGTCACCAGCATAATTATTATTGGTGATGGCGACAATCCCATTGTTAGCCCCCGTTTTCACCATAAAATTCTGCGCGCTTACAGCATTGGTATTTCCCGTGACATCACAGGCCGTTCCGCCCAAGGCTTCATAAAATGGCGCATAAGAAAAGAAGGAAAGTAAATTCTGGACAACAACAGAATTCCTCGTTGATTCCGTAGGCCAATATCTCAACGGCGTATATGTCCATCCGTTACTATATACTATTTTCTGATCCCACATAAAGTTAGCCCTAGTATTGCCAGCATAATTATTCTCTTCGGTATAGTAACTGAATACACCGAATCCATATTGCTGTAGCCGATCAACATTTTGAATTGCTCCAACAGGGGCAACTTCTCCTGCGCGTGTAGAAATAGACGAACTATTATTTCCCCCTTCAACATAAGTATTGAAGGCGACAGGGATGTTTATGTCTGGTTCCAGTGTGTAAGAATCATCATTGGAGCATCCTGAAGTAATAATCATTGCGAATATTAATATACCCTGGAACTCTTTTATCTTAATTCTCAAGATGTTATGCGTATGAATAAGTAGTAATAAAATAATAAATGTTCTGTGGCAAATATAATAAATTAAATCAAATATCAAAGCAAATTTTCGAATTTTTTTAGAAAATATTTTGTTAGATTGCCTAATTTTGCTATTTTTGCACTATAATGAAGAAGAAATATTTATGAAAAATAACTAATTATGAGCATTTTTGATAAACTTTTTGGGAAAAAGAATAACACAGAACATACTGCGGAAAACAAATCAGAAGAACAACTGTCGGAAAAGTCTGTCGAGAGACCAGCAATGGTTGATATGGACATTGATAATAAGGTGGAAGACATAGAAGCTCCTTTCCGTGAGCATATCGTCGGACAACCTTTCACCCTTATGATAGAATCTGCCCGTAAGTTGTCGGATAGCGACATCGAAGTGAGAGGAACGGTACATGGCGAAATCGTGAAGGGCCAGAAAGTGCGCCTTTGCGTGCCTAACCATACAGAAGGATGCGAGATTGTGTATATCGAAACCTCGACCGGAGTAACCGTGCATCGAGGCAAAGACGAGTTCGTCACCATCCAAATCAGCGGTCTGAAGGATTTGCAGTATGCCAGTCGTTTTGCCGTCGTCACCAATATACCGTCATTTAACCCCAACGACCTCTCAAAACCCTGTGAGAATGCATTCTTGAAAGGTCTGATACAAGAATTTCCAAAGAACTATCAAGACCCACAATATGCCAATCTGCTGACCTTTACCATTTGTCATTCCCCATTTATCGTACCCTTTATGGCCAACAAGGAACCAGAAATCGTACAGAATCCGGATACTGGGGAAAACATGGAGAAATGGCCTGAGGGCACCCAGATCTCATTCAATTGGTTGATGAGAGAAGACATCCCTGTTTTCCAGATGTATACCGATTTTCGTTCTCTGTTGCATGAGCCTAATATCAAGGCCAGTGGCAAGCGTCCCCGTGTCCAACTGATGAGTTTCAATGATGCCATAGCCATCAACGAGCAGATGTATGCTGCGTCGACTCAGAACGGTAAGGAGAAGAAACCGTTACCAAGTATCGTCATTAACCCATTCGATCAGGTCTTCGTAGAATTGAATGCTGACAACATCCATGCCATCGTCACAAGCGAAGGCTATCAGCAAGAATTCGGAAAGAAGGACGAAGAAACTTCTAAGTAAGGCCGGTAGAATTCTTCTGTTGCATCCCGTGCTATGTACAGACGTCTCTGTCTTAGCATTCGGGATTCCTTCTGGACGGGGTGGTGGACGTCGCCTTGTTTCCTGATGACATTTGCAAAGATACAACATTCTGAAATAGCGATGATACGTTGTTATACGTTATTGTGCGATTTTATACTTAACTGCTTGATAATGAGTATCTTAAGGTCCTGCCTACCGAGTTATGGCATCATAGGAGAAGAGGCTTCTGTGATATCATATTTTATAGAATCCATATAAATTGCTGATAATCAGAGTTTTACGTTAAAATTAATATTATATTTACTTCAGATTTCAGTTACTTCAGTTGTTTTTCGGGGTAGTGATTCTTCTCTGATTTTCCAATTTGTATATATTTTTCTCTTATTTATATAATATAATTAATTAAGAAAAATATCTGTCAGACATTTTCGCAAAAAGTATAAAGTTATACCCCTCAAAAAACTAACTGAAAACTGAAGTAACTGAAGTAAGAGATAAATTTCAGGGATTAGTTCATTCTCATCTCCCCCAAATCTACTTCTTCTCTACGAAGCCCAAATCTATCTTCTTTGCAGCATCTCGCCTCCCATCAACATCAGCTCTAACAATACCCATTGGGGATATACCCTTACTATTGTACCGGCATGAAATCCCGTTCTTACGGTTCTCTCAGTTGTAAGTAACGGGGAAAGCCTTTATAAGTCTTGTAAGTTTAAATATAGTTAATTTATGCGCTTTTCGGCGAAAACAGTTGGAAAAACATTTGGCGTTTCGTCGCAATATTACTACTTTTGCATGTGCTCAATAGAGCACATAAACTCGTCATAATGTAACGTTGAACAAACGTTATTAGAACTTCTCGAGTGAGGGAAGAAAGAAACCGTTAGCACGTGAGTGTTGGCGGTTTTTAAAAAAACATCGAATGCCAATCAATTACCTATGAAGATGAAACCTCTCCTCAAGCCATTGGAAGATGATGAAGAATGCCAGTCTTGGCAAGTAATCCTATTAGAAGTACGATACTCGTCTGCATATAGATGTTGTTCTGGAAATCAAGAAGTTGAGCCATCACAAAACTGCCAAGTATTCCCACAGGAACCGCCAAGATGATGGCGAAAGGCAAGATGAGACTCTCATAGAGCGATGCCAGCACAAGATAGATGATGAGCAGACTCAGGGCAAAGACGAGCGCAAAGTTCCCTTTCGACTTACTCTCCTCGAGCGACATTCCGCCATATTCATAGCCATAACCCAACGGAAGTGTCTTCTTGGCCACCCGTTCAATAGCCTCCATAGCCTGTCCGTTGCTATGACCCGCCGACGGAGTACCCGTCACGTTGATACTATTGAACATATTGAATCTCGACAGACTCTGTGGGCCTTGTGTCCGAGTGAGCTTCACATATTGAGCCACGGGCGACATCTCTCCATTCTCCAGTCTGACATAGATGTTATTGAGTGATTCTGCGTTTACACGCGCATCAGGTTCAGCCTGCATCGTGACATTATACAAGCGAGAGAATCGGTTGAAGTTAGAGATATAACTACTACCATAATATCCCTGTATCGTCTGTAAGATCGCATTTGGCGAGATACCCGCACGCTCACATTTCGCTGCATCGATATCCAACCAATATTGCGGATAGTCGACACTAAACTCAGAATAGCCCATACTAATCTCAGGTTGCTGACTTAGTTCCGCTATGAACCGATACTTTATCTGTTGGAATCTCTCTATGCTTCCACCATTCTTATCCTCCAAGTTCAAGTCGAAACCGTTGCAGGTTCCGAATCCCGGTATGAGCGAAGGCGACATCACCATGACTTGTGCGCCATCGATTCCCTTAGCAGCCTCGTTGATTTTCTCCGTGATAGCCGTTATACTCTCGTCTTTACCACGTTCTTCCCACGGTTTGAGCGGTACAAAGAACATACCCGAGTTGCTACCCGAACCCGTAAACGAATAACCCTTTGTCATCGCCTGATGTGCAATACCCGGAATGTTTCGAAGAATCCTATCCATCTGCGCCAGCGACTTCGCATTCTCGCTGAGCGACGTACCCGGTTTGGTGTTCAGGTTTACGTAGAGCATACCCGTATCCTCATCGGGAACGAGAGCCATCGGCGTAATCCTAACCAAGACTACCAACAGACCAATGGCTGCCGCCACAATCCCCAAGGAGATGTATTTGTGCTTCATAAATCGGAAGGCAATATGCGCATATTTAGCGCTCACCACGGAGAAAATCGCGTTGAAAGCATGACGAAAACGTGCCGCAAAATTCTGCTTCTCCACACCATTCTCGTCGGTATAAGGGCGCAACAGAAGGGCACAAAGCGCAGGCGATAATGTGAACGCATTCAGAGCCGAGATACCGATGGCAGCAGCCATGGTAAGACCAAACTGGCGATAGAAAGCTCCCGACGTGCCCCCGATCATACTTACCGAGATGAAGACGACCATGAAGATGACAGAGGATGTGAAGAGGGCCATCGCCACATTGCGCATGGCATCGGTCGAAGCCAGATAAGGCGATCGATAACCTTTGTCGAAATTCGCCTGTACGGCCTCTACCACGATGATGGCATCGCCTACCACGGTTCCTATGGTCAGCACGAGGGCAAAGAGTGTGAGCAGGTTGAGCGTGAATCCAGCCATCTGCATAAAAGCGAAAGTACCGATGAGCGACACGATGATACTTATCGTCGGAATCAGTGTCGACTTAATGTCCTGTAGGAACACATATACCACAAGGATCACCAGTAGGATAGCCTCTATCAAAGTCTCTACCACGGTATTGATACTGGCATCCAGATATTGTTTGGCATCGTTGATTCTTTGGAAAAGCAAACCCTCAGGCAAATTTCTCGCGATAACCTCCATCTCCTAGTCTATCTCCTTGATGATCTGCGAAGCATTGGTTCCCGATGTCTGTTGTATCATCATGATGGCCGCAGGATGCCCATCCACGGCGTTGGTATAGTTGTAAGAGTCAGCTCCCATTTCTACGCGGGCCACATCGCCAAGACGAAGAATCTGTCCATCCGCCTTACTCCTGATCATGATGTTAGCAAACTGCTCCGGCGTAGAGAAACGGCCCCGGTATTTCATCGTGTAGACGTAGGTGTTGTCATGGTTCTCGCCAAAAGCACCTGTGGCAGCCTCTATATTCTGATTGGCCAAAGCCGTAGAGATGTCCTCAGGAACCAACTTATATTGAGCCATCTTATCAGGTTTGAGCCATAGGCGCATATTATAGTTTCCACCATACATCATTACCTTGCCCACACCCGTGATACGTTTCAATTTCGGGATGATATTGATACTCATGTAGTTGTTGATGAAATTCTCGTCAAACTGCTTATTATCAGAATATAATGATATCGTCATAAGTTCTCCGCTTTGATCCTTTTCGGTAGTTACACCTTGTCGGGTAACCTCAGCAGGCATCAAAGCAAGCGCCGCCTGTACACGGTTTTGCACGTTTATGGCCGCCATATCAGGATTGACGCCCTTCTTGAAATATACGGTAATGCTGGCATCTCCTGTGTTAGAGGCAGAAGAGGTCATATAAGTCATACCCTCCACACCGTTGATGCTCTCCTCCAGAGGAGTTATCACGCTCTTGATTACGGTTTCGGCATTGACCCCCGCGTATGTCGTCATTACGTTGACGGTAGGGAGAGCCATATCAGGGAATTGCTCGATAGGTAACTGGAACAAGGAAACAAGTCCCATGAGGATGATGAGAATGGATATAACGGCTGAGAATATCGGGCGCTCGATAAAAGTCTTCAGTTTTATGATTCTTTAGTTTTTAATGATTTCATCGCCAGCTTTCAGACCGCTCAGCACGATATAGTTTTTGCCGTCGTTCTGTGGATATACCTTAATCTCGGTAAGTTTCGTCTTGCCATTTATGACTTTTTTCACCAGCAACTTGTCTTGCAACTGGCTTACGGCTGTCTGTGGTATCACCACTACGTTTCTGAAGGTGGTAGGCATCAGCACGTTGCCTGTGGCCCCACTCAGCAAAAGTCGGTTACTATTGTCAAAGACAGCCCGTACGCTCACGCTACCGGTATTCTGGTCAAGTAATCCGCTGATGGTTATCACCTTCCCAGGAGTAGCATAGCAAGACCCATCATTCATTTGCCAGCGTACGGCAGGCATTTTTTTTTGAGCGCCTTCTCTTTGCTGCCATATTTGCGAAGTAGAGAGGATAGCTGGTCTTGGTTGAGGGAAAAATACGCTATCATCTCTGCGTTGTCGGAAACATATGTAAGAGGTGTTGTCATGGTGGGCGACACTAAGGCTCCGACTCTATAAGGTAGGGAGCCGATGACACCAGCCGACGGACTTCTCACCACGGTATACGACAGACTGTTCCTAGCGTTTACCACTTCGGCATGAGCCTGTTCCCATTGAGCCTTGGCCTGTGCTACCTGATTGCGCGTCTGGGCGATGGTAAAGGCCGACTCGATTTTCTTCTGATACAATTTCATCTTCCCGGCAAAAGTGAGACGAGCGTTGGCAAGGGCCGCTTGTGCCGCGTGCTCGTTGGCGATGGCCGTGTTGAGCGCAGCACGTTGTGCCACCTGGTTTAAGATGAAAAGAGGTTGACCAATCTTCACAGACTGGCCTTCCTCTATCAAGAGTCTTACGATTTTGCTCTCTAATTGTGGAAAAACTGCAATATCTTGTCGTCCTCGCATGGTGGCAGAATATGCAGTTGTGAGGGTGACATCTCGTGTTGTTACCCTCATCGTCTCTGTTTTACTCTCTGCTTCGTTTTTGTTCTCTTGATAGTTACATCCTGTAAACAAAAGAATACATGCGATATTTAATATTATAACGATACTCTTTCTCATTTTTTTAATTCTGAATTTTCGTCGGCAAAGTTACGATGTAAGAAGCCTATGACACTCATAAAAATGACTGAATCGTATAAAATGACTGTTGAAACGTATTTTTCTACAGTTCGGTCATATGCGAAGGGGTAGGAAGATATGAAATGATTACCTTTACAACAAGAAATCGATAATAAAAAAGATAAAAGATTTGTATCACGCTTTGATTTATATTATCTTTGTCATATGGAAATGAAAAAAAATATTGCGCCAGTTGGCGCGACATATTATTGCTTCTTGAACTTTGGCTCATTGCCATGGTCTTGAGTTATGGCTATTTCAGTATCATATCTCAGGAACCTGTGTTTGGCGACCATTACCAAGTCATGGACTTTGTGCGCGATTGTTCCTCAATGGTTGTGTTTATCGGTATATCGCTTGTACTCAACCGCCTGTTCATCTATCTTTTTCAGCCATTGGAGCATTATTTGGGCAAGATGTTCTTGTATTCTCTGTTGCTGTTGGCTGTGAACACGTTGGTAGCCTCCCTCTACGCCTCAATCGATGACATCTCCCATGAGGAATATGTGGCGTCAGTCTATGTGTTCAGTCTTATAGCCACCTTTATTTCGGGAGTTCATGCCAATATTGTGTTTCAGCGCGCTTATCGCCTGCAAATGGAAGGACGGCATAAATTGGAGATGGAGAATGCCCGACAGAAAGAAGTCAATCTGCAAACTTCGCTCATAGCGCTCAAAAGTCAGGTTGAGCCGCTTTTTCTCTTCAATAACTTCAGTATTCTCTCTGATCTTATCGACGAAAGTACAAATGATGCGCACGCCTTTTTGGATAGTTTGTCGCGTGTATACCGCTATAAATAAGTAAACATGAATACCCATCTTGTGTCTCTGCATGAAGAATTGCAGATGCTCCACTCGTATGAAGAATTGATTCAGATGCGATTTGGCAAGGCCATACAGGTGAACTTCCCCGAGGAGCGGTCTGGAATGTTACCGCCACTTGCCATCCAACTGTTGGTGGAGAATGCTATCAAGCACAATGCGCATTCGCTGAAACATCCGCTGGTCGTCGATATTCGTAGTTGTGACGGCTATCTGTTGATTAGCAATAAGATACAGCCACTATCTTCTAACATTGATTCAACGGGTTTAGGTCTCTCTAATCTTCGTGAGCGTTATCAGTTGCTCTTTGGCAGAGAGATAGAGGTTGTCGACAACGACCAGACATTTACCGTAAAAAGACCTGTATTATGAAGATATTGATCATCGAAGACGAATTTCGTAATTTCAACCGTCTGCAGAAACTCTTGCTGGAGTATGACTGTACCCTCGAGATAGAAGGACCATTGGAATCGGTAGTGGAAGCCCGCCAATGGTTGCATATCCATCAAGGCAATCAAGCCCCGGACATCATTTTTTCGGATGTTCGTCTGAGTGACGGCATAGCCTTTGACGCGTTAAGCGAGATGAGTTCCGCCACATCACTTGTGTTCACGACCGCTTACGACGAATACGCCCTCCAAGCCTTTCGCTATAACGGTTTGGCCTATCTGATGAAACCCGTCGACGCAGAAGAGTTGAGAGCCGTCATGGAAAGAATACGGCAGATGCGGTTGCCCAATGAGGGCCTCCAGATGCTCATGCAACAGATGAAAGCACATCAGATGAAATATCGAGAGCGCTTTCTCGTAGCCTATAAGGATGGATTCTTGGTTGTCAACGTGTGCGACATCAGCCACATCTGTACCGAGAACAAAGACACGCGTATCTATCTTAAAAATGGTAAATGGTATAGCATCTCACAGACCCTCGAGGAGGTAGAACGCGAACTGTGCCCAGATGACTTCTTCCGCGTCAGTCGACAATATATCCTGCATATCGACGCAATAGGTGGACTGAAGACCCATTTCGTAGGAAAATATCGTGTTGTACTAAAATATTATCCGGAAACCGATGTGATGTGCAGCCGCGATAGAGCCCCACAACTTAAAGAATGGCTGGGAAAGTAAGATATAAGATTTCCTAAAAATCATACCCGTGACGGCGGAAGTCACATATTTTTATTATCTTTGCAGCATGAAAAAACATTCAAAAGAGGAGAAACTGAAGGCTTTCGGTCGATTACTTGATGTTCAGGAGCGACTGAGGAAAGAGTGCCCTTGGGACAAGAAGCAAACCTTTGAGAGTTTGCGCCCTAACACGATAGAAGAAACCTTTGAACTTTGCGATGCTCTGATGAAGAACGATATGAGGAATATCTGCAAAGAGTTAGGTGATGTGTCGGAGCATGTGCTGTTCTATAGCATACTTGGCGAGGAACAAGATGGATTCGATGTTGCTGATGTATGCAACGCTCAGGCTGATAAGTTGATGTTTCGCCATGATTTCATCAATTGGAACGAAGAGGGCGACTGGTATGTCACGAATCCGGAACTCAAGATCAATGCTCGCGGGCAGGTAGTTTATCGCGACGAAGAAGAGGTGGATGCGTCTAATCCTGAGACGGCCGCTCAGGTAGAATCAACTTGGGAGCAACGCAAACAGAAAGAACGTGATGGCAATAAGACGGTTCTCTCCGGCGTTCCAGACTCGCTCCCTTCGCTTATCAAGGCTTATCGTATCCAAGATAAAGCTCGTAACGTGGGCTTCGACTGGAAAGATAAGGATGATGTATGGGATAAGGTGCGCGAGGAGATGGGCGAACTCGAAACAGAACTTCGCAAAGGCGATAAAGAACGCTCCACACGAGAATTGGGCGACTTCCTGTTCAGCGTCATCAACGCAGCCCGTCTGTATCATCTGAATCCTGACAATGCCCTCGAGAGTACTAATCAGAAGTTTATCCGTCGTTTCAACCACGTAGAGAAACGATTGAAGGAGATGGGCAAAGACTTTAATGAGAGTAGTCTTGAAGAGATGGACGCCCTCTGGGATGAAGCAAAACAACAAGAGAAGAATAACCAGAAATAATAAAGAACGATGAAGAAGATACTATATGCATTTATAGCGCTCATGGTCATCGCCATGGCGAGTTGCAATGGTAATGGAACCAAACGGGCCGTACTTTCGGCTGCCGGGGATAGTACAAATGTAGTAGAGGTCGACGAAAACGATTCTACCGTCTATGGCGTTGCGGGAGACGGCTCGGCGATGCATTCGCTCGAACTCATCACAGACGATGGCGATACCATTATCTATCTGATGAACTTGGATAGCGACACAGATCCTGTCGTGGGTGGCATCATGACAGGCGACCGTATGGCCGTCATCGGATATAAGGATGGCGATGGCGAGATGATAGCCAATAAAGTTATCAATATCACGACCTTACTCGGTAAATGGACAAGTATCGACAAGAACTTCCAAATCGAGGAGGGCGGTAAGATCGAAAGTTATGTCAAGGCCGAGCAGAACCCATGGACCAGTTGGCGAATTTCCAATGGTCGTTTGGTCATCAACCGCGACACCTTCGATATTAACAACCTATCGGCAGACAGTTTGAGTCTGGAAAACAAGAACGGAATTTTCGATTATAAGCGTCAGAAGTAGTGGAACCATTCAGAGTTCATATCCTGGGATGTGGTTCAGCCCTTCCCACACTTAAACATAATGCCTCGTCGCAAGTCGTGGAGATCAGAGAGAAACTCTTCATGATTGATTGCGGGGAGGGTACACAGATGCAACTGCGTAAGTCTAAGATAAGGTTTACCAAGATCAGTTGTGTATTCATCTCCCATCTCCATGGCGACCATTGTTTTGGTCTTATTGGCATGATCTCCACCTTTGGGATGCTTGGTCGTACGGCAACGCTTCGGGTCTATGGTCCGAAAGAACTCGGCCCTGTACTCGATTCACAGATCAAGACATTCTGTCAAGGTCTCGAATTTAGTGTAGAATTCCATGCCGTGGATACTACGAAAAAAACTGTCATTTACGAAGATCGTTCGCTCACGGTAGAAAGTATCCCTCTGAAGCATCGTATGCCAACTTGCGGATATCTGTTTCGCGAAAAGCCGACCCTTCCGCATATCAAACGAGATATGATAGATTTCTATCATGTGCCGATATCACAAATCAATAATATCAAGTTGGGTGCTTCTTGGACCACCCCCGACGGAGATGTTATCGACAATAGCAGATTCGTAGAACCAGCTGATGCTCCACGTTCTTATGCTTACTGTAGCGATACGAGATATATTCCTGACCTTTATAAACTTATCGAAGGCGTGGATACGTTGTATCACGAATCTACCTATGCCAGCGATAATGCCGACCGTGCCCGCAAATATCATCATTCTACAGCACGAGATGCGGCCTCTGTGGCCCGTGATGCACATGTGGGCAAACTCTTCTTGGGGCATTATAGCGCGCGCTATAATGATGAATCGGTTATCCTGAAAGAAGCCCAAGAGATATTTCCTAATAGTTACCTCACCAACGAGGGAATGGTCTTTGATGTCTAAAGATATGTAGGTATGGGAAAAATATATACAAAAACAGGTGATGAAGGCCTTACGTTCTTATCTGGCGGATTGCGTGTAGAAAAAGATGATGTGCGCATAGAAGCCAATGGACAGATCGATGAACTCAACTGTATGCTCGGTATCGCCATCACGATGCTGCCCGATGAAGATGAACATAAGGCCGACCTGATGACACTTCAGAACGAACTCATGAATGCGATGAGTATTATCGCCACCCCCGAAGGACGTGAACCACATCGCCATCTTTCGTCAGACCTTGTAGAGTATCTTGAATCCCAGATAGATCTTCTTAGTACAAAGCAAAATTTCCGTTTCGTCCTGCCTGGAGCAAATGCAGTGGAGGCATATCTTCAGATGGCTCGGAGTAAATGTCGTACGGCCGAGCGCCGCCTTTGGACAGCACATCGCCAATACCCTATAGACCCAACGATACTGAAATTCTTCAACCGTCTGAGCGACTATCTCTTTGTGTTAGCCTTACATTATTCAGACAGACATCGTTATCGAACACGTTAAAATACATTCCGTTTTTTGTATTTATATATTTTTATATGCATTTAATTTGTTCGGATAAAAATATTTTTCTACTTTTGTGCGATAGATAAGAAAATTGGTAGAATCTATTTTTGAGCTATATTATGGAAAGTGTTGTAAATTATAAGGACTGTCAAGTGATTGCTTCAGAAGGCTATCACAAGATTATTTTATGCAAGAAGGGTGAGGAAACAGTCATCCTTAAAGGACTTAAAGAAGAATATCGTGATAATCTACAATATAAGAATTTACTAAAGAAAGAGTATGAGCGCGGAAGTAAGCTCGACCATGCGGGTATTGCGAAATACCATGCCTTGATAGAGCACCCTGAATATGGTAGATGCATAGAGATGGAATATGTAGAGGGCCGTATCTTTGCCGATTACATCAAGGAAAACCATACCGAGGATGAGAAGATGAATATCATCACACAGTTGGCTGCTACTTTACAATATGCCCACACCCGTTATGTTATCGTGGGTAATCTTTCGCCAAATAGCATCATCATTTCCAAGGATGGCGATCGCGCCAAGATCGTGCGCTTACTTCCTACACTTTACGAAACTACCAAGGAGTCGGCAGAGACTTCCCGCTATATCGCTCCGGAAATTCGTGATGGACTTGCCTCTATCGATGGTCGTGCCGACGTATATTCTCTCGGTATGTTGATGAAAGCCCTCGGCTTGCATACTACCCATTACAATGTTATCAACAAATGTTGTTCTAGAGGGCGTACCGATCGTTTTATGGATTTCGACGCCTTTTTGGAGGAAATCAATGGAGGAAGCAAACATGAAGTACACCTGTCTCCGAAGAAATGGCTTATCGGTTTTGCCGCTATCGCTATTGTCGTTGTAGCCGTTCTTGTCTTCCAGAATGTCGATATCAATCAGATGGCAAATAATCTGAGCAATAATAACGAAGAAGTTACCGATACGGTTAATTCTGCTCAAATCTCCCCTGATACCGTAGAAGCCAAACCAAAGGCTACCGCTTCACAAAATACTACGGCTGCCGACCCAATGAAAGCACAACTCGTAGCGAGCATAGATTCTATTTATAAGCCATGGATAGAGTGGAAGAATAATGGAGGCAATCAGGCTGATATTGCACGTAATATATATAAGTTGCGTAAGCAGATCAACAGATATTATAAAAAGGCTATTCAGGGTATGAACAACGAGCAACGTACTGCCTTTGATAAACTCTTCATCGAGTATAAGGCACAGAAGGAGCAGGAATTTTCTGCTGGCGTTGGCGATGTTTCTGCACAACAATAATAATAGCATTAAAAATTTAATTTTGCAGAAGACGGAATACACCCAATCGCGTATTCCGCCTTTTTTTATATCCATTGTTTCGTTTGATAGCGTTGCCCTTGTCTATTCGTAATGTATCAAACCAAATACCTCAAATCAAGTAAGTTTTTTTGCGGGCATTCTATGTTTAAATACCATCAATTAAGTAATTTTAACGTCAGACAGGGAAAGAATTTCGCTCATTCGTATTTCTATAAATAGAAACATCATCACGGTCTCATGCTATTATCCGTATGTGTTATTATGAAAATCCTAAAAATGCTAATTAGTTTCGCCCTTATTTCGACTGTGTTCTGCTCTTGTTCAAAAGATGAAGAATACAATCCACAACTTGCATCTGCTATTTTCAATTCACTTTATGTCTCGATATTAGATAAGCGAGGCAATTCTATGAATAATGAAGCGATGCTTGCTAATAACGAATTTTCTGTTATAGAAGAATCAAATCGAAAAGCAAAAGTTGATGTTACCGATTACGAGGGAACAAAAGTGTTTCGCTTTAGCGTCGATCTGCCAGATACGAGATCTATGGAGTATAATAAGGACAAGACAGAAGCCTCGGGAAAAGTAGGTATGGTGATGAATATCAAAGGGACAACTTTGCCTATGATCGTGAACTTTAGCTACGTAACATCAAAGGAAGCTATGCAAATGTATGGCGGAAGTTGTATTCGAATTAAGTCTATAATGCTAATAAGACGATTTATTCTTCAGAAAAAATGGGCATCAATTCTATTAAGATAAAATACGATGGTAACAATACCATCATAGAACCTTTATTTTGAAAGAATCGTTGATAGTTTAAAAAGCGGTATCAGTCCACATTGGGGCGATACCGCTTTTTTTGTGTTTCCAATCAATCAAGACCACATACAGCCTGTATCTGTTTTTCTTTCTACCTTTTTTTTCTTTCTGCTCATTTTAAAATAATTATAAGATATTTCTTGAGTTAAAAAATAGAGACCAGTGATCCTCAGAGCCTTTACTCAACATGTCTGATGATGGAGATGTGGCTAGATAATGGATATGATTAAGGCTCTAAATCTAAAAATAGCCTTGAGGACTCCATTTTCACAATCGTTATAATATGGGGGTATTCTCACAAAAAGTAATAATACCCCTTAATTTTATAACGCCTCGGAAGTTTACTTGTTAATTTCTGTATTTTTTCATTTTCAAAAGTGTACTTTTTTTGTTATCTTTGTGGCATAACAAAGAAACCATCATGAACTATAAAAACATTGTTTTAGCTTTTATACTCTTTCTTACCGTTTCGGTCTCTGCCGTTGCTGGTAATCCTGTGACCAACGGACCGGCACCTGAGTATTCCGAGGATTTCTATGATCATTCTGAATTCGAGGCTCTGTTTAATGTGACGGGAGCTTCTCTCGTGGATAGAGCAAAAGACTTCTTGGGGCGACCTTATCATTATGGTAGTAAAGGACCGAGTTCTTTTGATTGTTCTGGTTTTACAGGATATGTTTATAAGAGCATGAATATCAAGATAGGTGCTTCTAGTCGTGACCAATGGCAGGAAGGTATCGCCATCGATGATAAGGAGGATGTGAAAGTTGGTGATTTGGTTTTCTTTGGTAGTAATAGTCATTATATAGGTCATGTAGGTATCGTGTGCGAGGTGAAAGGAAATGGCGATTTTAAGTTTATCCATTCCAGTATAGCTCGTGGCGTGACAATCAGCGATATAGAAGATGACTATTATACCCGAAAATATCGCGGAGCGCGAAGGATATTAGGCGATTATTAGAACATGATTTTTTAATTGTTTTTTTGAGATTGATGGAAAGTGAAAAGGCAACCTGCTATGGATTGCCTTTTTTCTTGTTGTTTTATGATATCATCTATCTGGTATATTTCTTACCCTTCTTGATGATGATGCCATGATAAGTATCAGAAACCCGTTGTCCCGCAAGGTTATAGATCGGCGTATGCTCATCCGTATTCTCACGGTTTACAAGTTCAATGCCGGTAGATTGGTCGTGTGAAATCTCACAATCGAGCAGGAGATATTCCGCGAAACCGCCGGGACAAATGAACTTGATGACATAGTCGCCTGCCGTGTTGATGCTGAAATGAAGAGTATGTATCTCGGCAGAGGAAATGTCGGCAGAAGTGTTACGCTCTACATCCGGCGTTGCCGTATAACTTGGCGATGTGGCTAACGTACTGCCAGCAAGATTCGTGATGCAAGCCGTATATTGAGGTTCACCGGTCCATCCGGCCATAGCCCATGATAGTTTGTATTCGCCAGGAGCGAGCGTAAGCGGATAACCCCCGAGTCGTCCATATTCTGCACTTCCCTCACGCCAATAAAGTCCCTTGCCCTGATAGCCGGAGAATCCAGAGAAGGTACGTGATCCGGAATTATACGCACTAGGGTATTCATGTTTCTCGTTATTGCCCTGTGTGACGCTCCATCCCTCTGGAATAGTACCATTGTTTACGTTCGTAAAGTCGAGATGATAGTTGAGAGCCGTGTTCTCAAGGATCGGAAGTATGGTGATATTCTCGTCAGGCATGGTAAAGGAAATGTTGCCATCCGAGTTGACGGCAATCGTCTTGTTCATGCTATAATATACAGAACTAACGACGCGTAACTCTTTCAACGCATAGCCCGGGTCGAGGTCGATTTTCAAGCTAACCTTTTCACCCTCTGTGGCATGGTCAACATTTGGTGTTATGGTGGCATGGTCAACGTCTCGCACGGTAACGAGATATTTTTCCGGTTCGATATTCGTCGGCGTGTATACCACTTGGTCTATGAACAGACGAGTGGCGCCAGTGTTGGTATAGGAGATATTGTTATCGGTTGAGAGTGGCGTCGTAAAGGTAACCTTCTGCCATTGGCCTTCGGTAGTCTTGCCAAGTGGTAGGGACATAGAAGAGCCATTCACCTTGGCGGTAATGTTTCCTCCATCTTCTGCCATATATCTCATGCTGATGCGATATTCGCCCGACTGGTTCAGATGGAGTTGATGGCATAACGTTGCTGTGGCACGAGAACCCATATCGGCGAAACCATTGCCCGCATTTCCTCGTTCGTCAGGATATTGGTTATAAGGATCGAGGACACATTCACGGATATCCTTGAAGTCCATATCCTCAGCTTCCACGATGACCTCCCCATTGAAAGCAGCCGGTTGGACGGGTTGATCCAAAGGTATAGAAGGAAGTTCATCGGAGAGTCGTTCTGTGCCATCTCCCGCACATTGGATACGAATGTCGACAGGACCATTGTGGGAAATGTTCAACGTGTATGTGTCGGCATCCCATTTCTCTTCTGCTGTGGCTATAGCCTCTTGACGAGGGGTCATGTTGAAAGAAGGACGAGAAGACGCTCCCTCGATGACGATCTGGTCGGTAACGACAGAGGTGGTATCGGTACGATAGTTGTTGAGATAGAAATCGATATGGTCGGCAGATTCTCGGATAAGGCCGGAACTCAACTTACCATAATGCAACTTCATCTGTTTACAAGTATTATATAATAAAGGTATTGTGGCCTCGGCAGAAGTCTTGACGTTGAGATATGAATATGGCGTGTAAGTAACGAGTTGATTACGGAAACGCTCTACAAAGAGATCACCTGTACTAATCTCTGGATAATATTGGTTGAAGTCGGCCACCTTCTTTTCTATCGTCGGCCATTTCTGTGAGCGTTCCGATTTCTTGATTTGAAGAGGAATCTGCTGAGCCACCTCATCGCAAAGTTCCTCTACTACAGGAATCGTACCATATCTACCCGTCTTCTTAAAGTAACACAAATTATCCATCCATTGTCCATTCCCCTTATTGAGCGGATCATCCTGCTTGTAGAGTCCATCATAGAGATCGCTCCAAGTGGCATATTTATCCTCATCGTTGCCCGTATTTATGTCGTTGACGATGCACACCTTCGTTTTGCCTACGACCTCCTCACGAGAAGGGATATAAAGAGAACCGTCGATGATCTTACGGAACATATCAATCCAGATGTTGCGGAAACCAGGGAAAGTCGTCCAGTTGCGACGTGTGTAACCATCAACGTTTGTGCGATTGGTCTCTGTGAAATCCTCCGTCCAGATGAGCTCCGGTCCATCCCATACAGCTCCGCCATTCATGGCTGTCTGCTCCATCACGGTACCAATTCCGGCGCTGACAGGATATTTTTGCGGATGGTTCTTACCAAAGATATCTTCCATGGCACCATTCCATCCACAGTTATCATACCGTACACCATAGTTTTTAGTGAGACCGGAGATGAAAGGAGCAATAGTCATACTCTCGTTGTTGTAGAAACAACTCGAGGTGGTATATTTATAGAGCCAAAGAATAGATTCCGGATAGGCTCTGCATGCCATTAACAGATCTTGGTTTCGCTTGAGCATGCCCATTGGGTTGAGAGGATGCGACCATACATTTCCACAAAAAGAGATGGTAAGGAATCCACCATATTGATGACTCATCTTGACGAGTTTGGCAAAGAGAGCGATGCGATGAGCCTGTGAACTGGAACTCTTGTCGTTGGTTTCATCAAATCCCCAAAACTGTTCGGCATAGTTCCAACCTAAGAAATTCGGATAGGTCTTGAAGAAATACTCGAATGTTTCGAGGTCATCGTCCTGAATATGGGTATGTCCGCCAGAAGCCGGTTGACAGGTAAACCACAGGCCATTCTTTTGGCATATCGAGCCCCATGATTTATAGGTACGTACAGCATTCTGAGGCATCTTGTAAACATTCTTCTTGGTGTCGTATTGGCAACTGAGCGAGAGATTCATACATACGTAAGGTCGGATGTCGTTAGGAATCTGGTCGATGATCTTCTGAGGGTCGGCCTTGTTCCAGACGTCCACATGTACGAGCCATAGAGGATGCCGCGAGTCGATAGGACGGCGCTGTTGCGCATACACACTTGCCATCATGAAGACGACAAATAATAATAGAATAAACCTTTTCTTTTTCATGGTAATATGATTGTAATGATTTGTTTTGTTGATCAAATGTATTTCGCATGATATTCCGTTTGCGAAGTTACAATATTCTGCGCAAAACTGTTTTATACTATGTTACAATCATTTGTTTTTCTGTTACCTTGCGTAGAAGTAGGAGAGATTGTCGTGCTCTATATGATATATATGAGGAGAATGCAGAGGATAGCAAGATCCTCGGCGATACGGTTGATGAGAATAGATAATCGCATATCATCAGTTGTTAAAGATCGAGGATTATCGCCGATAAAAGGTTTGTTGATGGTTTCTCCGAAATATTGATGTGCCCCGCCAAATCTACAATCCAGGATCATGGCCAACGCAGCCTCCGGCCATCCGCTATTTGGTGAGAGATGTCGTGATGCGTTCTTGTATATGCGCTTGACTAGATGACGATGATGCATGGGGAGCGTATGGCGTAATCTCAGAAACAGAGAAGCTATAACCATGAGGAAGGCCGTGATGCGAGCTGGAAACCAGTTGGCGGCATCGTCAATATGAGCAGCGATGCATCCAAAATCCTTGTATCTCGCTGTGCGATAGGCAATCATCGAGTCGAGCGTGTTGATCATCTTGTAGGTCATCATACCGGGTACTCCGAGCAGAGAAAGCCAGAAAAGGGGAGCTATCACGCCATCGGAAAGGTTTTCTGCAAGAGTTTCTAGGGCAGCCATGCGGACTTCCTGAGCGGAAAGTTTTGACGTGTCCCGACCAACGATGCGTGCTACCTGTTTGCGTCCTTCGTCTAAGGATTGGTCGAGTTTGATGAATACTAGACTAACTTCCTTGATGAGGGTGGTTCCGGCAAGGCAATAAAATATCAGAATACTTTGGACGATAACCGTTGGAATTTCTGTCATCAGAGAACCCGATAGGTTGATGCCTTGCATCATAAATAGGAGCAGATCTAATATTCCCCAGATGAGAAGATATGTGGCGAGGATGAGGCAGACAGCCACAACGCCTCCTTTGATTTTGCGATGGCTGTCATGATTAAAATGATGCTCACACCAAGCAATGGCTTTGCCAAAGCCCACAATAGGATGGGGAATACATGATGGATCGCCGAAAATACGGTCGAGAATCCATCCTACTAATAAGGATATTGCTTGAACCATTTTATTAACTCTTTATTTTCTTTGGGCAACTGTGTTGCTACTCGGATGAAATGACTAGATAGTTTTTTAAAGTTTGAACAGTCGCGTACTAATATTCCGTGAGTGGCCAGATAGTTTTTGAGCGTAACTTCTGTATTTGTATGAGCGTGATTCGTGTGCTCGATAAGGAAGAAGTTGGTGTCGGTAGGATAGGTTTTGAAATCCTTGATATGGTCGATTTGTTCACGAAATTTCTGTGTCTCATCCAACAGATGATGCATATCTGGTAATACATGGATGTCGTTTTGCAATAAGAATTTGCCAGCTTCTAATGCCAAAGCGTTTACGCTCCATGGTTGTTTGAGCATGCGCAGATGAGCGATGATATCGCGATGGGCCGTCACATACCCCAGTCGGATGCCAGGAATACAATATTTCTTGGTCATGGAATGGAGCAAGATGATATTTTTCTCCTTTACCGTATCGATATCATGTAAGGAAGGATGAAGCGTATAATCCTCGTAGGCTTGGTCTATGATGAAAACATCTTGATTATCAATAACTTGTGAAAGATCGTTCCATTTTCCCGTAGGATTGTTGGGGTTGCATAGCCAATGAACGGTTTTCTGATTCCCGCAATTTTGAATATCTCGATGACGAAATCGCAGACCAGAGTCACGATATTCTGCAAATGTAGGTTGGGGAATGTCATGATAGGCATCCTGAAAGAGTTCATGTAACAGGTAGATTCCCTCGGTAGCTCCATTGGTTACCAAAACCTCATCGCAAGAGATTCCCGTCTTCTCAGCGATAAGAGATTCCAATGAATGGGCATCCGGTTCCGGATAGTTATCGATGACGTCCAAATGGAGAGCCAGATGATTCTTGAGGGCAGAAAGATCCGCATGCCCCCAGATATTGGAGCTAAAATTGATTTGAATATTAGGATAATTATATATATCGTCGCCGTGTTGCAACATTTGTATTCTATGTTTTTACGAGTTATAAATTGTAAAGTCGGGAGATGTCGAGATGTTGTCGTACATGGTCAGCGAGTTTATCGTATTGCTGTTGTTTGTATTTCTGATAGTCTACGACCTCGTCAGACTTATTGCTATAAGGGGCAAGTAATTCCTCTACAAACTCTTGATTGTCAAGGATTCCATGTACATACGTGCCATAGACACGATGACGATGTACTATCTTTTCCTTGTTCAGCATATCCTGTGATACCTCGTCATCGAATGATGAAATGCCATTATGGATTTCGTATCCCCTTAGAATATTCCCATGATGAGAAAATTCTACCTGTCGTGTTGTCTTCTCGCTATTCATCATCGTAGACATCGGTAACAGGGATAGTCCCGGCATACGTTCGATGTAGCCCTCGATATGTTCTGGGTCGCAGACATCAATACCCAACATCTGGAATCCCCCACAGATGCCCATAATGGTCTTGCCCTGACGATGTGCGCGGATGATAGCCTGGGCACAACCATTATGGCGTAGTTCATAAAGATCGTCGATAGTAGATTTGCTACCCGGAAGGATGACGATGTCGGCATGATCGATATCGATGACATTATTCGTATAATAAAGATGTACACGAGAATCGTTCTCTATTCTGTCGAAATCGGTAAAATTACTGATATGTTTGAGCAATACTACGGCAATATTCACCTTTCCTTGCATAGCTTCATGGCTTTTCTGAGCCAATTCCACGCTATCTTCTTCCTCGATATGGATATCGGTAAAATAAGGTATGATGCCCAGCACAGGTACGCCACAGATGCGTTCGAGAATTTGTCTTCCTTCATCAAAGAGACGGATGTCACCTCGAAACTTATTGATGATAATACCCTTGATGAGCTTACGATCTTCCTCATCTTGTAAAGCAATACTACCATAGCATGAAGCAAAAACACCTCCGCGGTCGATGTCGGTTACTAAAACCACGTTGGCCCCAGCATATTTGGCCATAGGAAGATTTACCAAGTCTTGTCGTTTCAGATTGAGTTCGCTGATGCTTCCAGCTCCCTCCATGACGATGGGATCGTATTTACGCGCCAAGCGGTCGAAAGCCTCACAAGCAGCTTTGCGTAAATCCTCACGTCCCTCATTCCGGAAATAACTATACGCTGAACGGTTACCTATCGGATGACCGTTGAGAATGACCTGTGAGGTGTGATCGCTTTGAGGTTTGAGCAAGATGGGATTCATATCAGATTCAATCTCTACTCCAGCAGCTTCGGCTTGTACAGCCTGTGCCCGACCGATTTCGCATCCATCGGGCGTCACATAACTATTCAAGGCCATGTTCTGGGCCTTGAAAGGAGCGGGATGATAACCATCCTGCCTAAGAATACGACAAAGGGCCGTTGCAAGGATACTTTTACCTGCATCGCTTCCTGTCGCGCAAAACATTATTGGCTTCATTCTTGCAAATATACGAAATATTTTTTGTACTTTTGCTACATCATGAGAAAAATCATATTAATCACGGGTGGCCAGCGCTCCGGTAAGAGTCTGCAGGCCGAGAATCTGGCTCTCTCTTTGTCGAAGAATCCGGTGTATCTTGCTACTGCCCATATCTGGGATGATGAGTTCCGGGAACGTGTGCGCAAGCATCAGGAACGTCGTGGAGATAACTGGACAAATATCGAAGAGGAGAAGTTCCTTTCTCGACATGATGTTTGTGGACGCGTGGTGGTAGTGGATTGTATCACATTGTGGGCCACGAATTTCTTTTATGATAGCGACAAGACCGTAAAGGAACAGCCGACGGTAGAGGAAGCTCTTAGTTCTCTGAAAACCGAGTTTGATCGGTTTACCCTTCAAGACGCTACGTTCATTTTTGTAACGAACGAGATAGGTAGTGGAGGGGTGAGCGAAAATGAGATTCAACGCCGCTTTACAGATCTGGAGGGATGGATGAATCAGTATGTTGCTTCCAGAGCTGACGAAGTGATTCTTATGGTGAGTGGAATTCCTGTGAAAATAAAATGAAAAAGTTTAATATTGAGAAACCAGACGAGTCGATAAGGTCGGCTCTGATCGAGAAAATCGATAATCTAAACAAGCCCAAGGGTTCGTTGGGTATGCTTGAAGATATAGCCTTACAGATTGGGCTCATTCAGCAGTCATTGGAGCCGAAACTTTGTCATCCTTGTCATCTGCTCATGGGAGGAGACCATGGCATCGAACATGAAGGTGTGTCGGTATCGCCACGCGAGATTACATGGCAGCAGATGATCAACTTCACCCGTGGAGGTGGCGGTGTTAACATTTTTTGTCGTCAGCATCATTTTGATCTGTCGATAGTGGATATGGGAGTTGACTATGACCTCAGCGATCATCCTCGTATTTTAGATCGCAAAGTGGGTTGGGGAACAAAGAATTTCTTGTACGAGCCTGCGATGACCGAAGAACAGATGAATCGATGTATAGAAGTAGGGGCTATGCTTGTGGATGATTGTGCCGAGAAGGACTGTAACATCTTGAGTATCGGAGAGATGGGTATCGCCAATACTTCACCCTCGAGTATCTGGATGAGTTTATTCGGAAATATCCCACTTGATGAATGTGTGGGTGCCGGAGCGGGACTCGACACGGAGGGTATTCATCATAAACGATTGATTCTAAAACGTTCGATAGAGCAATATCGGTTATGGAAAGAAAAGAATCCTCAAATTGATGAGGTAGAGAGTGTGATCATGTATTTTGGCGGTTTTGAGATGGTTGGCGCCATTGGTGCCATGTTGCAGGCTGCCGAAAAACATATAGTTATCCTCGTGGATGGTTTTATCATGACAGCTTGTATGTTGGCTGCATCCCGTATGCATCCCGAAGTTTTAGACTATGCTATATTTGCTCATTGTGGTGATGAAAAAGCTCATCGACGGATGCTTGACTTGATGAATGCTCGTCCTTTGTTGAATCTTGGACTTCGACTGGGTGAAGGTACAGGGGCTATCTGTGCTTATCCTATCGTAGAGTCGGCGGTATATATGATTAATGAAATGAATAATTTTAAAAATGCGAATATCACTAAATACTTCTAACCCTAGATGGTTCGATCGTGTGTGGGCGGCTTTAATCTTTTTTACCCGTCTACCTTTTTGGCGTGTTTATCAACCGCCACAATGTGCTTATGAGACTGTGGTGGAACATTGGCCTCTTATGGGTTGGCTTACAGGTGGCGTTATGGCCCTGACATTTTTGGTGTCATCTTTTTGGGTGTCGGTTTCTGTGAGTGTCGTTTTGGCGATGGTCGCTCGATTGCTGCTTACAGGAGCTCTGCATGAAGATGGATTAGCTGATTTCTTTGACGGATTCGGAGGTGGAGGAAATGACAGGGAACGTATTTTGGCTATCATGAAGGATAGTAGAATAGGAACCTTTGGCGTGCTTGGACTCATTATCTATGAACTCCTCTTTTTCCTGTTATTATGGAATTTTGCCATAAGTCATTATTATTTGATCACAGCTTTATTCATTGTTGCAGCCGATTGTTATGCTAAGTTGATTGCAGCTCAGGTCATCCAAGTATTGCCTTATGCTCGTACGGCTTCGACGGCTAAGAATCGTGTAGAATATCGTCAATTCTCATTAGGCGCAGCGATAAGTATCTTTATACAAGGTATTATTCCTATGGTTGTCTATCTCTATCTTTCAGCATTTGCAAATTGGGAATGGGTGTTGTTTATGCCTAGTATTGTGATGCTCTTTCTGTATCTGTTGATGAATCGCAAATTGGGAGGATATACGGGCGATTGTTGTGGGGCACTTTTCCTACTCTGCGAATTAAGTGTTTATTTATTTGCATAATCAAATGAGAATATTTATTGTACGCCATACTCGTGTTGGGGTAGACAAGGGTACTTGTTATGGATGGACTGATGTACCCGTAGCTGATAGCTTTGAGGAGGAGGCGAAAGAGACGCTTTCTCATTTGCAACAGGAGATGAAAGTATATGGAATCTCTCATTTCGATGCGTGCTATTCTTCACCCCTTACTCGAGCTTTGAAGTTGGCGTATTATTGTGGCTTTCAGCCAATAGTAGAAAATCGGTTGAAGGAATACAACATGGGAGAGTGGGAGATGGATAACTATGATAATCTATGGAAAAACGATTCTCGTTTCCACGAATGGACTGACAACTATGATACCATGTCGACACCAGGTGGAGAATCGTTTCCTGAGTTTTATCAGCGTGTGACAGATGTCTTCCATGAGATTAAACAACAACAATTTGAAAATGTCGTGATTTTTGCTCATGGAGGGGTGTGCATCTGTGGAGGAATCTATGCGGGATTGTTTACAGTAAAGGATGCTTATACCGATTCCAATATGACTTCTTATGGTGGAATCCGGATTATTGAGATCTAACAACCTCTATTTCTATAATGTCTATATCGATAATGTGTTTTAATTTGACGGATTTGTCGATTTGACATTCTTTTTATAACTGATCAATAATCCGATTACATGACTATAGCTCCTAGTACCGTCATCTACATGATTACTTTGCAAATAGAGTTCAAAGGCTTTGTGTTGTATATAGCCCAGTAAATCGCTGTATAGAGCTCGCCAATGGTTGATAGATGTTTGTTTGTCGCTAAGAACTCTTGGATCGGTATGATTTATAAACTTCTTTGCGAGTTTGGGATCTTCATTTTCTAATGCTCTAAGTACATACATATAGATACTTAGATAGCCGCTATATTTCGTAGCTTTGTCGTTGCTTATGGTGCAACAGAGGTAGCTATAAAAAGTAGCTTCGCCCTCATTGGCAACACCCAGCAGATGGGCATATTCGTGTGCATAGGTTGCTGCATATTCCGTAGGCATGAGGTCTCCACTAATCGTGAATTCAGCAGTAAAAGGTGCCATACTTCCGGATACGCCAAGTTTGGAATAGAGTGGGGTGTAGAGCATGGTCTTCACATGGGGCGCATTATTAAAAGGTGCGTGTATACCTAATTTCTTTTCTTCTATCCGATAATAGCCATCCACGACTTGCTGTCGTGTTGCGATCTCACGCTGTCGGGCAAGGTCGGATATGTGATATGCATTACTGTCTTGAGAGATGTTGGTATAGGATGCGTTTAGACTATCGAGATATTCGAAGGCAAACTGTTGGAGCAACTCTTTGCTATAATGTGCCGGTTTGATGTGAGCTCTGGCAAAGAGATTACTCTGTGAATAGTTTAGTCCCCAGGCCAGATAGAACCATACATAAACCCATACTACGCCTTCTATCCAATTGCCTAAGGTTTCTTTCCATGATATGTCTAATGACTGGATGGTATAGATAGGATACCAGATAAACCATCCGATGACAAGGGCATATATGATTTCGCCTACACAAATAGGAATAAACCCTGTGATTGTTGAAAGTGGAGTTGCTATCAAAGGGTATATAGACTGTGTATAGAAATCGCCTAATCCGGGGATATACCGGAAGACGACAACAAGGATAAGTAAAGCGAGTACCAATCGGCGATGCCAACTGTTGAATATAGATAAGATGGTTCTTTTCAAGTTCATGTCGTAAAGATAAAGAAGGTACAGAAAAGGCCCCACAGATAAACTGTGGGAGCCTAGTTCTAGGCTGGTGCCTTTTAGGTGTGTCAGAAATTAATATTCCATGCAGTTGATACTACATGGAATATGTTTATTTTATTCAAATATAAAGTTCAATACAAAGATGATGGCCAGTATGATCAATGTTGGATTAAGTGCCTTATACTGTTGAGTACAGAGCTTCAGGATGACGTAGCTCAGAATACCGAGACAGATACCATCAGCAATAGAATAACACAAAACCATTGTGATCATCGTGATGAAAGCCGGGAATGCATCACTCACATCTTTTAAGTCAAGCAGTTTTACACTATCGAGCATCAACACGCCCACTAAAACGAGAGCTCCACTGGTTGCACATCCTGGAATCAACATGAATATAGGAGCCAGGAAAAGGGAAATTAAAAATAATAACCCTATTGTAAAAGATGTGAGACCACTTCGGCCACCTTCAGCAATACCAGAAGCGCTTTCTACATAAGTGGTGAGCGTACTAGAACCGAGAAATGCTCCACATGTCGTACCAATAGCATCACTCATCATGGCCTCTTTGATGTGTGGTATACTTCCATCCTCGCGTACGATATGGGTTTTATAAGCTAGTCCTACAAGTGTGCCGACAGTATCGAAGATATTTACTAATAGGAGTGAGACCACAACCATAGCAGTCTTCAGAGAAAACATACCGTTG
This sequence comes from Segatella albensis DSM 11370 = JCM 12258, assembly GCF_000426565.1. Taxonomy (GTDB): domain Bacteria; phylum Bacteroidota; class Bacteroidia; order Bacteroidales; family Bacteroidaceae; genus Prevotella; species Prevotella albensis. The sequence goes on along the minus strand of NZ_AUFP01000013.1, from coordinate 21,979 downwards.
AAGTCGAACTGACAGAATACAGGTGAGATATCCTGAGGCATTGATATAGGAAACCAATTGTCTGGTATCTCGGTGACGCCTAAAGGAATACCTACAAGTGTTGTTATGATGATGCTGAAGAATAAAGCACCTTTAACCTTACGGGCCATGAGCACACCACTTAACACGATACCAAAGGTACCAAGGATGGCTGTCGGCGTAAACTTTCCAAGACTTACAAAGGTCGCATCATTAGGAACAATGATTTCAGCATTCTTAAGTCCGATAAACGCTATGAACATTCCAATACCTACAGAGATAGCATGTCTTAGGTTAGTTGGTATCGCATCCAAGATCATCTCTCGCACATTAATAAAAGTTATGAGCAGAAAGATTACACCTTCGATGAGCATGATAGCAAGTGCTTGTTCCCAATTATATCCCATAGCCTGACTGAGGGTGAAGGCAAAGAAAGCATTCAGGCCCATACTAGGAGCTTGGGCAAAAGGGAGCTTTGCCATAAAAGCGAGCAAGAGTGTAGCAATAGCTGATGCGATGGCTGTAGCGGTGAAAAGTGCACCTTTGTCCATTCCTGTTGTACTTAGTACTGTAGGATTAACGGCCAAAATATAACACATCGTAAGAAAGGTAGTACAGCCCGCAACGATTTCTGTGCGAACTTTCATAGTCTTGGAATCAAAGCCAAGCATTTTCTGCAGTAACATAATAGTTTGTTAAATGGGTATTTATTATCTGCCCACAAAGGTAGTTAAATTTTATGACGTAACAAAAGTTTTCTGTTTTTTTCTGTTTATTTTCCAGCATCAGTTTGTGTTCTCCTAAAATAGATGTGATGATCACATAGTTTTCGTAAATAATATTGAATAAGTTGTAAAATATATAGAAAAAGTCATTCTCACACATTTAATGAACGTTTCCACACATAAACATAACTATAACTATCTCAATAATTTCTGTATTATTTAGATTACTCGTACTTTTGTCAACGTGAGTTCGTGAGAACTCTTCCTTCTTAAATATATTCAAAGTAATTAGTTATATTTGATAATAGTTCTTATAGTTATTAATGTGACCAGAGTTTTATCTTTGTTGTTCTTCTTAATTGTCTCTGGTCTACTGATCTTTATCTTTCTAAAAATGGGATAGTAAATCGTTTGGTTATTAATTTCTAAAAGACCTTGATAAGGTTACGCTGTGAAGCGTAACTTTATTTTTTTGTGTATTCAGAAAAAAGTGGTATTTTTGCACAATAAATGTAATAAAGAATTCTATGCTGGATAAGAAGGTAAGAAACGAGATACTTAATCTTGTGAAAAAACAAGTTGTTCCTGCTGTTGGATGTACGGAACCAATGGCTGTTGCGCTATGTACGGCTCGTGCTGTTGAAAATCTTGGTTGTCGTCCTGACAAAATTACGGCATCACTTAGTGCAAATATACTGAAGAATGCTATGGGTGTTGGGATACCTGGTACGGGTATGATTGGATTGCCTATTGCTATTGCTTTAGGCGCTCTCATTGGTAAGAGCGAATATCAACTGGAAGTAATCAAGGATTTGACACCTGATTCTCTTGCAATGGGTAAGGAGTATCTCGCAGATAATCATATCAATGTTTGTTTGAAAAACAATATCGAAGAAAAACTATATATAGAAGTTACCTGTGAGGCTGATGGTAACCTTTCTACAGCGATTATATCAGGTACACATACCAATTTTGTCTATGAAGAATGTAATGGAGAAGTTATATTCGACAAGCGACAGGATCATGTCGTTGAAGACGATGATAAAGACATTCTTCTGAACCTGAAAATGGTATGGGATTTTGCGTTGACAGCGCCACTTGAGGAAATTGAATTTATTCACAAAACCAAAGAGTATAATATGAAAGCTGCTCAGGAGAGTATCAAAGGCAACTATGGTCATTGTCTGGGCAAGACAATGGAACGTCCTTTGAGTCATGGTATTTTCGGTAATACGATGTTTTCCCATATTATCTCCAAGACAGCTTCTGCTTGTGATGCCCGTATGGGAGGGGCTATGATTCCTGTGATGAGTAATTCCGGATCAGGTAATCAAGGCATTTGTGCCACGAATCCTGTCGTTGTATATGCCGAGGAAAATGAGAATACCTATGAGGAGTTGGTTCGAGCCTTGATGCTCAGTCATCTGACAGCTATTTATATCAAACAAAGTCTGGGTACTTTGAGTGCGCTTTGTGGTTGTGTTGTGGCCAGTATTGGTAGTAGTTGCGGTATTACTTATCTAATGGGTGGCAATTTCGAAGATGTCTGCCATGCGGTAAAGAATATGATAGCCAATCTGACTGGTATGATTTGTGATGGAGCAAAACCAAGTTGCTCTTTGAAAATCTGTTCTGGAGTGAGTACAGCTCTGCTTAGTGCCTTGTTGGCCCGTGAAGGTAAACATGTTACATCCGTTGAGGGAATCATCGACAACGACGTTGATCGAAGTATTCAGAATCTTACAAGTATCGGTAAGAAAGCAATGTGTGCCACCGATGATATGGTATTAGAGATTATGACTCATAAGTCTCTGTGTTGATTTCTGAGATTTGTTAGATTATCGAATTATAAAACGGAAACAAGATGGAAGAATTCTTCCATCTTGTTTCGTTTAAGACTATTATTTGTTTACATATTTCACACCATTGCGTATTACTACACCTTTGTAGTTTTTGTCGACCTGCTGACCATTCAGATTGAAGATTCTATTGTCGGCTGTCTTATGTTTGTATGGTAAGAAAGTAGGTGTTATGCCGAGAGTCGAATCATATTCATAAAGCATAGGGATAATTCCTACTTCATACTGATAGCATCCAAAAGAATTATAGGCTTCCTCGAATTGGATATATCGGTTGTTCATCGTAATCTCAAAGGTGCCATCACGATTGTCCTGTATAGCCCAAGTGCTTGCTTTTGTCTTATCGGTGGTGATATTGAAATTGTCGTGTTTATTATCATTAAATAGATATCTTCCTTGAGTATCCTTGATGTAATAACCGCCGTTGCTCTCTTCGAGTATGAAAGCATTATTCATCGTGGTAAGTGATACCATATTATTTTTTTCAGCTTTCGTTTCTTCTGCATAAAGGAACCCATATTCTCTGCCATCTTGAACGGTCTGAGCAGAAAGAAGTTTCCCATTATTGTTGACAACGATCAGATATTGTTTACCCGAAGTAATCTCGTCGACAGGGCGGAAGAGATATGTCTTGTCAGAAGTAGGACCAGGTGTTGGAGTAGATGACGGAGATGGTGTCGGCACATAAGAAACATAACGACTGTCACCATCGGCTGTAGAAATAGAAGTAGCAGGATTAAAGGCAACCTCTGTGCTATCGCCCCAGATATATTCGCTGAGGAAAGGATAATCTACAAAGAGATCACGATTATGCTGAATGTTGTAAACAGCATTATTACGGTCTATCTCCATCTGAGAAACCTTATCCTGACATGACCATGAAAGATAGAGGGTGTAAGCCCATTCCTTAAGTCCAGGATATGGAGAATTATCCATAGTCTCCAAACCCATTTTCTTGAATGTGAGGTTTGAGTATGTTACGGCCATATACATATATGTACGCGCGAAGTCGCCCTTAAACTGATCACCAGGCTCCCAACATTTTTGGTTTCTTCCATTTATATATCCAGTACCCAGTTTGTCGTAACCTTCAACACTCTTTCCTTCGTCGACCTGAGTAACGACTCCCATTGGATAGTTCGACTTGTCACTATTTCCCTCAGACTCAGAAGGGTAGAGATGCATTAAATCCTTATAAGCATCATTCTTGGTTCCTCCCCACCAACTCTTTGGAAAAGAATGTTCGATATTCATACCTGAGATAGCATTTCCGTTATTGCTTTTTCCTATAAAATGAAACTTATGTGCATTGTATCGGTTGATACATTCATTGGTTGCTGAAATACGATCGGTATACCAGAATCCCCACCAAGTTTTCTGTTTTCCACTACCATATTCCAAGACAGTCTTGTTCTTGTTCATCAACTTGTGAAGAGCTTCCTTAAGTTCTGCCTTTTTTAATCCCTTGAGAGAAGATGCATAGTTAGTTAACTCGTCGCGCCTTATGGCCGACACTTGTGTTGTCGATAATAAAAGTGCCAACGTTAAGAATATTGGCGTAAGTTTTAAAAGATTCTTCATTTTTTTCTGTATATGCGTGCAAAGTTAGTTGATTTTTTGTTAAAGTCGGCAGACAATCATATATTTTTTGTGACGTGTTGTTTCGTTTTCTCATCCAAAATCATTATTTTTGCAATGTGGAAAAGAATAAACGTAAAAATATCATCATAGCATCTATTATTATCTTGCTTTCAGTTACTGTGGGTATACTCTCCATCAGGGGACTTAGGAAGAAGGATTTTCCAGAGTCGGATTCACATATGCAGAAACCTTTGCCCTCAGCAGTAGCAAAGGATACTGTGGCTAAAATTATAAAAAAATTCACTCCTAACCCAAAACCAGTAGAGAAGATCGATTCCGTGGTAGAGGGGACACTCCTTGATGAGGATGGTAATGCCATGGTTGGTGTTGTGGTGAGTGATAGCTATACTTGTCAACTTACAGACAGTACAGGGCATTATCATTTTCGTCGTAATCCGAAGGCTAAGTTTGTGTATTATACTGTGCCTGCCGATTGTGAAGTGCCTACGCATGCTGATGATTTTACAGCTAATGCCTATATCCCATTAGAAAAGGAACATCGTACTTATGATTTTACCTTGAAAAAACTACCGATGGGCAAGGAGACGAATTATCGTCTTCTCGTGATCGGAGACCCTCAGGTGACAAATGCTTTTAGTCCTTATTATACAGATATGACGGATGACTTGAAACAAAAGTCTGATCTTTCTCGTTTTCAAGACGAGACGATGACCGACATTAAGCAGATGCTCAACAGAATTCCGCAGAGTATGCCTGTCTATGCAATCAGCATGGGAGATAACGTGCAGTATTATGGTGGCTTCAACGAAAATCTGGAGATGGGGATGCGCAAGGCTTTGGGTTCCACTCGTGTCAAGGTGTTCTCGGTTATTGGTAATCATGACCAAGACAATGTGCCATTGTATACCAAGAAATGGGAGGAAGCATGGGGCCCTACAGATTATTCGTTCGATCGAGGTGATGAACATTATATTGTATTTAATGATGTGAAATATTACCGTGCCAAAGCTTATTTCTCCCCTGGAGAACTGTCGAATACTCAGATGAACTGGTTAAAACAGGATTTGGCATTAACGGATAAAAGTAAAAAAGTGGTGTTATGCTATCATGTGCCATTGACTTTTGGTAATAGTCCTATGAGAGGGGCTATACCACTTAAGATAGAATCGGAAAAGGGACATTATGCGTCATCACGTCTGTCTGCAATTTTGAAGATGCTTGATGAATTTAAGGGAGGTTATGAGTTGTTTTGCGGACATACGCATTTTGCTTTAAACCATGTGATTCCTTTTGCTGATCGCACGGTATATGAACATTGTCATGGTGCAGCTTGTGGAAACATCTGGCAATCCAATATAAATATATGTGGAACGCCAAACGGATATTATGTGTACTCTTTTAGTGGTAATCGCATCATCGATAGTTTCTATAAATGTACTTTTATGCCAGTATCGCGCCAGATGAGTCTATTTTGGGCTGATACCGACTTTAATGGGGAATGTTATGCTGTCGATTGGAATTTGGAGAAGGGTAAGCATACATTGATAGCAAATGTGTTTAATGCCGATTCTCAATGGAAAGTGTATGCGATAGAAAAAGGTAAGGAACATGAGATGACTCGTATCAGTAGTAAAGGACAAGATGCTTTTTCTGCTGGTTATCATCATAAATATGCTCAGTCTGTAAGCTATCGTTTCATTAGCAAGTCAAACAACTATCTATTGATGAACCATCTATACTATTATGTTCTTGAAGATAGCACGAGTGTTATCGAAGTAAAGGTTATCGATAGGTATGGTCATCAGTATAGTGGTTCGAGTAAGGATGTTGTGAAAGAACCGTTCTTTAACTACGCACATTCATACTAAATCCTTATTGTTTTCATGATGAGAATTACTTATGCCATTTTACGCAGTTATTCGCATAAGCTGATGCAGTTAACTATGTTGGGTGATGAAATTAACTGCGTTGGCCGATGCAGTTAACTGTGCATTTCATGGTTCCAAGTCTGTTTATAATTAGATGATAATATAAAACGAAAAAATGCCCCTCTTTGTAGAGGAGCATTTCGTGTAGCTCAGTTTTTGTGAGCATTAATTTAAGAGGCTAGTTTTTTCCTCGTGTTCAATAATGTTATCTATCTATATGTTATTTTTATGTTGTCATTAGGACTATTGAAGCTTGGAGCTTGCCTGTATTTTTACGATACAAAGGTAGGGATAAAAAACATTTATCATGGTTGATTATCGTTCAATGTAGGTATATAAATCATGCATTGCGCGATTTATATACCTAATTTGGTTGAAAATATCCGCAAAACTATTTCTATGATGAATTTTTTTGTATCTTTGCGCATGCAAAATTTTGATATTTTTAGAATGAAGTTAAGATTTATATATATAGGTATACTTCTTGTTTTTGCTCACTTTCAGGTATGGGGGCATACGATAAAACGTTTAAATGTAACCTCAGGGTTATCGAGTGATTATGTTCTAAGTATGGCACAAGACAAATATGGATTTGTTTGGCTTGCCACAGAAGAAGGCTTGAATCGTTTTGATGGGTCTAGTTTTTTTACCTATTATAAAAAGAATACAAAGAATTCATTAGTGGCCAATGCGCTAAACGTAGTTTGTGATGACCCCAAGGAAAAAATAATGTGGATAGGTTCTCAACGCGAGGGTCTACAAGCCTATAACTATGATACCGATCAGTTTACGACCTATCGTAAAGACAAGAAAAATCCAAACTCACTTTATACCAATGATGTGACAGATATAAAACCTGCCTATGATGGAGGCATTTGGATTACAACCTATTGGTATGGTATTGACCACTTTGACTTTAAAACCAATAAGTTTACCCACTATGATTATACACATCTTAAGGGTGTGCCACAATCCTTTAATGATTGTGTTTGTGATTTGGGCGGTGGCATTATCGCAGTAGGTCACATTCATGGTGGTCTGACACTGATAGATACAAAAAACAGAAATTCACATACATTTACTGAGAATTCTTCAGACCCTACAAGTATTATGGGTAATGATGTGTTTTGTGTGTATCAAGATAATAATGGTAATGTATGGGTTGGTACTAACAAAGGTTTAAATCTTTTTGATCGAAATAAGGGTGAGTTTATTCATTATTCTGATGACGGAAGACTGAACCGAACGATTTTTGATATCAAGCAAGGTAGTGATGGTAGGCTCTGGATATGTACCGAACAGGGTGGTGTGGCTATTATGAAGCCAGGACTTACACTTGGATTGCCTTCTTCGGCATCTTTTCAATATCTCAATGAAGGATATTGTGATAATGATTTGTCGGGAAAAACAATCAGGTGTATGATTGAGGATAAATTTCATAATGTATGGTTGGGATTTTATGCTTCAGGAGTAAATGTACTTCTGCACCGTGCTCCATATTTTAACTATATTGATTTCTCGCCTATTGACGTAGAACATCACCTTACAGAAAAATCAGTACTCTCGGTTTCTTATGATAGCCATCACCAACTTTGGGTTGGTACGGATGGCGATGGCTTGAATCTGTTTAAGAATGGGCGCCGTATAGAACCTGATGTGAATTTAAAGGAAAAAGCCGTGCAATCGATTTTGGAGGATAGTGAAGGCAGATTATGGTTTGGTACTTTTACCGATAATGCTTATGTGAGACCTGCGAATGGAGGGGTAGCGCGCAAGATATTCGAGAAAAAGACAGATGTACGTTGCTTTAATGAATATAAGGACAAAATGTTTGTGGGAACAAGCGATGGCTTCTATATTGTGGACAAGGCAACCCTTAGGGTTGTTGCCCACCATAACGAATTTAGTGAGCGACTTGTTCGTACCATGATACATGATTCTCAGGGATATCTCTATGTCGGTACTTTTGGGGGTGGACTGTTGATATTCAATCAGCAGATGCGTATTATTCAGAAGTTACAGGAACAAAGTGGATTCCTTAATAATAATGTGAACGATCTTCTGTTAGACAGAAAGGGACATTTATGGGCTGCTACAGATGCAGGTATCGCATATATGCCTAATCGATTGGGTAGGAAATACACTACAATTTCTTCGAATCTGAATAATGCCATCGTACATGCAATTGTTGAAGATAAACAGCATCATATATGGATAAGTACCAATAGAGGAATTAGTTTTTATAATGAACTAGATGGCAAATTTGATAATTATGGTTATCAAGATCATATTGCCCAAGGTAATTACAATAGTGGTTGTGTGGCAATTTCATCGAACGGTACATTATATTTTGGAAGTACGAATGGACTTACCTATTTTAATCCTCACCAGATTCTCATGAAGGAAAAGGCAGTTGTCCCTTATATCACTCAGGCTTATGTCGTTTCCAATGGTGATGAGCCTGACAGTACAATCAACTTGATCGGTAAAAAAACACTTGTGCTCAATCATAATCAGAATTCACTGGTCTTATCGGTAAATGAGGCTGACGTAGCTCTTAATAATATGGTGGAGTACAGTTATATAATCAATGATAGAGATAATAAGTGGAATCCGGTAGTAGGTAATCGTATTTATCTGCATAATTTCTCACATGGTATATATCATATTAAGGTGAGATGCCGATTCAAAAATCGAGAATGGTCAGAGCCTACAGAACTGAGACTTGAGATAGAACCACCTTTGTATCTTACATGGTGGGCTAAATTGCTTTTTGTAGTCTTCGTGGTGGCTGTCATCTATATAAATCAGCGTGAGTATACGAAGAAGTTCCGTCTGCAAGTGCAACTTGATGCGGAGAAGAAGAAAAATGAGCAGGAACAGAAACTCAATGAAGAGCGTATGCACTTCTTTACAAGTATTACTCATGAACTCCGAACCCCACTTACCTTAATACTTGGACCTTTAGATGATATCTCAAGAAGCACTGAAATTCCTGATAAAATAAAGCATAAACTAGCTGTCATTTATCAGAGTGCCAGTAGGTTGAAGGAACTGATTAATCAAATACTGGAATATAGAAAAACTCAATGTAATGGGCGACAACTCAATGTGTCAAAAGACAATATTGTGAAGGTCATTCAACAAGTGTGTGTGAAATATCAGGAACTCAACACGAAGGAGAAACTCGACATCTTTTTTATAGCTCCCGAGAGTAATATCTCTACCTATTTTGATAAGGGCATCATTATCATGATTATGGATAACCTGATCAGCAATGCCTTTAAATATACGGATGTGGGTAGTATTACAGTAACTGTGAAACGGAGACACGAGAGGAAGAAGAATCTCATAGATATTATGGTATCCGATACAGGTTATGGTATATCTCCAGAAGCTTTACCTCATATTTTTGATAGTTATTATCAGGAAAATGGTAAGCATCAGGCTTCCGGAACGGGTATAGGGCTAGCTCTTGTCAAGCAATTGGTGGCATTACATCAAGGCACCATTCAGGTGGAAAGTAAAGTTAACAGGGGGACAACATTTATAGTGACTCTTGATGAAAATAATTTTTATTCGACAGTAACCTATCAATGTGGGAATATAGACGAACAATTAGAGTTGGCCGAAGAACATCTAGATGAAGAGATAAACTCATCCATAACAAAAGAGAATGAGAGAAAGCAGGAAACGCTTATCTCGTTTGATGAACATGAAGGGAAACCGATTTTGCTCATCGTAGAGGATAATGAAGGCATCCGTAATTATATTACTGAGAACTTTGAAGATGAATATGAAGTTGTTCAGGCTTCAAATGGTAAGGAAGGTCTTGCTTTGGCACTTGATCGCATTCCGGATGTGATCATTAGTGATATCATGATGCCTATAATGGATGGTAATGAACTGTTGCGAGCTGTGAAGAAAGATGTTCGTACAAGTCATATTCCTGTGCTCTTGCTGACGGCTAAGGATGGAGACCAGTCAAAAATCGAAGGATATGATGCTGGTGCAGATAGTTATATTACCAAACCTTTCACGGTAAGCGTGTTACAGAGTCGTGTCAAGAATCTACTCAATCAGCGAAGACAGCTTATCGCTAAGATAATGAATAAGACTAATAATAATACTATTCAGCAGAAGGCGCAGGAACTCCGACAGGCAATGTCAGAGAGTGACCATGCTTTCTTTGAACAACTCAATAAAATCCTTGACAAGAATATTACCGGTGATCTTGATGTGAATATAGTAGCTAAGGAACTCGGTATGAGTGCTTCGACACTTTATCGTAAGATGAAAGCACTTACAGGTGCCAGTACCAATGGATATCTTCGTCACTACAAGATGCAATATGCAGAACGCCTATTGATGCAAGGGAAATATACGATTAGCGAAATCGCATTTATGGTGGGCATCAATAGTATCGCTTATTTCCGTAAGTGTTTCAAGGAGGAATTCGGCTGTTTACCAAGTGAATATTTACGGAAAATAAGCGCTAAAGACTAGAAACCGATTGGACGGTCGTTTTCATCAGTAACTTTCAACTGGAATTTATGGTATCTGTTAGCAGGGGCAGATAGCCATAAACCCAGAAAAGTGATGCCACCATTCAATAGTAATAGTTCATAGCCAAACTGATAGCCTGTGAGATATCGGGTAGTATAGTCGATAATACCACAGATAACAGGACTACCGATGGCAATATAAGGTACGTAGTTGTCGTTCACTCCGCGATGAGTGAAAATTCCATAAGCGAAAAGTCCTAGCAATGGACCGTAAGTATATGAGCATAGGGTGTAGATTGCATCAAGGACGCTGGTAGAATTGATAATTCTAAATAGCAAGATGAAGATCACAAAGATCAACGCGATGAAAAAATGCGTGTACTTGCGGAGTTTTTCATTATCTTTCTGTTCCATGATGTCGATGCACCAACAGGTGGTAAGAGCAGTCATAGAACTGTCTGCACTCGAAAAACTGGCTGCCACAATGCCGATGCTGAACAAAATAACGATAACCGGACCTATTTTACCGGAAGCAGCAAACATAGGAAGTAGGTCATCAGTCATAGTAGGGAGGGCAATATGCCAACTGTTTGCGAGTTGTGCCAAGAGTATTCCTAACGACAAGAATAACAAGTTTGCAGGAATGAAAGCAAAACCATAGGAACACATATCTTTCTGTGCCTCGTGTAATGATTTGCAAGTTAAGTTCTTTTGCATCATGTCTTGGTCAAGGCCTGTCATCACGATGACAACAAAGATACCACTCAGAAACTGTTTTACGAAATTCTGTCGACTGATGAAATCGCTCCATACAAAGATGTTACTTCTTTTATCTGCGATAATTGCATCTACAGCTTGTCCCATGTCATAATGGAGAGCATTCATCACTTGGAAGATCATTAATATCAAGGCAGCAAACATGCAGAGCGTCTGAAAAGTATCCGTCCATACGAGAGTCTTTACTCCGCTCTTATGGGTGTAAAGCCAGATGAGTCCTACCATCACAACAACAGTCACAGCAAAAGGAATCCCGAAGGCATCCAATACAAATCGTTGCAGAATGAAGCAAACCACATAGAATCGTACAGCGGCACCGGTCAACTTAGACAGAATAAAAAAAGAAGCTCCCGTCTTATAGCTCTTCTTTCCCATTCTATATTCTAAATACGAGTATATTGTCGTAAGATTGAGTTTATAATAAATAGGTAATAATACAAAGGCAACGGCAAAATATCCGAAAATAAATCCGATACACATTTGTAGATATGACATATCACTCGTCAGCACCATTCCCGGTACTGAGACGAAGGTGATTCCTGAGATACTTGCACCCACCATACCGAATGCCACCATATACCATGGGGAGCGCCGGTTTGCACGATAGAATGTATCATTGTTTGACTTGCCTGATGTAGCCCTACTAAAGATGAGTAGAATGCCAAAGTAGGCAAGTATCGTAAGTATAATGGTCATATAATATATTTTTATCCTAAATATTTCAGTAGCATTCCGCTACTTTTACTATGTCTTATTTTTCGCAATCCTTTTTCCTTGATTTGGCGTACACGTTCTCTCGATAATCCCATTTCGTCACCTATCTGTTCGAGTGTCTCTTCAGGACGTCCCAAACCATAGAATCGACATATCACAAGAGTTTCTCGCTTACTTAATAGCGTTTCTATCACCTTGCCGATATCTCGTTTCATGGACTGTAGATCAACCTCGTTGTCTGCAGATTCGCGTCGATCGCCAGAGGTAAGAGAGTCAGCTATCGAAGTGTCATTGTCTTCCGACATTGGTGTATCTATACTTACTGAGTAAGATAGTGCACTCTGAGCTTCAAGAACTTTATCCAGTTCAATATCTGTAATCTCAGAAACCTCTTCTGGAGAAGGATACCTACCATATTCCTGTAGGAAATCAGAAGTAGCCTTCTGTATTTTCCCTGCTGCTATTGATTGGTTCAGTGGGATACGTACCAGTCGTCCTTTCTCCGTCAATGCCTGAATGATGGCTTGTCTTATCCACCATACAGCATATGAAATAAACTTAAAACCGCGCGTTTCGTCGTATTTCTCGGCAGCTTTTACTAAACCCAGATTACCTTCGTTGATTAAATCTGTGAGAGTAATACCTTCATGCTGATACTGTTTAGCCACAGAAACAACAAATCTCAAATTAGCCCTTACCAGTCTGTCTTTAGCTCTTTCGGCCTCTTTGCCTCCTTCGTGAATTTTCCTAGCCAAATCAACCTCTTCTTCAGGTGAAATCATTGGCTCTCGAGCGATCTCTGATAGATAACGGTCAAGTGATCCACTTTGCCGATTGGTAATGTTTTTAGTAATCTTTAGCTGTCTCATGGTATACTTTAATGCGTAGTTTAGATGTATATTGTTGGCAAATATACACAAATATTTTTTATTTCAGCAATTTCAACGATTTTTTTTCCTTTTTATGTTTTTTCTATTGATTTAAAACATTTATTACGCATTTATCTGCTAAGTTTTAACAAACCTCTGCATCCGTCTTCTATCAAATCGAGCGCCCATTCAAAGTCGTCTGCTCCACCGTAATAGGGATCGGGTACACTTTCTTCACCAGCATATTGCTCCAGATAATCTACCATCTTGACTACCTTGCGCCTTTGGTCTTCATTATCAGCTTTCCCTGTGATTATCCGATAGTTATCATCATCCATTACTATGATTTTATCAAAGTTGTCGAAGTCAGAAATCTTAAACTGCCTTGCATGATGGTCTATCCGATATCCCCTTCTATATCCATGGTCGCGCATGCGCTTGTCCGGGAGTTCTCCTACATGCCAATTTCCAATTCCTGCAGAGTCTACCAAGAAGTGATCTGACAATCCCGCGTCATCTATCATCTTTTGAAATATAGCATGGGCGGCAGGTGATCTGCAAATATTGCCAAGACAGATAAACAGTACTCTCATTTTCGATATATTATGCGTCATAATTATAGTTTTGAGGCCATGAATTGACCTATGTTATTAATTTCTGCAAAAATACATTTTTTAGTTGATATATTCATCCGAAAACCTCTCTTTTTCATAAATAATAACTACCTTTGCAAGAAGACTAAAAAAATAACTCTTTAACAACATGGCGAAATTAAATTCTATAATTCTTTTATTATTTGTATCTTTTATGATGTCCTCTTGTTGGCATAAACCTGACCCCGTCGCTCAGCAACTTAGATCAAGACATCAAGAAAATGTGTCAAAACTAACCAAGCCTAACGACACGATATCTCCTCATTCTGCTCCAGTAGGTAAACCTGCACATGTGTTTTTGCCGACACAGCATCGAACAGCTGACAAAGTCGGTACCTTACATTGACTTCGGAAAAGAATTCTTATGCTTTATTTCTGCATAAAATCAGAGATCAGGTATTTATTGTGTGTTATTTTTGCAAAATGTTTGGTCAATCAGAAAAAAAAGCATATCTTTGGCCCAAAAGGTTATCATTCGCGTAAATATAAGAAAGGAGTAAGACCATGAAGAAGCTAAATCATGAAGATTTCGATGAAAAATACGTCGACACGATAGAAGTTAACGAAATCGACAAGTTTGTTTGCCGGGAGATGATTCGACAAGTGCATCGCTATATTAAGGCTATGAAAGGCTCAAAATTAGTGATGGACCAGTTTACCGCTTATATTGATTCTCTCGATCTGGAAGGTAAGCAAAAGGCATTGGCACAATATATCGATCTGAACAGAAAGGTGTTGAAAGGTTGTGACTTTAAGATGGTCTTGGCGCGTGCAATTGCCAACTATTGCGATACCTTTGAGTATATGCATGCCATGATTAACAATCGTGGAAAAATGGTATATTATTTACATCGCATCAAGGATACCTATGTGAAATTCCATGAAATTTTCGAGGAAAACGGTAAGTATGGTATGCGAGACCATGAAGGTAATATATTATTGCATCCTGTCTATGACTTCTTGCGTACGCCTTACGTATATGTTGATGAACTCATGATCATGCCTGTAATTGCAGAGAAAGACGGAAAAATGGGACTGGTACGTCCTGATGGCAAGGATACCATTGTGGCAGACTTCGTTTATGATGATGTGAGTTTACGTACAGAACCCCCTTTCTTCGAGGCCAGAAAGGGGAAAATGCGCGGAACTCTTGACAGATATGGTCGATTTGAGGAACAAACCCTCAATCCACAATAAAACAATATGGAAAATATTTACTTCTTTATAGAGACATCTTCAGTAGCCTTTACCGGCTACTGAAATATGTCGAATTCGATTTCTTTATTCTAATTAAACGTAAATCAATTTCATCCTAACTATTATATCCGCATAGGCTAACTGTTTCATACTTATGTGTATATAAAGAATTTCAATATAATACTAATTTAGTCGAAATTTTTCGTATTCAAAATTCTTTCTAGGTGTACGTGAAGGTATATTTCTATTTATCTTTTGCCCTTATGAAGAAAAATTGAAAATTTATCAAAAAAAAAGAAGGAATTTTCTTGCGACTTTAAAAAATAGTATTTATTTTTGCACAACCAAAGGGATGACTTATTATAATCTATATAGTTATGGCAAAGTATAATATTACAGAATTGAAAGAGAAGGAAGCTGCTTATCGCACATTGGTTAGTCCGAAGTTGATGGATGAGTTAGGCGATAAGATCCTTAAAATTATCTTACTTGAAAAGAAGTATAAGGACAAAGACTACTCTGCAAAGAAACTTGCCGAAGATTTGGGCACTAACACTCGTTATATTTCGGCTGTCGTGAATGTGAAATTTCACATGAACTATACTTCGTTTGTAAACAAGTATCGTATCGATGAAGCTATGTCTATATTAATTGATCGCCGTTACCAAGATTTGACGATGGAAGACATCTCGGATATGGTCGGTTTCAGTAATCGTCAGAGTTTCTATGCTTCTTTCTTCAAAATTAATGGTTGTACACCGCGCGATTATAAGATGCGCAATCTTGCTTTGCACCCATCTTTATTAGAAAAGCCAAAGAGAAGAGGACGTAAACCAAAAACTGAAGAATAATGAGAAATGATGATTTTAACTATTCAGACGAAAAGTTTGCTGATATTCAGATGCTTCGTTATCGCCTGAATGGTTTTGAAAATCTCACACTTCAACAGAAAAGCTATATCTATTGCCTGTCACAGGCTACGTTGTATGGACGTGATATCACGTTCGATCAGCAAGGTCGATACAACTTGTGCATCAGAAAGGTGCTTGAGGTGATGACCGAAGAGTATCAAGGTTCTCGCAATCAGAGTGATTTTAAAGGTTTGGAGACTTACCTGAAGAGGGTATGGTTCTCTAATGGCATTTATCATCACTATGGTTGCGAGAAATTTGTGGCTGACTTTACGGAGGACTTCTTCCGTGAGGAGTTGATGAAAATAGATGAAGGGAAACTGCCGTTAAGAAAGGGTGAGAGCAAAGAGGATTTACTTGAGGAACTTGTGAAGGTTATCTTCGATACTGATTTCATGCCGAAACGCGTAAACCAGGCTGACGGCGTGGATATCGTAGAAACTTCAGCATGCAACTTCTATGAAGGTGTAAACCAGCAAGAAGTAGAGCACTTTTATGGTAACATGAAAGATGCTGACGACCAGGAACCTCCTTCGTATGGTCTGAACTCAAAATTAGTGAAATGTAACGGACAACTCTCTGAGATCGTGTGGAAAGAGGATGGAATGTATGGCGAAGCTATCCGAAAAATCATTTCCTGGTTGCAAAGAGCATTGAAATATGCAGAAAACGAGGAACAGAAAGTTGTCGTTGAGTTGCTTATAAAGTATTATCGTACAGGAGATTTACGAGATTTTGATAAATATTCTATTAAATGGGTAAACCAGCACGAAGGACTTGTAGATTTCGTGAATGGATTTATCGAAGTATACGGTGACCCTCTTGGACTGAAAGGCACGTGGGAAGGTATCGTAGAATATAAGGATTTGGTAGCAACAAAGCGTACTCAGACTATTTCCGAAAATGCCCAATGGTTTGAGGACCATTCGCCTGTTGACCCAAGATTCCGTAAATCAAAGGTAAAAGGTGTTACCGCCAATGTGATTTGTGCAGCTATGCTCGGTGGTGACGAATATCCTTCCACTGCTATTGGCATCAACTTGCCCAATGCTGATTGGATTCGTGCAGAACATGGAAGTAAGAGCGTAACTATAGGTAATCTTACAGAGGCTTACAATAAAGCGATGAAGGGCAATGGTTTCCGCGAAGAGTTCGTTATCGATGATGCCACAAGACAATTGATTGATAAGTATGGTGATTATACCGACGACTTGCATACCGATTTGCATGAATGCCTGGGACACGGTAGCGGACAGTTGCTCGCCGGTACTGACCCGGACGCTTTGAAGGCTTATGGAAACACCAACGAAGAAGCTCGCGCCGACCTGTTCGGACTATATTATATGGCCGATAAAAAGATGGTAGAGCTCGGACTGTTGCCAGATATGGAAGCCTATAAGAGTCAGTATTATACCTATATGATGAATGGCGCCCTTACACAGTCGATGCGCATAAAACTCGGTAATGATATCGAAGAGGCACATATGCGTAACCGCGCATTAATTGCCAATTGGGCCTTGGATTGCGATATCAACCGACAGGAGAATGTCGTAGAGATTGTAGAGGTGAAGGGTAAACATTACATCAGAATTAATGATTACGCTCGACTACGTGACATCTTTGCTATGCAATTAGCCGAAATACAGCGTATCAAGAGTGAAGGTGACTATGAGCGCGCCCGACAACTTGTAGAGAAATATGCTGTAAAACTGGATAGAAAGTTACACGAGGAAATCTTGAATAGATATGCCAAACTGAATATCGCTCCATACAAGGGATTTATCAATCCGTGGATGAAACCTGTGATAGGAAAGGATGGCGAGATAGAGGATGTCAAGGTGGACTATACTGAAACTTACGAACATCAGATGCGAAGATATTCTGAGGAATATGCAACATTAATATAACATGTGTATGAACGAAGAAGTACATAACCAACTAATGGGCATCAAACGTTCATTCCGTCTGTGGATGAATGGCCCGGGGTCACAGTCGATGCGTGATAAAGGTCTTGACTACAAGATCAACTGGGGGGTGCCTTTGATAGAACTGAAACGTATGGCTGCAGAATATGGCAAGAACTACGAACTTGCCATAGAACTGTGGAAAGAAGACATCAGAGAATGTAAAATTCTTGCTATGCTCATCATGCCTGCAGAAAGAATGGACGAGGAACTCGTGGATGTATGGATGGAAAGCGTACACAATCAAGAATTGGCAGAACTATTGGCCTTTAATCTGTTGCAGAACGTAAAGCATGCACCAGCCATTGCTTATCAATGGATTGCAAGTGAAAGCGTTATCCGACAGATATGCGGTTATTCTATACTTTCGCGCCTTTTCATGAAAGGTCAGGAACCTAACGAACGAGGTATCAACGAGTTTCTAGATCAGGCCATCACAGCCCTGCAACAAAAAGAGAATGTAGGCTTAAAGCATGCTGCGGCCAACTGCATACAACGATTTGCCCAACTCGGTATCGTGTATGAACGAATGGCAAAATCAGCAACCAAAGGACTGATCGAACTATAACGACACAATGACATAAAAGTGGTGTTTTTTGCTACTTTTATGTCATTATCGTTTTATTTTCTTTATCATTTATTATTTTCTTGGTTTATTTTTCTTTTATCTAAATTAAAATTAGTAATTTTGTGCGTTTTATGTAACGAACTGGTGATATGAAAGAAAACGTAAAGGCCAAGGTTAGAGAGATTCTCGATAACTATTTGGAGTTGCGTAATCATCGCAAAACCCCGGAGCGATATGCTATCTTGGATGCAGTATACAGCATAAAGGGGCATTTTTCGCTCGAACAATTAAGTGAGACTCTGCTCGCGAATAACTTTCGTGTAAGTAGAGCTACGCTATACAACACTATCCGATTGTTTATAGAATTGCGGTTGGTGGTGCGACACAACTTTCAGGGAGTTACACTCTACGAAGCATACTATGCAAGTAATAACCACTGTCACCAGATTTGTACAATATGTGGGAAAATAACCGAAATATCATTGCCTGGTGTGACGCAAAGTATCAACGAGGCTCGGCTCAGGCGATTCCGAAAAGATGGATTCTCTCTGTACATCTATGGCGTGTGCAGCAGTTGCCAAGGAAAAATCACGAAGCGGAAGAATAAAACGCAAAGTCTAAGAAACCAAAAATAAAATGAACACAGGTAAAGTTGACGTTCTGCTGGGTTTGCAGTGGGGCGATGAAGGAAAAGGAAAGGTAGTTGATGTATTAACTCCGAAGTATGATGTAGTAGCTCGTTTCCAGGGTGGCCCTAACGCAGGCCATACTCTTGAATTCGAAGGGGAGAAGTATGTTCTTCGCTCTATTCCTTCTGGAATCTTCCAGGGTGGAAAGGTGAATATCATCGGTAATGGTGTAGTTTTGGCTCCGGATCTCTTTATGGGCGAAGCACAGGATTTGGAAAAGAGCGGACATCCATTGAAGGAGCGCCTTCATATCTCAAAGAAGGCTCATCTGATTATGCCTACTCATCGCATCCTCGACCGCGCTTATGAGGCTGCCAAAGATAAAAATAAGGTGGGAACTACAGGTAAGGGCATTGGCCCTACATATACCGATAAGGTAAGTCGCAATGGCCTCCGCGTCGGTGATATCCTGGAGAATTTCGACGCTAAATATGCAGCTCACAAGGAACGTCACATGCAGATGCTGAAAGCATTGGGATGGACAGATTTTGAAGGCTTTGAGGAAACAGAGAAGAAATGGCTCGAGGGCATTGAATATATGCGCCAGTTCCATATTGTAGACAGCGAACATGAAATCAACAATGTGTTACGTTCAGGAAAGAGCATTCTCTGTGAAGGTGCTCAAGGCACGATGCTTGATGTTGATTTCGGTTCTTATCCTTTCGTTACTTCAAGTAATACAGTGTGCGCAGGTGCTTGTACAGGTCTGGGTATCGGTCCTAACAAGATAGGTAATGTATATGGTATCATGAAGGCTTATTGCACTCGTGTTGGTGCTGGTCCATTCCCTACAGAGTTGTTTGACGAAACAGGTAAGTTGATTCGTGACCTGGGACATGAATATGGTGCTGTTACCGGTCGTGAGCGTCGTTGCGGATGGTGTGACTTGGTTCAGCTCCGCTATAGTATCATGGTAAATGGCGTTACCGAATTGATCATGATGAAGAGCGATGTGCTCGATGGTTTCGATACAATTAAGGCATGTGTAGCTTATAAGTTGGCTGATGGTAGTGAGACAACAGAGCTGCCATACGAAATCGACAATGTAACCCCTGTATATAAGGAGTTCAAAGGCTGGAAGACCGACATGACGAAGTTTACCAGTGAAGATCAGTTCCCAGAAGAGTTCAAGGCTTATGTGAAGTTCCTCGAAGAGTTCCTCGAGACACCTATCAAGGTCATCTCTATTGGTCCTGATCGTGCACAGACCATCGTTCGTAAATAAATTAATTAGTTAAAATAATCTTTATCACGTGGGCATGAATTACACAAGAATGTGTATTTCGTGCCTTTCGTGTCGAAAATAATAAAAGAAATAATATGGCTCAAAAACCAAGTATCCCAAAGGGAACACGCGACTTTGGCCCTATGGAAATGGCCAAGCGTAATTACATATTTGATACGATCAAGAGCGTTTATGCGCTATATGGCTTTCAGCAGATAGAAACTCCAGCTATGGAGACTCTTCATACTCTGATGGGTAAATATGGTGATGAAGGTGATAAGTTACTCTTCAAAGTGCTGAACTCTGGTGATTATCTGAAAAAGGTAACCGACGAGGAATTGTCTGAGCGCAATACGTTGAAGTTACAGACTAAGCTTTGTGAGAAGGGTCTGCGTTATGACCTTACTGTACCTTTTGCTCGTTATGTGGTGATGCATCGTGACGAACTCCAGTTGCCTTTCAAGCGTTATCAGATTCAACCAGTATGGCGTGCAGACCGTCCACAGAAGGGTCGTTATCGCGAATTTTTCCAGTGTGATGCTGACGTTGTAGGTTCTGATTCTTTGCTCAATGAAGTAGAGTTGATGCAGATTTACGATACTGTTTTTGCTAAGTTTGGTGTTCGCGTACAGATCAAAATCAACAACCGTAAGATTCTTACAGGTATTGCCGAGGTGATAGGAGAGGCTGACAAGATTGTTGATATCACCGTGGCTATGGACAAACTTGATAAAATTGGTATTGATGGAGTAAATGCAGAACTTCGCGAAGATGGTATCTCTGAGGAAGCAATAGCCAAACTGCAACCTATCATTGCTCTTGAGGGAACAAATGATGAGAAACTTGCTACCATCAAACAAGTACTTGCCGGTAGTGAGATGGGCGAGAAGGGTGTAGAGGAAACTCAGTTTATTCTCGACACGCTGAAGGGCTTCGATATGAAGAACGAAATACAACTCGACCTGACATTGGCTCGTGGTCTGAACTATTATACCGGTGCTATCTTTGAGGTAAAGGCCCTTGATACTGCGATGGGAAGTATCGGTGGTGGTGGCCGTTATGATAACCTTACAGGAATCTTCGGTATGCCAGGACTTTCTGGTGTGGGCATCAGTTTCGGCGCCGACCGTATTTATGATGTGCTCAATGCACTTGATCTATATCCAAAGGAAGCCGTTAATGCTACTCAGGTACTCTTCATCAATTTTGGCGATAAGGAAACTGCTTATTGTCTGCCTATTGTCGAGAAGTGTCGCAAGGCCGGTGTACGTACAGAGATGTTCCCGGATAGTACCAAGATGAAGAAGCAGATGAACTATGCTAATGCTAAGAATATTCCATTTGTGGCACTTGCTGGTGAAAATGAGATGAACGAAGGCAAGGTTACGTTGAAGAATATGACTACTGGTGAGCAAACCATGGTAACTGCCGATGAAATCATCAAAACAATTTTAGCATAAGTTTTTGCTATGTTCATAACAAGGATGCGATGCTCGACGGCATTGCATCTTTTTTGTTTCCCGTTTTGTCATCTGCCTCTCTGATACCGGTCTCCGTGTAAAGTGTTGATGAGTTGGCAATTGACCCTTGTTGTTTTCGAGCTTTTAGAGCTAGCAATTTCTTCCGAAGGTCTTTCGAGATTTCTTCGAGACAGCGCGCTTTGTCTTTCGGAGCCCTCTGCAGGCCTTATCAACGTTGACGGCTGCAAAGGTACGGAGAAATTTTGAAAAGTGAATCAAAAAAAACGGATGTTGAAAGTCAACATTCTGCAAAAC
>NZ_AUFP01000012.1 GCF_000426565.1 Segatella albensis DSM 11370 = JCM 12258 | reverse complement strand
ACAGCAGTTCATATTATACATATTCCCCGGAGGGGATACCTCTGAGATAACCGGGGGTCGCGAAGCGTACCCTCGGAGAAGGAAATACAGCAAACTAGTATAGCACCCCGGAAGGGTACACGAGCTATGGTAGGGGTGGGCACACCATCCGGGGTATGACAGCACAAAAGGGCGGAATACACCCAATCGCGTATTCCGCCTTTTGCATTATTTTTTAAAGGCGTCATGATGTGATAATACCGTTATCAATAGCACGATTTCGATAATAATTATATTTTTTACACTTATTTTCTTTCTGTTCTATGTTTTTTTATTACCTTTGTCGCAAAGAAAATTTTAATAAGAGAGTTTCTCACTTTAATTATCACACATGAAAACCTATAAAATCTATTTAACCTTGATACTACTTTGGGGGTGTATGTCAACATATGCCCATAGTATTAATAAGAATCAGATGAATTCTTCTGTCGTTACCCGTCAGATCGGTAACGTGAAAGTTTCTATCCAATTCTACTCTTCGTCTATCGTGAGAATCGTGAAATATCCTGCCTCTGATGCTTATCCACAGAAGAAAAGTTATTCTGTGATCATGAAACCGAAGGCTGTACGCATTATTGGTAAAGAGACAACAGATTGTATCACGCTGTCATCATCCCAACTCTGTGTGGCCCTTGACCTGAAGACCGGACGAGTAAACTATTCCACCCCCCAAGGAAAACCGTTGATGCAAGAATCCCGTTGCACCTTTGAGCGCCGACAAGGTGATAAAGATGCCGGAAAGTATAAAATCAGTCAGACTTGGCAGATTGCCAAAGACGAGAATATCTATGGCTTGGGCCAACTTCGCGATACGCTTATGGTACAACGTAATCGCCATGCCGACATTTGGAATGGTAATACCTATATCTCCATTCCGTATATCACAAGTGAACGAGGATGGGGCCTCTATTGGGATAATGCAGGCAGAAGTTATTACGAGGATAATGCCCAGGGAACAACTTTTACCTCAGAGGTAGGACTCTGTAGCGATTATTATTTCATCTATCGTGACGGTACACAGGACGGCGTTATCGCTTCTATCCGCGACCTTACCGGTCAGGCTACGATGTTCCCGCTTTGGACCATGGGCTATTGGCAATGTCGTGAGCGTTACAAGACCAGCGATGAGTTGGCTACCGTACTTGATAAATACCGCCAACTGGAGATACCACTCGATGGTATTGTGCAAGACTGGCAGTATTGGGGATGTGACAGCAACTGGAATGCCATGCGATTCATGAACCCTTATTATATTAATAAGGTGGGCGATCCTGCTTGGGATAAATATCTCCCTGGCGATATGCGCAAGATGAAACCTCAGCAGCCACGTATCAAGTCGTCTGACGAGATGGTGAAGTATGTTCATAAAAATCATGCACATCTAATGATTAGTATATGGCCAAACTTTGGCCCATGGACTCAGCCTTATGCTGAACTCAAGGCTGCCAACGCTCTGTTGCCTTTTGACACATGGCCTCGTAACAACGGTGTCCTCGTGTATGATGTGTTTAATCCTAAGGCTCGCGACATCTATTGGAAACACCTTGCCAACCTCTATAAGATGGGCTTTGATGCCTGGTGGACAGATTCCTCAGAACCTGACCATTTCGAGAAACCCGGTGACGATGATTTTCTTACCTTCGATGGAACATGGCGTAGTGTGAAGAATGCTTTCCCTATCGTCCATAACCGAGGTATCTATGAACATCAGCGTGCCATGAAGGACAACGAGAAACGCTCCGTACAGATGACGCGTAGCGGTGCCTTCGGTATTCAGCATTACGGCACTTTCTCGTGGAGTGGCGACATCTTGGCTTCTTGGCAGGAGATGAAGAAACAGATACCGTCTGGTCTGAACTATTCTCTCTGTGGAATCCCATTTTGGAATACAGACCTTGGAGGTTTCTTCTATTGGGAATATGAACAGAGTCCGAAGAATCCGGCCATTCAGGAGTTGCAGACGCGTTGGATGGAGTGGGGCGCCTTTATGCCATTGATGCGTAACCATTGTTCTTCGCCGATGGTAAGCGAACTCTATCTCTTCGGACAGGAAGGCGACTGGGCTTATGATGCGATCAAGAAGTTCATCCAGTTGCGTTATCGCCTGTTGCCTTATATCTATAGTAATGCCGGAGCTTGCGTACAGCATAGCAATACGATGATGCGTGCTCTCGTGATGGATTATGCCAGCGATAGTAATGCCATTGCCCGTAATGATGAGTATATGTTTGGGCGCAATCTTCTCGTAAAACCTGTTACCGATCCGATGTATACCTATAAGGATCAACAGAAACGGGGTCATCTCATCTTCCCTGATGTCAAGAAGGCTGCCGCTCCTGTTGATGTCTATCTGCCTGCGGGAAATGATTGGTACGACTTTTGGACAGGTTCTCGTCATACCGGTGGTACGACCATTCAGCGCCTTTGTCCGATAGACATCATTCCTGTTTTTGTGAAGGCTGGCACGATCCTCCCTTGGGGACCAGCTGTACAGTATTCCTCGGAGAAACCTTGGAACGATCTTGAAATTCGTATCTATCCCGGTGCTGACGGTACCTTTACCCTATACGAAGACGAGGGTGACAACTATAATTATGAGAAGGGTGCCTTCACGGAGATTCCTTTCTCATGGAATGAGTCAACGCATGAACTTACCATAGGGACCCGTCGAGGCCATTATCGCGGTATGCTCAAGAATCGACAGTTCCGTGTTGTCGTCATTGGTCAACAAGGGGAACATACGGTAAGATATAATGGCAACTCTGTCAAAGTACAATTGTAGTTGTTCCGAACATGATCTGAAAAGAATAGAAATCAAGCCCTTGTGGCAATATAAATAATATATGGATAAAAAGATTAAAACATTAGTGGCAACCTCGATTTTTGCCGCTTTACCAGGGATGAGTGAGGCACAGAGCCAACTCTATCCACATCATTTCGACCTTAGTGAAGTTACACTTCTCGACAGTCCCTATAAGCAAGCTATGGATTTGAATTTCCATACGCTTCTTTCCTATGACGTCGACCGATTGCTTACGCCATTCGTTCGCCAGTCGGGTCTCTCTTCCGGTGTATATGCAAATTGGATAAACGAGCATCCCAACTTTCGCAACTGGGGTGGCGACGGCTTCGACCTCTCCGGACATGTAGGCGGTCATTATCTCTCTGCCCTTGCACTGGGATATGCCGCTTGCAAGGAACCAGGGATGAAAGCCCAACTTAAGCAACGGCTCGACTATATGATTCGTGTGCTCAAGGATTGTCAGGATTCTTATGATAAAGATACGACGGGAATGTATGGCTTTATCGGCGGTCAACCTATCAACGATGCTTGGCAGGGAATGTTCCGTGGTGATCTTACGCAATGGAATAAAATCAAGTGGTGGGTACCTTTCTATTGTGAGCACAAGGTTTTGGCAGGTTTGCGTGATGCATATCTTTATGCGGGTGACAAGACCGCCCTGGAGATGTTCCGCAAGTTGGCAGATTGGAGTAAAAATGTCGTGAGCCGACTGTCTGATGAGCAGTTGCAGGCTGTACTCGATATCGAACATGGTGGCATCAACGAGAGTCTTGCCGATGCTTATACGCTCTTCCATGATCCGGAATATCTCAAGGCTGCCCAGCGCTTCTCCCATCAAGTGATGGTCAAGGGTATGCAGAAGTTGAATCCGTCTTTCCTCGACAACCGACATGCCAACACACAGGTACCTAAATATATAGGTTTCAGTCGTATCGGCGAGGAACTCTCTATGGGCGAAGCATACACTCGTGCTGCTCGTAACTTCTGGACAGATGTCACACAGAATCGTACCGTTTGTATCGGTGGAAACAGTATCTCTGAGCATTTCTTGGCTGCCGCCAATGGCAATCGCTATATTGATAATATGGAAGGTCCTGAGAGTTGTAATACCAACAATATGCTGAAACTCTCCGAGATGTTGAGCGATGAAACCCATGACGCACGCTATGCCGACTTCTATGAGTATGCGATGATGAATCATATTCTCTCCACCCAAGATCCGCAGACGGGTGGTTATGTTTATTTCACAACGCTTCGTCCACAGGGTTATCGCATCTATTCCAAACCTAATGAAGGAATGTGGTGTTGTGTAGGTACGGGTATGGAAAACCATAGCAAATATGGGCATTTCATCTATACTCATACGGGCAAGGATACGCTCTACGTCAACCTCTTTACGGCGAGTCGCTTGGTCAATAAGAAATTCTGTGTCACCCAGACAACGAATTATCCTTATACCCCTTCTACGACGCTAACCATCGATAAGTCGGGACGTTATACCATCTCTGTTCGTCATCCGTGGTGGACGGGAGCAGGTTATCGCGTTTTGGTAAACGGTCGTGAATATCCGATAGCCTCACAGATCACAGAGGGCAAGTCTTCGTATGTCAATCTCTCTCGAAAGTGGAAGCGAGGCGATAAGATCATCGTTGATATTCCTATGAGTTTGCGCATGGAAGCCTGTCCAAACTATACCGACTATGTATCTTTCGAATATGGTCCGGTACTCTTAGGCGCGCAGACCACCGCCATGGATGCCCGTGATGCTCGGGAAACAGGGTTGGAAATAGAGAAACTACAAAACGAATATGCTGGTGATGGTCGTATGGATCATTCTCTAGGCGCAGTAGGCAAGGGGTTGAGTTTGATATCTGCTCCGATGCTCATCGGCAATCCTAAGGAAGCGCTTCATCGCATCACCCCAGTAGATCCGTCCAAGCTGACCTTCAGCATCGATGTATCCCGTGATGACACATTGGCCGCAAACTACCATTGGTGTCGCCTTCAGCTTCGCCCGTTCTCCACGATTCATCATGCCCGTTATATGTGCTATTGGTATTGTCAGACGCCTCAGGGTTATGCACAGAGCGACATGGCGCAGAACGAGGCTGCCCGTCAGGCATTAGAGGCACGAACGCTCGACTTCGTAGCCACCGGAGAGCAACAGAGTGAGGCTGGTCACGAATACCAATATAGCGACAACTCTCATTCCGGTTCTTTCCGCAACGAGTTTTATCGTGATGCCCCTCAAGACGGTTTCATCCAGTATTCGCTTTTCAACAAGAGCGCTCAGCGTGAAAACCTATCCGTTCTCTGTCGTTTTACCACCATCGACGCAGGTAGAAAGGCAGAACTACAGATTGATGGCGTAAAGGTTTGTGATATTGATATTCCGCGCCAAGTACAGGGATCGCAGGATGGCTTCTTTAATATCGAAGTTCCTGTTCCTGCATCATTACTCGTTGACAAGAAAGGCAAGGTGAAGAGCAAGATAGCCGTTCGCTTATCAGCTAACCGGGGAACCCTTTGCCCGGGCTTCTACTATCTCAGGTTGCTCAAAAGATAATATTTTGAAAATAAACGGGGGATGTACCGAAAATGGTACATCCCCTTATCTTTTCCATGGTTCGCAGATGCCATCGATAGGTTCAGCTATTTACAAATAAACAAGAATGACAGATGACAATTAAAAAAGAAAGAGTAGCATTTTTAATCAGTAATCAATTAATCAGTTAATCAGTTATTTCTTTATAGATATGGTATCTCTTTAATGTTCTATTTGCGATTCTCTCCTTTTTGAAATATAATCACGATTATGATAAATAACAAATATGAGAATAACTACTTGTCACGTTAAAGTGGACTTAACCTACTATAAAAAAGATGATGCCGTAATAGCTAAGAATTCAACTACTACGGCATCAACATAATTTAGATTTTACCCTATATAGAGATGCGATTATTTTCTGTATCTATCCAATCCCTCTTTGAGGAAATTAATATAATCCTGTACATTCTCATTATAGCTTCGGGCTGCCGTAAGCGGATTACCCTCATTATCGAGCGCTACATAGAAAGGCTGCGTGTTGGCACCAAACTTAGAACTCTGCAGATAACTCCATTTGTCGCCAACGGTACGCAAAGTGCGCTTCACACCATTCTGCGTAACCTCCATAGGTTTTGCGAGCGGCGTCTTATCATCCACATACAGACTGATCAAGATATAGTCTTTCGATAACATCTCAGAAACCAGAGGGTCTGTCCATACGGCAGCCTCCATCTTACGACAGTTCACACAGCCAAAACCAGTGAAGTCGATAAGAACAGGTTTGCCAGCAGCCTTGGCAGCAGCCATACCAGTTTCGTAGTCTTTATATTGCGCCTCTACGGTCTGATGGTTCAGATTGAAATCCTGTGTGGTAACAGGAGGCGCAAAGGCGCTCACAGCCTTACAAGGTGCACCCCACAAGCCCGGTAACATATAGACGGCAAAGGCCAATGAACACATACCGAGCATGATACTTGGTACAGGCATTGGACGGTTGATGTCGCCACCGATTTCGTCGGTACGGAACTTCAGCCAACCGATCAGATAGCAGCCCAAAGACAGGAAGATGACAATCCACAGACTTAAGAATACTTCGCGGTCGAGAATATGCCAACCATAAGCTAAATCGGCTACGGAAAGGAATTTCAGCGAGAAGGCTAATTCTACGAATCCGAGGACGATTTTTATCTGATTCATCCAAGAACCACTTCGCGGACTCTTCTTCATCAATGTTGGGAACATGGCGAAAAGTGTGAACGGAATGGCGAGCGCAAGTGCAAAGCCGAGCATACCTACTGCCGGTGCCACCCAATTGCCTGAGGTCACGGTTTCTACAAGCAGCAGTCCGATGATAGGTGCTGTACATGAGAAACTTACCAGTACCAGCGTGAAGGCCATCAGAAATATCGAGATGAATCCCGTGGCGTTGCTTGCCTTGGAATCTACACGATTAGCCCAACTGTCTGGCAATTTGATTTCGAACCATCCGAAGAAACTTGCGGCAAAGACAACGAGCAGTACGAAGAGGATGATATTGAATACCGCATTCGTAGATAGTGCGTTAAGGGTGCTTGGACCGAAACAAGCCGTAACGAGAAGGCCCAGAGCGAGATAGATGACAATAATCGATACACCATAAGTCATCGCATCGCGTATGCCCTTGGCCTTGTCGTCCTTGGCACGCTTCAGGAAGAAACTTACGGTCATCGGAATGATCGGCCAGATACATGGCATCACGAGGGCAAGAAGTCCGCCGATGAATCCCATAAAAAAGATGTATAGAATGCTATGGTTAGCGATGTCATTGTTTCCACCGAAAGCCTTCAACTGGTCGACAACAGGGCGCCAGAGGGCATCTTTATCGGCTGGAGAAAGTGTTGCTGATGCCAGCGAATCCACACGAGCCATACTATCGGCCTTAGCCTTCTCCATAGAATCGGCCTTATTCAAAGCTACATCGGCATCCTTGCTCTGCATATCCTCGGCAACTTCAGACGCCATGCTGGCAGCGTCTCCAGCAACGACCGGACTTTTGCCGCTACTCTTAAAATCTACTGAAGATGGTGGAAGACAACTCTGGTCGTTACAAGCGCCATATTCCAGATAGCCGTTGATATGATAGTTGGGATGCGTAAACTTGATCTTCTGTACAAACTGAACCTTTCCCTCAAAGAAGCGGAGATTCATATTGAAGAGTTTATCGAATTTGGAAATCTCATGACCACGAGCTTGTAGCTTGCCCACAAGCGAAGCTCCTTCGATCTTTTCAACGTTGAATGTGGCGGAAATAGGTCCGTCGTTGCCCAATCCTGTAGAATAGACATGCCATCCTGAGGAAATCTTTCCATTAAAAACGATTTCGGCTTCTGCCGTCCCGTTGGTCTTTAATTGTGTAGAGAACTTCACAGGATTAGCCATCTGCGCATGTGCTAAGACTGCTATCATCAATACAACAATCAGAGAGA
Organism: Segatella albensis DSM 11370 = JCM 12258; assembly: GCF_000426565.1. Taxonomy (GTDB): domain Bacteria; phylum Bacteroidota; class Bacteroidia; order Bacteroidales; family Bacteroidaceae; genus Prevotella; species Prevotella albensis. The sequence continues at coordinate 51,682 of NZ_AUFP01000012.1, read as the reverse complement.
TTAGCTTTTTCATCTGAATACCTTTATGTTAATTCTATTAATAGTTTGTGCAAATTTACAGCTAAAAATTATAAAAATCGAAAAAGAATAGGAGAATTATTGTTTTCATGTTTGTTTTTATATTTTTTTTGTATAGAAAAAATAACGGATAAAGAATTTGTGCGCGTAAACATCAAAATATACGCAAGAAAAGGGAAGAAAAATTTGGACGGTATTCTTTTTATATTTATTTTTGCGATAATAGTATTATCTTTATAGATTTTGCATCAAACAATTATTACAAAAACCTAAACAACTATGACATTATTGATGATAATAGAGTTACTTGTGGTGCTCCTTGCCTTGTGGGTAGGTGCACGTTATGGCTCTCTCGCATTAGGAGCTATTTCAGGTATCGGACTTGCCATTCTTGTTTTCTGTTTCCATCTGAAACCCAGTGAACCGCCTACTGATGTTATCTATATCATTATAGCTGCGGTAACCTGTGCTGGTATTTTACAGGCATCGGGTGGTATGGACTGGATGATTCAGATTGCCGAACGGTTACTCCGTAAGCATCCCGACCGCATCACGTTGTTGGCACCTCTTACGACATTCTTCCTGACCATTCTCATCGGTACAGGACACGTGGTATATACCTTGATGCCTATCATCTGTGACATAGCTCTGAAAAAGGGTATCCGTCCGGAACGCCCTTGCGGTATCGCTTCTATCGCGAGTCAGATTGGTATCACCTGCTCCCCTATCGCCGCTGCGGTAGTGGCGTTCTCTTCGATTTCTATCGCGTATGGATTTAATGTTACAAATGTACAGATCGTGATGGTTACCATTCCGGCTTGTATTATCGGTATCCTCATGGCCGTAATATACAGTTGGAACCGTGGGGTCGACCTTGATAAGGATGAGGTTTTCCAAGCTAAACTCAAAGATCCTACACAATATGCGTATATCTATGGCAATCATGCCACGACACTCGACAAGGTGATTCCGCAGAGCAGCAAGAATGCGGTTTATATCTTCTTGGCAGCTCTTGTCATCATCCTTATGATTTCTGTTCTGAAGATGATCGGTATAGAGATTCTGCCTGCCTACGAAAAGATGGTAGACGGTAATCCGGTAACGACTCGTCTCCCGATGAATATTGTCATACAGATTATCATGATAGCCTCGGCAGCACTTATGATCATCTTCTGCAAGGCCAAGCCAAAGGCTGCCATCGAAGATGCCGTATGGCAGAATGGTATGGTAGCTGTGGTTGCCATCTATGGTATCGCATGGATGAGTAACACCTATTTTGATAACTACAAACCAGAGATGCAGGCGATGCTTACCGACTTGGTAAGTTCTTATCCGTGGACGATTGCCATAGCATTCTTCGCCGTATCTGTACTCATCAATTCTCAAGGTGCCGTGGTCGTGAGTATGTTGCCTCTCGCCTACTCTCTCGGTATCGATGGATGGATATTACTGGGCGTAATGCCATCGGTATACGGCTATTTCTTTATACCAAACTATCCGTCTGATATCGCCACGGTAAATTTCGACAGGTCGGGAACAACGGTAATCGGCAAATATCTGCTCAACCATTCGTTTATGGTCCCTGGATTAATCCATGTCGTCACCTCTACGATAGCTGGTCTGGGCATCAGCTACTTGTTCCATTTTGTTTTTGGATTGTATTGATATCTTAACTCTCCCAAACATGTACGAAAAAAGAGGCGCAGCCGCAAATGAGATTGCTATGCTGCGCCTCTTGTTTATTTTAGTTGTTTACTTCTCTTTTACTTGAAAAGCATAGGAGCCATCTCCTTGAGCGAACGTCTCCAGGTAAGAAATTCGTGGGCTGTGCCCTCGGAAACGAATGAGTGAGCATTGTATCCGGCATTGCGGAGCGACTCGGCAGACTTGTTGACACCTTCCGGATTCTCTTTGCTACCGCAACTCATGAATACCATCTTTGGTTTGGTCACCTTCTGAAGGTCTGCCGGAGCGTAGGTGCCACCGGAAAGGAGGCCCCAGTAGCCAAACTTGTCGGCATTGCGAAGGGTGATGAGTTTGGTTTCTACGCCACCCATAGATAGACCAGCCATGGCACGATTGTCGCGGTTGGCAATCGTCTTGAAGTGGCTGTCGATGTATGGAATAAGTTCGTTGACGAGAACCTGTTCAAACTCTTTGGCATCAAACTGGCCGATGGTACCAAACTTAATCTGATTGGTAAGTCCGTAGGTCATCACGATGATGAATGGTTTGATCTTGCCATCAGCAATCAGGTTATCCATGATCAGGTTGGCATGACCTTGACGGCTCCATGCGGTTTCATCCTCACCCCAACCATGCTGCAGATAGAGCACAGGGAACTTCTTCTTGCCATCATACTGTGGCGGAAGATATACGAAGGCAGGACGGTTGATGCCGGCTTGAGCCGATGGGAACATCACCTGTACCACATTGCCATGCTCTATGCCTGTGCGATCGGCATAGAAATCTTGGTCATGAGCAGGAATCTCGATACCACTCTCCCATCTTACACTTCCATAATAGTTGTTGGCGCCCGGATCGTTAACGACGCCTCCGTCGATGATGAGATGATAATAATGGAAACCTTCGTCCATTGGGCCGTCTGTGGTGCCTACCCATACGCCATCTTTGTTCTTGTGAAGTACGGTACCTCCACGACCTCCAAGACCTAAGGTAACGATAACCGACTTGGCATCAGGTGCTTCGATACGGAAACGGGCATAACCCTGAGAGTTGACCATCGGATACTGTTGACCCGGTTGGTTGCATACAGACGGACGGAAGTCTTCCTTCACCTCGGCTTGATCCATCTTGGCGTCGAAATTCTTGATGATATAATAAGCATTCTTTGGTTTCAAGTTGCGGTCGATAGGCAACGGATAGTTGTTTGTGCCCAACCAAGAGTCGCGGTCGGAGAGATTCCAGAAGGTGACGACATCGATGACATCCTTGTGCTTGCGCAGAATCTTGAAAAGATTAGCATATTGTGCCTCCTGTAAGGTCTTGAGATGCTGAGGAATGTTGGCATTCGCATTCTGACTGAAACGCAACTGTCCACCCATCTCTTCGTTGGCACGAATATCGAGTTCGGTAATCTGAACGTGCTTCACGATAGTAGAATATTTGGTGATTGCAGCATCAATATCCTCCATGCTCGGACCATATACGTTGTAATGCGCCTGCATTCCGATTCCGTCGATAGGAACGCCTGCAGTCTTCATCTTCTTCACCATATTATATATACGGTCGCGCTTGGCAGGGTCGGCAGCATTATAGTCGTTATAGATGAGGAGAGCCTTAGGGTCTGCTTCACGGGCAAACTGGAAAGCCTTGGCGATAAACTCGTCGCCACAGAGTTTGAAGGCACGGCTCTGGCGATAAGGGCTCGGTTCCGTCTTCTGCCAAGGCATACGACGACCGTCGCCATCGGCAATGGCTTCGTTGACAACATCCCAAGCATACACGATGTCCTTATAGCGATTTACAACCGTATGGATATGTTTGCGCAGACGAGCATAGAAAACCTCTTTGCTCACCTCCTTGCCCTTCTTGTCGACAAACATCCAGTCGCAGAACTGGTTATGCCAGCAGAGGCAATGGCCACGCAATTTGATACCATTCGCACGACAGAAGTTAGCGATCTTGTCAGCATTTTCCCAGTTCCATTGACCTTCCTTAGGTTGCAAGGAAATAGGTTTCATATCGTTTTCTGCCGTAATACTATTAAAGTTTTTCTTGATGAGAGCAATTTGTGCCGGATCTGTAATGTTTCGCATGTTCACAGCTACACCGATAGGGAAATAGCCCTGATAGGTGTCCTTGTAGCCCGTAGGATCGACAACTTGAGGACGACCGAACGGTTGAGCCGTAGCAGAGGTCGCGCTCATAAGCATCGTCATGGCGATAATAGAAAATCTAATAAATTTAATCTTCATAGTTATTTTTGGTTGATAAATAATTGACGATTACAAAATTATATATATCAGAGGAAAGTAGGCTTTCGGTATGTATCAAAAACTTTTGTAAATGTTACAAATGCAACAGATTCATTATTATTAATGATTAAGAAACTAAATTTATACGTATTTGATCGTCAAGAATCGCGTGCTATAATAAATAATAGGTATTTTACGGAAATTCACCAAGAATAGAATAAAAAAATTGTAACTTTGCAGTCGAGTTGCAAAGAAAACATCTTATCTTTGCATCAGAAGAGAAAAAATAGATATGACATTAAGAGATTTACAGATTGGACAAATCGCAACAATCCGGACAGTCGGAGGCGAAGGGGCTTTGAGACAGCATTTCCTCGATATGGGTGTGATTCCCGGTATTGATGTGAAACTGGTAAAATATGCGCCTATGGGTGATCCTATGCAGTTGATGGTGCAAGGATACGAATTGACTTTGCGACTGGCTGATGCTGAAAAGATAGAAGTCGTGCCTACAAGCAACGAAAAGGCTGCGGAAAAAGAGCATCACCACAACTATGCTTATAGTCATAAAGGGCATGAGCATCCGGGATATGGTGAGATGATACCTCTCATCGGTCATAAAGGAGAACATGATCATGTGGTCTTTGATAAACTCAATTTTGCACTTGTGGGTAATCAGAACTGTGGTAAGACGACGCTTTTCAACCAACTTACAGGTTCTAATCAGCATGTGGGCAACTTTCCGGGTGTTACGGTAGATCAGAAATCAGGCATCATTAAAGGGCATCCTGAAGCTACCGTAACCGATTTGCCTGGTATCTATTCGCTTTCTCCGTATACGAGTGAGGAGGTTGTCAGTCGTGAGTTTATCTTCAAGACCAAACCAAACGGAATTATCAATATCGTTGATGCAACAAATCTGGAGCGTAATCTGTATCTCACGATGCAACTCATGGAATTGGGTATCCCGATGGTGTTGGCATTAAACATGATGGACGAGGTGAGAAACAACGGCGGAACCATTCTCGTGAATGAACTGGAAACACAACTGGGCATCCCTGTTATTCCTATTTCAGCGATGAAGAATGAGGGCGTAGATGAGTTGGTGGAGCATGCTGTACATGTGGCTAAATATGCCGAGGCTCCGCTACGACAAGACTTCTGTAACCCGAAGGAACATAAGGGTGCTGTGCATCGTGCCATCCATGCCATGATGAGTTTGATTGAGGATCATGCAGAGATGGCGGAGATTCCTCTCCGATTCGCTGCCACCAAGTTGATAGAGGGTGACAAACTCGTGAACGAAGCTCTGCATCTTGATGAAAATGAGCAAGATATGGTTGAACATATCCGAAGACAAATGGAGGCAGAACGTGAACTCGATGCAGCTGCGGCCATAGCAGATATGCGCTTCGACTTCATTATCTCTACATGTGGATATACGGTGGTAAGACCGAAGGAAAGTAAGGAGCATGCTCGCAGTAGGCATATCGATCAAGTGCTCACGGGTAAGTGGACAGCCATACCGGCTTTCCTCATCATTATGGCGACGATCTTTTATCTCACCTTTGATGTTCTGGGCGGTACACTACAAAACTGGATAGCCGACGGTGTGAGTTGGTTTACGGCAGAGAGTGATCAAGTGCTCACGACATGGAAGATATCGCCTGTTGTTCATTCGCTTATCATTAATGGTATATATACAGGTGTGGGAACTGTGATCAGTTTCTTGCCTATCATCGTGATCTTATTCTTCTTCCTGTCCCTACTCGAAGATAGCGGATATATGGCTCGCATCGCTTTCGTCATGGACAAGAGTATGCGAAAGCTGGGACTGTCGGGACGTAGTATTGTACCGCTTCTCATCGGTTTTGGTTGTTCTGTTCCGAGTGTGATGGCAACGAGAACACTGCCTTCTGAGCGTGACCGTAGGATGACCGTAATGCTTACACCTTTTATGAGTTGTACAGCCAAATTGCCTATCTATGGTTTCTTTATCGCAGCTTTTCTGCCTGACTATAGAGGATTAGTCATGACGGCACTTTATCTGTTTGCTATCGTAATCGGAATCCTTGTGGCTCTAGCGATGAAGCATATCGTAAAGGGAGAACCTGTACCGTTTGTTCTGGAACTTCCTAACTATCGTATGCCTGATAGCGAGAGTGTGATGCGCCTGATCTGGGATAAGACGAAGGACTTTATCCAACGTGCTTTTAGTGTGATCTTTATCGCTACTATCATCATTTGGTTTTTGCAGACTTTCGATTTCGGACTTAACCACGTACAGAATAGTGAAAATAGTATTTTGGCTTATCTGTCAAGTATGATCGCTCCGATATTCGGTCCTGTTGGATTCGGTAATTGGAAGGTGGTATCTTCGTTAATCTGTGGATTCATGGCCAAGGAAAGTGTAGTGGCTACCCTGACGGTGCTCTTCGGTAGTGCGGCAAGTATACATGCTGTACTCAATATGGCTCAGGCAATATCTTTACTCGTCTTCTGTCTGCTTTATACCCCTTGTGTGGCTACCATTGCTGCGACACGACGGGAAATGGGAACAAAATATGCTGTTGCACTCGTGTTCTGGCAAACTGCTGTTGCGTGGATTTGCGCCTTTATCATCTACTGGATAATGAATTGTATCATATAATATAGGATGTCGATGAACATACAGAGCATTCTTCTCCTTATTTTAATAATACTCATCTTGATAGGGATTGTGATGTTTCGCTGGAAAGAGCATAGACGCAAGCATGATAGTTGTGAAACATGTGATGCGGAAGGATGTATCTTGAAAGTCATAAAGAAAGGGCACTCTCAAAAATGAGAATGCCCTTTTACTTATGTCTTATGCGTTAGATTCTCTCGATCTGTTCAGCTATGGTCTGTAGATGAAGATTATCAGAGCTTCGTAAACTGGCGATAATCGTACGGCGCATCTGTAATCTATCTTCAGAGGCAAATCCGTCACTAAGGTTTATATAGCGTTTGATTTCTTCCTCATAAGTTTCATATTTGTCACCATCATTAATACAACGTAGAATGGATATCTCGAGAAAACGCATCTCTTCATCCTTCTTTTGGGCCATGATCTGGTCATGACCTGTCATTTTCTTTTTTAATTCAATTCCCATGTTTTTGTTTTACTTACGTTACGACTCTTTTTTATTAGATACGAGTTATTGATGGCAAAGGTATTAAATATTCTACAATCAAGCAACTTTTTGTCATTATTTTTTTTATTTTCTTTATTTCTAGACTTATTCGTATTTCCCGAATGAGATTAGGGATTTTCCCATAATCAAATAGGAGAATCCTCTCGGAGGAATGTATAAGAATCATTACCTTTGCATCAGAAAGAAGATAAATGTATAATCATTTAAGACTATAATTATGAAGACTATAAAAATGATCATGATAACGATGATGTTGGCAATAGCCACTTCTGTATCAGCAATGCCTTATCACGAGGCAAGAGAGAAGGCGCTTTTCTTGAGTGACAAGATGGCTTATGAACTCGGTCTTACGGAAGAACAATATGAGGCTGTCTATCAGATAAACCTTGACTATCTGATGAATATGGACCGATATGATATCTATGGTAATTATTGGAACTATAGAAACAACAGTCTTGCCTATGTCCTCTCAAATTGGCAATATAATAGATATCTTGCTGCTGAGTATTTCTATCGCCCTGTATACTGGAGCAGTAATGCTTATTATTTCCGTATCTATGACAGATATTATGACCGTGACCTCTATTATCGTTCTCGTCCTCGTGTGTATATCACTTATCGTGGTGGACATGATAGGTTTTGGTATAAAAACCGTACTTGGCGTCAACCTAAGAAGAATAAGGTAATAAGGGAAAATCACAATAGGGATTTTGGTCATTTCAATGATAATAAGTATAATGGTAACAGATATGAGTTTGACAGAAACCGTGATTTCGGAAATGGTAATAGGTCCTTCGGAAACTCTCGAAGGAATCCCGAAGTCATGAGCAGACCAAACAATAGCTCTAGAGCATTCGGAGGACATCGATAGTTTGCTTCATGATAGATAAAGTATATAAAAATGTCGCGTGGATGGGCTTCTCAGCTGATTCACGCGACTGCGATTATAATTACTCAAGTATATAAGTAAAATGCTTTTGTTCTTGTTTCGTCGGATTTTAATATCTGGATCTAAGAATGACTCTTATCCCCATATATATCATCACTAAAACCCATAGCAAAGCCAAGGTAATAGTGAGTACTTTGAGAATCACAAAAATATACTCAAACATAATAATGGTACAAACTTACAAATTAGTTAAACGTTACGAGATAATACTTAATAAATAGAGTTATACTTTTAATAAAATCTTACCGTGCAAAGATAATACTTTGGGATTGAAACATAGGGGTATATTCGTTCAATTTTTGTACGAATGATACTTTTGATGGTTAAAAAGTGTGTACGATAACGTATTTATCCGTTCAAGCTCCCATTAATAAGTACAAAGTGACAAATAGATGTTAATGGATTATTAATATTTGTTTATTGTATATCTTACAAAAGGAAACAAATGATTCCTAAAGTAATAAGTATCGAGATTGTGACATTCTGTACCATATGCCATCTGCGTTCACGGCGAATCTGCTGATTATACAATACGATAAAGTCCATGTTTGGATTCATTTTTTCCTCATTTTCATAAAAAGCCTTCATAATTCGAATATAATATATTAAGTAATAAAATAGATATGCCTCATTTCTGCAAAAATAAGTATTAATTTGATAGCGCACAACCTTTTTCGTTAAAAAGGTTTTTCATTTTGTGACTAATTAGTTTTCATATCTGCAATATCCGAATAATATTTGTATCTTTGTCCGAAATTCATGAATAACCAATTCAATAAACCATAACATGAAACAACAAATTAAGAAGACACTTACTAGTGCAACACTTGCATCAACGGTATTATTGGCTTCGGCTGGCAATGGTAATCCGTTGCTTATGAAGAGTAATCTGCCCTTTGGGGCTCCTGATTTCAGCAAAATCCAGGAAGAGAACTATTTGCCGGCTCTGGAGTCTGGCATAGAACAGGAACGACAAGAGATAAAGAAGATCGTAGAAAACAAGGCGAAACCTACTTTCGAGAATACAGTACTCGCTTATGAAAAATGTGGGGTACTCTTCGATCGTGTATCTTCTATTTTCTTCTGTCTGACAAGTGCTGATAAAACACCGGGAATAGCACAAACTGAAAAGAAGGTCATGCCTTTGCTCACTCAGTTTGAAAACGAAGTATCGTTCAATCAGAAATTGTTTGAGCGCATCAAGTATGTTTATGACCATGAATACAATAAACTGAAAGGCGAAGACAAAAAACTACTCGAAGAGCAGTATAAGAGTTTTGTAAGAGCCGGGGCGCTGCTCTCCAAGGAGAAGAAGGCACGTATGGAGGCCATCAATAATCGCATTTCCGACTTGCAACAGCAATGGGGTACGGTTCTTCCTGATGCCACGAATCATGCTGTGGTTTGGGTGAATGATAAAAGTGAGTTGAAAGGACTAAGCGAAGCTGACATCGCTCAATGTAAAAAAGATGCAGAGGCTCGTGGTGGTCAGGCACCTTATTGTATTGTCATCGTGAATACCACCCAACAGCCTATCTTGGCAAGTCTCGAAAATCGTGAACTGAGAAAACGTGTCTACGAAGCTTCTATCCATCGTGCTGATGGTACGAACCAGTATAACACTTTCCCTATCGTTAGCGAGATTGCTAAGTTGAGAGCTGAAAAGGCCGAGATTATGGGTTATCATACATATGCTGCGTATTCGCTCGAGAAAACAATGGCTAAGAATACGGATAATGTATATGGTTTCTTGAAGAATCTGATCAAGGAATATAAACCTCTCGCTGATAAGGAAACGCAGGATATCGAGAGCTTTGCTCGTAAGACGATGGGCGAAGACTTTAAACTCGAACCTTATGACCGTTTCTATTATTCTGCTAAGATGAAGAAGGAGTTGCTCAACATCTCTGACGATGATGTGAAACCTTATTTCAACATCGATAGTGTACTGGTGAATGGTGTGTTCTATGCGGCTCATCGTGTTTACGGACTTAGCTTCAAGGAACGTAAGGATATTCCTACCTATCACCCAGACATGAAAGTTTTCGAGGTTATCGATAAGGATGGCAAGGATATCGCTTTATTCTATGTAGACTATTTCCGTCGCCCTACCAAACGTGGTGGAGCTTGGATGAGTGAATTCGCTAAACAAAGTGGGCTGCGCAAGCAGTTGCCTATTATATATAATGTATGTAATGTGGCGAAAGCCCCAGACGGACAACCTACTCTACTTACTTGGGATGAGACAACAACCATGTTCCATGAGTTTGGTCATGCTTTACATGGTATTCTCTCTAATTGCAAGTATAATACACTTTCTGGAACGGACGTGGCACGTGACTTCGTGGAGATGCCTTCACAGTTTAATGAATCGTTCGCAAGTATTCCTGAAATCTTCGATCATTATGCGCGCCATTATCTTACCAATCAGCCAATGCCGGAGGAGTTGAAAGCTAAGATGCTGCAATCAATTACTTTCCAACCAGCTTATGCCTTGGGTGAGAACTTGGCTGCTACCTGTCTGGATTTGGCATGGCATAATATTGCTGGCAAAGATGTCCCTACTGCAGAGAAAGCTCAGGAATTTGAGAGTAAGGTCTTGAAGGAGATTGGATTATTCGACACACAGATACCTCCTCGTTACTCTACTTCTTACTTTAACCATGTATGGGGAGGAGGCTATGCAGCAGGATATTATAGTTATCTATGGACTGAGGTTCTTGCATGCAATATTGCCGATTATTTCAAAGCTCATGGTGCTCTTGATCCTGCTGTTGGTCAGGCTTTCCGTGATAAGGTGTTAAGTCGTGGAAATACAAGAAACCTGATGAATATGTTCACAGACTTTACTGGTTTGAAAGAACCAAATGCTGAAAGTTTGCTCAAGGCCCGTGGTATGTAAAAAGAAAAAACTGAGATGATTTCCATAGTATGGGAATCATTCATACGATATAAAAAGAGGACAAAACCTGAGTATTGGTTTTGTCCTCTTTCGTTTAGAATAGCGGAGGTAATCACTATTTCATTTCAAAACCAATACGTACACCATCATAATTCTTACTGATGTCGCCAATGGTTATAGCTGTAGAGTTTCCGCTGATAGCAGCTAAGGTCTGCAACAAAGTAAGAAGTTTTTTAGATTCAAAAAGGATGCAGATGCCATTGCTACTACGTTTGGTATAGCCATTAATACTGAGTAATAACCCCTGAAGATGTATTTGTTGAGTCTTGGCATTGAATGTATAGTTGCCATTCCACTTTGTTCCATCAATCTTGGCAGAGAACGTACCATTCTCATTAAATGTAATGTATGTATTCGACTTATTGAAACCTAAATGGTTATAAGTATCCTTCAACTTGTTCTTGATTTCTGTTGCAGCCACTTCACCACCGGCCTTGGCTAGTAGATTATTGGAAGTGAATGCACATCCGGGACCATGATAATGCCATGTTCCTACAAGGTCGCGGGCACTCAGTTTATCAAGACCAATAACCGATGTAAGGACGTTGCCGATAGTCTCGCCATTCGTCATCGCACCCAATACCTCACCAAGGATACCTGTTGACGAACCTGATGTTGCCATTGTACCACAGCTAACAAGAAACATACAAAAACCTACTACTAGAATAAATAATTTTTTCATATCGCATATATTTTTATTTCTGCAAAGGTCGAATTTTTTCTTAAATCTACCAAATATAAGATTATGATTTTATCCTTTTCTATATGAATTTCTGCTATATTTCCCCTATTCGGTTACCTGTATATATAAATAGGTGTTTATGGAATAAAAAAGAAATCCTCGAGAAGAAGATCTCGAGGATTATGTTGTTAAAAACTAATTGCTAATTTAATTTACTTTACGACAACTTTCTTTCCATTATGAATATAAATGCCTGATACTGAAGGAACTGACGATAGCTTCTGCCCTTGAACAGTATACCATTCATCCTTTTCGTTTTTTAATTTCGCAGTATTTTCGATAATAGTATTTCCATAGTCAATGCTTATAGCACTAGACCTTGTAAGTGACTTGGAATAAGAAGCTGAAGCCTGTTGAATCTTGATATGGCCAAAGATGGCTTCTATCCATGTTCCACTGTTCCCCCATTGGTCGGCTACCGGAGTCCAACGGAAACGATAGTATCCTGTAGGTACATTGAATCTGACGTAGCCATGAGCAGAACCACTTGTTGATGCATTAAGATCCTTCTCTACGCTTTTGTTCAAGGCGATAATCTGACTGCCCACTACCTGATTATTACTATTGATGACTTCACATTTCATGTATGGATTGCCTGCCCATGCCACAGCATTATAGGTCAACGCATACTGTCCGGCCTTGAGCGACATACCATAACCATTGGCAGAACCAAACTCAGCATAGCCTGCTTTTGAAGCATCACTTTGACGAATGTAGAGACCTGTTGCCAAATCGCCACCTGCCTTAAATTGGAATACACGTGGACCGGCACCGGCTGCTCCAGCTGACAAGGTCGTTCCAGCATCAACGATCGTCCATCCTGTAGGCACCTCGTTGGCTGTGTTGAAAGACAAAGGATTGCCTTTAGCATATAATCCGATGTTGCCCAGTACTACTTCTTCCCAGATGCCACCATTTCCTTGAGCATCGGCAACAGGTGTGAAACGTATGCGATAGCTACCTTTTATCATTGAATAAAAACTTAAACGTAACTGTGCAGAATTGGTGACACGTGTGCCGGTATTCTTGTTTACATTCGGACGAACGGCGATAATCGTTGAGGTAAGGACTGCATTTGTAGGATCAAAGACTTCTACCTTCAGATAAGGTGTTCCCTGCCAAGCTGCAGCGTTGCAGACAACTTCGTATTCGCCATATCCGAGGTTCAGACGATAGCCATTCTTTCCTCCATATTCGATAAAACCGCCCTTGTCCGCAGAAACTTCGCGACAATAGAATACTGAATTGAAATCGCCACCTCCTGGCCATTTCATGATACGAGGACCACGAGCCACATTACCAGGAGCTGCCTCTTCACCATTATCACAAACGGTCCAACCTTCTGGAATAAAGTCAGACTGGTTTGTATTCCATGCAGGAATTAGGCTCGTTCCATAGTTTGTTGGCTGTGATGGTTGCGGTTGTACCTGTCCACCACCCTGCTCACCTTGTGAACCGGAGCCACTCTTATGCGCATAGTTCACTTTGGCATATTCGGCATACCAGTTAAAGCAAGCCTTGGCACAAGCTTCCTGGTTACCACCGAAAGAAGGTGTTACACGACCGGATTTCAGGTAAGTATCAAGGTCGACATAGTCGTCAGCACTCGTAAGGGTCATACTGATGTTACCGAAGTGATCCATACAGGCCTTCCAAGCATTTCCCCATTTTGAGGTTGTCGCTGTTCCCCATGTTCCTTGGTTAGAACCTACCCATTCACCAAACTCGTTATACTTACCAGTACCCGGCTTCTCAGGACTCCAGTCGATTTCACTCACAAGGATTGGGTTGGTTTTTACTACAGGCACCTGATTCTGGAAGTTCTGGATAAATCCCCAACTTGTGGCATTCGTAGCCTTTTGACCATACCATCCGGGATAGACATGTACTGCATAGCCAATGTTGCTGCCCACAATAGGGTTGGTCTTGTAGTCCTGATATTGAGATTGATAACCTGTACCAGGAACCCAGATGACACCAGTAAAGCCATTCTTGCGAATCAAATCTACAATAGGTTGGAAATAATCATGAAGTGCACTGGCAGAATTTTGTCCCCACTGGTTTGTTACGTGAACAGGTTCGTTGGCCAGTTCAATAGAGATGACACCTGCATGACTTTTGATATTCGAGTTACTCGATACGATATTCCAAACCGTTTTTAGATAATTCTGATAAGCATCGCCTACGCGAAGTTCTTTAGGACATACTCCAGGAGGTCGGACGACAACATACAAACCATGATTCAGGGCCTTCTGTGCAATTGGGAAATAAAGAGAATTCAGATACTTCTGCAGACGAGCTGCACTAAACTTAGAGATATCAGCCTCACCATTTGCTCTTCCCTCATTAGTCCAACAAGGATCTAGATGAAGACGGAAGATGTTGCAATAAGCACCCTGACGTGTGTCAGTAATAGCAGCAAACATCTTATCAAAATAGTTGATACATGCACTCACGGTTCCATCATTGCATGCATATCCCCATCGATTGTGGTTAAAATAAGGATTAGGGGTGTCCATTACTCCATGTAGTACCACCTTGTGACCTGTCGGGTCTTTTAGTTGATTCCCATCTACGTGTAAGGGCTCTACAACTCCAAACTGAGCCCAAGCTCCTATTGGCATAGACATCGCCACCAAAAAAGAAGCTAAAACTTTCTTAATCATTTCGCATATTTTTTTTAAGGTTATAAAAATAATTAGTTTTTAACATTGCAAATGTCGTATTTTTATGTTAATAATACTTTGTGTAACGTACCAAATACTTTCTCATTTGGTTCAAATGCTTGATATTTTGATTCATCGGACAAAACTTTTGTTTTTTTGTAATTTGATTTTCTTTTTTTTGCTTACCTTTGCGTGTAGAAATAATTAAAATACCAAGAAACAAATGGAAAAAACATGGAGATGGTTCGGTAAAAAAGATAACATCACGCTGGCCATGCTAAAACAAATCGGTGTAGAAGGAATTGTAACAGCTCTCCACGATGTACCTCTCGGTGAAGTTTGGACTCGTGAGAAAATTCATGATTTGAAATCATATATTGAAAGTTACGGCATGCGATGGAGCGTTGTCGAGAGTCTTCCTGTAGTAGAAACCATCAAATATGCTGGTCCTGACCGTGATCATCAGATTGAGGTCTATAAGGAGAGTCTCCGTAATTTGGCTGCCGAAGGCATTCATACAATCTGCTATAATTTTATGCCAGTCCTCGACTGGGCACGAACGGATTTGTTGCATGCTAATCCTAATGGGACATCAAATCTATACTTCAGTATACCGGAATTCGCTTACTTCGACATCTATATATTAAAACGTGAAAATGCCCGTGAAAGTTGGGCAGATTTCAAAGTACTCGGCCCTGACGGTAAACCTAACGGTCGCGATATATTAAAAGAGGTTGATGAACTTAAGAAGACCATGACCCCGGAAAAGGATCATGCCCTTGTAGAAAATATCGTCATCAAGACACAAGGATTTGTAAGTGGAAACTTCAAAGAAGATGATGAACATCCTATCGAATTGTTCCGAGAACTTTTAGCACTCTATAAAGGTATAGACAAGAAACAGTTACGCGAGAACATGAAATATTTTCTCGAAGCTATCATGCCTGTATGCGAGGAGTGTGACATGTATATGTGCGTGCATCCTGATGACCCTCCTTTCCAGATCCTTGGTTTGCCTCGTATTGTGACAAGCAAGGAGGATATCGAATGGTTCCTGAATGCTGTTCCTAACAAGCATAACGGGCTCACCTTTTGTGCCGGTTCACTAAGTGCCGGTGCTCAGAATAATGTTGTGGAGTTGGCACGCCAGTTTGCCTCACGCACCTGGTTCGTACATCTTCGTTCTTGTCATGTATTCCCTAATGGCGATTTCACCGAAGCAAGTCATTTGGGTGGTCGTGCCGACCTTATCGAACTGACAAGGATCTTTGAAAAGGTAAACCCACAACTTCCTATGCGTGTAGACCATGGTATGACCATGCTGGGAGATGAGACAAAAGGATATAATGCAGGTTACAGTTTCTTAGGGCGTATGTTCGCTATGGGACAGGTACAGGGAATTATAGCAACGGTAGATCGCGAGTTAGGAATAGAATACAAGCAACCAGGATTCTTCGATTAAAAATACATTTAAAAAAGGAAAAGATATGAAAAATTTATTTGATATTAAAGACTACGTTGTAGTCATCACAGGTGGTACAGGTGTTCTCGGCCGTTGTATTGCCAAATATCTCGCTGAGCAAGGTGCGAAAGTTTGTATTCTTGGTCGCAAGGAAGAAGTTGGACAGGCTATTGTCGAAGATATCGTGAAGAACGGTGGCGTAGCCAAATTCTATAAGACCGATGTGATGAATCAGAAAATCGTAGAGCAGAACTGTAAGGATATTCTTGCTGACTTCGGTCGTGTAGATACATTATTGAATGCTGCCGGTGGCAATCAGAAGGGCGCAACTATCACCCCTGATCAGAATTTCTTCGACCTGAAGGCCGATGAGTTCCAGAAGGTATTGAACCTGAACCTTACCGGAACCGTTATTCCTACACAGGTATTCCTTCGTCCGATGGTAAAACAAGGTAAAGGCTCTGTCATCAACTTCTCTAGTATGGCAGCCTTCCGTCCTATGACCCGTGTTTGTGGATATGCCGCTGCCAAGGCTGGTATCAGTAACTTCACAGCCTATATGGCACATGAGACAGCCATGAAGTTCGGTGAAGGTATACGAGTAAACGCTATTGCTCCGGGGTTCTTCATTACCGAGCAGAACCGAGCATTACTTACCAATCCGGATGGTAGTTTTACTCAACGTGGAAAGGATGTTATCCGTCAGACCCCATTCGGTCGTATGGGTAAACCAGAAGAGCTATGTGGTACCATTCAGTATCTGATGAGCGATGCAGCAGCATTTGTGACAGGTACCGTAGCAGTAGTAGATGGAGGTTTCAATACCTTCGCTATGTAAATGACTCATTTGCTTTATGATAAAGGGACTGTGAAGTTCTGAAATCTATCAACTATGTAATAAACAGGGCTGTGGTAATTTTCCACAGCCTTTATTTATTCTATAAATTGTGGTAATAAGGGGATAAATATGGCTTTTATAGGTTTAAGTATCATTTTTTACAAGAAAATTCAAAGAAAAGCCTTAAAAAACGTGCAAGTTTCCAAAAATTAATTTATCTTTGCGAAATATAAAACAGTTTTAGATAGATACAAGTAGATTATTTGATAAAAGTGGATTTTAAATTCGTTCCAGTCTTCAGTTTTCTACATTTGAAGTTGTAAGCATACAATTAATAGTTCATTTGCATTTAAGCATACTAAAAATTACTTATTCACACATGATAATTTAGAATTTTAGAGAGTTTTTCAAGCAAATTTAAGAGGTTAGTTTTTACGTGCGTGAGCATATCTATAAACTAAAAAGAAAGATTCGGCAAGTGATTGTCGAATCTTTTTCTATTTTGTCTATCTCAAAAAAGAATGTTTTTTATTTTGTAACTCATATAAAATTACTAACTTTGCAGCCGGTAAAAAGATTAAGGTGTAAAAATGAAAAAGTTAGTTTACAAAAAACCAAAGATTGAAAAGATAACTATCGCTCCTATCATGTTACTTTGCAGCGATAACGAAGAAAAGTATTAAATTTATCTCTACACACTATAATGGGTTATAGTGAAAAAATAAAAAAAAGGTCGTATTCAACAGAATGCGACCTTTCTCGTAGACAGAAACTTATCCGTCTTTATCTAAGGGATGTCATATCATTATTCTTCGTTGATGATCTTTCTACCCTCGCCTACAGCTTCCATATTCAGCGGAATCAGATTATGATGGCGTTCAGGAAGCGTTTTATATAATGCCTTTTCAAGTGCCTTGTCTGGTAAGATAGGACAAACCTGAAGTAATCCACCTAATACGATCATGTTAAAGACCTTAGAATTCTTCATCTCAGCAGCCTTATCCATTGCATCGATACGATACACCTTGATATCCTTACGCTTAGGAGGATTCATCACACCAAAACCATCATAGATAAGGATACCACCCGGTTTCACCTTACTCTCAAACTTATCGAGTGATGGTTGATTCAGCACGATAGCAATATCATAACTACTAAGGATTGGCGAAGAGATACGATTATCGCTGATGATTACCGTAACATTGGCAGTACCGCCACGTTGCTCTGGACCATAAGCAGGCATCCAGGTCACTTCTTTATTTTCCATCAAACCGGAATAAGCCAGTATCTTACCCATTGAGAGTACTCCCTGACCACCAAATCCGGAGATTATTATTTCTTTCTTCATATTTCTATTATTCTATCCTCCACACCTGATGAATCATCATCAGGTGCAAAGCCATAAAGATTAAAAACTATAGACCTGTTGTATCTTTCAAATCACCCTTATGATAGAATTCCAACATATGTTCTTCCAACCATTCATTGGCTTTCACAGGACTCATCTTCCAACCACTGTTACAGGTACTTACCACTTCTACCAAACTGCTACCCTTGCCATGCATACTAGCCTCGAAAGCTTTACGGATAGCCTTCTTGGTCTGTCGGATAGCAGCCACGGTCTCTACGCTCTGTCGGGTTACATAACAAGTGCCGTCAAGTTGAGCAGCCAATTCCGTAATCTTCAGGGGATAACCATGGATTTTCGAGTCACGTCCATACGGACAAGTAGCCGTCTTCTGACCTATCAGAGTGGTAGGAGCCATCTGACCACCCGTCATACCATAGATCGCATTATTGATGAAGATGATAGGAATGTTCTCACCTCTATTCAAGGCATGGATTGTTTCACAAGTACCGATACAAGCCAAGTCACCATCCCCCTGATATGTAAACACAAGTCGATCGGGCCACAATCTCTTGATCGCTGTTGCTACTGCTGGTGCACGACCATGAGCAGCCTCTTGCCAGTCGATATCCAGATAGCGATAGGCAAACACGGCACATCCTACCGGACAAACACCCACAGTCTTCTCCTCCATACCCATTTCCTCGATAACCTCGGCAACGAGTTTGTGAACCACACCATGTGAACATCCCGCACAATAATGCATTGGCGTATCGTTCATCAATTTTGGTTTCTCATACACCAGATTCTCAGGTGAAATTATATCTTCATTCATCGCTTACATCATTTTTTTAAGATTCTCAACTATCTCCTGTGGTTCCGGTACAATACCGCCCAGTCGTCCGAAATGCTCTACCGGTACGGCACCATTCACAGCAAGCTTTACATCCTCTATCATCTGACCGGCATTGATTTCTGCTACGAGCATACCCTTCACCTTCTTTGCCAGTTCTGTCAACTGCTTCTCAGGGAAAGGCCATAACGTGATTGGTCGGAAAAGTCCAACCTTGATACCTTCTTCTCGTGCGATCTCGATAGCCTTCTCGGCAATACGGGCGGCACTACCGAAAGCCACGATTACATAATCGGCATCCTCGCATCTCAGCATTTCGTATCTCACCTCATGGTCCTTAATCTTCTGATACTTAGCTTGCATAGCTAAATTTCGTTGTTCCATTACTTCCGGTTTCAATTCAAGAGAGGTAATGATATTCGGCTTGCGGTCAGCAGTTCGTCCGAAAGTAGCCCACGGACATTCTTTCTTGATCTGTTCCTCAGTACGACGAGGTTTTATCGGTGGCAATACCACCTTTTCCATCATCTGTCCGATAACACCATCCGAGAGAATCATGGCAGGGTTGCGATAGCGGAAAGCAAGTTCAAAAGCCAAGTCTACAAAGTCAGCCATCTCTTGCACACTATTTGGAGCTAGAACGATGACATTATAGTCACCATTACCACCACCACGAGTAGCCTGGAAATAGTCAGCCTGGGAAGGTTGGATCGTACCCAGTCCGGGACCACCGCGTTGTACGTTCACGATGACACCAGGCAATTCTGCACCGGCCATATATGCGATACCTTCCTGCATCAGAGCCACACCAGGGCTTGAAGAAGTGGTAAGCACACGCTTGCCGGCACCGGCTCCACCATATAACATATTGATAGACGCCACCTCACTCTCAGCCTGCAAAACGACCATTCCTGTAGTCTCCCAAGGTTTGAGCAAAGCTAAAGTCTCGATGATCTCACTTTGAGGGGTGATAGGATAACCGAAGAAGCCATCTGCACCACATCTAATGGCAGCATGAGCAATTGCCTCATTGCCTTTCATTAACAACACTTCGTTTTCCATATCGTCATTCCTCCACTTTTTTTCTGTACACGGTAATGCAACCGTCAGGACAAACAATGGCACACGATTTACAACCTGTACAGGCATCAGCCTGAATACTTGGCTCTACATACGGGTAACCGCTTACATTTACTTTCTTGTCAGCCATCGCTATTGCTTGCTTAGGACAAGCCGCGATACACAAGCCGCATCCCTTGCATCGATCCGTATTCACCACGATGGCTCCTTTTATCTTGCTCATTTATATTGTGTTTATTATTATTTTTCACATATATTATATAAGGTAGCAAACTTTTATGGATTATAATAATCCTTACAATAGAAAGAATAAATATCTTCGAGCATCCGCTTAGCTTCTACGGCCGGACTTTTTGCATCTAGAGCGATAGCCTCCATGTAGCAATGGATTGCTTCATCGAAATGCTGATGGCGACGCTCTTCATTTCCTTTCAGATACCATTCTTCACTTGTCATATCATTACTACTTTTTTCTCAAAGACAAATTTATAAGAAATCGATAAGATAAGTGGAAGTGGTCGTATAAACTTAACATATATTATACAAAAGATTGGCGATTTTGCACATTCATTTTTGATGTGTGCAAGTGATTCATGCCTGAAGGATATAAAAAGCAGAGGCCACCTGTATATCAACAGATAGCCTCCCTGTGAAATACAAGGTCACCACAACAACCTCAACTAAAATTCATTATTTTGAAGATAAGTCTTTGGTAAGAAACTTATGCGACTGAAGCATTGCCTTAGGATCGAGAGCTTCGTCAAGAGCCTCCTTGGTCATCAACCCCTTTTCGATTACGATATCGTAAACCGAACGATTGGTTTCCAAAGCCTCTTTAGCCACCTTGGTACTATTCTTATATCCGATATAAGGATTCAGAGCCGTAACGATACCGATACTATTCTTCACCATGTCATAGCAACGCTCCTTGTTGACGGTAATACCGAGTACACATTCCTCTGTCAACGTGTCAATAGCATTATGCAGCCACCACAGACTCTCGAACAAGCATTCCGTGATTACCGGTTCCATGACATTAAGTTCCAACTGTCCGGCCTCTGCGGCAAACGAAACCGTGGTATCGTTACCGATTACCTTGAAACATACCTGATTGGTAACCTCTGGGATGACAGGGTTCACCTTACCCGGCATAATAGAAGAACCAGGAGCCTTGGCAGGAAGGTTGATCTCTTTCAGTCCACAACGAGGGCCCGACGCCATCAATCGTAAGTCGTTACAGATCTTAGACAGTTTGATGGCCAAGCGCTTCAGTGCACCCGAATAGCTCACATAAGCACCCGTGTCAGGAGTAGCTTCCACAAGGTCAGTAGCCGACACAAAGTTCTCCCCCGTAAGTTTACTCAAGTTGGCAGCACAGAGTTTGGCAAATCCAGGAACCGCATTCAGTCCCGTACCGATAGCCGTACCACCCATATTAATTTCGTGAAGCAATTTTACATTACGATCCAGGTTTAGCACCTCTTCTTCGAGGTTATTGGCATAAGCCTTGAACTCTTGTCCGAACGTCATTGGCACAGCATCCTGCAACTGAGTTCTTCCCATCTTGATGGCATCATTATACTCGTCAGCTTTATAGCGCAACGCACTAATCAGTCCGGTAAGACTGGCCACCAATGTTTTATTCATACGAATAATCGCATAACGGATAGTCGTCGGATAAACATCATTTGTAGATTGACCACAGTTTACGTGGTCATTAGGATAACAATATTGATACTCGCCCTTCTTGTGTCCCATGATTTCGAGCGCACGGTTGGCGATAACCTCGTTCGCATTCATGTTAACCGATGTACCGGCACCACCCTGCATCATGTCGATAGGGAAATTCTCATGCCATTTGCCATCTATGATCTCGCGACACGCCTGACTGATGGCACCGGCGATCTCGTCACCGATGACGCCCAGCGCATGGTTAGTCTGTACGGCAGCCAACTTCACATAAGCTATTGCGATTACATAATCAGGATAATCACGCATTTTCTTGCGAGAGATATGATAATTGTTGATGCCTCGTTGGGTCTGTACGCCGTATAACGCATCGGCAGGAACCTTGAGTTCGCCCAAAAGGTCGCTCTCAACTCTAAATTTTTCTTCGGTCATAATATTTGTATTTATATAATATATAAGAGAGAAATAAATTATATGCAAAGGTATAAACTTTTGATAGAATGAGAACTTATAGTATGTTAATTATTGTAAACAAATTAAGAATAAGTTTTGTTAATAAGATAAAAAAGATATGGCGCTACCCTCACGAGCGGCACCATTTAAATATATAAGATAAGAACTTTTTCTTCTGATTATTCATATATGTGTAATCGTTACGAAGAATATAATTTTATAAATAATCAGAGAATTATTAATCTAATACCCAATTTTTATAAAACTGGATATTTCTTCGCATATATAAATCTTTCTTCTTTCTACCGCAAATTTATGGAAATCCTTTAAAATAGAAGTTATCATGTCTCATAAAAAAGTTATCATGTACCTAAAATAAACGAGAATTACCTGTTTTTAATCAAAAAGTCGTATATTTGCATCGCAAAATAGATAAACAACACATGACATTAATATATTACATTACGATAATTTGTCTTAATCTGACACTCATATACATGATAACATTTCAACATGTTTATGGAAGAAAGATGGACGATACACATTTCCAATTTCGTCGTCATTCGTTTTTAACGTTCTTTAGTATATTACTATCAGCCACGATAAGCGATTTGTTCATTGTCGACAATGGTCGTATAGAGATACTCCCACTATTCACAATTTGTCTATATTATTCCGCTTTTGTTACATTTGTGTTGTTGGCATCGGCCTATTACGGAAGGATGCATTATCGCAATCCGTTCAACTGGTTTTTCCTGTTGCAATATCCGTTGATTCTTATCATCTTTTATTTCATCATGCGCCTAAGCAACAGGTATCGACAAATTTACCAGTGGGAAGGCATCATACCTGTTGACGGTACGGCAGCGCATGTCATCTTTGTAGCTCGCATCGCCTGGTTGGCCATTATTCTGTTGTCTTATCTCTTCATGCTTGGCGAACTCATCGAAGCATACCTGTTTTGGCGGAAGCATCGGCGAGAACATATCTCGGAGATGGAAAATATACAGACAGACCGTGAGCATTTTAACCTGGCCTCCTATGTTACGATCCTCATCCTTTTCACAGTTGCTCACATGCTACCCTACCTTTGGTTTCACAGTTTGTGTCACGTCTTGTTGATCGGTCTGTTGCTACGGTCTATTTGCGTGTACACACAATTTGTACGTTATACCCAGATGAAACTTAAAGGATGTTACACGGCTGAGATTATCCGTACCGAATTGCTGCGCCTCCTCAAAAGAGAGAACAACAACCCGATATATTCCAGTAACTGTACCTTGGAGGCGGTCGCTGATACCTTGAATGTTGACCGTATGGAACTGAGTGACTATATATATAATAATGTGGGACTCACGTTCAGCGCTTGGATCAGCGAGAAAAAGTTGTGCCGTTGCGCCGACCTGCTGGCAAAGACCGACCGAGAGATCAGCGATATTGCTATGGCCACAGGTTATCGAACCAAACAAGCAATGTATAAAGCTTTCAAAGCTCGTTTTAAGATGACCCCTGCCGAATATCGTAAAAACAAGACTTTACGCAGTTAACTTCATCAGCTTACGCAGTTAACTATATAGGCCGACGCAGTTAACTCTATCAGCCCACGAAGTTAACTGCGTATTTTGCATATTCCTAAAAAGGGTCATACCTATATCTATTTCAATCTGTCGATTGGTCTATTATTTAAATATTGTCTAAATAGCAAAACAAAATGTTTCACGAAAAAGGATTCTACTCAAAAGATACGTTATCATGCGAGATTTCACCGAGTATGAATATGTTTCACTATCGTAGACGTAAGCAATAATCAAAAATGATTATCAGCCTAATAATCAACAAGTTATAAATCCTTTAAGCAGATTAATTCGATGGTTTTCGGAAAAATCCGTTAACTATCTTATTATTAGACAGTTACATCAAAAATATTATTTTCTGTATTTTTAAAGGATTTGCATGATATTGATTTCTTTTTTATCTTTGCAAAAGCTAGAAAGTAATACGTCGTCGAAAGACACATTTGTAATTTAACTCAATAATGGAAACAAGCCCGAAAAAGCTCTGGGATAAATGTCTCTCCTTAATCAAAGGAAATGTCACAGAGCAACAATACGATACCTGGTTTAGGCCGATTGTCTTCGAGAAATTCGACCCAAAGACCCAAACGCTCTTGGTAAAAGTACCGAGTCCATTCGTCTATGAATACTTGGAGCAGAACTTTGTAGACTTGCTGAGCAAGGTTCTACACCATTATTATGGGGAAAAAGTACGTCTTACTTATCGCATCGTTACCGATAATGAACATAAGATTTCGCAGGATATAGAGGCTGATCCTGCCAATGCCGTTACTCCTCAACCTAAGACAAGGGCCAACGAGGCTCCTTCTCTCCTCGATCAGCATTCCGCGGATTTGGATTCTAACCTGAATGCGCATCTCACCTTTAATAATTATATCGAAGGTGATAGTAATAAGTTGCCCCGTTCTATCGGTGCGTCGATAGCGGAACATCCTAACACAACCCAGTTCAACCCTCTCTTTATTTACGGTCCGTCGGGATGTGGAAAAACGCATCTGATCTCCGCCATCGGCAACCGAACCAAACAGTTGTATCCTCAGAAACGAGTACTCTACATTAGTGCCAAACTCTTTCAGGTACAGTTCACCCAGGCGGTAATCAGTAATCGTACAAATGATTTCATCGGATTCTACCAGACCATAGATATGCTTATCGTGGATGATATTCAGGAGTGGATGGGTAAAGGTAAGACGCTGGACACATTCTTCCACATCTTTAACCACCTTTTCAAGAATGGCAAACGAATTATCTTAGCGAGCGACCGTCCTCCGGTAGAGTTAAAAGATATGCCCGACAGATTGCTCACCAGATTCTCATGCGGACTTATTGCCGAATTGGAGAATCCAAACAAACAGTTGTGTGTAGATATTCTGAAAGATTTGATTAGAAAGAACGGTTTGAACATTCCGGAAGACGTGATCTATTTCATTGCGGAAAATGCCGATGGCAGCGTAAGAGATCTACAGGGCGTCATCAACGGTCTGCTCGCTTATAGTATCACCTATGGCGGAGAAATCAACCTCAAGTTGGCCGAACGTTGTATCAAGCGCGCGGTAAAGATGGAAGACAAGCATACCCTTACCGTTGACGACATCGTGAATTCCGTATGTAACCATTATGAGGTTTCTGCTACATCTATCAACAGCAGAAGCAGAAAACACGAGTTGGTCGTAGCTCGACAGGTCTCGATGTATCTGGTGCAGAAATATACGCGCATCCCTACCAGTAGGATCGGTAAGATGATCGGAAACAGAGACCATTCTACCGTCATCCACAGTTGTACGGCCGTAGAGAATCTGTTGAAGGCAAATCATGCTTTTGCCGAGGAGATAGCCAGTATCGAGAACTCGTTCAAACTAAAGAAGGCGTAGTCCTTCTTTAGTTTGTGTCCTAGAAACCCACAAAGCCATCGACTATTTCTTCTTATGGGCTATCATGACTAGATTTTCTCGTAGATCTTCCTCCGGGACGAGTCCGAGTTTCTTTCGGATTCTGCCCCTTACGGCACTCACATTCTTCTCCGACTTATTGAGTATACGAGCCACCTCTTTGAGCGTATGACCGGCGATCACGTATTTACATACCTCGAGTTCCACAGGGGTAAAGGTTGGGAACACCTTTGATAGACCGTCTTTTTCTGCTTCCTTTTCCGCCATTCTTATCTTCACGGCTTCAATGATATTATGCTCAGATTGTTCCCCGAGTTTACGGAACAGTCGGGAGATACTCTTTCGATCGTTCCTATTATTTCTGCTGAGTTGTACGAAGACCACAAATTCCTCCTCCGTCATCTGGAAAGAGCGCAGCAATCCCTCCTGCTGTGAGCGGAACTTGATATTCTCCTGTTGGATAGTATGGATGGTAGAATGACAGATGGAAGCCAGAAAACACGTGATAGCCATCAAGATGACGAAGAGCGTCGTGATAGCCATGCTGATGACGCCACCATGATAAAAACCGGCAAAGAGGATCGTGACGATGGACATCGCGGCAACGATAAACGGGGCACGAGGCACGAATCCCATCACGAGATACAGGAGTATGGAATAAGACGCTATCTGGTTGACCACGATAAGTACGTCAACATTCTCCGGAGGCAACACGGTGAGAAAGATGATACGCATAGACTCGAATAATTGCGAACCGATGCCATAATAGGCGAAAGCTCCTACCAAACTCATCTTATGCGTCAGGAATAATGCTATCGAGGATATGTTTACCAAGAGAAGTCCTATCGTAATAATAATATAGGTAGTTGGAGCATGCCCTAAGATACTGATTAAATTTGTGGAGAGGACGATGAAAGAAATGATAAAGTTGAGCAAGAACACCGTGAATCGGAGCCTTTCCTCACTATTTTCCCCATGCTGTTCTATAAAATCTTGTAACAGAATCTTTAAAGGTAGTGTAGTCATGATATATCGGTTGATTATGGTTTCTGATGCAAAGATAGCACAATTTTTTGAATCCAAAAACTTTTCACCCTACAAAATACAGAAATATTGTGGGGTTTTGTGGGGTCGTTTTTTCGGATGTTGGGTCATTTTGGGGTATAATTTATTTGCATGGTATGCTCATTTTATATATATTTGCATCATCGAAGAAAAAAATAGATCTTTCATCTTTCTAAAAAAATCGCAATTTACAATTTAACTAAAGACAGTGGTTAACACAAAAGACTAGTAGTCCGTAAGGGATGATATAGGCACGATACAATAAGTATCGTGCCTTCTTGTTTAGAGAACTTTTATCCTAATTCAAATCAAGCTAAAGGCTACCTTCATCATATTGGTGAAAGCATTCTGGCGTTCTTCAGCCGATGTAGCCTTGTCTTCTACCAGACTGTCACTGATGGTAAGGATCGTAAGTGCCTTCTTTCCGGCTGCCGCTGCATTAGCATAGAGCGCCGCACTTTCCATCTCAACGGCAAGGACACCCATCTTGGCCCAATTCTTCCATTCCTGGTTATCATCATAGAAGACATCGCTACTCAGCACATTACCTACCCAGTAGCGGATGCCCATCTTCTTACAGCCATCTACGGCCGAAGAGAGCAAGTCGTAATCTGCGATAGGCGCATAAGTACCCGGCAAGCGATATTGATGAAGATAGTTAGAATCGGTACAAGAACCCTGAGCGATGACGACGTCGCCCAAATCCATTCCCTTCTGAATACATCCTGCGGTACCCACGCGGATGATCTGTTTGACATCATAGAAATGGAACAATTCGTAACTATAGATTCCTACTGATGGCATACCCATGCCATGGCCCATCACGCTGACACGTTTGCCCTGATAGGTACCGGTGTAACCAAACATGTTACGTACACCATTAAACTGAACAGGACTCTCGAGGAAATGCTCTGCCATGAACTTGGCGCGCAAAGGGTCGCCCGACATAATTACGGTTTCAGCTATATCACCAAGATTAGCTGCATTGTGTGGAGTTGACATAATATTTTATTTTTATAGTTCGTATTGCAAAGATATACATTATTATTGAAAAGACGGCACAAAAGCAAGGTTTCGCATGGATTTTAACTATAGAGCCTAAAAAATGGGCTCCTCAACTGATTGCCGAGAAGTCCATTAAATTAATAATATATATATAGATAACTTGAGAATATGTCGTCATCACGACGACGAGAAAAATATGTTCTCAAAACGCCTTTAACTTTCTTTGTTTTTTATAATCTTTTGCAAAATTAGCAACTATTATTGGATTATGCAAGTGTTTTATCATATTTTTGTGATATATCAAAAGTAACAATAAAAAACAGGTGAGCGTGTCATCACGACAAACCCACCCCACATGCGAAATTAAATTAATGGTGCAAATATACAAAGTTTTTTGCTAAAGTAGTAAGGATTTAACAGAAAATTGTTTGGAGACATGCATTTTTCTTCGTCTATGTCATTTCCCTATACCAACTTTAGTATATTAAGTATAGGGGGAGCATAAATTATGAAAGAAAAAACAAGATATCACAAATTATGAAAAAAAAGTCACCATAAAATATTGACACAAGATGAAATAGCTATTATTTTTGCAACAGATAGAATGAGGCTAACATAAGAAAACATTCTTATTACTTTTTTGTGATATTAAAGATCAGATTCGCATTTTCTAAACACTATTACTAATTTAAGATAGATTATTTATGAAGAAACTATTTATTTTTGCTGCATCTTCATTATTGATGCTAGCTAGTTGCTCAGAGAGTAACGATTTCGTTAACAATGTAGCTCAGGATTCTCCTATCGCTTTCTCTGCTTATAATGGCAATGGAACACGTGCTGGTTATGCAGGTGATATTAGTTCCACAACTCTCCAAACTACAGGTTTCGGTGTGTTCGCTTATAACACAGGCGCTTCTGATTATGGTGCTACAGGTCATTCAACTATGGCAACTACAGAAGATACTCCAAACTGGGCACCTAACTTTATGTGGAACCAGCAGGTTAGATATTCTTCTGGATGGGTTTATACACCTCTAAAGTACTGGCCTAATGGAATTGATACAAATGGAGCTTCTGAGGCTACTGTACAGAAACTGAGTTTCTTTGCTTATGCTCCTTATGTAGCTTCATGTAGCGGAGAAGGATCTGGTATTACTGCTTTATCAGCAAACACTGATGCTGGTGACCCTAAGATAACTTATAGCCTTTCAGGAGCTGGTAATGATGTTGACCTCCTTTGGGGTACAACATCTACTAATGGTGCTACTGTAGGTGGAGTCGCTCAAGCCGGTGTAGGTTCTGACCTCAAAGTTTCCGAAGTTTCTGTTGCTAATTTGAACGAGAATCTTACCAAGATGAAAACTAACGGTAAAGTTGGTTTCAACTTCAAGCATGCTCTCGCTAAAATTAAAGACGTACAGGTTAATGTTGACCCAGATGTAACTATGGAAGTAGATGCGAATAGCCGTCCACTCACCAAGATTACGGTGTCCAACATTACCATTACCTCTACAAACTATACCAGGACTGCAGTTACCGAAGGAGAAGGATATAAATCTACCAAGGGTGGTGTGTTCAATCTTGCTACAGGTATATGGACCTTAACAGAAGCTGATGAAGCACAATCTTCTACAGAACAAATTACTCCTACAGGTGATTCTGGAACTTATAATGTTCTTAATGCTGCTATGATAGATCCTGCAACTGTAAACGCTGAAAATATATTTGGAGCTTCCGGTATTACTGGTGTTACCACAGATTATGTAACTGCATATAATAGTACAGATAGAAGACCATTGATGCTTATGCCAGGTACATATCCTCGTTTCACAGTTGCTATTACTTATACCGTAAGAACGGAAGATGCTAATCTTGCTGAAGGTTATTCAGAGACTACTCAGACTATAACCAAAACTGTTGATTTTGCAAATCCTGTATTACTTAACAAACAATATACTCTTAAGTTGAGTCTTGGTCTAACAAGTATTAAGGTTGAAGCTGTAGTGGCTGATTGGGATAATGATAATGATGGTGAGCATACTATTACTCTCCCTGTAAATGTAGTGCCAGCAGAGCCCTAACGGGATACATTTAACAACCAGCGTAAATGCTTGGATAAATGGAGATGTAGTAAACGCATCGATGAATTAGCAAAACATAATTTGTAACGAATATAGACAAGATAAGGGGGTGAGACAAAGGTCTTACCTCCTTTCTTTGACAAGGAAAGTAAAAAGATGAGAATCCTTCGGGATTCGTTCAGGATGCCTTCGGGATACTCTCATGTTATTCAGGAAACTAAAGATAAAGCCCCCCTATCCTCACTGGATAGAGGGTCTTGCTTTATACCTTAACAACAAAAGCGCTCCATACATTGCCCGCCGGCAACATACGAAGCGTTGTTTGCAATATAGATAAAACTCATGACTGAGCCATTGTAAGAATCATCCGGTCTGCCAAGATCATCGTGCAGAATGCATCGTGATCTCGATACGACGATTGCTCTTCAGGATGTCGGCAGCCATCTGTCGGATGTCAGCATCACTCACAGCCTCCACCATTTCTGGATAGTTACTGTCGAAGTCAACGCCATTACGAATCTCATTATAGAGAACATAATCCCAATAATCGTTGGTGATGGCAGCCTGATGGTATTGTTTGACAAGATATTCCTTCACCTTATTCATGCTCGAAGCCTCAGGGCCATATTGCGCAATATTAGCAATTTGTCGATATACGATAGGCATCACGACAGAATATTTGGCAGGATCCGTGGTAAAGGAAATCTTGAGAAGTGCCTCCGGAGTAGAATTCTTGTCGAGACTTGCGCTAAGGCTTACCCCATATACACCACCCTTCTCCTCGCGTACACTGTCGGTATAAGCGATACTGAGCACACGCTTCAAGATGTCGAGCTTCAAGTCGTTCTGAGCCGAATATTTCTCCGGCCACGTATAGATGATGGAAACCTTAGACTGTGGCGTCTCCATCTTCTTGTTCCATTGGTGAACTTCGTTCACGTCACGCACATTAGGATAAGTACGGGCAAATGTCTCCTTCTTATCGGTAGAAGGAAGAGAAGCCATATACTTCTCAAGTAATGGGCGAAGAGCAGATTCCTCTATGTTACCAAGAACTATCAAACGGAAATTACCGGCATTACTGAAGCGCTCACGATAGATTTGCAGGATACGACCATAGTCAACATCCTTGAGCATGGCAGCCTTGAAAGGACGTGTACGAGGGTTGTCACCATAAGAGATGACGGACAACGAATCGTTGTAGCTCACGTTAGGACTGGCCTCACGATTGGTCAGGAACGAATGCATACGTCCCACCTCACTTTGGAAGGCACGGTCGTCACGACGCGGTTGCGTGAAATATAGATAAGCCAATTGGAACATCGTCTTGGCATCGGCAACGGAAGAATTACCGCTGATACCTTGTGTCTCCACACCAATGAACGGACGAACCTTCACACTCTTGCCGGCAAGGATCTTATCCAAGGTCAACTCATCAAAGTTGCCTACCCCCGACTTGTTGATAGCGGTAGGAATCATTTCAAAGTTGACGGCATCCTTGTCAGGATATACAGAGGTGCCACCCTCACCGAAGAGATGCATCACCACCTGGTCTTTATTGTAATCGGTATGCTTGAAATACACCTTCAAGCCATTGCTCAACGTGAACTCCGTGGTGCCATGGATAGAAGGTTTCTCGCTCACGATGCGACCGGCTTTAGGTTCATGAGCTAAAAGATTCTGAGTAAGTTTCACGTCCTTATAGACAGGATATTTGCGACTCTGAGCATCCTTCACGTATTTCTTGAGTTCAGCATCCGTAGGAATCTGGAAATCAGGTTTATCCGGAGCATAGACCACAAGAACTTGGTTGCGATCAGAGATAACCTTACGGGTAACGGCATTTGCCTCCTTGAGTGTAACCTCACGAGCAAAGCGCTCCTGCAAATCCTTATCCTCATCCTCGCTCAACAACGGTTCATTTTCCAAGAAATTAGCCTGCGCCTTTCTCACGAAATAAGAATTGCGGCGATCATTACGCTCACGATAGGTTCTGTCGGCAACTTTCTTCCGGAATGCCTTGGCACGATCCAGTTCAGCCTGCGTAAACCCATGCTGACGGATGCGCTCTATCGTACCGATGGCAGCTTCGAAAGACCCCTTGACATTCTCTTGGCGTGCCCCAAAAGAAAGTGTGAACGCATCCTTGGTACGACTGATGAAAAACTGACCATTGCGGGCAGAAGCACTCAGACAAGGTTTTACCTCAGCATTCTGCATCTCGCCAAGTCGTTCCCCCGTCATATAGTCGATGAGCGCCTCGATATAGCCATCGCGCTGGTAATTCACGCCATCCTTCTCAGCATCGGGCGTAGCATCACGCTTCATATACAGGTTGACGAGCATGATCGGCTGTTCCTTGTTCTTCAGCGAAGCAACGATGATATCCTCGTTATCCTCCACTGGATAATAGATTCTCTTGGCCGCATCGGTAGGCATCGGGATATTCTCGAATGTACGCTTCACCTTAGCCTCTACAGCATCCACGTCGATGTCGCCCACCACGATGATAGCCTGCAAGTCAGGACGATACCATTTATGATAATAGTCACGCAGGTCACGATAAGGGAAATGATCTACGATATCCATGTTACCGATAGGCATACAATCCTCATATTTACTACCCCGATAGATGATTGGGAGAGCCTCTTCCATCATACGCTGAGTAGCCTTACCCGAGCGACGGTTACGCCATTCCTCATGGATGACACCACGTTCCTTATCGATTTCCACATCCGAAAGGTTCAGATAATGACTCCAATCGTGCAAGATGAGGAGAGTAGAATCCACGTTCACTCCACCCTTCACAGGAACCGAAGACACATGATAAACGGTTTCGTCTACCGAAGTATAAGCGTTCAGGTTAGCACCAAACTTGATGCCATGAGCTTCACACCAATGAACGATACCTGGTGACTGAGGTGTGCCTTGGAAGTTTTGAGAACCATTGAAGGCCATATGCTCAAGGAAGTGGGCCAAACCACGCTGACGCGGTTCCTCCAAAATACTACCCACACGTTGCACGATATAGAAATCGGCCAATCCCGTCTCCTTGGCATTATGGCGGATATAATAAGTAAGTCCGTTCTTCAATCGTCCTACCCGATAAGTCTTGTCAACGCCCACCTTCTGCGCCATGAGCGCAAGAGGAGACAATGTGAGGACGATGAGAGAAATAAAAAACTTTTTCATAACGTTCTTGTTTATAGTAATATACACTCTTTCCTTATTCTATTACTTCACCAAAGAAGGTTTGCTGGCAGGGATAAAGTCATTAGCAGAATTATTCGTATCGACATACTTACCATTCTCCATCTTACGGATTACAGCCTTACCGAAACGAGCCTTGTCGTTAGCCTTCGTGCTCACATAAGTATAACCGGCATCGAGTGTAGGAGAAGTGACATTCCATTCATATTTAGCCTCCACACCAAGGTTCACGGCATCAAGTATCCAAGCATTTGGTACAAAATAAGTATTAGTACTCATATCCTTAGAGATGTCACCGAAGACAAACTTATAAGTAGCCTTATAGGCATTATTCTTCAGAAACTCCTCCTTGGTGGTATTCATGCGGGCAATGGCATAAGCCTTGTAACCCTGTTGATGAAGCAAGAAGATACTTTGTGTATAAGAATACCACTTGTCGAGGTTGGGAACATCAGGATTGTCCACATCCTGGTTGGCAGCACTTGCACTCTCATCATAGAATTCAAAGTCAGCCTTTGAGGTATTGGCAGTTCCGGCAAGAACGGTAGTATGGTCAAGTGCCAGGATAGCCAAAGTAATCGACTCACCCGGTTTTACAGGATGATCCTTACCATGACCAGGAATCATATAGACAGCATCTACAGAGAAAGCCTTGTTCATCATGTCTGGTGTATAGTCATGCTTGCTGGAAGTAAGGAACTCAGACTCCAAGAATGCGATGCTATCCGCATAAAGTGTCTGGTCGGAATTGTTTGTAATCTTGACATACTGGTCATACATATATGAATTCGTACCCTTAGCATTCAGACTACCCGTATAATAGATCTCGGAAATTACGAAACCATCTTGTGCATGATATGTACTCAAGGCAAGGGTCTTCGTGTTCTCTGTGGTAGACTGAGCCACCGTTACCCCATTGGCAGAAGCCTTAACCAATGAACTTACCTGTTGACCATTGAGCTGATACACTAGTTTGCCGTCAAGGGCCACGTTATAACTGCCAACAGGCAACTCTGTTGTAGCCGAAAAGCTACCATCCTTAGCGGTAAACTTATCGAGAGAATAAGTAGCACCGGTCTGTACATTCGTAAGGGTAGCCTTAGCGTCGAGACTCTGTACATCGTCAGCATCCAGCGGAGCTTGAACGACAAGTTTCAGAGGAGCCGTAGGCACGTTTTCCTCGCTATCACTACTACATGCCACAAAGGACATACTCAAACTGAGGAGCACGAGTAGGCTCCGAAATAGTTTCTTTTTCATTTTCGTTTATATTTTATATGTTATCGTTTTCTGTTCAATTCTCTTTAGAAGGTAATTCCCAAGGTACATACCACCTGTTGCTCGTTGTTCTCCGGACGACTCACGATGACATCCCCCGCGAGTTGGAAGTAGATCGTGTTGCCCCCCCTCATCTGATAATCCGCACGGACCGACACACCCCCTTGGAAATCATCGGTACAAGCAAATCTATAGTTGGATGCAATCATCTCGGAAATACTCTTTTCCATGATGGCATAAGGCATCACGATATGACTACTCAACTTCTTGGTGTAACCGGTATATATCGTGGTAAGCAATTTCCATCGGTCATCGAGAGATGTCATTCGTTGTGCTTTAACGAGAGCGTATCCACGGGCAACATTCATCTTGCGCTCGGGATAAGCATAAGAAGAATGTCGATTCTGATAGCCCGCATCAATACCCAGATGCCACGGATGGCGACCGTTACGACCATAAAGAGCATGAATGGAAGCATCGGTGATATCGTACTTATACATCGTGAGCGTACCCTCTACGGGATATACATTCACGGAACTTGCGCCAACGATACTCTCATCACTCGAACGTTTATTCCATCGATATTCCCCCCATATGGCAAAGTCGCTATCCCCCTCACGCTTCCATCCTACCATCAAGTCTATCTGCTGATGATAGAGTGTGGTAAGCGGAAGAGAGTTGTATGACACGAGGATGCGCTCATAGCGATGCTCACTTGTCGACACACTCGCCAACCATCCTTGGGAAGTGGCAGGCATCATCTGCAACGATATACCAACGCCACCACCACGATATTGCACATCAGGTTTGTTATCGGCAAAGCGATGATAGTTTTCGCCCAATCCCGTCATCAGATATTGAGAATATCCACCATCGAAATTATAGAATTTAACATCGTTGCGCTGGCGATACACATTTCCGGACAGAGCCACCCCCCATCGGTAAGATAGCCATTCACGCGTAGCACCCAAACGGATATTCAGGTCGCTCACCACACCCCTCATTCGTGGGTCGCGTTGCCTGTATTCTTGTTCTGCCCTAAACTCAGCCTCGGCACCTATCGTCCATCGACCATACGAACCGGCATATCCACCTCTGAAATAATACTGTTCATTCTTGGTATCACCCCCTACACTATCCGCCGTAACATCAGGAGCCAACAAATCATAGTCGGCGGTATTGTTCCATCGGATATGTTTGGTATTCCGAGTACGATAAGAGGCCATTCCCCATACTGTAGAGCGTTTCGATAGGCGGATATAACTCTCTGTTCTGATGCGAGTTGCAAAGCATCCATCACCCTTTTGTTCTACATAAGCCAACTTCTGTCGATCATGAAGAAAACCCAGTTGAAGTTCGTTCTGGGAAAACAGATACTTTCGTCCGTAGAAGGCCGGATTGACATCGTATTGTCCTAGACCCGTCTTCAGCATATTCTGTCGCTCGATATAGGCAGAATCTTTAGGGGCGGCATATCCAAGACAGGACACCGTCAAAAATATATTGAGTACGAGTAATTTTCTGTTCATTTTTATCATGAGAAAACTAAGATTACGGATTCATCAAGATCATAGGAAGTTCTACTATTGTCATCGAACTGCCGACGATCGATACTTGATCTTGCGAGGCACGGAAGTTGTCGATGTGCGTGATGCCCCGACCGTCACGATACTTCACCTGCCCATCTACACTTACCTGATACACTCCACGCAACAAGTTTACCGTTGCCGTACAACCGTCAAAGTCGGCCGTGGTGACCCGCTCCTTGGTATTCAGGTTGGTAAGCGTTATGGTTCCTTGTATCCTATCGACATAGATCGTATCGCTCCCTGTAAGGGTGATGGCAGCCGTAGTAAAGAGTTGATCTTCATCAGCATGACAAGCAGTAAGCCCCATCATCATCACGCCAACGACTATTATATATAAGAAACTTTTCATTTTCATAATTTCATATTCATTTCCAGTCCGAAATACGGATTCACGTGTCTTCTGATCGTCATATTACCATTCTGATAATCAGGAGAATAGTCCCAGATGCGGTTACAGAACATAGCGACATTCAGTTTCTCGTTGAAGAGTTTCTTCGTCACCTTGAAGTTAAGGTTCATGGCAAAAGGGACCACATTCTTCACAAAGTCATTCTCGGTGTAATTTCTTACTAGATAATGCAAGAATGTATCGCTCTCATCGCCCTCTTTCCAGTCTATCGTGTTTCCCTCAGGATTCATATAAGCCACAGGTGCATTACTCAGACGACTCCGTTGACTCGACGTATACCATTGACATTGTGCCGATATCGAGAAACCTAGTTGCAGGCGTGGAATATCCGTATCAAAGGTAAAATTTGTGTTGGCCATCTCATTGGTCACGCCATCATTATCCTTATAGATACCCACATACTGTATCTGTCGATTGTCGAGGACTACACTTGGACGTTCCATTTCCACCATCGAGTTACGATAGATCGTACGGAACCAAGCTCCTGTGATGGTAAGTCGGGTCATCAGTTGTGGAATTCGCCTACTGGCAAAAGTATATTCGATACCTCTTTTCAGCGTCTCACTACCATTGGTATATTGGGTGTTGGAGTTAAGTTCCAAGAGATTCGTATAAGGCAATACCGACACATTAGGAATCGCCGTGAGCTGACGGCCATCAATCATACCGGCATCAAACTTACGATAGGCATAAGGTGCATAGATACGTTGTTCACGGAATCCGGATGCCATACGCTCATGAAAATAAGTAACGGTAAGACGGTTGCCCCCGAAGTTCCAGTCGGCATTCACCTCCCACTTCATATTGCGCGCAGGTTTCAACTCTTCGTTGGTTTCATCGACAACATAAGTTTGCAGATACACACAACTATACTCTGGATGATACGTATTATAATAGTTGAGTTCGGCCAAATCAATATATTTAGGATCAGGGAACAGCTGAGCGAGTGTAGGAAACTTAGTATGCTCGCCCACACCACCATATATCTTGATGAACGAAGGCATACCGAAGAAACGAAAACTTGGCATCGTCCATCCGATGTTTACACGTGGGTCGAGGAACATACGGCCCTCGATGGCATACCGACTACCGATATTGAACAACTGGTTGGAACGTACACCCGCATTCACCTCAATGAGATGATCACCCACAGGCAACTTTACATTCTCTTCGGCATAAAAAGAGATGGTATGGTTGGCAGGTATCGTAGAGAGGTCACGAGGACGGGCCGAGACACCAGGATACAGAGGCAACAACATATCAAAAATCTGTCCACGCCCGAAGTTCTTGTCGATATTCCAGTCTGCTCCGATGAGAAGTGTATTTACCAACTTGTCACTAGGTACCTGAAATTTACCGTTCACCTTGAGGAATACATTCATCGGGCGTCCCTCGCTTCCTGCCGTAGCGGTATACGAATAAGGGAGAATATGGGCATAACTTTCACCCGTGACGAGAGTCGTTGCCGCAATGGTGTTTGCGGAAGTCTCCACAAAACGAGTATGCTCGGAATGATCATCCTCATAACTTGTAGAGAAAGTCATCGAGAGCGACTTCAGCCACGAAGGTTTTATGGAACGGAGGTTGAGAACCGTACTCCAAGCCCACCGGCGGGAGTCGTTCTTATAAGTATCAATCTTGTTTTTGTTGAGGTCGGGGTCTTGCCGGTCGTTATCCAGAATACTACCGAAATCCAGATTACTCGTTAAGTCTAATATATAAGAGATATATTTCCATTTCCGTCCATAACGTATACTGGCATTCACACGTTTGAAGTTTTCCAAAGTATTGCGCGGGTCACCATTAGCTGCCAGATAGTCTGCACTCAGGTTCAACGTCGTCCCGTTGTCCCATTGCCACCCCTTGGCCAAATAGAAGAGTTTACTATCCATGTCCGCCTTGAGTCGAGCCGACAAGTCACGTCCTCCCCTTTTACGTTCTATCTTCACAAGACCACTTGTCAGGTCACCATATTCCACCGAAGGGATACCTCTGATGATTTCCACGCGCTCGATATCGTCCGTAGAGATACTTCGCATATCCACACCGGCATTCATCGTCGTTCTGTTGGCATCCTTCGTGTCACCACCCGAGATAAATTGCATATTGGCATTCGTGCTGATTGGAGCGCCATCAACCACAAAACTTGTACCTAACGAAGAGGTAGCATAATTGCTGTTGGTAGAACTACCGGCCTCGCGCAAACGAATGGTATTAACTTGCGTCATCGTAGGGTCAACGGAACGACCACCAGGCAACAACTCCAGTAAGTCGCTGAAAGAAGAAGGTTGCAGATGTTCCATGGCATGCTTTCCCACCACCGAACTACTCGACAATCCTCGTGCCTCTTGGGCTGTCACCACCACTTCGCCTAAGGCATGCACGTCACGTTCCATCCTACTGACGGAATCCTTTCGCACAATATGACGTGGTTTCGCTATACTGTCTAACTGATTTCTCTTTGTGATGTTCTGAGCCCAACCTTTACCAGGTATCACAGTAAGAAGAGAAATGAGTACGACATCTCCGATTCTGTTCATTCTCTCAATCCTTTGTTTTATCTTCCGGTATTCAATACCGATTCTATTGCAGGTGCAAAGGTATGGAGATTCACAAAAAGTCACAATACCTAAAAGTTGTGATTTTATATACCGGAAATGTGGTAGATGTTCACAATATTTAGGTAAAAAGTATAGAAACGATGAAATTAAGGGGATATTTTAAAAGTTAAATCCGATATTTATGTACAAATTGAAACCTTTTGCCACATTAGAGTATCCGAATGTCGCACCAACGGGACCGAAAAGTGTACGATAATAATATTCCAGTTGTGCTCCCCATAAGGTGTGATGCTTCATAAGCTCGCGCAATCGATCAGCATTCTGCGCCATCGCCAACTTGAACAGCACGAAATTGTTGGTGGTAAGTTGCTCTTGTGCCTTAAGTTGAAAGGCAAGGAAGTCTTTGGCCACCCATTGAATATGTCCCATACCGGCAAAAGGCATCTGTTGTTCGATGAAGTTGCCATACCATTGACCACCAATCGTATTGCCCAAGATGATAGGTACCTCCTTACCGGTAAGCATTCGTCCATAGAACATCGGTTGAAGGGTGAATCGATGGTTCATCGGCAGTGAGATTCTCCACATCGCACTAAGGATGCTGATGCCCGAACGACCCTTATAGTCACCGAAGTTGTCGGTATAGTAAGCATATTCTGCCTGAAACCTAGCACCCTTTGTTGCGAAAGTGCCTATATTCTCGGAATTATAGTGCAAATTGGCATGATAACTGATGAAATGATCATCGCTGAACGACAAGTCGTCACGCCCTACAGGTCCCAGTTTGAGCATCTGAGCATAACGATAGTAGTCCCATCGTGCCGTCAGGTCGAGTACCATATTACGGATACCCACACCCAGAAAACTGAAAGCCGTCTGATGATGATGATACCTTAATGTATAGTCCTCCTCACCTCTTTTATATACATCAAAATCATTATATCTATAAGTATAACCCAATGCCATCTTGGCA
Source organism: Segatella albensis DSM 11370 = JCM 12258 (assembly GCF_000426565.1). Taxonomy (GTDB): domain Bacteria; phylum Bacteroidota; class Bacteroidia; order Bacteroidales; family Bacteroidaceae; genus Prevotella; species Prevotella albensis. Next base: position 11,871 of record NZ_AUFP01000012.1, on the reverse strand, counting down.
TGGTTCTTCATCGCCCATATCCCTTGTCCTCTCGCCATGATGCGCTTGCCTAGTCGCAAGGTCACCTCAGCATCCAACGGCTGTTTAGCCATCTGATAGAGACCATCCAGTTGCAGGGCTACCATCTCTTCGGTATCAAAGCGGAAGCCCACGCTACCCAACGCTTGGTCTTTCTGTGGGCGCACATCACGCTCATCCTCACGGAAGTTGACTGGCGACAGAGCTTCGGCATTAGGATGGAGTTTCTTAGGTTGATAATCATCGGCAAGTCCGAGTTGTCGCTTTAGGGCCATGATCTTATCCCAGTTGGCCATGCCAGCCTCCTCACCTCGACGGATCAGACTGTCCACAGCATTCTTGGAGAAACTGGCTGCGCTATATCCCGACACGTTGACGGCGATAGGAATATCGGTAATGGCAAGGTTGGCGTCATACTTGTTCTTACAGTTCTGATCGATGATCTGTCCCAGAATTTGGGCACTTGTCTTCAATTCGTTGATACCCCGTTCTTTACTCTGCACGAGAACTCCGATCACATAGTCAGCCCCCATTTCACGAGCAACATCAGCAGGATAGTTGTTGCGCAATCCCCCGTCCGCCAACAGTTTGTCGTCGAGTCTTACAGGCGAAAATACTGCCGGGATAGCCATACTGGCACGCATGGCCAAAGCGAGTTGCCCACTATGGAAGTCATATTCTGTGTTGTCGATGATATTTGTTGTCACACAAGCAAAAGGCCGTGGCAAATGATTGAAGTCGATGGAGTCGCCATATCCTTTAGTGAGATGCTGAAAGAGTTTGCTCAGGTTTCTTCCTGTGATGATGCCCCCCGCCTCGCTCACCTGTTTCTTACCGCCCATCGTGAGTCGTTTGGTAAAGAAATAGGTATTCTGGCGTTCGCGGTTGATGACAGATTGAGAATAATAATCTTCTCTATCGGAAAGCAGGAATCCCCAATCCTGTTTACGCACGAGAGAGTCCAACTCCGTACCGTTCCATCCGATACTATAGAGTCCACCGATGATACTTCCCATCGAGGTGCCCGTAACGATGTCGATAGGGATTCCTGCCCGTTCCAACACCTTGATGACGCCGATATGGGCCATACCTTTAGCTCCGCCTCCCGAAAGTACCAACGCTACTTTCTTGCGAGGCTTTTCTATCTGTTCTTGTGCCATGAGGGAATTTGCTCCCAAGGCCCATATTGCTATCAAGATGACGATGTGACGGATTATCTTCATTACCATTTTTTATTACTCTAAAAAGCAAAAGTAGCGATTTTAATTCATTGTACCAAACTTATTTCGAAATATTGTTATAGGATTCTTACATAAACAAAACACCATTCACCACCCTATCCCGAAGGAATCCCGAAAGAATCCCGAACAACTGACGAATTGTCAGCAGAAAATTGACATCATGGCAAAATATGGCAGACCTTAGACCATGGCACAAAAGTTGCATTTCAGGTTAGTGAAAGCTGAAGCAATAAGCTGAAGGATTCAACAAGTATCCAACAACTCAAACCGAGGCCGCAACAAAATTTAATATGGATTAAAAATAAAATTAGGAGGTATTGATTATGTTGTTAGCTCGTAGAAACAATGAACAGAATTGGTTGAACAATTGGTTTGATGATAGCTTTTTTGACACAGACCTGATGCCACGTGTAAACGCCACAGCACCTGCTGTCAACGTCAAGGAGAATGATAAGGCTTATGTGATGGACATTGCCGCTCCAGGACTCAAAAAGGAGTTCGTACGCATGAATGTGGATCAGGATGGTAATCTGAATGTGGCCATCGAGAACAAGATGGAACATAAACAGGAGAACAAGAAAGAACATTATCTGCGTCGTGAATTCTCTTACTCTAACTATGAACAGACATACGTCTTACCGGACGATGTGGATAAGGATAAGATTTCTGCTAAGGTCAACGATGGTATTCTTGAAATCAATATGCCGAAGTTGGCTCCACAGGAGATAAATAAGACTTTAAAGAAAATCAATATAGAGTAGTTTTGCAACTTTGTTTTCTCTTCGTACAGGCCGTAGAAAAAAACTTCCACGGCCTTTTCTTTTTGGCACGAAGTTTGCCACTCTACCCCCTGGTGACAATAGAAACTAATAATAAAATATAAACATAGATATGAAAATCAACGAAATTCCTGTACTCTTGCTTACCGGTTATCTGGGAAGTGGTAAGACTACGCTTCTGAATCGTATTCTCGGTAATAAACGCGGTATCAAGTTTGCCGTCATCGTCAACGATATTGGTGAGGTGAACATCGACGAGGCGCTTATCGCCAAGGATGGTATCGTCGGACAACAGGACGACAGTCTGGTGCCGCTCTCTAATGGTTGTATCTGCTGTACCTTAAAAATGGATCTCGTAAAGCAATTGAGCGACATCGCCGAGACTGGCAATTTCGACTATATCGTCATCGAGGCAAGTGGTATCTGTGAACCTGCTCCTATCGCTCAGACGATTAGTGTATATCCTAAGATGTATCCTGACTATGCACGCAAGGCCGTAGCTAAACTCGACGCTATCGTTACCGTGGTGGACGCTCTGCGCATCCGTGATGAGTTTGCCAACGGTAATAGTTTGCTGGGCAACGACTTCGGGGAGGATGACTTGGAGAGCCTCGTTATCCAGCAGGTGGAATTCTGTAACAAAATTCTCCTCAACAAGGCTTCTGAGGTATCGAAGGAGGAACTGGCTGAGGTGACCAAGATTTTGAAGACGATACAACCTCAGGCTGAGATTATTCCTTGTGACTATGGTGACGTAGATTTTGACAAAATCCTAAATACGCATCTCTTTGACTTCGAGAAAGTGGCTACCTCAGCACGATGGATTGCTGCCATGGAGGATGATGACGATGACCTGGAAAACGAGGAAAGCGGTGAGGCGCTGGAATATGGTATCGGTACTTTCGTGTATCGCAGTCGTCGTCCTTTCGACCTGTCGCTCTTTGATGAGTTTATCGCTCGCAAATGGCCTAAGACGGTTATCCGATGCAAGGGTATCTGCTATTTCCGTGAAGAGAAAGATACATGCTATGTCTTTGAACAGGCTGGTAAACAGGTGGGACTGAAAAATGCAGGACAATGGTATGCTACGATGCCTGCCGACCAACTGAAGGATTTCATGGCCAAGAACCCTGGTCTGCAACGTGACTGGGATGAGAAGTATGGTGACCGTATGCAGAAATTGGTCTTCATCGGTCAGAATATGGACGAGGCTGCTATCAAGGCTGAACTCGACAAGTGCTTGATGGATTAAGAGATTAGGTTATGAAATATCTCATTATCTCTGACATTCATGGTTCACTTCCGGCGCTCGATAAGGCTCTTGAATTTTATCGTGAACAAAAGTGTGATATGTTGCTGATTCTCGGCGACATATTGAACTATGGGCCACGAAACGGATTACCCGAGGGTCTTGATCCTAAGGGGATTGCTGAGCGACTGAATGTCATGGCTGACAACATCGTGGCCATCAGGGGCAATTGTGACTCTGAGGTAGATCAGATGTTGCTTTCCTTCCCGATCATGCAGGATTATGCTTTGCTCGTGGACGAGGGTAAGAAGTTGCTCCTCACGCATGGACATCTATACAACAAGTCGAACCTTCCTCCTGGCAGGTTTGACTATGTGCTACAGGGCCATACACATCTCTACGAACTCAGTAGACTGGAGAATGGTACTGTGGTATGCAACACGGGAAGTATCACGTTTCCTAAAGGTGGCAGAGTGCCATCTATGGCAATATACGAAAAAGGTAAGATTACGCTCTATTCGCTTGATGGCGATATACTACAAGCGGAGTAATTCTTGATAGAGTGTGTTGATATATGGTCGTGACCAGTCTTTCTCATGATGGCGGTCGCGACCGTATTTTATGATATCTATATCAATCTTCACGATACTTTGACGATGCTCCTCCTTGGTACTATGCAGACTCTTCTCTATGTTATCGAGAAGACGGGAAATAGCGTCAAGGGACAGCGTGGTGCTCACCTTAGCCAGACAATTCAGAAATTTGTCGCTTTCTACGCCTATCGGGTCGGTCCACATCATACGACTAAAAACCATCTTTCCACTAAAGTATTCTTGCAACAAGTCGATGGCTTTTCGCATATTCTGCTCCTGATGGATGTTAGAGCCTAAAGCTATTATCAATTGTCTGTTTTCTATCATCTGAATTGGAATTCGTGCAAAGTTACTAAAAATATTGAATTATTTGGCGCTATATGGCTTATTTTTCTTAAATTTGCGCATAAATTTAGTATTTTAAGGATGAAGAAAATTTTATTGCTTGGTCTATCGCTTTTCATGATGCTCCATGTGGCAGCTCAGATACGACCAAATCAGGCTTACTATAATTATATCAATCAATATAAGGATCTGGCTATCGAGGAGATGATGCGCTATCGTATCCCTGCCAGTATCACTTTGGCCCAGGGCTTGCTCGAAAGTAGGGCTGGATTGAGCGACTTGGTTCGACAGGGCAACAACCATTTCGGCATCAAATGCCATAACTGGACGGGACCTACGCAATATCATGATGATGATGAAGCGGGCGAATGTTTCCGCGTGTACGCAGATGCTAAGGAAAGCTATGAGGATCATAGCAAATTTCTGTCCCGTCAACCAAGATACAGTAGTCTGTTCAATCTCAGCATCTATGATTACAAGGGATGGGCTTATACGTTAAAATCGTGCGGATATGCCACAAGCCCTACTTATGCCAGTAAGTTGATTCAGATTATCGAACTCTATCATCTTGACCAGTATGATCGCGCTACGGGATATGACCGTTTCATGGCGCAACATAGTGGTGCGGATATGCCAGGAAACAAGAAGCTCCTTCATCCGATCAAGATTTTCAACAAGAACTATTATCTGTATGCTCGTGAGGGCGATACCTTCAAGAGTATTGGCGAAGAGGTGGGTATCAGCTGGCGCAAACTCGCCAAATATAATGAGCGCGGCAAGAGGGATGTGCTCCATAAAGGCGATATCATCTATCTGAAGAAGAAACGTAACAAGGCGCCTAAAGAGTATAAGAATTATGTGCATGTCGTCAAAGATGGCGAGAGTATGTATCTTATCGCCCAGAAGTATGGTATCCGTCTGAAGAGTCTCTATAAGCTAAACTGTCTTTCTCCTGATTATCAGATATATACGGGAGCTCGTTTGAGGGTAAGATAAGACCTTAGAACGGACTAAAACTTAAAAATACGCTAAATGATGAAGATGTTTTGCAGATCTATCTGTTTGTGGGCGTGCCTATTCCTTGCTATGGGAGCGAAGGCACAAAAGTTTGAAGATTTTTTCGTAGACCGTACCTTGCGTATCGACTACAATTTTAGTGGTAACGTCAAGGAGCAGCATATTTCCGTAGACGAACTTGCTACTTCGCCTCATTGGTATGGCAAGCGGCAGCATCTGGCAGAGTTGCCAGTAGAAGGTAATGGACAGATCACAGTTCGTGACCATCGTTCACAACGGATCATCTATCGTTATTGTTTCTCTACGCTCTTCCAAGAATGGCTTACGAATGATGAAGCAAAACGTGTATCACGCAGTTTTGAGAATGTTTTTCTCATCCCAATGCCTAAAGATACGGTGGACGTGACCATCGACTTGAGGGATAACAGACGTGTCATCACGTCGACGCTGACTCATCAGGTGGTGCCTACGGATATTCTGATCCGTCATATCGGGGAGAAGAATCTAACACCTTATGATGTTGTGCAACGTCCTGCGGATAGTACAAAATGTATCCGTATCGCCTTTGTGGCTGAGGGATATACCCGTCAGGAGATGGGAATATTCCGCGAAGATGTAGATCGAGCTATGGGGGCGCTGTTCGCTCATGAACCGTTCAAGAGTATGCGTGACAGATTTGAGGTCGTAGCGGTATGTGCACCTTCTGAGGAGAGTGGTACGAGCGAACCTTCTAAGGGTATCTGGAAAAATACGGTATTACATTCTCACTTCGATACTTTCTATAGTGACAGATATCTAACAACATTGAATATCAAGGATTTACATAATGTACTGGCAGGAATTCCTTATGAGCATATCATCATCCTCGTGAATACTTCTACCTATGGTGGTGGTGGCATCCTCAACAGTTATAATTTGTCGGCTGCTCATCATTCTTATTCGTTACCGGTCATCGTACATGAGTTTGGTCATAGTTTTGCAGGACTGGCTGACGAATATGCTTATGAGAATGAACCTATTCCGATGTATCCACATGATGTGGAACCTTGGGAGAAGAATATCACGACAAAGGTGGACTTCCACGATAAATGGGAGAACTTGATCAATAAAGTTGATGGGGTTGGCTTCTACGAAGGTGCCGGATATAGTCTGAATGGGGTATATCGAGGCTTTAAGGATTGTCGTATGCGTACCAATTCCTTCCCTACTTTCTGTCCTGTATGTGAACAGGCTATCAGAAGGTATATCGATTTTTTCACCAAATAGCGGTTATTTCGGCATCGTCATGGATATGGGTCATGGAACAAAGAAATGGATGCTGTTGTGCCTGCTGATAATTTTCCCGTTGGTGGCGCTGGCGCAACGAAACGAGATTATGAGCAATCGTATCCGGTCGCTACAGGTGGTTGCGGGAGAGAATTGGCAAGACCCTCCAATCATCTCGCTCGAAGAGGCTAAGCGAATGGGAACCGGTAGGACGATACGAATCTCTTTTGATGATATGACCCACGAATACCATCGTTATGTATATCGTGTCGTACATTGTGATGCTGACTGGAAAGAATCAAGTTCGCTCTTTGCTTCCGACTATATCGAGGGGTTTAATGATGCCGTGACCATCGAGGACAATATTACGGAATCTGTCAACACCAATACACTCTATACGCATTATGGCTTTCAGATTCCTAACGAGCGTTGTTCCTTGAAGATGAGTGGTAATTATCGGGTGATGGTATTCGACGAGAATGATGAGAATTCGCCAATCCTTTCAGCTTGTTTCATGGTCGTAGACCCCCGTATGGGAACCTCCGTACGTATGACAACGAATACGGACGTGGATGTGAACAATCGACATCAGCAGGTGGAAATGACTTTGAACTATGGAGATGTGAACGTGACGGATTGGCGTTCGCAGATCAAAACCGTGGTATTGCAAAATCTGCGCTATGATCATGCTGTGGTAAACGCCGAACCTACTTATATTACAAGTAAGGGACTGGCATGGAACCATAATCGCAAGCTAATCTTCGATGGTGGAAACGAATATCGTAAATTCGAGATGCTCGATGAGTCGACGGTTGGTCTGGGCATTAGCGAGATGGATTGGGACAATGGTCATTATCATGCTTATCTTTGGCCTGCGGAGGCGCGGTTGAGTTATGTGTATGAGGAAAGTGGTAATGGAGCTTTCTTACTCCGTAATCGAGACAACAGAGAGGCAGAATATACGTCGGAATATGTTTGGGTACACTTCTCTCTGCCTAGTGACAGATTACCTGGGGAAGTATATGTCAACGGGCGATGGACGAATGACTTGTTTCTACCTCAATATCGTATGACGTATGATGAGAAGAAGCATCGCTATGAGACTACGATTCCTCTAAAACTGGGGTATTATAGTTATCAATATGTACAAGTGTTGGCCGATGGCCGTACGGCACTTATTCCAACAGAGGGCAACTTTTATCAAACCAGAAATCGATATACATTCTTGGTCTATTATCGTCCGATCGGAGCCCGTACCGATTATCTTATGGGATATGCTGACCTGAAATAATCTTTCTTCTATTTTATTTCTGCTTTTTCGCAAATTATCCATATCATTTTATTATCTTTGCAGACATAAATTAGAAACAACGCATTATGAGTATAGAATATATGTCTCAAGAAGGCTATGACAAACTCGTAGCTGAACTCCATTATATGGAGACAGTGGAACTGGCACAAGTGAAAGATGCTATTGCTGAAGCTCGCGACAAGGGTGACTTGAGCGAGAACTTCGAATATCATGCTGCAAAGCGCGAACAGAGTAAGTTGCTCGGACGAATCAGTTTTAAGCAGAAGGTTCTTGCCAATGCTCGCGTCATCGATATGTCGCAGATTGCTAATGGTACAATCCAGTTGCTTTGTCATGTGGGTCTTACGAACCTTACCCGTAACATGCAGGTGAACTACATGATCGTTAATCCGCACGAGGCTAATGTACGCGAGGGAAAGATTTCTATCAAATCGCCTATTGCACAAGCTTTACTGAACAAGAAGGTTGGTGACGAGGTAGAAGTGAAAGTTCCTGCCGGTCTCCTTAAATTCCGTGTAGACAGTATAAAGTACTAAATCTTTCATATTAAAATGATGAGGAGGGATATCTAAATCTATAGGTATTCCTCTTCTTTGTGTTTCAGCCGAAAGATACATTGGTATCGTCTGTTTATATTTCTGTATACATAAAATATGTATATTTTTAGCAAGAGTATGTAAAGAAGTAACAAATTTTAATAATAAGTGGATATATTCCTGACAAAATGTTAGAGAATTCTCTATTTTTAGAGAAATATTTTTGTTATTCCAAATTTTATTTATACCTTTGCATCATCAAAAGAATGAAAATTTTTTTCTCGTACATAATGTTTGGTGGAGTTGCGTCGTGAGACGTGACCCCATGTTTTTTATATGATTATCGAAAGTACAAAAAGTATTAATACTATATCATATTTTAGAAACTTTTATTACCTTTGCGCAGGAAATGAAGGAATTGCAACATAAAAGAATCTTTGCAGCATGGATATTGACTTTGGTATTCGTGCCGATGCTTTTTTTATCAGGATTCCATCATCACGAACGTCGTGTAGAAAATCATATCGCATGTTCGGCCTGTGCCCATCATGTACATCATGACGGACATTTGACGCAACAAGCGAGTAGCATCGACCATTGTATTCTCTGCCAATTATTATCTACACCTTATATTATATATAGTACAACTTCTGTATGTGTATGTCTCTCTCTCTTACTGTTGTTGACCTACGGAGACAGAAGTTCGCTATTTGCCGCCTTCCACGGCACAAAATCATGTAGAGCGCCCCCTTTTTACTTATCTTAATGGCAACAAATGGAGACTGATAGGGATTATTGGCTTCCGACGAATTCAATTTTAAAGTAAAAAGATAAGTAAATCAACAGATAATGAAAAAAATATTTTCAATGCTGATGATGTGGCTTTGTGTAGCTGCATGGGCATTGGCTATGGAGCCTATTGCTCCAAAAACAACTTTATCAGGACATATTTCCGACGCAATAGACCATAGTGCATTAATAGGTGTAAGTGTTTATATCCCTGAACTGCAAGAGGGTGTGGTAACGGACATGAACGGAAACTACACGATGATAAACCTGCCCCAAAAGACGCTAACCGTACAGGTAAGCTATGTAGGCCATCAGACGATCATCAAGAAAGTCAACTTGAACGAGATCAAGAATATGGACTTTGAAATGAAAGAGTCTAATGCAATGCTTAACGAAATCATCGTAACGGGGCTTACGGGTAAGTCGTTGATGAAGGACTCTCCTACTCCTATCTCTGTGGTTGATGCGCAGCAACTTCATGCTATATCTTCTACGAATGTCATCGATGCTATTTCTCAGCAACCGGGTCTTTCGCAGATCACAACGGGTGGCGGCATCTCTAAACCTGTCATTCGTGGATTGGGATTCAACCGTCTGGTCGTTGTAAACGATGGTATCCGACAGGAAGGCAACCAATGGGGTGCTGAACACGGTATAGAGATAGACCCACAGAGTATTAGTTCTGCAGAAATTCTAAAAGGCCCGGCATCTCTGATGTATGGTTCTGATGCGATGGCAGGCGTCATCATCTTCCATGGTAACCCAATCATGGCACAGAATACCATGCAGGCCAACGTAGAGACAGAATACCAAAGTAACAACGGCCTTTTGGGTTATTCTGCTAACTTCGGAGGAAATAAGAATGGTATCGTATGGGATGGTAGATGGAGCAATAAAATAGCTCACGAATATAAAAATAAATATGATGGGTATGTGGCTGGTACTCAATATCGCGAACAGGCTGCAAATGCAATGGTTGGCGTGAACAAGGATTGGGGATACAGTCATGTCATTATGGATTATTATCATCTTACTCCTGGTATCGCAGAGGGAGAACGTAAAGATGACTATACCTACGGCAAATATCTTCCTTGGCAGCAGATTCATCATTATAAGTTAGTAAGCGATAATTCTCTGTATCTGGGTGATGGAATCTTGAAGATGTTGGTTGGCTATCAGCAAAACAGAAGGCAAGAATTCGAAGAGAGCGAAAATGAACCAGGTCTCGACATGCAGTTGCATACTTTGAACTATGATGCGAAATATATTTGGCCTGAAAATAATGGCCTGAAAATCGTGAGTGGTATCAATGGTATGTGGCAGAAAAATGATAACCGTGGCGAAGAATTCCTTATTCCTAGTTATGTGCTGTTTGATGCTGGTATCTTTACCACAGCAAGCTATCAGGTAGGAAAATATACGCTGAGTGGTGGTGTTCGAATCGACAACAGACATCTGCACAGTTTTACACTTGAGAGCGACGAGGTAAACTTCGATGCCTTCAGCAGAAATTTCACCAGTATGTCTGGAAGTGTAGGTATGGTTTATGCGCTCAACAATAACATGAATGTTCGTCTGAACTTGGCTCGTGGATTCCGTGCTCCTAATCTTGGTGAGTTGGCCTCAAATGGTGTACACGAGGGTACTCAACAGTATTTGCTTGGCAATCATGGCCTACAACCTGAACACAGTTGGCAGATTGATGCAGGATGGGATTATACTTCTGCCATGGTCTCGGCACAACTTCAGTTGTTTGCCAACTTCATCGATAACTATATCTTCAATACACGAAAAGGAGACGAAGAGCGAGATGATTGTCCTGTATATCAATATATCCAGAGTAATGCCAGATTACTTGGTGGAGAGGCAAGTATCGACTTCCACCCTATCGATCGCTTACATTTCCAGAACAGTTTCTCTTATGTGAATAGTGTTCAACTTCATCAGCCTGAAGAGTCGAAGTATTTGCCATGGACTCCAGCGCCAAGGTGGAATAGTGAATTGAAATATGATATCGTACGTGACGGCAAGGTGTTCAACAACACATATGTTGCAGCTGAGTTGGAATGTAATCTCAAACAGAATCATTTCTATGCGCTCAATAACACGGAGACAGCTACTCCTTCTTATACGCTGGTAAACCTTTCAGCCGGAACCGACCTGAAATTCAACGGTAAGCGTAGAATGTCTATCTTCCTCACAGCAAACAATTTGTTTGACAGAGCTTATCAGAGTCATCTGAGCAGACTTAAATATATTGGCTTTAACGAGCAAACCGGTCGACAGGGACTTTGGAATATGGGCAGGAATGTTGGTGTGAAGATGTGCTTCTATATCGACTAATCATATATACATGATATTTTATAGGGATTCTATATTGATATGATGTGACCCCGAAAAGTTGGACGATTAATTAAATATTAATTATTTATCTCTCTATAGTAGTGAGCTCGGTATATAGCCGGGCTCATTCCTTTTAATCTCAGTTTTATTCTTTTATTGTTATACCACCATATATATTTTTTCAGTTCTCGTTCAAACTCTTCGATAGATTCAAAATGATTCACGTATAGCAATTCGTTCTTCATCAGTCCGAAGAAATTTTCCATCATAGCATTGTCCAGACAGTTGCCTTTCCTTGACATGCTTTGCACTATTCCATGGTCTTTGAGCATCTTCTGATACATCATGTGCTGATAATGCCATCCCTGATCAGAGTGTAATAC
>NZ_AUFP01000011.1 GCF_000426565.1 Segatella albensis DSM 11370 = JCM 12258 | reverse complement strand
AACGATTATCCTTTATAGTTACCAAGTCTAAAAGCACCTTCAATTAATTGAACGGTTCGTTTTATTACCCAAGTTTTACATTTTTAATTATGTAAACTCGCTTCTTGTACTACTTCTCTGTTTATGTAAATCTTTTCAAAGAACTCTTTCTTTATGCGGCGAAAAGCCTTGTAAGACTCTTGCCTTACTCTTAGGATTCGAGCTTCAATTGTTAGGTTGTTGCCTTGTTCCTGAAAGCGAGTGCAAAGGTATAACTTTATTGCCAAACTGCCAAAACTTTCACGAGAAAAATTCGAGATTTTTGCAAAGTTTTCGTAATATTTGACAAATAAAAATAGAATATGGAATTTATACCTTTTATTATTTATGCGTGCGTGCGAGGCACCAAAAAATTCAAGACCTACCTTACTACAGTAGCCTTGATAATCCTCACATCCTCTTTTGGACGAGCCCATTGATCCGTTGCCACGTTTTGAATTCTGTCAACGACCTCCAATCCATCAACGACCTCACCAAATACCGTATACGTCCCATCGAGATAAGGCACACCACCCTTTTCAAAATACGCCTTACGAATTTCAGGAGTATACTTTAGAGAATCGTTCGAGATGCTATCGAGATCCTTTTGGTAAGCATCCATCTGATAATCAGTATAACGCTTGCCCCAGACAATATAAAATTGAGAGCCCGAAGACTGGCGCGTAGGATTCGTATCATCCGATTCGCGAGCAGCAGCAACAGCCCCACGCTTATGATAATATTTAGGGAACAAGATTTCTGCAGGAATGAACTTTCCTCCAACCTGATGGCCTCCAAGCACTTCACCAGCCTTAGCCACTTTACTATACGGATCGCCCGTCTGAATCATAAAGTTAGCGATGACACGATGCCAAAGCATGCCATCAAGTTCATGATTGCGCACCAGTCTAAGCATATTGTCGCGATGCTTCGGCGTATCCTTATAGAGGATAAAGCGAATATCGCCCATTGAAGTTTGCAACAAGATTTCGTGCTGTACCGTATCAGGAGCAACAGATTTCTCAACCGTTTTCTTAGCAGGAGCTTTACGATACGGTTTTACAGGTAGAAGGTCATTTGCCATGACAGGCGAAAGGACCATCGTAAAGAGTAACAGAAAGAATGTCTTTCTCATCATTTTCATTTTATAAAACATACTAATAAACATCGCCCCGCGATATCTCGCTACGGTCGATTTTCTTTTTATCGATAGAACGCCAAGCATACACGATATAAGCTAGGACGAACGGCACCAACAATGATACCACAAACATCGTACGAAGTGTGAACTCGCTCGACGAACTATTGACAATCGTCAAACTGCTCTGTAAATCTGCATTAGACGGATAATAAGCCGTATTGTTCCATCCGACAATGAGGAAAAGCACGAGTACGACCATCACTACGCCTATGCCGACAAACCAGATACCACGCTCAAAACCACTCTGCATGATTGTGCGGATGATACCATATAATAATAACGCGACACCAACCAGAAATATTATAAGTAAAGGCCACATCTCGATAAAATTATAGAGATATTTCATCGGTTCGAGCATGATCACCCCCGAAATAGGGTCATAAGCATAACCATCTTTGAGAAGAATATGAATAAGAAAGATGAGAAAGAGCGCAAGGAAAATACCAGAGACATATCCTAGATTCCGGCGGCAACGACTATACAGAACCTCGTCGTCGATATTATTTATCAAATAAAGTATACCGAGAATCATCGAAAGCGCCACAATAGCCACACCAAGCACGACATTCCAAGGATCAAGCAAAGCATCAAGACCACAACTAGCATTTGTCCAATGGCTAATCACAGGTTGAAAACTGTCCACGATATTCATTTTATCGACCACGAAATTGCTGCCATTAAAAAATGTCGCCACAGCCCCACCCAAAAGCAACGGTCCGACGATACCATTCACAACAAGACACACCTGAAAGGTTTTTACTCCAAGAAAATTCCCCAGTTTGTTTTGGAATTCATAACTTACAGCTTGTACCACAAACGAGAAAAGGATGAGCATCCACAACCAATAAGCCCCACCAAAACTGGTACTATAAAACAAAGGAAAACTTGCAAAGAAAGCTCCACCAAAGGTAACAAGAGTGGTAAAAGTAAATTCCCATTTACGCCCAGTCGAATTGATCAGCAATCGACGTTCTTCGGGTGTTTTTCCTAAGACAAATATCAAACTATTGGCTCCCTGAACAAACAAAAGGAAGACCAGCAAGGCTCCTAACAGACTAATCAGGAACCACCAATATTGTTGAAGAAATGTGTAACTCATGATTCAGAATTTTGATTGTTCGACTCTACGATAGAATGTTCCGGTCCTCGCTTGATTTCCTTTAGCATGATGCTGATAGCGACAGCCAGCATCGTAGTAAAGAGGACCAAGAAGATAAAGAATGTCAGAGCCACCGAACCGGCACGAATATCACTCACGGCAACCCATGTAGGAAGCATATCCTGTATCGTCCACGGCTGTCGACCAAACTCCGCTACCATCCATCCGCACTCACTGGCCAGATAAGAAAGAGGAAGTAAGAACAAAGCCAAAGCATAATACCAACGGAAGCGAATTGCAGATAAATCCTTACGATAGACGAGGAAGAGCGAAACTGCAAAGAACAAGATGAGCAAGCACCCTACTCCCACCATGATGCGGAAACACCAGAAATTGACCGGGATAAACGGCACAATCTGATCAGCCGACTTCACATACCCATAACCGAAATACCTGATATTTTCAGCGATAACCTGTCGATTAACCTTACTTGTATCCCCTTTGCGATAACGAGAGACAGCCACGATAGCCTTCTTACCCATCTCGATTTTCTGTTTGAGCGAAGGCTCGCAAGTACCATCCGGCATAACATATCCATTGATAATATCATTCACCCCCGGAACATATCCATGCATATCATGAGTAGCCAAGAACGAAAGCATATGAGGGACGGCAATCCTCATTGGCGGTTCCTCTTTGTTGGCATAATCAGCCTGAACAAAAGGGTTCACCCAAGCCACCCCCGTTAGTCCTTGGTCAACACCTCCATGATAGAGAGCTTCCATCGCAGCCAACTTCATCGGTTGTGTGCGAGCCACCATATAGGCAGAATGATCACCCGTCATCAGCACAAGCAACGAAGCAGCAATACCAACCCACGATGCTATCTTGATACTCTCGACAGCCAACTTCACCTCGCGCTTATGCCATAAATACCAGCAACATACCGCGATACAGAATACCGAACCAATAATCCAAGTAGAAGTAACCGTATGGAAGAACTTATCCACAGCAAAAGGCGACAGGGCAACATTCCAGAAAGAGTTCATCTCGAAGCGCATCGTATCAGGATTAAAAGTCTGACCGATAGGATCTTGCATCCACGAATTGGCTACAAGTATCCACCATGCAGAGATTGTGGCGCCAATACCCGTAAGCCAAGTAGAAGCAAGATGAAAACTAGGCGAAACTTTCTTCCAACCAAAGAACATAACAGCCACAAAAGTAGACTCCATAAAGAATGCGACAATACCTTCTATGGCCAAAGGTGCGCCAAACACATCACCCACGAACCACGAATAATTACTCCAATTCGTACCAAACTCAAATTCCAGTATGATACCAGTAGCCACCCCCATGGCGAAGTTAACGCCAAAGAGTTTCTGCCAGAATCGAGAGACATCACGCCAGAATCTTTTCTTTGTGCGATAATAGCAAGTTTCGGCGATGCCCATTATCAGAGCCAGTCCCAAGGTGAGCGGAACAAAGAGCCAATGATAAATCGCCGTAAGAGCAAACTGAGCTCTCGACCAATCGACAGTAGTCGAAGTTATTTCCAATACATTTATCATAGGAATTATTCTTTTAATATTTTACTACTAACAAATTCATCTTCGTGACCTTTCTGAGCATGCTCTCCGATGAAGTCAGGAAAGAAAAATAATTTGAGAACGAAAAAGATGATAATTAATTTAATAATGATGACGACCCAAAGAGTCCTTCCCCACGTAAGATGTTTAAAACCATCCACATAGAGATCACAGACCCGAAAGAAAAAGCCGCATCTTTTCATAAAAAATAATAATATATGTTTAATACTTTGAGGCAAATATAAAAAATTAACTGAAATGTTGTTCTATTTTTCCATAAAAATGCTAAAATTTAATTTATTAAAGGTTTACAGAAGCTTTTTCTTTGCAATTTAATAAGAAAAGGTGTATTTTTGCATTAGCTTAATTTTGAATAATGAATAGAATATTTACATTTGCTTTGCTACTATGTGCTGTTGTTCCAGCATCTGCCCAGGGTGTATTAACTCTGGACAGTTGTCGTGTTCTTGCATTGCGCAACAACAAACAGCTCAATGCTTCAAGGTTGAAACAGGAAGTAGCGACCAATATCCGCAAGGCTGCGCGAACAAAATATCTGCCAAAGATAGATGCTATTGGCGGATATCAATATTTCAGCCGACAGATATCATTACTCAGCGGGGCCCAACAAGATGAGATCAGCAATCTAGGTACAAGCATGGCCGGCGCAGGCGCACAGGCTTTCGGATCGCTTGGTGCTGATTTGCAATCCAAGTTATCTAGTGGCATTTCTTCATATCTTACGAGCCTAGTACAACAAGGTGTCATAGATCCTACTACCGCACAAAAGATTGGACAACAAGTAAGTGGAATCGGCACACAGATAGGCACTCAGATTGGCAACGAACTGGGTAATACCGTAGGCAATAGTATCGCACAGTATGGCAATCAAACCGGTAAGAAAATTGTAGATGCCTTACATACAGACACACGAAATATATGGGCCGGAGCTATCTTGGTGAGACAACCTATTTTCATGGGAGGTGCCATAGCGGCAATGAACCGTATTGCCGAAATCGGAGAAAACATCGCGTTGAACGATCTTGATTTCAAACAGCAGTCTACCCTTTATAGTATCGATCAGGCTTACTGGATGGTTGTTTCGCTCAAACAGAAACAGAAGTTGGCTTACAGCTACCGTAATCTCATCAAGAAGCTCGACAAGGATGTACATAAGATGATCAAGGAAGGTGTAGCCACCAAGGCACAAGGCCTGAAAGTTGATGTGAAAGTCAATGAGGCCGAGATGCAATGCACCCAAGTTGATGACGGACTAACCCTATCAAAGATGTTACTCTGCCAACTGACAGGCCTTCCTATGGACAGCAAGATTACATTAGCCGATGAAGACATCGAACATTTAGACATCAAGACATCAAATGTCACGTCAAACACAGATTCAGCCTACACGACACGTCCGGAGATAAGAATGCTCCAGAACGCTGTAGATGTAAGCGAACAGAATACCAAGATCGTAAGAGCAGCATATTTACCACATATAGCACTTACCGGAGGCTATCTAGTTTCCAATCCGAATGTATTCAACGGATTCCAAAGAAAATTCGATGGCACATGGAATGTTGGTGTCACCGTTCAAGTACCCGTATGGAATTGGATGGAAGGAGCCTACAAGGTACGCGCAGGCAAGGCTGCAACGGCCATTGCCCGCATGGAGTTGAATGATCTGCAAGAGAAGATACATTTACAGGTAAATCAGAGTCAATTCAAACTGTCGGAAGCCAAGAAACGTTTGAGGATGGCAGAAAAGAACACGAAAAGCGCCGAAGAGAATCTACGTTGTGCGAATCTCGGATTCAAGGAAGGCGTGATGGGTGTTACAGAAGTCATGGCCGCCCAGACAGCATGGCAACAAGCACAGAGTCAGAAAATTGACGCACAAATCGACGTGAAACTTTCACAGGTTGGTTTACAGAAAGCATTGGGAACATTATACTAACAAAAAAATATTAGCTTTATGTCAGCTAAAACACAACATAACAATATACTTTTGGCCGTGATTGGATTTGCACTGGTCGTAGTAATCGTGGGATTGATAGGATTTGCCGTATATGGGAAAGACGACGAAACCATCCAAGGCGAAGTAGAAGTAAGTGAATACAGAGTAGCATGCAAGTTACCCGGTCGAGTGGTAGAGTTGCGTGTCAAGGAAGGAGACTACGTTCATGTAGGCGATACGCTCGCAATCCTTCAGATACCAGAAATCGACGCACAGAAGAAAGTAGCCGAGGCTACCAGTGAAGCAACAGAGGCTTTCCAAGACCTTACCGATGCCGGTGCTCGCAAAGAGACTATTCAGAGTGCTTACCAAGTAGTGATGACGGCTCAGTCGGGATATGACGTTGCCAAGAAGACATATACCCGAATGCAGCACCTTTATGACGAAGGTGTCGTAAGTGGGCAGAAACGCGATGAAGCATTTGCTGCATACAAGGCAGCCGAAGCTCAGGTAAAGGTAGCTCAAAGTCAATATAAATTGGCCAAGAGCGGTGCCCGAGAAGAAGAGAAACGCATTGCTGCGAAGAATGCCAAGGCTGCTGCCAGTGCTGTAGGCGTAGTAAGTTCTCTGCTCAAGGAGACCGTACAGATTGCTCAAGTAGAGGGAGAAGTCAGCGCCATTTATCCGAAAGTTGGCGAGCTTGTAGGACTTGGTTCTCCTATCATGAGCATTTCCATGATGAACGATATGTGGGGAACCTTCAATATCAGAGAAGACAAGCTGAAAGGAATGAAGGTTGGTGACACCTTCAGAGTATTGGTTCCTGCCTTCAACAAAGAGATGGACATGAAAGTATATAATATCAAGGACGAAGGAAGCTATGCTGTATGGAAAGCCACAAAGACCACAGGGCAGTATGATTTGAAGACCTTCGAAGTCAAGGCCCGCCCTATCAAGAAGTTTGAAGGTCTCCGCCCTGGTATGTCCCTTATTATAAAATAGGTTATCCAGAAATTCCAAAATGCTAAAGCGAATCTATCATATAGCATTACGCGAATGTGGCATCATGTGGAAGAACCCAATCTATGGATTCTGCATGGTGATATTCCCTATTGTTATCATATTCTTCTTCACCTCGCTGATGAGCGCCGGCGTCCCAACGGATTTGCCATGTGGTGTAGTTGATGCCGACAACACAACGACTACCCGTGCCATGATCCGAAAGTTGGATGCTTTCCAAACCACAAAGGTTGTCAGTCATTACCAAAACGTTAACGAGGCACGAAATGCTATACAGAAAGGCGACATCTATGCTTTCCTATACATTCCAGAGGGAACGACGTCGAAATTGATGTCGGGTGACCAACCAAAGATTTCTTTCTATTATAGCAATGTAACTCTTGTTGCCGGTGGAAACCTCTACAAGGATCTGAAGACCATATCGACATTAGGTTCAGCCGCGGTAGGCATCAAAAAGTTATTAGCCATCGGAAAGACAAACCAAGAAATCAGCGACTTCCTACAACCGATAGCCATAGACCTACATCAGACAGGAAACCCATGGAGCAACTATAATGTATATCTCAGCACCACGATGATACCGGGTTTGCTCATGCTCTTTATATTCCTGATCACACCATACTCCATCGGAACAGAACTCAAATTCAAGCGTTCTCGAGAATGGATGGCAATGGCCGACAACAATCCATGGCTGGCAATAGCAGGCAAGATACTACCGCAAACCATTGTATTTCTAACCATCTTCTATGGTTTTGAATTCTATATCTATTACATCCTAGGATTTCCACATCCCGGTGGCATCATACCAATTCTTCTCATCGGCTTACTCGCTGTTTTGTCTTGTCAGGGATTTGGAATTTTCATCTTTGGCCTGATGCCGTCACTCCGTATGTCGATGAGTGTATGTTCACTCTGGTCGGTGGTCAGTTTTTCTGTCTGCGGAGCCACATACCCAGCATTTGCAATGAATCCGTTCATTGAGGGATTAGCCTTCCTATTCCCTTTACGCCACTATTACATGATCTATCAGATGGGCATATTAAACGGATTTCCGCTTACCGATTGCTGGTTCTATATCATGACTCTGTGCATATTTGCCATGCTACCATTGTTCACGGTCAAGAACATCAAGAAAGCCATGTTACTATATGTATATATACCATAATGAATAAAGAAGGATTATTATATAAGATATCCGAAGGCATACAGGATATGTGCTATATCTGGAGCAAGGAGATACGTTCTACCATCAAGGACGAAGGTGTACTTATCTTCTTGATTCTGGTACCGTTAGCTTATCCACTCCTCTACTCGTGGATATACAACAACGAGGTGGTAAGAGATGTCCCTACGGCTATCGTAGACTTATCACATACACAGACCAGTCGTGAATTCATCAGAGAGTTTGATGCCGGTCCAGAAACCAAGGCTGCTTACTATTGCAACTCACTGGATGAAGCAAAAGACTTGATACGCAAACAGGTGGTACACGGAATTCTATACTTTCCAAGTGATTTTGAAGACAACTTGTATCGTGGAGAGCAAAGCAAGGTAAGTGTATATACAGATATGAGTTTGATGCTTACCTATAAGGCAATCTATGGACAAGCACAAGCTATAGCCTCACACATCAATACAAAGATACAGATATCAAAGTCAACAACAGCTTTTACCAATCGTGACGAAGAGATAACGACCAAGCCGCTAGACTTTGATGAAGTACCAATATTCAATTCTACAGGCGGTTATGGCAATGCCATTCTTCCTGGTGTATTGATTCTTATCCTACAACAGACTCTGTTGCTGGGCATTGGCTTATCAGCAGGTACGGCTCGAGAGAACAACCGTTATCAGGAGCTCATCCCGATCAGCAAACATTACAATGGCATCTTCAGAATCGTGTTTGGAAAATCGATGTGCTACCTGATGATATATGTCGTCATGTCAGCCTATATTACCCTCTGCGTACCAAGGTTTTTCCATTTCACGACACTTGTACAGCCGTGGCCTTTGTTCTCACTCATGCTCCCATTCCTATTAGCGGTAATATTCTTCGGGATGGCCTTGAGTTGCTTGGTGAGATATCGAGAGAATGTCATGCTACTGGTTGTATTTACCTCGGTACCACTCCTCTTCATGACAGGTATATCATGGCCACTCAGCAATATGCCAGGTTATTGGAAGAGCATTGCGATGATATTCCCTTCGACATGGGGAGTACGCGGATTCCTCAGCATTAGTAGCATGGGAGGTAGCATCGAAGATATACAGGACGAAATCATGATACTCTGGTTCCAGGCCGTATTATATTTCTTCATCACATGCGCTGTATATCGTTACCAGATCAATCACACCCGAAAGCATGCAAACGAGAAGATCATGAACGTAAGGGCAAAAGCAAAAGAGGCTATGAATCGTATAGACTCATAACCTCTTTGACGAATTTTATCTTTACAGTCGTTCAGACTCACAAATCAGTTGTTGTGAATCTGAACGATTTTTGTTTTTGGCTTTTCCTTATTACGACGATTGGTAACGGTAACCACCGCCTGTGCAAGGCTCAAGAACGCCTGTCCCGTTACCGTATCTACCTTTGTAGCCGCAGGAGCTCCATCATCGCCACTCTCACAGATACTCTGTACGAGTGGAATCTGAGCCAACAAAGGACATCCCATCTCGGCAGCGAGATTCTTGCAACCATCCTTACCAAAGATATAATACTTGTTCTCAGGCAATTCTGCCGGGGTAAAATAGGCCATATTTTCGATAAGTCCCAAGATAGGAACATTCACTTTATCATTACGATACATATCTATACCCTTACGCGCATCTGCAAGGGCTACCTTCTGAGGGGTACTTACAATCACAGCACCTGTTATAGCGAGTGTCTGCAATAAGGTAAGATGTATATCACTTGTGCCAGGAGGGGTATCAAGGATGAAATAGTCCAAATCGCCCCAATCGGCATCACCGATCAACTGCTTCAAGGCACTCGTAGCCATACCGCCACGCCACAGTGTAGCCTTATCAGGATCTACGAAGAAACCAATACTCAGCATCTTCACGCCATACTTTTCAATAGGTTCGATAAGATTTCTGCCATCTTTCTCGACCCCGCAAGGACGGGCATCCTCAACACCAAACATCTTAGGCATTGAAGGACCGAAGATATCGCAGTCCAATAATCCTACCTTATAGCCCAACTTAGCCAGCGCAATTGCGAGATTGGCAGAGACCGTACTCTTACCGACACCACCCTTACCGGAACTTACAGCAATAACATTCTTTACCTGAGGCAGCATCTTGCCCGGTTCCGGACGCTTGGCTGATTTATACTCCAGATTTATTGTCACCTGAACATCAGGAGAAATATGATAATGGATAGCAGCCTCGGCAGCCTTCACCGTAGATTTGAGGAAAGGATCTGTATCACGAGGAAAAATCAGAGTAAAACTTACCGTCATACCATCGATACGAATACTGTCGGCCAGCATTTCACTTTCGATAAGATTTTTCTTTGTACCTGGATAAATCACCGTAGCCAGGGCATCAGTTATCAATTTTGGATATAATGTCATACGTTTAATTTTTGCCACAAAGTTACCCATTATTTAAAGAAATAGCAAATAAAAACTAATTTATTTCAGTAAATCACTGTTTTTCAGTAACTTTGCAATCAATGAATTTGCAATCAATGAGAATAAAAAATATACTGTTCTTGGGACTTTTGCTTTTTAGTTCCATTCACTCCAAAATTTCTGCAGCCGACCTGATTTGGTATAATGGCAAATATGCAGTAAGCTATAATGTACAGAAAAAAGTTTCACCTGTTGTCCGTGAGGCTGTCAACATGTTTGCCAGCGATATGGAAGCTAAGACCGGCCATAAGGCGACCGCTCGGAATAACGGAATCATCGACATCTATCAGTTGGACATGATGTCGAATAAGGAGTTCAAGAATCTGGAAATTTATCATATCTCCTACCAGAATTTCATTGCCAAGCCCGATGCCTTCTATTTAGGTGTAAGAAATGGCAGAATCGTAATTGTAGGAAGCAACGCTATCGGTACTGCTTATGGCATACTGGAATTATCCAGAATGGCCGGTATCTCACCATGGATTGACGTGACCAAGGCTATGCCAAAGAAGGTAAGGTATCTTGCCATCGATAAATCTTTCCAGACCACTCAATGGCCATCGGTAACTTATCGTGGCATCGCTCTGCTCCCTAATGGCAAGGAAACTCTTAAGATCGAGGACTATCAGAAGATGTTCCGACTCCTCGTCCGACTTCGGGGCAATTGCATCATGGCAAACAATCGTTCTGAGGAAAGACTCATCTGTAGCAAATCTTTCAGAAAGATAGCGGACAACTATGGCATACAGACACTCGACTATCAGAGCTCGAAACATCCGGTCTTCGTAAATCTTGGATATATCTCGGAAAGGGAAAATGATATCAACGTTTCGTCCGTACAACCGGGTGTGGTGTATGAACAGTTGCAGAATGCCATCGATACGCATGATACAAAGATGTGGATAACCAGATGTCACCATCCTAAGGTTGCCTCTTACGATCTGTCCCTCATCATGGATATGGCATGGAACTCTCAATATGTGAATGCACAAAATCTGGAGGCGCACTACAAGAACTGGCTCACCCAGTTGTTTGGTGACTTGGTGGCTCGTAAACTCTTGCCGCTGATGAGCGACTATTATCGTCTGATCGGAATATGCAAACCGGAACTTCTTGCTCATGCAGATTTCAATGAGAGTGAATTTGGTAATGAGTTAGAGAGATATATTGCAGCATATCAGGATTTAAGTCGACGAATAGAAAGTATAGATCGTCTGGTAGATTCTGACAATAAGATTGCTTATTTCGCCACCATCAAATATCCTGTCATTGCTGCAGCAGCGACGACAGAGATGAACCTCGAGGCTCAAGAGGCACGCAACATTGCCCGTCCGGGATTATTCTATAAGGATGAGGAGGCTTTAGCTGCAGCGGCCAACAGTCTCAAGGCCTATCAAAGACTAAAAGAAATCAACGATCCTCTTGGCATCAAGAGTGTCGAACCTATTCTCCCTGGCAAGTTAACGGATAAACAGGTGAAGCAATATGCGACAACCAATCAGTATGACTTGCAGCCGCTCAGAAAGCAGTTGGGCAACTGTATTGCGCTCAATGCCATCTCGTACGCATCCGGGCCTGCAGAGATTACTACCATTCCGATGTTGGGTCATAGCAACAATGCCGTTGTACTCCATCAGAACGATGTGCTGGAATACACTTTCAACACAAGACAAGAGGGGGTTCATGCCATCCGAATAGCTACCATCCCGAATGTTACCAACCAGATACAAATACGTGTGGATTTTGGTAATTGGGAGACCATATACATAGACCCAAGCAAGAAAGATTTTGTTAGAGGACAGGTTATCTCTACCATCAACAAAGATCTTTACGTGGGTAGTCACCATATATATATCAAGGCGGCCAGCAATCGTGTCATTCTCGACCAAATCATGTTCGATCATGATCCTAGCCGTATCTTTTATGTAATTCCAGTAACATCATATTAAGTATTAACATTATGGGAAAAGGAAAACTCGCCAAATTTGCCGAGATGGAAACTTTCGAGAATGTTTTTCAATATCCATTCTCTGTCATCAGTAATGAACCTTTTGCGATGAAAGGTCATTGGAACGAGCAATACTTCAAGAACAACAACCCTATCGTCCTCGAATTGGGATGTGGTAAGGGTGAATATACTGTAGAGTTAGCTAAGCTATACCCTGACATGAACTTTGTCGGTGTTGACATCAAGGGTGCACGCATGTGGACAGGAGCAAAGCAGGCGATCGAAGCCGGATTGAAGAATGTCGCTTTTCTGCGTACTAATATAGAAATCATCGACCGTTTCTTCGGATTGGATGAGGTGAGCGAGATTTGGCTTACCTTCAGCGATCCACAGATGAAGAATGAGCACAAGCGTCTTTCCAGTACTTTCTTCATGGAGCGATATCGCCACTTCTTAAAGGATAATGGTATCATTCATCTGAAGACGGATTCTAACTTTTTATTTACATATACCAAATATATGGTTGATGTCAATAAATTGCCGGTAGTATTCTCTACCGATGACTTATACCACACAGAGGGTATCGATGATAAGACTCGCAAGATTTTATCTATCCAGACCTATTATGAGAGTATGTGGATAGAACGTGGCCTCAACATTAAGTATATAAAGTTCCAACTTCCTCAAGAGGGGGAACTGAAAGAACCTGAAGTAGAAATTGAACTCGATGATTACAGAAGCTATCATCGAGATAAACGAAGCGGAAACGATACGCACAAATAAAGCGTCATTTTAATTCTGCATATTACAAAATAAGGTTCGTCTGATAAATACATTGATTTTATCGACGAACCTTATTTTTTACCGCAAGCCAGCAATATTTTAGTTAAAAAGATAAAAAAAACGTCTTTTTTTTTGGAACTTATTTAGTTTTTTTTATAATTGCCGTTACAAAAATAAGAACGCATAAACATCTATAAAATTAACAAAATTGCTTATTCTTTACGCAGTAAGAACTATAGACTATGGCAACATAGCAATAATTAATATATTCGTATAAACATCTATTAACTATTTTTGGCTTATGAAAAAGTTTTTTTCATTAATTACCCTTATGCTTTGCATGGTATTTGGTTCGGTAGCCTTTGTGGCTTGTGGTAGTGATGACGATGATACTGGTGGTGGAGGTGACCCTACAGTTACAGAAAGTCAGATTTTAGGAATGTGGTATGGCGTTACAGAGAGCAACCATGACCTTGAAGTTTTTATATTTAATATCCAGGCCAATGGTAATGGTAGATATCTTGAAAATGATGCTAAGGCAAGTAAGAATTGGATTCCGTCTACCTACGACCTTAAGATGACATGGGCATTGAGCAATGGCACATTTACGGCTGTCGTTGATGCACCGGATGGTAAGCATACTATGAAGGGAGATATCTTGAAGTTATCTTCAACTACTTTGAAGATTAAACGTCATTTTGATGACGGAACGACTGACATCGTTGAAATGAAACGCATTAATAATACCGGAGAGGCCTTGAGTGTCTTCAATACAAAGCTAAAGGATAAGACCGGACAGGGTGGAGAAACACCAAGTAACCCTAGTGACCCTAATACTTCAGATACCCCAGACCCTACTATTACCGCTGCTCAACTTGAAGGTGTATGGTATAGCTTAAAGAATACTAGTGAAAAATTATCTGTTAGCGTTATCGACTTTAAAGCTTCCGATGGTACTTGTATATTCGGAGAGTATTGGGCTCGTGCTGAAAATAATTGGAATGCAGACTCGAAACTTACAAATGCAACATGGACATTGAGCAATGGTATTATCACAATAACAGTCGGTACAGAAAATATGAGAGCTGATCTTTTGCAATTGTCAGGTGATGTTCTAAAAATTAAAGCTTATAAGGAAAACAACATAACAGAAATCATGGAGTATAAACATGCTGATAGTGTCGAGGCTGTTGCTACACTTTTCAATAATAAGTTAAATGAGAAGAAAGGAAATTAATAATTCATGATTTGCTAAAATAAACAAGAACTCTCATATACGGTTTGGTGTATGAGAGTTTTTAATAACAGAAAAACAAAGATACACTTGTTTGGTATCAGTTTAATGTTTATTTTTGCCAAAAATAAATGATCTTCTATTAACTAAAAACTGTAATTACGATGAAAAAGGTTATGATGTTGTTGGCAATAACTTTATTGCCATTCGTGGGCGCGTCAGCCCAAAAGTCGTTTGGATATTTTAATACCTTTGGTATAGGTCTGGGTGCAGGTACTGAAGGATGGGGAGCGAATATCGCAGCCCCTATCGGCAACCATTTTGATATTAGCGTAGGGTTCGACCAAATGCCTGCCTTCAAAATTAAAGGAAACGTGAAAATTGATAAATCCATAGATAACCTGACCTATCCGAACGGTACCCCGTTTAATGTCAAGGAAGTAGAAGTAGAAGGCAACATCGGTCGTACTATAGGACACGTCAGACTTGATTATTATCCTTTTAACAATAGTTCCTTCTTTATCGCAGCAGGTTTCTCCTTTGGTGGTGCCAAACTCATTAAACTGAAGGGACATAGCGAGGATATCAAGCACTACTATCATGAGTGGCTGGACTATGGTAAGAGATTTGAAGATGTAGAAATCAACCTCGACCTCGAAAAATATGTGCTTCCAATCAGCAAAAACGGAGATGTAGACGGTTATGCCAAGGTGAGTGGATTTCGTCCGTATGTAGGATTAGGAGTAGGCCGACTCGTACCGAAGAGTAGACTGGCCTTCCGAGTAGAGTTGGGTGCTCAATTCCACGGTACTTCTAAGTTGTACTATAAAGATGAACATGGAACCGATCAGGAGTTGAAAGAAAAGGACAAGCAGAAAGCTGATGACGATTTTTCCAAGATTCTGAACAAGTTGACGATATATCCGGTTCTTAAATTTAGCCTTCATGGAAGAATCTTATAATTTGTAAATTCGACTTCTTTAGGTGGCGTTGGCAAGCGCAAGATCCCGAACGAATCCAGAAGGCATCCAGAAGGCATCCCGAAGGAACATTTTATAATATTTAAACTTTCTCCGGGAACTGTTAACAGAAATCGTGTACAGTTCTTTGTTTCTTCTAGAAAATTCCGGAGTCGCTTAAGCCTCCAAAATACAAAAAGTTCCCTCTCTACAAATTGACTTTTCAAACGAAGTTAACTTCATCAGCTTACGAAGTTAACTTCGTAAAGTGATGCGAGTAGGTGTATAGCCCTCTGCAGTTAACTGAATGAGTCGATTTTCCCAGTATATTTTGATGACGAAACTATGAGCAAAATTATAACCAATTGATAATCAAGCGATTACATTTTACCCGTAATTTCAATATTCCTAATCATTCCATCTTTGAATCTAAATTCGCTAATTATGGGCATCCTTTATAGGTTGAGAATTAAAGAATGAAAGATTCGTTAAGTGAAAATATCATAAAAAACGGAAGGTCTACACTAAAAGTAAACCTTCCGTTTTTACTATATTGTTTACGAAATACTACGTATTACATATTCTCTTTCTTGAGATCCTCATAGAAATGAGCGTGGCATGAATAGACATAAGGAGTCAGGAACAAAGTACCGATACCACAGGTAAGGCAGCACAAGATAGCCCAACCGATCATACTCAAATCGAGAAGGAACAACTCCATCTTATGACCATCCATCAAACGCATACTTTCATTGATAGCCTCCAAGGCATCCATATCTGGATTTTCCTTTAATATATAAGGAGACATGCTATATGAATAAGACTTAATGATTCCGGGAACGATCAGCAACAAGGTCCAAAGGAAAACGAAAATTGAAACCAATAAACCCAAACAGAAGGTCTTAGCAAATTTACCATCCTTATAACCATCAAACAAATTCTCAACACTTGCTTTCTGTCCACGAACAATGTCTAAGAACAAAGTTTGAAAACTCCAGTTCATTGGGAACAACAGCAAAGCAAAGACTCCACCTAACGGTACAAAAACAGAAAAAGTGTATTCATGTGTACTCACATCATAAAAGCTGAGAAACATCTGCTGGGCAACATAAGATAAAACCATGTAAACAAGAGTACAACACACGGCCTTACCCCAATTAGAGTCTAAAGATGCAAGAGCACGATTTTTGTAATTTCCAATAGTATCCATAAAATGATTGTGATTAATTAAAAAGGAAGAAGGAGATGAAGGTTTAAACATCCCCTCCTTTCCTTAAAAGATTATTACTAAATTTAAAATATTATTCGATAACAACAGTTGTCCATCCATGCTTATCCTCCACAGTACCATACTGAATACCACGAAGAGTCTCATAGAGTTTGGTAGACCAAGGACCCGGTTTCTCACCATACTTGTAAGAAACACCCGTATCAAGATCATCCAACTGTGAAATTGGAGAGATAACGGCAGCGGTACCACAAGCTCCGGCCTCCTCAAAGGTAGCAAGTTCTTCCTCCGGAATAGGACGACGCTCCACCTTCAATCCTAAATCTTCCGCAATCTGCATCAAACTCTTATTGGTAATAGAAGGAAGTATTGATGTACTCTTAGGAGTAACATAGGTATTATCCTTGATACCAAAGAAATTGGCAGCACCACATTCGTCTACATATTTCTTTTCCTTAGAGTCGAGATAGAACTCTGAACTATAACCCTTGTTGGCTGCAAAAGTATGAGCCTGAAGAGAAGCCGCATAGTTACCACCTACCTTATAGATACCGGTACCTAAAGGAGCAGAACGGTCCCAATCACGAACGATAGCATACTTGTTGCATGCAAAACCACCCTTGAAGTATGGACCAACAGGAGTAACGAAAATCAAGAAGCAGTACTCTTTAGAAGGATGAACACCAACCTGAGCACTTGTACCAATCAACAAAGGACGGATATAAAGTGTGGCACCACTCTCATAAGTAGGAATATATTCCTGATTCAAGCGAACCACTTTTTTTACCATTTCAACAAAAAGTTCTGTTGGAACTTCAGGCATTACTATTCCTCGACAAGTACTCTGCAAACGAGCAGCATTCTCCTCAACACGGAATATGCGTACCTTACCATCTGGGCAACGATATGCTTTTAAACCCTCGAAAGCTTCCTGTCCGTAATGCAGACAAGTTGCTGCCATGTGCAATTTCAAATACTCATCGGAGCAAACCTCAACTTCGCCCCATTTGCCGTCACGATAGTAGCAGCGGACATTGTAATCAGTCTGACGATAACCGAAAGACAAATTAGCCCAATCTAAATCTTTCATAACACAAATATTTAAAAGTTCTTTGTTATTGATGCAAATTTACAAAGTTTTTCTGATATACTGCAACCTTTTTAATAGTTATTTATAAAAAGCGTTATCATTTTGACGTTTCTAGTATCTTTTTGATTTCTTCATCCGTCTTTGTCAACTTATCCTTGCAATATTGTATGAGAAACTTTGCACGCTTCAGTTGCTCTCCTAAGGAATCAACATCCATATTTCCTTGTTCCAATCTCGAGGTTAATGATTGAAGTTCACGGATTGCATCTTCATATTTCAAGTCTTTATCCATATCCTTACTATTTTACAATTGATTTTATAGTACCATAAGCTACTCGGGTCTCTATTTCGTCGCCCGACTTCAGTTTCTTCACATCACGCACTGCTTTACCGTCATGAAGGGTTATACTATATCCGCGCAGCAACAATACTTGCGGGTCGAGAGCCTTTATACGCTGACCTAACATCTCCAATTGATGGGATTCCTGCATCATATAGCGTTTAAGAAGAGGCCGAAGATTATTCGTAATGGTATCAAGCTGAAACTGGTTCTTCTGCTGGAGCATCGCAAACTGCAGTGGGATTGTCTTGGAGAAATGTTCCAACTGCTGATACTCACGCTTGATGCGATCTGAGACGACACTCGTTATGCGATCTTCCAAGCTCTGTACGGTCTGCCATACTTCCATCAGGTTTTCTATAAGTAAGGCGGCCGCAGCCGTAGGCGTTTTCACACGCGTATGGGATATCATATCAAGTACGCTCTCATCGCGTTCATGGCCGATACCGGTAATGATCGGTATTGGGAAGTTTGCGACATTTTCTGCAAGTTCCAAGGTGTCAAAACCTGACAGGTCACTTGTGGCACCTCCACCTCGGATAATCACGACAACATCTATGGCCACTCCCTGTTCTATATCCTCGTTGATCCGGTTCAAGGCGGATATGACGCTCTGCTCTACCCCCTCACCTTGCATTATCGCCGGATATAAACGCGTTGCAAAATGAAAACCGAAATCATTGTTTATCAACTGATCACAAAAATCGCCATATCCTGCCGCCGTCTCACTGGAGATTACGGCTATATGCTGGGCGAACATGGGAATATGAAGTTCTTTCTGTAAATCATATACACCCTCTTCTTTCAGTTGACGGATAATCTCCAGACGCTTACGAGCCATATCGCCAATCGTAAACTCGGGATTTATGTCTTCTATAATCCAAGAAAATCCAAAGTTCTCATGAAACTGGGCATGAACCTGCAAAAGAACTTTCATCCCGGAATGCATGGTCTGTCCTGTCACCCGTTCAAAATAAGGTCGGATAAGCATCCAAGTATTACGCCAACAAGAAGCTCGGGCCTTGGCTATCGGTGTGTTGGAACGTTCGTCTTTCTGAATAAGTTCCATATAGCAATGGCCGTTATTCTCTCTGACATCCGACAGTTCTGCCTGTACCCAGTATGATTCCGACATCGTTTCTTCTATTATGTCGCGAATCTGAATATTTAATTCGTATAAAGTAAGAGGTTTGTTCACTTCGTCAGCTTTTGTCCTTTCTGATAAGCCTTCCAAAAATCAGGTACACCATATCCATAGATATTGTTGGGATTGGAATAACGATTAGAAGACTCTTTCACTAATTCGATAATCTGCTTGGCCGTAAAATTAGGTAAAGCTTCCCAGAGACAAGCTACCATTCCTGCAACCAACGGTGCAGAGAATGAAGTTCCTATATCATTGATGATCGTTCCCCTACCCGAGATTACAGATACGGGACTTCCATAAGCCATGACATCGGGTTTTATCCTTCCATCGGCAGTAGGGCCAATGGAACTGAATGGAGCATTCACACCTTTGTCGTTTATAGCACCTACCGTGAGGATGTTCTCGGCATCGGCAGGAAAATTTATTTTCTTCCATGTTCCCATACCTTCATTGCCTGCGCTATTGACAAGGACGATGCCTTTGTCTGCAAGCATCGATGCCGTGCGGGATATCATCGCTGTATGGCCATCTTGATCTTCGTAAGAATAATTCTGGGTCTTATCGTCAAACTCATGATAGCCCAACGAACTATTGATGACATCAACGCCTAAACTGTCAGCATATTCGGCAGCTTCTGTCCAATAGTCTTCTTCGGCCGGACTTTCGGTGCGATCATCCTCGCAACGGACCAAAACGTAAGAAGCATTAGGGGCTGTTCCTACATAGTAATTAGGAGAATTGGTCGCTAAAACAGACAGGACCATCGTGCCATGCTCCATTTCCTGAAAGATATTAGACGACTTGGGATACACAAAATCGGCATATCCTATCATATTGATATCATGGAAAGCAGATATGCGATCGACATTCATAAATCCACCATCGAAGATGGCTATCATCTTTCCATCACCCCGATAGCCTTGGTTATGCAAATTAATACCGTTAAGGTTCTTGATTTGCTTCTCGGAAGTTCCATAGTCACTGGACATGGCTTGCCACTGGCTCAGTTCTTTATGGAAACGGGAACGAACACTTTCTTTTACTGAATCGGGAGCCTCGAATACCTTTTTGAATGCCTTCACGAAAGGAAGTTCGTGGAATATCTTTGTTTTCTTCTCCGAAGAGAGACGAACCAACACGGTATTATTCCATTTACTCTTCCCTACGATTTCTATTCCATACTGTTTCAAAGCAGCCAAATAGGGAATAGAGACCGGAAGGTCGGTAGAATCTATCGCAATGCGCTGATTGATACGTCGCTGTATCGCACGGGAAGAAAGATATTGTGATGGATCATCAAGAGAGAAATGCGTTCCTTTCTTATCTGTGAGATACAGACGATAGAGAATACACTTTCCACCAGGGAAAGAAACAAGTTCCATATGTCTAGCATATCCAAACATACTCACAAGCATTAATAAAAAAATAAGAATACATTTCTTCATCGCCTTGATCATTAAAGTGTTCGATGTGCAAAAATAATACAATTAAACCAAAATACAAAATTATAACTATCTTTTTATTCTTTAATTCTAATCTGTATCAAAGAAAATTTGTAAATTTGCAAACGTATGAGTAATAAAACAGCAACTTTAGAATTAGGCACAAAACCTATAGGGCATTTGCTCTGGCAATATGCACTCCCTGCTATTATAGCGATGACTGCCTCATCACTATATAACATCATCGACAGAATCTTTATCGGACAGATCGTAGGACCGGATGCTATCGCCGGTCTGGCCATTACCTTTCCTTTCATGAATCTTGCCGGTGCTTTCGGCGCTGCTGTGGGTGTGGGAGCGTCAACGGCCATATCCGTGAAATTAGGACAGAAGGATTATCTGACCGCAGAAAACTTGCTGGGCAATACGATTACCTTGAACCTGATCATCGGTATTGGATTCACGATTATATGTCTTACTTTTCTCAACCCGATATTGAGATTTTTCGGTGCAAGCGATGCTACCCTTCCATACGCTCGCAGTTTCATGGAGGTCATCCTTACCGGAAATGTCATCAGTCATATGTATCTTGGTATGAATGCCGTGCTCCGTGCAGCTTCTAAACCCAAAATGGCCATGACGGCAACGATCTTTACGGTGGCGATGAATATTCTGCTTGATGTCATCTTCATATTATGGTGGCATTGGGGAATACGTGGCGCTGCATTTGCAACAATCATCTCACAGGCTCTGGCATTATGCTGGCAGATGAAGGCCTTCAGCAACAAAAAAGAAATGTTGCATCTGAAAAAGGGAATCTATAAACTGAAAACGGAACTCGTAAAGAATATCATTGAAATAGGAATCAGTCCGTTCCTGATGAACGTATGCGCTTGTATTATCGTCATCTTCGTGAACAATCAACTTGTAAAATATGGTGGGGATATGGCTGTAGGCGCTTATGGCATCTCGAATGCCATAGCTACCGTGTTCGTCATGTTCGTCATCGGTCTGAACCAAGGTATGCAACCTATTGCGGGTTACAATTACGGAGCGCAACAGATTGACCGCCTGATGCGAGTATTCAAATTGTCTGTTATCGGCGCTACTTGTATCATGACCACGGGATGGCTCTTCAGTATGTTGATACCAGGAACCATAGCACGTATGTTCACCACTGACCCTACCTTGATAAACATCGCCAAGACCGCGATTCACTTCAACATGTTTATGTTCCCGTTCATTGGTTTCCAAATGGTAACGACCAATCTATTCCAATGTATCGGAAAAGTAAAAATCAGTATATTCCTGTCATTAAGCAGACAATTATTACTATTGTTACCTCTACTCGCTATATTACCAGTATTCATAGGTCTTGACGGTGTCTGGATGTCAATGCCTGGAAGTGATTTCCTAGCTTCGGTCATTGCGTTTATTATAGTGACAAGGTATATCAAGAAAATCAAGAATCAAATAAAACCTGACTATGGAAAAGATAATCATTAATATCGGAAGACAAATAGGCTCGGGAGGGCGCATCATCGCCAAACAACTGGCCGAGGAGTTCAATTGCAAATTCTATGATAAGGAGATTCTAAACCTTGCTGCACAAGAAAGTGGTTTCTCTGAAGAGTTCTTTGAACAAAATGATGAACAGAAAGGATTTCTGAAAAATCTTTTCCATATACATTTACCTCTGATCGGTGGAGGCAACTTCTACAACAACACGTTCTCACAGGAAAGTCTGTATAAGTTTCAGAGTGATGCTATCCACGAGGCTGCCCAAGAGGGTAATTGTGTATTTGTTGGTCGCACCGCAGACTATATCCTCAGAGACATGAAGAATGTGGTCAATGTCTTTATTACTGCCAATATCGACCAGAGAATACAACGTGTATGCAAGCGTCAGGAGTTAACAAGAAACGAAGCTCGTAAATTCATCAAAGAGCATGAATCGGAACGTGCTACCTATTATAATTATTATACAGGGAAGAAATGGGGACATAGCGAAAGCTATGATCTCTGTATCAATTCGTCCATCTTAGGAATCGAGGATACTGAGAAATTTATTGCAGACTTTATCAGAAAAAGATTCTCACTATGAAGAAGATTGGAATTATCAGCGACACCCATGGCTTTTGGGATGAGAAATATGAATATTATCTGAACGAATGCGACGAGATTTGGCATGCGGGAGATATCGGCTCCACATATGTTGCAGACAAGTTTGAGGAGATGAAACCTAAATTCCGTGCCGTTTATGGAAACTGCGACGGTACAGATTTAAGATGCAGATATCCGGAGCTCCTCAGATTCAAATGCGAGAATGTCAACGTGATGATAAAACATATCGGAGGATATCCGGGCAAATATGATCCTTCTGTGAAAAGTCAGATTATCGGTTCCGCACCTGACTTGTTCATCAGTGGACATTCTCATATTCTCAAAGTCATGAACGACCGTGACCTCCACTTGTTACATATCAATCCGGGAGCAGCCGGACATCAAGGCTGGCAACTGGAAAGAACTGTAGTGAGGTTGACCATTGACGGTAACAAATTTGAAGACCTCGAAATTATTAAATTAGGAAAAAACAATTCTGTATTATAGAATAATCAAATAACGAAATATGAAAACATATCTAGTAACTGGAGCTGCAGGCTTCATCGGTTCAAACTATATCAAGTATCTTCTCAACAAAAAATATAAAAATGAAGATATCAAAATTATCGTTCTTGATGCATTGACTTATGCCGGAAACTTGGGAACGATTAAGGATGATATCGACAATAAGCGTTGCTTCTTCGTAAAAGGTGATATCAGAGACAGAAAACTCGCTGACCAACTGTTTGCTGAAAATGACATCGACTATGTTGTCAACTTTGCTGCTGAAAGCCATGTTGACAGATCCATCGAAGATCCTCAATTGTTCCTTTCTGTAAATATCCTGGGCACGCAGAATCTTATGGATGCTGCACGCAGAGCCTGGATTACCGGAAAGGATGAGAACGGATATCCTACATGGAAGACCGGGAAACGCTATCATCAGGTTTCTACCGATGAGGTGTATGGCTCGCTCGGTGCAGAAGGATATTTCACGGAGAAGACTCCTCTTTGTCCACATAGTCCTTATTCTGCCAGCAAGACCAGCGCTGACATGATTGTCATGGCTTATCGAGACACTTACCATATGCCTGTAACAATTACAAGATGTTCTAACAATTATGGTCCTTACCATTTCCCAGAGAAACTTATTCCTTTAATGATCAATAACATCTTGGAGGGCAAGAAACTTCCTGTTTACGGAGAAGGTCTCAACGTACGAGATTGGTTGTATGTAGAAGACCATTGTAAGGCTATTGATATGGTAGTACGCGAGGGTCGCGAAGGCGAGGTTTACAATGTGGGTGGACATAATGAGATGAAGAACATCGACATCGTGAAACTTACCATCAAGACTATCCATGACATGATGGAAAATGATAAGGAACTTAGAAACGTTCTTAAAAAACAGGTTAAAGATGCCAATGGTGATATCGATATCAGTTGGATCAATGATGACTTGATAACTCATGTGGCTGACCGACTTGGACATGATCAGCGGTATGCTATCGACCCAACGAAGATAAAAGATGAACTGGGTTGGTATCCTGAAACAAAATTCGCTGACGGTATCGTCAAGACCATCAAATGGAATCTGGAAAACCAACAATGGATAGAAGAGGTTACATCTGGTGATTATCAAAAATATTACGATATCATGTATGGTGAAGATCGTCACGGACGAACACTCTAAGATACAACAAAATAACACTAAAAGACATTATGAAAAAAATTATGTTGTTAGGCTCAGGAGAACTGGGCAAGGAATTCACAATCGCGGCCAAGCGTGCAGGGGTATATGTTATCGCTTGCGACCACTATCCTAAAGCACCTGCCATGCAGGTTGCCGATGAATGTGAAGTTATTAACATGCTGAACGGCGACGAACTGGCACGAATCGTTGAAAAGCACCGTCCTGACATCATCGTCCCAGAAATTGAGGCTATCAGAACAGAACGGTTGTTCGATTTCGAGAAGGAAGGTATTCAGGTGGTTCCTTCTGCACGTGCGGTGAACTATACAATGAATCGCCGTGCTATCCGTGACCTCGCTGCGAAAGAACTGGGCCTAAGAACAGCAAAATATTTCTACGCTAAGACCTTTGATGAGTTCAAGAATGCTGCTGACGAAATCGGTTTTCCATGCGTTGTAAAGCCTTTGATGTCTTCATCCGGACATGGCCAAAGTTATGTTCATAACGATGATGAACTGAAAGAGGCTTTCGAAAATGCTATGGAAGGGGCTCGTGGTGACGTAAAAGAGGTTATCATCGAGGAATTCATCGACTTTGAGAGTGAGTTTACTCTTCTCACGGTGACTCAAAAGAATGGCCCTACCCTTTTCTGTCCTCCTATCGGACATATTCAAAAAGGTGGAGACTATCGTGAAAGCTGGCAACCTTATCGGATTTCCGAGGAGGCTTTGAAGGCTGCGGAACATATGGCTGACGAGGTTACTAAGGCTTTAACGGGTTATGGCATCTGGGGGGTAGAGTTCTTCCTCACTAAGAAAGGAGAAGTCATATTCTCTGAGTTGAGTCCACGACCTCATGACACAGGAATGGTTACATTGAGCCATTCTACGAATATGAGCGAATTCGAACTGCACCTACGTGCTGTATTGGGTCTCAACATTCCTGCCATTCATCTCGAACATAACGGATGTTCTGCCGTAATACTTTCTCCTGTAGAATCCAAAGAGCCTCTCGACTATCATCTGGAGGAAGTATGTAAGGAAGACCATGCTCGCGTAAGAATTTTCGGAAAGCCTGAGGCACATATCGGACGCCGTATGGGTGTGGTCGTTTGCTATGATGAGATTGGAAGCGATATTAATGCTCTTCGTGATAAGGCCAAGCGCCTTGCCAAAACTGTATTGGGAACAGATCCTTATATGAAGAAATAATGAAATTAGGGAAATTAATAACCCTACCTAAGATTGTTGATCCGCGCGGTAACCTTACCGTCGCGGAACAATATAAGAATGTTCCCTTCAATATCAAAAGGGTATATTGGACGTATGATATTCCTAGTGGTTCTTACCGTGGAGGGCATGCTCACAAACATTGTAGGGAGATGTTGGTGGCCATAAGTGGTTCTTTCTCCGTAATACTCAACAATGGAAAAGATGAAGAAACCTATCTTCTCAATCATCCCGACCAAGGATTAATCGTTGACAGAGGGATTTGGCGAACTTTAGAGGACTTCTCCAGTGGAGCAGTCTGCTTGGTTTTAGCCGAAGATGAATTTTCCGAAGATGATTATATCAGAGATTATCAAGAATATATAAAATATCTGGAATGTTCGAAATAAAAAGATATCGTAAAGAGTTTGAAGAAACCTGGAACCATTTCGTTGATATTTCGAAACAAGGAACTTTCCTGTTTTATCGTAACTACATGGATTACCATGAAGACCGATTCTCTGATTATTCTCTTCTCGTTCTTCACAAACAGAGGGTTGTGGCTCTTCTTCCTGCAAATAGAGAAGAGCATACGTTATGGACTCATGCTGGATTAACTTATGGTGGACTTATCACAAGTATGAGTGTTACGACTGCTAATGTCTGCGATATTTTTACCGCTATAAATGAATTTCTTAAAAAGAATGGTTTTGATAAGGTCATCTATAAAGCCATTCCTTGGATCTATCATCGCATTCCAGCAGAAGAGGACTTGTATGCGCTCATCAATATATGCAACGCACGCATCATCGAGAGACATATATCTTCTACCATCATGATGGAAAACAGAATCAAGTGGACTGAATCCAGAAAATCAGGGCTTAGAAAAGCACGACATCATCATATTAGGGTCGAAGAGAGCGAGGATTTGGAAACATTCTGGAAGATTCTCTCTCAGAACCTTCATGAGAAATATCATGCTGTTCCTGTACATTCTCTTCGAGAAATACAACTTCTGCAATCCAGATTTCCACAGAATATCAAACTGTATTTGGCCTATCAAGAAACAAGACCTATAGGTGGAGTACTTATCTACGAAACTCCTCAGGTGGTGCATACCCAATATATATCTGCCTCAAAAGAAGGAAAGATGCTCGGGGCTATCGACATCATTATCGATTATCTCCTGAATGAGGTTTATAAAGATTGGCAATACTTTGACTTCGGAAAGTCATCAGACGGAGACGGTCGTGCACTAAACAGAAACTTAATCTTTCAGAAAGAAGGATTTGGTGGAAGGGGTGTATGCTACGATTGGTACGAATATACATTATAAGATGAGATATGAAGAAATATAAAATTCCTTATTTACCGCTCAAAAAGATAACGGCAATGCATCGTGGAGAAATACATAAAACTGTTTCTCAAACAATAGACGAGGGTTGGTATATTCGGGGAAAGATGGTTTCTAAATTTGAAAACAACTATGCCCGTTATATTGGTTCTGCCTATTGTGTCGGATGTGGCAATGGCCTTGATGCTCTGACTCTTATCTTCAGAGCATATAAAGAATTGGGACGGCTAAAGGATGATGACGAAGTTATCGTTCCTGCAAATACTTATATCGCATCTATACTTTCCATCACCGAGAATCATCTCAAACCTGTTCTCGTCGACCCTTATTATTCTTCGCTCGAACTTGATGATTTCTTGGCAGAAAAAGCGATAACGAAAAAAACAAAAGCTATTTTATTGGTACATCTGTATGGACGATGTGCTATGAGTGAACCTATTGCTGAATTATGCAAGAAACACAATCTGTTGCTCATCGAAGATAATGCGCAGGCACAGGGCTGTACATATTATGATAAAAGAACCGGTAACTTAGGAGATGCTTCTGCCCATAGCTTTTACCCCGGGAAAAATCTGGGAGCATTGGGTGATGCTGGAGCTATAACCACAAACGATAAGAAACTGGCTGATATGATCAGAGCCTTGGGCAACTATGGAAGCAATAAGAAATATGTTTTCCCTTTCAAAGGAAAAAACAGTCGACTTGATGAGATACAAGCTGCTGTTCTAAATATGAAACTCAAATATCTGGATAAGGAGAACAATTATAGAAGGAAGATTGCTAACTATTATATAGAACATATCTGCAACCCAAATATTTCTCTATCATTCGATCCTATAGCTGATAATGTTTATCACATCTTTCCTATATTCTGTGACAAACGCGATGAATTGAAAAAATATCTGGAAGAAAATGGTGTTGAGACTATGATTCATTATCCTATTCCGCCACATAAGCAGAATTGCTATAAAGAATTGGCAAATCTCGATTTACCGATAACAGAACAAATTCATCAAACAGAACTTAGCATCCCATGCAATCAAACCATGACGACAGAGGATGCTAAGTATATCGTAAACGTTATCAACCGATTCCATATCGGTTGATCATATTATTCGTCTAAAAGGAACACCGTTACATCTCTGGCAGCTTGCGCTCCCATCACCAAAGCTTGTTCTATATCTGCAGTCTTGCTTGGGCCACTAATAAAGGTTCCAAAATTATATTTTGGATCCATCTCTATTCGTTTATATGCCTCGTGCATATTATTGACGATATCTCTCTTATTGAGAAGAATAACAAGATTTTCAGAGATAAAACAAACAGCTTTCTCTTTCATGGTCTGTGGTATCCATACACAGGCATTCTCTGCCACGCCGAGACCTCCACGAACAACACCAACGTCGGTACCATTCAGTTCCTGAGCCTCAGCAACGGTATCCGGATTTCTTTGTGCAAGAATTCCGGGAACATTACTTGCTATAATCTTTGCATCTGGATAGCTCTTCTTTATCAGAGCATTCAGGTCTGCTCCCTTTTCTACCTCCAATACTTTACCACCTACAGACTGAGTAATTGTTTCAAACTGCTTCAAAGTGTCTTCGTATTGAATGGCATCCATTTGTATATCAGGCATGTCAAACTGTACATGAGTATTTGCACGAAGTTTGGCAAATAATTGTTCTTTCTTCATAATTACTTTACTTTACCTTTCTTCCATAACTCATGGAATGATTCTTTTGCAAATTTAGGGGTATCATGTCCCACACACCAAGGATTGAGCTTTGGATTACCAACAATAGCCCATGGTAACTTATTAATAAGAGGTGCGAACTTTAATCCCGTATCATAAAGAGGATAATGTTCATATAACACCTTCATACCTCTCGACATGAATTTCTTCACTGGATTTGCCGTACCGATCTTATCCAATTGCTGACGCCATGAATAAATCTGACTTCCAGGATTCACATGAACAGGGCAAACAAAATCACAACTCAAACAAAGTGAACATGCACTTACATTTCCGCTATGCTTCTTCTCGTCATGAAGCATACCTAAATTAACACCAATAGGACCTGGAATGAAATAACTATAGCTATAACCTGTAGAGCGTCGATACACTGGACATGTATTCATACATGCACCACAACGGATACACTTTAATGTTTCCCAATGCTCCTGATTGGCTATGATATCGCTACGCCCATTATCCAATAAGACAACGTGCATTTCTGCACCTGGACGTGCCTGACGGAAATGGGAAGTAAATGTTGTTGTCGGCTGTCCTGTACCACATCTACTGAGAAGACGCTGGAAAACAGCCAAACTATCATAGTCAGGTATCAACTTCTCAAGACCCATTGCTACGATATGTAACTTTGGCATTGAGGTAGTCATATCTGCATTACCCTCATTCGTACATACTACAATATCACCTGTCTTTGCAACACCAAAGTTACATCCCGTCAGACCTGCCTGAGCGTCCATAAACTGGTCGCGCAAATGATGACGGGCACAACGTGTAAGATATGTCGGATCATAATTACCTATTTCCTTAGAGATACCTTTCTCTTCAAATAGTTTACCAACCTCTTCTCTAGTGATATGGATGGCAGGCATAACAATATGTGCAGGTTTAGCATTCAACAACTGGATGATACGCTCACCTAAGT
The DNA here is from genome assembly GCF_000426565.1 of Segatella albensis DSM 11370 = JCM 12258. GTDB lineage: Bacteria > Bacteroidota > Bacteroidia > Bacteroidales > Bacteroidaceae > Prevotella > Prevotella albensis. Next base: position 37,313 of record NZ_AUFP01000011.1, on the reverse strand, counting down.
CGGTTTCTACAACATCAATACCACGCTCCATGAGATACTTGTTCATCTCACATTCCTCAGTAAGCATAGATTTCGACTTAACCATCTTGCTTACCTTGTGCGATTCCAAGATCCCATAAACGATCTCATTGAACTCCTGAGCATCCTTAGCCCAATGAACAATAACACCTCGACTCTCTAAATTTTTAGAAAACTCTTCTAGATAATCAGCGAGATGACTAATCGTGTGCCGCTTGATCTCACTAGCTTTCTGACGAAGTGCTTCCCACTCGGGAAGTTGCTTAGCCACAATATCTCTTTTTACACGTACCGACCAAAAGGTTTGATCGTGTCGGGTTATCTTCCCAAAATCCTTTAAGATTTCTTTCGACTTTTTACTATGACTTGTACTCATAACTATACTTAGAAATCAATTTATAGACCTGCTGCCAAAATCTGAACGACATGAATAAACTTAATATCTTTTTTCTGTCGATTGGCAATACCTTTCATGTGCATCAGACAACTACTATCAGGTCCTGTTATATATTCTGCGCCCGTAGCAATATGTCTGTTGATCTTGTCAATGCCCATACGTGTTGAGACATCAGGTTCTTCCACAGCAAACATTCCGCCAAATCCGCAACATTCGTCTTTTCGTTCTGGCTCTTTTATCGTGATGCCTTCCTTCAACTGAAGCAAATCGATAATCTTATTAAAAGGAGCTATATTTTGTTCCGATGGAGATGACAAATTCAATTCCCTTACGCCATGACAACTGTTGTGTACACTCACAACATGAGGGAATGAACCTGGAAGCGAATCCGGTTTCACTACATCGTGGATAAATTCTACCACATCCATAATTTTTTCTGAGGTAACACACTCGTGCTGTCCTTTAAGAAGATTTGGATAATTAACGCGAACATAAGCGGAACAAGATACAGAGGGCGCTACCACATAATCAAAGTCCTTGAATTTCTCATCAAATCGTTTTGCAAGTTCCACCGACATATTCTCAAAGCCAGCATTTCCCATGGGCTGTCCACAACAAGTCTGCTTATCAGGATAAGAAACATCCAAATTAAAATGCTTTAATAATTTATAAGTAGCAATTCCTACTTCCGGGAATAAAGCATCTACATAACAAGGGATAAATAAGCCTATTTTCATTTTAACCATGAGGTTTAATACAATATTTAGCTCCCAAAGGTAGTAATAAAAAAAGAAAAAAGAAGCTAAATAGTACATAAATTATTATTTTTTAGTAACTTTGCCCTCATGATAGTATGTATTGCTGAGAAACCGAGCGTAGCCAAAGACATTGCCCGCATTTTAGGAGCCACAACTTCGCATGATGGATACATGGAAGGAAATGGGTATCAGGTGACCTGGACCTTTGGTCATCTATGCGAATTAAAGGAGCCCGACGACTACACACCAATGTGGAAACGTTGGAGTTTGGCGGCATTACCCATGATTCCTCCAAGATTCGGCATCAAACTGATTAATGACGATGGTATCAAGAGACAATTTGGTATCATCGAAAAGTTATATTCCCAAGCTGACGAAATCATCAACTGTGGTGATGCCGGACAGGAAGGTGAACTTATTCAAAGATGGGTCATGCAAAAAGCTCAGGTAAAGTGTCCTGTAAAGAGATTGTGGATTTCCTCTATGACTGATGAAGCTATCAAACAAGGGTTCCAAGAGCTAAAAGAAGAAGACAAATACCAATCTCTTTACCTTGCAGGACTATCCCGAGCTATCGGTGACTGGATTCTCGGCATGAATGCTACACGCCTCTATACGCTCAAGTATGGGCAGAACCGTCAGGTCCTCAGTATCGGAAGGGTTCAGACCCCTACGCTTGCACTTATCGTAAACAGACAGAAGGAGATAGACAACTTTAAGCCAGAACCTTATTGGGTACTTGCTACGATCTATCGTGACACCCAGTTTACTGCAACAAAAGGTAAATTTACCAGCAAGGAAGAGGGTGAAAAGGCTTTTGAGACAATAGCGGGGAAACCTTTCTGCGTAACTTCTGTACAGAAGAAGAAGGGTTCCGAAGCACCTCCTCATCTTTATGACCTTACATCATTACAGGTGGAATGCAACAAGAAGTTTGGATATTCTGCCGAGATGACCTTGAACACGGTTCAAAGTCTTTATGAGAAGAAGGTTACCACTTATCCTCGTGTTGACACACAATATCTTAGTGACGACATCTATCCTAAATGCCCAAACATCCTCAATGGATTAAGTCAGACTAAAATTGGTAGTCAACCGATATATCTAGAACCGATAAAGAATCTTGCTGCCCTTGGCAAGAAATTAACCAAGAGCAAGAAGGTTTTCGATACAAGCAAAGTAACCGATCACCATGCTATCATCCCGACAGGAGTTTCTCCCGTTGGACTTACGAATATTGAGCAGAACGTCTTTGACTTAATCGCAAAGAGATTTATCGCTGTATTCTATCCTGACTGTAAATTCTCTACAACCACAGTAATAGGAAAAGTAGAGGATATCGAATTCAAAGTCAGTGGAAAGGAAATATTAGAACCTGGATGGAGGGTCATCTATCAAAAAGAGGTGAAACAAGATGATGACGAAGATAATAAGAAAGGTGACGAAGAGCGCACTCTTCCTACTTTCACGAAGGGAGAAAGCGGAGAACATACGCCAACGCTGACTGAGAAACAGACAACTCCTCCTAAATACTATACTGAGGCTACATTATTACGAGCCATGGAGACAGCCGGAAAGTTCGTAGAAGACGAAACGCTTCGTGCTGCTCTCAAAGAAAATGGTATTGGACGTCCTTCTTCTAGAGCAGGTATCATCGAGACGCTTTTCAAGCGACACTATATCCGCAGAGAACGTAAGAACCTCGTTGCGACACCTACAGGTATCGAACTCATAGACACTATCCATGAGGAACTCCTTAAAAGTTGTGAACTGACGGGTATATGGGAGAAGAAACTTCGTGATATTGAGCATGGTACTTATGATCCTGCGCAGTTTATCTCGGAACTCAAAGTTCAGATCAACGAGATTGTCAAAGACGTTCTTTCAGACAACAGCAATCGACATGTAACAGTTCTCTCCGAAGAGGATTTGAAAGTAAAAAAGAAAACTTCCAAGAAGACTAGGAAGAAGAGTTCTAAAGATAAGGAATCTTCAAATAGTCCTACCGTTAAACTAGAGCCTAATGATTCTATCATAGGACAAGTTTGTCCGATATGTGGAAAAGGTAAGATTATCAAGGGGAAAACGGCATATGGTTGTAGTAACTGGAAGAATGGATGTACTTTCCGACTTCCCTTCAAATAAAATAACCTTTCTTACGTTATCATCATATGAATTGGCATCAAAATACATATGATTATTTATGCCATCGATTTCTTTCGATGGCATTTACAATATTTGCCTGCATCAGTCTCGCAAATTGTGGATTAGAATACAATCTCAAAAAAGGCGAAGAGCATCTTGCGTTAGGCGAATACTACGATGCAGCAGAACAATTCAAACAAGCATATCTAAAAACACCTGTCAAGGAGCGAGAGAATCGTGGCAAACGAGCTTTAAAGATGGCTATATGCTATGACAAGATAAACGCTACTCCGAAAGCAATTTCTGCATATGCTAATGCTATAAGATATAAACAGACTTCACTTAACGATAAAATAAATTATGCACGACTGTTACTCAAGAACGGTCAATACAAAATGGCAGAAAAAGAATTCTTAGAATTGAAGGACTCTCTGCCTGAGAATATCTTGGTAACCAATGGATTGATTTCCGCGCAAAAGGCTCCTCTTTGGAAGAAGCAAGGCAGCAGATATAAGGTCAAGAGAATGGATATATTCAATTCTAGGCGCGATGACTATTCGCCTATGCTCTACGGTGACCATCATGATCAACTTTTCTTCACATCTACACGCAACGAATCTTTGGGAGACGATTTGAGTAGTATCACGGGTACCAAGACCGGAGACATATATGTATCTCTGAAAGACGATAAAGGAAGATGGAGTCGTCCCGAGGTTCTCAACTCAGGAGTAAATACAACTTTTGACGAAGGTGCTTGTTGTTTCTCTGCAGACGGAAGAGAGATGTATCTGACGCAATGCTCCACAGACCCTCAAAATCCAAGATATGCCCAAATTGTTGTTTCGCAACGTTCTGATGCGACATGGGGAAAGGGGGCTGTCGTAGAATTAACCCGAGATACATTGTCTAGTTATGCACACCCAGCCATCTCTCCTGATGGGAAATGGCTTTACTTTACAAGTGACATGCCTGGTGGATTAGGGGGACTGGATATCTGGAGGGCACGCATTACACCTACGGGACTGGGCGGTGTAGAAAATCTAGGAACACCAATCAACACGCCTGGTGACGAGGAGTTTCCTACATTTCGGCCTAATGGTGAACTTTATTTCTCATCGAACGGGCATCCCGGGATGGGTGGCTTAGATATTTATATCGCCAAGACTGATCCTCAGACACATAAATATCATATTTCTCACCCTGGATACCCCCTCAATTCTGAAGGCGATGACTTTGGAATGACTTTCGAAGGTACACTGAATCAGGGCTTTTTCTGTTCTAACCGAAAAGACGGACGTGGCTACGACCATATCTACTCTTTTAATAATCCTGAAATTGTACAGACCGTCAAAGGATGGGTCTATGAGATGGATGGATACGAATTGCCGGCTGCTGAGGTTTACATCATCAGCAATAATGGGCTCAACAAGAAAGTACCGGTATTAAGTGACGGTTCGTTCAATATCATTGCACAGCCTGGTGTCAGTTATCTCATGATGGCTACTTGTAAGGGGTTCCTCAATCATAAAGAAGAAATCACGATTCCTAAAGTTGAAGAGAGCCAAGAATATACACTCCAGTTTCCGTTGGCATCTATCTCTGCACCTGTATTAATCGACAACATCTTCTATGAATTCAATAAGGCGACATTAACATCTCAGTCGCAGCAAGCTCTTGACCAACTCGTCAATCTGCTCAATGAGAATCCACATGTCACTATTGAATTGCGTTCTCACTGTGACTATAAAGGAACTCGGGAGTATAACAAGAAACTGTCGCAACAGCGTGCAGAAGCTGTTGTGAACTACTTGATCAAGCATGGTATAGACAAGAACCGACTGACGGCTGTTGGATATGGTAAAGAGAAACCTAAGGTCATTCGCAAAAAGCTCACGGAGAAATATCCATGGCTCAAAGAAAATGATGTACTTACCGAAGACTTTATCCGAAATCAAACAAAAGAAAATCAAGACATTTGTAATCAACTGAATAGAAGAACTGAATTTGTCGTACTCCGTACTACCTATAATCTGTTTGATTCTAAAGGACATTTAAAGCATTCCCCTTCTGGCCAGAAGAAGAACGCTCAATCGGATGAAGATTTCAATGTTCATTTCGAATAATGTTTTTCCATCAGATATTGCAAGCATTAGTTTTTTTTCCTAAATTTGCAAATGATATGAATATTCCAGAAGACTTTAAAATATATACCAAAAAATTGATGGGAGAAGATCTCTTCAATATTTTGATGGACGGCCTTCAATCTGATACTCCTGTGAGTATTCGATTAAACCCTTGGAAATATGATACCAGTCACATACAGGTCGTTGACAGCCAAAAATCTGTGCCTTGGTGCAAAGATGCTTGGTATCTGAGAGATCGACCAAACTTCACATTCGACCCTCTCTTACATGCAGGACTTTATTATGTGCAGGAAGCATCATCCATGTTTCTAGACCATGTTCTTCGGCAACTTGTGAAGAAGCCTATTGCGATGCTCGACCTTTGTGCTGCTCCTGGAGGAAAAACGACATGCGCCATGTCGGCATTACCCGAAGGAAGCACGTTGTTTTGTAATGAGCCAATGAAGACTCGCTCTCAAATATTGAGTGAAAATATCCAGAAATATGGTAATCCGGACATCACCGTTACCAACAATTTCCCACGCGACTATAAGAAGTCTAAACTACAATTCGACGTCATACTCACAGATGTTCCCTGCTCCGGAGAGGGTATGTTCCGAAAAGATGAAGGGGCCATCAATGAATGGAGTTTGCAGAATGTAGAGAAATGCTGGAAACTTCAACGTGAGATTGTCAGTGACATCTGGGAATGCCTAAAGCCTGGTGGCATATTGATTTATTCCACCTGCACATTCAACGCTCACGAAGATGAGGAGAATGTCAATTGGATAGCAAACGAACTCGGAGCTGACTTCATTGATATTCCCGTTCATGAAGAATGGAACATTACAGGAAGTTTGATCGACGACAACCCTGTTTATCGATTTATCCCTGGCAAAACTTCTGGAGAAGGGTTGTTCATGGCTGTACTCCGCAAGCATGGGGATTACATATATCATTATCAACACAAGGATTATGAGGGGACATTCAAAGGACTCCATGTTTTAACGCATGGTATCAAAGAGGACACGATAAAGGGCAAGAACAGAATTCCAGACCAGTCAAAGGCGCTGTCTATCCTATCCGATAAGGATGTATATGCTAAGGTAAACGTTGATTGGCTACAAGCTATCAATTATTTAAGAAAAGAAGCAATCGTACTTCCTGAGGATGCTCCTAAAGGTATCGTTCTTATCACATATCAGAATATTCCTATAGGATTTGCAAAAAACATCGGCAACAGAGCCAACAACCTTTATCCGCAGGAATGGAAGATCAAGAGTTCGCACTTACCAGAAGTGGCTACTGAAGTCATTAAATTGATATAAAAACAGACCAAATAGAATACAATGAAACAATATCTAAACTTACTCGACCGAATATTATCAGAAGGTGTCAAGAAAGGCGACAGAACAGGTACTGGTACTCTTTCTGTCTTCGGTAATCAGATGCGCTTCAACCTTGAGGATGGTTTTCCACTTCTAACAACCAAAAAGTTGCATCTCAAATCTATCATCTATGAACTGTTATGGTTTCTCAAAGGAGATACCAACGTGAAATATCTACAGGAACATGGTGTAAGGATTTGGAATGAATGGGCTGATGAGAATGGTGACCTCGGACCTGTATATGGTCACCAGTGGCGCTCATGGCCTGACTATAAGGGTGGTACCATCGATCAGATACAAAATGTCCTCGAACAGATTAAGAACAATCCAAACTCACGCAGAATGATTGTTTCTGCATGGAATCCTGCCGAGGTCGACGATATGGCTCTACCTCCTTGTCATTGTTTATTCCAATTCTATGTTGCCGAAGGGAAATTAAGTCTTCAACTTTATCAAAGAAGTGCGGACACTTTCTTAGGGGTACCTTTCAACATAGCTTCTTATGCTCTTCTACTGATGATGATGGCACAGGTAACAGGACTCAAGCCAGGAGAGTTCATACATACAACCGGTGATACACATCTTTACTTGAACCATCTTGAGCAAGCAAAGCTGCAATTGACACGCACTCCTCGCCCACTGCCCCACATGCATTTGAATCCAGAGGTAAAGAGTCTGTTTGATTTCAAATATGAAGACTTTGAATTAACAGATTACGATCCATGGCCACATATCCCAGGGAAAGTATCTGTATAAAAAAATAAGGGATAAAAAAATTATCCCTTCACATAGTCGACGAACGCATATCTTATAGGATGTTGTTCGTCGATTTCATATTGCTGACGATTTACTTCTTTCCACCCTTGATACGAAGGAAAGAAGACATCTGCTTTCTCTGGGGTCGCATCAATCTCTGTAAGACAAAGACGATCTGCTATCTTCAAGGCTTCTTCGTAAACACTTGCCCCACCAATAATATAAACTTCTTCATCCTCTGCGCAATGACTTAAAGCATCTGATAAAGAGCTATATACCTCACATCCCGGGAAGTCGTTTTTACTTCTACTGAGAACGATATTACGGCGATTAGGCAAGGCACCTTTAGGAAGAGACTCAAAAGTTCTGCGCCCCATTACAACTGTATGACCAGTCGTGAGGGCCTTAAATCGTTTTAAGTCCTCACGAATATGATACAACAATTGGTTCTGATAGCCTATAGCGCGATTTGCCGCAACGGCAGCAATAACATTAATCTTCATTCTCGTCATCATCTAGGTCATCATCTTCCTCTTCGAAATCATCAAGAATTGGAAGTTGACGGTCTATGTCTGTACTGAATGAGATAATCGTTTCACTACGTGACAAACCTAAAGGCTGCAAACGGTCATGAATAATTTCCATCAGATTATGATTATTACGAGCATACATCTTGATGAACAAGTCCATTGCGCCCGTAGTAGCATGACATTCAATAACCTCTGGAATTTTCTTCAGTTTCTCTACGACCTTGTCATGATCCTCAGGATTCTTCAGATAAAGTAACACGTATGCACAAGTTTCATAACCGATTTTCTCAGGATCAATAATAAACTGTGAACCTTTAAGGACACCTAATCCCTGTAACTTAGCAATACGCTGATGAATAGCTGCACCACTTACATTACAAGCACGAGCTACTTCTAAGAATGGAATACGAGCATCTGCAGCTATCAGCTTCAGAATTTTTCTATCCAATGAATCTAAATTATGTTTTGCCATTATTATATTAATTTGCTGCAAAGGTAGTTAAAAAACACGACATTTGCAACTTTTTCTATTTTTTTTGTTTTAGATTGTTAGTAGTCTACTTTTTACTCTCTGTAGCAGAATAACTAATTTTTAAGGCTTTTGCCTTACGCAATGCTTGTTTTACATCAGTAATAACACCCATTTTGGTAGATTTATCGGCTTTTATTGATACAATCATCTGTGGCATATCTTCAGGCGACATACGATTTTTTTCGGCAGAAACATAATCGGTAACTTCTGCTACATCAACATATTTATCATTCATTTGAATTTTTGTAGAATGATCCCCTGCCGTTGCCATCCCATATGCAGGTTTACCGATATAGATGGATGTCACTGTTGACTTCTTTACTAGGCGTGTAAGTTCTGTACCTTGCGGAACCTGATATTTTACCTTTAGTATAACCTTTCTCATATGGGTTACAATCATAAAGAAGAAGAGCACAGAGAATATCAAGTCTGGCAAAGAGGATGTGTTCAATCCTGGAACGCGATGATTCCCATGATGAAAATCTATCATAGGTTACCTCCTTTCGTTGCAACAGAGTCTACACTTGCGTTTGCATACGATTCAGCGATTCGATTAGGAATCTTATCATTAATAGCATTCTTTTGCTCTTGATTCAATTGATCGTATGCTTTATGATATAGGCGAGCAGAAACACGATTTCTCACTTCATGATAGGCTGAAACCAAAGCATTCTGCATCTTGAAATATGTGTTATAGTCAGCTTCCCGATCAGACTCCAAAGATATCAGATGTTTGGCACCATGCTTCTCGATGAAACTAACAGCATATTGCCGTAGATGCGACACATCAACAGGCTTTTCGTCCATTAAGATCTGATTGTTCGAGGTAAGTTTTAGCATCATTGTAGTTTGCTTGTCTACCATCGATGTTTCAATATTCTTATTCTTACTTTCGGCAGGCAACTGTCTGTTAAGACCTTTGTCTGTGTCCATTGATGTTGTGACAAGGAAAAAGATCAACAACATAAAAGAGATATCTGCTGTTGATGTTGTATTTAAACCTGGAACTTCGCGATGACGATGCTTAAATATCATTTTCTTCCTCTCCTGATATATCTTGTAGCACCAAATATTACAGCTCCGAATGCAACGATGAGCAATAATATTGATGTAAATATAAACATATCTGAAACCTTAAGCCAAATCCAATCACCAAAAGGTTTGCCATTAATAATCATCGAAGTTGAAGAGGAAACCAAGAATGTCAGCACCAGTGCTACAGCAGTACCTCCCCAAACGAAGCGATTGATTCTGGTTTCTGGTATTCCGTCTTCATCTTTTTCACTCTTCGGCGCTGTACGGTAATCCTTTATTATTGAATAAACCGACAAACTAACAGAGCCCAAGAACAATACCCACATGAGTAAAATCAGCACATCCGTGAAAAGAGGGGCATTAAAATCTGGGTTATCAACAAATGGTTCATCGTAACCAATCAGGAAAAAACAACAGAAGACGAGAACCGTTATGGCCAACAAACCATAAAAGATTCGCTGGGACAACTGCTCCGTTGATTTCTTTCTTAAATTACGACCGAATTTCATTTTCCCTCCTTATATTTAGAAATGATGTCTAACATAGAGATGGCTGATTCCTCCATCTGACTTGTCAAATGCTCGATCTTACTGAGTATATAATTATAGAACATCTGAAGTATCAAGGCTACGATGATACCAAAGATTGTTGTTATCAAAGCTACTTTCATACCGGCAGCAACGATTGTAGGACTGATATCACCGGCTGTCTGAATCTGGTCGAAAGCCATTACCATACCTATCACGGTTCCTAGGAAACCAAGTGAAGGGGCCATGGCGATAAACAAGGTAATCCACGAACAGCCTTTCTCTAAGTTAGAGGCTTGCACAGAACCATAATTGCTGATGGAGCGTTCTATGTTGTCTATGCGGTCATTAATTCTCAACAATCCCTGATAACAGATAGAAGCCACTGGGCCACGCGTGTTGCGACACAAATCTTTCGCACCCTCGATATCATCATTCTGTACTTTCTCTTCTATGTTTTTCATCAGATTCTTTGCATTAATTTCTGAGAGACTTAAATAGATCAGGCGCTCTATGCAAAAGGCCAAACCTATAATCAATGCCAATGCCACAAGCGACATAAAGCCGGCATTACCTTCGATAAACTTGGTCTTCAAAGCCTGATGAAATCCACCTTCACCAACTTCATCCTGCGCCATCATGACAGGTGCGTAAGAAAACAATAGAAAAGTGATAGCTGTAATTCTTGCTATTAGATGATTCTGTTTCATATTCATATCAATTAGCGGAAAGAGGGGGATTCGAACCCCCGAAACGCTTTAGGCGTTTACACGCTTTCCAGGCGTGCCTCTTCAACCACTCGAGCATCTTTCCCTTTTTGGTTTTACAAAAATATCGTTTTTAAACTATATATTATAAATTCTCATGTTATTTTAAACATCTTTAATTATTCGTCGGCTCATGTTTTCATCGAGAACAGACTTTTCTTTTTATGCAGTTAACTTCGTAAGCTGATGCAATTAACTTCGTAAACTGATACTGTTAACTGCATAAGCCGATGTAGTTAACTGCATAAAAGGCTCTTTCCTAACGCCTTCATAATCAGATTCCAAAAACACGTTTTACATTTGCATTCGTAATCTGTGCGACCTCTGTTTCTGATACTTGATAGCAAAGGGCTAACTGCTTCAGAACTTCCTTTACGAATCCACTCTCATTACGTTTTCCGCGATATGGGACAGGGGCCATATATGGGCTGTCGGTTTCCAAGACAATACGCGACAAAGGAACTGCTGCAGGGAGATCTTCACGAAGATGACTACTCTTGAAAGTGAGTACCCCTCCAATGCCTAGAACGAATTTGTCAAACTTCAAGTATTCTTCGGCCTCTTTCTGATTTCCCGTAAAACAATGGAATACGCCACCCGGAAGATCGTTCTCATAATCTTTCAGGATATGAAGTAGTTCATTCTGAGCTTTTCTACAATGAATCATCAGAGGGAGGCCAGTCTCTACAGACCACTTTACCTGTTCTTCAAAGGCTTGCAACTGTTCTTTCTCGAATTCCCTACTCCAGTAGAAATCCAGTCCACACTCTCCTATTGCTATATATTTTGTTACAGTATCTCCTTGGGCGATAGAACCGTCAAGTCGTTCTTTCATGACATTCAGCACCTCTTTCCAATCTGCCTTTACCTCTTCCGGTTGCAAACCAATCATCGGCAAGCAATATTCGGGATAGCTTCGGCATACCTTCGAGACGCTATCGATACTATTCTTATCGACACCCGGAAGAAAAATCTTTGAGACACCCATCTCTTTAGCACGAGCAATGACCTCATCCAAGTCTTCTTTGAACTCCTCGCCATCGAGATGTGAATGTGTATCTATGAAAGTATAGTTCATCATCAATACTTACGCTTCATCATTTTCTCGGCATAGTGTGCCAGTTCTTCTTTTCGCTCTTCACTAACACTTACAGCCTGCAAATACTTCTTACTCTGTTCGAAATACCAGTTTATCTTGTCTATCGCCATCTTATCAATACCGATTTCATTATAAAGTCGAGTTATCGCCTGTACTTTTTCATTTCTATCGAAATCTACAGCAGAAACCCATTTCTCCAATTCTGCACGCTGTTCTGCATTAGCATGATTAAAGGCATTAATAAGCATATAGGTTTTCTTATTAGACGTGATGTCACCACCAATAGCCTTACCGAAGATTTTCGGGTCACCATATACGTCAAGATAATCATCCTGCAACTGGAAAGCCAAACCTATCTGCTCACCAAACTTATATAAGTTTTCCTGATCTTCTTTTGAGGCATCGGCCAAGATAGCACCCATCTTCAGAGCACAAGCTAACAATACACTTGTTTTCAGACGAATCATCTCGATATATTCGTCTTCTGTCACATCATTACGGGTTTCAAACTCCATATCAAACTGCTGACCTTCACCAATCTCCAAAGCTGTTTCGGTGAAAAGATTCAGCACATCACCCAAATGCTCAGCATCACATTGTGCCATACGTTCATAAGCCAGCACAAGCATTGAGTCACCTGACAGAATCGCCGTATTGGCATCCCATTTACGATGGACGGTAGGTTTACCTCTGCGCACATCAGCATGATCCATCAAATCATCATGCAACAGAGTATAATTATGGTATGTTTCGAGTGCTATTGCATTCATCAATATCTTTTCCGGATTCTCACGATAAAGATTATAAGCCAGCAACATCAAGGTTGGACGAACACGTTTTCCACCCATTGAAAGAACATATTTTATTGGCTCATACAAAGATTTAGGGTTACGATTATATGGTAACTTATCCAAATAATCATTTACTATCGCAAGAATTTCATCAGCTGTTAACATAATATTTATTAGATTTTAAATACAACAGGAATAGCAAAGAGGGTGCGACATGGTTTATTATACATGACACCCGGTTTCCATTTTGGCATAGCTTTTACCACACGCAATGCTTCGCGATCCAATAATGGGTCAACAGAGCGAGATACCTTGATATCAGCCATCGTACCGTCTTTATTGATAATAAAAGAAATCACGACTTTACCTTGGATGTTCTGTTTCTCCGCAAGAGCCGGATATTTCAGATTCTTATGTAGATATTTCATCAGTTCAACCCATCCTCCAGGGAATTCTGGCAACTGTTCTACAACTCTGAAATGATAAGGATTGTCATCAGAGGTGAGAGGTTGTGGTAATGCGGTCGTAATATTCGAAGAAGCCACCTCGCCTTTTTGCTCTTTTCCATCTCCCTCGGCGTTAGCATCCAGAGATACGCCTGTGTTTGGGCTAATCTTTTCTGTACTCTGAGGCTGTTGGTTTACTGCTTTCATTTTCTCTGTAATCGCCTTAGAAGCAGCTCCAGCGGTAGGTTCTACAGAAATCATATCCTTTTGCTCTTCTTGATGGAGTATTTCCATATCTTGCGCCATATCTTCCAAAGCATCTTCATCAGCACCAGAATCATCAGGACTCGTAGTATACTGTAAGCCTACAAAGATAAGCGATAAGGCCAATATCAACCCTAATAGGAAACCCGTTGTTCGTTTTCCTTCAAGGTCTACCTGTATAGATTTCTTTATTTCCAAAGTGATAATATTTCTTTTACTTTATCGTTATATATAACGAAAACTTACGCAAAGTTACTTCTTATATTTGAAAAAAGGTGTATCTTTGCAAAATAATTTGGATTTTTAAATGAAAAAAGTCATTTTTGTCATTCTTTCGTCGTTTCTTTCGACAATATCCATGGCCCAAGAGAGTCAGACGGAATATAATTTTCTTCGTCTTCCGGTCAGCGCTCATGCAGCAGCTCTTGGTGGTGACAACATATCTTTGATCGAGGATGACGAATCGCTTATTTTCAGTAATCCATCTTTACTTTCTTCCGTAAGCGACAAGACTATTGTCCTTAACTACATGAACTATATGTCGGGCTGTAACACAGCTTCTGTGGCTTTCAATCGGAATTTCGGCGAACGGGCTTCTGCTGCCCTCTCTGGTCAATACATCAATTATGGAAGCATGAAACAAGTGGATGAGAACAATATCGTTTCGGGAACATTCTCTGCCAAAGACATTTCCATCGCCGGATATTTTTCTTACCTCTTAGGTCATAACATTGCCGGAGGAATTGCTGCCAAGTTGATTACCTCATATATTGGAGACTACAACAGTCTGGCATTAGGAGTGGATTTAGGCCTCAACTATTATAATCCTGATAAGGAATGGTCTGTTTCTATTGCTGCAAAAAACCTTGGTGGGCAGTTAAAGGCATACAATGAAGAATTCGAACGAATGCCCATCGATGTACAAATCGGTACGACAAAAAGACTCATCAACGCTCCATTCCGCATATCAGCAACACTTGTGGACTTGAACCATTGGAATTATAAATTCATCAAACATGCTGTGGTAGGAATGGATATTCTTCTATCCGAAGATATATGGGTAGGCCTGGGATATAACTTCCGAAGAGCCAACGACATGAAAATACAGAGCGGTGAGGAAGAAAGTAGTCATGGCGCAGGACTCAGTCTTGGTGCAGGACTATATCTAAATAGATTTAAACTAAATCTGGCTTACGGGAAATATCACATTTCAAGTCATAGTATGATTATAAACGCAGCTTATAGCTTATAAAGAATATGAAAAAGATAACAATTGCAATTGATGGTTTCTCTTCTTGTGGAAAGAGTACAATGGCCAAGGACTTGGCCAAAGAGATTGGTTATATCTATGTCGATACTGGTGCTATGTATCGTTCAGTAACTTTATTCGCACTTCGAAACAACTTATTCGATGCAGACGGCAATATCAACATTGAAGAATTGGAGAAGTTGATGCCTGAAATCAAGATTTCATTCAAATTCAATCCTTCAACAGGTCGTCCGGACACTTACCTCAATGGTGAACTCGTAGAAAAAGAAATCCGTACACTTGAGGTTTCCAATCATGTAAGTCCTATCGCTACCATACCATTCGTACGCAAGGCTTTGGTAGCACAGCAACAGCAGATGGGAAAAGAAAAAGGTATCGTGATGGATGGTCGTGATATCGGGACAACAGTATTCCCTGATGCGGAACTAAAGATATATGTCACAGCTTCACCTGAAGTAAGAGCACAACGTAGATATGATGAATTACAGGCTAAAGGTATGCCTGCCAACTACGAGGACATCCTTAAGAATGTCCAAGAAAGAGACTATATCGATACTCATCGCGAAGTGTCACCTCTAAAGAAAGCAGAAGATGCGCTTGAACTGGACAACAGTCATATGACAATTACAGAACAAAAACAATGGTTAATAGAGGCTTTCAAAAAAGTCGCTAAGTGATAACAAATGCTAAACTCAATAAAAAAATCACGGATTTTCTTGATTTTTTTGGATGTTACATAATAATCACTTACCTTTGCACTAAAGTAAGATGATTAAGTTTTTGTTTATGTTAAATTATCATCTTCGATAGGTAAAAACGATAGATTATAAATTTTGAGTTAATTACTGTTTTATGAGAAAAGGGGCGGCTTCGTGAGAAGCTACCCTTTTCATTTTTATGTATATTACCTTATTCTATTTCAAATTTCTACGATAAACAGCAGGTGACTGTCCGTAACGTTGCAAGAATAAGCGATGGAAAGTCTGAAGAACAGGTATTCCACAATCTTTACTTAGACAAGTTTAATTTATTAATCTAATCGTATGCAAATATAACGATAAAACAAACACAAACAAAGTATTTAATTATCCTTATTATCCTAATTTATCTTTGTTGTTGTCCTATTATTTCTTCACACTCCACAATATATAGTCACGACACTCTTCCATAAGCCACTTTGGAGTACTCGTTGCGCCACAAATTCCTACAGTTTTCACACCTTCAAACCAAGTTAAATCTATCTCTTCCTTACTTTCTATCTGATAGCTGTTAGGGTTCACGCTTTTGCACTCATTAAACAAGACTTTACCATTACTGCTTTTCCGTCCACTCACAAAAAGCACGAGATCGTGTTTTGATGCAAATCCTGCTATATTAGGCATTCGATTGGCAACCTGTCTGCAGATGGTATCAAAGCTCTTGAATTTTCTGCCTTCCGCTATATGGGTCTGTATATATTGGATAATGCGATGGAATTCATCCAGACTTTTCGTTGTCTGTGAATAAAGATAGATATCCTTGCAGAAATCGAGTTTCTTCACATCATCAAATCGCTCGATAACAATAGCTTTACTTTCTGTTTGTCCTACCAAACCCAACACCTCAGCATGTCCATTCTTTCCAAAGATGACAATCTGAGCATCTGGATTTTCGGCATACTGTTTCTTTATTCGTTTCTGCAACTGAAGAACAACGGGACACGTTGCATCGATAATCTCAATATGGTTCTTTTGTGCAATAGCATAAGTCTCTGGTGGTTCACCATGTGCTCGTAACAATACTTTTACATCATGAAGTTCTTTTAACTGTTCATGGTCGATGGTAACAAGTCCGTTCATACTAAGGCGTTTCACCTCCATACCATTATGGACAATATCGCCAAGGCAATATAATGTTTTACCTGCAGAAAGTTCTTCCTCCGCTTTTTTTATTGCAGTAGTCACACCAAAACAGAATCCACTTCCGTTATCAATTTCAATCTTTAATTCTTCCACTTTATCTAATATATTTTCTTTCGATTATTCTATTTTACAACAACTGGTATCATCACCTTACCGTGATCGGGGTCATTTGTTATCATGAGAATTCTTGGTTTCGTACGCGCTTTCTTAAGAGCCTTCGTCAATACCGTAATTTTCATCTTTGTACTTTCTCCCGGAGCCAGTTTGGTATCTTTCAATGACACTTCCAATCCCATCGTGAACATCTGCAATGAACGTATCTCTAATGTAGACTTCCCGACATTACTAATCTCTATGATGCACTTTCCCTTTTTACTTTTTATATCCGTTAGAACGACAGAGTCTTGAGACAACCGCAATTTGGGAGCATTTACCAACTCCTCATCTGTCAACTTCTGAAAACTAGGAAGCAACACGGTTGATACGGAAATCTCATTATCATCAGAAACTTTATCACCCAATTCATCTCCCAGATAAATATTTGTCTGGGTAAGTCCGAAATCACGAAGCTTTCTGGAATCCAATGTCAGATAAATCGTTCCACTAAGTCCAGGGGCCAGTTTCGACGGAGAAACCACTGCCGACAAATAAGGAGGAAGATGCAACATATTGGGAGTCAGTACTTGATTACTCTTATTGATGATATGTAATTGCTCAACAGGTCGTTCTCCTCTATTTACATTATCGTATTCCAGATTATCCTTGTCAACGCCAAGTCCTCCCATCTGATAAGGATACTTACCCGAGAAATCAACAACATCCCTAACGACAACGCCTCGCATCGTCAAAATAAGCGGTTCTTTATCTGCATTGCTATAAATCCCAACCAACTTATTGAAATGTCCCATCTGTCTGGAGTCGAAAGTAACATTCACAGAGAACTTTTCATTTACACCTATTGGCTTCTGAGGATAATCAACAACAGTACATCCACAACTTACCTTTACAGTTTTTATAACTAAAGGTTTAGAACCTATATTCTGCATCTCAAAAGATGAAGTAACAGGTCGATTATATACTATCTGCCCACAGTCTGCGACATCCGTCACCATAGAAATCTTTTGTGCATTCGCTGTAGAAAATCCACAAAGAGCACAAACTATATAGATGATTCTTCTCATAACCTTTTCATTTAACTGTTATCACTTCGCCCTTAGCAATGCCTCTAAATTCTGGACTGTATGCACTCTGTACTACACAACTTCCACTTTGATACTTGCCAGCACGATCAATATAATACTCGGTTTCTATCTTATGTATTCCTTTACTTAAACGATCAATATAGTAATTTGTTGTCTCATCCCGTGGGGTAATATAATATCCCCAACGATAACCACTAAGTTGGTTTACGGGTTCAAAGCAAGCAGGACGTTTATCCACAACTTCTACAAAATCATAATCACGGTCGGCAAGAATCGTAAGTTGAACTTTTACACGATTACCTATTGCAAATCCATCTTTTGCGATTACTTTACGTTCTATCTTTATTCCTGTAGAAGCATTCTCTACATCACTCGACTTCTGCTGGAACTGTGCATAGATGTTTCCCCAGCTAATACCTTCACCGGTCTTCTCTGCATTCAAAGTCTGATGTTTACCATCAACAACGGTTTTTACATAACCTAATCTATCAGAAGCATCCAAAACTTTTCCATCAACCTTCAGCACTGTATTCTCTGTTTTTCTTCCTTCCAAGAATCTCTCATTTCCTTTCAGGAAAGCATATACAGCATCTACGGTATTGATAGGTGTATCCCATGCTTGTGTACGTTTCGACTGTAACAACCAGCGCTGCATTTCCTCTATAGTATTCTTATCGGTTGGGGTGAGAAGTTGCAAAGCTTCTATGGCAGCGGTCTGTGAAGGAATCTTATAGTCAAACCAACTATATTCGGCCTTTGACGTATCAAAATAGCGCCCCAGTTCTTCACGATAGACCGTATATTCTTTCAAACTCTGCAAATGTTCTGCTGCCTTTTCATTTCCATTTAACGACAAGATAACAGCAGCATTCGCCTTACCGTAAATCGATAGCATAGCATGCTCATCTGCAAGATGGTTCAACAGATATTTTTTATCCTCCTGAGCTTGTATGTCTAGTGTCCGTCCATCTACAGATAGTAAATAAAGATAATGAAGAGCGACATCAGAAGGCATGATATTCTTATAACCTTTCTTCTCTTGTTTCTTCATTTCCACTACCTCCTTATGGATTTCTGCTGACATATACTTAAAGGCAAGGGTCAGCATATTACGAGTTGAGGTCTGCATACCGACAAGGTGATTTAGTCTGACAAGCGTCTCACTTACAGCCACAGTCATATACAAACTTCCAGGCATTCCCGGCCACCAGCTCCACGAGCCATTACCATTTTGCAGAATACTCAATTGTTTCGTTTGTTCTTTCAAGCGAGCATCCATACCCGTATTGTCGAGAAACTCTATCAGTTTCCGTTTATTTTCAACTTCTCGATTAGCAGCACTTAGCCATGGTGTTTCATCGAGAGAGAGAGCTTTCAGTTCGTCATTCTTCAGCAGATTACTCGTCAACGAATTTTGCTCATCTTTTTCAGTCTTCCACTGCTCTACCACATTCTTGATATGTTCATTGGAATTCAAGATAAACTTACCTATAGTATTCGCATAGATAGCAGAAACCATACTGATAGCATCCTTCTCGCATGGATTGCTGATAGAAGGAAGTGCCTGTATCATCATCCATGCAGGTTGATTTGTATATTCTATCGTATAGCTGACCTTTCCTTGAGCCGTTGATGGCACCATACTAGCCATATCTATCACCTTATGACCTGCTGTCACCTGTGTAAAGGTCTTGGTACGGGTTACCAATTCTGTATTTCTGAGCACAGGAAGATAATGTTGTTCCCCATCACTAAAATCTCCACCTTCTACACTTACCCGAGCGACCAGGATAGCCGGTGTTTTCTCTGTAGCCTGATAATCGAAAGTAACCGGCAAAATCTCTGAATCTACATTTCCTGCCATCAATACTTTCTGCGTCTGACTATACACTTGTTTACCTGTCTCGGCATCAAGAAGTAGAAGTTTTGCCGTGGCCTTCATCTTCTTGCAAGAGGAATTCGTTACCATAGCGGTTATCTTCACTTGGTCACCCACACGTATAAACCGAGGCATATTAGGTTGAATCATCACCTTCTTATTAGCGACGACTTCATCCTCTATACTTCCATATTTCATTTCCTTATCATGGGCCAATCCCATAAACTTCCAAGTTGTCGTACTTTCAGGAAGGGTAAAACGAACAGCCACAACACCATTCTTATCTGCCACCAGCTGAGGTTGCATAAAAGCGGTTTCGTTCAGGTTCGCCCTCATCTGAACAGTTTCTTTTTTAATATCCTGAGATTGACGTGGGAATACAGGCATCTGCTCTACAACATCAAAGACACGACTTTCCTTAGAAGAATAACTACGGGAGTCTTTCATAGAAGATTGCTTAGTCAGCAACATAACATTCGTTGCACGTGTCCCTACATTCTTTCTCATTTTATGCTTACCAAAACCATACGCGATAATCTCAGAAGAACTACTATATGGGTCTAAATAGAATCTTGCGATATCAAGGTTTCTATATGGGAAGTCATCCTTATAAGACATGGAGCGTACAAATGAGTTATTACTCAAATAGTCTAAATTACTCCGCCAACTTACGATTGGTGTATTATGATAGAGATTATACGAGAAATTCCACTCATGCTTATAGATATCATCAAGACTCTTATCATAGAGAACTGCCATCATCTGTGCCTTTGCTGGTGTGCCATCAGAATTGGAAATCTTCAAAGTCCATGTCTCCTTCTGACCAGGGACTAGATGATTACGGAATGTCTCCCATCTTACATTCAACTCCTTATCAGGTACCGGTAAACTGATATGGAAGGACTCGCTATATTTCTTCCCGTCTTTTAACCAACAGTAGATGATCGTTATGCCCTCACCATATTCCTTCTTATACTTCCATTCTCGTGTAATGATAGAATCACTGATCTCTGTTGTTCCTTGTTCGATTACCTTATGACCAGAGAATACATTATATAATACATGAAGATTTTTCTCAGAACTACCGATTTGAGTAACAACGGATTTCCCATCATTTCGGAACTTTGTAGAATTTTGATAAAACCATATTGGGGTCTTTATCACAGGACGGTGATCATGAAGAGAAAAGATTGTGAAATTCTGCTTCAAGGAATCAGTTCCACAGAAAGCATATAAGGTATGCTCACCTGTTGTCAGATGTGAGATGCTCTCACTCATGTTACATTGTTCATTAGAATTGACGACAAACTCTTTCCCTTGATCAATTCTATATCTTACTTGAGCAGGAATATCTACCGCCGATATATTGCGATACTTGAATACCACAGACTTCAACGAATCCTTTTCAAACAAAGTTGGCAGGTTACAACTCAATATTGTAGGATGATTACTTACAGGAAGGCTCATAGATGCAGAATGTGTCTCTCCATTCAATGAAGTAACAAGAGCCTCAACCTGATAAGAATAGAAGATGCGGGATTTCGTTTGATCTTCAACAGCGAGTGTCAATGGTAACTTCACTATAAAGTTGCCATTCTCATCAGTATTCAGTTTCTCTTTCTGTACAATCTCCGTAGAACCATTACCCCACCATCGATACATCGGTCTTCTCGTTACCGTATATTGTACAGACGCATTCTGTACAGGAATGCCATTGAAGCCCTTAGCCAGGCCCTTCACCTGTACAGTATCACCGAACTGATATTTCTTTTCGACTTTCGGTAACTTCACATCAAAGGTAGGACGCTTGTATTCCTCAACTTTTATTCCAGTCTGACCTTTAGAAGAACGCACATAATACATTCCGGTCAAACCCGTCTTAGGCAACACAAAATCTACAGCAGCAACTCCAAATTCATCGGTAACGACATTCTTGGTCTCTACCACCTTTCCGTTGGCATTCGACAATTTGATTTCCACCTTCTTACTTGGCAACACCTTACTATCTTTATGCTCCATCACCTGATATGTAAGAACACTTACCTTAACCATCTGTCCGGGGCGATAAAGACTACGATCCGTAAAAATCTGCTCGCGTTCATCTACTCTCTTACTGCCATCAAAATAATAATTACCACTTACATTTGATTTTGGTGCATACCCATCATCTGGTGTAAAAGCATAGATACTGTTTGGTCGTTGACCATCATAAGAATATACGACCTCACCATTCTCATCACAGGAGAGTTCCTCTGATTTCTTATTCCAATAGAGTCTCACCTTAGCATGAGCAAGAGGATGCCCCGTACGGGCGCTCACCACCGCAAGGCGCATTTTCTGCCCCGGTAATTTCACGTATTCCACAGCAACATCACTCACATAATAGAAAGACTCCGACACACCGATATTCTTGTCTGATGCCACCTCTATCCAATAAGTTCCTTGTGGTAAACCAGCAATCTCAAAAGAATCTTCCTGAATACGATAATCAGGTTCACAATTATACTTACGAGTTTGTTCCCACACAGCAGACTTTGCTATTTTACGCTTGATAAGTTGATAATCCTTGGCATTATATATTCTCAAATTATGATCAGCCGTCAAATCTACTTTATATATTTTCACCGTCAAACTCGACAGGTTTCTAATCTCCCGTACTTTCGCCACCTGCTTCTTACCAACGATAGCCTGCTGGGGTATTTCAACATTGAACATAGGATATGTCAAGTCTCGCAAGTAACTCTTAAAGACATTCAGATGAGGCCATTTTCCCCACTTATCAAGAGCATATTTCAGAAATTTCACTTGTTCATCGACACTAACATCCTCACAATCCTGCATATAAGAATAACGCAGTATTGCGAACTCGCCAGCCTCCGGCAAATCACCATATACCTTCATCAAAGAATCCAGTGTTGAAAGATATTTCGACTTTTTCGCCTGATACCCATCAATCTTCTGATTCTTATCAAAATCCTTTGCTGCGCAAATACATGCAGCAGCACGATTTCCCACGCGAGTATAATAGTCATACATCGTGCGATAATCTTCGACCTCAAAACCTATGACATGAAGTAGATCTCTATTAAAGATATGGTCATCCAATCCATCTTTGAAAAGAGGACTATAATCGCCCGTCTTGCAAGCGGCCAACCTTTCAGGATGAAGCATAGCCTCTCTATAATATGTTTTACTCTTCACGTCAGCACTATCTTCATCACTAAGCCAAGCGCGATAATACTTACCCAGCACACATTTATATACATCCGACATCACCGGATCTGTATCCCGAAATTTCACTTCCTCATCAGCCAATCGATCAATCAACAGTTTCACGGAATCATTACTGATAAGTCCCTGCACCGAAATATAATGAATCCTTGCCGACAACAACTGACCATAATCTTTATCAGCCATAGCCTTCGTGATGATTTTATCTAATATTTTCAGTTCAGACTTAGGTAAATCTCGGTTCTGAGCATTACCAAACTGCTTCCATAGTGAAGGATAACTATCAGCCTTTAAATTTAATGGTATGAAAGTTAGAGCAATGAGAAGAGAAAGTACAAATTTCTTCATATCATAAATCTTTATAATACTTATTTGACCGACAATGATACTTTTATACAAAGTCGATTAATACTATATTTGCAAAGATACTGAAAAAGACCGTACACACCTACTTTATCAAGGTTTTTTTTCAAAAATACACATTCATTTTCTTGATAAATTAGTATCTTTGTTGCATCAAATTAGGAAGACTAACCATAAAATAGTATCAAACATGCAAGAAAAAAAGTATGGACACTTTGATGACGCACATCGTGAGTACGTCATCACCGACCCTAAGACCCCTTGGCCTTGGATCAACTATCTAGGAAATGAGGATTTCTTTTCATTGATCTCAAACACTGCCGGTGGATATAGTTTCTATATGGATGCCAAATTCCGCCGTATCACCCGTTATCGCTACAACAACGTTCCTATGGACAACGATGGCCGTTATTTCTACATCAAGGATGGCGATACCGTTTGGAACCCAAGCTTCAAGCCATGCCGCACCCCACTGGATTTCTACGAGGCACGTCATGGTATGAGTTATACACGCATCACCGGTCGAAAGAATGATGTTGAAGCAAGTGTTTTATTCTTCGTTCCTCTTCACACATGGGGAGAAGTTCAGAAGATGACTTTAAAGAACCTTGGCAACGAAGTAAAGAAACTGAAGGTTTGGTCTTTCCAAGAGTGGTGCTTGTGGAACGGTGCTACCGATATGGAAAACTTCCAGCGCAACTTCTCTACCGGTGAAGTTGAAGTTGAAGATAGCGTAATCTATCATAAGACAGAATATCGCGAACGCAGAAACCACTATTCTTTCTATAGCGTAAACACCCCTATTCAGGGTTACGATACCGACCGCGAAACTTTCGTAGGTTTATACAGCGAGAAGTCTATGCCTGACGTAGTTGCCGAAGGCAAGCCTCGCAACAGTTGGGCACATGGCTGGAGCCCTATCGCTTCTCATTACATCGAGGTTGAGCTGCAACCTGGTGAGAGCAAAGACCTTATCTTCTTGCTGGGTTATGTCGAGGAGAAACAGGAACAGAAGTGGATTGCCCCAGATGGCAGTTTCTCTGATAAAGATGGTCTCGACATGGTCATCAACAAGACACAGGCCAAAAAGATGATTGCCAATTTCGATACAACAGAAAAGGTTGACAAAGCATTCGACGAGTTGCATGCTTATTGGGACAATCTGTTGAGCATCTATGTAGCCAAGACAGGCAACGACAAACTCGACCGTATGGTGAACATTTGGAACCAGTATCAGTGTATGGTCACATTCAACATGAGCCGTTCAGCAAGTTTCTTCGAGAGTGGTATCGGTCGTGGAATGGGCTTCCGTGACTCTAACCAAGATCTCGTAGGCTTCGTTCATCAAATTCCGGAGCGTGCTCGTCAGCGCATCATCGACATTGCTTCTACTCAGTTCCCTGACGGTGGTTGCTATCATCAATATCAGCCATTATCTAAGCGTGGCAACAACGACATTGGTGGTGGTTTCAACGATGACCCATGCTGGCTTATCTTCGGTACCGTAGCTTATATCAAAGAAACCGGTGACTTCTCTATTCTCGATGAGATGGTACCTTTCGATAATCAGCCCGGTAGCGAGGTTACACTCTTCGAGCATCTCAAGATCAGTATGAATCACGTCATCAAGAACCTTGGCCCTCACAAGTTGCCTCTCATCGGCCGTGCCGACTGGAACGACTGTCTCAACCTGAACTGCTTCAGCTGGGACCCTAACGAGAGTTTCCAGACCACAGAGAACAATAGCGAAGGTTCAAAGGCTGAAAGTCTCATGATTGCCGGTCTCTTTGTCGTAACAGCCAAAGATTATGTAGAGCTCTGCCAGCAGATTGGCAAGACCGATGAGGCAGAGCGCATGCAGAAGGCTATCGACGAGATGGTGGCAGCCGTGAAGAAAGACGGTTGGGATGGAGAATGGTTCCTCCGCGCTTACGACTTCGCAGGCAACAAGATTGGTTCTGACGAAAATGAAGAGGGCAAGATCTTCATCGAAAGCCAGGGCTGGTGTACCATGGCTGGTATCGGACTCGAAGAAGGACTCTGCGATAAGGCACTCGACTCTGTCAAAGAGCGCATGGAGTGTGAGCATGGTATCGTACTCAACAACCCTGCTTATACTCACTATCATGTAGAGATGGGTGAGATCAGTTCTTATCCGGAAGGTTATAAGGAGAATGCTGGTATCTTCTGCCACAACAACCCTTGGGTTATCATCGGTGAGACTGTTGCCGGACGTGGCAATGATGCATGGAAGCATTACACCAAGATTCTACCTTCTTACGTGGAGGAGAAATATCAGACTCTGCACAAAGTTGAACCATACGTAAACTGTCAGATGGTAGCTGGTAAAGATGCCTTCCGTCCTGGCGAAGGCAAGAACTCTTGGCTCACCGGTACTGCTGCGTGGATGTGGTATACCGTAAGTGAATTCATTCTGGGTATCAAACCATCATACAAGGGCTTGGAAATCGACCCTTGTCTGCCTACAACAGCCAAGGAATATACCGTAAAGCGTCGTTTCCGTGGTGCAGAATTCACTATCAATGTTCACAACCCTGAGGGTAAGCAAAAGGGAGTAAAGCAGATTACCATCGATGGAAAACCTGTAGAGGGTAACATTGTTCCTGTCACTACTGGTGAGCATACGGTAGAAGTTATCATGTAATTCTTAACAATACTTCGTATATCGAAGCATAAACGATAAGCCTCTCTGGGATTTCTCAGAGAGGCTTCTTTGTTAAAAAACAATAAATATATAGTACTATGCAATACAAGGTACTATAATAACACTTATATTTGCATCATCGAACCATTAAACAAACATCAGACAAACAAAATGAGATGAACATAGAAAATGCAAAATCCCAGATGCGCAAAGGTATGCTCGAATATTGTGTACTCTTGTTACTGAAGCATCAGCCATTCTATGCCAGCGATATTATCCAACGGCTTAAGGATGCCAAACTGCTTGTAGTAGAAGGAACACTCTATCCCCTACTCACGCGCCTCAAGAATGATGGCTTGCTCACCTATGAGTGGCAAGAATCCCCCCAAGGGCCTCCTCGCAAGTATTACATCATCAGCCAAGCCGGCATTGACTTCCTCGAAGGACTGAACGCAGTCTGGCTTGAACTAAACCAAACTGTCGATTATCTCAAAAACAATTAAAATCACCCATACTCATGAAAAAGAACTTTACAGTAAACA
This sequence comes from Segatella albensis DSM 11370 = JCM 12258, assembly GCF_000426565.1. GTDB lineage: Bacteria > Bacteroidota > Bacteroidia > Bacteroidales > Bacteroidaceae > Prevotella > Prevotella albensis. The sequence goes on along the minus strand of NZ_AUFP01000011.1, from coordinate 10,684 downwards.
TCAGCAACCGCCTGTTTCAGATTGACGAAGACGCTTACAATATGTTGCAGAACTATATCAACGCTATTCATAACAAACTGAAATACCAACAGTGTGGTGAAGAGACAGCCAATGATATAGAAGAACGTATCGCTGAGATTCTCAACGAAGTAAAGACTCCGGGCAACGGTATCGTTACTATAGATAATGTGCGCGAAGTAATCCGTCGTGTGGGAAGTCCGGAACAACTCTGTGGCGAATCTACTGCGACAAGTGACGAAAGGGTTGAAGGTACTTTCACCGGAGAAGAGTACAACACCACACAAGAAGACAACACCCATAGTTATCAACAGGAATCCAGTGATTATCTGTTCAGTAATCTAAAGGGCAAACGCTTCTATCGCAACCCTAACGACAAGATCATAGCCGGTGTGATGAGTGGCTTGGCTCGCTACTTCGGTGGCGATGTCACGCTATGGCGATTGGCTGCGGTCGTGTTCTCCCTGATATTCATAGGCACCGGTCTCATCGCTTATCTCGCACTGGCACTCATCATCCCAGAAGACCCTGAGCTCAAGAAGAATCCCTCTCAGGAAGGAGTAAAATCAGCAAACGACCCCGCCCCTGTTGTCAAACATGGATGCATGGCGACCTTCTTCAAGTTTGCCTTTATCATCATTCTAATTCTTGTTCTGGCCTCTTTCATATCAAGCATTTTAACTTTCTTCGGATTCCTCACACTCCCTTTCTTCTCTGAGCCACTTGATTTAGGCGATGGGGTGACACTCAACGTATACAGTGGCGTACGTAATACCATCCGACTCATATCTTTTGTTTTACTTGTAGGTATTCCTATCTATATGCATCAGCAGAACAAGAAAGCTCGCTTGGGAAGTATTCCGCCAATGACTTCAAAGAAAAAGAATATACTTATCATCATCTGGATATGTATGTTATTCACCTTCCTCTTCACACCCAAAATCAATTATAACTTTCAGCGCAATCATTTTATAAGCCCTAAGATCACTATCACCCAACAAGATAGCAATAATCCGGCACCGTCATCCGACAACACGGCTGAAGATGAACTCGACAAAGTTGAGGATGAATTTGATAAAGCTGAAAAACAAATAGATGAAGCCACTCAGCAAATAGACAAGGCTCAAGCGGATATAGATAATGCCACTATCGAATAACATCACAACCGAAATGAGGAAAAAGTTCAGATTACTAATATTAGACTTTGACGGAACTATAGGAGATACGAATTCTATTATCACTAGTACTATGCAGGCAACCCTATCGGAGATGGGACTGCCTGCAAGGAGTCGACAGGAATGTTCTGCTACCATAGGACTTCCCCTGCGCGACTGCTTCAAGGCTCTCATGCCTATGACCGACGAGACGGCAGAGCAATGTGCCGACGTATATACTCGAATTTTCATGGAAAGTCATAAACCTGGTGTTGTTCCTGTTTATCCTCACGTCATCGACACAATCCGACAACTGCACGATGAGGGTATGATCGTCACTTTGGCAAGTAGCAGAGGGCATGCTTCTCTTGAGGCTTTTGTCAAAGAGTTCCAACTCAATGACTATATCAGCCTGATCCTTGGTGCTGATGACGTGAAGCGCGCCAAGCCAGAACCGGAACCAGTACTTCAAACCATTGAATTTATCAACGAGCAACGCAAATCATCAACTGGCACCCCACCTATCACCAAAGCAGAGACCCTTGTGGTTGGTGACATGTCTTATGACATACTCATGGGTAGAAATGCCGGATGTATGACTTGTGGTGTGACTTATGGCAATGGCACCCGCAAAGAACTAGAGGATGCAGAAGCCGACTATATCATCGACGATTTTGCAGAAATCATGACGCTATAGCTTTATAGATTAAAGCTACAAGCAGTAAGTCAGTAAGTTTGCAAGAGCTTTAATGCGCGGTCTTTGCTATCGCTGAACGACATCGTCTCCGTAATGACATACACATTTTGTGGATCAACAATATGCGAAGCCATGATGCGCAAAGCCTTGAGCTTACTGTCGTCGAAACTAAACAACTTCATAAGTTTGGCACATTGAGCACATGTATAATAGCATCGTATAGATGCGACTTCCAGAAGTACATATTTATCATCATCAAAAGAGACAGCCTTTACCTTACCGTAGAGTAAAGAGAATTCTTTATCGTTTAGGCGATACGACAAAGGGAAACGATATGGCGACGGTACATTTACAGATGAAGAAGGTAAACTCTTGGTATGTTCTCTCATTCCTCCGAAAGGCATCAGTTGCTCTTGATAACTAACGACTTTATCAGAATTATCAAAAGTAACGATAATCACCTTATCATACTTCTCCGACAAAGAACTTTTAATATAAGTCCACACCTCTTCATTTTGATCAAAACTTGTTGCACTAGGTTTTCCTATAGCTTCAATAACTAAATCCTTTGGCATCCCACGATACAGGACACCGTCTTTAGCCACCATATTCATACTACAAGCAAGAAGCATGAACAGTACTAATAAAATCACATGGTTACGTCTTAGCACTCTTTTCATATTATTATCTTTTGGTTGTTGCAAAGATATATTTTTTCTTTGAAAAAACAAGGGAATTGAACTAAAATTAATAGTCATCTGTCATCAACGAAAGGAGGCGAAGCCTGATAGCTTCGCCTTTATTGTTTGCGTTATTTAGATTCCGCATCAACATTCCCATTGCAATTTTACTGTCGTCGAGCCGTCCCCTCTCCATATTCCACCCTACAAGGATGCAGCCCTTCGTATCCTTCACCGTGTTGCCCGGATGGATACGGATACCCTCATAGCCGGGAACATTCAGCAGCAGAGGCAATACGATAGATATCTATGTTCATGATTCCAACTTTTATATTGTTTTACTTTTCGTTTACTTTATCGTGAGCACCACCTTCTGCTCTCTCCGCACATACTTTATGATTTGTCCGTAAACACTGTCGAAGGCGGCACGCGAGTGGATGACCACCCCATGGCAGACGGCTTCGCCCACGATGATGGCGCCGTCTCTATGACCGCACATTCCGTTGCCTGTGGTGATCTGAGGACACCGACACGGCATCGGCATATTACCACTCTTCATCTTCGCGAGCACACAATCCTCACACACCGGCTGACGCTTGATCATGATCACAGGCATGTGACGCAGATGATGTTTACATTTCTTCAACTCAATCTTATATTCGCCTTCATCCAAGCAATAAGCGGTGTTTTCTACGGTATCACAGATTTTTTTATTGTTTATGAAGAGTTCTCCGTCGAGCCCGTAGCGTGTGCTACGAACTCTTTGGAGGATGATATTGATTTGCTTTTCCATAATTAATTTGATTAAACTGATTAATTGATTAACTGATTACTGATTACGATGAGTTTTGCCCTTACACTTGACCCATACATCTTTTTGACCTTTAGGGTCTCTCACAATATACCCACGAGTTTTCCAATTGTTCAACATATATCTTGTTTTGTCGGCCGAAAGATTCTGTTGCCTTCTAACCTCCACGACATCATCATAGGTAAATGTGTCGGGCAATTCCTCCAGCAGGTTGCGCGGTCCGCGTTTATTCACCTGCACCTCACCGTTGGCATTGTCGATGGCGTCACCGAAGAAATGCATCTTGCACCAAAGGTCGTAGCGCTCGCTCCAGCGGATGAAATCCTCGAAACTCCTTTCCCATTTACAGCCATTTGCCACATAGAGAACCATGGCCTTGAGATAAGCAATCACGTTGGCACGGAACGAAAGATTCTCGAAGGTGCGACTCTGCGAAAGTCGGGCAAAGTCGGCATTTTCTTCCTTCAGTTTCTTGGCCAGTTCAAACGCCTGCGGGCACTCTATCACCCCACGGGCAGCATTCAGGTTGTCGATATAGGGTTTCAACCTTTTATCAAACTGCTCATCATACGTGCCATATATCGGCATGTCAGCCCCTATTTCCTGTTCGGGGATGGTACAGAAGTTGATGCGGCTGATAGGGCCGTCGGTGAGCACCTTACTGAAATACTGCTGTCCCTTGCGGATGGTGGTAGAGGCGTTCCAGTTGAACCGGATACACACGCGTCGGCTCACACTCTGCACGCCCACGCGCGTCTGTCCGTAACTGTTGCCGGGGTCGAAGGCTAAGCACATAATCTGAAAATGACTGTCGCTTCGTGCCGACACCTTCAGAGCATTGAACTGCTCAATCTCGTTCATGTGAACATAGAGGAAATGATCTTCAGCCTCGGCCATCCTCAGCACAAAGGCAGCGTTGGTCATGTCAGCATCCACCTCCTGGATGACGATGCCCTCGGGGCGATTTTTCTTATCCTTGTTAGCCCCCTTAGTATTCATCTCATCTTTCCATTCCTGCTCCTTCTCCATACTGATCTTGTCACGTTCGCGCACATCCTTCATGATGCAGTCGATAGGTTTCGTGATGCAACTTTTTCCAGCTCCGGTGCCAGCCATCAGCACACACATCAACGTAGCCTCGTGCTCCACATTGTCGATATATCTGAATTTCGTGTGCCACAGATGAGTGGCCAAAGCGGGGAACACGGCATGCGCCACGGCAGGTTGGTAGATGTCGGGGGTCTTCGACACGAGCAGTCGAATCATGGCAGGCAACGTTTGGGGCATACGCGGCGGAATACTGCCGTTGCCGCTTCCATCGGTTCCCTCTGCATCGTCGCAGGGTTTCGCCTGTGCCATCTTCACGCGCTCTATGGCTCGCTTCATCACCTTCGGCATGTGTATCGTCATACTTCTGTTGCAGGCACTCTTGATAGAGTTGTACCATTTTTCCCTGTTTTCTCCGTAGTCGGGCAGCACCTTAGCCACCCATTGTGGGTCGTGATTGCAGATGTAGCGCAGATTGCACGCCATGGTAAAGATAAACTGGTTGCGACTGCCGTGCATGGGCACGCCGCCCAACAGTTTTTCGAGTTCGTGGACGATGGCGGCATAGGTGGCTTCGTCGTATTCGGCATCGGCGGGAGCAGATGACGCTGGCACCACAGCCTTTTCCTGGGTGACTTTAGGTTTTTCTTTCTTCTGCTCAGGCTCATGTGTGGGCGATACGGAGAACAGTTCATCATCGAGGAACAACAGATCGTCTTTTGTTGTTGTAAAGAATATTCGTGTAATATCCTTTGCGCCACTATCATATTCCACCCCGAGCAGTTCACTTGCCCAGCGCAGATTTTCCTCTTGCGAAAGATTCTGTCGGCGGCGGAACACCAAATGGAAGCCATGCAGACGTGCGCTCTTCTCGAGCATGAGCAGTCCGAGGGACTGTTTTTTGGCGATAATCTTAGCGGCGATGTCGTCCAGTTGTTCGGGTTTCAGTCCGTCCACATCCATTCCCACGGTGGTGGTCATTTGTTTTGCCCCCTTCAGCGTGCCGTCGGCATTGGGCATACAACTATAGTTCATCTGTACGAGTCGGCGCTTGGCGGCATCGTTGCCCCGGCGCGCCTTGGCGAGGTTCTGTATTTGCTCTTTACTGTCTCGCAGGGCGAGGTATTCCTCTCTCGAGGTGACGGGACGCGCCACCTTATGGCCATCCTGATATGTGATAAGAAAACAACTCATATTTTTACGATTAAATATTTTTCAACAAATTAGTTTTCACGTAAATAACGGCAGATGGCCTCGGCAGCCTCGGCGGCTTCATTGATCATTGCCACAGAAAAACTTCTCGGCTCTGGCAGATGAAACCTCAACGTGAGCTGGAAATATCCCTGTTTGGTAAGGCTCACCCTGCCATGGAGCAGTTTCTTGATCGTCAACGCCTGTGAGGCATGGCTTTTCTCGTCGGCCACAAAACAGAAGGTGCCATTGGTCAACTGCTGTGCGTGTCCGCGCTTTCGGAATCCACCGACGACACCGTTCACGGGTATGTCGGGGTTGAAGGTGAAAAACTTTTTTTCGTCAAATTCGCCGGTACCACTCAACTGGATATGCTGGCATGATTTATTGTTTCTGTTGGTTTTCTTTGTTTTCATTTTTACTGAATTTTGCGAGAAGAAGAAAGTAAGGAAGAGGTGTGCACAATGATATCGAAAACTCTTCTTCTCTGCTTCAACTCAGATTAATCAAAAGGTAACAAGGCTGAAATCTCTTACTCTTACTTCGTTGTACCAATGGCCGTTGAACTCATGGGCTGAGAAGGCAAATTCTACATCTACCAAGTCGCCTTCGCGGGCCGTGAAGCGGGCCAACTTGTCTTCGCCGAAGATTGTGGCACAGATCACGTTGGGGTACATCACATCGGGATCTTCGAAGACGAAGGCCTGTTTCTTCCATGGTTTGTTCTCTTTACTGACACCAGTCTGCGCTGGGAGAACATGCGTCAGTTTCATTCTAATTTTACTCATCTTTGTAACTTTTATGTTTCTGTCTTAATGACGATGCAAAGATAAGGGGATAAAATGGGGAAAAATAAAAATTCCGACACTCCGGAATGAATTCCGGAATATCGGAAACAAAGTAAATCATACGTGCTTTACGCACACCTACAAAAAAATCTACGACACACATGCTCACGCACGCATAATCATATATATATCAATAATTATTATTGCTCAAACTCTTGCATGAACAGTTCAGCGATATGTACGAATCGCCGAACGTCATCAGGTTGCCTGTCCTCAATCTCCCACGACGGGAACGGACGGTTCTTAAAGATCACCTTGCCCAGTGTACTGTCAGTGGGCAGCACATCAGCGGGTACATCGGCATCGGCAAGCATGCGCACAAAGGTGGTATACTGTAGGTTGTCGTATATCCGTTTGTCCTCGAGGACGCGCTTCACGGCAGCCCATTCGGCCTTTTTGTGGATGATGTTCTTCTCCACCATAGCCTTAACGGCGGTCTTGAAATGCTTCTCCTTGTCGGGCACAGCAGCATGCGCACGGCTGTCGTTGATATATATGTTCTGTACGGCACCCTCGTTCACCTCGTTGATTGTGCCATAGTTCACGAAATGTTCTATCTTCATTTTCTTTCTCTTAATGTCTCTTCACATTCACCACGCCGCCATTCTCGGCATTGTTCACCACGCCATAGTTGTTGTAGTTGTTAGTATTGTTCACCATGTGCTGCTGATATCGTACCGATTCGTCGCAGTATGGCAGCTGGAAATGCTCACACAGGGCAAGGGCGGAGAACATTCGCCGCAGCACGTTCTGTGGGGGATGATGGTAATACACCACGGAGGCGAAATCATCGGGCGACTTATAGAACAGCCGATAGAGATGGCCGGGACATTGCTGCAGTTCGCTCATCAGCAGCGACGTGTCGGGTATATCGTTCACCAGCAGCATGTGCTGGAACTCTTCCGTATGCGGCAGCATCTTGATGAAATCTATCACCCATTGCCTATTCTCGTGCGGGCGCAGGTTAAAGAATTCCGTAGCCATGATACTGGCGCATCGCTGCACGCGGGGGTCGTCGTTGCTGTTCATCCAACGGCTCAGACGGATGCGAAATTGGAAGATTTCATCGCTGAAGGAATGACGATGAAACTTCAGGAAGGTTTTGAAACTCTCCTCCACGGTCTCGTCCCAAGGGAGTTCGCCACGTATGACGTAGTCCAGATACTGGTAAGCACAGTTCAGATTCTGCATCTCATCGTTCAGGCGCAGCACAGGACCGGAATACGACCAATCTTTATAAATTTGGTTCTCACTGGTCTGTGTTGTCATCCTTTCATCTTCCACGTCGACCATCACCCGGCAATGGCGATAAGGTTTTTCGACGAAGTCAGCGGCGCGCGCGATAAGCGTTTCCGCCCCTTTCTGCTGCATGATGTCGCAGCACAGCGAGGCCTGTTCGCTGCACACGTATCCCATTGTTTTGCCCATATAGAAGGCCTGTACGGCAGAGGGGTCTACATTGTCGTGGTCTCGTTTCAGTAGCACGCCGTTGCCACAGGCAAAGTTTCTCTGCAATTGTGCCAGGTTATCCTTCCAGTTGCAATGTGATAGCGCTGTTATCTTTATATCTATCGTCGACATTATCCTTCTTAACTGATATTTCTCGCACACATACCTATATATAAATAGTGGCCCACACACGGTCCGGAGACGCGTCAGCGGGCTTGTCATCATATCGAAAAAGATGCGTGCTTTATCTTTCGTCATGCAAAAGTAGTAAATATCGCAGAAATAACCAAATCTTAGACGCTCATTTTTTTTGTGGGGCGATATGTGGCCTTCAAGAAATTTTTGCACTTGATAAATACAACTAATTATTATTTTTCGTAACTTTGTAAGGGAAGCAGGAGCATAGTGCTTTTGCAATTTATAAGTTCTATTTTTAAATGAACAGACTAATCTTAATAGGAAACGGGTTTGACTTGGCCCATGATCTTAAGACAAGTTATAAGGATTTCATCAATTGGTATTGGGATCAAAGATTAAAAAAGATTTATATTCAAGAAGTTGGTAATCTTGACAGAATTAAAGATGAGGACAAAGCCGAGTTTGAAAAACTTCTGGACAATGGCGAAGATGAGTTTAAAGATCCTTTATGTAAACTAAAATTAGATTTTAAAGATTTGGAATATATTCAAAATAATTTTGACAATAAATATGAAAATAAAATAAGACTATTCAGTGATTATAAAAGCTTTCTTAAAAATTTAGATCCTCGAATTAAAGGTGGTGCGACACAAATTGCTGCTTTAGACTTTATCGCTTACACAATTTCAAAGAAAGGAAAATCACCCATTGATGATATAGATCTTTCAGAAAACTTATATAAATGTATTATTCCCCCTAAAGAGTACCCTTTGATGGCTAGTATCATAAAATCTGTTAAGGAAAAGAAATGGGTAGATATTGAAAAAGATTATTACAAACTATTAAAAGAAACTTTAAAAGAAGAAAAAGAAGAAAATGCTATAAAAAAATTAAATGAACAGCTGCATTTTCTTCAGGAAAAGTTAGTTGAATATCTAAGAATAACGGAGAATGATATTAATGAGGGAAAATTGAACTTTAATATATTTCCTAAATTTGTAAGCCCACCAAAAAAGGAAGATATTTCCGTTAATTCCCATGAAATATTTTTGGGGTCTAATGATAACTGGTTGAATTTAGGCCGTATAACATTACTTAATTTTAATTATACGAAAACTGCTTCCCTATATTGTGTAGGTACTGAGATAGAAGAAATTCACATTCATGGTTCACTCAAAGAACCTGAAAATATAATATTTGGATATGGGGATGAACTAGATAAAGACTACAAAGAAATCGTTGATAAGAATGACAACGAGCTGCTAAGGTACACTAAATCTGTAAGATACCTTGAAACTATGAATTATCGCCGTCTACAGGAATTCCTTGAGTCGGACTATTTCCAAGTCTATATCATGGGGCATTCATGTGGTAACTCTGATCGCACGTTGCTGAACACAATCTTTGAACATAAGAATTGTGTTTCAATAAAACCTTTCTATCATGAATGGGAGGAAAATGGGGAAAAGAAAAACAACTATCTCGATATTGTTCAGAATATATATCGTAACTTCACAAATCTGAATCTATACAGAGATAGAGTCGTACCTAAAGAAAAATGCGAACCATTAAAATAAAAAAAACTGACGCCCCGACAAGGGGCGCCAGCAATCTTGCAAAATGTAATTATATCACCAATGATGATTATTCATTATAATAGATGACTCGTGAACCATCGCTCAATAGTAGACGCCATCATCTGTAGATCTTCTTATATTTTCTGAAGTCCATTCAAAGGAGAACACCGTATCATCCACAGGCATCGAAATCACCATCGTATTGAATTCTTTTTTCTTCATATTCAAAAAACCCGTGATAATTGATTGGGGACGTATCGTGTTCCTTTTCATATATCCACAATTCAAAACGTTATACGCATTGCTTTGTGACTCACTAAGAAGAATTGAACTTGTAATAGAATTCGCCACGTTATAGTTTCTATCAAACCCCATCGCTAATCCCCACAAAGCACTCTCCCAAGCTTGATTTACCTCTATCTTTCTTTGGAATTGTTCACTTGAATAAATCTTGAGAGGTTTTTGTCTTCCTCTGTTATAGATGCAAGCGGAGGTACTATCTGGAACATACAACACACAGCTATCTCTGAGGTTCTTTATCTCCATTCTCAACTGATAGAAATTGCCATAATCCGTCTTTATTGGCACGTTGGATACAGCCACGGCTATGCCGTTCTTTACAGCGTATGCCCATTCTATACCGTCGTGGAATTCAACCCTTACTGTATCATTCTTCACAAAAGACTGGGCATAGATCGAAATACTAATAAAAAAAAGAGTAAGAAATGATGCGATTTTCTTTCTTTCCATATTCTTGTAGTTACATTTTCGTTGCAAAGATAATAATTTTGCTTTAGATTTTAGGCTTGTTTTCACTCATTTTATTTACGATTTCGCCATTATCAAATCAAAAAATCCTCGATTTTCGGGATTTTACCTCATAATTCGGGAATTTTGAATATTTCTTTACAAACACGTTAAAACACTTATATAGAGGATGTTATGGCCAAAAAATTGGGTGAAAGACTATGTTGGCTATCTCTAAAATCATAGGTTTTGAAAATTCAAAAACACCGCATAATGGGTTCAAAAGTTGTTTTGAATGATATAAATTCTGCTTTTCCGGACTTGTTT
>NZ_AUFP01000010.1 GCF_000426565.1 Segatella albensis DSM 11370 = JCM 12258 | reverse complement strand
GACGTCAAAGCCGAGCACTACTAATTGCCCGAAACTTTCTAAAGAGTTTATGCTTTTTGTTGTTGAGTAGAAAGTAGATACAGGTTATTTTATAAGCTGCTTGTGTGCAAGGATGTCATAAGCCATATCAGGTGGTTATTGTGGTGGGGTCCCACCTCTTCCCATTCCGAACAGAGAAGTTAAGCCCACTTACGCCGATGGTACTGCAATGCAATGCGGGAGAGTAGGTAGCCGCCTCCTTTTAAATCAAGCCTCGATTACGAAAGTATTCGGGGCTTTTTTCGTTTCATATAACTCGGGATATTGCTGGGGTGGCTGGTGGCGTTTGTTTTTGGGGCGTTACTGCAATATCTCTCAGGCTTTTTCGTTTTCTCTATATGATGCAGGGGATTGATAAAAGTCATAAAATAAAAATCTTACTTGTGGCATCTGCGATTGCTATTGCCATAGTGTCTTTGATAGTCTCTCATTTCTTAGTTCGCGATTTGGCTAGAGAGGAGAAAAGTCGTGTCCAGATGTGGGCACAGGCTATGCGTTCGTTGAATTCTGCTGATGAACATACAGACCTTAATCTTGTCCTTACTGTTATTAATGAGAATCATACGATTCCTGTAATTGTCTTAGATGCTAATAACCGTGCTCAGATTTTTAGAAATATAGACCTTTGGGGTAATAGTCGTAAGGATAGCTTGGATTATGCTTCTTCGTTAGGGATTCTTTGGAAATCGAATGGTAAATGTATTCATATAGCTCTTAATGATTCTACACGTGATTTCGTCCAAGTGTGTTATGATGATTCTGTTATGATCAAGCGCCTTGAAGTTTATCCTTACATCCAGTTGGCTGTAGTTTTTCTTTTTGTGGTCTTTGCAATATTCTTTTTGACAACATCGAAAAAGTCGGAGCAAAATAGTCTTTGGGTTGGATTGTCTAAGGAAACAGCTCATCAACTTGGAACTCCTATTTCTAGTATGATGGCATGGATCGAAATTCTTAAAGATAAATATCCTCAAGATGATATGATTTTAGAGATGGACTATGATGTAAATCGATTGCAGTTGATTGCTGATCGCTTCTCTAAAATAGGTTCTTTGCCTGAGTCTCAGAAGGCGAGTCTTAAAATTTTAATCGCCGATGTAGTGGATTATATGAATCGTAGGACATCTCGTAATATTGTTATAAAAAAAGATTTTCCGGATGCAGATGTTTTCATCAATATGAATGCTAATTTGTTCGGATGGGTGCTCGAGAATCTGCTAAAAAATTCCATAGATGCTATAGGTGCTGCTAATGGTTGCATTACAATATCTCTACATGAGCAGGATCAAACTGTGATAATTGATGTTACAGATTCGGGCAAAGGAATTCCCGCTAAGGATTTCAAACATGTTTTTGTTCCTGGATTTACTACAAAAAGCAGAGGATGGGGGCTTGGATTAAGTCTGGTTAAAAGAATCGTTGAAGAATATCATCATGGGAAGATATTTGTAAAATCATCAGAAATTGGTTTAGGGACAACATTTAGAATCGAGCTAAAAAAATACTAAAAGTGAGTTTTTTTGCTTTAAAATTATCTTTTATCAAAAAATATTCGTAACTTTGCAACCCGAAAACTGTATATGAATAGTTTAGAGCCATTCAAAATCGACTTAAAGGCTTTGCCTCAGGGAGTTAGTTCTTTTAGGTTTAAGCTGGACGATGAATACTTTAAGGCTATCGATGCCCCAGAGATTCAGAAGGGAAATCTTGTGTCTTCTCTGTCAATCAGTAAGATGGAAGATTTCTATGAATTGAATTTCCATACAGAGGGTGTTGTTACAGTGCAATGTGACTTATGTCTGGATGATATGGAACAGCCAATTTGTTCGGATGATAGATTAGTCGCTAAATTTGGAGAAGAAAGCTCAGAAGATGATGACCTGGTAATTGTGGCCGAGGACGAAGGAATACTCGATGTTGCTTGGTTCATCTATGAATTTATAGTAGTTAATATTCCTATCAAGCATGTGCATGCTCCTGGTAAATGCAACACGGCTATGATTGAATTGTTAGAAGAACATTCGGCCGCCCGAAGCGGTAAGGAAGATGACACAGAAACTATAGATCCTCGCTGGGATGCTTTGAAAAAATTGAAATTAAAAGATTAAAATTAAAAATTAAAAATTATGGCACATCCTAAAAGAAGACAGTCTAAGACTCGTACACTTAAGAGAAGAACTCATGATAAAGCTGTAGTTCCTACATTGGCAGTTTGCCCTAACTGTGGTGCTTACTATGTTTATCATACAGTATGTCCAACTTGTGGTTACTACCGCGGTAAGGTTGCTATTGTAAAGGAAGCAGCTGAATAATGGGAAAAATTAACGCTATCATCACTGGTGTCGCTGGATATGTACCAGACTATGTCCTGAATAATGAGGAATTGTCTCGTATGGTCGATACCAATGATGAGTGGATAGTTACTCGTACCGGAATTAAGGAGCGCCGAATCCTTACTGAAGAAGGATTGGGCACTTCTTATATGGCACGTAAGGCAGCCAAACTCTTATTAAAGAAGACTGGTATTGATCCCGATAGCATTGATGCCCTAATGGTTGCGACAACCACACCTGATTATGTTCATCCATCTACTGCATCTATCGTATTAGGTAAGCTTGGATTGAAAAATGCTTTTGCTTTTGATTTCTCTGCTGCTTGTTGCGGTTTTATGTATGCACTCGATGTTGCTTGTAATATGATTCAGAGTGGACGCCATAAACATATTATTGTTATTGGCGCTGATAAAATGTCGTCGATTACTGACTATCAAGATCGTTCTACATGTCCATTGTTTGGTGATGGCGCAGGTGCTGTCTTGGTAGAAGGAACAGAAGAAGAAAATATTGGTTTGATAGATTCTTTTCATCGTACAGATGGCAAGGGTCTTCCTTTCCTTCATATTAAAGCTGGTGGCTCTGTATTCCCGTCTTCTCATTTCTCTGTTGATCATCGTATGCATTACACATATCAGGAAGGACGCTTTGTGTTCCGTTATGCTGTAACAGCCATGGGTGATGATTGTGAAGAGATATTGAAGCGTAACAATTTAACCATTGATGATGTAGACCATATCGTTACTCATCAAGCCAACTTGCGAATCATCGAGGCTGTAGCCAAGAGAATTGGTGCGCCGATGGATAAGTTGTTGGTTAATATTCAGCGTTATGGAAATACTAGTGCTGCTTGTATGCCTCTTGTTCTTTGGGATTATGAAAAGGAACTTAAGAAGGGTGACAATATCATTCTGACAGCATTTGGTGCTGGTTTCGTAAATGGTGCCTCTTATTTAAGATGGGCTTACGATGGTGCCAAGGCCGCGTTGGTGAAATAGATATTATATCAATAAAGACAGAAAGACGCATCCTTCTTTTTGATAAGATGATGCGTTTTTTTTATTTTGAATATCAATCAATTCTTTTATGCATAAAGCAGGTTTTGTAAATATTGTAGGCAACCCAAATGTGGGTAAGTCGACTCTGATGAATCAATTAGTCGGAGAGCGAATCAGTATTGCGACTTTCAAGGCTCAGACAACTAGACATCGTATCATGGGTATTGTCAATGATGAAGATTGTCAGATTGTCTTTTCGGATACTCCTGGTGTCTTGAAACCGAATTATAAGATGCAAGAGATGATGCTTGCATTTTCTGAATCGGCTTTGGCAGATGCTGATATCTTGCTTTATGTCACCGATGTTGTGGAAAATCCAGAAAAAAATATGGATTTTTTGGACAAGGTGAAGAAGATGAGTATTCCTGTTCTCCTTTTGATAAATAAAATAGATGAGAGCAATCAGGAGACATTGGGAACTATTGTTGAAAAATGGCATGGACTGCTTCCTAATGCGGAGATTCTTCCAATCTCAGCTAAGAATAAGTTTGGTACAGATATTCTAATGAAGCGTATTAAGGAACTGCTTCCTGAATCGCCAGCTTATTTTGATAAGGAACAGCTTACAGATAAACCTGCAAAATTCTTTGTCAGTGAAATTGTTCGTGAGAAAATTCTCCGTTATTATGACAAGGAAATACCTTATTCTGTGGAAGTTGCTGTAGAGCGTTTCAAGGAGGATGATAAACATATCCATATTAATGTTGTTATCTACGTAGAGCGCGACAGTCAGAAAGGTATTATCATAGGCCATCAAGGTATGGCATTGAAGAAAGTTTCTTCAGAGGCACGAAAGAGTCTCGAGAAGTTCTTTGATAAGAAGATCTATTTGGAAACTTTTGTAAAAGTGGACAAAGATTGGCGTAATTCCGAAAGAGAGCTCAATCATTTCGGATATAATCCAGAATAAATTAGGCTAGGAGTTTTCTTTGAGAAGAAACCCCGAGTTTTGCTCTGAATGTATTGAGAGCATACTCTCCCGATAAGGAGGGCCGAAGAATGTATAACTTCAGAAATTAAACAGAAATGGCAAATTTAGTAGCTATTGTTGGCCGCCCAAATGTGGGTAAGTCAACGCTTTTTAATCGTTTGACCCAGTCTCGTCGTGCTATCGTTAGTGATACTGCTGGTACGACTCGTGATCGTCAGTATGGAAAATGTCAATGGAATGGCCGTGAATTTTCAGTTGTTGATACCGGCGGTTGGGTTGTAAAGTCAGACGATATCTTTGAGGATGCTATTCGTGAGCAAGTAATGATTGCAACAGAAGAAGCTGATTTGGTGTTATTCCTCGTTGACAATGAAACAGGTGTAACCGACTGGGATGAAGATGTTGCAATGATTCTGCGCAGAACGAAACTTCCTGTAATCCTTGTAGCAAATAAAGTTGATAACAGTGCAAGTTATTATGAGGCAGCAGAATTCTACAAGTTAGGACTGGGCGATCCTGTATGTATCAGTGCAGCTACAGGTGGTGGTACAGGTGACTTGTTGGATATGCTTTTGGATAAGTTGAAGGATAATCCTGAGGAGACTATCGAAGAAGACATTCCACGTTTTGCAGTTGTAGGTCGTCCAAATGCAGGAAAAAGTAGTATTATCAATGCCTTTATTGGTGAAGAGAGAAACATTGTAACCGAAATAGCTGGTACAACTCGCGATAGTATCTATACACGTTATGACAAGTTTGGTTTTGATTTTTATTTGGTAGATACTGCAGGAATTCGTCGTAAGAATAAGGTTACGGAGGATTTGGAGTTCTATTCTGTGATGCGTAGTATCAGAGCTATTGAGAATAGTGATGTTTGTATTCTGATGATCGATGCCACTCGTGGTATTGAGACACAGGATATGAATATCTTCCAGTTGATTCAGAAGAATAACAAGAGTTTGGTCGTTGTTGTAAACAAGTGGGACTTGGTAGAGAATAAGGACCAGAAGGTGATAGCAACTTTCGAAGCAGCTATTCGCAAGCGTATGGCACCTTTTGTTGACTTCCCGATAATTTTTGCTTCAGCACTTACGAAACAGCGTATCTTCAAGGTTTTAGAGACAGCTAAGCAAGTCTATCTAAATCGTAAGGCGCATGTGGGAACTTCGAAGTTGAACGAAGTTATGCTCCCAATTATCGAAGCATATCCTCCACAGAGTGTGAAAGGAAAGTATATCAAGATCAAGTATTGTACACAGTTACCAAATACACAGATTCCTTCTTTTGTATTCTATGCTAATCTTCCACAGTATGTAAAGGAGAATTATCGTAGATTCCTCGAGAACAAGATACGAGAGAACTGGTCTATGCATGGTTGTCCAATAAATATTTTTATACGCCAGAAGTAAATGAAAAAAGTTGTATCTTTCATTATTCTATCGATATTAATCATTTCTGGATGTGGCAAGGAAGCTCCAGATCAAGGCGAGTTGGCAGCTATTGCAGCCAAGGGCTATTATGATTTGTTGCTTGAAAACAAATATTCAGAGTTTGTGAAAGGGATGAATCAGCCAGATAGCATACCTGCAGGTTATCGCGAACAATTAGAAACAAATGCCAAGATGTTTGTATACCAGCAAAAAGAAGAACATCAAGGTATTAGCAACGTAAAGATAGCAGATGCAAAGGCTGATACCGCTCATCATACAGCCATGGCTTTTCTCGTTCTCGACTATGGAGATAAAACGAGCGAAGAAATCGTTGTGCCAATGATTGAAGTGAAAGGAAAATGGAAAATGCAATAAATTGAAAATAGAGGCGATATTTTTTTTATCACCTCTATTTTTTGTCTTGTTCCAGTTCTATTTCTTTTACTTTCCTAAACAGATCAGAAGCAAATACCAAATCATTAAGTTTGCTATTGTTACTATTGATGACCTGATCCTTATTACCCTGCCATTCCTTGTGTCCTTTGTAGATAAAACAGATATTTTCTCCGATACCCATCACAGAATTCATGTCGTGAGTATTAATGATAGTCGTTATTCCGAATTCGTGTGTGATTCCGGAAAGAAGTTCATCGATGACGAGAGAAGTCTTAGGGTCCAGACCGGAATTTGGTTCATCGCAAAACAAATATTTTGGATTTTGTACTATAGCCCGAGCGATAGCAGCACGCTTCTGCATACCTCCCGATATTTCACTTGGATACTTATCCTGTGCCTCCAGTAGATTTACACGAGCCAAACAGTCTTGCGCCTTTTTTACGCGATCCCGATAGTTTTCATTAGAAAACATATCGAGAGGAAACATAACATTCTCCAAGACTGTAAGCGAATCGAAAAGTGCAGCACCTTGAAAAACCATTCCCATTTCACGGCGCATCATAGCCTTTTCCTTTTTGTTCATGCTAATGAAATCACGTCCGTCGTAAAGAATTTCACCTTGTGTCGGTTCGAATAGTCCAATCAAGTTTTTCATTAAAACAGTCTTTCCCGAACCACTTTGACCGATAATCAAGTTGGTCTTCCCTGTTTCAAATACTGTGTTTATATTGAAAAGCACAGTTTTGTCTTCAAAAGATTTTGTAAGATTCTTAACTTCTATCATAATGAAATTTTACTTTATGAGAGTAGTTGTGTAAGGAACACATCCGAGAATAAGATAAGCACACTAGAACATACGACAGCATCAGTACTGGCTTTTCCGACCTCTACAGAACCACCCTCCACGGTATATCCGAAAAAGGAAGATACACTGGCGATGATAAACGCAAAGAACAAACTCTTGATAATACTCATCCAGATAAACCATACATTAAAAGCATGCTGTATACCCGATGTAAGGTCTTCTGGAGAAATGATATGTCCTATATATGCCGTAGCATAAGCACCGATAATACCAAGTGTGGAAGAGAAAATCACAAGGAAAGGCATGATGGTGATCAATCCTAGTATTTTAGGCAGAATCAGATAACTCGCAGAGTTTACACCCATGATGTCGAGAGCATCAATTTGCTGTGTTACACGCATAGTACCCAGTTCAGATGCAATGTTGGAACCAACCTTACCAGAGAGGATAAGACACATGATAGAAGAAGAAAACTCCAAAAGCATGATCTCGCGGGTCGTATATCCTGCCACCCAGTGAGGCATCCAAGGACTTTGGATGTTTATTTTCATCTGAATACAGATCACAGCGCCGATAAAGAAAGAAATCAGCATGACGATGCCAATAGAGTCGACACCCAACTGCTCCATCTCTTTCGCATATCTTTTAAGGAACATGCGCATACGATCTGGACGCGATAAAGATCGGCCCATCAATATCAGATAACTGCCGAAAGTATTAAGCCATTTATAAATCAACATGTATTTTTGCCGTTATATCGTTGCAAAAGTAACCAAAATCCACTAAAAAACTGCAATATTTTCAAGAGTTTTTGATTTTATCAATGATATTAGCTTGTTTTTTAGTAATTTTGCACACAAATATTCCGAGAATGAGTGAGACGAAAGAAAGCTTAGAGAATTTGGATCCGGAAAGATCTATTCTTAGAACCGAAGGATTAGTGAAACGTTATGGCAAACGTACCGTTGCCAATGGCGTGACGATAAACGTAAAGCAAGGCGAAATCGTTGGATTGCTAGGACCAAATGGTGCTGGTAAGACCACTTCTTTTTATATGACGACAGGTCTTGTCGTACCTAACGAAGGACATGTGTATATAGACGACCATGAAATTACCGATTTCCCAGTGTATAAACGTGCTCGTGCAGGTATTGGATATCTTCCACAGGAAGCAAGCGTATTTCGTAAGATGAGTGTGGAAGACAATATCATGTCGGTTCTTGAGATGACAGGTAAACCTCGCCAGTATCAGTTGGATAAGTTGGAAAGTTTGATCAAAGAATTTCGATTGACCAAAGTAAGGAAGAACAAGGGAGACCAACTGTCTGGAGGAGAGCGTCGTCGTTGCGAGATAGCCCGTTGCCTGGCCATAGATCCAAAATTCATTATGCTTGATGAACCGTTTGCCGGTGTCGACCCTATTGCAGTAGAGGATATTCAGCATATAGTATGGCGTTTGAAATATCGGAATATAGGTATTTTGATTACCGACCATAACGTGCAAGAAACCCTTTCTATTACAGATAGAGCCTATCTGTTGTTTGAAGGTCGAATACTGTTCCAAGGTTCTCCGGAGAGTCTTGCCCAGAACCCTGTGGTACGAAAGAATTACCTGAGTGAGAATTTCGTCTATCGCAAGTTTAAACCAAACGAAGAAGACGAGAAAGCAGAGGAAAATGCACTGTAAACTAAGGGGATAAAACAGAATATTTGGTTAAAAAAACAAATTTTTCTCTTATATATTAGGTATATTCACTAAATATGAGTAATTTTGCCACTCGTTTGAAAACAATAATAACAAAATAAAACAAAAAATCAAAGATGAAAATTTCATTTGAGAATCCTGACAAGATTAATGGTCTGATGACTATTGTTGTCGAAGAAAGTGATTTCCAGAGCGAAGTCGAGAAGACTTTGAAAGACTATCGTAAAAAGGCTAACGTACCAGGTTTCCGTCCAGGACAGGTGCCAATGGGTATGATCAAGCGCCAGTTTGGTACATCTGTAAAGATGGATGTTATCAACAAATTCGTTGGTCAGCAAATTTACAAATATGTACAGGACAACAAGATCCAGATGTTAGGTGAGCCATTAGCTTCAGAGAAGCAGACTCCAATTGATCTAGAGAAGGATGCTCCTTATACATTCCTTTTTGATATTGCAGTAGCTCCAGAGTTCAAGGTAACTTTGACCGGTCGTGATAAGGTAGATCACTACACAATCAAGGTAGATGACGCTTTGATCGATAAGCAGGTAGATATGTTCACCTCTCGTATGGGTAGCTATGAGAAAGCTGAGGAATATCAGGAGAATGATATGCTGAAGGGTGACCTTCGTGAACTTGATGAGAAGGGTAATACTAAGGAAGATGGTATCACCGTAGAGGGCGCAATCCTTATGCCTAGCTACATCAAGGTTGATGATCAGAAGAAACTTTTCGATGGCGCAAAACTTGGTGATGTAATTACATTCAATCCAAAGAAGGCTTATCCAGATAATGATACAGAAGTATCTTCACTTTTGAAGGTAGAGCGTGAAAAAGTTAAGGATTTGACAGCAGACTTCAGCTTCCAGGTAACAGAGATTCAGCGCTTCAATAAGCACGCTGTAGATCAGGAACTTTTCGATCAGACATTCGGTAAGGATGCTGTAAAGAGCGAAAAAGAGTTCCGTGAGAAGATCGCTGAAGGCTTGAAAGAGCAGTTGGCTGCAGATGCAGACTTCAAGTTTATCCAGGACGTACGTGCACACTGCGAGAAGAAGGTTGGCAAGTTGGCATATCCTGATGAGCTCTTGAAGAAGATCATGCTTAACAACAACAAGGATAAGGGTGCAGAGTTCGTAGAGAAGAACTATGAGAATAGCATCAAGGAGTTGACATGGCACTTGATCAAGGAGCAGTTGGTTGCTGCTAACGATATCAAGATCGAAGATAATGATATTAAGGAAACAGCTAAGGAAGCAGCTCGTGCTCAGTTCGCTCAGTATGGTATGACAAATATTCCAGAGGAGTATATTGAGAACTATGCAGAAGAGATCCTCAAGAAGGGTAATTCTACAGATGCACTCGTAGATCGCTCTATCGATCGTAAGTTGACAGAGATCCTTAAGAATGTTGTTAAGTTGAACGAGAAAGAGGTAACACTCGACGAGTTTAACAAAATGATGGAATAATATAGTTTTTTGAAAAAAAACCTTCTTTTGTAAGAGGTTATCAACTTTTTTTATTATCTTTGTTCCTACGAACGAGAAATAATAAGTTGATAACCTCTTTTTCTTGTTTATAAAAGAAAGGATAATATAAAGATTATGAACAGCGATTTTAGAAAATTTGCTACTAAGCATTATGGAATGAATGGCATGGTCCTGGACGATGTCGTTAAGGCTCAGCAACAGTATCTGAATCCTTATATCTTGGAAGAACGTCAGTTGAATGTTACTCAGATGGATGTCTTCTCAAGATTGATGATGGACCGTATTATATTCTTAGGTACAGAGATTGATGATTATACAGCAAATACATTGCAGGCACAGTTACTATATCTAGACTCAACAGATCCAGGTAAGGATATCTCTATTTATATCAATAGTCCTGGTGGTAGCGTAACAGCAGGTTTGGGTATTTATGATACCATGCAGTTTATCACGAGCGATGTGTCTACCATCTGTACAGGCATGGCCGCTTCTATGGCCGCAGTTTTGCTTGTTGCAGGTCAGGAAGGCAAGCGTTCAGCACTTCCTCATAGCCGTGTCATGATACATCAGCCTCTGGGTGGAGTTCAGGGACAGGCTTCAGATATTGAGATAGAGGCAAAAGAGATTCAGAAATTCAAGAAAGAATTATATACCATCATATCAAATCATTCTCATACCCCATTTGAGAAAGTATGGAACGATAGCGACCGTAACTATTGGATGACAGCGGAAGAAGCTCGTGAATATGGTATGATTGATTCTGTGTTGACAAGAAAGAAATAATATGCCAAAGAAAGTATGTAGTTTCTGTGGAAGAAGCGAGAAAGAAACAAAGCTTCTGATAACGGGCTTAAATGGATATATTTGTGAAAATTGTGCTCAGCAAGCCTACGAAATTGCTTTGTCTGCAGGCGTCTTGAATCCACTTCCTTACGAAGCAAAGGAAGATGCTAATAAGAAATATGAAATCAAGAAAGTTCCTAAGCCAAAGGAGATAAAAAAATATCTTGATCAATATGTTATAGGACAGGATGATGCAAAGAAAACATTGGCAGTTTCCGTATATAACCATTACAAACGTCTGCAACAGTCTGTAGAGGATGATGGTGTCGAGATTGAAAAGAGCAACATCATCATGGTTGGAAGCACAGGTACGGGTAAAACCCTGTTGGCTCGTACTATTGCCAAAATGCTAGAGGTACCTTTTACCATCGTAGACGCAACGGTGTTTACCGAAGCCGGATATGTAGGAGAAGATGTAGAAAGTATCTTGAGTCGATTATTACAAGTGGCAAACTTTGATGTAGCGGCAGCAGAAAAAGGAATAGTGTTTGTAGATGAAATCGACAAGATTGCCCGTAAGAGCGATAACCCATCGATCACAAGAGATGTCAGCGGTGAAGGCGTTCAGCAGAGTCTGTTGAAGTTGCTAGAAGGAACTATTGTGAACGTTCCACCTCAGGGAGGCCGAAAGCATCCGGATCAGGAATATATCCATGTAGATACTAAAAATATACTTTTCATCTGTGGAGGAGCCTTTGACGGAATAGAGAGCAAGATTGCTCAGCGTCTGAATACTCATGTTGTCGGATATAACTCAGTTCAGAATGTGAGAAGACTCAATAAGAATGAGATGATGCAGTACGTGTTGCCTCAGGACTTGAAGAGTTTCGGACTTATCCCAGAGTTGATAGGTCGTCTCCCGGTTCTTACATATCTCAATCCATTGGATAAACCAGCCTTGAGAAGAATATTGGTAGAACCGAAGAACTCTATTGTAAAGCAATACATCAAATTGTTTGAAATAGACGGCATAGAACTAACCTTTACAGAAGAGAGCCTAGACTTTATTGTTGATAAGGCCATGGAATACAAATTAGGCGCGCGCGGTCTGCGTTCTATCGTTGAGGCCGTAATGATGGATGCTATGTTTGAGAAGCCTTCAAGTAGAACTAAGAAATTTGAGGTGACACAAGAGTATGCCAAGACACAGATTGAAAAAGCACATTTGCAGAAATTAGAATCTGCATAAACTATAAGTTGACAGGGAATATCCCTGTCAACCCAATTCGAAAAACGACACCTAATAAATGAAGGAATAAGGAGCTATTTGTTATATGACAGAAAACGTTGATCTTACCCAACAACTTAAACATTATTTCGGCTTTGATAAATTCAAGGGCGACCAGGAAGCTATTATCCGTAATCTTATGGACGGAAACGATACTTTTGTATTGATGCCTACTGGTGGAGGAAAAAGTTTGTGTTATCAGTTACCTTCGCTATTCATGGATGGTATGTCTATAGTTATTTCGCCACTGATTGCTCTCATGAAGAATCAGGTAGACGTTATCAATGGATTAAGTGAAGAGGAAGGAGTTGCTCATTATCTGAACTCTTCCTTGAATAAATCAGAAATAGAACGTGTGAAGACAGATGTCTTGAGTGGGAAGACTAAACTTTTGTATGTTGCTCCTGAATCATTGTTAAAGGAAGAAGAGGAAAAAACAGAGAGTGGCTCAACTGTTGTTGTAAAGAAAGTAAAGTTCTCCTTCCTTGAAGATGTAAAAATCTCATTCTATGCTATCGATGAGGCCCATTGTATTTCAGAATGGGGACATGATTTCCGTCCGGAATACAGAAATATCCGTAAGGCCATAGACATCTTAGGAAGAGCTCCTATCATGGCCCTTACTGCTACAGCGACGGATAAGGTGCGTTCTGATATTAAGAAAACATTGGGTATCAATGATGCCAATGAGTATAAGAGTTCTTTCAATCGCCCGAATCTGTATTATGAGGTTCGTGCCAAGTCTAAGGATATAGACACACAAATCGTCAAGTTTATAAAACAGCATCCCGGAAAGAGTGGTATCGTCTATTGTTTGTCAAGAAAGAAGGTAGAGGAACTCGCCGAGGTGTTGAAGGTAAACGAGATAAAGGCTGCTCCTTACCATGCAGGACTTGATTCTGCAACTCGTTCGCAGACACAAGATGACTTCCTGATGGAACGTATTGATGTCATCGTGGCAACAATAGCGTTTGGAATGGGTATTGACAAACCTGATGTGCGATTTGTAATCCATTATGACATACCAAAGAGTCTGGAAGGATACTATCAGGAAACTGGTAGGGCAGGTCGTGATGGAGGAGAGGGCATCTGTATCGCCTTTTATGCTCCTAAGGATTTGAAGAAACTCGAGAAATTTATGGAAGGCAAACCTGTCGCTGAGCAAGACATTGGTAGACAGTTGCTGCAGGAAACTCAGGCCTATGCCGAATCTTCTGTTTGTCGACGCAAGATGCTACTTCATTATTTCGGTGAGGAGTATCCTAAGGATAATTGTGGAAATTGTGACAACTGTCTCCATCCAAAGAAGAAGATCGAAGCCCATGAGGCACTCGTCGTTGTCTTGAAGGCTATTGCCGCTGTAAAGGAAAATTTCCGTCAGGATTATATCATCGATTTCGTCAAAGGTCGTGCAACGGACAACATCGTTTCTCATAAGCATAATCAACTGGACGAGTTTGGCTCTGGTGAAGATATGGATGATAATCTGTGGAATCCTACCATACGTCAGGCGATGATAGCAGGCTATATCAAAAAAGATGTCGAGAATTATGGCTTGTTGAAACTGACAGCAGCAGGAAAGAAATTTATCAAGTCTCCGGAATCATTCATGATTGTTGAAGACAATGAATATAAAGATGACTATGAAGAAGATAGCGAAGGGGGAACATCAGCCTTAGACCCAGCATTGTTCTCAATGTTGAAGGATCTTCGTAGAAAAGTTGCGCAGAAGCATAACCTCCCTCCTTATGTAATCTTCCAAGATGTCTCTCTGGAACAGATGGCAACGATGTATCCAATAACGATGGAAGAACTACAGCAGATACAAGGTGTAGGCGCAGGTAAGGCACATCGTTATGGTAAGGAATTCATTGCCCTTATCAAGAGCCATTGTGAGGAAAATCACATCGAACGTCCGGAGGAACTTCGCGTCCGTACCGTTGCTAAGAAAAGTATGCTTAAGGTGAGCATCATCCAGAGTATTGACCGACAGATCGCTTTGGACGACATCGCTGATGCCAAGGGACTCGACTTTGATGTCTTGTTGGATGAAGTAGAGGCAATAGTATATAGTGGTACCAAATTAAATATCGACTATTTCATAGAAGAAGTCGTAGATGATGACCATATTGATGATATCTATGATTATTTCATGGAAAGTGAAACCGATGATTTGGATACGGCTATGGATGAACTGGGCGAAGACTATACAGAAGACGAGATCAGACTTGTAAGGATCAAGTTCCTTTCAGAACAAGCCAACTGATATTCTCTTGCTGACAGAATATAGATGAATAGAGGAACTCTGTGATATTTGTAACTTCTTGATTGTTATGCTGTTGCAAATATCGTAGAGTTCCTTTTCTTATGTTTTGAAATTCCCATGTCCTGGTATGTCATTATATGCAGTTAACTTCATAGCCTTGTGTAGTTAACAGCATCGCCTTATGCAGTTAACTCTATAGCCTTACACAGTTAACATCATCAGCTTACGCAGTTAACTTCGTAAATCATACGTATAATATAAGGTAAAAGCGATATGCCAGAGTAATTTCAGAATCCTCGTACTTACGATTAAATAATCGCGTTAAATTGAATTAATTCAGAGAGAAAAACCAAAAAAGGAGGCTGTATATGGAAAATTATTGGTATATTTGCACGCAATAAATTTTTAAAGTTACAATATGTCATCATTTGTTGCAGATAAAATTGTAATGGACGGTCTCACTTTTGACGACGTCCTCTTAATCCCTGCTTATTCAGAGGTACTACCAAAAGAGGTAGAGTTGAAAACCAAGTTTACTCGTAACATCGAGTTAAATGTTCCTTTCGTAACGGCCGCAATGGATACAGTTACAGAGTCTTCTATGGCTATAGCAATAGCCAGAGAGGGTGGTATTGGTGTTATTCATAAGAATATGACCATCGAGGAACAGGCTCGTCAGGTTGCTATCGTAAAGCGTGCCGAAAACGGTATGATTTATGATCCTGTTACGATTCGTCGTGGACGTACCGTAAAGGATGCTCTTGATATGATGCACGACTATCATATTGGCGGTATTCCTGTCGTAGATGACGAAAACCATTTGGTTGGTATCGTTACAAATCGTGATCTTCGTTTCGAGCGTCACATGGACCGCTTGATCGATGATGTTATGACGAGTGAAAATTTGGTTACAACACATCAGCAAACTGACTTGACCGCTGCCGCTACTATTCTTCAGGAGAATAAGATAGAGAAATTACCTGTTGTAGATTCTCAGAACCACTTGGTAGGTCTTATTACCTACAAGGATATCACCAAGGCTAAGGATAAGCCAATGGCTTGTAAAGATGACAAAGGTCGTCTTCGCGTTGCAGCAGGTGTAGGTGTAACAAATGATACAATGGATCGCGCTCAGGCTTTGGTAAATGCTGGCGTTGATGCTATCGTAATTGATACAGCACATGGACATTCAAAGGGTGTCGTAGAGAAATTGCATGCTGTGAAAGCTGCATTCCCTGATCTTGATGTTGTCGTTGGTAATATAGCAACTGGTGCTGCTGCAAAATATTTGGTAGAAAATGGTGCTGATGCCGTTAAGGTTGGTATTGGTCCGGGCTCTATTTGTACAACGCGTGTCGTTGCAGGTGTAGGTGTACCTCAGTTGAGCGCTGTCTACGATGTATATTCTGCATTGAAGGGTACCGATGTACCTTTGATTGCAGACGGTGGTCTTCGCTATTCCGGTGATATCGTGAAAGCATTGGTTGCCGGTGGTAGCTGTGTGATGATCGGTTCTCTTGTAGCAGGTACTGAAGAGTCTCCAGGCGAAACAATCATCTTCAACGGTCGTAAGTTCAAGAGCTATCGTGGTATGGGTTCTCTTGAGGCCATGGAACAGAAGAATGGCTCTCGCGACCGCTATTTCCAGAATGACATCAGAGATGCCAAGAAGTTGGTTCCTGAAGGTATCGCTGGTCGTGTTCCTTACAAAGGTACTGTCCAGGAAGTTATCTATCAGTTGGTTGGTGGCTTGCGTTCTGGTATGGGATATTGCGGTGCCCCTTCTATAGACAAACTGCACGATGCTAAGTTTACTCGTATCACAAATGCTGGTGTCCTGGAAAGTCATCCACATGATATCACAATCACCAGTGAGGCGCCAAACTATAGTCGTCCTGAGTAAAAGAAAATATGAAAATTAAAATATTGTTGATGACCATGCTCCTTTGCGGGAGCATGGTTTATGCTCAAAATAATCCGATTATTATGCGTGTCAACGGTCATCCGGTGACTCGTTCGGAGTTTGAGTATTCATACAACAATAATAATGGTGGAAAAGCTGACAAGAAAAGTATCAAAGCATATGTTACTGCCTTTGTTGACTATAAACTGAAGGTACAGGCAGCCCTTGATGCAAAACTTGATACGATTTCTTCATTGAACTGGAGGAATCTCCTGACCAAGAAGAATCCACAACAATCATCATATATTTTGAATGCAGATGCAGAAAAACAAGCATTGAAGATGTATGAGAATCAACGAAGATATGTGGTATCCCATGGTGGTATGCGCAAACTTTCACATATCTTGTTGACTGTTAACCAGAGAGCATCATATACAGAGGAAAATAAAGTAAAGGAAAAAATATATTCCCTATATAGAGCTATAAAGAAAGGGGCAGATTTTGGTGAGATGGCAAAGAAATATTCTCAGGATATGATGTCTGCTCAACATGGTGGCGCCTTACCTTGGATGTGTAAGGGGACGACCTTCAAGGAATTTGAGGATGTCGCATGGAATTTAAAGAAAGGGGAGATGAGTTCACCTTTTCAGTCTCCAGCAGGCTATCATATTATACTCATGAATGACGCTTGTGACTTCTTACCTTTCGACTCTGTGAAAAGTGATCTCTCAGAAATCATAGAATATCAAAATGCCCGAGAGCGTGTGATGGCCGAGATGCAGGATCGTTTACCTTTGGACATGAAAAAGAATAATGAGGCTTCCCATGTGAACGGTATCGGTTCAACGACCGAGGAAACAGAGAAAACAAAATATTTGCTTAAAGAATATCAAGAGGGTATACTTCTGACAGAAATGAGTAATCGTATCTTCAGAGACCGGATTTCTAAAGACGGAAGTCAAATAGAAAAGTTCTTTTTAAAGCATCGGAAACAATATAAATGGGATAGTCCTCGTTTTAAAGGTGTTGCTTTCAGATGTAAAAGTCGTAAAGACGAACGTAAGTTAAGCAAAATATTGAAGAATACACCTTATAATAAATGGGGAGATAAGATAAGATCCTTGAACCATGACTCCTTGTATTATGCAGATGTAAGAGTCGGTATTTTTAAGATGGGTGACAATTCCATTGTCGACCATGAGTTCTTCAAGAAGAATTGCCAACAGGTAAAGAATAAACAATATCCATATGAATATGTATATGGAAATAAGCTGAAGAAATACCCTGAGACGTATCAGGATGTCAGGGATTTAGTTTTAGCTGATTATCAGGAAGAAATCGAAAAGGAATGGGTTAAGCAACTGCGAAAACTCTATTCTGTCAAAATATACGAAAACGTGCTTAGCACAGTTAATAACCATGAATAATTGAATTATGAAAATTGGATATAAAACATTTTTGGGCTTCGTAGCTCTTCTCTTGATAGCAGGCATGAGCGCTAATGCTATGAAAACTGGTGCAGTGAAAGCTATGCAGCAGAAATCAATGCAAGCAGACAGCGACTCTATAAAGACAGAAAAGATAAAAGCTGAAGTTCCAGCAGATCCTAACAGTATTATCGATGAAGTAATCTGGATAGTAGGTGATGAACCAATCCTTAAATCGGATGTGGAGAATCTTCGTCTGCAAAGTGAAATGGAAGGAATAAAGTTCTCGGGAGATCCAGATTGTAGAATCCCGGAGCAGATAGCTGTGCAGAAACTGTTCTTGCATCAGGCCCAACTAGATAGTATCAATGTCACGGAGTCTGAGGTTATGCAGCGTGTGGATCAGCAGATCAACGGTTGGATTCAGTTGATTGGCTCAAAGGAGAAACTGGAGGAATATCGTAAGATGACAATTTCACAACTCCGTTCTCAGTTGCATGATGATTTCAAGGACAGACTCCTTATCGATAAGATGCAAAGACAACTGGAAGAAAATGTAAAGGTTTCCCCATCTCAGGTACGTGCATATTTCAAGAACCTTCCGGAAGATAGTATACCTTTCGTTCCTACAGAGGTAGAAGTGGAGATTATCACACGACAGCCTAAGATTTCTCAGGAAGAGATAAATCGTGTAAAGGAAGAACTCCGAAATTATACAGACCGAATCAATAAGGGTGAAACAACCTTTGCTACATTGGCTCGTTTCTATTCTGAAGATCCCGGTTCAGCCCGTCAAGGTGGTGAGTTGGATTATATGGGACGTGGTATGCTAGATCCTGCGTTTGCAAATGTAGCCTTCAACTTGACAGATCCTAGTAAGATTTCAAAGATTGTAGAGAGTGAGTTCGGTTACCATATTATCCAATTGATAGATAAACGTGGAGACAAAATCAAGGTTCGCCATATTCTGCGTAAGCCTCGCGTCTCTCAGGAAGAAATAGATGAAGCCTTCCTCCGGATGGATTCCATCGGTAATGATATCAAGAAAAAGAAATTGTCTTTCGAACTTGCAGCATCATATTTCTCTGATGACAAAGATACAAGAAGCAATCATGGTTTGATGGCAAACACATCGGAAGGTACGCGTACCTCACGATTCCAGATGAAGGATTTACCAACAGAGGTAGCTCGTGTCGTTGACACATTGAAGGTGGATGAAATCTCTGCTCCATTTCAGATGGTAAATTCCAAGGGCAAGACCGTTGTCGCTATCGTCAAACTGAAGAATCGAATAGAGGGACATCGTGCGAAGATAACAGAAGATTTCCAGGTGATGCAGGATGTCGTCTTACAGCATGAGAAAAAGAAGAAAATCCACGATTGGGTGGTCAATAAGATAAAGAACACCTATGTGAAGGTGAATGACAGGTATAAGAATTGTGACTTCGAATACGAAGGATGGGTTAAATGAAAAAAATAACATATAATAATATATTTGGGCATAGAATACTCTTCATGATTATTCTATGCCTATTTGGGCTATATTTGGTAAGTGCTGTAGCAGGACCAAGAAAACATCGCAAAAAGGTAGACGAACGTGTTTATCTGTTGCATGCTGATGTTCTGAAATTCGATCAGTATGGACCTAACCCTGGTGCTCAGATCGTAAAAGGTCATGTCGCTTTCAAGCATATGGGAGCGTCTTTGCGATGTGATAGTGCTTATTTCTACCAGGAATCCAATTCCGTAAAAGCTTTCGGTCATGTATTTTTCAAACAAGGAGATACTTTGTCGTTGAGTTGTGAACGGGCTTTCTATGACGGACAATGGCAGAAAATGGAGGCTCGAAAGAATGTTGTGCTGCACCATAGACATCAGGTGCTGAAAACGGATAGCTTGGATTTCGACCGCTTGTATAATATTGCCAACTTTATGGATGGTGGTACCCTTATTGACGGAAAGGAACGCCTTGTCGCTGATTGGGGAGAATACAATACGGATACCCGTCAGGCGGCCTTCTATTATAATGTGAAGTTGAAGAGCCCTAGACAGACAATCACAACAGATACCTTATATTATGATGTCGCCAAATCCAAGGCCCATATCGTCGGTCCCGGATCGAAGATCAAATCAAAGCAATCTGTTGTTACAACGCAGAATGCCTATTATGATACAAAGAGAGACAAGGCCGAACTGTTTGGGCGCTCTACAATAGTTGATGGCGATAAAACCATAACTGCCGATACCCTCTATTATGTGAAGGATGGAAATAATCGAGCTTATGGTAATGTCATCTATAAGGACTTGAGAAATAAGAATTCTCTTACATGTGGTTATCTGAGATATAACGAGAAAAAAGGTTATGGATTTGCCACGAAGACTCCAGTTGCCAAAGAGTATTCTCGCAAAGATACGCTCTATATGCATTCGGATTCTATGAAGATATACACCTTTAATATAAATACGGATTCTGTGTATCGTAAGGTACATGCCTTTCCACATGTGAGGGTGTTCAGAAATGATGTGCAGGCAGTTTGCGACTCTTTGGTCTTTAATACTTCAGATTCTTGTATGACAATGTATAAGGATCCAATTACCTGGAACGGAAAGAATCGGCAGTTGCTGGGTGAACAGATTAATGTTTACATGAATGATTCGACAGTTCGGAAGGCTGATGTTCTGGGACAGGCTCTCTCCGTGGAACTTCTGTCTGATGGTGAGCATTATAACCAGATTACATCTAAAGTGATGCATGCATATTTTGACCATGGAAAGATTAAGGAAGGTGAGTCTATAGGTAATGTGCAGTCTATTTATTATCCGATAAACGATAAGGATAGTTCCTTGATGATGCTCAATTATCTGGAGACAGACACCATGCGAGTCTTCATGTCTCCAGAACAAAAAGTGCAGAAGATATGGACTTCTAAGTTCTCGGGAGTAGGATATCCGATGACCCAGATTCCTCCGACAAGGTCGAAACTGCCCAACTTTGCTTGGTATGACTATATCAGACCAATAAACAAAGATGATATTTATGAATGGCGCGGTAAACGGGATGGTAACCTTAAGATTGTACAACGACATGCTGCACCATTACAAAAGATAGAAAGTTCCGAAGAAAAACCTAAAGAGAAAGGAAATAATAATGAGTGATATCATTCAGCTCTTACCAGATTCTGTTGCAAATCAGATTGCTGCAGGCGAAGTTATCCAGAGACCAGCTTCCGTTATTAAGGAGTTGGTGGAAAATGCTGTCGATGCGGGAGCTAAATCTATCCATGTCTTTGTCGTGGATGCCGGAAAGACTTCCATACAAGTTATTGACGATGGCAAGGGAATGTCAGAAACTGATGCCCGACTTTCTTTTGAACGTCATGCCACATCGAAGATACGAAAGGCCGAGGATTTGTTTGCTCTGCATACCATGGGATTCCGTGGCGAGGCCTTGGCTTCTATTGCTGCTGTTGCACAAGTGGAGTTGAAAACTCGTCAGGAAAAAGATGAGGTTGGCACACTTTTGACTATCTCGGGTTCTAAGGTTATGGGACAGGAACCATGTTCGTGCCCGGTAGGAAGTAATTTCAAGGTTGAAAACCTGTTCTTCAATGTCCCTGCCAGAAGAAAGTTCCTGAAGTCTAATACTACGGAACTTAATAACATCCTGACAACTTTTGAGCGAATCGCATTGGTTTATCCGGAAATCTGTTTTTCCGTTCATAATAATGATGTCGAACTTTTCAATCTTCGTGCAGGAAGTGTTAAACAACGAATTATCGATATCTTCGGTAAAAAATTAAATCAAGATCTACTTCCAGTAAAAGTTGATACCACCTTATGCAAAATCTCAGGTTTTGTAGGTAAACCGGAATCATCCCGTAAGAAGGGTGCCCATCAATTTTTCTTTGTTAACGGACGATATATGAAGCATCCTTATTTTCATAAGGCTGTCATGAATGCTTTCGATCGTCTCGTACCAGAAGGAGAACAAATTCCATACTTTATATATTTTGATGTCGCACCAGAAGATATAGATGTCAATATTCATCCTACAAAGACTGAAATTAAGTTTGAGAATGAACAGGCCATCTGGCAAATCTTGTCGGCATCAGTGAAGGAATCCATCGGAATGTTCAATGATGTTCCGTCGATTGATTTTGATACCGCAGGAAAACCTGATATCCCAGTGTATAACCCCGGCCAGCATATGACAAGCAGTCCCAAGGTGGAATATAATCCACAGTATAATCCATTCCAGCAGACTACCTCTGATATCAAGAATTCCCATCAGGTGTCACAACAATGGGAGAAATTATATGAAGGATTGGGAGAAGGAGAACTGCAAAATGCGCCAAAGAATCTATTTGATGATACTCAGGAATTTGATTATGGAGAAATAGAAAGTTCTGTAGAAACATCGCATGAGATTATAGACGAGAAATCTCCTAGTCATTATCAATATAAGGGCAAATATATCATGACGGCTGTAAAGTCTGGCTTGATGATCATCGACCAGCACCGTGCACATATCAGAATCCTGTTTGATATGTATCTGGAACAACTAAAAGAGAAAAAGATAGAATCTCAGAAAGTACTGTTCCCAGAGGTCGTTCAGTTTTGTGCTTCCGATCAAGTCATGTTGCAGCATATCCTACCAGAGTTGCAGGAGATGGGGTTCGAATTGACCGATCTGGGTGGTAACAGTTATGCAGTTAATGCAGTACCGACAGGATTAGATGGCATAAAAATCATGAACCTTGTCAGTGATATGGTTCAGGCAGCTATAGAAAAGGGAGCTACCGTGAAGGAAGAAATCTGTAAGTCATTGGCTCTGTCGTTGGCCAGATATGCCGCAATCCCTCAAGGTCAGGTGTTAAGCAATAGTGAGATGGAAAATATTGTAAATCAACTCTTTGCTTGTAATAATGTAAATTATACTCCTGACGGGAAAAATATACTGTGTATATTAAAACAGCAGGAAATAGAACATTTATTAGGATAAAAGTAACAAAGAAAAGGAAAATTTTATGTTTTTAATACTTTTGTTGTCATTTTCTTTCTAAAAAAAGATGTTTTATGAAAATAATTATTAACTTTGCAGCGAACTATAGGGTAAATAGGTAGAATTTTTTTTTGATTTAAACAAATAAGGTTATGAAAAAATTATTGATCGTAATGGCAATGGTCGGTCTTACTTTGAGCGCAAACGCTCAGGAAGACGCAACACCAGAATTGAAGTACAGTGTTGCTACTAATTCATTCTGGAGCAACTGGTTTGTCGAGGTAGGTGCAGATTGGAATGCATGGTATTCTAACGAGGAGCACGGACAGGATTTAAGAAGATTACCTCTTCGCAAGTTCCGTTCTAATCCAGGTGCTGCACTTGCTATTGGTAAGTGGTTCACTCCAGGTCTTGGTCTTCGTACAAAGGCTCAGGGTATTTGGGGTAAAGCAGTTGTTGATGGTGATAACTATGGTAACTGCAACAAGTATTGGACTTTGAACGAGCAGGTAATGTTCAACTTGAGCAACCTGTTCTGTGGTTACAATGAGAACCGTGTATGGAATGTTATCCCATTCGCTGGTGCTGGTGTTTCTCGTTCAATGACTTATAACAGATATGGTTTCGTAGCTAGCGTTGGTGTTCAGTCTTCTTGGAAGGTTGCTAAGCACCTTAATGTATATGCTGAAGGTGGTTGGAACCTTATGAGTGGTGATGCTGACGGTGTTGCTGCTGCTCCACGTCATCGTGGTTGGGACAACCAGGACAACCAGCTTTATGCAGAGGTTGGTCTTCAGTTCAACCTTGGTAAGTCTACTTGGAACAAGGTTCCTGATGTAGATGCTTTGAACGCACTTCATCAGTCACAGATCGATGCTCTGAAGAACCAGCTTAACGATGCTAATGCAGAGAACGAGCGTCTTAAGACTCTTCTTGCTAACCAGAAGGCAGCTGAAACAACTAAGGAGTTCGTTAACACTCCAATCTCTGTATTCTTCAACCTTGGTAAGTCAACAATCGCTTCTCAGAAGGATCTCGTAAACGTACAGGCTCTTGCTAAGTATGCAAAGGACAATGGTTCTAAGCTTGTTGTTAACGGTTATGCTGATAAGGCAACTGGTTCTGCTGAGTTCAACAAGAAGTTGTCTGAGGCTCGTGCTAACACTGTAGCTAAGGAACTTGTTAAGATGGGTGTTGATAACGCTAACATCGAGGCTAAGGGTAACGGTGGTGTTGAGGAGCTTTCTCCAATCTCTTTCAACCGTCGTGCTACTGTACAGGTTGCTGAGTAATATTGATATTATCAACTCAACTAATATAAGAGAGTGGTTCTTCCGAATCACTCTCTTTTTTGATAAAAAAGTATCTGAAAAATTTGGTAATTCCAAATAAAATCAATACCTTTGCAATCGCCTTACAAAAGTAAGGGGCGTTTAGCTCAGTTGGTTTAGAGCATCTGCCTTACAAGCAGAGGGTCGGCGGTTCGAATCCGTCAACGCCCACTAGGGGTGAGCCTTGTAATTCTTCGGAATTGCAGGGTTTTTTTGTTTTTTCTGAGTGTGTATATTTGCTGAGCCCAGAGAGAACATCTGTTGTGATTGTATGGAGCCTAAATCGTGTTAAGTATTAAAATATGTAAAAATATAGACGACGATTTGGTAATTTCAAATAAAATCAATACCTTTGCAATCGCTTTACAAAAGTAAGGGCGTTTAGCTCAGTTGGTTTAGAGCATCTGCCTTACAAGCAGAGGGTCGGCGGTTCGAATCCGTCAACGCCCACTAGAAGAGTCTTACTGATGTGAGACTCTTTTTTTATGTTTTTAGTTTAACAGAATTCTATTTTTAATTTTATTTATCATTATTAATAAGGCAATTCTCGTTTTAAATGGTTATATTTGCAGTCTATTAATAATACGTATTAGTTATGACCCTTGATCAATTAACAGCCGTATCTCCGATTGACGGACGTTACAGAAGTAAAACGGAACCACTTGCGAACTACTTTTCAGAGTATGCACTTATTAAGTATCGTGTTCGTGTAGAAATTGAGTATTTTATCACATTATGTGAATTACCATTGCCGCAACTAGCAGAATTCGACCATGCTTTATTTGATCGTCTTCGTGATATTTATCGCCATTTCGACGAGAAAGATGCAGCTCGCGTAAAAGATATAGAGAAAACCACAAATCATGATGTAAAAGCCGTAGAGTATTTTATTAAAGAAGAATTTGATAAAATTGGAGGACTTGAAGCATTCAAGGAATTTATCCATTTCGGTCTTACATCACAGGATATCAATAATACCAGTGTACCTCTTTCTATTAAGGAAGCTCTTGAGCAGGTTTATTATCCTCAGATTCAAGAGTTGATCGATCAGTTGCAACAGTATGCAGAAGAATGGAAAGAAGTACCAATGCTTGCCAAGACCCATGGTCAGCCAGCATCACCTACTCGTTTGGGTAAGGAAATCGAGGTCTTTGTTTATCGACTTACAGAGCAGTTGGACCTGTTGAAATCATGCCGTTTCACTGCCAAGTTTGGTGGAGCGACGGGCAACTACAATGCACATCATGTAGCATATCCAACTTATAACTGGAGAGAGTTTGGAAATAAGTTCGTTTCAGAAAAGTTAGGTTTGGAGCGTGAACAATGGACAACCCAGATTAGCAATTATGATCATTTAGGTTCTATCTTCGATGCTATTCGTAGAATCAATACCATAATCATCGATATGGATAGAGATTTCTGGATGTACATCTCTATGGAATATTTCAAGCAGAAGATTAAGGCCGGAGAAGTAGGTTCAAGCGCTATGCCACATAAGGTAAACCCTATCGACTTTGAGAATAGTGAAGGCAATCTCGGTATTGCAAATGCAATTCTACAGTTCTTGGCAATGAAGTTACCAGTGAGCAGATTACAGCGTGACCTTACCGACTCTACAGTTCTTCGAAATATAGGAGTACCACTCGGCCATAGTGTTATTGCCATCCAGAGTACCTTGAAAGGATTAAGGAAATTAATCCTTAACGAAGCAAAGATAGAAGAAGATCTGGACAATACATGGGCAGTCGTTGCAGAAGCTATCCAGACCATCTTACGTCGTGAAGCTTATCCGCATCCTTACGAAGCCTTGAAGGCTTTGACGAGAACGAACAAGACCATGACAGAGGAGACTATTCATGAATTTATCCAAGGATTGAATGTCAGTGAAGAGGTAAAGGCCGAACTTATGGCCATCACCCCTCATAATTATACGGGAATGTAGTATTCTACAAATATAAACATTAAACTAATAAATAGTACAATTTAATTATCAACAGGCCGTGAGGCTAAAAAGAGAAAAGAAAATGGATACAGAATTTGAAAACAAACCTCAGGATTCGTCTGCAGCAGACAATAATGAGAGCAGCCGTGAAGGCTACAACCCAGCAGGCGGTTATCAACGAAATTACCGTGGAAATGGGCGTCCATTGCGTCCACGTATTCACAGTCAGCGCACATACAGTTCATCAAGAAGTATGAGCAACGACGAAGGTGGTTTCCGTCCAGAAGGCTTTGGAGCAGGTCTCCAGAGTGGTAATGAGCGCCCACAGCGTAGTTTCCAGCCAAGAGGCGGATACAACAACAATCGTGGTGGTGGCTATCAGTCAAGGGGTGGCTACAATAATAACCGCGGTGGTTATCAGTCTCGTCAGCAGGGAGGTTATCGTCCTCGTTACAACAATAACGAAGAGGAAGGTGGCTACCAGCCAAGGGGTGGATATAATAACCATGGTGGTTATCAGTCACGTGGCGGTTATAACAACAGCAATCGTGGTGGCTATAACAACAACCGTTCAGGTTA
This sequence comes from Segatella albensis DSM 11370 = JCM 12258, assembly GCF_000426565.1. Lineage (GTDB taxonomy): Bacteria > Bacteroidota > Bacteroidia > Bacteroidales > Bacteroidaceae > Prevotella > Prevotella albensis. The sequence continues at coordinate 84,480 of NZ_AUFP01000010.1, read as the reverse complement.
TGGAAACAATCGTGGCGGCTATCAGTCACGCGGTGGTTACAACAGCAATCGTGGAGGTTACAACAATAATCGTGGCTATCGTCCGCATTCAGCAGATTACGATCCAAATGCTAAGTATAGCATGAAGAAGCGTATCGAATATAAGGAAGAGAATATCGATCCAAATGAGCCAATTCGTTTGAACAAATATCTTGCCAATGCAGGTGTTTGCTCACGTCGTGAGGCAGATGAATACATCCAGGCAGGAGTTGTTTCTGTAAATGGCGAAGTCGTTACAGAACTTGGTACAAAGGTTGTTCGTACCGATGAAGTTAAGTTCCATGATCAGACCGTTTCTCTGGAGAAGAAAGTTTATGTATTGTTGAACAAGCCAAAGGATTATGTTACTACAAGTGACGATCCACAGCAGCGCAAGACCGTTATGGACCTTGTCAAGGATGCATGCCCAGAGCGTATCTATCCAGTAGGTCGTCTCGACCGTAACACCACAGGTGTACTTCTTCTTACCAACGATGGCGACTTAGCAAGTAAGTTGACACATCCAAAGTTCTTGAAGAAGAAAGTCTACCACGTACATCTCGATAAGAATGTTACAGCTCATGATCTTCAGCAGATTCGTGATGGTATCACATTGGAGGATGGAGAAATCCAGGCAGACGCAGTAGATTACGCAGATGAGCGCGACAAGAGCCAGGTAGGTATCGAGATTCATAGCGGCAAGAACCGTATCGTTCGTCGTATTTTCGAGAGCCTAGGCTATCGTGTAGTAAAATTGGATCGTGTACAGTTCGCAGGACTTACCAAGAAGAATCTTCGCCGTGGCGATTGGCGCTTCCTCACAGAGAAGGAAGTAGATATGCTTCGCATGGGAGCCTTTGAATAAACAAACACAAACAGATACAAATGAAAAGAACAAAAGTTGTTGATGCTCTTCAGAGTACCGACTTTGGTAAAGACATTAATGTAAAGGGATGGGTACGTTCCCATCGAAGCAGCAAAGCTGTCGACTTCATAGCTTTGAATGATGGCTCTACAATAAAGAATATCCAGATTGTAGTAGATCCTGCTACAATGGACGCAGACGCTTTAAAGAGCATAACCACAGGCGCTTGTATCAGCGTAGTAGGTACACTCGTAGAGAGTCAGGGTAAGGGCCAAGCATCAGAGATACAGAGCAAGGAGATAGAAATCTATGGACTTTGTCCTAACGACTATCCAATGCAGAAGAAAGGCCAGAGTTTCGAGTATATGCGTAAATATGCTCATCTCCGCCTTCGTACAAATACCTTTGGAGCAGTTTTCCGTATTCGTCATAATATGGCAATTGCTATCCATAAGTATTTCCACGAGCATGGATTCTATTATTTCAACACCCCACTGATCACAGCAAGTGATGCCGAAGGTGCCGGTGAGATGTTCCAGGTAACAACACTAGACTTGAACCGTACCGGTAAGGATGGTGAAGTTGCTTACGACCGCGATTTCTTCGGTAAGAAGACCAACCTTACCGTAAGTGGTCAGCTTGAAGGCGAGCTTGGCGCTACAGCCTTAGGAGCTATCTACACCTTTGGTCCAACCTTCCGTGCAGAGAATTCCAATACACCTCGCCACTTGGCAGAGTTTTGGATGATTGAGCCAGAGGTAGCCTTCCTTGATCAGGAAGGACTGATGGATCTCGAGGAAGACTTTATTAAATACTGTGTACGTTGGGCACTTGATAACTGCAAGGACGATCTTGAGTTCCTGAACAAGATGATCGATAAGACCCTTCTTCAGACACTGGAGTCAGTAGTCAAAGAAGACTTTGTACGTCTTCCTTACACAGAAGGAATCAAGATTCTTGAGGAAGCAGTAAAGAACGGTCACAAGTTCGAGTTCCCTATCACCGGTTGGGGTATGGATCTGAGCAGTGAGCACGAGCGCTATCTCGTAGAGGAGCACTTCAAGCGTCCTGTTATCATGACCGATTATCCTAGTGAGATCAAGGCCTTCTATATGAAGAAGAATCCAGATGGCAAGACCATGCAAGGAACAGACGTACTGTTCCCACGTATTGGTGAGATCATCGGTGGATCAGTTCGTGAAGAGAGCTATGATAAGTTGATTGGTGAAATCGAGTCACGTGGAATGGAGAAAGAAAGCTACAGTTGGTATCTCGATACCCGCAAGTACGGTTCTTGTCCACATGCAGGATTCGGTCTTGGTTTCGAACGACTTATCCTGTTTGTTACGGGAATGCAAAACATCCGCGATGTTATACCTTTCCCTCGTACTCCGAAGAATGCAGAATTCTAAACATAACAAAAAACCTTTCCTCGAGAAGAGGAAAGGTTTTTCTTTATAAGATAATGGTTCTGAACCAGTCTTTTAATATTCCTTTATATTGGTCTTGACTGTCCGCACATAAGATAACCACCTGTCTTCCATCCTTAAGTTTCGGACCGAGACACATACCTTCATAGTTTGCCAGATTATACGATGTGAAATTAATTCGCGTCTTCCATCTTGCCACGAATTGCTTCCTGTGATGTCCGGGCAATATACGATACACCTTGTTTTGCACCCAACTGCCCACCTTAAGGTCAGTTACATAAAACTCCCTTTCCAGTACGAGTAGAGTACCATCACCGAGAGCCAGCAATTCCGACACCCCATAAGCATGCTCGTTTACCGGTTTGTTATCCTCTATTTCAGGAGTATCCATGCGATAACTGTATTCCTTCACCTCATTCAAGTCCTCATCCAGTTCCTTCAGTCTCAACAGATATTTCTGGTCACCCTTCAGTGTACTCTCATTGATGGTATAGAAATGTCTTTTGTTCGCATCAAAACACAAACTTTCGATGATACGGTTATGCTCACCATACTTCTTGAAGTCCTCAATCGTTACAGTCTTCAACACCTTATCCCCTTCAACCTCCTGGATTGTCGAGTTCTCCTCGTTGCCGATATACAGATGCTTGTTGAACGGATTGAAAGCGATAGCCTCCTCGTCCATGTTCTTATCACCAGTTTTGGTGAACCCCATATTCCTGACATTCACGATCTGCCCCTCCTTATCAAAGGTGATATCAAAGATATAATATCCGGCACTAGGAAATTTATCAGTGATCAGCGCATACCTACTTCCCTTGATATGCGTGATACCGCTATAATTTCCCGGTGGAATACTCGGAAAATATTTCTGTTTGTTCACCTTTACCGACTTAGAGATATCAGCATCCTGTATTGTACCATTCCATACGATCGTGTCCACTTTGTTCGACCTGTTCGCATAAACGATAATCTGAGGCAATTGCACATTAAGTTCAATCTCCTTGTTTTGTGCAAAAGTCGTGAGAGGTAATAATGTTAATCCTAAAAATACTAATCTTTTGAACATAACCTATTGAATTCTAAATTGGCTACAAAGATATATAAAAATGTAACAAATACCATTAGAAATACCATAAATTTAAAAAAACTTCTATTTATTTTGTATTCCGGTCAAATTGCCGTATCTTTGCAATTCAAGAAGAAAAAGGAAAAATAAAACAATAATGGGAAAGATAATTTTGACGGGCGACCGTCCAACTGGTAAACTTCACTTAGGTCATTATGTAGGAAGTCTTCGCCGCCGCGTAGAACTCCAGAACGCGGGTGATTACGACCGCATGTTCGTATTCATGGCTGATGTGCAAGCCCTTACCGATAATGCAGATAATCCAGAGAAGATACGCCAGAATATCATAGAGGTAGCTCTCGATTACCTGTCAGCAGGACTTGATCCTACCAAGTGTACGCTTTATATCCAGAGTCAGATACCAGAGCTTGCCGAACTTACCACCTATCTGATGAATATCGTTAGTGTGAGTCGAGTACAGCGTAATCCTACCGTCAAGACAGAAGTAAAGATGCGTGGTTTCGAAGGTGATTCCATCCCATTGGGCTTCTTCTGTTATCCAGTATCTCAGGCCGCGGATATCGCAGCATTCAAGGCAACGACGATTCCTGCCGGTGAGGATCAGAACCCAATGATTGAACTTTGTCGCGAACTTGTTCGCCGTTTCAATGAAACCTATGCACCTGTATTGGTAGAACCTAAAATCATGTTGCCGGAGAACGCCACAGCACGTCGTCTTCCGGGTACTGATGGAAAGGAAAAGATGAGTAAGAGTCTTGGCAACTGCATCTATCTTAGCGATGACAAGGACACCGTATGGCAGAAGATTCGTGGTATGTATACCGATCCAACCCATCTGAATGTCAGCGACCCAGGTCATGTAGAAGGAAATGCCGTATTTACATATCTCGACGCCTTCTCTACCGATCAGGATTTTGCCGACTTCTGGCCGGAATTCAAGAATCTTGATGAACTGAAGGCTGCCTATACAGCCGGTGGCATTGGTGATATGAAATGCAAGAAGATGCTTAATAATGTCATCAACCGCATGCTTGATCCTATCCGTGAGCGTCGTCATGAGTACGAGCAGGATATTCCGGAAATCTATAACATCCTGAAGAAGGGTAGTATCGAAGCTCGTGAGACCGCTGCACAGACTATGGACGAAGTTCGCAAGGCTATGCAGATTGACTATTTCAACGATGCAGCTTTGATTCAGCAACAAGCAGAAAAGTTCAGAGCAAAGTAAATAAAAACTGAAGATATCGAGAAAGTGGATTCTACTGTTAGAATCCACTTTTTTATGATAAGAATCCTTTCTGATAAGATATTTTAAGAATTCAATACATTATTGTTAAAAAAACAAATAGCTAACAGGGTAGTAGTATTTCTGTTAGGAAAGTAATAATTTTGTATTTACTAAAAGAACATACATCGTTTTCTACGATATAAAGATTAATCCACAATAAATTATAACATGAAGACAAAGTTTATACAAGTTGCCACCTTTTTATCCATGTTCCTCGCTATTCCCGCTTATGGTCAGACAAACAAGCATGAAATTCGCGCCAACTTTGGAATGGGAGTAGATTCACATGTCAAGGACGTATGTAATCAATACATAGAAAACTTTGATATGGAAAATTCATCACCATTCGGTTTGAGAGGTTTACAAGCGGCAGGCACCCTAGAGTACTTCTACCATCTAAATAAACATTGGGCGATAGGAGCCAACCTTGGTATAGCAGAGTCCGAAGCCGAAGCCCGAGTAAAGTGGGGTGACAAGGCAAAGGATGGCGATACCTTCTCATATGTCTTTGGTGGTATAATATATTGTTTATTTCCAACATCGGATATACAAATCCACACCAATTCCCAGTTCTTGATGCCCTCTGTGAAATATTCATGGATAGCCAGCAACCATTTCCGATTATACACAAAAGCAGCCTTAGGAATTCAACATTATAAGTTGGATGCAATAGGAAAAAGCAACTCCTATCCCGAGACCCATGAGAACAATTGCAAAGTAGCTTATCAGTTCTCACCGGTCGGAATAGAAGTTGGTGGAGAGCGCATGCGCGGATTTCTCGAATTAGGTTATGGTAAGCAGGGACTATACAATATCGGTATATTAGTGAACCTATAACAGCGAAGACATCTTCTGCGCATCGCGATACTTCGATCAGAAGAGAGTGACCGTGAACAATCTCCTATTCCGTGACATTTGTCTAGAAGTGTTCCGAAGATCATAAAAAGTAATTGGAAGAAGATTTTGAGGAACAATATCTCGAGGCATTAAGAGTATAGTTTTTATGCAGTTAACTTCATCTGCTTATGTAGTTAACAGCATCGCTTTACGCAATTAATTGCGTAGCCTTACGAAGTTAACTGCATCAGCTTGCGCAGTTAACTACGTCAACAAAGACATTAAGACAGGTTATATCATCTTGATAGCCTTTTCGAGTAATTCGATGATTTGTTGCACCTCCAGGTTAGGTTCGAGGAAGATGACGCTCCATCCCGTAAGTTGAAAATCAGTTCCCAGTCGTAAGTCATTAATCTTACCACTTCTCAGAAACATTCGAGCCTGTTCCCGGTTTCTATTATAATAGAATTCAATATAATACTCCTGGTTATCAGCCTTACCAAACATTTTATCATCGAGGATAGAATCATGTTTAGCAAAATACACATTTACCGAGAAGCGTTCCGGGTTGATACAGAAATTATTATTTTCGAATCTACTCTTTGCCCCCTCCTGCTGCCATACAGCATATTTACGAACCTCCTCTTTGAGGATTCTCACAAAATCGCGAGCACTATTCTTATTGAATTCCAAGAAAGCCCGTTTATCATAGTCGAGCGAATACACCTCCATATAGATTCTACAAGGATATTTTTGTGCTTTAATATCTTTCCCTTCATATTCCGCATATTTAGCATCCGTACCAATCTTGAACGCCTTGTCAAACGCTTTAGATTGATATTCGCCAATAACCTGTTGTGCATAGAAGTTTGTGCAGACCAGCAATAAAGATAGTAATAATGCGATACGTTTCATGATATTTGTTTTTATATGGCAAATATAATGTTTTTATACTAATTATTTTATAAACACAGCATTATTTTACTTTTTGATTTCAATTTAATGAATAGCCATGTTCAGAAGTTTAAGTTCCTCATTATTCATGCGGATTCATTTCTCCCAGTCTTCATCTAATACGAAGTTTATTGATATCATTTTTAGTGCATCCTAATAAATAATACGAAGACAATACAAACACACAATATCTTTTTCATCTTCTTATAAGATGTTGAAATTATAGATATTATTTGGGCAATGTCTTTGTTTTCCTACATCAAACCGCAACCTCATTGCATCACATATCATTGAACAACTGTTGTATATCTTTGTTTTCCTACATCAAACCGCAACTCATGAAGTTGGTGAGAAGATAGGTAGCTGTTTAATTATTAAGATTTCGTAAAATTATCATTATTTTTTGGAAATTCCAAATTTATTTCTCATATTTGCAATCAGATAAGTATTTTTCCTACATCTTATCGCAATAAGGCAGTAATTGCCGAAGGATGTTATCCTATACTCCCGCTTTGGTGGGAGTTTTTTTATGTATTTTTGTATCACATGAATACGAGAGATTCTCAAATACTTCGTTTGGCATTGCCTTCAATCATTTCCAACATCACAGTACCTCTTCTGGGATTGGTAGATGTTGCTATCGTTGGACATATCGGTAATGCACGTTATATCGGTGCTATTGCAATAGGATCGATGCTCTTTAATGTTATCTACTGGATATTCGGCTTCCTGCGCATGGGTACGGGAGGTATGACCTCGCAGGCTTATGGGCGTAGAGATCTCGGGGAGGTGTTGCGTACTCTTATCCGTACATTGACCATCGGCTTTGCTATCGGAACTCTGTTCGTCCTTTTACAATGGCCTATACTTCATGTGGGTATGTTGGCGATGAAGCCGGAAGCGAATATGCTCAGTTTGGCTTATGATTATTGTCGTATCGTGATATGGGGCGCTCCCGCTATGCTCAGCCTTTATGGACTTACCGGTTGGTATGTCGGTATGCAGAATACTCGTATACCGATGGTGGTGTCTATCATCCAAAATGTGGTGAATATCATAGCTAGTGTGTGCTTCGTCTTTGTCCTTCATTTGGATATCCAAGGGGTGGCCTTGGGAACGGTGATAGCACAATGGAGTGGGGTGCTCCTGGGACTCTTGTTGTTGTGGAGAATCTATGGGCGACGTCTGCGACCGTATCTGTATCAGAATACGGATGGGGATGGTATAGCGATATTCTCGAGAGTCGCTTTGTCGCGTTTCTTCTCCGTGAACCGTGACATCTTTGTGCGCACCTTGTTCTTGGTGGCCGTATTCCTGTTCTTTACGGCAGCCGGTTCTCGGCAGGGGACAATGGTATTGGCGGTAAATACGTTACTTATGGAGTTCTTTACCATATTTTCTTATTTCAGCGATGGCTTTGCTTATGCCGGTGAAGCTCTTGCCGGAAAATATTATGGAGCACGAAACGAGAAGGCTTTTCATGAGGTAGTGCGCCGACTGCTCAGAATCGGTTTTATCATCACGATATTCTTTACCTTATTATATGCTATAGGTGGCCGACAATTTCTGTCACTCCTTACGAGTGACACCGCTGTCGTAGAGTCTTCTATGGAATTCTTTGGTTGGGCTGTTGCTATTCCACTGGCCGGAATAACAGCATTTATGTTGGATGGTGTGTTTGTTGGTATCACCGATACCAAGGCCTTATTGTCATCATCAGTCTTGGCATCGGTAATATTCTTTATCGTTTATTTCTCTTGTCGCAGTATGTTGGGCAACCATGCGCTTTGGTTAGCTTTTATCCTCTATCTTGCCACAAGAGGAATCGTTGAGGCTGTTGTGTACCGTAGGTATTAGACGAGTTTGATGCTCATCGGACTTACGGTAATCAAGTGTCGCTTGTACAGGTCTCCAACGGCACGTTTAAACACTTTCTTACTTACGTGAAAACGTTCGTAGATATCATCGGCTTCGCTCTTGTCACCTAAGTCGCATACACCCTCGTTATCCTTCAGATATTGTAGGAGCTCCTCCGAGAAGTTTTTGGTCTGTGCCATTCCGGTCTGTTGCAGGGCAACATCGAGTTTGCCATCCAGACGTACTCTGCTGATGTATCCCTTCACTTTATCACCCGTATGGATGTATTGGAATATCTGGTCTTTGTAGAGTAGACCGCTGAACTTGTTGTCGACGATGACCTTGAAGCCCAGATCGGTTTTCTGCCATACCAGTAGGTCAACGGCATCACCATGCTTGTATTGTGGACGTTCCTTTGATAGGTAGCGTTCTATCTTTGCCGATGCAACGATGCGATAGCTCTCTTCATCGATATGGATGTGTACGATGTAGCTATTGTCGATTTCCATCTTCTTCTTCATCTCGCGGAAAGGACAGAACAAGTCTTTCAGTACACCCCAGTTGAGAAAAGCACCATACTCGTTGACCCAACTGCATTCTAGATAGGCAAAGTCGCCTACCTTTGCGAGTGGTTGCTCGGTGGTGGCGATAGGTCGCTCCTCCTGATCGAGATATACAAAGCATTCTATCTCATCGCCTGGTTTTACTCCTTCGGGAACATATTTCTGTGGCATGAGGATGTCTCCTTCATCGCCTCCTTCCAGATAGAGTCCGAAAACTTCTCCGAATCCTTCTCGTAATGCCTTTTCCTTGACTTTGAGTGTGTTGTAGTCGCCTATCTTTACTTTTTTCATATTATATCTCGTTTATCTCGTCATTGTTATGTTCACGATCTCCATCCTTTGTGGTCTCCCCGATGATGAGGCCATCCTTCAGGTGGATGGTGCGGTCGGTGGTCTTCGCAAGTTCTTCGTCATGTGTCACGATGACAAAGGTTTGTCCGAACTTATCTCTCAGGTCGAAGAAGAGTTGGTGCAGTTCTGCCTTGTTTTTCGTGTCCAGACTTCCAGACGGTTCATCAGCCAAGATCACGGCTGGATGGTTTACCAATGCACGGGCTACGGCGACGCGCTGCTTCTCACCACCCGAGAGTTCCGCCGGTTTATGGTTGGCTCTCTCTGATAGGTTCATGAAGTCGAGCAACTCTTCGGCACGGGCTTTCGCTTCGCTTCGGCTCTGTCCGCTGATGAAGGCTGGAATCATGATGTTTTCCAGAGCTGTGAACTCTGGCAGAAGTTGATGAAACTGAAATACGAAACCAAGATGTTGGTTGCGGAAGTCGCTCAGCTTCTTGGTAGACAGTTGGCTTACGTCGATGCCATCGATGGTGATGTCGCCGGAGTCAGGCTTGTCTAGTGTACCGATGATCTGCAGTAAAGTAGTTTTGCCGGCACCAGAAGGTCCGACGATACTTACCACCTCACCTTTATTTATATGTAGGTCGATGCCTTTCAGCACTTCCAATTTTCCAAAACTTTTGGTTATACCCTTAATGTCTATCATATTTATAGTATTAATGTATTCTGTTTATATTGAATCGTTTCCTCAGCCAAGCAATCAACAGCTCATAAGCACTTTGCTGCTCCTGATGTTGTGACTCAGCGAAGCTCATGGTGTCGTTGGCCTTTCCATATTGGTCAGGGAAAAGTATGATGAGATTCTTCCCGGAGAAATATCTGGTGAGTTCATCCGGTAGTCGTTCCAAGGCAGACTTATACGACACGGTGCCTTTGCGCGCTGTTATGACAACGAAGAGATGATCTTCGGCAATACTACTTGCCAGTTTAGGCATCTCGTTCCAGTGTTCCATCTCGCGATATTCCGCTCTAGTCTCTGCATATTGGTTCTGAACAAATTCATTGATGAGAGCCAGCGTATCCCTTCTTCCATGAAATAGAATTCTGCAATCAAGGTTTCTTGCCAGTCTTACCAGTCGTTCTATCCATCGGTAGAATCCTGGTTCGAATTCTGCCCTTGATGGTACAGCCACCTGTATTCTGCGAATCGTATTCAAAGGTTGGTTGAGGCGGGCCATGATGATCTGTCTGCTTAGTCCGTTGAACAGACTCTGATGGAATTCTCCCCAGAACCTTCTCGAAACTTCCTTGTGCATGTGCATTCCGATGATGATCTCACTCGCCTGGAATTCCTTGAAGGCATGCTTGATGCCATTGGCGATGTTGGCGGCGATTCTCACCTGCGTCTGCATCTTCACATCGGCTGATGCTGCATGTTTCACGCATTGCTCCAGTAGTTGTCGCCCTTGCTGTTGGTTGTATCTCATATCCTTGTCGTCATATACGACATTGAGAGCTACAAGTCCCCTGTTCAGTTTCTGGTTTCTCATCAATATCGCCAGACTGATCAAGTTGTCGGCATATTCCTCATATCGAACAGGTATGAGAATCTTCTCATCGTCCGATTTCTTGTCATCTTCTCCGGGAAGTGTCTTGTCGTGAAGTATGATCTGGCGAGATGACCAGTCGGTGACGAGTGACGAAAGAATACAAGTTACTAGAATCATTCCCACAACACCGTTGAGCATATCGTTGTCGACGAGATATTTTCCGTTGCCGACGGGCAGTTTCATTCCTACCATTACGATGGCGATGGCTCCGGCGGCATGGGCCGAGGTGAGTCCGAACATCATGTGGCCTGAAGATAAGGGCATGCGGAAGCCGATACAGGCTATATAGGATGCTAACCATTTGCCTAAGGTACCGAAAACGACGATACAGAACATCACCCAAAGAATATGACTGCCCGTGAATAACAAGCGGACATTGATGAGCATGCCTACACCGATAAGAAAATAGGGGATGAAGAGTGCACTACCGATGAACTCCAGTCGATTCATGAGTGGAGACACGTGTGGGATGAAACGGTTTAGAATGAGACCGGCAAAGAATGCTCCGAAGATGCCTTCTACTCCTGCTAATTGAGACAGTGATGCACTCATGAAGAGCATGGCCATCACGAAGATGAATTGCATCACGGCATCGCTATATTTGCGCAGGAAGCGGCGCGTAAACCTCGGTATCAAGAAGATCATTGCCGCACAATATATCGCAAACTTCAATACGAAGATGGCCCAAAAGGCGATTCCGTCTTCATTTTTGAAGGAGGCCACGATGGAGGCTAGTGTTACCAGTGATAGTAAAAGGGAAAGCATGCTGGAACCCACGCTGAGGGATACACATAACTTGTTTTGCAGTCCGTATCTTGTCACGATGGGGTAGCTTACTAAGGTGTTCGAGGCCATGATACATCCCAGTAGCAGGGCGGCAGTAGGAAGGTAGCCGAGAAGGAATGTCCCCATCCAGTAGGTGAGGGCAATGGGAATCAAGAATGTGAGTAGTCCGAAAACAAGCATCTGATATTTAGAACGCTTGATACCTTCCATGTCCATCTCCAGAGCCGCCAGAAACATGATATAATACAATCCCACTTTTCCGAAGAGTTCAAAGGAATTGTCTCTCTCCAGAATGTTGAGACCATATTTTCCCACCAATATTCCTGCCAATACCATACCGATAAGATGCGGAATCCTCAACTTACCCATGATGATAGGTGAGAAAAGGATGATGAGCATCACGACAAAGAAGATGAGTGTCGGGTCGGTGATTGGAAAATATTGTGATATGTTAAGCATTTATTGTCTTTTGTTTGCAAAGATACTCTTTTTTTTTATCAGTATCGCTTTTCCTCTTAAGTTTTTTATGTGTGCGCGCGAAGATATGACTTGTGTTACATAAGAATATTATGGTTAAATATGCAATTTGATAGAGATTCATACAAAAAACTGACAAAGTATTGCTTTTATTCATTTAATTTGTTTATTTTTGCAACCGATATACTTCAAACAACTAAAAATAAAGATTATGAAAGTAGCAATTGTTGGAGCAAGTGGAGCTGTAGGACAGGAGTTCCTACGTATCCTTGCAGAGAGAAACTTCCCGATGGACGACTTGGTATTGTTTGGCTCTAAGCGTAGTGCTGGCCGAAAATATACCTTCAAGGGAAAGGAGTATGAGGTAAAACTTTTGCAGCATAATGATGATTTCAAGGATATCGATATAGCATTTACATCAGCTGGTGGCGGTACTTCGGCAGAGTTTGCCGATACAATCACTAAGTATGGTGCTGTAATGATTGATAATAGTAGTCAGTTCCGTATGGATGCTGATGTTCCTTTGGTGGTTCCGGAGATCAATCCGGAGGATGCATTGAATCGTCCAAGGGGTATCATTGCCAACCCTAACTGTACCACAATTATGATGGTTGTAGTGCTCAATCCTATTGAGAAACTCAGTCATATTAAGAAAATCCATATCTCTTCTTATCAGAGTGCTTCTGGTGCCGGTGCCGTAGCAATGGCCGAATTGCAGCAGCAGTATAAAGAGATGGTAGAACTAGGTGAGGTGAAAACTATCGAGAAGTTCCCTCATCAGTTGGCTTACAATGTCATTCCTCAGATTGATAAGATGACGGAAAATGACTATACCAAAGAGGAGATGAAGATGTTCAACGAGACTCGCAAGATTATGCACAGTGATGTTCGTACCAGTGCTACCTGTGTTCGCGTTTCTTCACTTCGCTCACATTCTGAGAGTGTATGGTTCGAAACCGAGAAACCACTTTCTGTAGAAGAGATTCGTGATGCGCTCGGGAAGGCTCCGGGTGTCACCCTTGTTGATGACCCTCAGAATTATATCTATCCAATGCCTCTGGAGAGTGCTGGTAAGGATGATGTCTTCGTGGGTCGTGTGCGCAAGGATCTTGCCGACGACAATAGCAATACTTTATGGCTCACCGGTGATCAGATTCGTAAGGGTGCTGCCCTTAATGCCGTTCAGATTGCAGAATACCTCATCAAGGTGGGTAATGTAAAGTAGGCGATTATAGCTTTTCAGTATAAGAAAAGGTCGGGATTCTTTTTAGATTCTCGGCCTTTCTCTTTGTATTGGTCTGTGCTTACAGCATCTTCTCCAGTTCATCGACAGCGCTGGCGATATCCTGTGCGAAGGTCTGATGGTTGCGAAGGAAATGCTCGTTGCCGTGCGCAAGTAGACGATAGAGTTCTTGGTTCATCTCTATGGTATATTGGTCGATGGCATATTCTATATCATCTTTCTGCCAGTTTATGGATGACTTGGCATAAATATTCCATTTTTGGTGGAAGAAGCAGTAAGCTGATTCTATACTGTCTTTACTAATCATTTTTCTGTTTGTCTTGAAATCTATTGTTGCGCAAAGATACGAAAAAACTGCTTATTCAGAAACTTTGTGTCGATATTATTTTGTATCTTTGCGCCTATGATGAAAACCAGAATCCAGAATCTCCTCACAGAGATGAATAAGAGTATCTATGAGAAGAATAACGAGATAGCACTTTCTCTGTTGGCCGCTTTGGCAGGCGAAAGCATTATATTGTTGGGACCTCCGGGTGTCGCCAAGTCTATGGTGGCTCGTCGCCTGAAGGTTGCTTTCTCTGATGCCAGATCTTTCGAATATCTCATGTCGCGTTTCTCAACCCCTGATGAGATCTTCGGACCGGTGAGTATCTCTAAATTAAAGTCCTCTGACCGGTATGAACGTGCTGTCGACGGATATCTTCCTACCGCCGATGTGGTCTTTCTTGATGAAATATGGAAAGCTGGTCCGGCTATCCAGAATACATTGCTTACCGTGATCAATGAGAAACTCTTCCGTAATGGATCTGCTGAGATGCATCTTCCGTTGAAACTCTTGGTAGCGGCAAGTAATGAGTTGCCTGCTAAGGGCGAGGGACTTGAGGCTTTATGGGATCGTTTCATCATTCGACTGGAATGTCGACCGATCCTTCGGGAACAAAATTTTATCGATATGCTCACGGATGGAACTTCGGAGGTGAAAACTGGTGATACTCAGAAACCTGATGATGCCGTTTCCTTTGAGGCTATCACCAATGATGAATATGCAACGTGGAGCAGTATGATAGATAAAGTTATTCTTGCTCCTGTTGTCATCGATGCAATTCTAAGTATTCGACGGGCTTTGCACAATGTGAATATTGACGATGCAGAGGAACGACGCGATATCTATATTAGTGACCGAAGATGGAAAAATATCGTACGACTGATGCGAACTTCTGCGTTCATACATGACCGTGAACAGTGTGACCTCACGGATGTTATCCCGATGTATCATTGTCTGTGGCAGGAACCAGAGGAGCGTGATGCTGTGCGTAATATTGTTATCCGCGTCGTCTTTGCGCCTTTGGCACAGAAACTTGCAGATTTAAAACAGCAGGTAAACGAGGATATCACTTATCATCGTCAAGAGCATGTGCGTAGTTTCGAGGATGTTATCGAGCAAATTGGTGACGATGTGCGCCATCTGGATGAATCTATCTCTGATAATCTTTTCGTGAGTGAGGATGACTGCTCAGAGATTCGTTCATATCTGAAAGACTTTTACAAAGAGATAGCTTTTACACGCCAAGACCTTGCCAAACTCTACTAATATATATCTTAAGGTTCTGTTGGATTACTGTCAGCATGGTGTAATCCCTTCGTCTCAGAATACAGCTTTCCTGCGTGCGCCGTGGGATAAGCAACGTGATAGACTGATGGATTATCTGTTGGAGTTGATGCGGGATGAACATTATCATACACAGGTGATGACGAGTGCCTTGCGTGGTAAGATGTTCTACTCACAGGTGGGCCATTTTATAACCGACTGCGCTAATCATCAGAAGTTTCAACAGCAACGGGCGTGGACAGAACACCATCGCATAGAGAAAATGTTGGCGATGAGTGAGGTGGAACGTATGGATAAATCTCGTTTCTATGCGCTCCTCGCAGAACTGGACGATAAGCATAGTGAGGATGGCTTTGATAAGGTCTTCTTTGAGGAATTATACCATACTTCCAATCCTTTGGATGAGGCTCTTTGGCAGCGCTTGGCGCATGATTGGCAGGAGTGTATTGACCGGCATGTTGACCGTAAGCTCTCTGAATATATCGCTATCCGTAAGGCTAACTTTGAAACTGCATTACATCGGGTTATGGATCAAGTGTCGCATTATATGAAGCGCAACAATGTAACAGAGGCACAGGCGGCACAAGCATGGGACTTGATGGATGGAATGTGGACGGAGACGGAGTTTGAGCGGCAACTTCGTACGGTGAAGATACAAGACCGTTATCCGGCTATAGGTGAAATCGTGGCCCGTATGGGACGTGTGGCTGATGCTAAAGGAAAGTCGAGACTTACGGTTTCCTCGGGGTTGAGCATGAAGATGGAACATTCCAGTGGCAGTGATATCGAAGGCATCACTATTGGTGATGACTTGAACAGTCTGTTGCCTTCGGAGTTGGCTCAATATACCGATGATGATATGGAGGATATCTTCATCTACAAATATCGTACGCGCCGGTTGCAGACTTTCCGCTATAAGTCGGAGATGAGTAAGCCTTCGCGTAAACTCGGTTTTACGCATGCTTCGCGACGAGGCCCTATGATCGTTTGTATCGATACCTCGGCAAGTATGTATGGTGTTCCTCAGCGTATCACTTCTTCTTTGCTGTCGTTGGTCGAGGAGACAGCAGAACGACTGAACAGGGATTGCTTTCTAATAGACTTCTCGGTATCTGTAAGGGCCATCGACCTGATGCAGCGCCGCAAGGAGAAGCGTATGATGAAAGTAGGCTTTAAGGAGGAAACTGCCAACTTTGAACGTGGCAAGATGCCGTTTATCGGTGGAGGAACGAGTGCTGTCCGCATGATGGAGGTGATGTTTGATTTGTTGGATGATGACAAGCGACATTATGTGAATGCTGATGTACTATGGGTGACGGATTTCATGATACCGATGCCACCGTCACATTATATCCATAAGTTGCACGAATATCGTGAGACGGGTACTAAGTTCTATGGCTTGAAAATCTTATCTCGGGAGGATGAGGAAAGTCATGACTGGGAGCAGTTCTTCGCCCATATCGATACGATTACTTATCATCGGATACGAAGATATTAAGATATTAAGTATAAAGAAACATAAGGGATTATGCAATTTAGATATAAACAGTTTACAATACAACAGGATTATGCCGCTATGAAGGTGGGAACGGATGCCGATCTGTTGGGTACACTTTCTGAGGGTGGAAGAAAGATCCTTGACATCGGCACGGGTACGGGTGTACTTTCATTGATGCTGGCACAGCGTTATCCGCAGTCGGAGATTACGGCCATAGAGATAGACGATCAGGCTATACGCGATGCCGAGGTGAACTTTCGAAACTCTCCGATGGGACAGCGTATCACTCTGCATCATCAATCGTTCCAGGATTTCTATGCTTCGAAGAAAGCCTGTGGAGAATTGGGTATCTTTGATAGTGTCGTGTGCAATCCGCCGTATTTTGACAAAAGTCTGGAGTGTGACAACTTGAGCAAGACGCGAGCACGTCACACCTCGAGTCTTCCTTTTGCCGTTCTCATTCGTGGAGCCTATGAATTATTGCAAGATGGTGGCGTATTCTCCGTATGTATTCCAGGTGAGGTATTGAGCGACTTTTCTGCCGAATGTCTGTTGCAAGGTTTCAGATTGCAGAATCTCTACAAGATCAAGACCGTGCCGCGCAAGGAACCTAAACGATTTGTCCTAGTGCATAAGAAAGGTTGGGTGGATAATCCACAGGAATACGTCTATTGTATGCGGAATGCCGATGGCACCCGTTCGGATTGGTATCTCAATCTGATGAGTGATTTCCACGATGTAAAAGGATAACTATCGATAGATAAAATAGCTGCCACCGTCAGACTGACAATATTTGCGGATTAGAGTCTGTATATATTCAGCATTGGCTCTTACCTGCTCTTCATTGCCGTCGTATCCATTGATAAGTACTACGAAATGTGTAGTGTCGATAGTCATCTTCGTGCGCTCGTTGTCACTTGTTGGTGTTCCGACACCACCTTTCCTGTCACGATATACCGGTAGTCCTTCGATGTTGATCATTCCTCTGCCGATGCCTTCATAAGGTTCGCCGGCTTTTCCAATGCCCAAGGTAAGTGTGTCGCCCTCAAATTTGTCAGCATCAAATCCACCGATACTATATCCATAGGCGATAGAGGCCAAGTTTACCAAGTCGACAAGTGTATCGATTTGATAAAGTTCTTTGTCCTTGAGCATTCTTCGAATGAGCGCCTCGGCAGCAGGGCGATAACGTGAAGGATCTTTACCACAGGCACGATATACACGTCGGGTAGCGGCGATACCCGAAATCTCTTTTAGACTCTCAGTCGTGAGCGTAGCTTTAAACTTTTCACCTAAAGCATGGATTTCATCCCAAAGAGGCTGACAGTATTTACTGTTTACGACCTTTGCCTCAAGACAGGCTCCCACGAAATCAGGACATACAGATTCTATCTCATTAGATACTATTATCTTCATGGTTATATGTGATATGTGTTATCGTAAAAACAAAAAATGCTAAGTGTTGAGAACAACAGCTTAGCATTTGACTCGTGCGCCTGATAGGACTCGAACCTACACGGCGTTCACCACTAGATCCTAAGTCTAGCGCGTCTACCAATTCCGCCACAGGCGCGAGATTCGTTTGCAAAGGTACAAAAATATTTTATACTGAGAAATTTATTGGCGATAAATTTGCATTTTAAGCTAAAAAAGCTTCTTTTCTTGATAGTTTTCTCTATATTTGCACGTGTAAATCTGGTATTTTGAAGAGTTCAATAATAAAATTATAGAATATGAAGAAACATACCGTATTAACCTTAGTGTTTGCAGCCTTTGCGATGTTGACAGCGAAAGCTCAGTCAGAAAAAGTATCAACGACTCTTCCTGTGGAGGGTACCATCGTGAAGGCCAGTGACCCGAATATCCAGTATATGGGACGTGTGCGGATGGAAGATGGCAAGGCCATGTTCAATTTCCCGGGTGTCACGATCCTGTCTAATTTCGAAGGTACGTCTATCAAGATGCTTTGTCGACCGAAGACAGGTTATTTCATGGTCACGATAGATAATAGCAAACCCTTTAAGGTGGGATTCAATGCCCAACGGGATTCTCTCGTGACACTTGCGGTAGCCTTGCCTCAGGGGAAACATACGGTAAGAGCTATGTATTGTATGGAAGGCTTGTTCACTCACCCGGAGTTCAAGGGTTTCGTACTTGATGAGGGTGCCCGTCTGTTACCTCCTCCTGCAATTCCTGAACGTAAGATTGAGTTTATCGGTAATTCGATAACCTGTGGATATGGAGCAGAGAGTGTTGAGAAGACCGATCCTTTCGAAGATGAGACAGAGAATCACTATCTCACGTATGCTAACATTGTGAGTGACTCACTTCATGCCTGGCACACCAGTATCTCAAGAAGTGGAATAGGGGCTTATCGTAATTATGATGGTCCGAAGGAAGGGTCATCAGACAATATGCCTTGGCAATATGAATACACGTTGTTTAATGATCATTCGGAGAAATGGGATTTCTCGAAATATCGTCCACAGTTGGTATGCATCAATTTAGGTACTAATGACCTGTCTACACCTAATTATGATGTCAAACTCTTCGAGAAAAGTTATCGCTCTTTCTTGACTTTGGTGAGAAGTAAATATCCGGAAGCGAAGATCGTTCTCCTTACCGGTTCCATGCTTGAAGACAAGGAAGCAAATATACAGAAGGACGTCTTGAATAGAATCTGCAGAGACTTTAACAAGAAAGGTGATAAGCAAATCTATCGCTTTGATATGAGTCATCAGATGGGTGATTTGGGCTATGGCGCAAGTTGGCATCCGAGTAAGGCGCAACATCAGAAGATGGCCAGTGAACTACTGCCTTATCTCAAGAAACTGATGAACTGGTAAATCGTGTAAGTGGCACGGTGGAAAATAAAAAGAGAAATGACATCCGTCATTTCTCTTTTTATTGTATATGATATCTTTCGTTTTATTTCGTCTCAGGGTCAAAGTCCTTGTCGGAGAAAAGTTCCGTCTGACCGGTAATCTCATCGGCAACCTCGCGCTCCGTCTTTCCCTTATCGGGATCAAGGTTTTCCACCTCTTCGTCCTCAGTATCCTCTTCAGGTTGCTGTTCTTCAGCAGGAGGTTCAGGGAAGCGCAAAGGTTCTAACTCCTTGATTTCTTCAATCTTGTAAGTGGTTAGACGTTTTCCTTTCGCCTTGAAACTCTTCTGAGTAATAAACTGTTCTGCATCAATTTCCTCGGCCGGACGTACAGCATCATCACCTCCGAATGTCATCTGGATGCGAGGATAAACGGTATCCGTGAGCAGAATCAACTGAGAGTTCGCATTGTCGCCCAAGAAATTTTGATGACGCTTGGTAGCATCCATCGTGAAGCGCTTGATGTATGGATACCCTTCGTTGTCAGCATCATAGAGTACGGCTGTCCACAACTTGTGCATATCCCACTTCTCCAGACGTAGGATGTTGTCCTCGTAGTGGTTGTTGGCATCAAAGTTGCTCACATAGAACTCACCATTGTCTAATACAACGAGAATCTGGTCATCATCAGCGAATTCACCCAAGAATCGACCATGTTCATCGTAATTGAGTCGTTTGATATCAGGATCGAACCAAACCTTTCTACCACCGAGAGTAGAGTGACCGTGACTCTTCAGACCGATGCGGTGGATACCCTTCTTCGTGAGCAAGTTACCTTTGGCGGCACGTCCCTTGATAAGGATATCAGCAAAGTCGCGTTCCATGAAGATATTCTGCTTCTTTTTCTTAGGATCAGGGTTGAGAGTAATCTTGATGACCTCAGCTTCTCCGTTTGGATTAGCTGTGAAGTAGATGATACGAGAACCAGGAGTACCCTGAGTGATATCATATTCCTTATCACGGGTCATAGAAGTGACATTGAAGCGCTTGATGAAATAACTACCGAGTTTACCATCACGATAAACACAGTTGTATATGGTACGTTTGTCGTTCTTCTTGAAGACCTGAACCCATAGGATATTCTTGCCTACGAAAATCTTGTCAGCCACCTTGATGACTTTAAACTTACCATCTCGGTAGAAGATGATGATATCATCGAGGTCGGAACAGTTACATACAAACTCGTCCTTTTTGAGACCCATACCGATGAAACCCTCAGAACGGTTAATATATAGCTTCTGGTTAGCCTCTACAACCTTTGTCGTATCTATAGTGTCGAAACTACGAATCTCAGTAAGGCGCTGATGATCTTTACCATATTTCTGTTTGAGATATTCAAACCAGTTTATGGTAACATCAGTCATGTGAGCCAAGTCGTGCTTGATATCCTTGATTTCCGCCTTGATTTTGGCAAGCAGTTCATCAGCCTTATCCTTGTTGTATCTCAAGATACGTTGCATCTTGATTTCCAACAGTTTGAGATAATCCTCACGCAGAATCTCGCGAATCATATCCTTCTTGTAAGGTTCGAATTTCGTGTCGAGGAATGCAACAACCTCGTCTTGGTTCTTGGCCTGTTCGAATTTCTTCTCCTTATACATGCGCTCCTCGATGAAGATACGCTCGAGCGAATTATAGAAAAGTTGCTCGTTGAGTTCGTTCATGCGGATCTGCAGTTCCTTGCGGAGCAGTCCCATTGTGCGGTCGACACTATGTTTCAGTACCTCGCTGACGGTAAGGAACTGCGGTTTGTTGTCTTCGATGACACAGCAGTTAGGTGAAATGTTGACCTCACAATCGGTGAAAGCATATAAGGCATCAATGGTCTTGTCAGATGAAGTTCCCGGAGTAAGTTGTACTTGGATCTCCACCTCTCGTGCAGTCATGTCTATTACCTTTCGGGCTTTGATCTTACCCTTCTCGATAGCCCTCGTGATAGAATCCTGAAGGGAACTCGCCGTCTTCCCGAACGGGATCTCACGGATCACGAGCGTCTTATTGTCGAGTTTCTCAATCTTAGCTCTTATCCTTAGCACACCACCGCGCTGACCATCGTTGTATTTGGCCACGTCGATAGCGCCACCGGTAGGAAAGTCAGGATAAAGATGAAACTCCTCACCCTTGAGATAATGAACGGCAGCATCGCATAGTTCGTTAAAATTGTGTGGAAGAATCTTTGACGACAGACCCACGGCGATACCTTCGGCACCCTGAGCCAACAGCAACGGGAATTTTACAGGGAGCGTGATCGGCTCCTTGTTTCTTCCATCGTAAGAAAGTTGCCATTCTGTAGTCTTAGGATTGAATACCGTCTCGAGGGCAAACTTACTAAGTCGGGCTTCTATATATCGAGGTGCAGCAGCACGGTCACCTGTAAGAATGTTTCCCCAGTTACCCTGTGTGTCGATCAATAAGTCTTTCTGTCCCAACTGCACAAGAGCATCTCCGATAGAAGCATCACCGTGAGGATGGAACTGCATGGTATGTCCTACGATGTTGGCCACCTTGTTGTAGCGTCCATCGTCCATTCTTTTCATAGAATGGAGGATACGTCTCTGCACAGGTTTCAGGCCATCCTCGATGTGCGGAACGGCACGTTCAAGGATAACGTATGAGGCATAGTCAAGAAACCAGTTCTTGTACATACCCGAAAGGTGATGAACGGCAGAAGCGTCGAATCTGTCGGCAGGCTTATAATCGGAATGAGTATCCGTGGATAATTCCTCCTCGAGTTCTTCCTCTTCCCCGTTGAGTTTGTTTTTCTTATCGTCGTCCATAGATGTCTTTCAAAATTTTATGCAAAGATAAGAAAAAAAATCGAAACGGCAAAATTCAGGGTATAGATGAACTTAATTGATGTTAACACATACATTAAATAAGGAAATTCGCTCGTCCTTCCGGAAAAAATTTGTATCTTTGCGCCTAAATTATTAAAATATATAAAGTCATGGCAGAAGATGTTTTCAAGAAGATAGTAAGCCATTGTAAGGAATATGGTTTCGTCTTTCCAAGTTCAGAAATTTATGGTGGTCTCTCAGCCGTTTACGACTATGGTCAGAATGGTGTCGAGCTCAAGAATAATATCAAACAGTACTGGTGGCAGAGTATGGTATTGCTGCACAGCAATATCGTAGGTATCGATGCCAGTATCTTCATGGACCCTACCGTATGGAAGGCCAGTGGTCACGTTGACGCGTTCAATGACCCATTGATCGATAACCGTGACTCTAAGAAGCGTTATCGTGCTGATAACTTGATAGAAGATCAGATCGGTAAGTATGAGGAGAAAATCGAGAAGGAAGTCAAGAAGGCTGCCAAGCGATTTGGTGAGAGCTTTGATGAGGCTCAGTTCCGTGCTACTAATCCTCGTGTTCTTGATTATCAGAAGAAGCGTGATGACTTGCACGCCCGCTACACTCAGGCTATGCAGGGACCAGACTTGGTTGCTCTGAAGCAGATCATCGAGGATGAGGGCATCGTTTGTCCAATCTCTGGAACAAAGAACTGGACAGATGTTCGTCAGTTCAACTTGATGTTCTCTACCGAGGTGGGTTCTACAGCAGAGGCTGCCAGCAAAATCTATCTTCGTCCAGAGACCGCACAGGGTATCTTCGTGAACTATCTGAATGTTCAGAAGACCGGTCGTATGAAGTTGCCTTTCGGTATCGCTCAGATTGGTAAGGCATTCCGTAACGAGATTGTTGCTCGTCAGTTCGTCTTCCGTATGCGTGAGTTTGAGCAGATGGAGATGCAGTTCTTCTGCCAGCCGGGTACAGAGATGAAGTGGTTCGAGTACTGGAAGAAAGTACGTTTGGCATGGCATGAGGCTCTCGGCATGGGTGACGAGAACTATCGTTATCACGATCACGAGAAGTTGGCTCACTATGCTAATGCAGCTACCGATATCGAATTCAAGATGCCTTTCGGTTTCAAGGAAGTAGAGGGTATCCATTCTCGTACAGATTTCGACCTCTCTCAGCATGAGAAGTATTCTAAGACCAATATCAAGTACTTCGATCCTGAGAAGAACGAAAGCTATACTCCATACGATGTAGAGACCTCAATTGGTGTAGATCGTATGTTCCTTTCTGTTCTCTGTCATTCTTATACCGAGGAGAAACTGGAAAATGGTGATACCCGTATCGTATTGAAGTTGCCAGAGGCATTGGCACCAGTGAAGTGTGCTGTGTTCCCATTGGATAAGAAGGACGGTCTGCCAGAGTTGGCACAGAGCATCGTGAACGATCTGAAGTTCCACTTCAATACTCACTATGGCGATCCTAAGGATTCTATCGGTAAGCGTTATCGTCGTCAGGATGCAGTAGGTACACCTTTCTGTGTCACCGTAGACCATGATACTCCAAACGATCATAAGGTAACATTACGTTATCGTGATACGATGAAGCAGGAGCGTGTAGACATCGATCAGTTGCGCTCTATCATCGAAGACCGTGTAAGTATCACTTCTGTATTGAAGAAACTAGGTAAGAAAATCGAAGGATTAGATAAGTGATGAATCTTAAGAACCTAAAATATTATATGTTCGCAGGCATGATGGCAATGGTATCATTGACATCATGTAGCGAGGATACCGATGAGGACACGACTTATGCCAATTGGCAGGAGCGTAATGTGAAGGCTTTCAGTGATACGCTGAAGATAGCCAGAAACAATACGGCTGACTGGAAAGTCTTGCTGAAGTATTCATATGTTGGACAGACCTCAAACAGTACTAACAAACTCGTTTATAATGATGAGGATTATATCGCTGCGAGGGTGCTGAAGAGTGGAACGGATACGATGCGTGTGATGTCGACAGATTCCGTGGTTGTCCACTATGCCGGTTATCTGATCAATGGCCATTGCTTTAATAAGTCGTGGACAGGAAAGTTCAGTGAGCTGACAGCACGTCCTAGTAAGAACTCAGTATTAGGATTTATTGATGGCTTCTCTACAGCCTTGTTGAGTATGCACAAAGGTGACGAATGGGAAGTCTATATTCCTTATTCGTTGGCTTATGGTACAAGCGATCAAGGTACCAAGGGCACGTCCGCATATATTCCAGCTTATTCTACACTGAAGTTTAATATCAAACTTGTAGGTATTTTCAGAGCAGGAGAGAAGGTATATATTAAATAAGGTATAATATCACATATAATATAGATATAGTATAAGGGTATGCCATTACGGCATACCCTTATTTTTATTTGCAACCCGAACGAGTCCACTTCGGCTTCACAATTTTTAAACTTTATCGCGGAACTGTTAAAGAAAAAATGTTCCGAATTTTGCTTCATCTAGAGCATATAACTGCATTTTCACTCTCAAAAAGCATCGAAAACAATCCTCAAAAGGTTGTGTTTTTGAACGAAGTTAACTTCATCAGCTTACGCAGTTAACTTCGTAAACTTACGCGAATAGATTTGTAGCCTTATGCAGTTAACTAAGAAATGCTACAAATCCGGTATTTTCCGAGAATAAAATCAAATGCCGAAATCTCAACTCGCTGATAATCAGTCAAATACATTTTGTTCATATTTTAAATATTCATGATAAACCCGTTATTATTTCTGAATTTGCGAATTATGAGCCTCTTTCTTCGGTTGAATGTTAAGGAATAGAAAGGTTTGTTAACTTGAGCAGGGCTTGCAAAATACAATATATGGGCAGTAAGTAATTGAACTTAATATAAGATTAGGGCATCTAGAAAGTCTAACATAATCAGTAAACTATAGAAAATGCCCACAACTACTAATTGCATTAATACATTTTGAATATCTGCTGCCACAGCGTTTTGTCGCTGACAACGATACGGGCAGAGACCTTCAATCCAGGCTGTACGTTGCTTCCATTAGAACGGATGTAAGTCTTAGCGGTAAAATAATGGTTTCCGTCTACGACGAGCAGCTTGTCGTTGTGGTTGGTGATGGAACACACGATTGGGGCAACGTCATCGTCCTGTCCTTCAAGGGTAATGCGTGCCGTGCGCGGCTCATCAAAGAGATAGAGGTATTTGTAAGGAACAAGGACTTCTACAGTATCGTTGGTGGTGACTTTGCCCTGCGCCTCTATCGTGATGGGATAGCGGATGGTGTAGAAAGCGATGGCAAGGGCGATGACGACAAGGGAAATGATCAACGTTCCGGTTCGTACAAGGGCTGGAGGCACCTGCCCGATGATGTGGCGCACCTTCTCACTCCGCAGTTCTATGTTGTCTATGTCATTCTTGTTGTTGTCCATATTTCAAAGTCTTGTTGCGGTTGGTTGTATCTTTTTTCGTTTGCTCTTCTGCTAAGCGATAGCAGATGACTTTCGTCAGTTTCCCAACTCTAACTGATTCTTGACAAGATTGTAGTATGCACCACGTTTTGCTGTCAGCGTCTCGTGGTTGCCCGTCTCGACGACCTTTCCATGGTCGATGACGACAATCTGGTCAGCATTCCTGACCGTGCTCAGGCGGTGGGCGACGATGACGACGGTCTTGCCACGATAGAACGTGTCGAGGTTCTCCACGATAGCCCGCTCGTTGTTGGCATCGAGCGAGTTGGTGGCCTCGTCGAGGAAGATGTAGTCGGGATTCTTGTACACCGCACAGGCGATAAGGATGCGCTGCCGCTGTCCCTGGCTCAGTCCCACGCCGTCACGTCCTATCTTCGTGTTGTACTTCAGTGGCAATGACATAACATAGTCGTGGATGCACGCTATCCGTGCGGCCTTCAACAATACTTTCCATTGATTTTAAAATTTTCTTTTCCATTTTTTTTAAGGATTAGAGTTATATGCTTACTCTTTTATAGATTTTCAGCTACCTCTATTTTTATATTTAAAATGCGCATAAATTAAATATCTAATCAATCATAGCTATACCTTCTATTTGCTTCCTGACAAAATGCCAGAATTGGTATCACTATTATTTATTCGTTTGTTTACATTGTTCTTGTGTTTACCGAAGTCTACGTTGATATATGCTTCAAGCATGAATATTCTGTTCAGGTCATGCGAAAAAGCATCCTGCCTGTTAGGAGCCAGCTTTGACCAGTTTTCTACATACTGACTATACCTGCTACTGAAAGGATTCAACATCTGAGCTTGTATACCCCAGTTATCCTTATTATAGCCGACAGATATCGAATGTAGAGTTTCCTCCTTGGTTAAAGTCTCTCCCCATAGTATTTTATGCCCTTTGCTGGCATTAGCCATCAGGAACCAATTACCTTTTAGAAAGGTAACAGAACCATTTACACCGAAATCAGAATAGGTGTGGGTATAATTATTCCCCTCACTTATGTATCTGTTGAAGTATGTGCTGACATTAATCTGAAAATTTTCACCGAAAGGAATCAGCTTCAAATTTAAATTATTCTGCAATCGATGAAACCCCCTCTGATTTTCCATTGTACGTATATACTTGTTATTCTCGAACAATGTCGTCTCCATCAAAGGCTTGTCATCAAAGCTGTATCTGATAAGATAATCCAGATCCAACCATTTATACTTCCAGTTGATGGTCAAATCATTAGAGAAGAACATCACGGTCTTAAGATTAGGATTACCTCGTCTAACTTGATAATTATCTATATTCTGGCTCACATCATTCATATCTGATAATGATGGAGAATAACCTGAAATATAGCCAGTGTATCTAACAAGTAAATTCTTGGTCAGATTGTATGACAATTTAAGTGTTGGCCGAAAAATAATTTTACTCTGGCTTACATCTCCCTGACTGTTATATGTTCTCATTACACCACTACCCATGGTGTATACCAATTTCCCTACCTTAGACATAAATTCCACATACCCATAGGTCTCAGCTGTTCGCATGCTTATATTCGCATTGATGGTTCCACCGTAATTATTGGAAACGAAGGCCTGATTATGTTTTATGCCAAGTGATAACATGGAATTTTTAATCTTTTGCTCATAGATAGCCTCAGCGATGAGCGAATATTTATTACCTTTCGTCTGCGATGCATATTCCTCAACAGAATTTACTCCTCTTTGAGCAAAATGCCTATTGTCCTTAGTATTGATATAGGTTCCTACCACATCAATAAATAGATTCTTACCTTTAGCCAATTCTGTCTGGTAATAAATATCTAATGAAGGTATATTTTCCCTCGAATTCTCATGATCGGATATTCTATATTCCTGTCCAGCACTTGTAAGCTCGGATTCTCTGTCTGATATGGAATAGGGCATATCCATATATGACTGTCTGTAGTTGATACTTAGTAGATTGTTGTTTTTACTATAGTCATAACCTAACAGGAAATTCATCCTGTCATACTTTACCTTTGTAGGCAAGCCTGTTTCCACATTGTATAGTGAAGTCGCTGTTCCATTAAAGGTTTCAACATTCTCGCGTATCCATTTCAAATCTCTGCGTTCCCAATTAGACATAAACTTGAAAGACGAACTTCCAAAATGATAATTAGCGGAAACATTATAATCTCCTGTTCCGATTTTATTTATGCCATTGGTTAAATCGACTGAGAAATTTCCACCTGAGTTCCTCCGTTTCAGAATAATATTAATGACAGCTCCCACATTTCCATAACGCAATCCCGGATTATCATGGTATTCCACCTTTGCTATATCGTCAGGTCTTAGAGATTTCACCTCAGGAAGCTTTGCCTTTACTCCATTAATTTGTAATTCAACTGTCCCTCCTGTAGTCATCTCTATGCTATTGTTAATAGAATTGATCTCAATGCGTGGAAGACTTAAATTCTGCAGTAACAAAAGTCCATTACTGGATGCCTTCCGTTGCAGACTGCTAGGAATAAGTATCTGTCTGTCAATTTTCTGAATTTTATTACTACCAATGACTTTTACCTCACCTAAAGTCTTTGGTAATACCATCAGTTTGATCTTTCCCATATCAACATCATCCGATGCATTTTTACAGGTAATATATTGGTCTTCATAGCCTACATATGACAGATGAACGATAAAGTTATTCGATTCTATACCTTTAATATGGAATTCACCCACATCATTTGTTACGCCACCAAATAAGAATGTTGAATCTGACGACAGAATTCTGACAGAACATCCAAATACTTCCTTGTCGTTCTCATCTACAATGTTTCCTTTTACACTCATTTGAGAGTATGCTCCTTTGGAAAACATCAGAAACAGGAGCATCATAAAAAAATGCTTCATTATTTTATAACATTTAAATAATTTCCCTCATCATATTACATTTATATCTTTAGCCCTTGTACATCTGGAATCTGGCATAGAAAAAGATTTTCTTCTGCTATCTTTGCAATGTCTAGATAATAGGCTTATTTTCTGTTGCAAATATATTTATATCTCCAAATTATATCGTTACACTTTTGTGTAATTCTGAATTTGTTGTCTGAAATATTACACAAAAGTGTAATCATGCAGCCTTGCAAAGTTCACCATATTTGGAAAAGAATCCCTTGATACCTCTTTTACTGGAACATACAGGAACAGTCTCCGATGTCAGGTAGTCTATGGATTCCCCTATTTGACGTGTGCCAAATCCCAATACCTTCATTACTTTCAGTAGTTTGCTGTCAATCTCTGCTATCATATAACTGTACTTGTCCTCAACTATCGGCTTTACTGCCAATGCCATCAACCGCTTGAACAATGTCAATGTAGATATTCCCGAATCCTTTGCAACGGCAAAGCGTCCGATATGCCAATAGTTATATTTTGCTTCCTTATGTATAGCAGATAAAGGGTTTATACCATATACCTTTTCTATTGGAAGAATCTTGTGCTTATCCCAATGGAAACTCCTGATGCAGCCAATCATTTTCCCAAAGGAATCTCTTGCAATATAAATGTGAGACTTGTCTTCATACAGATATTCCTCTTCTTCAAGCACGGATTTAATATCTTTGTTTATATCTTCCCCTGTAAATGAAGACATGTGGTGGGAGTAATTCTCCCTGACTACGAAATTGGCGATTTCATTCAGACTGGATTTATCTGCCATGAATATCTCATACTCGTTGAATGACGCGACTTTCTTTTCCATAATAATCCTTTTATAGTTATTTTATACGGCAAAAATAGTGGCTCTTCAAATATGGGATACTACACTTTTGGGTAATTTTCCTTTTTCTGCTTTACTTTTTACACTTTAGTGTAGTCTTTTGATGTCATTCCGAAAAAAACATATATCTTTGCTAACAGCTTAGAGTAAAGCTTCTAATATTATTCATCATATGACAGATGTAAAAGACTTCTTTATCGCATCGAATACCGTACGTAATGCACCGGATTATGATTCAAAAGTGCTTTCCACTTTGATTCATACAGTAGAGGCTTTTGCGCGTGTAACCTATCAGAGTGTTTACTTGATAGACTATTATAAGCAGGAGTTTCTTTATGTATCAGATAATCCTTTGTTCCTTTGTGGTCATACGGCAAAGGAAGTTAAGGAACTGGGGTATAGTTTTTATTCGAAGCACGTGCCAGAGGAAGAGCAGAAAATGCTCGTGGAGTTGAACAGCAGTGGCTTTAAGTTCTTTGATACCTTCGATGATGTTGACAAATACCAGTGCTCTATGTCATATCATTTTCATCTGAACAGTGGGGCAAAGAGCAAACTAATCAACCACCAACTTACTCCTATTCTATTGACCGATGAGGGCAAAATATGGATTGGAATGTGTGTCGTATCGCTGTCTTCGTATAAAACTGTCGGGCATGTTGAATTTCATAAAAAAGGGCTCTGCAACTATTGGAGATATTCTTTTGAAAGTCATTGGTGGAAAGAATGTAAGGGTGTATTGCTCAAAGAAGAAGAGATTGAAGTGCTACGGTTGTCGGCAGCAGGACTTACCATGACGGAAATTTCGGATAGGATGTGCCGTTCATTGGACACTATTAAATTCTATAAACGCCACGCCTTTGAAAAATTAGTCGTGGCGAATATTACAGAAGCTATTTCAAGGGCAACTTTAAACAAATTGTTCTAAAACGATATTTCACTTTACTGCAAAAGTGAGGAGAAATAGAATTTTGGAAAATAGTTCACAGGTTTTCCAGTGGCAAGATTGTACATTGCCGTTGTACATAATCCCGCTGCAATCCATGATGCTATGGACAGTTGCGGAGGTGGGAGCGTTTCGCTTTCTTCCCTGTATTGAGTAACGATTTTATCCAACCATTCTTTTGGCTGATTCCAGAAAGCCCCGTGCCCGATTACATACTCAGCCACCTTTAGCTCAAATCCCTTAGGCTCGTCTGCCAGTTCGGATAAAGAATGTCCCAATGGGTCAACGACCGTAACAAAACCTGCCCACCCAAAATTATATGGATGGAGTACGGGGATTTTTCTTTCCTTGCAGATTTTGTCAAAAACAAAAGGCGTATCGTCCTTGAAGTCCAATGCATTGATGGCTACATTATGGCCATTCAACATTTCTTTTATGTTATCAGGGGTAAGGAACTCCGTATAGTAATCTATCTGCGCATTTGGATTGATACTTAGCAAACGCTCAGCCAAACACTCTGCCTTGTATCTGCCAATGTCATTCTCCGTATAGTTCTGCCTGTTTAGGTTGCTTTTCTCAACCTTATCACCGTCGACAATTGTAATATGCTCAAAACCAAACCGCAAGGCACATTCAGCCACGATACAGCCTATACCTGCACCACCAAGGAATATTTTGTAATCCTTGATCAAACTTTGTTCTTTCTCGCTCACATAGAGCCTGTTTCTACTGTATCTTTGTTCCATAACTAAATAATTGTTTGTGGCAAAAGTAAATGCTATAATACATACATGCACTACACAAAAGTGTAAAAAACTCTCATCCCACGGATTTTTTAGATTTTATAACATATTCAGAAGGTAAAGTAACTATTCAGCGATAGATACGACCGTGCTGTCCGTGGCACTAAATAGTGCTCGGATTGCCTCAAATGGTATCTGCTTATGTTTCTTCGCCGTTTCTATGATGGAATGTAGGTCAAAGAAAGCATCTGCACCTAAGTCTGATCTAGAAGTACCAGAGTTCTTCAATTTAATCTTCAACTTCCTTATGCCGCGTTCGCTTGCATTGTTGTCAGAAGGAATCAAAGGATCTTCCAGAAAGTTGAAAAATGTAATCCCTGCATTTTATAAGGCCGTTCTTGAGACGTTGAAACTGTTCCTTAAATCCTTCCAATTTCTTTTTGAGCAGAGCGTCATGCCTTTTGAGCCACTGTTCTTTTTCGATACACTAGTCTGGCCTTGTATTCCTTTCGTGGATTGCCTCCTTCAAAAGCTGCTCAACTTCTCCGGACCATTGCTGCGTTGTGTCAAGCTTGTCCAGATATTGCAGTTCCCTAAATATAGATACAAGACAAACCTGATGATTCAATAAGTGTAAGGCAAAATAGGCACTGTGTCGATCTGTTACTGCTATCATCCTCTCAAGGCTTTCACCAAAGCGGTTTTCCAACTCCTTCGAACTTCTCCATCCTGCACGGAACAAGAGACCGGGGTAGTTTAACGTTTTTGGTTGACTACTTTAAGCCTTATTTTTAATGTTGGTTGACCCGGTTAAACATTACTTTTATATTTGGTTGATACATGTGCGGCTTAGTCACGTTAATGGTTGATACAGCTGCTGCGTTAGCAAAATACATAACAGAACAAGAGAGGGATTAAAAGCGGAGACCTCACCTCCTGCTCTCGTTCCGGTCTCGCATAAAGCAAGACATTTTTCTTGGGTCACCCCAAAGTTACGGATTTTTCCACAAGAACAAGCACTATGGGAAAGAAAAGCGAAACACAACTTAACAGTTCGGGCGGCAGCGTTGTCAACGTAAGTCTGCGGTAGGAGTTCTATCGTCCGCGGTAGGTGGCTGAACTGCTCGGCATCAGCCTGAGAACTTATTATACGATGGTCAGTCGGGGAAAGCTACACCCGGTCAAACTCTCGGAGCGAGTGACAGTCGTCGCACGGAAAGAGATTCTTAGCATGATAGAGACGGCACTTGGCGCGACGCTTTCGCAGTCGATATTCTCAAAAGACAAAGAGAATGATTGTAAGGGGAAGGACTGCAAGGGAAAGGCGAATGAGGTCGCCCATGAGTTTGGTGTCGAAGAACGACATCGGCAGTTTCAACAACTTGATGAAGAAGTCGCTCACCAGCGAGATGTTGACCCTCATGGAGATATGCAGCAACAGCCACCGGCGGATGAAGCCGATGCTCTGGTTCTTGATGCCCACGTCGACGATGGGCTGGGTGAGGAAAGGCAGGACAAGCTGCAACAAACTGCCCAAAACCATGCCTAAGACGACCTGTCCGAAATAGCGCTTGTACTTCTTCACATAGCCGAAGAGAAAACGGAACGACCGTGGATTCTTATTCTTTTCACCATCTCCGTCCTCCTTACGGGAATAGAAAGCGGGTGTAGGCTCCAAGAACATCGCTATGCCTGTCTCCTCACCATTAGACCGTGTACTGATCCAATGACTCTTGAACTCCTTAAGATTATATTTTACAAGTCCCTTGCCAGGGTCTGCGACATAGAATTTTTTGTTTTTTTTTACTTTATACAAAACCACGAAATGATTTTGGTTCCAATGGAGGATGCATGGAGTTTGAACTTCGCAGAAATCACTCAATGAAAGTTTGTAACAAATTGGTGTTAAACCGATTTTTTTTTGCTGTTTCAGATATACTAAGTAAAGATGTTCCTTCATTTGTACAACCGCACATATTGGAAAGAAAGCTAAAAGACACTTCCTTTCCAAAATTTTGGCATATCATTTTTAGACAAGCTATGCCACACTGCATAGAGTCATGTTGAAGAATAATCTCCATAGTTCTAAAATCCTAACCTGTCATTCACAATTGTCTTCCTTTCTTTTGCCTTATATCCATTGAATATGTAACGTAGCCTAAGACTGAAAATGCGACTATCCCCATAACTACGGAAAGAAAAACTCTGTTGGGGTACATTCGATTGAACTCGACTTCTGAGCGTATTAAACATATCGTCGACCTTTATGGAAACCGACATTCCTTTGATAGGAGTTTTCCAGCTTACTTTTGATGTTATATTCCACATAGCCTTAACGTCATAAAGTCCTTGAATAACCGGTAGCTGCACCCATCCATCAATCTCTGCCATCAATTTGTTGCCTAATAAATTGATAGTATTAGAAATGCTCGCCCTTCCAGAGACCTTTGTTTTATCCAATGTAATTTCATCAATGCTTCCTTCTTGATGCATATAAAACCCCATTAAAGTAAACTTGCTTTCAAAGCCATGTATCAAATTTAGCGGAACTATTGCCATCACCCCAAACCGTTGACTCTTATGTATGTTGTAATATTTGTAGGCTGCTGCTATCTCATCGTTTTTCAGTTTCAACAGTTGAGTGAAGTAGTTCTGATGGCTTTCACCAAACAGACCAATGATATACTTACCTCTCAAAATATAGTTTACGTTGAGCGCATATTTTCTTGATGGATTCAGTTGAGGATTACCTTCTATCCTACTGTAATTATCAATGTACGAACTATAGCTTGCATTGGCCCAATAAGAAGGATAGTATTTAGTGGAAGACAGGCTGGCTTGGATAATGTGCAGGGGAGTGAACCTATACATCAACATGAATGTGGGATATATGTCAAAATCTCGCCATAATTTCTCCTTATATCCATTATTTCGCTTATATGTAGAATTGATAAACTCACCCTGTATGGATGTATTGATGAATCCCTTCTTACCAAGTGGAATTCGAATTCCCAGATAAGCTGTCGTTTCAAGTTCTTTTTGTTTCATCAACGATTCTGAACTCCCGTTTTCGCCTACGTAGTTGGTGGTATTTCTCAGTGTTCCGTCAATACCATATTCTATTGTATGATTGAACAACTCAGACTCACCATTGAAATATACATTTAACCCTCTATACGATTGGTTGTGGTCATTGTCTATTTTTTGTTTTTTGTCGAGCATAACAATTTGGTCCGCATCTTCTTTGAAGTGCTCATATTCTCCACCGATCTCTATATCTTTATACGTCAAGGCTACTCTGACATTGTGAGTATCCGAACCATACCGACTAAACGTATTACCATTAATAGATTGCTGATCTATCAATGAATTAAAATCAATGGTATTTCGCGGTGACTTATGCAAGAAAACATAATCAACATCCACCCCCACATTATCATTTGGACTAGCTGTCAGATTCATAACAACCGTTTTATCTTTTGATATGGACGATGTTTGGGTTGTCTGCAAAACATGATGTTCCACACCATCAAGTGTACGCACTGTCTCGAGAGTTTGATTACGAAGCTTGGCAGTATTGCTTTCAGTATATCCAGCATTCAGCGACCATTTCTTGGATGACAAACTAAAGTTGGTGCCCTCATCAAATTTCATACTGTTACCATAATTGGCAGACACGAACCCTTCGCCACGAAAATGCAAGTCTTCATGTTTCGGAGCAGACATAACAATGTTGACCGAAGCACCTCGCACACCGAACTTAGGAGGCGTGCTATAGTACACATCAAGTGACTTAACCTCTGATACAGGTATGGTTTTCAAGTAGTTTGCTAATTGCTCATCAGACAATATTTTTTTCTTCCCATTTATAAGAATTGAAGTTTCAGTCGCCCCCATAAGCATCAGACTTTCTCCACTTTTCATCATCATAGGAAGTGCCTCTATCATATCAAGGGCTGTTTCGACCGGTCTGCGCTGCCTGATTTGCTCGCCCGAAAATGCAATTCCGCCATCACTTGTTGTTTTCACCATAGGACGGTTGGCTTTAACAACGACCTCACCTAAAGTGTTGTCCTTCTCCTTTAATACGACACGTACATTTGACAAACTATCCTTCACATATGAATCTGAATACGACATATGCTGAATGGTAAGTTGATATGGAGAAGGAACGGAATGGAAGAGAAATTTTCCATCCACATCAGTTACAGTAATCTGTACATTACGCTCAGCTGTATTACTTGACTGAATAATCACAGATGCTGACATAACAGGCTGCCCGTTGGTGTCAACGACAAGACCCGATAATTGTTTTTGAGCCTTGCCACCGACAGCAATGAACATAGAAAGAGCCAATAGGATTAATTTTATTGATAATTGGCTACTAAGAATTTTTAATCTGCGTCGTTCCATAAGTCATATACTATAATCTCTTGTAGCGTTCCACCATCATAGGTTTTTGTTGCTTGACGCTTTCCGCCCAACACGGACTCAAGCTCAGAAGAGTTGAGTACTTGTTTTTTAAAAACTTGGCTTTTTGTTTTCATCATTGTTATGTTAATGTTAATACTAAACCGCTCAAACTTTTCGAGCTTACTGCAAAGTTATGCGATATTTTTTTTCCATTACTATATAATTTTGCTTGTTGTGTGAAATCTATGCTTGGTTTTATAAAAGGCTTATATTCGCTAAAATAAAAGGAAAAATTGGAGAGAAACAAATCTATAAATAACATTACGTAAAATAATCCACTCATTTCGCAAAAAACAGGAATTTGAATAAACGATTTAACTAATAAATATTGTATCTTTGCATTGAACAAATTTATTCAATGAGACAACATAACATCATTATATCAAATACAAGTCAGATGGCTAAAATTCCATTAGATTGTTTATTATGTGTAACGTCTGATGGCAGCTACTCCAACTTCAATCTCATTGATGGTACTAAATATACTTTTTCTTTCAATCTTCATACTTTTGAGAAAATGTTAGAGTCTCAATTGGGATTGGAAGCGGAAAGATTTATAAGGGTTGGAAAAAGCTTAATTATTAATCGTGATTTTATCTTCATGATAGACATTCAACGAAAAGAAATCACCTTGGCTGATAGTGAACTAAGATGCAAAATCACAATTGGGGCATCTAAGGATGCAGTGAAGAGTCTAAAGGACATCATGGAGAGATACTTTAACTTTAAACGTATAAAGATATGATTCATAAGGTAGACAACGAAGATCGTGTGTACATCATTGGACAACACACTAAGTATACAAAGAATGTGTTGCTTTTTATAGCATTTATTGTAGCGGGAATATTAAGCGTGATAGCAGGTGTATATTTATATAACAAACAGACTTGCCCCCAAAAAACTTCACAGGGAAAATCGTTAGAAGAAGTTGAGGTAATTTCAAGGGATGCTACTGCCCCTAAATTTATGGGTAATAAAAATTTTCAACAGTTTCTCGTATGGGTTGGCAAAAACCTGAAATATCCACATGGGCATGAGAATGAAAATGCCGAAGTAATAGTAGCGTTCACTATTAGCAAAGAGGGAACCATCACCGATATACAGATATTGCTAGAGCCACAAAATAAGGCTTTCGGGCAACAGGTGGTTAGTCTCTTGAAACAATGTCCACGGTGGTCTCCGGGCCGATTGGCGAATGGTACAGCTACCGACATCAGATACACATTACCTGTAAGATTCAGTAAAACCAGAAAATGAACCATATTTATGAGATATTTTACCGTCATCATCTTTTGGCTATTCACCATTGGTGTTCAAGGCCAAATCAAGAGTCTTCACGTTGCCGATAGTCTTTTCTCGGCCTTCAACTACTCGGCAGCAGCATCGCTATACACCCGGTTGCAATGTGGCTACGATTCTGTTGCCGTGTTTAGGCGTTTGGCTCAGTGCTACCACAAACAGGGCGATTACCAGTCAGAGGGCCGCACTTTATTGCGTATACCAGCAGACAGCTTGACGCACAACGATATGCGACAGCTCTACTATGCTCACTCCTATACACAAGATTCAATGGCCATGGAAATATGGGGGCGACGAATTCTTCAGCAGTATCCTTATGATGCTGACATCATTACATCGGTTGCAGCAGACCTGATGCAGAAGAACAAAATAGATTCGGCTCGACAACTTACAATGCGTTATTTAGAGACTGATACTACCAACTTAAATGTATGGCGACAATACGCCTATTCGAGCTACTTGTTAGGCGATTACGCCGAGGCGCAACGTTCTTATCTCAAGCTCTACCGTAAAGGATGGAAGGGTTTGGAGGTAAGCTTCATACTTGGCGTTTGCTATGGCGAAATGAATGATGCCAACAATGCATACGACCATCTTGTAAGAGCCAACCAAATAAAGAATGGCAGAGACATACTTATACTCAAGTTGCTGGCCAAAAATTGTATGAAAATAGGAATGCCAAAGGAAAGTGCAGAATACATGGAGCAAGCCATCGAACTTTCCGTTCCCGATAGCCTAACATTGTTCGGCATGTATAATGATTTGGCTGAGGCCTACTTCTATCTTCATGACTATGAACATGCCATCTCTGCTTTTCAGAAAGCCTCGAAATGTCAGCCAACAAAAGCCATTACCTATTATAACATAGCCCAGATGTACAGCGGTCTGAAAGATTCTGTCGGTATGACGAACTACTACAAACTCTTTCTGAAACACTCTTCAACTTTAAAAGATACAGAAAGCAATCGTGAAATGATAGAAAAGGCCAAAGCTTTCGTGAAAAAATCGAAATAGCGTTTTGTATTTACGATTGTCAAATTCTCAGTACGCCTTGGATTCAAGTTAATAACGCAACAAATGTATGAAAGGCGTTAGTAAACGAATGTATGAAAGGCGTTAGTAAACGAAGAAAATGCAAAAGGGTACTGCGATGCATCGTTAACGACCAAAATGGTATCTTATGTTGCTATTCGCGCTTTATTCTAAGTCCGAAAAAGTGTTATGGCGTGTAGAATAGTTACGATACACTATGGAACTGCAAAACTGTCTTCAAGTGAACAATCGCAATACTTACAATAAAAGGTTTAAAAACAAAATCATGAGTGAGGATATTAAATTATTGCACTTAAAGCCGAAGAGTATGACAAAGCGGAGCGCCCCAAGAAATTTAATGATACCTATGAGATTTGTCTACAAAGTCCTCAGATATTCGGTGACAATGAGACACATCGCATGAAATGGTATATTAGCGTTTCCGGTCATATATACGATGCATGTCAGTGAGGTGTTGAAGGTCAAAAGATTTGTTGAAGAAATATGCTATATAACACGTTGTGTGCGGGCACATCACTTGATTTATATCAAGTAATAAGAGCTTTTACGTATAATATTTGTAAAAAACGATGGCCGTTTGCAGAAGTTGCCGTATCTTTGCAGTGTCAAAAGGTTAATAGAGGTATTAGATCAGGTAAATATAGATTGTTAGTTAGTTTTTAGTTTATAAGGTAATTAGGATTGTAAGAGAAGGTGTTAGTTGAGGTAAAATAAAGATTGTTTAGGATCAGGGTATTAGGATAAGGTAAAGATTGCAGGACTAACGATGAGGTTATAAGAATTTGAGAGTAGTTGAAGTTATTATATGGCGATTCCTTTGCGGAACCGCCTTTTTTGTTTATTTTTGTGCAGAGAAAGAAAATTAGGCATGAGTAAGAAATCAGACAGTTTGTTGGAGCGTATTCGTAATGGTATGGAACTTACGAATACAGAAAAGTTGAATCTGATTGTAGGGTTGAGTATTCCGAGTATTCTGGCCCAAGTTACCTCTGTGCTTATGTTTTTCATTGATGCCTCCATGGTAGGACATCTTGGTGCGAAAGCATCAGCAAGTATTGGACTGATAGAATCCACCACATGGTTGATGGGATCATTGATGGGAGCCTTTGCGACAGGTTTTTCCGTTCAGGTGGCACATTTCATCGGAGCAAATGACTTCCAGAAAGCCCGACAAGTCTTTCGTCATGCCTTGATATGCGGCGTGTTCTTCAGTATACTCCTTGTCACTATTGGTATCGGCATACACCATTCCTTACCATATTGGTTAGGTGGAGGAGCAGATATCGCCAGCGACAGTTCCAAATATTTTCTGATATTCTCTCTCACCCTACCATTCATCCTACTTTTCCACATCTCGGCAAGTATGCTGAAATGCGCAGGAGATATGAAGACCCCATCCATGATGAGCATCATCAACTGCATCTTTGATATCGTCTTCAACTACCTATTTATATATATACTCCATTTAGGAGTTGTGGGAGCAGCCATCGGCACATCCTTATCCTTTATCATCACCTCCGGTGTGATGGCCTATCTTGCCATCTTCAAGAGCAAGATCCTTGCCCTCCGTATCGACCATATCCCCTTTGTATGGGTGTGGGGATATCTTCGTAATGCACTGAAGATATCAGCACCAATAGCAGTACAGAACGTACTGATGAGTGGAGCCCAGATCGTGAGCACCCTCATCGTGGCACCTTTGGGAAATATAGCCATCGCCTCTAACAGTTTCGCCATAACCGTGGAGAGTCTCTGCTATATGCCAGGATATGGTATTGGTGATGCAGCGACAACATTGGTAGGACAGACCCATGGGGCAGGGCGTATGGACCTTTGTCGGAACTTCGCCCATCTTACCGTGAGATTAGGTATGCTTGTTATGGCCTTCATGGGACTGGTGATGTATATCTTCGCCCCAGAACTGATGAGTCTGTTAAGTCCCATTGACAGCATCTGCGAGTTGGGTACTACCGTCTTACGTATAGAGGCTTTTGCCGAACCATTCTTTGCTGCAGCCATCATTACAGCCTCAGTATGTGTCGGTGCTGGTGACACCTTGAAGCCCGCCATCATCAATCTGTGCTCGATGTGGTTTGTGCGTCTAACCTTAGCCTATTGGTTATCGCAGAGTATGGGATTGAAGGGGGTATGGATAGCAATGGCTATAGAGTTGACTTTCAGAGGAGGGATGTTCCTAATACGCTTGTATTGGGGAAATTGGTTGAAGGGATTCCGGATACAGAAGATTTAAAACCTAATACGCCCAATACATATAGGTGTGCTATCAAAGTAGTACACTAATTCTTAAAAAGTATTTCATTTCTCGCTTTTGTATGACTTTATTTCTAAAATAAAGTTAATATACAGCATACTTTTACTCAAAAAACTTGGAGGATAACAAAGTAGTATATATCTTTGCAGTGTCATACAACAGTAGTACACTGCTACAGAAATGACAACAGAGAATAATAAACCATAAAGACTCACCCCTGGCTGAATTAAATCAGCCGCTAAAAACTAAAGAAAATGGAAGTAATTATCACAGCAGCAACAGTAGCATCAATGTTTTTCAACATGGCGAATGCTCCGGAGCAGAGTGGCTTTGCCTATAATGCTCAGATGAATGGCAACAAGGTGGAGACTGTACGTGTACTAAAGTCTACAGATGAAGGTCTCTTCAATAAGTTGCAGTATGCTTATGATTATGATTCTGAGAATCGCTTAGTGAAGAAGACTGTTAAGAGATGGAATTCAGTCGCTAACACTTGGGAGAATGCTTACGAACTCAAATATACCTATGCGCCTGACGGATATATACTTGTAAGGCGCGATTGGAATAAGAAGACACAGAAGTTTGACGATGCAAAACAGATGATGAACTATAAAATGATTATGAACAACGTTATGGCTGTGAATACTTACGAACTTAATAAAAATAACGACTATGTCATGGTAAACAATGTCTTGATCATGAATCCGCAAGAAGATTTACATTATGCCGTGACAGGAAACTTGGGAAAATAAGAACTCTATCTTACATACTTTGACCACTTACATTTATCATTAGTAACTAGACGATTATGATTGAAACAAGAAATTTGACATTTGGGTATAAGGGACAAGACCGGAAAGTCTTTGTACATCTTGACCTGGAAATCGCGGAAAACAGCATCTATGGATTGCTTGGGCAGAATGGAGCCGGTAAGACCACACTTCTTGCTCTGATGAATGGACTTTATCGCCCGACAGTCGATGACTTAGGAAATGTAGGTGAGGTGCTTATCGATGGTGAGAATATAGCCGAGCGTCAAATATCTACACTGGAGAAGATATACTTCTTGCCAGATGAATTCGAACTACCCGAAGTTTCTTTGAAGCAATATCTCGGGATGCGTTCGGGATTCTATCGGGATTTCTCTTATGAGATGATGCAAAACAATCTGCGTGAGTTCGGTATCTCGGAAGGTGTGGTGCTCAACCGTTTGTCGTTGGGACAGAGAAAGAAGGTGATGATAAGCTTCGCTTTAGCCACCCGCTGTAAGATTCTGATGATGGATGAACCGACAAATGGTTTGGATATACCTTCAAAGAGCATCTTCCGAAAGATGGTGGCACGCTGTATGGGCGAAGATCAGACCATCATCATCTCTACCCATCTGGTACATGATGTAGAAGGCCTTTTCGACCATGTCGTTATCCTCGATGACAATAGATGTGTGGTCAATGCATCGATGGCAGATATTGCAGAAAAGTATACATTTGAATATCGCAGTCTTGGAGATGTAGACGATAATGTGATCTATACAGAACCATCTTTACAAGGCAATGCAACGATCTCTCTCAATAAAAAATGCGCTGAAGAGACTCCGGTTAATCTGGAGCTCTTCTTTAACGCTGTAATCAACAAAAAAATCAAATAAGATACCGCTATGA
The DNA here is from genome assembly GCF_000426565.1 of Segatella albensis DSM 11370 = JCM 12258. Classification (GTDB taxonomy): domain Bacteria; phylum Bacteroidota; class Bacteroidia; order Bacteroidales; family Bacteroidaceae; genus Prevotella; species Prevotella albensis. Next base: position 42,691 of record NZ_AUFP01000010.1, on the reverse strand, counting down.
CACAATTCAACAGAAATAGATTCCTGAGACTCCTCAAAAATGATTTCTTACTCAATAAAAAGAAAATCCTAATCATCCTCGGAGTCATCACAGGTCTTGTCTTTGCTATTTATACGCTTGTTGGTTTTGGATTTGTCGGTGCCGATAGTATAGCAGGCTTAAACACGGATATTACGAAAGCTCCGGAGAGTCTCAAGAAGTTCTTGGCCTTCTTTACTCATGAAAACGTGATGGCCGTATTGACAGCAGCATCGTATGCTTCGTATGTCTGGGGAATAGCCTCTTTCGTTATCATGACCCGTGTGTTTGCAAATCTCCAAGACAGAAAACAGGAGATCGACTTCCTTACCCTTCCTGCTACTAATCTGGAGAAGTGGAGTAGTCGTGTCGCCTATGTCTCACTGATAAGTTTAGCAGGCCTGGTAGCCCATAGTCTAGGCTATGCCATCAGTTTACTCGTCATCTATCCTTTTAATAGTGGTTTTGTAAACGAAAGTCTCGCCTTGTATGGTTCTTCCGGTGTGTTGGAAGAATTGGGAGTCACAGGATTTTGCAAAAATATGTACCTACCGATGGTTTATATCAGTTATGTTGGTTTAGGTATGATATTGATTTGGGCCGGAACCCGTTTCCGTCGCAATGCATGGTTGTATACAGCATTATGGGGCTTAGGCATATATTGTGCCTTATTCGTGTTTGGAGCCTTGGGTATGGGAATTTACATAGCAACTTCAGGTGTATTCGATCATGTCAGCGATTCCGGAATCATATTTACTGAGATTGTGAATAGCGTCATGAGAATAAGTGTTGTGCTTATGGGATTGTCTTTCGTCGTCGGATTGGTACTTCTTCCACGTTCGTATAAGAGGTTCTGTCGTCGTCAACTGGAAATGAACAAATAATCCTAAAAGCAAAGAATCAGGAAACGTCTCTTAAAAATAGTATATAGTATATGAATTTTAGTAGTGACAAAGCAATATATATTCAGATGGCCGAGCGCCTTTGCGATGACATCATCGCGGGCACGTATAAAGCCGATGATCGTATCCCCAGTGTGAGGGAATATGCGGTGACACTAGAGGTTAATACCAACACCGCCGTGAAGGCATACGATTTACTGGCTCGGAATGAAATTATCTATAACAAGCGAGGACTGGGATACTTCGTGAGTCCGGGTGCCCATGACCAGATACTCGTGTCACGTAAGAAAGATTTCATCAACAACACGTTGCCGGAGCTCTTTCGCCAGATGAAGTTGCTTCATGTAGATATCAAGGATATCGAAGAAGCATGGAATAAACAAAAGTAAAAAACTTACATTCGTAAAAAAATATGATAGAGATTAATCACGTAGCTTTTAATTATCCTGGTAGCAGTCATCACGTATATGATGACCTGACATTGAACTTACAGGAAAATTGTATTTATGGCTTACTGGGTAAGAACGGTATGGGTAAAAGTACATTACTTTATCTTATTGCCGGTTTGTTGAGAACGAAAGGTGGAAATATCATAGTAGATGGTAAGGATATGAAGAACCGTGATCCGGAGGCTCTTCGCGATATCTTTATCGTACCGGAGGAATATGAGATGCCTAACGTGTCGATGAAGCAACTCGTATCTATGCATAAGATGTTTTATCCGAATTTCAGCGAAGATGTACTCTATAAGTGTCTGATGGATTTTGAGATAAGTCGCAACGTCAACCTCAAGGAGTTGTCTATGGGACAGAAGAAGAAGGTATATATGAGTGTTGCCCTGGCCTCTGGAACCCGTTATCTTTTGATGGATGAGCCTACCAACGGACTCGATATTCCTTCAAAGAGTTTGTTCCGTAAGGTTATCGCACAGAATATGCGCGAAGATCAAACCATTATCATCTCTACTCATCAGGTGCATGATGTAGAATCCATGCTCGACCATATCATCGTCTTGGACAATGGACAGATCCTTCTCGATACATCAACGGTGAATATCACAGACCATTACTGTTTCTCATATCGCCAGCCAGGTGAACTGGATGGAGTTGTCTATAAGGAATCGTCCTTGCAAGGTTATATAACGATGAGTGAGCGCAAGAGTGGTGATGAGGAAACCCAACTCAACTTAGAGTTGCTCTTCAATGCATTGACACGTGAAAGAATTACATTAAAATTATAAGAACGTCATGATAGATTTCAATATACATAGATTCAGAAATGTGGCCGAATGGTCGTTGATAAATAGTAAAGGTACATTGATAAAGAAGTTCTTCGGTATCTATTTTACCCTCTTCTTTTTTATGATGTTCTTTAGCAGAGTAGGTGGAGATGGGGATGTCGTACCAGTGCTTACTACTGTTATGGGATCGGTATTTTTGGTCATCAGCGGTGGCGCTATTGTAGGAAATATGAAGACCAAGCAACAGCGTATCAGTTATATGATGCTTCCAGGTAGTACCTTGGAGAAGTTTGCCGCCAACTATCTGATGGTGACGGTAGGAAGTATACTTCTTCTTGCAGTTGGAATCGTGGCAGCCGATGTTAGTCAATGGCTATTGAACTCTGCTATCGACAGAACCGTTTCCAACAGTTATATCATAGACGCTTTGTGGCATTCAAATAGTAATCTGGTCATTAAAGGCGATAGAATGACATTAGGGGAAGCTATCCTAATCCTCTACTTCTGGGGTCATTCTCTGTATATGGTAGGAGGTGCCTTGATACGTAAGCATGCTTGTCTTGTTACCACGGCGATTATCTTTGCTGTAACAACATGTTTAAGTATTGTTGCCGTATGGATAGGAGGAAAACTCTGTGATTATGGGTATGCAGTATACTTCTATGATAGTGCATTGACCAATATACTTACCGACCTCGGTTTCTTTGTGGTAATACTTTTCAATTATTATCTGTCTTACCGCATCATGGGTCGTATACAAGTAATCAATAATAAATGGATTAACCTTTAAATAAATAGAGAGATGAAGAAATTTTATTTTATAGCCATGATAGGAATGGTTTTGGCTTTGACATCATGTCGTATAGAATGTAGTGCAGATACGGATAAGAGTCCTAAGGTTACGAAGGTAATTGATGTCGCTGATTTCAATGCTCTAAGAACTTATGGTGCCTTTGATGTAGAGTATGCATATGGTGAGAAACCACAGGTGAAGATCGTTGCTAGTCAGAAATCAATTGAACAAGTTGAAGTAGAAAACGAGAACGGAACAATTGTCGTCAAAAGAAAAGAGCGTTCTTCGAAGTTTGATAGAAAAGGTAGCTGGGTGAAGATCATTGGCAACGAATACTGTAGTGGTACAATCTATATAATAGGTCCACATCTATCTAGTGTAAGTTTGTCAGGAAGTGGTAACTTTGTATCCAAATCCCAGATGAAAGGTGATAAAGCTTACTTCTCAATAGAAGGTTCCGGAGACATCACCGTCCCATCAGTTGTTTGTAAGAATCTAGAAAACTCTATAGCCGGCAGTGGCAGTATAACCATGAAACGTATCAAAGCAGAGAATGTGGAGAACTCCATAGCAGGAAGTGGAGACCTCGATTTGTTTATGGATCATGTAGGTTATGTACAAAACTCCGTTGCAGGCTCTGGCGATATCACCCTCAAAGGAACCTGTAAGAGTGTTAATAATAGTGTTGCCGGTTCCGGTGACATCGAAGATAAAACCACGAAGTGGTAACAATAAAAGGATAAACCATCCGTTTTTTGATTATGTAAGTTTTCAGGGTTGATGCTATATAGCATAGCCCTGATTTCTGTGTGAGTAATGAGAGAAAAAAATAAGAATACCTAATTTTAATTATTATTTATGAGATTAAAACGTTTATTTGTTGCCGCCGTAGTATTGCTCGGCGCAGGCAATCTGATGGCACAGCAGATGCCATTGATTCCTGTTGACAAGAATGTGAAGATCGGTCGATTGGATAATGGACTTACCTATTACATTCGTCACAATGCTTATCCTGAACATGTCGCTAGTTTCTACATCGCTCAGAAAGTAGGCTCTATCAATGAGAATGATGACCAGCGTGGTCTTGCCCATCTTTTGGAGCATCTTGCCTTTAATGGTACCGACCATTTCAAGGATAATGATCTGCAGGAGTATCTGCAGAGTATCGGTGTAGAGTATGGTCGTAATCTGAATGCTTATACCAGCATCGACCAGACCGTCTATTACTTTACCGATGTACCTACCGTTCGTCCTACAGCAGTAGACTCATGTATGTTGATTCTGAAAGACTGGTCTAATGGAATCTCCCTCACCAAGAAGGCTATTGATGATGAGCGTGATGTGGTACATAACGAGTATCGTATGCGCATGGTAGGACAGCAGCGCATGCTTGAGCGCTCACTCCCAGCACTCTATGCCGGTAACAAATACGGCTATCGTATGCCAATCGGACTGATGAGTATCATTGACGGATGCAATCCGGAAACCCTTCGTGCTTATTATCGTAAATGGTATCGTCCGGACAACCAAGCTATCATTGTCGTAGGTGATGTCGATGTGAATAAGATAGAAGCCAAGATCAAGGAACTCTTTGGTGGTATCAAGGTGCCAGCCAATGCAGCTAAGGTAATCCCTGTGATGGTACCGGACAATGACAAACCTATCTATGTAGTAGATAAGGATAAGGAGATGCAGTTTGATGTTATCCTTACCATGATGAAGAACGAAGTTCGTCCAGACTCATTGAAGGGTACTGTCGACTATCTCATAGAGAACTATATCAAGGATGTTCTTAGCAGTATGATCAATGCCCGCTTTGCAGAAAAGGCAAACGAGCCAAATTGTCCATTCCTTCAGGCAAGTGCCGGTGAGGGTGATTTCCTGATATCTCGTACCAAAGGCGCTTTCCAGTTGCAGACAGTTGCTAAGTCGGGTCTTACCAAGGAAGCCCTTGAGGCAGCATTGCTCGAACTGAAACGTCTGCACGACTATGGCTTCACAGCTACAGAATATGCCCGTGCCAAGGCCGACTATCTAAGTTCTTTGGAGAAGGCTTATACCAATCGTGACAAGATGAAGAACGAACAGTTCACCAGTCAGTATGTTGCCAACTTCATCGCCAACGAACCAATCCCTTCTGTAGAGGATGAGTATAAGTTGATGAACATGATAGTGCCAAACATTCCTGTTGAGGCTGTCAACGAATATGCTAAGAATTATATCTCAGAGAGCGACACCAATCTCGTAACCTTTGCTATGCTTCAGGAGAAAGATGGTAATACCTATCCTACAGAGAAGGAACTTGCCGATGTTGTCGCTAAGGTTCGCAATGCCAAGGTAGAAGCTTATGTGGACAACGTAAAGCAAGAACCACTGGTGGCACAGATGCCAAAGGCCGGCAAAATCGTCAAGACCTCAGAGAATCAGAAGTTGGGTTATAAGCAATACGTTCTTTCTAATGGTGCAAAAGTAATTCTGAAGAAGACCGACTTCAAGGATGACGAAGTTCGCTTCATGGCAGTCGATAAGGGTGGTGCTGTAAATTATCCGGAGAAAGATGCTGCCAACTTAACCTTTGCTTCGATGGCCTTAAGAGCCAGTGGACTTGGTAATTTCTCTAATACCGAACTCGACAAGGCTCTTGCCGGTAAGCAGGCTTCTGCTAATATCTTCATGAATAACTATAACCACGGCCTTTCTGGTGCTTCTACTCCAAAGGATCTGGAGACCCTCTTCCAACTCATCTATCAGAAGTTTAATGCTGTCAGCAAGGACGAGAAGAGTTTCGAGAATCTGAAGAATACCTATGTAACTTATCTGGCCAATCAGAGCGAGAACCCAGATATGGTATATCAGGATTCTGTCAACAGTACAATCTATAAGGGCAATAAGTTCTTCCGTACTCCAAAGAGCGAGGATGTGAAGAAACTCGACTACGATTTTATCATGAAGGCTTACAAGGCATTCTTCAATAATGCCAAGGACTTCACCTTCTATTTCGTCGGAAACTTTGATGAGGCTGTTATCAAACCATTCATCGAGCAATATATCGCATCGCTGCCTACTTCTAAGAGTAAGTTTGCTGTGAAAGAGTTCCAGACCTATAAGGGTGAGCTGAAGAATAATTTCACCAAGGAGATGGCTAATCCACAGAGCCAGGCTACCGAAGAGTGGCGTTCTAACAAGGTAGATTATACCCTGCAGAACAATGTAGTCGTAGATATTGCAGGTCGTCTGCTCGAGATGAAATACAATCGTAGCATCCGTGAGAACCTGAGTGCAGCTTATCATGCAGGTGCTTCTAGTGATTATGATGTAGATCCTAATGCCAACAAGGCCGTATATACTATTACCGGTAGTGCTCAACTCAATCCGGATAAGCAGAAAGAGGCCGTACCATGCTTCTTCACAGGTATGGACGAGACTATCGCTAATCCTGATGCTGCCGACTTGGTTAAGGCTCAGCAGATTCTCCTGAAGCAAGCTGATGTAGATGCCAAGACTAATGGCTATTGGTTAGGTGTCCTCCGCACTTTCGTGGAGCGTGGCATCGACATGCATACCGATTACAAGAAGACCGTAAGTGCTACAGATGCTAAGGCAATATCAGCATTCCTCAAGAATGTGATCCTCGCCGGTGGCAATCATGCAGAGATCATTATGACCGCAACTCAGAAGAAATAAGTCGTTGTCATATATTTTAATACAAAAATCGAGTTGAGGCCGTAAGGATTCAACTCGATTCTTTTATGTGCCGGTATCTTCTGTTGCCGGCACTTCTTATATTTCAGAAAAATTACTTCAAGAGTTGATTCTTCTCTATCGTCCATTTCTCTCGCTTCAATATCTCAGGTTTATCACCGGTGAACATCTTGGCAGCCTGCTTATCACCTTTCAGTTGCCAGTTAAGCCAAGCGATGGCAGGGAAACGGAACTCTCCACCATGAGCCTCACGGTAAGTACCACCATGTCCCACAGGATAGTTTACGGCTACGGCAGGTTGATGCAAGATGCGATGGAAGTCATCCATACCATTTTTGTATGCGATATCAGTTTCGCCACCCAAGATATAGATGATAGGTCCGTGTACCTTCTTCAGTTGTTCCTTGCCCGGCATGGGCATGTTAGGCATGGCAATGGAAGGATCGATGAACAGACCACTGTTGCAGATCATATAGCATGAGATGCGAGGATCACCGCAGTTGAACAGAGTCTGTAGGCCACCGCATGACATCCCCGACGCACAGATAGCCTTTGTGTTGATCTTATGATATAAAGGACTCTTCTTATCATTGTTCTGGCTGATAGCCCAGTCGATAGACTGCATCTGCTGGTCAGGTGTCGACATCTCACCCTCGTAAGGTGTATCGTCTTTAGGAATAAAACCAGTAGCAATGACGAGATAGCCCTGTGAAGCAATATCATTGAGGAAACGGTAATGCTCCCAAGGAGAGTTCGTACAAGCACCATTTCCCCAGACAAGGACAGGCAGAGGATTCTTGGCATTAAACTTAGAGAGGTCTTGTGGTACGAAGACGGTGTGGGCATCAAAGCCTTTCACTTCTTCCATGATAGCCTTGTAGTTACCCGTTCCGCCATCTTCTACGATACGTGAATAATTGATTTCGCATTGGGCCTGCATAGATAGGGCAGAGGCCACTCCCATGATCGTTGATAAAATGAGTTTTTTCATGTTTTGTTAGATTATAATAAATTCGTAGCAAAAATACAAATTTATTCTGCTATCCCCAAATCATGAATGTAAAATTATTGCAAAATCGACATGAGATCTCTTTCCAGTTGTTGAGCATCCTTGAAGACGATACCTTTCATACCAATATTTTTGGCTCCCTCGATATTCTTCGGTTTGTCATCAATGAAGACACATTCATCGGCTTTGATACCAAACTTTTGGATAAACGACTGATAGATTTCCGGTGCGGGTTTCAGTTGATGTACCATATAAGATACGAGATATCCATCGAGCAATCGGAAACAATCAGGAAACTTCTTCATCACATCATTCACCTTCGACGACCAGTTGGAGAGGCCCAGCAGTTGATATCCCTGTGCTTTCAGTTTCTCCATCAACACCTTCATGCCCACGACTTCACCTGTGAAAATATCCGTATAATGTAAGTTGAAAAAATCCAGTTCGTGGGCATATTCAGGCCATCTTGCCTTCCACTCCTCGATATATTCACCGAACGGTTTCAACTGCATATCCAGTTTATTGTTCATCTCCTCAGTGAACACATTATCGAGGAACCACGTAGCCCTCTCCTCACTACCCAGAAGATGAGCGAAGAAATTCTTGAAATTATAATCTACGAGGACACCCCCGAAATCTAAAACAACATATTTAATCATACATATTCGTCTTTGCTGCAAAGGTACGAATAATCTTTGAGAAACAAGAAGTCCATTAACAACTATCCTATTCATGATATTTTTGTATCTTTGTCAGCAAAACAAACCATCATGAGTAGGATCAACTTAGAAGAGTTTCGTCAGTCCGTTTACGACATTGTGGCAGTGATACCCTCAGGTCGCGTGATGACATACGGTCAGATAGCCCTGTTGGCAGGTTATCCCGACTACGCCCGACAGGTAGGGCACGTACTTCATGGCTCCGGTCATCTCAACTTGCCATGTCATCGTGTCGTGAACGTCCAAGGACGTCCAGCTCCTGGATGGCTCGAACAGCGCAAGTTTCTCGAAGCCGAAGGCGTCCAGTTTAAGAGTAATGGATGTGTGGATATGAAGAAATACCAATGGAAATTTGAGGAAGAAATTAAGATGGATATATGATAAATTGTAAATGATACGGTAAAAGAGAAAGAGTTGGTGAAGAAGTACCCCAAAAATGCAGAAAAAGCATTTTTTATAGGTACAAATAAATTATTGAGCCAACTCTTGTTACAGCAAAGTAATGCAAAAAAACTCATAATTGTATAACTCAACATCGCACGAAATGCGACTAACTCCACATTCGAGATTCCTTTAGGATGCCTTTAGGATTCGTTTAGGATGAATTACCTTTTTACTCTTTTACCCTTTTTACCCCTTTACCCTTTTACTTTTTTTATTATCTTTGCAGATATGAATATAAGCAGCATTTTCAGCAAGTATCATTTGGTTCGGCATTGTTCCTTGGCATAATAGCCACCTTTGGCGCCTGTGGTTCATCGGGTGTTGCAGGAGGTTCGTTGCTGCTCATACCAATGGCTTGTGCATTTTTCAACATTGGCAACGATATTGCTATGCAGGCTGTTGCTGTGGGATTCATTATCGGTGTGATACAAGACAGCGTGGAGACAGCTCTCAACTCAAGCAGCGATGTGTTCTTCACGGCTACGGCAGAGTATCATGAAGCCTCACATAAGAAAACAGCAGCACGTGACAAAAGAAAAAAAAATGTTTTCATCAACACCCTAAAAAACAGTAAACAGAAGTAATGGAAACATAAATAAAAAATGGGTTCAAAATACTACTATTTCGAACCCATTTAATTTATCTCCTAACAGAGATGCTTTACTCATTTACCGAGCTACTTATCTCTCTAACTTTTTAAAACTTGAATCTCTCTGGTATTTCTGGCATAGCACCATTCTGAGTACATACATAGGCACTCACATTAACCGCTAACTTATGAGCCTCTTCAACCGATTTTCCATTAAGAATAGCAGCACAGAATGTTCCTGTAAAAGAATCTCCTGCACCAACAGTATCAGCAACCTCAACCTTTGGAGTAGGCTGATAATACACCTTACCAGGGGTGAACACATAACTACCATTGACACCACATGTGAGCACAAGCATATCAAGATTATACTTACCCAAAATCAAGAAACACTTGTTTTCAATATCCAAACCAGGATAGCCAAACATTCTGCCTATAAGGATAAGTTCCTCATCATTAATCTTTAGGATATTGCAACGCTTCAACGATTCCTGGATAACTTCCTTGGTATAGAACTGCTGACGCAAGTTGATATCGAAAATCTTAATACAATCAGATGGAGTGTGATCGAGGAACTTCGATATTGTTTCTCTGCTTACCACATTGCGCTGAGCAAGCGAACCAAAGCATACTGCACGACTATTACGAGCAATACCCTCAATAGACTTAGAGAAAGGAATATTGTCCCATGCTACATTCTCTTTAATATCATAGGTAGGAACACCCTCGGTGTCAAGCTCAACCTGCACAGTTCCTGTTGGATAAGGAACGTGAGGCATCTCATATCTCAGCTTTTTCTCTTCTAACTGCTGGATTGTTTCCTCAGCCAAAGCATCGTCTCCAAGAGCACTAACAGCAATGGTATTCAAACCATACTGTCCTGCATGATATGCAAAATTAGCTGGGGCACCACCCAATTTCTTTCCTTCAGGAAGCACATCCCAAAGTGCTTCACCTAAACCGACTACATAACGATTATCTTTTTCCATAATCTCGTATTTTTTTTCTCAACTGTGAGAATTTATTTTTTTCACTTGTGGAATATAGCAGAAAAGATAAGCCACACCAACTGCCATAACTATTACCGCACCAACCTGTCCGATAGCATCACTTGCAAGTCCCATCAGGAGTGGGAAAATTGTACCGCCAAAGAGACCGATAATCATCAAACCACTCACCTCATTCTTCTTCTCGGGTACACTCAGAATTGCCTGAGAGAATATTATTGAGAATACATTTGAATTGCCATATCCAACAAGGGCGATAGCAATATAAAGAACAACCTTGTTGTCGCCAATAAAAAGTCCCACCATTGACAATGCCATCATTATGACAGAGATAATGAGGAAACTCTTTGAACTGAGCACACGCAAAAAGAAACTACCTGTGAGGCAACCTATTGTACGGAAAATAAAATAAAGAGATGTTGCAAAAGCTGCATCATTAAGAGTCATGCCCAAACGCTCCATCAAAATCTTAGGAGCTGTGGTGTTGGTACCAACATCGATACCCACATGACACATTATACCGAGGAAGCTAAGCAACACGATTGGTTTAGCAAGAAGCTTGAAACAGTCGGCAAACTCCTTGAGAACACCACCATTGCTCTCTGCTTTTTCAGCTATTTCTTCATTAATAGTTGATGCACCAAGCAACAATGTTGCCAACACACCAATTACCATATAAATTGGGAACAACACACGCCATCCAAGACCAAAGGTAGGAATTGAAGCCATTGCACCCCACATTGCTATATAAGGAGCCATAAATGAAGCTATGGCCTTAACAAACTGACCAAATGTTAATGTTGACGCCAAATTAGCATCGCCACTAACCTGAGAAACCAATGGATTAAGCGATGTCTGCATCAAAGCATTACCAATACCCAACAATGAGAACGAGATAAGCATTAATGTGAAGTTCTCACCCAAAATAGGAAGAAGTAATGAAACAACAGTAACAATAAGTGACAGCATAACCGTCTTCTTACGCCCAATCTTATTCATCAACACACCAGTAGGCACGCTGAAAATAAGGAACCAGAAGAATACCAAAGAAGGAAAAATATTGGCAACAGTATCTGTTAAATTTAAATCCTCCTTTACATAATTAGAGGCTATTCCAACCAAATCAACGAATCCCATCGCAAAGAAACATAACATCACAGGGATTATCGTCAGTTTTAGATTTTTACTCATAGGTATTTTAAAATTTTTAGTTATCGTTGACAAAGATAGTTAATACTATTAAAACTATAGCCCTAATTTTGTTACAAAGAAAGCAACTTTTCGTTCATGTAACAAAATTAGAGCTATACTTTACAATTATTTAGCCAAATTGAACACTTTGGCCTTTCCGCCCTTAACCTTAACTATATTGTAAGGCTCTGTTGGGAACACTATATTAGTCATTGCAACCTTACCTGCTGCATCGAAAATCTCAATACTTGAGCTATCGATGAAGATTTGCAAAGTCTTTATCTTACCATAAGTTGGTGATGTAGTAACCACTGGGAATTCAGCGCTAAAACCAACTTCACCACTCTTGGTGCGATCCATTGATATCTTTTCGTTCTTAGCATTATAGCTGATAACAACCTGCTCGCCTTTACTATTTGAAAGAGTTATTGTGGCATTACCCTTTAACTGCACATCAACTCGACAAGCATTTGAAAGGTGTCCTGTTGCCTTCTTTGAAAAAGCTGCATATACCTCCTTACTTGGTTTTACTGACAAATAGGTTTCACCCTTATAATCGAATGAACTAAGGTCACGAGGAATACCGTTAGCCGAGCGATACTGCTTTGTTGGAACCTGAGCAGCATACTGCCAGTTGCTCATCCAAGGAATAACAACAATTCTGCCATCAGGCGCATTGTTGAACGAAACTGTAGCATAGTGATCCCTACCATAGTCGAGCCACTTTGTTTCGGTTGGTTCATCTTCGCAAGTGAACTTATGTCCATCGAAATCACCAACAAAATATTGAGTTGCAGAACCACCGAAAGGACCTCCGGGGTTAATATTCAGCAATATAAACCACTTACCATTGATTTCAAAAATATCTGGACACTCCCAAACACCATCATGATTACCATATTCTTCACCAAAATTGCTCTCAAATGTCCAATTCTTCAAATCGGTAGAAGAATAGAACTTAACATGAGTTTTCTCAGCAAGGATAAGAATCCAGCGCTTTGTTGCTTCATGCCAGATAATTTTTGGGTCACGGAAATCAGGAATCTCTGAGGTGAGCACAGGATTAGCAGCATACTTTGTGAATGTTTTACCATTATCAGTAGAATAAGCCATGCTCTGTGTCTGCGACTGACCAGCTGATGTATAATAAGAAATTATAGCACCCTTACCAAAGCCAGCAGTGTTGCTTGTGTCAACAACAGAAGAACCAGAGAAGATTGTACCAAAAGCATCACGCTCTATTGCTTCACCCTCGTAGTTCCAATGAATAAGATCCTTTGAGGTTGAATGTCCCCATGTCATATTCTCCCACTGTGAGCCATAAGGATTAAACTGGAAGAAAAGATGCCAAATGCCATCTTTGTAGAACATTCCGTTAGGATCATTCATCCAACCATAATTAGGTGTGTGATGATAAACAGGACGCCATTTCTCACGATTGGTAATATCAAATGTGTTTGAAACCTTTGTTCCTTTCCAACATGCAAAGTTTCTTATTGGCATCCTACCACCAGGATTACCTGTGCTACGATTGAAAGTGATGTCAATAACTATTTCGCCCTTTGCATCCTCACTACCCTTTTCTTCTTTAATAACGCGAGCAAGATTCAAAGGAACAGTATAGTCAATCTTGTTGACTGCAAGTTTACAGTTAAGTTCTTTAACCAACTTGTTATCAACCGAAACACGGATATAATCATACTCCTGACTTTCCTCAACAGGCATCAATAGGTATTTATGTCCTGCAGGAATACGCAGCATAGCATGGTTTTCGCTTAGAACTAATAGTTCTTGAGCATTGGCTGCAGAGAATACAGCCAATGCACAGATTGTAAAGAATAGTTTTAGATATTTCATTTTAATACTGACTTACAGTAAGATCGGTTACATCAATATTTCCACCATAATTATTGATGCTCCAGCAGTTCTTTGCCATACCATAGATGCGCTGGGTGTAAGCACAAACATCATTAATATACATGGTGAGCACAGAGTTATCTGTATAGATTGTCACATTGTAAACATTGTTGGCAGGACGCGCAAACCAATAACCATCAATACCCTCGATAAAGCCCTTGCCTTCGGCACCTTCTTCCTCGAAATTAATTTTACGGTTATTTTCATCCTCTGGATTTACTACGATGGTATAATACTTCTTAGAATCACCACCACGAACAAAAGAGATACCAAACTTATCCCAGTTATTATCTGTCTTAACAGTGAAAGAAATCTTGTTGTGATTACCAAGACGTGCAAACTGTGCAAAAGCATTGTCGCCAGAAAGTTTGAAACTTGTTGCTGAACCTGTGTAACCATTGTTAGCTACAACTTTCACATCCTGTGCATTAGTATATTTTGCATCAATAGCATCTACCTTACCTAAGGTAAGAGTACCATCAGCATGCTGAATAATCTTATGGCAAACCAAAGCACCACTCCAGTTTGGTTCTTTCTCACCTACATTAATATTCTTTTCCCATACATTAGCACCTGAACGGAAAGGACACCAGCCCCAGATGAGACGCTCGCTACCATTAGAAGCTGTTTTACCAGCATAGAAAGCACGGCTGTCAAGAACACCTTCATGACCATCTTTTGGCCAGTTAGCACCTGGGTCGCCAAAGCAAGCCTTCAAGCCTTCAAAGCTCTTTGCCATCATATATTTCACCTTACGGCTCCATGTCGTCTGATAACCCTCGCTATAGATGAAGTACCACCAATCGCCCATCTTGAAAATATCAGGGCACTCACACATACGATCCCATACTGCATTGAAAGAACCAGCAAACTCCCAATTCTTCATATCTGTAGAGGTGAAATCAGCAAACTTAGGGTCGCCCTGACGGGTTGCTATTACCATGTGATAAACACCATTATCCTCAAAAATCTGTGGATCGCGGAAATCATTCTTTGAAAGGTTGTAATCAGCACCCTTCAACGACCATGAGTTGTCGCGAGTCCAAGTTTTATAATCGGGTGATGTAGCACGAAGCACTACTTCAGTATTCTCACAATTTGGATTATGACCTGTATAATAGATATAATACAAACCATCCTGCTTGTTGTAATAGCAGCAACCTGTACCAAGAGCAGCATCCTGCTGGAAATCACTTGAACCAACACCAAGTGTTTCACCAAGCGAATGATAGTTAGCACCATCTTTTGTTGCTACTGTCCAAATTGGATGGTAGCGGAAAGGAGCATTGTTGTTAAACTCCTGAAGATAAAGCACTTTATACTCTCCAGCCTTCTCGTCATAAAAAGGCATTGGATCACCAACACGACCTATAGCTGGTGTGTAATATGTAGAATAACCATTTTCCTCTGTAGAGTTAAAAAACTCTGTTGTTGCTGCCCAATCTTTTGCAACGTCACCTTCAAATTTATCGTCGCTGCAACCTGTCAGCGTTACAGCTGACAGTGCAATTGCGATTGAATATATCATCTTTTTCATAAGCATTTACAATTTATAATTGAAGTTGTCTCTATGCAAGCATAAGCCTTACTTGGTAAGGTAATCGAATGCATTACCTGTCATAATACCTACATTATCATGATAATAAGAGGTATATGAAGTTGGTGACCACCAGTCGTAACATCCTGAACCAAAGCAGATGATACCACCCTTACCAAAAGTGCCATTATAAGCAGGAGCCTCCCATACAGAGATTGCACCATCGCCACCATGACCAAGGATACGACCACCAGTGAGGTTAATCCACTTCTCGTGACCTACGGTATAAGGCTGATCAAACTTATCATAGTCGCCCCACATACCCCACTGTGAAGTACAGTTAGAAATGGTGTAACCTGCATCAACAGTCTTAATTTCACCATCCTTGAGTTTCATATTCTTCCATACTGGGTGGTTGGCGTCTTTCATCATGAAGCCCCATTCTCCACCAGCACTGATAACATCACCACCATCATCGCTGGCGCCCCAACAGTTGTTTGCGCAACGATTATCTTTGATAGCACCAAGCTTAGCAGCGAAATTAACAGCAGCACGACTAAGAATGAATGCACCACCATTCCTATAGAAATCGGTAAGAGTATTTAGTGCACCCATAGCTGTTGAAGTTGCAGCGCTCTCGAAGTCACCAATGGTTTCAGATGGCTGATTCTGCCAATGCCACCAGATTATCTTACACTTAGAAAGATCTACATTGCCAGCTTTCAGCTCATCCCAGCTCACGAACATTGAGTTTTCAATGTTAGCAAGCATCCACTTACAAGCCTCTTTCTCCTCAGGAACAAGTTCGTCCATGGTTGTTGCTTTAGCACCACCAAGGAAGATAGCAGAAGGAGCAGATACTGTTTTGATAGTAGCAACATAGGTTGCTGTAGCAGTATTGTCGGTAACAGTATATGTTACAGGCTCAGAGAAATCTGTCTGCACACCACTCAATGGAGAGATTGTTGCATCCTCACTATAGGTGATAGTAGGAATAGCTTTCTTTATATCAACAGTAGCTGGAAGGAACGCAGTTATAGTGTGCTCTTCCTCATTGATACTTGCTTTGTATGTATCGTTGATGATGAACGACTTTATTTTTGCCTCATCATTCTTAACGTTGATAGTCCAGTCGAGATAAAGATCACCACGAGTAATATGCATGACCTTGGCTGCACTGAAATCAACTACATCACCAACAGAAATATTTGCCTTAGCACCTTCTGAAATATTCAGTGCGGTAACTTTCATGGCACTCTTATTCAAGAAACTTACGGGCACCTTTATTTTTACGGTACGTGAAACAGGATCAACTACACCTGTATATTTTCCATCAAGTTCAATAGACTCAACAGCACAATTACCTGCAAGTTGAAGGTCGCTCAAATTGTCGTTGCTACAAGCTGCCAGCAACAGCAAAAGGCATAAGGTAAAAGGTATAAGCGCAAATACCTTAGCTGCCTTGTTATATAATTTGTTTGATTTCATAATTTGATGATTCTAAATTCATTAGCGAAATATTTTCCCTAACACTAAACTGCAGATTACCAATTACCTACATTCTGCTTGTAGTGACCATTAGAAGAAGAAATCTGTGTATGTGGAATAGGCAGATATTCATTCTTGTTAGCTGTAAACTGTGCATCACTCAAGAATGTAACACGTTCTTTCTCTTTCGCAAAATAATTGGTTAGAACGCTCTGTGCATCACCCCAACGAACAAGGTCGAAGAAGCGCTCGCCTTCCATTGCCAACTCCAAACGACGCTCCATCTTAACAATCTTGATGGCTTCATCCTTTGAGTAAGAACCTGTGTAGTTCTTGCAATAGAAATGAACGCCATACTTGTTAGGATAATCAGCTATCATCTGAGTAGAACCAGCAGCACGACTACGAATCTGGTTAACAAGATCAATAGCCTCTTGAACATGGCCTAACTGTGCCTCTGCCTCTGCACGTTCAAGAACAACATCAGCATAACGGAACACAATACGATTCATTGAACTTGCCCAATAAGAGCCCTGGATGAGATATGTGCCAATGAGTGCAGGATCAACATTCTGCTTCAATGTTACATTATATCCATAAAGACCACCAGAACGACTCCATGCAGAACTTCTGTCCATAATGAAATCTTTATTGAACTCATAAGGCAAACCAGTGATACCTACAGTAAGGAAAAGGCGTGGATCGGCATTATCAACAGCCTTATCATAATTTTTATTGTTATAGGTGTCTATCATTGGTAAGCCATCAGCATTTGTCTTGAAAGCATTAACAAGATTCTGTGAAGGCTTATAGAAATCGCATCCACCATTTGTTACATCTGGAATATTTGGAACAATAAGACCATAGCTCCAGTTCAGATTACCATAAGTAGAACCATCGTTGCGAGAATACTGCATAGCCCAGATTGACTCACAACCATTCTCGTATTGGTCTTCAGGACGGAAGTTGTTATGAATATCGGTTTCCAATCCATAACCAGCCGATGTGTAGATAGATGGATTAGAATACTCTAACACTTTCTCCAAATCGTCTTGATTGATAGAGGTTATCTGATTTGAGTTAGCATCGTCCTGGCGATATGCCTTATAAAGATAAACCTTTGTAAGGAATGCTGCTGCAGCAGCCTTTGTAGGACGGCCCTTATCAGCCTGCTTTACAGGAAGCACCTTATAAGCCTCTTCCAATTCCTGTGCTATAATTGCCCAACCTGCGTCATTACTATACTCGGTGTTTGACAGATTATTATAATCTTCACGAGTAAGACTGGTTGACATTACAAAAGGAATATTCTTGTAAAGACGCTTTGCAAGGAAATGACCATAAGCACGCAAGAATTTCATCTCTGCCAAGCGCTCTGCCTTGAGGGCATAAGAATCATCTGTTGTTTCAATAGCCTTAATAGCTGCATTTACACGTGAGATAGCATTATAAAGGCGCACCCACATATCATTGATGTTCCAGTTGGTGGTAAGAATACCCTGCCCTACTTCAAGCTGATGAAACACATCACCATCATTAGTTGTTGAACCACCTTTATATGCATCGTCAGATCGAACATCATAGTTCCACATTGAGAACGATGAGTTGATATCTTCTGCAGTTGTAAAGATTGCATAAGCAGATGTCACCATATTGTCAACGTATGCAGGCTTAGAAACTTCCTCGTCAGACAATGTAGCCTGAGGCTCCTGGTCGTCGAGGAAAGATTCACAGCTTGACAACAATGAAACGGCAAGAAGACATGATGGTATCAATGCTGCCTTCATAACCTTTGTATATAATGTATTTGATTTCATAATTGTAATCTTTAATTCTTTGTTTTCTAAACTATACCATTTATTAGAAAGAAACATTAACACCAAATGTAAGGTTCAGAGGAATTGGATAACCAAAGAGTGCATTCTCAGGATCAACACCTGTGAAGTTCTTACTCTTGATTGTGAGCAAGTTCTGTGCTGAGAAGTACATACGAACCTTTGTCAAACACAACTTCTTTGCAAATGCATCTGAGAAATTATAACCTAACTGAATGGTGCGCAACTTCAAGAAACTGCCATCTTCAACATAGTAAGAAGAGAAACGCTTTTCATTGTTGTTGTCGTAAGTAGAGAGAGCAGGAATATTAGAACCCATATTATTAGGAGTCCAAGCATCAAGAACACGATCACCCTTATTAAGGAATGGTACGTTTACACCTGCCCAAAGATCGGTCTGCACTTTGTAACCACCATTAGTGTCATCACCAGGACGCACTGTAGTTAGTACATCTACTCCCTGCACACCCTGCCAGAACATTGTGAGGTCGAAATTCTTATACTGCAGATAAATGTTCAATCCATAAGTGAAAGATGGGTTTGGATTATAGATCCAATCTTGGTCGGCTGTGTTGATAACACCATCTTTGTTAAGATCCTTAAAACGCATACGACCTACGCCTGCTCCTTCCTGAACAGCATGATTGTCAACTTCTTCCTGACTCTTGAAAATGCCATCATAAACATAGCCTACATAAGAGTTCATTGGATGACCAACAACGCTGAACACGCCGCTACCACCAAAGGTACCTGCAGCTGCTATTGTCTCTGGAAGTTTGGTTACCTCATTATGGTTTGTACCAATATTACCTGTAATGTCATAACTAAAATCGCCAATGTGGTTACGGTAGCCTGCATTAAACTCAAAACCACGGTTGAGCATTTCACCTGCATTAATCCACATGCTGCTACCTTCGCCCATTACACCAATACCTGGCATGTTTACAAGAATGTCGGTAGTTTTCTTGTGATACCACTCGATACTACCATAGAGAGCTTGATTGAAGAAACCAAAATCAAGACCTATATTAGTCTGGGTTGTTGTTTCCCATTTAATATCATCGTTACCCAACTGGTTACGCTTAAAGCCTGAAGCAAGAGCCTGTCCGCCGTTTGTACCAGCAATGTCATAAGATGTACCGTAGCTCTGTCCACCAAAGTTAGCTTCGCCATAGTTAGAAACATAAAGAGTGTAGCGAGCTGTGTTGCTGATTTCCTGATTACCAGTCTGTCCCCAAGAAGCACGGAGCTTCAAATCAGAAAGCCATGATGATGCTTTGTGCATGAACTTTTCCTGACTAATGCGCCATCCAAGAGACACTGATGGGAATGTACCATAACGGTTGTTCTTACCGAAACGGCTTGAACCATCACGACGTACAGTAACACTTGCCATATAACGATCAGCATAGTTATAGTTCAGCTTACCGAAGAAAGAAACAAGTGAGAAACCGTCACCAGCACCAAATGCGCGCTGCTCTCCAACACCAGCATCAGGCCACATATAGTCTGGAGTGTTTATGGCAAAACCATAACGCTTACCGCTGAACCATGTATTGTCTTGACGGTTTAACTCCATACCAAGAAGAGCATCAGCACGATGCTGTCCTATTTCAAGATTATAAGTAGCAACAGCATTCCACATCCACTTTGTCCAATGTTCCTGTTTTGCTTCAACGGCATTCTCGTCGTTGGCTACATTACCATTAGCAATAGGATAAGTGAAGAAGCGCTGTTCTTTCTGTGCATAGTCAATACCTGCTGTGGTGCGAATAACAAAATTCTTGGTAATGTTGAAATTCAAATGAACATCGCCAAACAAACGCCAATATGTGTAGCGGTTGTCTTTGTTACGCTGCAGAACCTCTACTGGGTTTTCACGATCTGAGAAACTACCAGTAAGGTTTGCATATTCACCCTTTGTATTATATACAGGGAATGCAGGATGATACTGAAGCACATTACCCAGGAATCCACCAGGAGCACCTACTTCAGATGTGCGATTAATTGTGAGATTTTCACCTATTGTAAGGAAATTGCCCAAGAGTTTGTAATCTGTATTTACACGGGCTGAGATTCTATTGAAATCGGTGGTTTTAATAACACCTATATTCTTATAGTAACCTAAAGAAAGATAGCTTGAACCTTTCTCGTTACCATTGCTTACACTTACATTATAGTTTTGAATGAAACCCGTACGAGTGGTTTCGTCCATCCAGTCAGTATCAGAAGCTGGGATTGTACTACCCGCATCAAGATATTTCTGCATAGAGATGCCATTAAGCTGTGGAACACCATTCTGATCATAAGCCCAATCAAAATGATAACCCAAAGAATTGTTGTTAGGATCGAGGCCATCGTTTACATTTGCCTGCCAGAAAGCCTGTCCCCACTGCTTGGCATTAAGCACTTTCATCTTGTGGGCATACATTGATGCTGAGATACTTGCATCGAGGTTTACACGTACAACACCCTCTTTACCTTTCTTTGTGGTGATAATGATTACACCATTGGCAGCACGTGAACCATAGATTGATGCCGAAGCGGCATCCTTCAAAACCTGGATGCTCTCGATATCATTACCATTCAACTCGTGCATACCCGACTTTGTTGGCACACCATCAATAATGTAAAGTGGATCATTGTCGTTCAATGTACCATTACCACGAATACGAACAGTTGCTGCACCTGATGGTGATCCATCGGCAGAAATGTTCATTCCTGGTACACGACCTTGCATTGCTTTAATAGGGTTGTTCTCATTTTGCTTTGCAATGTCTTTCATGTTAACGACCGAGATTGCACCTGTGAGATCAGCCTTGCGCTGAGTGGTGTAACCTGTTACAACAACTTCGTTAAGGTTGTTTGCCTCTTCCTGTAATGTGATACGAAGATTTGGAGCAGCAGCTACTTCTTGAGTAGCAAACCCAATATAAGAAACTACAATTACCGAACCTTGAGGAGCTTTAAAACTAAATTTACCATCAATATCGGTCACAGCACCATTATTTGTGCCCTTTTGCATGACAGTGGCTCCAATTACCGGCTCACCTGTTGGTTCCAGAACTGTTCCGCTGACATCAATGCTCTGTGCGCTTGCAGCAACACATACCATCATGAGTGCAATACTCATTAGGATTCTCGTTAGATTCTTCATTCGAAACGTTTTTAGTTATTAATGTAATTAGCTTTTTTTGGCAAATTTACATCAGTTATATTACATTAACTCTCTAAAATCGTTCGAAAGAAGCAACAAATGTTACATGCAACAATTGTTGTTAATAAAGTAAAATGTGTTACTTTCTTACATCGGTAGGATATTTATCGTATTGTTTCTTGAAACATGATGAGAAATAGCTTGGCGTTCCAAAGCCCACCTCATAAGCTATCTCTGATATTGTCATATCGCTGTTAAGCAGCAAGGAATAGGCTTTCTGCAATCTTATCTTACGCAACAATTCCACTGGCGACAAGCCTGTAAGTGCCTTTACTTTTCTATAAAGCTGCACTCTGCTCATACCAAGTTCTTCGCCCAAATCGTCCATTTTCAAATGGGTGTCTGAAATGTGCTTATCTACAACTTCTTTAAGCGAATCAAGGAAACGACTTGCAGGAGTGCTCAACTGTTCGGCTGGAGTATCTGTTAAGAGTGGGGCTTTTTCTGCTTTTTCGCTGAATGCTTTACGAAGTTTTTCGCGTCCCTGCAACAAATTCACAATGCGAACAAGTAAATATTGCGCATTGAATGGTTTGATGAGATAAGCATCGGCACCATGTTCAAATCCTTCTATCTGTTGTTGCTCGTCACTTCGGGCTGTTAGAAGTATCACAGGAATATGACTTGTTATGCTATCTTCTTTTATGCGCTTGCAGAATTGCAATCCGTCCATAACAGGCATCATCACATCGCTGATGATCAAATCGGGCACGCTCTCACGTGCAAGACGCAATCCGCTTTCACCATCTGAAGCTTCAATGATATAGTAGTTATTAGAAAGCAATGCCTTGAGGTATTTGCGCATATCGGCATTGTCGTCAACAACCAATAACGTTGCCAGTTCTTCGCTATCAGCACGCAGCAACAATCCGGTGTGGCCTTCTTTAACATCATCGTGTAATACCTCTGGTTGTTCAATGGCTGAACTAACTGTGTCATCGGCAATGGCATCGTCAACCTGCTTGCGGAAATTGATAACATCAGACACCAAAGCATCGAGATTTTCTACATTTCGGGTTAGTATATCAAAGAGTTCATGCTCATCGCCTGTCATTGATTTTTTTTCAGCCAACACCTTCAGTGGGCCAGTGATAAGGGTCAAAGGTGTTTTCAACTGATGACTTGCGTTAGTATAAAACTTTGTCTGTTCATCATTGAGCTGTTTCATCTTTTCGCTCATCTCACGATATTTCCTGTTTGATCGCTTAATGGCTTTCACAGCTTTCCATATGATAATTAATGCTATCAACAGCAAAAAGATAGCTACTACAGCTATATATAATATGTTGCGCTGAAGGTGATAAAGTCCAAGATAATTATCAAGTTTCTTTTGAATGGTGACAAGATAGTCGTTCTGCTTTAAAAGCTGGTCGCTACTCATTATTATATCATCAACATTCTGTGGAGTTACCACAAAACTTTTGATGAAGCTGTTTTTCTTAAAAGGTTTCTTGTCAAGAATATCAAGAGCCAACTGAATAATTTCCTCACCATGAGTTGGATAGATATATGTGCCGGCGAGTATTCCGTCTTTAACCTGCTGCAAACCTCCATCGTGGCCTGGAATGCCATCCACTCCCAGGAATTTTATGTTTTTCTCTTGTCCCAGTTCCTTTGCTGCATTGTATGCAGCAACGGCACAGATGTCGCTATGGCAGAACACTATGTCAACTTGCTTTCCTTCTTGCAGATATTTTTTCATCTGTCGATAGCAATCTTCAGGTGTCCAGTTGGTTTCGGTATAAAAATAATCTATATCATGCTGCTTAATGACCTTGCTAAAGCCTTTATGGCGATCCTGAGCAGGCGACATCGACAGTTGCCCTGTCATTTCCCACGCGATAGGTTTTCTGCCAACAGGGTTCACAATATTATTCTCTATCATGTGCACAGCATAACTTGCAAGTTTGTTTCCTGCATCTTCGTTGTCACCACCGATAAAGGCTGTATAGTTGTCAGACTGTGTTTTTCTATCAAACAACACCACTGGAATGCCTTTCTTCTGCGCTTTTTCAAGAGAAGAAGCAAGCTGGGTGTATTCATAAGGTGCCACGATAAGCAAATCAACATTGGCATCAATCAAACTGTCGATCTGCTTAACCTGCAAAGAAGGGTCTTCGTGACAGTTGGCTATAGATATGTCGGCCTCGCTATCATACAAACGGTGAGCAGCCAACAGTTCCATGTTCATTTTATCGCGCCATGCACCACTTGAACATTGAGAAACTCCAATATTGTAGGTTTTATGCTTATTGCATGCGAATAATAATGCGACTAAAAATAACCAAACATATTTCTTGATAAGGCTCATAATCACTTATTGTTTAAGAAAGATTCACTATGGGTTTTAAATGTCTGTCCCATCATGTGTTATCTTTAAAATAATGAATAACAACGATTAAAACATGACAAAAATACAAATTAAATCGAAAATATTCGTGCATCTTGCAGTTTTTTTATCTTTTTGATTACTAAGGGGGAGGAAAAAGACTACCCAAAGGCGTCCGACTGCTCGGACGATGAAAAAGCGAGTCTTTTGAGTGGAAAACACAATAAAAACACTTTTTGTCCACCCTTTTTTAGTATTCTATCTACTCGAATAATAACTATTTTTTAATATCTTTGTGCCCGAAACTACAAAAACGAAAATAACATGAAACCCAAAACATTATTAATCTCAACCCTATTGCTCTCGGCAACCTTTGCACAGGCACAGGTGAAAGTTGACATCTATCCCAACACGCCAGGAGCCAAAGTATCACCCAATTTATATGGTATCTTCTATGAAGACATTAACCATGCTGCCGATGGTGGTCTTTATGCCGAACTCATAAGAAACCGCTCGTTTGAAGATGATGAGAAAGATGTTAGTTCATGGAAAGCGCACAACGGCGCAACCATGCACATTATTAATGATGCAAGAAAACAACTGAACAAAGCACAGAAAAACTTTCTCGAAGTGAACTTCACAGGCAAAGAAAACTCTGGAATAAGCAACGAAGGTTTCTGGGGCATAAACGCTGTGCAGGGACGAACCTACAAACTGTCATTCTGGGCTAAAGGCAAGCTCAATGGCAAGCTCAAGGCATTTCTATCATGCAACTGCGGAAAGAAAATAGTGGCATGCACCGAAATAAACGAAAAAATAACAAATAAGTGGAAAAAATACTCTGTTGAGCTAACAGCCTTAGCCAACAACGAGAAAGCCCGTCTGTGGATAACCTCTGATGGTAAAGGAACTGTTGATTTCGATGTTGTGAGCCTTTTCCCTCCAACATTCAACAACCGAGAGAACGGTATGCGTCCCGACTTAGCCTCAATGCTAAAGGCTCTTCATCCAAAATTTTTCCGCTTCCCAGGAGGTTGTTTCGTTGAAGGACAAAACAGTCCAGACAATGCCTTTCGTTGGGAACGCACCATTGGTCCTATCGAGCAACGCCCGGGCCATTGGAACGTGAACTGGGGCTATCGCACCACCGACGGCATTGGCTTCGACGAATATCTACAACTTGCCGAAGACCTTGGTGCCAAGCCACTCTACGTTGTCAACGTTGGCATCTGGCACGGAGGTTTCACGCCCGTTGACAGCATTCAGCCATGGATTGACGAAACACTCAACGCACTTGAATATGCCAACGGAGATGCAACAACAAAATATGGAGCACTTCGCGCAAAGAACGGACACCCAGCCCCCTACAACATCGAATACATTGAGATTGGCAACGAAAACAATCAAGACGACCCAACACAACAAAGCGACAACTACTACAAGCGCTTTAAACTCTTCCGCGATGCCATTCTCGCCAAATATCCTAACATGCACATCATTGGCAACGTGATGGCATGGGGCACCGACGACCCTAAATGGAAATCAGCCGAAAGCGTTGAATTGCTCGATGAACACTACTATCGCAACCCATCATGGTTTGCAAGAAACTTCAACAAATACAGCAACTACCCACGAGGCACACACGGCATCTACGTGGGCGAATATGCCGTTACACAAGGCTTCGGCATCAACGGCTCACTAAATGCCGCATTAGGCGAAGCTGTGTTCATGATGGGAATGGAAAACAACAGCGATGTAGTGAAAATGGCAAGCTATGCACCAATTTTTGCCAACCTGAACGACCTGAGATGGCGCCCCGACATGATACAGTTCAACCATAAACAAGCATTCGGCACACCATCATACTACGTTCAGAAACTCATGGCCGACAACATTGGCACACGCATTCTCAAGGTGAACCAGCACAACCCTTACGCCGCAACTATAGAGCAAAACACCATTGCACCACAAAAAAGCAGCATCGGCTTTGCTACATGGGCAGCACAATCATCTTTCGAACTGAAGGAAATCAACGGCAAACCAGTCAACATCACCTTCACACCAAAGAAAGGACAATGG
Organism: Segatella albensis DSM 11370 = JCM 12258; assembly: GCF_000426565.1. GTDB lineage: Bacteria > Bacteroidota > Bacteroidia > Bacteroidales > Bacteroidaceae > Prevotella > Prevotella albensis. The sequence continues at coordinate 16,675 of NZ_AUFP01000010.1, read as the reverse complement.
CAACAAACCGACAACATCTACACCCAGAACAGCAACGAAGAAGAGTGCCAAAACATAGGAAACATCACCGTGGGCAACAACGCCACAATAAAGATGCGAGCACGAAAGAACTCGGGAGCCGAAGGATTTGTACTGGTGTTCAACTACGTTGACGAAAACAACTATTGCTGGCTCAACCTCGGTGGATGGGGCAACACCCAGCATGGCATCGAACAGATTATTAACGGCGACAAGATGCAGATAGCCGCAAAGAACGGAAAAATAGAAACAGGACGCTGGTATGACATAACCCTGCAGCAAAACGGCGACAGCCTGAAAGCATGGCTCGACAACGAACTGTTATTCGAAACAAAACTCATTCCAAACACAACACAAGGACTTTTCACAACAGCAACACTCGATGAGACAACAGGAAAGGTTATCGTGAAGATTGCCAACACCAGCAGCGAGGCTACAACATGCAGCATCAACCTCAACGGATACAACGTGCACACAGCCAACGCTACTCGCCTCACGGCACCAAAAGCCACAGATGAAAACTCCATTGAACACCCCACACGTGTTTACCCCGTAACCGAAACTCTTTCACCTGTCAACGACAAGCTCGAACTTCATGTTCCTGCTTACTCGTTAAATATTGTAACCTTAAACAGATAGAATCATAATATCAATTCCCAATAGGTTTATTCTACAAATATGCCTTTATGTCTGAGCAACGAAAATGTTGCTCAGACATTTGCATTAAAGTATGACAAAGTTTTTCTTATTACTAAAAAAGTGCTGGATTAGTGAGAGCAATTCAAACTTGTTTGAGAATTGCCGAACGTGAAGCGATTGGGCTAATGCCAAATCGCTCATTAGTTCACTGCCAATCTTTTCAGGGTTATAAACCTATCAAGGGTATTCCTGTCACACTTGCATATCTTCGCTATTTTTCTTTTAGAAGTGCCGTTCTTCAGAAGTTCTTTGATAAGGACTTCCTTGCCCGATAGCTTATACTTGTCTGGACTACTCTTTTTCCCTTTTGGACGACCAAGCACCACTCCCTCTGCCTTCTTCCTCGCCAAAGCCTCTTTGGTACGCTGGCTGATAAGGTTACGCTCTATCTCTGCTGAAAGACCGAAGGCAAAAGCAAGAACTTTGCTTTGAATGTCATCCCCCAGGCGGTAGTTGTCTTTGATAGTCCAGACACGGCACTCCTTGGTCATGCAGATATTCAGTATCTCCATAATCATAAAGAGGTTTCTGCCCAGACGTGACAACTCACTACAGATGATAATGTCATCCTTGTTGACTTTCTTCAGCAGGTTACCAAGTTGCCTCTTGGTATAATTCCTTGTCCCACTGATAGTTTCTTCTATCCAGTCGTTAATCATTATGTTCTGCTTCTCACAGAACTTGTTAATCTCAAAGCGTTGGTTCTCAACCGTCTGCTTGTCACTGCTTACTCTAATGTAACCGTAAACCATATATATATAATTTTAGTTATTGATGGTTCCTATTAATATATAATGGTAAGAAGAGCGCTATAAGGATTGGAAACAAACTATTTCTAATCCTTATTTACAAGCAACTATCGATGCAGTCCCCTTGTTTTTTGAGGTTTCATCATGTGCCGTGCCTTCTTGGCACGGCGAACTGCTCCAAGTATAATGAAATCAATAAAGGGTGTTATCCAGAATGATACTCAAGGTGGTACTTAAGATGACACTCAAGATGGCACTCAAGGAGTTGCTAAAGATGTTACTCAAGGTGTCCCCCAAGATGAGGAACTTGATGGTTGGATAGAGAAACAAATCCGAAACAATCCTCAAGTCTCGACAGAAGACTTGGCCAAATTGAGTAATCGAAGTTCAAAAACCACCAAACGCCACCTTGTCAAAATGCCACATATTCGTTATGTAGGTAGTGGTTATAGTGGTCATTGGGAGGTACTTGACCAAGAGTAAAAACACCGTTGCGATTTACGATAATAAAAAAGAGGTGCAGATTCATTGTCTGCACCTCTTTAATATATAATTAATCTATTTTTACTTCACCTCCTCAAAAACAACTTTAACTGACTATCAATGCGTTAGCACCGGATGTTGCACACATGTCGCAAAAACGGAAATAACCATTGATAATCAATATGTTACAAAATCGCTGTAAAGGTACAGATTTCTCCCCAAACAACCAAAAGAAAACACAGAAAAAACACAAACCTGGCACATTTTCTTGATTCGGGCTGGTTATACATGGAAGAGTGAAAATGTCTATCTTCATAATTATAATGACTTTATTTTCTCCTGTGCAACGATAATAGCATCGTTGCACAAGTCCCGCTCTTGCTCATCATCAACAGCATCAATGAACTTGTCTGCCAGCCATAAGGTAAGCATTTCCTTTTCATCCTGATGCAGATATTTTGCAAGTTTGATGACTTGCTCACGCTTTACTCTTCTGTCGCCACGCTCAATCTTACTGAACATCGGTGTGTCAATCTCTAAGAATGCAGCCAACTGTCGTTGCAACAAACCTTGTTCTTCTCTAAGCTCTTTTATCTTATTTCCGAATAACATATTTTACATAAAAAAGGGAATCGAATCTGACCGTCCAGACAATAGTGTGTGAGCCTTCGCCCTCAGTTAACCTCAGTAGCGACACATGTCTATGATATCATCAGCAACGTCGGTCTCCTGTATGTACCGCCACCTCTACTACAGCAAATAGTTTCAGTGTTGGACTGCTTTTCGGCCTTCTCCGATCCCCCTAAATTTTATTCATATGGTGAGTGATATTCTTTTTTCATTAATATTTCATCTATCTTGTGGTTCCTGTCCCAATCAAAGAACCAACGACCAGGTTTGGTTATCTCTCTCAGCCTTTCGCCTTCCTTACCTGAAGCGCAACCAGTACAAACCTTTGTCAGTTCTAATTTCGTAGCCTTCGATATATACGGACACGTGCAGCAATCAAAGAATAGCATAGCCATTTCCGCACGTTTCATAACCGATCGGGAATCAAACCGTCTTTTCAATTCCGTTTCAATCAAATCTATTGTGGCCCTGAAATTACTTAAAGCACCAAATACGTACAGCAACGTACAGATTTGGAAATAATCCAATTTGTCATATCCATTGTTATTGACATCCGTTATTCCAAACAAGGACAACACTCTCGCTGAAGAGAGTTTATCGGGATATAATCGAGACGTCAAAAGAAGGATATTCTGTACTTCCAGATTTGAATTGGCTTCTGTATTCGTATTTTCATATATATCCAGCACTCTTTTCAGTTCACGACAGACCTTGGATTGTAATTCTTGTTTACAATTGCATTCAGTCAAAGAATCAGTCCAATCAGACAATTCCTGTAATATGGAGCAGAGGCGATAAGACGCTGTTGTGTGCATATCCAAGGAAAATACATACATTGCAATCTCTACATACGTCAACAACAAACCAGTTGAGGGAAATGCCTCCGTTTCCTTTTCCGACCGAATCTGTCTGAGCAATTGTGCAAGGAAGTATTTATTCAATGTGCCATAGGTTAAACTGTATTTGTGGGTCGTGGTACGAAAATCATTAGCTATGCGAGAGAACACCTTCATTTCGTTGGATATCGAACGTGTGTACTTCCCATCATCATCCTTCTTAAGGTAAGTAGCTCTAAACTCTTTTAATAGTTGTCTCAAATCATCCTTCGCATCATTGATGTCAGATCCAAACGGACGACTCGCATACTCCAGCTTATTTGTATTGATATCCAATTTATACTTGGATAATTCATCAGCAAATGTCTGTCTGATCTTATCCAATATATCCTTGGAATTTGCGTATACGTACGAATCATCGACATATCGTCTCACCTCATAGTCCTTACCCAATGTGAGTCCCTGCGTTTTCAATCTCTCTAAGATATCTATATCCACTCGCTGCAGTATAATTTCTGCAAAGATGCGCGACATCTCAGGACCAACAACTATGCCATTTGTCTCATTGTAATTGACATGCTGCATCAAAGAGTCAAAATCTTTCTCGAAAGTTTGAACGTTTTTATCTGTATGTTCCTTCGCAAACTCCTTTCCCTTTATGGCCCAAGCAACCGAGTGAGTATAGATATGATAGAAACAACACGATATATCCAACTTCATCAGTTGTGAGTATTTTTGTTCCAGGCGTAAGTTATCACCACTGTCAAAGAACTTATACATCAGGTCATATTTTTTGTAACTGAAGTACGAGCGATATCTCGGATCTATTTCACTTGCCGTCAATTCTATTCGATTGTCATCAGCCTCTTCTTGCTGTTCATCTTCGGCCGGGAATATACATCTTGCCTTTTTGTCAATATAGCGAATGGAGAATGGACTACGTGAACACAGACTGAGCATGTAGTCATCGTATTTTTCATACAGAACAACACATCCCAATTGTGTCAGAGGATGTATCAGACTGAGGCGACGACTCTTTTCTCCGCCTATGCGTCTTATACTGTAGTCGAAAGGTATAGACCACTGTCGTGACTTCAGAACGCCATCAAAAGTCTTCTCAAAGACCTTTCTTGTCTCATCATCCAACATGTTCTGATAGAAGGCCTCATTGTTCAGCATGATAGGTAGTTCATACGGGAGCACTTCGGTCAGCAATACACGATATTTATTATTTAATGCATCACCACCACTCATACCCAGCAATTTTTAATTTTTGTCATCTGTTTTGTCGTGAAATGGTGAACGACCTTATGGCTGTAGCCAAAAGCAAAAGAGTATTTCTCTAAATCATGACACTGTGCCTGAGTCATGTGAATACGAGCCCCCAAACGGCCGTTTCTGCAATGCAGAATCCTCTGATAATACTTATCCAGTTCTTGCAATACAGAATGATCCGTGGCAAAACGGTAATTATAGAAAATACCCACTCTTATCGGCAACAACGTGGAGTTGCTATAGAGTGTAAAATTACCCGTCAGGTACTTCACCCTTAGCTTCAGCATGTCAAAATTGCCATCCTTAGAATAGCGCACCAAGGAGCGCGTGATGCGAGTCTTGATTACATTCACCTTTTTCTGGGCAATGGATACTGTCACATTCTTTTCTTGGACATTATTTTTCGTAAAAGTATAACCTAGATAAGTAAGGCTCTTATCCATTTTCGGTTCCCAAGTATATGATTTCTCATTATTTAATTTCAAGCCCAACTTTTGCAACATCGTTGAAACCTCATTCCACATTTTATCTCGTGCTTTCTTGCTACTGCAGAATACGATGATGTCATCCACGAAACGTGCATAATAATATACGCCATCCAACTTTCGTACATTGAGATCAAAGTGTTTCATAAACAACTCCGACATGGCAGAACTAATACCTAGACCACGGGGCAAACCATTACCAGCACTTACGGCAGGATTAGCAAACAGATTTCTCAGGAATTGCAAAGATTGATAATTCAACCTCCCCCCTTCCTCCAGATTGTCTAATACGGCGTTCCTATCTATGGATTCATAAAAATGATGCACATCAAAACGCGCCACCCACATAGGAACATTTTCCGAAAACAATGTGATTATTTGCTTGACAATATCATTGCGATTCGCCTGTCGTACGTTATATATACGGCGGATATTCCGATAAAGCTTACGCAGTATAAGGTCTTGACACGACCTACGTTCTTCTGTCGGTTGATTATTCATGTACATATCATCCACCTTCTTAATCTCAAAGGCATACGTTCCATCTGTCAGCGATATTCCAATTGTCCTCGCAATGCTCTCTATATATTCATCCTTACTCAATCCGGAATTTCTTCTCTCAGACTGAGTTGTACAAGTATATAACGCTTTCGGTGTGAATGATTGACTATACATGAAATGTGCTAACTTTCTTGATAAATGTTTGACACAAAACCAGACTTTTCCTATCGAGAATTGTCAATTTTTGAACACAAAGGTACATATAATTTCGCAAAGAAAAGTAAGAATCAATGAAAATCTTTGATTCCTAAGCGAATTCTATATGAAATGTCATGTCAATCGGTCATTTTGAATGGAAAATTGTGGTTCTCAAGTTAGGTAGATATCAAACTTAACAAATCGCAATTTTCTTGCAACATTTTCGATTTAGTCTGTTGGTATGTAGAAGTGGCAAAATAGAAATACAGTTGTAGAATATAGTGGAATGTTTGTTAGAAGTGATAATTAGCGACAAGAAATTGGTAAGTATTAAGGTATAAAAGTGAAGAAAAAGATATAAAATTGACTGTATTTTACAGAAAAATGGTTTTCTTTTCTCGTTTTGCGGAAATTTAATTAATTTTGTACGCGTATTATTATATAATAAGGTACAACTCATCTGAAGAAGAATGGATAATAGAATCAAAGTGGTTCTCGCAGATAAGAAGAGGACAAACAAGTGGCTATCCGAGCAATTGGAATGTGCACCAACTACCGTAAGTAAATGGTGTACCAATTCCAGCCAGCCACCTATGGAGACATTCGTCAAGATTGCGGAAATTCTCGAAGTCGATATTAACGAACTGTTGAGGATTGAAAAGAAATGATATGTCTTTAGTATCTATGGCAAAATGAAATCCACGTCATTGCATAAGACAAAAGCGTTATAAACAAGAATAAAAAAAAGAAAATCATATGAACGAACGTTTAATAGTAAAATCATTCGGTCCTGTTAAAGACCTTGACATTTTATTCAAGAAAGTAACCTTGTTCATAGGAGACCAAGGCACAGGCAAAAGTTGTGTCGCAAAACTTTTCTCCATGTTTAAGTGGATGGAAAAGGTTTTAAGTCAAAAGAAATACAAACTTTCATACTTTGAACAATATAATAGGTTCAAGACAAAACTATGTGCATATCATAGAATAGAATCCTTCATCAATGAGAACTCATACATCAAATTTGAAGGAAATCTATATGATTTTTTGTATGAGAACGGCAATTTCAGCGTAACCGAAAAGAATCGTGATATAAAAGGCATCTCAAAGGTAATGTATGTTCCGGCAGAACGTTCAATAGTAAGTGTCGCTGAGAACAAGTCAAAGCTATTGAAAGAGTTGCCAGATTCAAGTGAGACTTTCTCAGACGAATTTGTAAACGCAAAGAAATTCTTCCAGAGCGGGTATAATCTTCCGTTTGAGGGATTACGTTTTGAATATGACAGTTTGAATGATACAGGCTGGATTCAGGGTACAAACTATAAGGTTAGACTCACCAATGCTTCCAGCGGTATACAATCATCTCTGCCCATGTGTATAGTCTCTGAATATTTGAGCAGTAAGATTTCCGACAAGGAAGAAGTTAAGCTCTCAAAAGAAGAAAAAGACAAACTGGAAAAAAAGGTAGCTGAAATTATGCAGAATGAAGAATATTCTGACAGTATCAAGGATATGATGATCCGTCAACTGTCATATGCCAACAGATATGATCGACTTATAAACATTGTGGAGGAACCAGAGTTGAACCTTTTCCCTCGTTCGCAGATGGATGTGCTCAAATCTTTGGTTCTCAACAATGCAAGTTCTGACGAGAATATGCTTGTGCTCACTACTCATAGTCCATATTCATTGGCTATTATCAATACAATGATTATGGGTGCCAAGGCGTATGCTAATGCGAATGAAGAATTGAGGAACCAGATAGAAAGCATTTTGCCTGTAAAGTATCAAATAAATGACGATAATATAGCAGTTTATCGTTTGTCTTCTTCTGATGCAATCTATTGTCAATCTGTTATAAATCCGAATACGGGACTTGTATCAAAGAACGAATTAGATTCTGCATCAGACGATATTATGCGAGTATTCAACTCTTTATACCAGTGCTATGCCAAGACTCTCGCCAAATAATATTTTGCCTGCTGCCATCACAAATCTTAGATTGTGCACCGCATTACAAAACTGTGGTGCTATTGGTGTAGATAATGCTTTCGACAAAAGTTCCGCAGAAAATCTTTACGTTTATGATGATGGTAGTCTTGGCTATACAGATTGGACTGATGTGGTACCGGAGTTTGTTTCGAAGTGTTTCGTTGCAGCCAATCCCAACAATAATACGATTGCTTTGCTGCCACTTGACGGCAGAATCCTTACTGGACCGAGTGTTATTGCTGGCGGTGTATGCGATGGAATGCTTTTGACAGATAAAGAGATGTGTTTCATTGAGTTCAAAACAAATGTTACATCCTCCAACTATCAGACTATTACTCAAAGGGCAAATGACGCAATCGATCAACTATGGCACACATTTGATGGTATTATCAATCCAAAATGTGCGACACAATCAATTGCAGGACAGCCCATAGATGTTGAGCATAAACTTTTCGTTGATTTCCATGTTGTCTTTGATAAAGACTTAGAAGTAACGGGGGCAAGCTCAGAACTAATGGATTTACAGCTACAGTTTTTAACGGACAAAAGCCATCCTCTCTATTTTGATGATGGGAAAGTTTTCCAGTAAATCATTATAGACCAAAGAAAGAATTCTATCAAGAGAAATAAGTCGAAATGACGCACGAAGCAAGAGCAGAGCTAAAGCTTGTTTTGGCTATGCCTTGCAAGAAGGAAGAAGACGAAGTCAAATGATAACAAAAGACGAGATACAAGAACTGCTGCATAGCACGGAAACCTATCGTGTGGAGCGAACCACGTAAACAGATGACATGGATAAGTTTCAGGAGGCCATTTGTGCCTTTGTCAATGACCTGTCTGGTTCGCTCAAGAAGGGCTACCTGATACTGAGGGCTTACGACAATGGCGGTAATGTTGACGGTAAAATGGCGGTGATAATGTCCCCAGTTTGTCCCCAGCTTTGTCACAAGTTGTCACAAGTCTGTCACAAGTTGGAAGGAGATCGTCTTAAAGTTAAACATGAATCCTGAACCCTGAGCCCAAAGTAGGCTTATGCCTTCGAAGATGGTTCGGAGTGGGTTCGAAGATAGAAGAGGGCTAGAAGGCTGCAAGTAAGCGAGGGCAGAGACAAACGAGTTTGAACTATGCCAAACAAGAGCTGGTTCGATCGAAGGTCAAGATTGTAAGAAGTAAACAGAAGAATAAAAACAAAAAATGAAGATATGATTGCATTTATTGATACAGAGGTGAATCCGCAGACGAAGAAGGTGGCGGATTACGGAGCAGTTAGGGAGGATGGTGCCGTGTTGCACTCTCATTCCAAGGCTGACTTTGATGCCTTTGTGTCAAAATGTGATACGGTATGTGGGCATAACATCATCAATTTCGATCTTAAATATATTTCATTGAGAGGCAATCCGACTATTGTTGATACGCTGTTTCTTTCACCACTGTTGTTCCCTAAACGGCCCTATCATCATTTGGTAAAAGATGATAAGTTACAAGTAGACGAACTGAACAATCCGGTGAATGATTCGATAAAAGCTCGTGATTTGCTGAATGATGAAGTGGTAGCTTGGAATCAGTTATCGGATAATAGAAAGGAAATCTATTTTTACCTGCTGAAAGAAACACAGGAGTTTGGAGGTTTTTTCAAGTATATAGGATATTCGCCAAATGTCAGTTGGATCTCAGCAATATTTGCATCTAAACCAGATTGGAAACAATTAATTCTAAAGGAATATGAGGGGGAAGTATGCAGTCACACAGATTTTGAGACCTTGGTCAAACAGTATCCTATCGAGTTGGCATATTGTTTGGCAGTAATCGGTGCTGACGATATATTTTCTATCACTCCAGCATGGGTGATACGGAATTACCCACAGGTGGTGAATGTGATGAACATGCTGTGCAACACATCTTGTGGTGATTGCGAATATTGTCATCAGCGTTTAGATGCTCATTACGGGCTGAAAGAGTTCTTTGGCTATGATAAGTTCCGTATCTTCGATGGCGTTCCTATGCAACAGCAGGCGGTGGAATCTGCTATTCGAGGAGAATCCTTGCTTACAATATTTCCTACAGGTGGTGGCAAGAGCCTCACATTTCAATTGCCAGCTTTGATGGCTGGACGAAATTCCCATGGTCTTACTGTGGTTATTTCGCCTTTGCAGTCGTTGATGAAAGACCAGGTGGATAATCTTGCTGCTCGTGGTATTAGCGATGCGGTGACCATCAACGGGCTGTTAGATCCTATTGAACGTGCAACGGCGATAGAACAGGTGGCTGATGGAACTGCCAATTTGCTATACATCGCTCCAGAAATGCTGCGTAGTAAGACTATAGAGCGATTGTTGATGGGACGCCATGTTGTTCGTTTTGTGATAGATGAGGCACACTGCTTCTCTGCTTGGGGCCATGACTTTCGTGTAGATTATCTGTATATTGGCGATTTTATTCGTCAGTTGCAGGAGAAGAAACAATTAGAACAGCCCATCGCCGTTTCATGTTTCACAGCGACAGCCAAACAGAAGGTAATCAGTGATATTTGCGACTACTTCAGAGCAAAGTTGGGCTTGGAACTGAAGGTGTTTGCCGCCAATGCAGAGCGTAAGAACCTTCGCTACTCCGTGCTACATGCTGATACGGCTGATGAGAAATATAACCTACTTCGCTCATTGATTCTTGGGCATAATTGTCCCTCAATAGTATATGTGTCACGTACCAAACGTACTCGCGAATTAGCACAGCACTTAGTTAACGACGGCATAAGAGCTTTGCCATTCAATGGAAAAATGGAGTCTGCTGAGAAAGTAAAGAACCAGAACGCTTTTATGAGTGGCGATGTTCAGGTGATTGTAGCCACTTCTGCATTCGGTATGGGCGTTGACAAGAAAGACGTTGGACTGGTAGTTCACTATAATATCAGTGACTCGTTGGAGAACTATGTGCAGGAGGCTGGTCGTGCAGGAAGAGACCCACAAATGCAGGCAGAATGCTATGTACTATTTGCAGATAGTGATCTCGACAAGCATTTTATTCTCCTCAATCAGACAAAACTGAGCATAAGTGAGATTCAACAGGTATGGAAGGCCATTAAAGATCTTACAGCCAAACGCGATAAAGTTAGTTGTTCACCATTAGATATAGCACGCCAGGCTGGATGGGGTGAAGATGTAGAAGATATAGAAACACGTGTAAAGGCAGCCATCGCTGCACTTGAGGATGCCGGATACATACAGCGAGGCAGCAACTCCCCTCACGTTTTTGCTACTGGCATTGCTGTGAAGAATATGGATGAGGCACGTCGAAAATTGACTGTTTCACCACTTTTTGATGAACAGTCTCGCGAAGAAGCAGCCCGTATCATTAAGTCACTTATCAGTGCTCGTGCTACAGCTGAAGGCCGAGGAGCGGAAGCTGAGAGTCGTGTTGACTATTTGGCAGATATCCTTGGAATGAGCAAGGCAACCGTTATAAGGAACATCAACCTGATGCGACAGGATGGCTTGTTGGCAGACAGTCGCGACATGCAAGCCTGGATATCCAAGAGTACTTCTCGACGCAATCTTGACATCATCTTAAAGTTAGAGCAATTCCTTCTGCAACGATTTGGTGGAGAAGCACAAAGAATAAATCTAAAAGAACTGAATGAGGAAGCTCAAAAGGTCGGTCTTACATATTCAAATGTCAAGCGTTTGAGGATGTTGCTTCATTTCTTGTCATTGAAGGGTTATATCCACAAACAGGAACATAGTTTCAGCGATAGCTTGAGTGTACGTCTGCAAGCTTCGCAAGATGTTACGAAGGCTCGATTCGAACGACGTATGGAGATATGCCGCTTTATTACGGAAACGCTCAATGTCAGTCGAGACCCCAATAAAGAAATGACGCTTGTGAACTTCTCTATTGTAGAGTTGCTTCAACAATTTATTTCCAGTCGTCAGGAATCAATGTTTGCTGACCAAGAGAAACCTGTAATTGCTGATATTGAGGAAGCGCTGCTTTATCTTACCAAGACGGAACTGATGAAGATTGAAGGTGGGTTCATCGTAATTTATAACACCATGCAGATAGGTCGAATCGCCGACCGTCGTACAAGATATGGTAAGGAGCAGTATCGCTTATTGGATGAATTCTACAAACAACGTATACGCCAGATCCATATCGTAGGTGAGTATGCCAACCTGATGGTTCGTGACTACAATGCTGCACTTCGATTTGTGAACGACTACTTCACAATGGACTTCCGCAAGTTCATCAATCAGTATTTCAAGGAAGAACGGCGTGCACAGATAGATCAAAATATCACACCTGCCAAATACAACAAACTCTTTGGTGAACTCTCGAATCGCCAATGTGAGATTATTGACGATAAAGAGTCGAAATATATCGTGGTGGCAGCAGGACCAGGAAGTGGAAAGACGCGAGTATTGGTACATAAACTTGCCTCCCTCTTGCTGTTAGAAGACGTGAAACATGAGCAACTACTGATGCTTACTTTCTCAAGAGCAGCTGCTACCGAATTTAAGAAACGACTCATTGATTTGGTTGGCAACGCTGCAAACTATGTGGAGATTAAGACTTTCCACTCCTATAGTTTTGACCTTATCGGTAAACAAGGAAATCTGGATGAGGCAAAAGATGTGGTAAGACGTGCTGCTGAGATGATAGAAAATGGCGAGGTGGAGCAGTCGAAGATAGCTAAGAGTGTACTGGTTATTGACGAAGCTCAGGATATGGATGCAGATGACTTCCGCCTTGTTCAGGCTCTGATGCACCAAAATGAAGAAATGCGTGTCATAGCAGTGGGCGATGATGACCAGAATATCTATGCGTTCCGCGGTTCAGATTCCAGATACATGCAATCGTTAGTTAGTGAAGAGGGTGCCAAGTTGTATGAGATGACGGATAACTATCGTTCCTCGAAAGTCGTAGTTGACTGCGCTAATCGCTTTGTGCAGCGGATACCAAGTCGTATGAAACGTACACCCATTCAATCTGCTACAGGAAAAGATGGAAAGGTATTGGCATTGAAATCACTCCTTGATACTGAGATAAAAGTCCAAGGAAGTACAGCAATACTGACCCGCACCAACGAAGAGACAATGCAGGTAGCCTACGAACTGGAGCAACGAGGCTTGCATGCTACTGTTGCTCAGTCGATGGGAGGATTCCGCTTTTGTAATCTTGCTGAAGTCCGTTATTTCCTCAAACATCTTGACAGGAATGAAATATCAATATCAAAAGAAAAGTGGCAGGAAGCAAAACAACGTACGTTCGAAACATACGCATCAAGCACTTGTCTGAACGTCATAAAGCATTTCTTTGCTGACTTTGAGGCAACTCGGCAGGTATATTATCGCAGTGATTTGCGAGAATTTATCTTCGAGTCGAATATTGAAGATTTCATCGCAGCTGATGACCAATCGGTGTTTGTAAGTACAATCCATAAGGCAAAAGGACGCGAATTCGATACCGTTTATCTCTTGTCACCTGTACCCGACGGTAGGGACATCAATGATATGCGAGCCTATTACGTAGGTCTAACTCGTGCCAAGCGGAACCTGTATCTGGTAACCAATCCTCCCACAGAGTATTCTTCTATATCAATTGCATTAAACATGCATGATGTTATCCTTAATTTCTTCAAGGGAAGAAAGGACATTGTGCTTCGTTTAAGAAGTGGTGATAACCTGCAATACAAAGACGGATATTTGCAGAATGAAAATAAAACCAATGTGGCAGCCTTGTCTGCATCTGGAAAAGATAAGCTGAAGGTATGGACGGACAAAGACTACGAAGTGACAAGTGCGAAGGTAAGTTATACTTTAGCTTGGAAACCTCAAGACTCTGAAACTGAATATGCAGTTTGTTTGGCAAATATTGTTCTGTCTAAAACGGATACAGAAAAAGAAAATTATATTATATCGTAAAAATTATGGGTACTTTGAAATTTCGACATACTACAATAAATTCTCAAGAGTTCTTGCTTTCCACAAAAGAAAAAAAAGAAGAATCATATCTCGTTGCTTACAACTTGGTTCGTAATTTGCTAATAGGAATGGCAAAAAGAGCTCGTGTATTTTGCTCTAACAAATACGATTTTGCTGATTATCCTTTTACTTATCGAGAAAGGCAATTAGATAGTATTCTGCTTCCAGAACTATCTAAATTATGTAATGGATATGTTTTTACAGAATATCCTGTAACAAGAAATTGCAAGAAAAAAGGATTGGAAGCAAATAATTCTAAGGGACGAATTGATTATTGGTGTATTTACAAAGGGTATAGTTTTGCCATAGAACTAAAACATAGCTATGACAACTACAATACAGAAAAAACGAAGGAAGAAACTCTTCGAAGATGGAAGACGATGAACTTTTATCAATTACATAGTATTAAAAAGGAACTAAAGTCTTTTGAAGAAAAGACAAACGGCATTATCCCTTTGGCATTACATTTCATTACTTCTGAATCTAGTATGGAACCAACAGATGAGCAACGAAATGAGTACAAATTAAGAGAAAGAGAAACATTAACACGATTGTATAATGATTTAAGACATATTTCTGAACCAGATTTTATTTCTTTATGGGAGATAGAAAGAGATATGTATGTTGACTATCAGCCTAAAGGATCATCATATCCTGGACTTATTCTTGTTTCGAAGTTTTATGATCTGATTCTACATTCTGGATCTAAGCGATAGATTGATATGCTGAAAGAATCGTGTGAATCAGGGGACGGTTCTTTGATCCGCTGAAGATGGCTGATGTGATAATAATGAACGGAATAAAAAACGTTATAGAAATAAAGTAAGACGAGATATGAGCGAAAAGAACGATAAGGAGCTATACTTAAACTTTGACGAGTATATTCGTCAGGGAGAGCCGTCGCAGCGTGAAGCTGCATACGCCTGGAGTACGGCTATTGGACTTCAGGCGGTGGATGGGCTGAAAACGTCAGAGTATCTGAACGGCTTGGCTCGCAGAAACATCGAGGGTGAAATCACCATCGATGAGGTGGAACAGTTGCTCAATAGTTATTACGAGAATAAAACGACTCTTGAAGCTGACGATGATGACAAACAGGAGGCTGACAAAGCCTCGAAGAATATCAAGCGCATACTCTCGGTAAAGACATGCGACTTCTCGACAAATGGCTACATATTCTTGCATCGCAGAATCTTCGAAGGCGTAATGAAGCACGTTGGTGAAATGCGAAAGTACGACATTACCAAGCGTGAGTGGGTATTGGAGGGTGACACCGTGAGCTACCTGAATTGGGAAGATCTGCGCAGGGCTGTTGATTATGATATCCAGCAGGAACGTGATTTCAGTTATAAGGGCATCAGTAATGATGAGTTAGTGGCTCATATTGCCAATTTCGTATCTGGACTTTGGCAGATACATGCCTTCGGTGAAGGAAACACACGCACTACGGCCGTATTTACTATTCAGTATCTTCGTTCACTGGGTTTCAATGTGGAGAACGACTTGTTCGCTAAACATTCTTGGTACTTCCGTAATGCACTTGTGAGGGCCAACTACAAAAATGCCATAAAGGGTATCGACTATAGTCCTGTTTTTCTGGAACGTTTTTTCCGTAATCTACTGCTTGGAGAGCAGTGGGATCTGCGCAATCGTTATCTGCATATTAACCCGCCTGAAGAATGGAAAGAACAGCCAAACCTTGCAGTTCCTTCAAAACAACCGACAAGTACCCCGACAAGTACCCCGACAAGTACCCCGACAAGTTTTATTTACACCAATAATAAAAATATTATCAGATTAGTGAAAGCTTTGGGTGAAGAGCAACTCTCCGTCAAAGTGATGATGGAGAGGATTGGCTTGAAAGATAGGGAAAACTTCCTTGACTACTCTCTTAATCCTTCTATGAACGAGGGCTATATCCGTATGCTATATCCTGATTCGCCCCGTCACCCTCGCCAGAAATACCTGCTGACGGTAAAAGGACTGGCTCTTTACAATAGCATATGCCATGGGGACAGTTGATATATAGAAGGCTGATGGCTGAGGTCTGAAAGTATTACGGATATACGGACTCACGAAATATAAAAATGGGTAAAAACGTTAAAAGAATATGGAGCAAAATTCTAACAACATCCCTGAACTCCAATCTCCTTTCGAGCAGTTGAGAGAGGTTGATGCTGATGGCAAGGAATGGTGGAACTCACGCAAGTTGGCGCGAGTGATGGGCTATGGCAAGTACTGGAACTTTGAACGTGTCATAGCCAAAGCACAAGCGTGGACTTCACAGAAGGACTACCATCTTGGTGAGCATTTTGTGGAGATAACTGAAATGGCAGAATTAGGAAGTGGCGCAGTCAGAGAGGTGACAAGCATCCGACTGTCTCGTGCTGCTTGTATGGCTGTAGCTATGAATGCCGACCAAAAGAAAGAGATGGTGAAGGCAGCACAACAATATTTCAGTGCAACCATGACTCCTGACGTTGCTGTGAGAAGCATGGAGTCTTCTATTTTGATGTATAAAGGTGGACACGGAAAAGTACAAGTGCAAGTAGTCTTTGATACCAATACTTTCTGGCTTTCACAACAGAGGATGGCAGAACTGTTTGGAGTGACTGTGCCAACAATTAACTACCATTTAGACCAGATAGAACAGAGTGGAGAAATACATTTGTCCGATGCTATTAGAAAAATTCGAATACCTTCGGACAAATGGTCTGGTGAGGTGATGATTTGTAACCTTGATGTTGTCATTGCCGTGGGTTATCGCGTGAATAATTACAAGACCACCCTGTTTTGTAATTGGGCAATACAAGTCTTGAAAGAGTACCTCACCAAAG
>NZ_AUFP01000009.1 GCF_000426565.1 Segatella albensis DSM 11370 = JCM 12258 | reverse complement strand
TCAACTGTGCCATAGATGGCTTCCAATAGTTCTTCTTTCATGTTCGATTCTAATTTTAAGTTTGTAACTTGCATCAAAGGCTGAAGCCCTTTCTGCGTTTTCTCTTTTTCTTCTTGGCGGATTCATCCTCTGGGAATGGCTCATAAGTTTGGGCATTAGACGGAGCGAACAAGCCGATGGAAGAAATACTACTCCAAGGGTCTTGGGTATGTTCTGCAGTTGGTTGAGTCTGTTCTACTTGGTGACAACTTAGTTGTCCTCTCTGCATAGATTCGGCTCTTGGCGATACACGATTATACTCTGTGCCAAGTCTTGCATCCAACCTTACAAAGCTGTATTCTCGGCTAATCTGCGTACCCTTGAAGCTATATCCATCCTTGCAGAAACGGATGCCTTGAACCTTGGTTCGCTCTTTGTCCTTATATACAAGTTCCAAATGAACACCTTGTTTTGCGAGTTCATTCTTGAACTTCTGCATGTATTCAAGGGCTATCTTAGCCATGAACTCATCCGTCAAACGTGGCTTGTCCTCGGGCTTGAAGCTCAAAGCAATGTGTCCCACAGGCTTCTTAATCCTTGGATTTAGCTGCCTCTGTAGCTCGAAACTTTGCGTTATCTCGGCATTCGTGCCGAGTAACACTCCATCGGATGCAAGGATTTTCGCCTCGTCCTTGCCTGTAACATAGCGGACGCAACCACCAAAAGATGCACCTTTCTTTAGCTTGCCTATCATGTGGTATCCTTCTTTCTGCCCATACTGCTTGGCTTCGGTTTATAACTTGCTTGGCGATACTCGCCAAGGATTTCTTTCAATCTTCTCAACAAGTCCACCACATATACATGGGTTTCATGGAAACCTCTCTGATTCTCCTTTGGCTGCTTTAGAGCTTTATGTTAAAAAAGATAAAACACTTATTTTCCGTTAATAATTTGGCGATTTGCATATATTATTGTATTTTTGCACGCAAAAATACAATATATTATGTTCGAAAATCTAAGTGATAGACTTGAACGCAGCTTTAAGATACTTAAAGGTGAAGGTAAAATAACCGAAATAAACGTAGCGGAAACAATGAAGGACGTGCGTCGTGCATTGCTTGACGCCGATGTCAATTTCCGCGTTGCTAAGGATTTTACTAATCGTGTAAAGGAGAAAGCTATGGGTATGAATGTACTCACAGCCGTTAAACCTGGACAGTTGATGGTGAAGCTTGTTCATGATGAACTCGCAGAGCTGATGGGCGGTGAGGAGAGTCCTATACATTTGTCTCAGCATCCAGCCATAATTTTGATGAGCGGTCTTCAGGGATCTGGTAAGACTACATTCAGCGGAAAGTTGGCTAATATGTTGAAGAATAAGCAAGGTAAGAAACCTTTGTTGGTGGCTTGTGATGTCTATCGTCCTGCAGCTATAGATCAGTTGAAGGTAGTAGGTGAGCAAATTGGTGTCCCTGTATATTCAGAGCCGGACAACAAAGATGTGAATACTATTGCTGATCACGCTATCCAGGAAGCTCGTACGAAAGGTAATGATGTCATCATCATCGATACAGCCGGTCGTTTAGCTGTAGACGAAGAGATGATGAACGAAATCAGTAGTTTGAAAGAGCATGTACATCCTGATGAAACACTGTTCGTTGTTGACTCAATGACCGGTCAGGATGCCGTAAATACAGCGAAGGAATTCAATGACCGTTTGGATTTCGATGGTGTGGTATTGACCAAACTCGATGGTGATACCCGTGGTGGTGCAGCATTAAGTATTCGTACTGTTGTAACCAAACCAATTAAGTTTATTGGAACAGGTGAGAAGATGGAAGCCATCGATGCATTCCATCCAGCCCGAATGGCCGACCGTATCCTCGGAATGGGTGACGTCGTTTCTCTCGTAGAGCGTGCTCAGGAGCAGTTTGACGAGGAGGAAGCAAAGCGCCTGCAGAAGAAAATCCAAAAGAACCAGTTTGACTTCAATGATTTTATGAATCAGATCAATCAAATCAAGAAGATGGGTAACTTGAAGGATTTGGCAGGTATGATTCCTGGTGTAGGCAAACAGTTGCGCGATGTTGATATTCCGGATGATGCTTTCAAAGGTATAGAAGCCATTATCTCAAGTATGACACCAGAGGAACGCAGTAATCCGGATATAATCAATAGCAGTCGTCGTCAGCGTATTGCCAAGGGATCAGGAACAAGTCTTCAGGAAGTAAACCGCATGATCAAGCAGTTTGATCAGACCCGTAAGATGATGAAGATGATGACTGGTAACAAGATGGCCAGCATGATGGCGCGCATGAAAGGTATGAAGATGCCTGGTATGCCGAAATTCTAAATACTAAAATAAAAATGAAATTAATCGATGGAAAAGCTACAGCAACTGCTATCAAGGCAGAAATTGCTGAAGAGGTGAAAAGTATTGTAGAGGCAGGTGGTAAGCAACCACATTTGGCCGCAGTCTTAGTAGGCCATGATGGTGGAAGTGAAACCTATGTAAAAAATAAAGTCATTGCTTGTGAGCAGTGTGGATTCAAATCTACTCTCATCAGATATGAGGAAGATGTGACAGAAGAAGAACTACTTGCTTGTGTTGACAAACTAAATAAGGATGATGACGTAGATGGTTTTATTGTCCAGTTACCTCTTCCAAAGCATATTGATGAGCAGAAGATAATCATGGCTATAGATTATCGTAAAGATGTAGACGGATTCCATCCGATCAATGTAGGACGTATGGCAATAGGACTGCCATGTTTTATATCAGCAACACCATTGGGTATTCTTACCCTGTTGCAGCATTACCATATAGAAACAAGCGGAAAGAAATGTGTAGTTTTGGGCCGCAGTAATATTGTAGGTAAACCAATGGCACAGTTGATGATGCAGAAACAGTATGGTGATTCTACAGTGACCGTATGCCATTCACATTCTAAAAATCTGAAAGAAGAATGCCGTGAGGCGGATATTATTATCGCTGCTATCGGGAAACCAGATTTTGTGACAGCTGATATGGTAAAAGAAGGTGCTGTTATCATCGATGTTGGTACCACACGTGTACCAGATGCAACGAAGAAAAAAGGTTTCCGTCTGAATGGTGATGTGAAATTTGATGAAGTCGCACCAAAGTGCTCCTTTATCACACCAGTTCCCGGAGGTGTTGGTCCGATGACCATTTGTTCTTTGATGAAGAATACACTTTCGGCAGGAAAGAAAGAATATTATGATTAAAACTTGATTTTTTTATAACTCTCTAATTTGTTGTGGGCCCTTGCGCAGTGATGCGTGAGGGCTTTTTTCTTTAGGTGTAATTTTTCTTCTCCTAGGAGTAAAAACTGTTTTAATGATATGTGCAAACAGATTTTACCCCTTTATTATCAAAAAATGCCACTCTTTATTTTTTGATTACTTGTATTTTTGCAGCGTAGACAAATTTAGAAATTAATTATTTAACACTTATTACTTATTTGCATCATGAAGCATTTTTTTTATATCGCGTTTAATGGGACTATCTTAGCAATACTCTGCGGAAAGAGTGTGATGGCGTTATTACATATGTTGTCATCCATCTATTGATAGATTCCCAAAGAAAGAAAAAAGCATGCAACGTTCCAATTCTCGGTCACGTGGTATTTGTGGCAAAATGGTTATTAGTAAGATGTTAAGGTAAAGATTGATAAATTTAGGTTAGTTCACTCTAGGGACGTTTTCGTGATGATTTAAAATAGGTTCTTATCTTTTTTGTGTTGTGAAACACTTTATGTTCTTATAATTAAAAGTTACAATCCTGTGAATCCATAATCTCTGATTAGAGATTATGGATTTGCTTTTTTATTTCCACCTTATGATATTGAAAATATATGTTCATTTATGCAGTTAACTACGTACGCCGATGCAGTTAACTACGTACGCTGATGCAGTTAACTTCGTAGGCTGATGCAGTTAACTACGTAGGCTGATGCAGTTAACTACGTAAACGAATGCAGTTATATGCATTTTTTTGTAGAGGAATATAGAAGGATTTTAGGATTTTTTGTATCTTTGCGAAGATTTAAATTAATCATGTAAATACTTAAGACGTAGAGATGAAACCTAAAAACTCAATGTTATCATTCCTGTTCGTATTATGTGCGGGTGCGACGCAGGCACAAAATGTAGAACCCGCATATTCTATTGTGGGACGAGATTCTACCTGTGATATCTTTGTTTACAGTCCCGCTCCCGATCAAGGACTCCATATCGCCTATCAAGGTGAAGATGAATTATGGCATGACTTAGGACAAGTTGTGAGTAGCGATTATGGTCAATGGGGTCGTGAAAAGAAGATGTATGATCCTTTTGTTCTTAAAGCGAATGATGGAACATGGCGCGCTATATGGGGAGTAAATGATTATTCGCCATGTTTTGCTGTTGCCTATTCAGAAGACCTTATCAATTGGCGTCCTCAGGATTATCCGATTATGCGAGAAAAAGGAATCATGGATCCTGTAGCTTATCAGATGGATAATGGCACTTTTGATATCTATGTAAAGACCAAACAAGGTAAACGATATGTGCAGGCATCTGAAGATTTTCGTACTTTCAAGGAAGATACAATTCCTGCAGAAGCTGATGACATCCTTTGGCAACAGGATAAAGTAGAGATAAATGGAAAACTATATCAGGGAAATGAATTTGAAATTCCTGCCATACACCTTAAATATATCAGAGACTGGCAGAAGGCTATGGCCGAGGAGGCAGAAAAGGCAAGAGAGAAAATGCCTACCACAAAAGACATCTCGAAGTCTGTATCAGGTTCTCTCGTTATAGATTATAATAAGCAGAAACGAATTTCTAATCGTTTGATAGGCGCTTTCTTCGAGGATATCAGTTATGCTGCTGATGGAGGCCTAAGTGCAGAACTCCTACAGAATGGTGACTTTGAATATACTTCGGCCGACCATAAAGGCTGGAATGCCCAGACTGCATGGAGTTCTCCGGTAGGTAAATTCGTGGTAGATGACGTAAATCCAAATTCTGTCAATAATCCTCATTATGCAATTCTAGATAAAGACCAACTGATTGTTAATGAAGGATGGGATGGAATCCTTGATCGTGGTGGAGTATATGATTTCTCAGTCGATGTAAAGAATATCGGCAATGATAAAAATGAATTGCTGGTTATGCTTGTTGATAAGCAGAATCAAGTTGTTGCTAAAGATAAAATAAAGATTAAAGGATTAGGGTGGCAGCATTTCCAATTAACCTTAGAAACGGTGAAGAAAGGAGAGAAACTGCCAGAACCTCGTCAACTGACCTTGCAGATACAGGCAAAGAAAGAAGGTAAGGTTGGGGTCGATATGGTTAGTTTGATGCCTGCAGAAACTTTTCATGGACATGGGTTCCGTCAGGATATAGCACAAGCAATAGCCGACCTGCAGCCTAAATTCATGAGATTTCCAGGTGGTTGTATGCTGCATGGAGATGGACTGGATAATATTTATAATTGGAAAGAAACAGTTGGCCCTCTCAAGGATCGTAAACCAGCACGTAATATCTGGAATTATCATCAAAGTCGCAGAATAGGATTCTATGAATATTTCCAGTTCTGTGAAGATATCGGCGCGCAGCCTTTACCAGTGCTGGCTGCTGGCGTACCTTGTCAGAATTCATCAAACAATCAAGATGGTTTAGGTGGACAACAGGGCGGAATCCCAATGGGAGAAATGAAAACCTATATTCAAGACATCCTAGACCTGATAGAGTGGGCGAATGGTGATCCTGCAACATCGAAATGGGCAAGAATGCGTTCAGAGGCAGGTCATCCTGCTCCTTTCAATCTTAAGATGATAGGTATAGGAAACGAAGATCTAATCTCGACAGTCTTCGAAGAACGCTATCTGATGATTAGTAAAGCCATCAAGGCAAAATATCCTAATATAGAAATTATCGGTACCGTAGGACCATTCCATTTCCCTTCTTCAGATTATCAGGAGGGATGGAAAATAGCTAAACGAGAAAAGGTGAATGGTAAGAACCTCTTCTCCGCGGTAGATGAACATTATTATGAATCACCGGGATGGTTTGTCAATCATCAAGATTATTATGATGACTATGATCGTAATAGTCCAAAGGTATATCTTGGCGAATATGCATCGCGAGGAGAGAATGCTGTGGATAATGCATTGGCTGAGGCATTATATCTCTGTAACATAGAGCGTAATGGAGATGTTGTGGAAATGGCATCGTATGCACCATTATTATGTAAAGAATCTCATGGTAACTGGAGCCCGGATATGATCTATTTTGACGATAAACAAGTGAAGACAACTCCAAGTTATAAGGTTCAGAAGGAATTTTCTACTCATAGTGGTGATGTTTATATTGATAGTCATCTCTCATTGAATGTTCCGGATAAACTAAAAAAATATGTGGCAGCAAGTGTCGTAAAAGATAGTAAAAGCGGAAATGTGTGGTTGAAAGTTGTTAATGCTTTGCCTGTTGATTTGCAACTTAATGACTATTCGATACCAGCAAGGAGTTTGAAAATCTTTAAATTATGACTTAGAAAACAGTTCTGATGCCATAAATAAAGAAAAATTCCTTAATATAATAAGGTGTACGATTCTTTGAAAAGAAAATTCCCCGATATATAGGCGTAAAACTCCTGTTGTCGGGGAGTTTTTGCTTGGCTTATGTTGTTAAACATAATTTTTTATAAAAAATATTTGGAACGTATTGTTTTTTTTTATTACTTTGCAACATAATAGTAAGTATTATTTAACAAGTACTGAAGAATAGTATTAACATCTTTTTAATAATTAATTTCAGAGAGACATGAAAAAGTTAGTTTTATTGTTCGCAGCTGCTGTATTTGCAGTATCAGCTTCTGCACAGACTGTAGAAGAAAGTAAAACATTCGACAACTTCTACATTGGTATTAATGGTGGTTTAGCTACTAAAACTACAGGTCACGCATGGTTAAAGAATCTTAATCCAAATGCAGGCGTTCGTATTGGGCGTTATTTCACTCCAGTATTTGGTCTTGCAGTTGAGAGTAACGCATATTTTTCAGTAAAGCCTTATGCTCCTACTGGTACTTTTGTACGCTATTTGAATACAAGTTTGTTAGGTACAGTCAATTTGAGCAACTGGTTAGGCGGTTACAAAGGTGAGCCACGTCCTTTCGAGGTAACAGCAGTAGCTGGTCTTGGTTGGGGTCATCTTTTTGGTAACTCTGCAGCTTATCAGGCTGGTACCAACAAAGGTAAGAATAACCTTACCCAGAAGTTAGCTCTTGATTTCGCATATAATTTTGGTGGAAACAAGGCATGGCAGGTTTATATCGAGCCTTCTATCAACTATGGCTTGAATGATGCTCAGCAAGCTCAGTATCCAGTAAACAATGTTGGTGATATTGCTTGGAACATCAATAAGAGCTATGTTCAGTTGAACGCAGGTTTGGTATACAAGTTCGGTACATCAAACGGTACTCATAACTTCAAGATTGCTCAGCTTCGCGATCAGGCAGAAATCGATGCTTTGAATTCAAAGATTGATGATCTTCGCAACGAATTGGCAAAGAAGCCTAAGGAAGTTATCAAGGAAGTTGTTAAGGAAGCTCCAGCTCCACAGGAGGTTAAGGTTGAGAACCTTGTATTCGTAACATTTGCTCAGGGCAAAACTGTTCTTACCAAGGAAGCTAAGAAAGCTCTTGATGCTGTTAAGGCAGGTAAGCACGTTCAGATTGTAGGTACAGCTTCTCCAGAAGGTTCTAAGGAAATTAACGATAAGATTTCTCAGGGCCGTGCTGATGTTGTTGCTAAGTATCTTCAGGGCAAGGGTGTTGTTGTAGATGAAGCTACAGGTAAGGGTGTACAGGGTACTACTTCTAACCGTTTGGCTGTTGTTTATGTAAAGTAATCTAAACGAATACTTCAATCCTAAATATAAATCCCTGATGCATTGCATCGGGGATTTTTTTATTTAGTTATGATCTTATTCTTGTTTGTATATTATAATATGGTAGAAAAACACCGTGTAAAGTAACAAGTTTATGCAAATTTTTGAAAATATGCACGAATTTGTTGGCTATTACAATAATTATCCGTACCTTTGCGCTTAATATGTATGCGGGGTGTATGATGAGCGATGTGCGATTCGTCATCTTTGTATTTGTACGGATTATATAAGAGGAGATTAATAAATTGACCAATATGAAACATCAGTTGAGAAGTGCAGTTTGTACAGAAGGCCGAAAAATGGCAGGTGCCCGAGCTTTGTGGGTTGCGGCTGGAATGAAGCATGAACAGTTTGGTAAACCAATTATTGCGATTGTCAATAGTTTTACCCAGTTTGTTCCAGGGCATACTCATCTTCACGAAATCGGTCAGATAGTGAAGAAGGAAATAGAGGCTATGGGATGTTATGCAGCAGAATTTAATACAATAGCTATTGATGATGGTATTGCCATGGGGCATGATGGAATGTTGTATTCTCTGCCTTCACGTGATATTATTGCAGACTCAGTGGAGTATATGGTAAATGCACATAAAGCCGATGCAATGATTTGTATCTCCAATTGTGATAAAGTTACTCCAGGAATGCTGATGGCATCTATGCGATTGAATATCCCTACAATCTTCTGCTCTGGCGGTCCTATGGAAGCTGGGCGTTGGAAAGGTGAAAATGCCGATTTGATTACAGCCATGATCAATGGTGCAGATAAGACGGTGAGCGATGAGGATATCATAAAGATAGAACAGTGTGCATGTCCAGGGTGTGGAAGTTGCTCTGGTATGTTTACGGCCAATTCTATGAATTCTCTTACCGAGGCTATAGGTTTGAGCCTTCCTGGTAATGGAACGATTCTTGCGACACATAAGAATCGTGTAGAACTATTTAAGAGTGCTGCGCGACAAATCGTAAAAAATGCCTTTGCTTATTATGAGGATGGTGATGAGAGCGTGTTGCCTCGAAATATTGCCACTCGTGATGCTTTCCTTAATGCGATGACACTTGATATTGCTATGGGTGGTAGTACCAATACGATACTTCATTTACTTGCTGTAGCCCAGGAAGGCAATGTCGATTTCAAGATGGAAGACATTGACCGGTTAAGTAGAAAGGTTCCTTGTCTTTGTAAGTTGGCTCCTAATACACAGAAATATAGTGTTCAAGAGTGTAATCGTGCAGGAGGTATTCTTGGAATCCTGAACGAACTCAATAAGGGTGGACTTATCCATGGAGATGTAAAGCGTGTGGATGGAAAAACATTAGGAGAGCAGATGAAGAAATACGATATTACAGGTGATTCTTTGGATCCTGATGCAGATCGAATCTATCACTCTGCTCCAGGTCGCAAATTCTCTGTTGTCATGGGAAGTCAGGATGCACAGTGGGAAAGTCTTGATACAGATCGTACCAGTGGTTGTATCCGTGATTTAGAGCATGCTTACACAAAGGATGGAGGATTAGCGGTACTCTTTGGAAATATAGCTCAAGATGGTTGTGTCGTTAAAACAGCGGGTGTTGATGAAGGACTTTGGCATTTTGAAGGTCCTGCTGTAGTTTTTGACTCACAAGAAGATGCTTGTAATGGTATTCTCGAAGGGAAAGTTAATTCCGGAGATTGCGTAGTTATTACCCATGAAGGTCCAAAGGGAGGTCCGGGAATGCAGGAGATGCTTTATCCTACATCATATATCAAGAGTCGTCATCTGGGTAAGGAGTGTGCTCTGATTACTGATGGACGTTTTTCCGGCGGAACATCAGGATTGAGTATAGGACATATCTCTCCGGAAGCAGCCGCTGGTGGTAATATAGGAAAAATCAAAGATGGTGATATCATCGTCATTGATATTCCAAACCGAACAATCAATGTAAAATTGAGTGATGAAGAATTAAAATCACGTCCTCAACAACCTTTAAAGAGAAAACGTGTCGTCAGCAAAGCATTACGAGCTTATGCTCAGAGTGTTAGTTCAGCGGATAAAGGTGGAGTACGTATCATTGACTAAGTAGACATGGAAAAAGAGATAATAACAGGATCAGAAGCGCTGATGCGCTCATTACAAAGCGAAGGGGTAACAACAATATTTGGTTATCCGGGTGGTGCTATAATGCCAGTATTCGACTCACTATATGGTTATACCAGAGGTGAAAACAAAATGTTTGATCATATCCTAGTTCGTCATGAACAGGCTGCTGCTCATGCGGCAGAAGGATATGCCCGAGTGAGTGGAGAAGTGGGTGTAGCTTTGGTTACTAGTGGCCCTGGTGCTACAAATACGTTGACTGGTGTTGCCGATGCTATGGTAGATAGTATTCCTGTTGTTATTATTGCAGGTCAGGTCGGTGTCGGCGCCCTTGGAACAGATGCTTTCCAAGAAGTTGATTTGGTTGGCGTTGCCCAACCTATTACCAAATGGGCATATCAGATAAGACGTCCTGAAGATGTGGCATGGGCAGTGAGCCGTGCTTTCTATATCGCTAAGAGCGGTCGACCAGGACCTGTTGTTCTTGATTTTCCTAAGAATGCTCAGACCCATACTTGTGAATGGAATGGCCCGGTAAAGACTACTGAGGTTCGTTCTTATAATCCATATCCAGAGATTAAACAAGATGCAGTGGCTCAGGCTGCAGAACTTATCAATCATGCGAAAAAGCCATTTGCATTGGTTGGGCATGGCGTAGAAATCGGTAATGCTCAGAATGAATTGCTCGAATTTCTAGAGAAAGCAGATATCCCTGCAGGTAGAACCTTGCTTGGTCTTTCTGCATTACCGAGTGATCATCCTTTAAATATGGGTATGTTGGGTATGCACGGTTCATATGCTACTAATATGCAGACTCAGCAATGTGATGTACTTATCGCTATTGGTATGAGATTCAGTGATCGTATTACAGGTTTACCTTCTACTTATGCCAAGCAAGCCAAGGTTATACATTTGGATATCGATCATGCTGAGATAGATAAGGTTATAAAAACTGATGTTGCTGTTGTTGGTGATTGCAAACAGTCGTTGCCGGCAATAACACGTTTGCTTAAGAAAAATGAACATAAGGAATGGATCGACTCTTTTACGCCTTTTTATGAAATGGAGAAGGAAAAAGTGATAGATCCGGATATCCATCCGACAGAAGGTCCTTTGCTTATGGGCGAGGTTACCAATGCTGTCGCCGATGCTACAGATGGTGAAGCTGTACTTGTGAATGATGTGGGACAGAATCAGATGATATCAAGCAGATATTTTAAATTCAAGCATAAACGTTCTATCGTTACAAGTGGAGGATTCGGAACGATGGGCTTTGCTCTACCTGCAGCTGTCGGCGCATGTTTTGGAGTTCCTGACAGAACGGTTTGCTGTTTTATGGGGGATGGTGGCTTTCAGATGAGTATACAGGAATTGGGTACCATCATGGAACAACAGGCACCGGTAAAGATGATACTGTTGAACAATAATTATCTTGGAAATGTTCGCCAGTGGCAAGATTTGATGTTTGAGGGACGCCATTCGTTTACACATATGTTGAATCCTAAATATCAAGATATCGCCAAGGCTTATAATATTCCTTATGATGTTGTTATCGATCGTAAAGATCTTAAGGATAAAATCGACAAGATGTTGAAAACAAAAGGACCTTATCTTCTCGAGTGTGCTATCAAGGAAGATGAAGATATTGTTCCGATGACGCTTCCTGGTAAGAGTGTTGATGATATGGAACTGGTTTTGGATTATTAAAAGAGTTTTGATATGGAAAATAAGAAATTATATACATTACTGGTTTACTCGGAAAATATCGCTGGTATCCTAAATCAAATTACAGCAGTCTTTACTCGTAGACAAGTAAACATCGAGAGTTTGAATGTATCTGCCAGTAGTATCAATGGTATACACAAATATACCATAACGGTATGGAGTAATGAAGAGCAAATCAATAAGATTAATAAGGCTATAGAGAAGAAGATTGATGTTGTAAAAAGTAGTTATTACACGGATGAGGAACTTTTCATTCATGAGGTAGCCCTTTTTAAGATATCAACTCCTAAACTGTTGGATAATCCAGAGATTTCCCGTACGATTCGTAGACATGATGCCAGAATGATGGAAGTAAATCCAACTTATAGTACGGTGCTCCTTGCTGGTTTGACGGAAGACATCGCAGATTTGTTTCATTGTTTGCAAGAATTTGATTGTATGTTGCAATATACTCGAAGCGGAAGAATTGCGGTAACACGTAGTTTTGAGGAACCTGTGAGTGAATTGTTGAATGAAAAATAATATATTATAATAGGTATATAAAAAATTAGAATAAATATAATATGTGCGAGCTATTATCAAAAGTTGGACGATACGATTTTTTGTCAGAACCATTCCATTGTGATTTCTCTCATCATCTGATGATGGGGTATCTAGGAAATCTAATGCTTAATGCTGCAGATTTTCATAGTAACGATCGCGGATATGGAATAAGTTATCTGAATCCTATACATAAGACTTGGGTTCTTAGTAGATTGGCAATAGAAATGGAAGATATGCCATCGGCTTACGATAAGTTCAGTATTGAAACTTGGGTAGAAGGGACCATGAAATTCTTTACAAGTAGAAATTTCAAAGTCGTGAGTAGAGATAATACAAAAGTTTATGGCTATGGTCGGAGTGTTTGGGCAATGATAGATACAGATACGCGACAGCCTACAGATATTTTAGCTATTCATGATGGACTTATCGAGAAATACATAGAAAAAGATAAGGATTGTCCGATTGCCAAAAGTTCCAGAGTGAAATTGGATGGAGACGTGAAACTAGTCCGTACTATTGATACCTATTATAATGATGTTGATGTTAATGGACATATAAATAGCATAAAATATCTAGAGCATGTCTTAGATCTTTTTGATTTAGATTTCTATCGCAGTCATCAATTGAAAAGGGTAGAAATAGCTTATGTCGCAGAAAGTCATCAAGGTGATAAATTGAACATCTATTTGCAAGAAAATAATAATGAATATTCAATTAGAATAACAAAAAGCAACGAAGAAAATGATATAGAACAAGAAGTTGTAAGAATGTTGCTTAAATTTGTAAAAAAGTGATAGAAAATTTTGTTATTTAGTTAGAAATTATTATCTTTGCAATCAGAAATTGTGAGCGAACACAATTGAATAAATATAACGTTAGAACCGCGATCATCGTTGATCGCAATTAAAGAATTTGTAATATGGCACAAATGAATTTTGGTGGCGTAATTGAAACTGTTGTCACCAGCAAAGAGTTCTCATTAGAGAAAGCACGTGAAGTTCTGAAAAATGAAACGATTGCAGTCATTGGCTATGGTATTCAGGGTCCAGGTCAGGCTTGTAACCTTCGAGATAATGGGTTCAACGTGATTGTGGGTCAGCGACAGGGTAAGACTTATGAAAAAGCCGTTGCTGATGGTTGGGTCCCAGGAAAGACTCTATTTTCCATTGAAGAAGCTGTTCAAAAAGGTACTATTATTTGTATGTTGCTTTCTGATGCCGGTCAGATAGCGGTATGGCCACAGATTAAGAAATATCTTACAGCAGGTAAGACATTATATTATTCTCATGGTTTTGCTATTAACTGGCAAGATCGTACAGGTGTAGTACCTCCAAAGGATATTGATGTAATCATGGTTGCTCCTAAGGGTTCTGGTACATCACTTCGTACAATGTTCCAGGAAGGTCGTGGATTGAATTGCTCATATGCAATTTATCAGGATGCTTCAGGAAATGCAGAAAACAAAACTATTGCATTCGGTATTGGTATTGGTGCAGGTTATTTGTTCAAAACTACTTTCCAGCGTGAAGCAACATCAGACTTGACTGGTGAGCGTGGCTCATTGATGGGTGCTATCGAGGGCTTGTTGGAAGCTCAGTATGAAGTACTTCGTGAACATGGTCATTCTCCATCGGAGGCATTTAATGAAACTGTTGAGGAGTTGACGCAGAGTTTGATGCCTCTATTTGGTGAAAAGGGTATGGATTGGATGTATGCTAACTGTTCTACAACAGCACAGCGTGGTGCTCTTGATTGGGCTCCTCGTTTCCGTGAGGCTATTAAGCCTGTAATGGAATGGTTGTATTTATCAGTTAAGACTGGTAACGAAGCACAGATTTCAATTGACAAAAACTCTGAGGCTGATTATCGTGTTAAGCTTAATGCTGAACTTAAGGCTATGCACGATATGGAAATGTGGCGTGCAGGTGAAACTGTTCGTAAACTTCGTCCAGAGTATGATGGTGAAGACTAATTTTTTTCTCGTACATAATGTTTGGGGGGATGGTTCTCGTGAGAGAGTCATCCTCATTTTTTATATATAGCTTAATGAATGAGGATGACCTGGGTGCCTTTAATGGCTATGATATTTTCATCAATAAGTTGTTGTAGTGCATTATCGATAATATCTTTGGATAAATCTATTGATTCTATATCCTGTAATGTGACTTCATCTTTATGGTCTAAAAGTTCTATGATTCTATTTCTTCCTGTTGCTAGACGATTTTCCTGAACATTTTCTGATACATTTGACAAACAAACATCACATTTTTTACAGTCTTTATCATTTTCTTCACCGAAATATCGTAATAATTGTCTGGAGCGGCAAACATGATCATTTTTAGCATATGCCTCTATGCATCGAATTCGTCGGATATACTGTTCCTTACGTTCTTCATATACTTCATGGGATATAAAGATATTGCTTCCGTCTTCTCTCCTTTGAAGATAAGTGATGTATGGTATTTTTTTACGGGGGATAAAATCTATTATTTTTCTGTTTGAGAGACTTTTTAGAATAAGATATAACTGTTGCTTATTTATTCCAGTTTGCATAGCAATCATACTCTCATCGATATAGGCATAGTCTGTGAATAAGCCTCCGTATAGACGTAGTAGGGTTGTTATTACGTTTTCCTCGTCTGGATTTGTAGTTCTGAGACAGTATAAATCTTCTCTTGTTAGTTTGAACATGACGCGAGCATTGTCATCAGGGTCACTCTCATAATGAATATAACCAGAACGTTCTAAAATCCTTAGTGCAGAGTCTACAGGAATTGGAAAATATTTATAGGTGAAGCAGAACTTCTCAATGTTGAATTCAAAAGTTCTCCCTTTTCCACTTCCTATACCAATTTGATAAAAATAGGCAAGATGTTCGTAGACATCAGCAATATATTCTTTAGTAGGAAAAGAATCGACGATTCTCTTCTCTAATTTACGTTGATCACCATCATTATAAAGTAATACCGCATATGCCTTGTTTCCGTCACGTCCTGCGCGACCTGCCTCTTGGAAATAAGCCTCCAAAGAGTCTGGACAATCGATATGTATGACAACTCGTACGTTAGGTTTGTCGATACCCATACCAAAAGCATTGGTAGCGACCATGGTACGGACTTCATCGTGCTGCCATTTATCTTGTCGTTCATCCTTTGTTGCGGAATCTAATCCTGCATGGTAGAAGGTTGCAGATATCCCGGAGTCATTTAGCGCATTTGAAATTTCCTTGCATCTTTTTCTGGAACGCACATACACAATAGATGAACCAGGAACAGAACGTAAGATATGCACCAATTCTTGGAATTTATCCGAACTGTTACGAACAACGTAGGCTAGGTTCTTCCGATAAAAACTCATCTTGAAGACATTTTTGTCCTTAAAACCTAGTCGGTCTTGTATGTCTTCTACAACATCTGGAGTAGCAGTTGCTGTTAAAGCTAATATCGGTGCATCAGGCTTGAGTTTTCTAATATCAGCGATGCTTAAATAAGAAGGTCGGAAATCATATCCCCATTGAGAAATACAATGAGCTTCATCAACAGTAATGAAACTAACCTTCATGTGAGAAAGTTTCTTCTGAAATAACTCCGAAGATAGTCGCTCCGGTGAGATATAGAGTATTTTGACACCGCCAAAGATACAATTTTCCAATACCTGTACAATCTCTTGTCTGGTACGGCCTGAGTATATCGCATCAGCTTGTATTCCCCTTTCGCATAGATGCACGACCTGATCTTTCATTAATGCAATTAGAGGAGTGATGACGATACAGACACCTTCCTTGACAAGTGCAGGAACTTGGAAAGTGATAGATTTTCCACCACCTGTAGGCATAAGTCCAAGCGTATCCCGTCCTTCGCCTATAGACTCTATAATATTTCTTTGAATTCCGCGAAAGTCGGGATAACCCCAATATTGCTGTAATACCTTTAGATATTTATCAGCCATAAGTTTATAATTCTTGTTGCTCGTTTGGACGGATATCCTCGATTTGCAATTGTGCTTGGTTATGCTTGAAGACATTATCTTCTATCGTGTATGCAATATCAAAGGAACGTTTACTCTTGATATATCTTGCACTTGCACTTTGTCCGAAGGCTATACCATTTACTATATTGCTGGATTTTGAATCAACAAGTTCCAACTTAATGTGCTCTTGTTCTCGTCCGACTACTTTACTGGTACCATAATCGTAAACACCTATAGAACAGAAAATAGGTTTCTGATTACCAGGACCAAAAGGAGCAAACTTCTTTAAGTCGCTATGTAACTTTTTGGTAATATCTTTAAAGTCTATTACAGCATCGATATCAAGGGTTGCTTCTGTTTGTTCTGGTTCGATATGTTCCTCCACGTATTTTTGAAATCTTTCTCTGAATTCATGGATGTTCTCCCATTTTAGTGTCAGACCTGCAGCATAGGTATGTCCTCCGAAATTGATGAGTAAGTCTCGACAACTCTTGATAGCAGAGTAAACATCAAATCCTGTTACGCTGCGTGCAGATCCGGTAGCCAGTTCACCATCGCGAGTAATAACCACTGTTGGTCGGAAGTATATTTCTGTTAATCGTGATGCAACGATGCCAATTACACCTTTCTTCCATCCCTCATCATATAGTACGATGGAAGAACGATGGGCTTGTGAGTCTAATCTGCTGACAATTTGATTAGCCTCTTCTGTCATCTGTTTATCGATATCCTTTCGTTGTTCGTTGTACTCATTGATATGCTTTCCCATTCTCAGAGCAGAACTGAAATCTTTTTCAACAAGCAAATCAACGCTTTCTTTCCCATTTTCCATACGTCCGGAAGCATTGATACGAGGACCAATCTTGAAAACGATGTCGCTCATGGAAATTTCCCTTCCATTGAGTCCACAGATATCAATAATAGCTTTTAATCCTACAGAAGGATTTTGATTGAGTTGTTTGAGACCATGGAAAGCGAGTATACGATTTTCGTCCTCTACAGGCACGATGTCGGCTGCTATTGCCACTGCACAGAAGTCGAGTAGGGGGATAAGGCGCGAGAATGGGATGCCATTGTTTTTGGCGAATCCCTGCATGAATTTAAATCCTACACCGCACCCACAAAGATGCTTGAAGGGGAATGTGTCATCAGGACGCTTGGGATTAAGAATTGCCACCGCGTCTGGCATGATTTCGTCTGGAACATGATGGTCGCAAATGATAAAGTCTATTCCTAAACTTTTAGCATATGCTATCTCATCGATGGCTTTGATACCGCAGTCTAGAATTATGATTAGTTTTACACCTTTTTCTTTCGCATAGTCTATACCTTTTCTACTCACACCATATCCCTCGTCGTAACGGTCTGGGATATAATATTCGATGTTAGAATAGAATTGTTGCAGAAACTTATATACTAGGGCAACGGCTGTACACCCATCAACGTCGTAGTCGCCATATACCATAATACGTTCTTTGCGTCCCATAGCATCATTGAGGCGGTCAACTGCGATGTCCATATCCTTCATCAAAAAGGGATTGATGAGGTCTGCTAATTGTGGGCGGAAAAATCTTTTTGCAGCCGATTCTGTTGTAATTCCGCGTTTAATCAGAAGTTGTGCCAAGATAGGGCTGATACCTAACTTGGTACCTAATTCTTTGGCTTGTACATCTTGCTCAGATGAAGGTGTTGAGTACTTCCATTTAAAATGCATTTTAGAATTTTTTTATTTCTGCGTGTAAAGGTAACAAAAAAAGCGCAAAACTACGAAAGTTTTGCGCTTTTTTATATGCCGATTATGGATTAGAGTCCAAGTTTCTTGCGAATGTCCTTTGGTACAGCATTCTTATTTACCATGAAGTCCATAGTCTTGTAAGCTACGAAGTTCTTGGTCATATACCAAATGCCTTTATAGTCACCGCTTTCACCCCATGAGTTCTTTACCATATAGTATTCACGACCATTCTGATCTTTAGCAATACCATAGATATGCATACCATGGTCGTCGGTTGTTTCCCAATTATCGAATGCCTCCTGACGCATCTGCTGTGTAGGAGTGATCTCAGGAGCATTTACACCAAGAGAATCAAGCTTCTCCTTTTTAGCAGTCTTAGAGAGTTTGAACCAGTGGTCCATATCAGTACCAGCCATAGAGCGAACCTTTTTCTGATCGTATGCGATACCAAGACCTGTACGGGTGAAACCATCCTCTGTTACGTCACCACCCCAAGCTACAGTATAACCGTTCATGATGGCATTGTCGATAATTTTACAGAGATCCTCCATAGGGACATTGTAGCTCAAAGGCCAACGCCAGTTATCTTGTACTTCGACAGCAAACTGAGACCAGAATGGATGGTGGGTATATGAAGTGAAACTTACGTAATCATTCCAGTCAAGTCCTAGACTTGCAGCGAAACTCTTTGGAGTGTACTGTTTGCCCTGATAGGTAAATTTCTCTGGGCATTTGCCAAGATAAGCATCAAGGATTCCTTGAAGACCAGTCTTCCATGCTGGAGACAGTTTACTCTGTTTGCTTTTTGCTACGCTCTCAACGTATGGAGTAAGTACTGAGAAGAACTCAGAGAAGTTTGCCAGCGAATCACCATAAAGAGTACCTGGTAAAGGCATAGCATTCTCAGGAATGATGCCATAGTGCTGGATACAGTACAATGGGTCATAGCTAGAACCACCTTCTGAGAAACTTACATCACCATGCATGCGAACTGCCATGATAGCGCGGTCAAGATATGTCTTGTTGGCAACAAACATTTCGCAGAGGTCATATGTCTTACCTGTTTTTTTCAGAATTTCACTCTCAAAGAAACTTAAGGTAGAATAATCCCAGCATGTACCACTTCTATTCTGGTCCTTGATACTTGTGATAGGGTTTTCCTTAATTACAGTGAAAACTGGTTTATTCTTGTTCACTGAGTCTTTTGCAGCTTTTGCGTTGACCCCTGTAGCACATAATGCCATAAGGGCGATAGCTAATACTTTTCTCATAAATAAAATCTCTATTTTCTTTTATATTAATTATTGCTCATGAAATCCTCAACATCCTGTGGATGATAAGGTATTCTGTCTTTACCGATGAATCGGCATCCGTCTTTAGTGATTAATACATCATCTTCGATGCGGATACCACCAAAGTCTTTGTATTTTTCCAGTTCTTCGAAATTAAGGAAGTCTGCACAATGCTTGTTACTTTTCCATTCATCGATAAGTGCCGGAATAAAATATATACCAGGTTCATCAGTTACAACGAAACCTTCTTGTAAGCGGCGTCCCATACGTAGACAGTTGGTACCGAATTGCTCAAGGTTAGGACGTACTTCATCATCAAAACCGACATTGATTTGATCGAGGTTTTCCATATCGTGTACATCCATACCCATCATGTGTCCAAGTCCATGTGGTAGGAACATTGCGTGTGCACCAGCGTTTACAGCCTCTTCGGTGTCACCTTTAGCAAGTCCAAGTTCCTTCATGCGGTTGAAGATATTGCGACAAATCGCAAAATGGACGTCTGCATATTTCACGCCTGGCTTAGCAAGTTTCAAAGTCATATCGTGACATTCTTCTACAACCTTATATATATCTAATTGCTTCTGTGTGAACTTACCGTTTACGGGATAGGTTCGGGTATTGTCCGAGCAGTAATTGTTTACGGTTTCCGCACCTGCATCACAGAGAGCCAGTCTTCCACTTTCCAATATGTTCAGACTAGGGTTACCATGCATGATTTCTCCATGCTGAGAGAATATAGTAGGGAAACTTACCATAGCTCCATATGAATTAGCTATGCCGTCAACCTGTCCTCCTACGAATTTCTCGGTTACTCCCGGTTTTGTTAGTCTCATGGCAGTAGTATGCATCTTGTATCCAATAACAGCAGCACGCTCCAGTTCTTCGATTTCCTCGGCGGTTTTGGTAGAACGCATCTTTACTACAGCTTGGATGAGGGGCATGCTAGCTTCTAACTTTTGCTGGTTTGGATGTATACCCAAAAGATCGAAAATCTGTAACTTGATATCATAGCGATAAGGTGGCAGAAAATGAATTTTGCGTTTCTTACCCATAGCATCATTGCAGATAGCCTTAAGAGTTTTCATTGGGGCAGAATTTTCCACTCCAACTTCTGCGGCTAAATCTTTTACGCAATTTACACTACCGTACCATACAATATCTTCGATATCGATATCGTCACCAATCAGAGTTTCCGTATTATTGTCAACATCAATGACACCTACAAGTCCATCGCGATTCTGTCCAAAGAAATACAGGAAAGTACTATCCTGACGGAATGGGTAATAACCATTGTTAGGAAAATTACAAGGTGACTCATTGTTGCCAAATATAAGGATAACGCCACTACCTATAAGTTTTTTCAACTCGTTACGGCGCTGTACATAAGTTTCTTTTCTAAACATAATTTCTCTTTTAGATGAAATTCGATTGCAAAGTTACACAAATTCTATTAAAAATGTATTATATTTGCAACTAAAATGTAGAAACCTCTTTAAATTTATAAAAGTTTAAGAGTCGAATGTTAGTAAAAGCGTGATGAAAGGATAGTTATGAAAATAGATATAAAAACAGGATTGGTTTTAGAAGGAGGGGGGATGCGAGGTGTATTTACATCTGGTGTACTCGATGCCTTTATGAAGAATAATTTGTATTTTCATTATGTTGTGGCAGTATCCGCTGGTGCCTGTAATGGTATGTCGTATATGAGCCGTCAGCCTCGTCGTGCTCGTATTTCTAACATTGATTATCTTGCGCGCTATGATTATATAGGTCTCCGTCATCTAGTAACCCAAGGTTGTATATTCGATCAGAAACTTCTTTATGAGCAGTTCCCTAAAGAACTCTTACCATTTGATTTTCAAGAATTCTGGAAGCATGCCCATGAGTTTGAAGTCGTTGCTACCAATTGCAATACGGGAAAGGCTGAGTATCTCCATGAATATGGTGACATTCAGCGCTCGCTGGATATTGTGAAGGCATCATCAAGTTTACCTTATGTTAGTAAGATTACAATGGTTGATGGCAAGCCGATGCTTGATGGGGGAATTGTTGATAGTATTCCTATCAATCGAGCTATAGAAACCGGTCATTCTCGTAATGTCGTCATTCTTACACGCAACAAGGGGTGGCGTGATATGGGCAAAGACCGTAAGGTACCAAACTTTATCTATAAAAAGTATCCTCGTCTTCGCGTAGCTTTGAGTCATAGACATGAGTCGTATAACAAGCAACTTCAAAAAATCGAGGATTTAGAGGCTTCTGGTCAAATTGTCTGTATCCGTCCCAAACGCCCGTTAGAGGTAGAACGAATGACTCGCGATACAGAGAAGTTGGAGCGATTGTATGAAGAAGGATTCGCTTTGGGAGAAGACTTCTGCCGCCAATTGAATACAGAAAACTAATTCTCAAGGTTTACATTGACCGGAGAATTAAAATATTTATTGGTAGATACCGGTATAGATGTAGATCCATACATCGCCTTGTAAGTACGGAAGTAACAATCGAAGTATCTTATACCATTCGTATTAGGAGCTGTTTCGTATTGTTCCCAAGTAATAAACCTATTATAGAAATAAGAGTGCTTCCTACTATCTACGATGACAGGCATCTCTATGAATCCAGGGGCCTGAGTATCTGGGTAGAGAGAGTTGTTGTCAGCATTCTCAATATGAAATTCTAAAGGGAAACGAGCTTTGGTGAGGTCTGCAGGAATACCAATAGTGATCTTCACAGGCTGATCAATGCGAGCATCTCCTGTTTTTGAAATTTCTACAGAATAATCCATCTTCTTGCGATAATAAATCTTACAAGTACGATACAGATTACCACTATTATAAATAGAGATAGTCTGTATTTGCTGTGTTTGTGGTACAACTGTTGGTGTAATCGTAATCGTACGATATCCATCAGCATCGTTTGTGTCGCTTAGCGTAGCACTTTCAATCACCGTACCTTTATTATTTTTCCCATCTAGACCAACAATTGTAACATAATAGTTTGGATTGTCAGTACTCGTTAATTCTCTCTTACGCTTATTGCAGATGATAACAGGGTTAGAAGTTTTATCTGCGATATTCTTGTATTTAAGTTGGAAAGGCGTAGCATCATTGATCATGATATCCGTTGAAGAGATAAAGAGTCTCATATTTTCAGAAGCAATATTGTTTAGATCCTCCGCTTCCGTACTACCCTGGAAGTTGTTCATTGGAGGCGATACCAATGCATCCTGTAATGTCTTGGAACCTTCTCCAGACACCTGTGTAACATTTAGATTAAAACGGAAGTTTCTGATCACATTATAGTATATCATAGTTCTATAAGTATCATCTCCATCCTTTTTTTCCTCAGGATAACATAAAGCAGCCTTATAGTAGGTGTCGGCTCCTCCATTATAACTAGCTTTCAGAATGATGAATGGATTGCCGGCATCTTCACGATAAGTAGCTTCATAGATATAAGTAGGCTCGTTGGGAGATTTCCATGCGATATTGTCTATATCATACGATTCATATTCCCGATTTTCCGGTTCATAGCCATAATACTTATCATCATAAAGGTTCTTATAAGTTCTAGTGTTTCCACTATTATCTATATAGTTTGCGAATCGATTGGCAATAGGGTCACTAGGATCAGCACTAGAGTTGACATTATAAGGTGCAACAGTTCCAAATTTAGGTTGGTTGAAAACATAATATCCATTGATTTTGAACTTACTGTCAGGGATATTTGCTGTATCCTTGGAAATCGTGATTTTGGCGAAATTACGAATCATGGAGACATTCAGAAAATGGCTTCGTGTTTCCTGTGTAGGAGTATTCGAGTTTGGCTCAGGAATAATACCATCCCTAAGTTCTATGCGTTGCCAGTAAGCATCAACATGATTGGTGACGGTAAGTTTACGCATCAAGTGCGATTCATCGATGATGTCAAGACTAGAGCATGGATAGTTGGCCAGCAAGTGCACGATACGTGGGGAATGAGATTCATGCAGAGTGACATAAAAAGAAGTGAGATAGTTTGTCCCCATAGAACTAAAATGTTTTTGTGGGTTAGCTTCACTACCCGGATGGCATTCTTCGATTTCGGAAAGCAGTCCATTTTCATCAAAGACGAGGGCATACAGCGATGTAATCTCCGGACTCTCCCCACAAGCTCTTGATAGCATTCCTGACTTAGGAATCCTGAATGAAGCATTGATGACAACAGAAGAACCATTCTGAGAGTTGGCAGAATCTGTCAGCATTTCAGATTCACTACATGCAGTAAGCAGTAGCGCAAATAATATATATATGTAAAATCTAATCTTTGTCATTACAATGTTGGTTTTGGTTCATAAATGGATGGTGTATTACTTTTGCTGTTACCCCAATACCAAGTGTCATATACACAGCGCAGATATGCTCTGTTTGTTCCTATTTCATTTTGTGTGTAGAGAGCCCCGTTATAAAAGATTCTACCACTTGCAGTCCAGTAATAAACGTTATTAATGAACAATCTCGCGATTTTGTTTTGTTGTTGTAGTGTATATACGAACATAATCTCGGCCTCAGTAGGCAAGCGCCATCTGCCGGCACAATAGCCACTCTCTTGATAGGTGGCAGCTCGCTTAGTGGCATCTGTAAATGATAGGATATCTCCACCACACAGACCAAAAGCAGAACTAATCTTAAAGGATGGTGAGATGACACTCCTACAACTTTCGTCGCTTGATGCAATCTTTATCTTGTCTGCATTTTCCCAGTTTTTATAAACATAATAATAAGCTCCATTTCTCGTATATTGACTAATAAGATATGGTTTGAGGTCGTTTGCTCCCCATCCAGCGTTTCTTCTCGGATCACCAATCTTATAAGTGTAGTAAGAACTTCCGTCATAATAGGTACAATTATTTTTGTTGAACGAAGTCACGAAGATGTTGGTAATTGCATTCTGTAAGTTGGAAGGATAGGAGAGCATAAGCCATCCGTATGGCGTATTGATGTAATAGCCAGAATTTCTATCGTATGAATTTGGATACCAAGTGCCATAATTGTTGCTTTCATATGTAGCACTATGATACGTGTTAGGAACATCATAGTTAGGAATACCCCAGTTGGATCCATCTTCCGCATAAGCAAAGAAACCATCTACGAAAGCATTTCCTCCAGGTTCACTGGTCATATAGATAGGTGGATATTGCACGATATTCACACTTTCACTTAATCCGTCGTTATTCGTGATCTGTATCGTAATTTTTTGCATCACGTATGTACCCGTTTGGTCATGCACGAAAGTGATTTTTCCTAAACCATTATCGGTAACCTTATAGCTGGAAGGAACTTGGTATCCTTCTAAAACTGTTTCTGTCGTATAGCCACTATTGTCATAACTTGTATATTCCACTCTTGATACTCTGGTGTTTGCCATATCAAGAGCAGAACTACTAGAATAACTGATTTCAGTACTATTATTGTTCTTTAAGTCAATACTTGTTGGTGAGACTACCAGATATTGATATCTCATAAGTACACCATCTGCATCCTTGTTGTTTTGTGAACCTGCACCCACATCCACAGTTCCCCAAGGTTGGATGATGAACGAAGCCGGAGACATATCCACAGGTTCTCCCTTATTGGAACTTCCCAGACTGTTTACATTGAGGAATATCTTATAATAATGGTTACTTTCTACTTTTCTCTTGATGTTGTTCACACTGAGCTGATAGTAAGAAAGTCTTGTAGTATTGGTAGTCGTATTATACCAAGGTACACAGAGTATCAAGGTCATTTCGTGCGAATCTATTCCGTTCCATGCTGATGGATAAGTATATAGAGGTGCGCTCGCATAAGAGTAAGACGTTTCATCAGAAGAATTCCTTTTATATTCTCCTTGTGTGAAGTCTACTTCCTGTGAGAAAAAGTCATTCTCGTCTGCTGCATACCCTCCACCGAGCAGCGTCTTGTTTACACCATTGTTCAACACCAATTTAAGTTCACTATTCTTTAAATCAGGTTTCCATTTTGTAATCACGAGATTTTCCTCAGTCTGCACTTCCTCGGATATGTTCAGATAAAGTCTTATTTTTGCTGCTTCTCTTTGCAGATTGACATCTCCTACTGCGACTTCGTCAGTCAATGTGACATCTCCTTGACCTACCATTACAAAACTTGTAGGTTTACCAGTGTTGAATGCAGTCTGCGTAGAAGTCTGTTTAATTTCGCGGATTGTTTTTCCACTACCAAAGTTTGTCGTAGAATTGGCTACGACAAATACTTTACCCAAACCATTGTTTTTGTTGCCGAAAATATCGTTACGATTCTGTATAGATAATCGGACACTGACAGTATAGCTATTCGTGGCGCTATCATAGTTCGTTGTAACACCATTTACGGTATATCTAGCTTGCGAGTCTTCGCCATCCCCATTTCTGTAGAAGAACAGAGTTGCAGTTTTTATTGCGTTCTCTTGGCCTTCTATATCATCATCTTCTGTTCCCGCACGGGTAGTGATGACAGGTCTCGGAACAGAAAGCCTGAGGGTTACATATCCCTTTTCACCTTCCATTTCGCTTTCTACTATTTCAGAACAACTGCTCAAGCACAACAGCATGAGTAGTGGTAATAAAACGATGTATAATATCCTCTTTGTCATTCGTTTACCTCCTGAATAAGTGTCCACTCCCTGTAATTATATGTATTAGGTA
Source organism: Segatella albensis DSM 11370 = JCM 12258 (assembly GCF_000426565.1). Classification (GTDB taxonomy): domain Bacteria; phylum Bacteroidota; class Bacteroidia; order Bacteroidales; family Bacteroidaceae; genus Prevotella; species Prevotella albensis. Next base: position 105,717 of record NZ_AUFP01000009.1, on the reverse strand, counting down.
CAAGACTTCGTATAATACTCGTCTTACCATCCTGGGTGATTGCATAGATGCGAAGTAAAGCCCTGTTCTCAATAGAAGTAAGAACATTTTTAGCCTTTATATGTATGATAGCTTCCTTTCCGATAGGTCCCTCGAGCGTAGTAACCTCATATCCATCATTGTCAACGAAGGTAAAAGCATTCTCGTTACCTTTTAAGGTAATCAGACTTGCCATCCATTTGCTACCTTTCGGTAAACTGATATGAAATTTGAGTTTCACATCTCTCGGACCTGTATAGCAATAGCCCTTCTCATAATCGATTCTGACGTCAGGGGATAAATCCAGAAATTTAATCGTACCACCTTCTGCAATGTTGATGGTATTATCCGATGTGATTTCCTGTTCTTCAACTTCCCAAGGCATAGGCTTTAGTGTGATTGTTGCGTATTTAGCATCAAAGTTGAAGAGTAGATTATACTTCTTACCTCCAATGATATTACTGTTACATTCAGAACTTACGGTTTCCTCATTCCCGAGTTCCCATTCGACATCAGGATCATCTTCATTGATACAACTGAAGTCCTCATAATTCCCCAAAAAGTTTCTGTTTGCACGGAATGTATATTTCGTTTTCTTGAAGAGTCTCACGTAAGTTACCTTTATCTGCATATTGTTTTCAGCAGCAACCTCGCGTGGGATAATCGTGAAGTATTTTTTGTCTTTCAATATTTCCTGTGTCTTGTCGGTGATGCCATCAGGTTGATTATCGAGAGCAATATCATCGTGATATCTTAAGGTACTATTGATATCTGTATTGAAGTTGTAAGAGAAGTTGCCCCCTCTGTTTTCCCATATAGGAGTATACGCCTCAGTATTGTTCAGTAATAAAGTGCCCGTTTCGTAGCAGTTGCTTACGGTAACGTTCTTGATGAGCATCTTTTCCGTTGTAGTTTCTGTAACGGTATATTCCTTGTAATGTTTATACCATATACCATTGTTTATCTCCCTGATTTCACTCTGTTCACTCTTCGTGTCCCATGTTCCAGAGGCAGAGATTCCCAATGAGACCTTTGCTAATGCATGATTAAATTGCAAGTGTACAGTCTTATCTTTCGGCATTGTCTCGTTGGTATATGGCATACCATTTGTACGTGTTGCCCAAAGTATATCCTCCTGGCCACTAGGAATGTCACCATTTTTATAAGTAAGAGTAGGTAGTCCCGTCGTAGCGTCATTTCCTAAGATGATTCTCTTTTCAGAGTCCTTACCGGGAAAAGGTTTACAGTCAGAGTTATATGCGAGAGCAAAGAACGACAACTTGTTTTCTCCTGTAGGCCAATATCGCTTCGTACCATAGCTCCATGCATTTTCAGAAGCAATCCATTGAGTAGGTAAATTATCCATGATGGTCTGTACACCATCTTCTGACTTTGTCGATTTAAAATCATCAGTACCAGTATAATAGCACCATAGCCAGAATCCTTTATTCTTCAGATCATCATCATTATTGATCGAAAAGTATTCGGTTGAACGTGTGTCATGATTCCCTGCCGATAAAAGGACTGCGTGGTCAGAAAATACAGGACTCATCTGGTTCGGTTCTGAGTCAGTACAAGCAGTAACCATAACAATACATATTATGGTCAATATTGTTGATATTTGCTGATATGGACTAGTCTTTACCATTAATTATTGAAGTTTTCGTCGTAATTAATTGTTTCTTCTAACCAGTTTGTCGTTGTGGCATTTATTTTGATTTCGTTGAGACCTACGACAAAGGTGTAAGTGTATCTCATTCCTGGTTTCCATTCCGTGATACCTGCCTTGTTCAAGTCAATCTCTGTCGTATTGTTATCATAATGATATAACTCAGTAGTATGATCATCGGCAAAGAATTTTAAATCGTATCCAATACGGATAACGGCATGTGACGTGACGGTTTGTGGGATGAGCAGTAACACATTTTTGTTACTGGCTGTTGTATCCTCATGTGCATCGTCAATAGAATGAGCTTCATATCTCCATGTGGTATAGTTACCAGTACTATAACTTCTGTCCTGCCATTTTACCATCTGAGAATGCGGATCGGTACAATCCATATATACATTACCAGTGTTGTATACACCTCTTATCTTCCAGTTTCTTCCCGTGAGTTTTACATTTTCGTTCTTATACTCGTCAGAAAGTTTTATCTTGACAACAATCTGACTTAGTGTATGATTCAATTTTAGTACCATGGGATGAGTAGCATCAGATCTTGTCCTGTCGTTGAGCACATCGCTCAATAAGAGGTCGATTTGCTCAGCGGAGTTATTTTTAACTCTAAAATTGAGAGCAGGCTTAAAGTTGTTAAGTCCTCCTTCGATGATGCTGATACCGTGGTTATCCTTTTCGCTTGCGAAAGGATAATATCCAGAGAAAGTGATTTTCTGATTGTCATCGTTTGGCCAGTATCTAGTAGGATTGTAGCTTAGACTTACGCCATTTTGACCGACCGAAGCCATGACTTTCATTTCCTGGTCGTTCATAAAGTTGGGCTCGATACTGGATTTTGCTTCCGACCAAGTCTTTTTATTGGTATAATATGCGAATACACCCAAACTGGAGCCAACAGGAAGAAACTTTCTTTTAGTTCCGTCGATGTAATAATCCGTGTTGGCCCTTGTATGGGTTGTGTTGCGTGCAGAGTAGATTTGAAAGGACATAGGTATCCGCATGACATCTTCTGAAGAAGGTGTCAAGGATTCTGGGGTTTCTCCAGAACAACCATAGAGTAAGGTTGTCAGCAAGAGAAATCCCAAAATGTTTATGATACTTGACCTGTTCATATCAAATACTCTAAACACAAAGAATATAATATTGTATTATCCTGTCTTTAGCGAATTAATTCAATGCTCCGTTTACAGCTGGGAGGTCTACGATCTTCTCAACAGTTTCTTCTGTAGCTCCGAAAGCTGCAACCTCAGCCTGGAATTGTACAGAGTTCAAACCGATGTTCAAAACCAAATTGTATTTCTTGTTCTGTTCGAATGGAGTAGGGTACTGAATAACACTTGTTACGGTCTGAGCAACATTGGTAACACCCTTAGGAAGTTTTGCATCCTTAGTTCTTACCCAATATTTTACGGTAACCTTGAAATGAGGCTGTGTGCCAGGAAGGAAATATAGTCCTAGACTTGGGGCCTTAGGGTCAAGAATACTTGTTGCTGTAGTTGCTAAACCTTTACCGTCTAAAGCTGTTGGCTTTGCTTTAAGGTCGATATTTGCCTTTGCGTCTTCTCTTGCAGCATCTGTAAAGAAAGGACTTTCAAGGCTCATCTTGAAAGCAGCAGGAGTTGTCTCTGCATCATTGACAAAGACACCTGTATGGAGATCAAGTTTACCACTTGTTGCAATATTCTCATCAATATTCTCAACAGTAATCTGCTCGATCGTAACGATAGGGTCAACCAATCCTGCAAGTTCCTCTTTAGAGATCTTTGCTTTTACATCTCCCATGAACTTAGAAACGATGTGCTTGAAGTTGAATGATACACAATTGTTGTTAACCATTCTGTTTTGGTCTATTGCACTCGCCCAAAGTAAGTCTACAAAGTTTATAGGGTCCAGTTTATAAGAAATCTTAGGCTCTTCTGCAGAAGCATCATCAATAGCAGTGATACCAGATTCTCCATTTACTGTTTCTACATAAGGAGCATAAGCAAAGAAGCTAATCTTCTGATTAGGATCATTAGGCCAATATTTTGTTGTGGCGTAAGTCCATGTAGAATTATTCCATGTGATACCTTCATTGTACATGAAGTTAGACTGTTTAGCTTCACCAGTAGCCGAAGCCCATGCTGTGGTGTTGGTATATGAAGCCATAACACCAAAACCTGTAGTTTTCAATTCGTCAGTTGTCAGTACGCCTGTTGCGCCGGCGCGAGTCGCACCTTTACCAACATAAGATCCAAAATCGACTTTAAGGTTACTGTAGTCCCCAGAATTCTTTGAGTCATTTTCAAATTCTGCACTTTCCGTGCAAGCAGCCATCATTAATGCCATAGCACTAATGATCAGATAATACTTTTTCATACGTTTTTATTTTTATAAAAGTTACAAAATCACGTTCTACATCTAAGATGTTCCGTCATTATACACCACTTCTTAATCTTTCTGTCGTCGTCTTAATATGTGGCTTTTTTTTGTTATTACGCAGGCATTATAACATCACCGCCGTTGCCCCAATCCCCTACATGGGCATTTATACCTCCGTTATCGTTACCTTTAGGTTCAACCTTAGGTAAGTTCGGCATTGGCTGGCTTTCTGATATGTCTGTGTCAATAATTAAAATGAGGTTACCATCCTCACTATATTTTATCATGTTTCCAACATTATACGAATAGGAGATCGTCGTTTTTCCATCTACTAGTTCGAAATACAATTTCAGAACATTATCGCTGTCATTTCTGTTTCCAGCAATATCATTTCCGTATGGAAGTCCGAACGTAGTGATGGTTTTGGTTATCCATCCATCCTTATCGTCAGATGTTTTCACATTTGCTATCCATTCGTTTAACCTATTGATGCCAGTGGTTTCAGTGGCATGTTCTAAAGCCAACATCCATCCATCGGCCAGTCCGCTGATTTCACCAACCACGCTCTTAGCATATTTGATGCCTTTGATACGAACTTTGATGGTGAACTCCTTGGTGAGTGATATTGGCAATGCTTTGAAGATAGCCTTCGTAGTATCACCTTCCAAACACTCTTGGCAATTCTTGTGAGCGAGTTGCCAACACAATGTCTTTTCTACCATTTGTGGAGTTAAATCCAAAGTGTCAACGCTAGCTCCAATCTTTTCCGGCTCATACTGATAAGTTGTGCCTTGATTCCATCCATCAGTGCACTCATATCTGTTGAGCATAGCGGCAGCCTTTTGAGAATTGTCTAAATCTTCAAAATGTAGACTACCATATTCTGAAGGAGTAAGACTGAATACCATGACCTTGTAGCTATCCGCATTGCGATACAGATCAATGGTGTTCACGTCTGCACTTAACTCATATTGAGTACCGGTATTTTTACCGAAAGTGTATATGGTCATTCCTGTGGGTAAGTCTCCATACTTGGTAAGCCAATCGATATCTATAGATAGATTGGTGTATATCAACTGAGGATTAACCAAGTCGGAACGCCGAAGGAAATCTTCTTCGCCACAACCACACAAGATGGAAGTGAGTGCGAACATGAACAGACCAGTCTTAATTCTTTGTTTCATATTTACTAATGCACATCACGAGCTTATCGTCAGACATTATGTCTTGACTTGTAAGAGATATCTCTCCTATTGGCATGATAATGCCATCTCTAAGAGATTAAATTTTTCTGTCGGGAAATAAAAGCACATCTTATTATATTGAATATACCCTAATTATAACGCCCGAGATAATACTATTGACATTAAAGGCATATGTTTAATACACATAGCCACAGTCGTTCTTACTGTTTCTGAAGGATAAAAAGTTATATTCAATAATCGTTCTTATAGTCGTTTTGAGTAATTTTCTTAATATCCTTATATTCTTTGTTCTTATATATTTGGCTGCAAAGGTAGTAATTTTATTTTGAAAACATGCAAAAAATGGCAGAAAATTTTAAGCGCCCTTAAAATTTCTGCCTTGTGTGTACCTTAACGATTTTTATTTATAGCGATTGTATAATATATGAAAAACATATCATAATACCCATTCACTAACAGTTGCGTTGAAGTTGATCTTGTCCGCTATGATGTCGAGGGTGAGATGAATGACCTTGCCCTGTTCGATAGAAAGATAGTAAGTGATATCCTTATAGTCGGTTCGTGTGTCTACGGCCTCTTTTGCAGGATTGTACCAGTTTACGTTGTAGTGTATTCGGATGGTAACATTTCCGTTTACAGGTTTGGCATATACTAATCCGTTTTCTATTTCGTATTTGCTTGCATTGATAGTTTCCACACCTGTACGGATAGTGATACTGGTAACTTCTATCTTATCGTCTTTTATATTGTTCGATTGGTTATTAATGTCTACACCGTTTATTTTGAAAGTTGCTTTGATTTTTGCCTTTGTATCGTGAAGAATTTGCATGGAAGAGCGGGTTGAGTTAGTTGGTGATTCCAGAGTCTCTGTACTAATAGGTGATATGGTGTCGTCTGAACCAGCACTGCAACTTGTTAGTGTAATTGCAAGAATAGTAGTTGTTGCAACAACCAAAATCTTTATGGATTGTGTTAGGTATGATTGTAAATGAAGTATTCTCATGATCGTTAAGTAATAAGTTTTTTAGGTTTCGTTTCATACTCTCGCTATAATAGTGCTTCTATTTTAGTTTTTTTATTTCAAACTTCTGTTTGATGCAAATATCATTAATTACAATGAATATATAGTGGTATAAATTGTTTTTTAAGGGGGAATTTTTAAATTGGGTTAAACGTAAGTCAATAATTTCACTCTGAGGATATCAAATAATACCCTTTAGGTGTTATTTTTTACTCCTTCAATATCAATTTTTCCCCTTTGTGTTGAAGGTATATAAAAAAGGGAATAGTGCAACTCACGTCGGACTATTCCCCCCTAACGAACATTATCGTTATGATCTAAAAATGAGGTTTATAATATCATATAATATTGCCTCAGACCATTTAAGGCCAAGGCTTAATATCATTCTTATAAAAAGGCTATTCTAAGTGTTCTTTTTTTTAAAGTAAATTGTTCTAAACTTGGTCTCTTATATATATAATAAGGTGTAACACCTCATTGTGATGAGTCTTTTCTATATCTTATAATTAAAATTTTCTTTTCCCATTCTGCTTTTTAAGCAAGTCCGGACGTAATTTCTTGGTTCTTTCTATGGCCTGATCGAACTCCCATTGACGGATTTTAGCTTCATTTCCGCTTAGAAGGATATCAGGCACCTTCCATCCCTTATAATTAGAAGGGCGTGTGTAGATAGGAGCAGCAAGAATATCGTCTTGGAAGCAGTCGCTCAATGCACTTTGATCGTCACTGAGTACGCCTGGGATTAGTCTTACTACAGCATCAGTAATGATACCCGCAGCAAGTTCGCCACCAGTAAGCACGAAATCACCAACACTAATCTCTCGAGTAATAAGGTGTTCGCGTATACGCTGGTCGATACCCTTGTAATGACCACAAAGAATGATGAGGTTACCTTGCATCGACATCTCATTAGCAATCTTCTGATTGAATGTCTCACCATCAGGACTGGTATAGATTACGTCATCGTAATCACGTTCAGCCTTCAAGGCTTCTATACATCTGTCGATAGGCTCGCACTGCATCACCATGCCCGCGCTACCTCCATAAGGATAGTCGTCTACACGTTTCCATTTGTCTAAAGTATAGTCACGTAAATTGTGCAAATGAATCTCTGCATAGCCTTTTTTCTGTGCTCTTGCCAGAATTGATTCATGCACAAAACCTTCTAACATTTCCGGTAAAACGGTTACGATATCTATTCTCATGTTTGCAAAGATAGTAATTTTTACTGGAATCTTGCAAGTATTTGATTGGAAAATTCGTGTTTTGATGTAATTTTGCTATCTTTGTACGTATAAAAGTAATTTTAAAGATGAATAAAATATCATTTCTGATTTTTATTTTTATTGTTTGTTTGCTTTCACCGGCGGATGGCGCAAGTATCGGTATGCTCTCAGGAGACACTACAATTGCGGTAGTGGGATATTTTTGCAAAGGCGACACGATGAATTATCATGTTGATAAGATGTCGTACGAGTTTCATGATAATGATACCATTAAGGAGAAAGATTATAGCTATAATTTCCAAATAGCCGTACTTGATTCTACCCAGGGTGGATATCGTATGGAATTACAGTATTCTGATTTTGATTTGAGTAAGATGAAAGATTACTCGTATGAGAAGAAAATACTGAGCGGTTTTTCTCAATTGGAGCATTATAAATTCTATTTTACAGTTGGTGAATATGGTAATATGCTACATTTAGAGAATTGGCGTTCTGTTCGTGATCGACTATACAATATATATAATGTGGCGATTGATTCCATCTATTCTCATACCGATTCTCTTGCACAGATTATGCCACGCAGTTCTCTGATGAGTTTTCTCGGTTTGCAAATGGATGATGAGAGTTCTGTGATGCAGCAATTGGGTGAACTCGGATTTCTGTTTGGTAATCATGGACAGGAATTTAAGATTGGAAAATTCTCAAAATCCTCGAGTGATTTGGGATATAAGACTCAGAATATGATGATAGCGGGATATGTAGAGCCTATAGATCCTGAGAATGATACCAATGGTGATTATCGGATTTTCAATGGAAGCGAGGTGACAATACCTGCGAAAGATGTCAGGGATATGGGATTTACCACGATGAGTACTGGGGGAGGAGACCTAGTGGCTGATAAGTCACTTACGGAAACTTATTTTTATATCGGATGGCCGAAGAGGGTGGAATATCTAGAACAGGCGGCACTCGGAGGGAAAACAGTGAAAGCTTCACAGACAATAATCAATTGGTCGGAACGTAACTTTAAAGGTTATATTAATAGTACCAATTTGTGTAATTAAGTATGTACTTTTACGAAGTTAACTGCATCGACTTACGCAGTTAACTTCGTAGGCTTATATAGTTAACTATGTAGGCTGATGCAGTTAACTACGTAAATCGATACTGTTATATGTACTTTGGAGTAATGTTATTTCCTTTTCTATACTTGTAGGCAAGAGCAGCTCCGATAGCCGTACAGAATTCAGAATATTTAGGTATACGGAAATGCACATTATATAGTTTTTCCATAGCAGGATAAACATCACGGCATTGTGGCAATAATGTAAGGTTACCAATCATTACAAAATCCTTGATTCCCGTACCCAATGAAGAAAGTATCGTACTCGAACCGATGGCCTGTAGTACCATGTAAATCAGTCCGATGGCGATATCTTCTCGACAAGCATTAGCCTTGGCATTACTGAAAAGGCTTGCCGTAGCAGTCATAGGTAATCCTGGAAGAGGTTTAGCACTGATATCGCCGATGAGGAGGTTTATTTTAGAAATGTCACCTTCCATGGCTAAGGATGCAATCTGTTTGATATCATCAGTTTTCAGCATGATACGTGACAGTCCGGCTAACGTTCCTCCACCAATGCCGATACCACCGATGTGATGGATGTCATCACCATCGCATACAACAAGAGACGTTCCCGTACCCATAGATACCACGATCATCTTGTCGAGTTTCGACTCATAGCGTGCTCCCAATCCATCCGCAATGAATTCTTCTGCTTTGGTGGTAGGCAGTCCATACATGTTTTCTTCGATATATGCAGCTCCTACACCAGTGAGCATCACGTGTTCAACCTCTTCGAGATGAATCTTGTTGTCATGAAGATATTTACCGAATGCACCATATAATGACGTGATAGGGTCGGTTGCTTTTATGCGGATAGGCGAAATGACCATTCCGTTTTCGTCGATACCTACAATCTTTGTTGTTGAGATTCCGACATCAATTCCTATTACTATTTTCTTTGCCATGGTGCAAAGATAAGAAAAAAAAGTAGTATCTTTGCACTAAATTCCAAATATTATGGCTATTGACAAGATACAACAAATGCAGGAAATGATTGCTCAGCTCAATCAAGCTTCTGATGCATATTATAATGGACAAGGCGAACAGATGACCGATTATGAGTGGGATCATCTGTTTGATCAACTGAAAATATTGGAGAAGGAGACTGGTGTTGTGCTCGAAGCGTCGCCTACGCATAACGTGTCTGCTGATACATTCTCTGGAAAAAAAGAAGAGCATGAGTATGCGGCTTTGTCCTTGGCTAAGACCAAGAATATTATGGATTTGGTTAAATGGGCGGAAGGGCGCCCAATATGGTTGTCTTGGAAATTGGATGGACTAACTTTGGTTGTCACCTTCGATGAAGGAAAACTTACAAAGGTGGTGACCCGTGGTAATGGACATATCGGAACGAATATCACGCATCTTGCCAGTGCTATTGCTGGAATCCCTAAGAAAATCAAGTCTACGGGTCATGTCGTAATTCGTGGAGAGTGTGTGATTTCTTATTCAGACTTTGAAGAATTCTTGCTTGAGAGTGGTGAGGATTATGCTAATCCTCGTAACTTGGCAAGTGGCTCGTTAACATTGAAAGATGTAGAAGAGGTGAAATTACGCCATTTGCAGTGGATTCCTTTTACCTTGGTACATGTCGATGAACCGATTGATAGATGGGGGGACAGAATGGATTTCATCGAGGCAAATGGAATGAAGGCTGTAGAGCGTGAGAGAATAGAAAATCCTACCGAAGAGAATATCCAAAAAGTCATTGATAGATGGACACTGAAGGTTACTCATCGTGATAATCCTTTCCCTGTAGATGGACTTGTCATTGCCTATGATGATTATGCTTACAGTTTGACGGGTTCGGTAACAGGACATCATGCCACTCGTGCGGGATATGCGTTTAAGTGGCAAGATGAGAGCGCAGAGACAGAACTCGACCATATAGAATGGAGTTGTGCTGCATCTACAATTTCGCCTGTGGCTGTATTCCGGCCGGTAGAACTGGAAGGAACAACAGTAAAGCGTGCTTCTCTCTGTAATATTTCAGAATGTGAACGTTTGGGAATTGGAGATGCCGGTACCAAGTTGAGCGTCATCAAGTCGAATAAGATTATTCCAAAGGTAATTCATGTCATTGATAAGGTAGGAAATCTAACGATCCCTGATAAATGTCCGGTTTGTGGAGCTCCAACTCGGGTCGTAGAGAGTGAAAGTAGTGGAACACGTACTTTACATTGTACAAATGAAACCTGTCCGGCCAAGCAACTTAGGAAGTTCGCCCGTTTCGTAAGCAAGGACGGAATGAATATCGACGGAATCAGTGCACAGACAATTTCTAAGTTTATCAATTTAGGATGGGTGAAGGAATATGCTGATATATACCATTTGAGAGAGCATATCTTCGAATTGTCGATGATGGAAGGTTTTGGACAAAAAAGTGCTGCAAATATCATGCGCTCTATTGATAAAAGTAGGGAGGTGGATGCGCGCCGGTTTTTGTATGCTCTGAGTATACCTCTTGTAGGAAAGGATGTGTGCAAGCGCCTGCTCGGAGCCCGTTCTTTGGAAGAAATTATTAAATTGTCTAGTCCTTCTCAAGGGGGAGAGTTGTTTGCGTCTCAGGAAGGTGATCTCTTTAGTGAGGACACTCGCGAGGCAATCTTCGCATCAATCGATGGCATTGGACCAGAGAAGAGTGCATCAGTGGTCAGGTTCTTTAGTAATCCTAAAAATCTTCGTATTGTGGAGCATCTTATGGGGGAACTAACCATTCGCGAGGATTCAATGGAGCCAACCGGTGAGAAGTGTAAAGACTTAGTTTTCGTGGTGACGGGTGATGTGCATCATTATAAGAACCGCAATGCTCTGAAAGCATATATAGAGAGTCAGGGCGGAAAGGTCACCGGTAGCGTGAGCAAAAATACGAACTATCTGATCAACAATGATGTGGAGTCTGTGAGTAGCAAGAATCAGAAAGCACATCAACTGAATATCCCGATTATTAGTGAAGAAGAATTTATAAATAAGTTTGGTGAGGAATAAAAAATAAGGTGATAGATGATTCTATCACCTTATTATTTCGTATCTTTGCATCTAAATTTAAAATATAACGAGAGAAATCATGAATATCGAGAAAAAAGCATTAATGACCGAACTGAGGGATTATTTCATGATAGGTATTGCAATGATATCCTACAGTATTGGATGGAATGTTTTCCTGCTTCCTAACAATATAACGACAGGAGGCGTTCCAGGTATAGCATCTGTTGTGTTCTGGGGATTGGAGATACCCGTTCAGACTACATATTTCGTGATAAATGCAATTCTTTTGGTTGCAGCTTTGATGATTTTGGGGTGGAAGTTTTGCATGAAGACCATTTATGCCGTTTTGGTGTTGACAGCTCTTACAGCTTTTTTTGCGGGGCATCATGATTTCCATTTGTTAGCAGATCAACCTTTTATGGCAGCCATAATAGGTGCAATCTTTTGTGGTTCCGGAGTTGGTATGGGATTTGCCTTTAATGGTTCTACCGGTGGAACGGATATTATAGCGGCTATTGTGAACAAATACCGGGATATTTCTCTAGGTCGTGTCATCATGACGTGTGATATTATCATAATTTCCAGTTCATATCTTGTTTTTCACAATTGGGAACAAGTAATTTATGGTTATGTCGTGTTGATGATTTCTTCGTTCTGTGTCGATCAGGTTGTAAATACAATGCATCGTAGTGTTCAGTTCTTTATTATTTCAGATAAGTATAAGGAAATTGCCAGTCGTATCGCTGTATTCCCTCATCGTGGAGCAACTGTTATAGAGGCTCATGGGTTTTATACTGGTAATGAGGTAAAGATGCTTTTTATCATGGCAAAACGTCGTGAAAGCAATATCATCTTTGGTATCATCAATGAGATAGACCCAAATGCTTTTGTAACGCAGACCAATGTGATCGGTGTGTATGGAGAAGGATTTGACAAGTTTAAGATTCGTTCGAAGCATGAGAAGATTTCGAAGGAGAATCTTTTCGAAAATATAGAAAATAATTAATCGTTGGTGATATTAGAAAACAAAAAAGTCTGAGCAAATAGCTCAGACTTTTTTGTTATAGCATTGTAATATTATGAATTAGCAGTATTAATAGGCACTCTTAAATTCATCGAGGAATCTTGTATCATTCTCTGAGAACATACGAAGATCACTTACGCGATATTTCAAGTTGGCGATGCGCTCAACACCCATACCGAAAGCGTAACCCGTATAGATGCTGCTATCGATGCCACAAGCTTCGAGATCATGTGGGTCTACCATACCGCAACCAAGGATCTCAACCCAACCAGTGTGCTTGCAGAATCCACAACCTTTACCACCACAGATGTTACAACTGATATCCATCTCAGCACTTGGTTCTGTGAATGGGAAGTAGCTAGGGCGAAGACGAATCTTGGTGTCAGGACCGAACATTTCACGAGCGAAGGTAAGCAAAACCTGTTTAAGGTCGGTGAAACTTACGTTCTTGTCAACATAAAGACCCTCTACCTGATGGAAGAAACAGTGGGCACGAGCACTGATAGCTTCATTGCGATAAACACGACCAGGACAGAGAATTCTGAAAGGAGGCTGATGGTTCTCCATGAAGTGAGCCTCGTCACCGGAAGTGTGACTGCGAAGCAATACGTTCTTGGTAACATCAGCAGGATTGCTGCGCTCTATAAAGAAAGTATCCTGCATATCACGGGCAGGATGGTCGGCTGCAAAGTTCAGCATAGTAAAAACATGCTGGTCATCATCGACCTCAGGACCTTGGAATAAAGTGAAGCCCATACGGCCGAAAATATCGATAATTTCGTTTTTGACGATGGTTAGGGGATGACGTGCACCAAGTTCAATCGGATAAGCGGTACGAGTAAGGTCGATGTCGTCGCTTGTAGCCTCGGCTTCGGCCAGATTTTCGCGCAAACCATTGATAACCTCTGTCGCACGAGTCTTCAATTCGTTAATCTTGATTCCGATTTCCTTTTTCTGCTCTTTTGGAACACTACGGAAATCATTCATCAGGGCATTGATCTCGCCCTTCTTGCTCAGATACTTCAGACGGAGCTGTTCTACTTCCTCAGCGTTCTTAGCTGTAAGACTGCTCACTTCCTGTAGTAGTGATTCAATTTTCTCTAATAACATATTGTAAAAAAAACGTTTTTATTCTAATCGATTCGGTTGCAAAGGTAGTAATTTAAATTAAGAAAAAAGCATGATGAATTGAGAAATATAAGTTTTTTCCAAAATTAATGTGTTATGTCGTAGAATTTGTGTACTTTTGCCTAAAAATTAAGAGGCTAGCATGAAAAGACTAATAGATATAGCATGTGCGTTGGCCTTGTTGTCAATGGTGATGACAACAGGATGTACCGATAAGAAACCGTCTCCTGTTAAAGATTCGGTTTTACTGGATTCTGCTCGGCAAGATTCTGTGCTAGAAGATTCTGCCGAAGATATTATTGCCGAAACTCCTATGCCTAAGGCTGCGGATGAACTTTTCGATGATTTTATCTTTAATTTTGCAGCAAACAAAAAACTGCAGTTCAAGCGTATCGCGTTTCCTTTAAAAGTGTACCATAACGAGAAACTTAGTCATTCTGTTGAGAAAAACGCTTGGAAAATGGAACATTTCTTTATGCGCCAGGATTACTATACGGTGATATTTGATCATCCTAATCAGATGAAAATCGTGAAGGATACTAGTATTAATCATGTCGTGATCGAAAAGGTGTATTTCACCAAAAGTCTGGTTAAGCAATATCTTTTCAATCGTATAAATGGTTTATGGATGCTTACTTCGATTAATTATAAACCTATGTATACGAATAAGAATGCAAGCTTTCTGAAGTTCTATCATTCGTTTGCTACGGATACGGCTTTCCAGAATCGTCATCTTGCTTCTCCTATCAAATTTACAGGTCCTGATCCTGATGATGATTTCTCTACTATGTCGGGAGATATTGATCCGGAAACATGGCCAGCCTTTGCTCCGGAATTGCCTTCCAAGATGATCTATAATATCATCTATGGACAGAAATATACAGAGAGTAACCAGAAAATCTTTGTTATCCGCGGTATTGCCAACGGTTTGGAGACAGAACTCTACTTCCGTAAGATTCGCGGAAAATGGATGCTTACAAAATTGAATACATAATATGTTAGACGAATATAACTTTAGTCTTTTAAATTATAATACTTTTGGTATTGATGCACGTTGTCATCATTTTATGGAATATTCTTCAGTAGAAGAAGCTCAAGAGATTACTATTTTACTGAACCAAGAAGATATGCCTTTATTGATCTTGGGTGGAGGTAGTAACCTTTTGCTCACAGGAGACTATAAAGGGGCTGTGCTGCATAGTGCAATCAAAGGTATAGAAGTGTTGAGAGAAGAAGGTGATGATGTGCTGGTAAGATGTGGAAGTGGTGAGATCTTTGATGATGTCGTTGCCTTCTGTGTGGAACATCAGTTGTATGGCGCAGAAAATCTCTCAATAATTCCTGGAGAAGTAGGTGCTTCTGCAGTTCAAAATATCGGAGCTTATGGCGTGGAGGCTAAAGATATCATTGATACTATTGAGGCTGTGGAGATTTCTACAGGTGAGAAATGGGTGATTAATAATGAGGAATGCTGTTATAGTTATCGTCAGAGCCGATTCAAACATGAATGGAAAGACAAGTTCCTTATAACGTATGTTACATATCGACTGAGCCGTAAGTTTGTTCCTCGATTGGAGTATGGTAACATTCGGAATCAGTTGGATGAGCGCGGAATAGCAACGCCTACAGCTCAACAGTTGCGTGACGTGATTATTGGGATAAGAAACGCAAAATTGCCAGACCCTAAGATCCTAGGTAATGCAGGCAGTTTCTTTATGAATCCTATTGTGGATGAAAGTAAAAAGAAAGATTTGGAAGGTCGCTTTCCTAACCTACGTTACTTCAAGGTAGATGGTGGTTATAAGATTCCTGCAGGATGGATGATAGAACAGTGTGGCTGGAAAGGAAAAACGTTAGGTGCTGCGGGAGTCTATGATAAACAGGCACTCGTTCTTGTTAATCGTGGGGGAGCGACAGGTGAGGATGTTGTTCGCTTGATGAAAAAAATACAGGAAGATGTCAAACTGAAATTTGACATTGAAATATATCCAGAGGTTAATATCCGATGAAGATCACATTATTAGGAACGGGAACTTCAAATGGTGTGCCAGTATTGGGATGCCAATGTGAGGTGTGTCGTTCGGAAAATCCGAAAGACCATCGTTTGCGTACTGCTGCTCTTGTAGAGGATGGCGATACAAGAATATTAATCGATGCAGGTCCTGATATTCGAGAGCAATTACTTACACAACCATTTCGTAAGATAAATGCTGTACTAGTTACCCATATCCATTATGATCATGTTGGAGGTATGGATGATTTGCGTCCCTATTGTCATCGGTTCAATGGGGTAGATGTATATGCTGAGGAGAAAGTGATGGCTGGTATGCGACGTATGCTGCCGTATTGTTTTCCACCAGAAGGGATGCCTTTGTATCCTGGAGCTCCAGAACTGTCGCTTCATAAGATAGAACCGCATCAGGTCCTGAAAATCGGTGATATGGAAGTTTTTCCGATTAGGGTAATGCATGATAAAATGCCTATTCTTGGATATCGATTTCATGATTTGGCATATATCACGGATATGAAGACTATGGCTGATAGTGAATATCAATATCTAAATGGCATGAAAACTCTGATTATCAATGCCCTGAGATGGGATAAACCGCATCATAGTCATCAATTGGTAGATGATGCCATTAGGGTGAGCAGAAAAATAGGGGCAGAACGTACTGTTCTTATTCATTTGACACACGAAATTGGGCTACATGATGAGGCAAATAAACGTTTGCCTAGAGGGGTAGAGTTTGGCTATGATGGCCAAGTTATACCTTTTTAAAGTTGTTAATCCCAATATTGTATATGTTAAATAAACGTAAATTTTTGCGTAAAAATAGATAAACAGTTGCTATATATAGAATATATTCTTATATTTGCACTGTGTTTTTCATAGTATTAGATTTAAGGTTAACAAGGTTGGAGTACGGCGGTACTCCTTTTTTTTATGTCCAAAATCTAATGCTTATTTCTTGAATTTACGGTATAATTTCCATCCCAAGATGACGCCATCCAATACTCCAGCACCGATATTTAGAATGCTATTGATCCGTTTTGAAGGTGTCGATCTCTTGTTAAGCGCGTCAGACTTTTTGAACAGACTACCCCATAGCGTTTTGATTTTCTCGTTATCTTCCAAAATCTCATTGCGTAGAATTTCTTTGCGCAATCTGATGTCGGTAATCGAGTTGTATGTAAACTGAGGATCTTCTATCATATTACTTCTGCATAAGGAGGCTAGTTAAGAACTGCACCAAAGGTTTCTCAATAAGTTGGTGACGGCTCGCCCAAACCAGTATTAAGATGAATAGATAAGCGCCTGCAACAATGGTGAAGGCTAAAGGCATTCCCACTAATGGGGTTAAAGCCGTGGCTGCTGCAAACGAAAGATAAATTAAGGCAAGAATAAGGAGTACGGAGAATACTATAACCATTGTAATGGCTGTTAGTAGTCGTACCACCTTATCAACCACATCGAGCTTCATGTATTCAGACTGAAGCCCGATATAGTGCTTGAGCACTTCTACGAGTTGCCCAATAGTTTCAATGTTTTGATCGTTTGAAAACAAAATATAATCTTTTTGAGTTAACCAACCTCAGGAGCTGCGTCCTTGATGTCATCTACTAAATCTTCCATATCTTTTTTACTGAGCTTGATGTCATGCTTCTTGCAGAAATCGTCGACAGCGTTGGAAATCTTATTGCGAGTGTCTTCACCCTTCTCAGGAGCGAGAAGAAGACCTAATGTAGCACCAGCGAGTGCGCCTCCGAGGAATGCGCCTAAATAACCTAATGTTTTCATGTTCTTTAAATTTTTGATGTTAAACAATATTCTAATGGCAAATTTAATAAAAAGGGATAAAAGAACCATACATTTTACCTTAATTTTTCGTTAAAAATGTTGTATTACCTTGATTTAACAAACTTTATGCGGATATTCTTTATATTTTCCCGATATATTTTGTAACTTCGCCCAATAAATATTTCATAGTTTAACTATAACCCAATTTTAGCAATGAAAAAATATATGGTTTTGTGTGCAGGACTTTGTGCTGCAATGCTTTTTACAAGTTGTAAATCTAGTGAAAGTGCATATAAAAAGGCTTATGAGAAAGCTCAGGCTCAGGAAGCTGCAAATGCACAGAAAGAACCTGCTGCTGATGCTCCGGTAGTAACCCCACTCGAGACCAAGACAGCAACTCAGACTACAGTTGTTGATAATGTTGATAATGCAACTGTTCGTACAGAAGACTTTACTGTGGTTTCTGGTAAGGGTGTTCAGGCTTTTAGCGTCGTTGTTGGTTCCTTCTCTTTAAAGGCAAATGCTGAAGGATTACAGAATACACTGAACAATGCTGGATATGAGGCTCAGATCGTTTACAACGCAGGTCGTAATATGTATCGTGTCGTAGCTTCTACTTTCGCTGATAAAGCTTCTGCTGTTCAGAGTCGTAATCAGTTCCGTGCTGGTAACTATCCTGATGCTTGGTTGCTCTTTAAGAAGTAATGAGAATACTTTCTATAGATTACGGAAAGAAACGTACAGGCTTAGCAGTGACCGATCCTTTGCAAATTATTGCTAACGGACTGGCCACTGTTCTTACATCTACTCTTTTTCAATATCTCGAAAAGTATATTCAGGATGAACAGGTGGAGAAAATCATTATTGGAAAGCCTATTCAACCTAATGGACAGCCTAGCGAGAATTTGGCGCGAGTAGAGAATTTCTTCAATCGGTGGCGCAAGGCGCATCCTGAAGTGCCTATTGAATATTATGATGAGCGTTTTACTTCGGTCTTGGCTCATAGAGCAATGATCGATGGCGGGGTGAAGAAAAAGGTAAGAAGAGATAATAAAGGATTGGTCGATGAGATTTCGGCTACAATAATTCTCCAAGACTATATGGAGAGTAGAAGATAAAAGAAATGATATTACCTATTTATATTTATGGGCAACCTGTTTTAAGAAAGGTAGCCGAGGATATCACTCCTGATTATCCAGATTTGAAGGAGTTGATTCAGAATATGTATGAGACACTGGATAATAGTAATGGTGTTGGTTTAGCTGCTCCACAGATCGGTAAGGCTATCCGTGTCGTCGTTATTGATTTGGATGTGCTTAAGGAGGATTTCCCTGAGTATGAAGGTTATCGTAAAACCTTCATAAATGCTCATATCCTCGAGTTAGATGAAAATTCAAAGAAGTCTACCTTGGAAGAAGGTTGTCTCTCAATACCTGGTCTCTCTGAGAATGTTACTCGTCCAACTCGTATTCATGTGAAATATATGGATGAGGACTTCCTAGAGCATGATGAATGGGTTGAAGGTTATGCTGCCCGTGTTATGCAGCATGAATTCGATCATTTGGAAGGTATCATGTATGTAGACCGTGTTTCTGCATTGCGCAAGAATATGATCGGTGGTAAACTGAAGAATATGATGAAAGGTAAGTTCCGTGCTGCCTATCGTACAAAGGTCTATAGAAAATAATTCAATCTAGAGAGCACATGAAAAGGGTATTCATTATTTTGATGGCAGTTATCTCGATAATGACTGCCAAGGCTCAGTATCGTGTTGATCGATTGATAACTGCTGGACGCTCTGCTTTATATTATGAAGATTATGTGCTCTCTATTCAATATTTCAATTTGGCAATTAATTCCAAGCCTTATCTGTATGAGCCTTGGTATTTTCGTGGGGTAGCGAAATATAGTCTTGATGATTATGTGGGTGCTCAAAAGGATGTGACGGAGGCAATTCGACTGAATCCGTATATTGAGTCGATGTATGATCTTCGTGCTATCTGTGAAATCCGACAGAATAACTATCGAGATGCTATTCAAGACTATAATTCGGCTATTCGTATTTCTCCTCATAATCAGAATTTTTGGTTCAATCGTGCACTTTGTAAGATGCAGAGTCTTGATTATCAGGGCGCACAATTGGATTTGGACACCATGATTACGAAATGGAAGAACTTTGCTAATGCATATTCCTTGCGTGCCGAGGTGTATCTACATCAGAAAGATACTACTGCTGCAGCTAATAGTTTGGACGAAAGCTTGAAATTGGATCCTTATGATTATGATGCCTGGCGAACACGTGGACTTATTTCTTTGGGCCGTCAACAATGGCGTGAGGCTGATGGATTTATCGGTAAGGCTATACATTTAAGACCTAAAATAGCAGAGAACTATGTAAATCGAGCTTTAGCACGATTGAATTGTAATAATCTGCGAGGAGCGATGGAAGATTATGATAATGCGATAGTTTATGATCCAAATAACTTTTTAGCGCATTATAACAGAGCATTGCTTCGTATGAATCTGGGCGATGATAATCGAGCAATAACGGATTTTGATTTTATCATTAAAATGGAACCCAAAAACTTTATTGCTATTTATAATCGTGCTATTTTGAATGACAGAACGGGCCAAATAAGGGCTGCTATTCGTGATTATAGTAAGGTGATAGAGCAATTCCCAAATTTCTGGACAGGTTTGGCACAACGTGCTAGATGCTATCGAAAATTGGGAATGACAGCTAAAGCTGAACTGGATGAATTCCGAATCTTTAAAGCCCAGATGAATAAACATATAGGAATTCAGCCTAGATGGAGTAAAAATAAACGTAAGGAGATGCGCAAGCGTTCAGAAATCGATTTGAATAAGTATAATCAGATCGTCATCGCTGATGATGATACTCCGTCGGAAGGACATGAATACAAAAGTGAATATCGAGGAAAGGTACAGAACAGAAGTGTTGAAATTGCTTTCTTGCCAATGTATCAAATGTCATATCTTCATCAAGTAACTGTAGGCGCTGACCGTGCGTTTGATAAGGATATAGAAGAATTAAATCGTTTGTCAAAGTCGGAAAAGCCAATATACCTCAGTTGTAGTCCTTCTCAAATGACAGAACAGCAGAGTTTGTCAATGTTCAACTATATTGATAAACTGAGCAAGTCGATAAGTAACGTGAAAGATGTGGATGTTATGAGCCGACGGCTGATGCTTCGTGCGATAGCATATAGTGCCCTTCAGGATTTTGAATCTGCAATTAGTGATTTAACGGCAGTTATTCAGATGAATGATAGAAATAAACTCGCATATTGGCAGCGAGCAGTATGCGAAGAGATGCAATTTAACTATAATGCCAGTCAGGGTATAAGTAATCAGTTGATAGCCGGACAGACACGTGCAGATTTTGATGATGCAATTCGCTTGAATCCAAATAATCCATACCTATATTATAATAGAGGTAATATGCATGCTTCAAGAAAAGAATATAGTCAAGCTATTGATGACTATTCTAAAGCGATAGAACTGGATAGTAGGATGGCAGAAGCATGGTATAATCGAGGTATAGCCCGTATTAAAAGTCAGAATAAAACACAAGGTGTAAGTGATTTAAGTAAAGCCGGAGAATTAGGACTGTTTGATGCATATAGTATTATTAAACGAATTACCGTTAAATAATAGTGTATATCATTCACAAATGATTAAACATTATAAAAGCCACATAAATTTATGTGGCTTTTATTATCTGTTATGGATAAAAAATAGTATCTTTGCCCCCGATTAAGATAAATCAATTTGTATTATGGTTAAAATCACATTCCCAGACGGATCTGTTCGTGAGTATGAGCAGGGCGTAACTGGTTTTCAAATCGCCGAGAGTATTTCACCGGCTCTCGCTCGCAACGTTGTATCTTGCGGTGTTAATGGTGAAACTGTAGAGTTGAATCGTCCTATTAATGAGGACGCTACAATCGCCCTCTATAAGTTTGAGGACGAGCAGGGAAAACATACCTTCTGGCATACATCTGCCCATTTGTTGGCAGAGGCATTGCAGGAACTCTATCCTGGTGTACAGTTCGGTTTTGGTCCTGCTGTTGAAAATGGATTCTTCTATGATGTTATGCCTCCTAAGGGCGTCGCTATCTCGGAGAATGATTTCGCAAAGATCGAAGCAAAGATGATGGAACTTGCTAAAAAGGACGAGCCTG
Source organism: Segatella albensis DSM 11370 = JCM 12258 (assembly GCF_000426565.1). Classification (GTDB taxonomy): domain Bacteria; phylum Bacteroidota; class Bacteroidia; order Bacteroidales; family Bacteroidaceae; genus Prevotella; species Prevotella albensis. Next base: position 83,938 of record NZ_AUFP01000009.1, on the reverse strand, counting down.
TTGTTCGCAAAGAAGTTTCTAAGGCTGATGCTTTGAAAGAATTCAAAGCTGACGGACAGGAATATAAATGCGAGCATATAGAGCAAGACTTGGAAGACGGTACCATCACAACATATACCCAAGGTGCTTTTACTGACCTATGTCGTGGTCCTCACTTGACGTCAACGGGCTTAATCAAAGCTGTAAAGATTACAAGTGTAGCTGGTGCTTTCTGGCGTGGTGATGCTAAGCGTGAGCAGATGACACGTATTTATGGTATCTCATTCCCTAAGAAGAAAATGCTCGATGAGTATTTGGTAATGCTTGAGGAAGCTAAGAAGCGTGATCATCGTAAGATTGGTAAAGAAATGGAACTCTTTATGTTCTCTGATAGAGTAGGTAAAGGTCTTCCTATTTGGTTACCAAAAGGTACACAACTTCGTTTACGTTTGCAGGAATTGCTTCGCCGTGTGCTGAAACCTTACAATTATCAGGAGGTTATTACCCCAGGTATCGGTAGTAAGAACCTTTATATTACTTCAGGTCACTGGGCTCATTATGGTAAGGATGCTTTCCAGCCAATTCATACTCCAGAGGAGGATGAAGAATATATGCTGAAACCAATGAACTGTCCTCATCACTGTGAAGTTTATGCTCGTAAGCCACGTTCTTATAAAGATCTTCCATTGCGTATCGCAGAGTTCGGTACTGTGTTCCGTTACGAAAAGAGCGGTGAGTTACATGGATTGACTCGTGTTCGTACATTTACTCAGGATGATGCACATATCTTTGTTCGTCCAGACCAAGTAAAAGCTGAGTTTGAAAATGTCATTGATATTATTCAGAAGGTCTTTAATATCTTTGGCTTTAAGGACTATGAGGCACAGATTTCTTTGCGTGATCCAAAAGATACAGAAAAGTATATTGGTTCAGATGAAATCTGGGAAGAGAGTCAAAATGCAATTCGTGAGGCTTGTAAGGAGAAAGGTTTGAATGCTCGTGAAGAAGAGGGCGAGGCTGCATTCTATGGTCCGAAACTCGACTTCATGGTAAAAGATGCTATTGGTCGTAAGTGGCAGTTGGGTACTATCCAGGTAGATTATAACTTGCCACAACGTTTCAAGTTGGAATATACTGCAGAGGACAATACAAAGAAAACTCCAGTGATGATTCACCGTGCACCATTCGGTTCGCTAGAACGTTTTACTGCTGTGCTGATAGAACATACTGCAGGTCATTTCCCTCTTTGGCTAACTCCTGATCAGGTAGCAATCCTACCAATTTCTGAGAAGTATAATGATTATGCAGCCAAGGTTAAGAAATATCTGGATAACAAGGATGTTCGTGCATACATTGATGATCGTAATGAGAAGATAGGACGTAAGATTCGTGATAACGAGTTGAAGCGAGTACCTTATATGATTGTGGTCGGAGAAAAAGAATCTGCTGAAGGTCTCGTATCTATGCGTAAGCGTGGAGGTGGTGAACAAGCAACCATGAAGATGGAAGAATTTGCTCAGCGTATTAACGATGAAGTTGCAGAACAATTGAATGCAATAGACTAAAGAAGTTAAGAAAATATAAAGTAAATATATAAAAAAGTCGGGAATAATTTGGTTTGTTTCCGACTTTTTTGTAATTTTGCAGCCGATTATCTAAAGTTGGATGATTATAAAAAATAAAGATTTCTAGAAAGAACAGAACAGTTAATGAAGAATGACACTAAAAAATTGAAGAATCAGTTCCGTATCAACGAACAGATTCGTGTACGCGAGGTAAGAGTAGTAGGCGATGATGGCGCTGAAGTAATGCCAACCCGTAAAGCTTTGGATCTTGCTCGCCAGGAAGGAGTAGATCTTGTAGAGATTTCTCCTAATGCACAACCTCCTGTATGTCGTCTTATCGACTATTCTAAGTTCTTGTACCAGCAGAAGAAGCGTCAGAAAGAAATGAAGCAGAAGCAGGTCAAGGTAGAAGTCAAGGAAATACGTTTCGGACCTCAGACTGATGAACATGATTATCAATTTAAATTGAAACATGCTCAGGAGTTCTTGGAAGAAGGTAATAAGGTACGTGCATACGTATTCTTCCGTGGTCGTAGTATTCTTTTCAAGGAGCAGGGTGAAGTCCTTTTGCTTCGTTTCGCAAATGACCTTGAGGAATATGGAAAAGTAGAACAGTTGCCTAAGCTTGAGGGAAAGAAAATGTTCCTCTATATGGCTCCTAAAAAAGCTGGTGTGGCAAAGAAAAGCCAGCAAAAGCGTGATCGTGAACTTGCTGAGGAAGCAGAGGCAAAAGCTGTTGCTGAGGCAAAGAAGGCACGTGTGGAGGCAAACGGCTTAGCCAATGCAAAGGGTGGAGATGCCCTGAAGAAGTTGGCAGAGGCTTCTGAAGATTAAAGGTGAAATTACTGAGTGGTACCGCCTTGGTATATGCGTTGCCACCTTTTATTTATAACAATTTAAAACAAACAAAAATGCCAAAAGTAAAGACTAATTCCGGCGCAAAGAAGAGATTCCGTTTCACCGGTACAGGTAAGATTAAGCGTCATCACGCTTATCACAGTCACATTCTGACTAAGAAGACAAAGAAGCAGAAGAGAAATCTGGTACATCAGACAATTGTTGACCAGGCCAATATGAAGCAGGTACGCGACTTGCTCTGCCTCCGTTAATTTATTAACTTTTTAGTCGAACTTTTAAAGAGAAAAAATTATGCCAAGATCAGTAAATCACGTTGCATCAAAAGCAAAAAGAACACGTATCCTGAAGCTCACTAAAGGTTATTATGGAGCTCGCAAGAACGTTTGGACAGTAGCTAAGAATACTTGGGAAAAGGGTCTTACCTACGCTTATCGTGACCGTCGTAACAAGAAGCGTAATTTCCGTGCATTGTGGATTCAGCGTATCAACGCTGCTGCACGTTTGCAGGATATGAGCTATAGCCAGTTGATGGGTGCTCTGCACAAGGCAGGTATCGAGATTAACCGTAAGGTTCTCGCTGACCTCGCTGTTAACAATCCAGAGGCTTTCAAGGCTATTGTTGACAAGGTAAAGTAAACGTATAGTTAACGTTACTACGATATTGAAATGCACCAATTCGTATGAATTGGTGCATTTTTTTGCTTTAATACTTTAGTTGTCTAATATATTTTTGCATATCGGTAAATCTGTTAGTGACGAATAACTTCATTTTTGTTTTGTACTCTTATCTTTATTCTGTATATTTGCATTCTGTTAGATATTAGTTAATTAAAATGATTTCTGTAGAAGGATTAAAGGTCGAATTCGGAACTCGTCCACTTTTTGATAATGTAAGTTTTGTTGTAAATCCTCGTGATAGGATAGCTCTTGTTGGCAAAAATGGAGCCGGCAAGTCGACTATGCTAAAGATTTTGTGTGGTATTCAGAAGCCAACTTCAGGTACAGTTTCAATTCCTAACGATTGTAATGTAGGGTACCTGCCACAGGTTATGAAGTTACAGGATGATACAACAGTTCGGGAAGAGACCCGTAAAGCATTTGCTCGTAATACAGAGATGAAGGCCGAGCTGGATAGAATGCAACAGGAAATGGCAACCCGTACAGACTATGAAAGTGATAGCTATGCTGCCCTTGTAGAACGCTTTACCCAAGAACATGAGCGCTATATGATGATGGGTGGAGAAAACTACGAAGCAGAAATAGAGCGTACACTTAGCGGATTGGGATTTGAACGTTCCGATTTGGAACGTCCTACCAAGGAATTCTCTGGTGGATGGCGTATGCGTATAGAGTTGGCCAAGATACTTCTAACCAAACCAGATGTACTTTTGTTGGACGAACCTACTAACCATTTGGATATTGAGAGTATTCAATGGTTGGAGCAATTTCTAGCAAATAGTGCTAGTGCTGTAGTCCTTGTTAGTCACGACCGAGCATTTATCAATAATGTTACTAATCGTACTTTGGAGATAACCTGTGGGCACATAGAAGACTACAAAGTAAAATATAATGAGTATGTCGTTCTGCGTGAAGAGCGTCGCGAACAGCAGATGCGGGCTTATGAAAATCAGCAAAAAGAAATAGCAGACATTCAGTCTTTTATTGATAGATTCCGTTATCAGGCATCGAAGGCTGTTCAGGTACAGCAACGTATCAGACAGTTAGAAAAAATCGTTCCTGTTCAGATTGATGAAATAGATCGTTCCGCAATGCATCTAAAGTTTCCTCCTTGTTTGCGTAGTGGAGATTATCCTGTGATCTGCGATGAAGTACGCAAGGATTATGGCAACCATACCATATTCGATCATGTTACATTCACAATTAAACGCGGAGAAAAAGTAGCTTTTGTAGGTAAGAACGGAGAAGGTAAGTCTACATTAGTAAAGTGTATTATGGGTGAAATACCTTATACAGGTCAATTGAAAATCGGACATAATGTTCAGATTGGTTATTTCGCTCAGAATCAGGCTCAGCTCCTTGATGAAAATATAACGATATATGATACAATAGATCGTGTGGCAACAGGAGACATGCGCTTGAAAATCAATGATCTATTAGGAGCTTTTATGTTCGGAGGCGAAACTTCAGAAAAATACGTGAAGTTCCTTTCTGGAGGCGAACGTAGTAGATTGGCAATGATAAAACTCTTGTTAGAGCCAGTTAATCTGTTGATATTGGATGAGCCTACCAATCATTTGGATATGCCTTCTAAGGACGTGCTGAAAGAAGCAATTAAGGCATTCGATGGAACAGCAATCATTGTAAGTCATGACCGAGAGTTCCTTGATGGTTTGGTAAGTAAGGTTTATGAGTTTGGGCATGGTGAAGTGAGAGAACACCTTGGAGGTATTTATGATTATCTCCGTGCTCATCATGCAGATTCAATACATGAAGCGTTGAATAGTACTGGTTCTGTAGAAGAAAAGATCGCCGTGAAAGAAGTTTCTACGCAGTCACAACAGACAGTAAATAAACAGAGTTACGCAGAGCATAAGGAACAGCAGAAAAAAATCCGAAAAGTCGAGAAGGCTATTAAAGAAGCCGAAGCAAAGATAGAGTCAATGGAAAAGCGTAAATCTGAACTTGACGAGATGCTGATGAAACCAGAAAATGCTAGTAATATGGATCTTGTAACTGAGTATACATCTTTACAAAAGAGTCTTGATCAGGAGAATGACCATTGGTTTGAACTTTCTCAAAAGTTAGAAGAATTGAATTAATGTAATATATAAAAATCTAAATTATGAACATGAAAAGATTAATTCCGGTTATGATGATGGCCACAGTACCAATGATGGGAATGGCACAAAATCAATCGGGGCTTATTGAAAAGAATTTTGACAGAAATGTTCGTCCTCAAGACGACTTTTATGAATTTGCAACCGGAGGTTGGCAGAAAAATCATCCTTTACCTGCCGCATATAGCCGTTTTGGTAGCTTTGATCAGTTGCAGGAAGATAATAATAAGCGTATCAATACGATTCTTGGTGAACTCCAGAAGAAGAAATACAAAAAAGGAACTATCGAGCAGAAGTTGAGTGATTTCTATAAGCAGGCTCTTGACGTTACTAGTCGAAATAAAGCAGGAATTAGCCCTGTGAAGCCTTTGCTCGATGAGATAGAGGAAGCAAAGGATGTTGCAAGTCTTCGCCAGTTGCAGTTGAAATATGCAACCCAAGGTTATGGCCAGCAGTTTGCATCATTCTTTGATGCAGACCAGAAGAATGTCGCCATGAACATCTTGAATTTATATCAGAGCGGTTTGACACTTGGTCAGAAAGATTACTATTTAAATAACGATGCTGCTACCGTTGCCATTCGTGATGCCTATAAGAAGCATATTGTGAGAATGTTTGAATTGTATGGATTTGATAAGGACGAGGCACAGAAGAGAGCAGAAAAGGTATTCAAACAGGAAACGATGGTTGCCTTGATTTCTAAGAGCATGACAGAATTGCGTGATCCTCAGGCAAACTATAATAAGATGAGTTTGAGCGAATTTGAAGCCAATTATCCAAACATCCCTTTGAAGTCACTTACACAAGCAGAAGGTATAAAAACAGAATATATCAACGAAATGGTTGTTGGGCAGCCACAGTTCTTCACAGGACTGAATGCTTTGCTCGGACTCCAGACCACAGATGATATCAAGGCCTTGATGGAGTGGGATGTTATCTCTGGTTCATCTTCTTATCTTACAGACGAGATTCGTGAAGCAAACTTTGATTTCTTTGGTAAAACGATGAGTGGCCGTAAGGAAGATTATCCTCTTTGGAAACGTGCAACATCCCAGGTTGAGTCTCAGATGGGTGAAGCTTTGGGTAAAATGTATGCCAAGAAATATTTCCCAGAGTCAAGTAAGAAGATGATGGTAGAGTTGATTAAGAACTTACAAATTAGTTTAGGTCAACGTATTGATGCACAAACATGGATGAGTGATACAACAAAGGCAAATGCTCATAAAAAACTGGATAAATTTTACGTAAAGGTAGGTTATCCTAATAAGTGGACAGACTATAGCAAACTTACAATTGATCCAAACAAGAGTTTTTATGAGAATGTTATGGCATGCCGTAAGTTTGCTCATGATAAGCATATTGCCGATAAAGCAGGTAAACCAGTTGATCGCGACGAGTGGGGTATGACACCTCAGACAGTTAATGCATATTATAATCCTACAACTAATGAAATATGCTTCCCAGCTGGTATCCTTCAGTATCCATTCTTCGATCCAAAGGCAGATGAAGCGTTCAACTATGGTGCTATCGGAGTTGTTATCGGTCATGAGATGACTCATGGATTTGATGATCAAGGTCGTCAGTATGATGCTGATGGTAATATGAAGGATTGGTGGACAGCTCAAGACGCAAAAGGTTTTGAAAAGCGTGCAGATTTGTATGCAAACTTCTTCAGTAACATTAAGGTGTTGCCAGATTTGAATGCTAATGGTCGTTTCACATTGGGTGAGAATCTTGCAGACCATGGTGGTCTTCAGGTAGCATTTAACGCATATAAAAATGCCACTGCCAAGAAGCCTTTGAAGGAGAAGAATGGTTTTACTGCAGACCAACGTTTCTTCTTAGCTTATGCAGGTGTTTGGGGACAGAATATCACAGAAAAAGAAATTCGTAATCGTGTAAAACGTGACCCTCATTCTTTGGGTGAATGGCGTGTGAACGGTGCTCTTCCTCATATTGATGCTTGGTATAAGGCCTTCAATGTGAAGAAAGGTGATAAAATGTATTTGCCAGAGAATGAGCGCTTGCAACTTTGGTAATTTAGTAATTATAAAATATTCATTAGTCCCCCGTTGAGATAACACACCTTCTCAACGGGGGTATTTTTTAGGTTCATCAGAAAGATGCACAGGCCTTGTCGAAACCCAGTGCGGATGTATCCGTCTAGCGAAACTTCACTTTGTGACAAACAAAGGCAATCCCGAACGAATCCCGAAGGCTTCTGCAAGACAATGGAACTGTTGAATTCAGAATATAACAAAATCTAAGATTCATCCGATACCTATGCATTTATCGGATGAACCATTCTTTTAGAAAGAGGACAACTTGTTTATTTTTGTTTAAAGAGAATAGATAATTAGAAAAAAATAGTATCTTTGCAAAAAGTTCGTTAGAACGTTGTTGAAAAATTTAAGGAAAGGGATAATATAGATGCCATTAAGATTACCTGACCAGTTACCAGCAATAGAACTGCTGAAGAATGAGAATATATTTGTAATGGATGAAAGTCGCGCTCATAGCCAAGAAATTCGTCCATTGAAGATTGTTATTCTCAATTTGATGCCTCTTAAGATAACCACAGAGACAGATCTTGTTCGTTTGCTCTCGAACACTCCACTACAAATGGAAATCTACTTCATGAAATTGAAGAGCCATACCCCCAAGAACACCCCAATCAAGCATATGATGATGTTCTATCGAAACTCTCAGGAATTGATGAAGCAGAAGTTTGATGGTATGATAGTAACGGGTGCTCCTGTAGAAACGATACCATACGAAAATGTCGATTACTGGAAAGAAATCAATAATATCTTCGACTGGGCAAGGACTAATGTACAAAGTACTTTATACCTTTGCTGGGGAGCTATGGCGGCACTATATCATTTCTATGAGATTCCTAAATATCAGTTGGAGCGAAAAATGTTTGGTGTGTTCGAGACCAAACCATTAGAACCACAGCTACCAATTTTCCGCGGTTTTGACGATTCCTTTGCCATGCCAAACAGTCGGCACACAGAGGTAAAACGTGAAGATATAGAAAAGGTAAAAGACCTGCATTTGCTGGCTGAATCTCCAGAGGCTGGTGTCAGTATTGTGTCGTCACGTGGAGGACGAGAATTTTATATTCTTGGTCATTTGGAGTATGCACCAAACACGTTAGACAAAGAATATAAGCGAGACTTAGGAAAGCGTGATGATGTAGAAATGCCATTACATTACTATAAGGATGACAATCCTAACGAATTACCTAAGGTAACGTGGAGGTCGGCTGCCAATTTGTTTTATAGTAATTGGATAAACTATTACGTATATCAGGAAACTCCATATAATATCAACGATATTAAATAATGAGAAAATTAGAATTATTAGCTCCAGCAAAGAATCTAGAAATAGGAATAGCAGCTATCGACCATGGTGCTGATGCTGTATATATTGGAGCCAACCGCTTTGGAGCCCGCCAGGCTGCCGGCAATTCATTGGAGGATATCAAGAAACTCTGTGATTATGCTCACCGGTTTGGTGTGTCGGTTCATGTTACGGTTAATACGATTATCTACGAGAAAGAATTTGAAGATACGCTCAAAATGGTTGAGCAGTTGGCTGCAATAGGTGTTGATGCCCTATTGATACAGGATATGGGACTGCTTAATGCTATACGAAATCTACCAGATTATCAAAGTGGAAAGATAAAATGTGCGCTTCATGCCTCGACACAATGTGATACTAGAACAGCGGAAAAGGTGGGGTGGCTTAGTTCCTTAGGCTTTGACCGAGTTGTTCTTGCTCGAGAGTTATCTATCGATGAAATTTCAAATATCCATCGCCAATATCCAGATGTAGAATTAGAAGCATTTGTACATGGTGCACTTTGCGTAAGTTATTCAGGAGTATGTTATGCTTCTCAGCATTGTTTCAATCGCTCTGCAAATCGTGGGGAGTGTGCACAGTTCTGTAGATTAAAGTTTGATTTGCGTGATGACAATGGTAAGCTTATAGAACATCAGCGTCATATGCTTTCTTTGAAGGATATGTGCCAGATTCAGCATCTTGAAGAACTTGCTGATTCTGGAGCATGTGCATTTAAGATAGAAGGTCGCTTAAAGGATATTAATTATGTAAAGAATGTGGTTTCTGCGTATAGCAAGGCATTGGATGAACTGATAGCTCGTAGACCTAATGATTATTGTCGAGCATCGAAGGGAAAGGTGACATATTATTTTGAACCAGACCTGAAGAAGATTTTCAATAGAGGATATACCACATATTTCATGAACGGTCGTCAACCTGATATTGCAAGTTTTGATACCCCTAAGGCTATGGGCGAATATGTCGGTAGAGTCAAGGAGTTGAGAGGCAATAGCTTTAACGTTGCAGGTTCAGCCAGCTTTTCTAATGGTGATGGACTTTGCTTTATCAATGATGAGCACGAACTTGAAGGATTTAGAGTAAATAAGGCTATAGGCAATCGCCTGTTTCCTTTGCGCATGCCCGAACATCTCCGACCGGGACTTGGACTCTATCGTAATAATGACGAGGCATTCGAAAAGCTTATGTCGGGGAAGACCGCAGAAAGAAAAATCTCTGTAGGTATGCGTCTTTCTGCTATAGATGGAGGCTTCCAACTCGAGATATATAGTTTAACATCTGAAGGAAAGTTGGATAAGGTTATTGGCAGAGCCATAACAGAATTTGAGCATCAAGAAGCAAAACGTCCACAACGCGAAAACATGATACGCAATTTGACGAAACTTGGGAATACGCATCTTGTTTGCGATTATGTCGAAATTGATAAGAATGCAGAAAATTGCTTTATTCCTAGTAGTTTGCTTAGTGATATGCGAAGAGACGCTATTGAGAATATGGAGAACCCTGATACTGAAATTCGTCGGCATAGTCTTGATGCACAATCAGGTAAGGGTGGAAATGTTACTTTTTGGCAACCAGAATACGAGCAATATCCCTATCTATATAACATCTCCAATTCCAACGCAAAAGTGTTTTATCGGGAGCACGGAATGAAAGAACCTACTGATGCGTTTGAAGTAAAACCAGTAACCCAACCTCTCATTATGCAATGTCGTCATTGTATTCGCTATTCCCTAGGCTATTGCGTGAAGAGAGGTGGAATGAAACCAACATGGAAAGAACCTTTGCATCTAGAATTACCAGATGGAAGAAGATTCCAGTTGCATTTTGTTTGCAAAGAGTGTCAAATGAATATAACAGCAGAATAAGATAAGAAATGAAACAACTGATATACAGATTATTGCTCATGATGATGGCGATTGGGATGATGACAAGTTGTTATCATAAACAAGCACCGAAGAAGAACGAGGCCTTTGTGGATTTGTCTGAACGTCAGTTGGATTCTATTTCTTTTTCCTCTACCCATCATTATACCAACAAGTATAATTTCGTGGTAAAGGAAGATTCTCTTACTCTTTTGCGTCAGCAACCCGAAGAACTGGTGAATGATTTGCCAACAGATTCATTCTGTGTGAAGAAAGGAAAACTACTGGTAGTCTCTGATATCCGGATACTACCACAGGATACTATAGATTCCGTTTGGGTTCAATTGGGTACAGAGGATGCACAGATAGGATGGATTCATGAATCAAGGATGCTCCCTAATGTCGTTCCAGATGATCCTATTTCACAATTTATATCGACTTTCTCAGATATTCATCTTATCATATTCTTGATAATCATTGTTATCATTTCAATGATTTATCTCGTGAGGAAGTGGGTTAATAATAAGGCAAAGATAGTCCATGTGAATGATATTGATTCATTTTATCCTACACTATTATGTCTTATAGTAGCGTCTTCAGCAACATTCTATGCCAGCATTCAAGTCTTTGCGCCAGATGTGTGGCGTCATTTCTATTATCATCCTACGTTAAATCCATTCTCAGTACCATTCCTCTTATCTATATTCTTGATATCAGTATGGTCGATGCTTATCGTGGGGCTTGCGGCAGTAGATGACGTCAGACATCAATTACCATTGGGCGAAGCCGTACTTTATCTTGCAGGATTAGCCGGAGTGTGTGCTACAGATTATATAATATTCAGCATCAGTACCCTATATTTTGTAGGGTATATCCTGTTAATACTCTATTTCTACTATGCTTTGCGTAAATATTATCACCATCATCGTGTAGAATATATATGTGGAAAGTGTGGAGCACATCTTTATAAAAAAGGGAAATGCCCATATTGTGGTACAATAAATGAGTAAGATTCCTAATAAATTAGGATTTCATATCTTATAAGTTTTCCGTACCTTTGCGCCCAGAAAACTTATAAGATATAATATGAACAAGAAGAAAGCTATTTCGTTTCTCACTTTATTCGCTACAGTACCAGTTATAGCGAATGGAGTAGATCGAATTAATGGATTAGATTTATCAGACAGTTCAAGAATTCATGATTTGGATGAAGTTGTTGTTGTTTCTCAGCCAAAAGAATCTTTTCGACTTCGCCAACAGTCATTAAGCAGTAATATATTCACAAATAAGGAGATGTCTAGTCTAGGTATACATGATCTCCGTGAACTTTCTGTATATGTGCCATCATTTGTCATGCCAAACTATGGCTCAAGGATTACATCGTCTATGTATGTTCGTGGTATCGGTAGTCGAGTAAACAGTCCTGCCTTAGGTATTTATAGTGATGGTATGCCTATCATGAGTAAGTCAGCTTTCAACTATCATTTTTATGATGTTAACCGTGTCGACATATTACGTGGAGCACAAGGAACCCTTTACGGACAGAATACCGAAGGAGGATTGATTCGTATTTATAGTAAGAATCCTTTTGATTATCAAGGTACAGACCTTAAATTAAGTTTAGGTAGTAGATTGTACAGAAATGCAGAATTCTCACATTATAATAAAGTAAACAATAATTTTGCATTCTCTGTTGGTGGATTCTATGATGGGCAGAATGGATTCTTCCGTAATCAGACGACAGGTGAACGTGCTGATAAATATAATGAGGCTGGTGGTAAACTTAGATTGTTATATCGACCAACCGACAGATTGAGTTTTGATTATATAGCAGATTATCAGTATGTAGATCAGAATGGATTCCCTTATGGTAAGATAGAGGAGGATGGTACCACATCTTCGCCAAGCACGAATCTCCAAAGTTCATATCGTAGAAATATTTTCAATACAGCCTTTACAGTAGGTTTCAAGGCGAATGCTTTTGATTTGACAAATGTACTCTCTTATCAGTATCTGAAGGATTATATGCTGATGGATCAGGACTATTTGCCAGAAGATTATATGCATTTGGAACAGCGCCAGTTACAGAACGCCATGACAGAGGAGTTGACTTTGAAAAGTCATGATGCAGTAGGTGGCTTTTGGCATTGGGCCGTAGGTGGCTTCTTCTCAGCACAATGGTTGAAGACCAATGCTCCTGTGTACTTCGACTCAGAAATGAATAAGATGCTTTCTGCCAACATCACATCTTATGCTTATAATGGAATGCTGAATGCAATGGCTGCTCGACTAATTGCAAAAGGAATTCCTGCAGAGCAAGCTAGAAGACAGATTGCGGCAAAGATAGAGGAAGCAGGTGGCTGTACGATCAATATGGATATGGGAGTAATTCCAGGTATCTTCCGTACTCCAACTTATAATCTAGCCTTCTATCACGAGAGTAATTTCGATCTTAGCAGTCGACTTGTTGCTACCCTTGGTTTAAGATACGACTTTAGTCGGACAGTAATAGATTATGCAACCTCTGCTGAGGTTAAACTTGATGAAAGTGTGATGGGACATAATGTAAACGTTTCTGTTGCAAGCAATCTTAATCATCGTGAACATAATAATTATGTGCAGTTGCTTCCAAAGTTTGGCTTAAACTACAAACTGAATAACGGAAGTAACATCTATGCGACGATAGCAAAAGGTTATCGCGCAGGTGGTTACAATATACAGATGTTCTCTGATATCTTCCAGACAGAGCTCTCTGCCGCTGCCCAAAAGGCAAGGGGGAGTTTGGATGACACTCATAATGACCAGTATTACGAGAATATCGCAAATACAATTTCATATAAGCCAGAAACCAGTTGGAATTATGAGGTGGGTACCCATCTGAATCTCTTTAATCATGCATTACATTTTGATGTCGCAGCATATTATATGCAGGTAAAGAATCAGCAACTCTCTGTGATGGCAGGCAATTATGGATTTGGTCGCATGATGGTAAATGCAGGCAAGAGCCATAGTTGTGGTGTTGAGACAACACTTCGTGGTAATGTGTTCGATAATCACTTGAGTTGGGCTGTGAGCTATGGATACACTCGAGTTTTGTTCGACGACTATGTAGATAGCGTAAGCGTAGGTGGAAAGAAAAAGGCCGTTGATTACAAGGATAAGTATGTGCCATATGTACCACAGCATACCTATGCAGTTATGGCAGACTACACTTTTGATGTTCAGAATTCGAAACTTCGTACAATTACTTTAGGATTCAATTTAAATGGTCAAGGCAAGACTTATTGGGATGAGGAAAATACTTCAGAGCAAAAACTATATCATGTTCTCGGAGCACATGCTGATGCAGATTTTGGATTTATGAAGATCAGTTTCTGGGGTAAGAATTTAACCAATACCAAATATAACACCTTTGCCGTAGAAAGTGCCGCTACAGGAAAGAAATATACCTTTGCTCAATTAGGTAATCCTTTCCAGTGTGGAGTAGATTTGAAATTCCACTTCTAAGAGAATGAAAGAGTGAATTAAAATATCTGTTAGAATATGAGAGACCATTCGATAGTTTATTGAATGGTCTCTTTTTTTATTAAAACTTTGGTTTTATGCAACAAATTCGTTTAAAATTGTTTATTTTAATATCATATTGCAAAATAATTGATAGTATTTGTTACATTTACGATTTTATTTACTACTTTTGTCGCATTAAACAATGAAAGGAATATGATGATATTGGATATTGACATGCTTAGAAGTTTTTATGCTTCATATTCAAAAAACGTAGAGAACGCTAAAAAAACGATGAAACGACCTCTTACGTATGCGGAGAAAGTGTTGTATACTCATCTTTTCGATCCTGTAGCACTGCATCCTTTTAAGCGAGGAGAGGAATATGTAGATTTCCGTCCTAATCGTGTTGCGATGCAAGATGCGACAGCCCAGATGGCTTTGCTTCAGTTTATGAATGCCGGAAAGGAAGAAGTAGCAGTACCTGCCTCTGTACACTGTGATCATTTGATCCGTGCAGACCTTGGTGTTGAAAAGGACTTGCCGACGGCAAAGGTGCAGAATAAAGAGGTTTATGACTTCCTTCAGTCAGTATCACAAAAATATCATATAGGATTTTGGGGACCAGGTGCAGGTATTATTCATCAGGTAGTCTTAGAGAATTATGCATTTCCAGGTGGTATGATGGTAGGTACAGATTCGCATACTCCTAATGCCGGTGGCCTTGGTATGATAGCTGTAGGTGTTGGCGGAGCTGATGCCGTGGATGTGCTCACAGGTCTGCCTTGGGAGTTGAAGATGCCACGATTGATAGGCGTACATCTGAAAGGCAAGTTGTCAGGATGGGCAAGTCCTAAGGATGTAATCTTGGAAATCCTTGGTATCTTAACAGTAAAGGGTGGTACGAATGCCATATTGGAATACTTCGGTGAAGGACTTGATAGTATCTCCACAACAGGTAAGGCCTCTATCTGTAACATGGGAGCAGAACTTGGTGCAACTTGTTCCATCTTCCCATTCGATGAAAATGCATATCAGTATTTGCTTCAGACGGGTAGAGAAGAAGTGGCTCTGTTAGCTAAACAGAATGCAGCAGAGTTACGTGCAGACGGAGAAGTTTATGCTAATCCAGAAAAATATTATGATCAGATTTTGGAAATAGACTTATCAAAGATAGAACCTCATTTGAATGGTCCTTTTACGCCGGATGCTGCGACCCCAATCAGTCAGATGAAGACCAAAGGCCCTGCCAATGACTATCCGATGACCGTCGAGGTAGGATTGATCGGAAGTTGTACGAATTCAAGTTATCAGGATTTGGCACGTGCTGCATCCGTAGCCCGTCAGGCATACGAAAAGAATATACCTGTGAAGGCACAACTGATTATCAATCCTGGTTCTGAGCAAATCAAATATACAGCCGAACGTGATGGAATATTGGAAGATTTCCGAAAGATAGGAGCACTCATTATGACCAATGCTTGTGGTCCATGTATTGGTCAATGGAAACGTCATACAGATGATAATAACCGGAAAAATGCGATCGTGACATCTTTTAATAGAAATTTCCGCAGACGTGCAGATCAAAATCCTAATACCTATGCCTTCATAGGTAGTCCGGAGATGACGATAGCCTTAGCCATTGCAGGAAGATTGGATTTTACCCCGGCTGTAGATACGTTGCTGAATAAGGATGGAAAATCCGTTATGCTGGAAGAACCTAAAGGCTATATATTCCCTCCGAAGGGATTTGAAACTCATGAAGGCGAGACTGGTGCTGAAGGAATGGAAAAGCTAGGCTTGTTTATTCCTCCATCGAAAGGAAAACAAGATATAGAAGTCGTTATTGCTCCAGAAAGTAACCGTTTGCAGAAACTTGAGCCATTCGCAGCATGGGATGGCAAGGAATATGAAGACTTGGCACTTCTGATAAAGACACAAGGCAAGTGTACTACAGATCATATTTCTATGGCAGGTCCTTGGTTGAAGTTCCGTGGTCATCTACAGAATATTTCAGATAATTTGTTGATGGGTGCTGTCAATGCTTTTAATGGTGAAAGTAATCATGTAAAGAATCAGTTGGACGGACAATATGTTGAAGTTTCTACGGCTGCGAAGGCTTATAAGGCTCACGGCATAGGCAGTATTGTTGTAGCAGAAGATAACTATGGTGAAGGCTCTAGTAGAGAGCATGCTGCTATGGAACCAAGATTTCTTAATGTGAAAGTCATTCTCGCTAAGAGCTTTGCAAGAATTCACGAAACCAACTTAAAGAAACAGGGAATGCTAGCATTGACTTTCGTAAACAAGAACGATTACGATAAGGTGAAGGAGGATGATAAAATATCTGTTGTTGGGTTGAAGGATATGCTGCCAGGCAGCAAATTCAAAATCGTATTGAAGCACAAAGATGGAAGTGAAGAAAGTTTCCTGGCTGAACATACATATAACCAAACACAGATAGAATGGTTGAAGGCAGGTTCTGCTTTAAATAAAGAAAGGGCAGTGAAATGAAAAAGGAATATCTAATATATAAGTTAAGCGACGAGGTCAAGAACTCATGTAAAATACCTAAGGAAGCTTTCACAAAGTATGGTGTAAAGCGTGGCTTACGTAATGAAGATGGTTCTGGTGTTCTTGTCGGATTGACCAATATTGGTAATGTAGTTGGATACGAACGTGACGATAAAGGTAACTTGCAGCCTTGTCCTGGTAAGTTATATTATCGAGGTTACGAACTCGACGATTTGGTATCTCCTTTGTTGAAGGAGAAACGATTCGGATTTGAGGAAATCGCCTATCTACTGTTATCAGGAAGTTTGCCAGACAAGGAAGAACTTTCCGCATTTCGTGAACTTCTGAATGATAACATGCCATTGGATCATCGTACCATTGTACATATCATTGATCTCGAAGGCAGTAATATCATGAATATATTGGCTCGATGCGTACTTGAAATGTATACCTTCGATCCAAATCCAGACGATATCTCTCGTGATAATCTTATGCGCCAGAGTATAGAACTGATCGCTAAGATACCAACCATTGTGGCTTATGCTTATAACATCTATCGTCACTCCGTTCAAGGAAGGAGTTTGCATATCCGTCATCCTCGTGAAAATCTGAGTATTGCCGAGAATTTCCTTTATATGCTGAAGCACACTAATTATACAGAGCTTGATGCGAGGATGCTCGATTTGCTATTGATTATTCAGGCAGAGCATGGTGGTGGTAACAACTCAACCTTTACCGTGAGAGTAACGTCAAGTACACGTACCGATACATATTCTAGTATTGCCGCAGGTATCGGTAGTTTGAAAGGTCCTTTGCATGGTGGTGCGAATATCAAGGTTATTAATATGTTCCATCATCTGAAAGAGCAGATTAAGGATTGGACAAATATAGATGAAATCGATACTTATCTGAAGAGAATGCTCAACAAGGAAGCTTATGATAAGACAGGATTGATTTATGGAATCGGTCATGCTGTATACACCATGAGTGATCCTCGTGCGGTAGAACTTAAAAGGTTGGCAGGCGAACTTGCGAAGGAGAAAGGAAGAGAAGAAGAATATAACTTCCTGACCTTATTGGAACAAGAAGGCGTTAAGTGCCTGATGGCTCATCGCAAGACAGAAAAACCGGCATGTGCAAACTTAGATTTCTATAGTGGATTTATCTATGAGATGATTGGTCTGCCTCAAGAAATCTATACCCCGATATTTGCCATGGCACGTATTGTGGGATGGACAGCCCATAGAATAGAGGAATTGAATTTCGAAGGGAGACGAATCATACGTCCTGCCTATAAGAACATTCTTGATCCAGAGTCATATACTCCGATTGATGAGAGATAAAATCATGAAAAAATCCCAGTTCCGATGAGTGAATTGGGATTTTTTTTGTATATTTGCGACTCATACGAATAGAAAGAAGATATCATCATTTCTGTTCGGAATAACTTATAACTTTATGGATAGAAGATATTGATATGGCAGGAGAAGAACATCAGGGAATCGACTGGAAAGACCTTATTATAATAGGTGTCTCATTATTTGTCGCCAATGTAATAGAGAGCATGTTGCATATTGAGAACAAGATTCTTGCATATGCAGCTTTTGCTGGTATCTCTTTGGTTTTAATATCAGTCTTTTATATTGTAAAGTATCAGTTTTTTGATCGAGAGGAATAAAAGGTCATACATCCATCAGGTCACTCATGATAGAATCGCTGATGTATAGACCTTTGCGTGTCAATGATAGATGATGGTCCTCAATCTTCATGAGATTAAGAGCAATCTTATCCTTTGCCTCATTCATGAGAAATCTATACAATTGTTCACCAAAAGTATCTTTCATCTTCCTAAGGTCAATACCTTCCCGCGTACGTAAGGCCGTCGTTATCATATCATCATAGCGAGTAGCTATGTCGAGTTTTTCAATAGTACATGGTCGTTTCCCCTGTAGAATGGCGTCTATATATTTACGAATGTCAGATACATTCCAAGAACGTTGCAGGTTGAGATAAGAATGTGCCGAGGCCCCGATTCCAATATAAGGTATAGCATGCCAATAACTTGAGTTATGGCGTGAACGGAATCCCGGAAGCGCAAAGTTGCTGATTTCGTAATGCTCATATCCAGCCTCGGTAAGTCGGTCTATAAGTACATTGTACATAGACAGAGAAACTTCCTCGTCAATCTCGCAGACTTTTTTCTGTTGGAGCAGTCGATAAAGAGGCGTTCCTTCTTCATACATCAGAGAATATGAAGAAAGATGCTGAGGTTTCAAAGAAAGAGCCCGTTCAATATCCGACTCCCATTCAGAAAGCGTCTCATTAGGAAATCCAAACATCAAGTCTATTGATATATTATCAATGCCAGCCTTGCGTAAACAATCCACAGCATCTTGTACCTCAGTAGCACAATGCCTGCGATTAAGAAATCTAAGTCGACTGTCATTAAAAGTTTGCGCCCCCATAGAGACTCGGTTCACGCCAAGCCCTACCAGTAACTCGGCAAATTCCGGAGTGACATCGTCAGGGTTTGCCTCAAGTGTGATTTCAGCATCCTTATTGACCGTATATACCTCGTTGATGGTAGAGAAAATTTTTTTGAGATGTTGTTCAGAAAGTTGACTTGGAGTACCACCGCCAAGATAGATGGTATCAATGTCGGAAGTCTTCCGCATCATCATCTCCTTACAGATAGCATCCACATAAAGATCTTTCAAACCAGAAAGAGTAGTACTGTAGAATCCACAGTAAATACATCGTGAAGCACAAAAAGGAATATGTATATAAAGTCCTGCCATAAATGTAGATTTCGTGCAAAAGTACTAATATGTTTTAAAAGATTGACGTTTTTAAGGCAAAACTTTTGGAGATAATAGAATTTTTTACTATCTTGGACGGCAGAATGAGAAGAACCACTCATCCTTTTGACGAATTATTGTACAAACACTTTAAATCTATAACGTTATGAGAGTATATCAAACTAACGAAATTAAAAACATTGCGCTCATTGGCGCTTCGGGTAGCGGCAAGACCACGCTTGCCGAGAGTATGTTGTATGAAGCTGGTATTATCAAGCGCCGTGGCTCTATAGAAGCGAAGAATACCGTAAGTGATTATTTCCCAGTTGAGCTTGAATATGGCTACTCTGTATTCCCAACTGTTTTTCATGTAGAGTGGAATAAGAAGAAACTTAATGTTATCGATTGTCCTGGCTCTGATGATTTTGTCGGTGGTGCTATCACTTCCCTGAATGTAACTGATGAGGCTGTCATACTTATCAATGGACAATATGGTCCTGAGGTAGGTACTCAGAATAATTTCAGATATACAGAAAAGTTGAAGAAACCAGTGATCTTCTTGGTTAATCAGTTAGATTCAGAGAAATGCGATTTCGATAACATCATTTCTTCTATGAAGGATATCTATAGTGAAAAATGTGTGCAGATACAGTATCCTATAGAAACCGGCCCCAATTTCCATAGTTTGATAGACGTCTTGTTGATGAAGAGATATACATGGAAGCCAGAGGGTGGAGAACCTATGATTGATGATATCCCAGCCGAAGAGATGGATAAAGCCATGGAACTTCATAAGGCTCTTGTAGAAGCGGCAGCCGAAAACGATGAAGGCTTGATGGAGAAGTTCTTCGAGTCGGAAACTCTTACGGAGGACGAACTTCGCGAAGGCATCCGCAAGGGATTGATAACTCGTTCTATTTTCCCTGTATTTTGCGTATGTGCAGGTAAAGATATGGGAGTTCGCAGATTGATGGAATTCTTAGGTAATGTAGTTCCTTTTGTTGATGAGATGCCTTGTGTTCATAATACCCGTGGTGAAGAAGTGAAACCTTCTTCAGATGGTCCTACAAGTATCTATTTCTTCAAGACAGGTGTGGAACCTCATATTGGAGAAGTAAGTTACTTTAAGGTTATGAGTGGTAGTGTGAAGACCGGTGATGATTTGACAAACGCCGATCGTGGCTCAAAGGAACGTCTAGGACAGATCTATGTATGTGCCGGTGCTAACCGCATCCCTGTAGATCAGTTGAATGCCGGGGATATCGGATGTACTGTTAAATTGAAGGATGTAAAAACAGGTAATACACTTAACAGCAAAGACAGTGAAAACAAGTTTGACTTTATAAAATATCCAAACGCAAAATATTCTCGTGCTATTCGTGCCAAGAATGCTCAAGATACAGAAAAACTGATGGCTGCTATACTGAAGATGCGCCAGGAAGACCCAACGTGGATATTTGAGAACTCCAAGGAGCTGCGCCAGACGATTATCCGTGGACAGGGAGAGTTTCATCTGCGTACTTTGAAGTGGCGTTTGGAAAATAATGAAAAATTGGCAGTAGAGTTCGGTGAACCTCGCATCCCATATCGTGAAACGATCACCAAGAAAGCTAAGGCAGAATATCGCCATAAGAAGCAAAGTGGTGGTGCCGGACAGTTTGGTGAAGTTCACTTGATCGTAGAGCCGTATGCAGAAGGCATGCCAGATCCTGTATCATACAACTTTAACGGACAAGAGTTTAAGGTAAATATGAAAGGCAAAGAAGTGAAAGACCTTCCATGGGGCGGTAAACTGGTGTTTATCAATTCTGTTGTGGGAGGCGCCATCGACCAGCGTTTCATGCCAGCTATCCTTCAAGGTGTAATGGAATGTATGGAGAAAGGACCTTTGACAGGAAGTTATGCCCGCGATGTACGAGTTGTGGTATATGATGGTAAGATGCACCCTGTTGACAGTAATGAACTGTCGTTTAAGTTAGCAGCACGTCATGCCTTTAGCGATGCTTTCAAACAGGCAGGTCCAAAGATCCTGGAACCTATCTACGACCTCGAAGTATATGTACCAGCCGACTTTATGGGAGATGTGATGAGTGACCTTCAGGGACGTCGCGCTTTGATTATGGGCATGGATACAGAGGCCGGATATCAGAAATTACAGGCTAAGATTCCACAGAAAGAACTGTCTAATTACAGTATCTCTTTGAGTTCTTTGACCGGTGGACGTGCCAGCTTTACTACCAAGTTTGCCAGTTATGAACTAGTGCCTAACGAAATCCAATCTACTTTGATTTCTGAACATGAAGCAGAAATGGCCAAAGAACAAGACGAATAAATTGCATATTTGTAATCAAATCGATGGAATTTGGTTAATTTCGTTAAAAACAAGCTAAAAGGTTAACACGGAAGTGTTAACCTTTTAATATTTATCTTATATTTGCCATCATGAAGAAGAAAACAATTTGGACAATCGCTATAATTATGGGGTTCTCTTTTTTGGCCTTATTATACCTGCAATTAAATTATATTCAGGAGATGGTCAATATGAAGAAAGAACAGTTTGACGAATCTGTGAATAGAGCCCTGTATCAAGCTTCCCGAAATCTGGAGTTGAATGAGACCCTCCGATACTTGGAGAAAGATGTCAACGAGACAGAGCGTAGAGCTATGAAGAAAGATTCTGTGGGTACTCGTTCCGGTAAACCAAATGATGGTACTCTGCAGCATTCTCACCAATATTCGGTGATGGGAAAGGATGGTACCGTGTATTCTTCGTTTGAGTTGAAGACTATAGCCATCAAACCTTCTCAGACTCCGAAGGCGATGATCTTGCGTAGTGATAAAAATACATTGAATGAGGCTCAGAAATCGCTTTCTGAGATTGTTAAAAATAGATATGTCTATCAGAAAGCTCTTCTTGATGAGGTGGTTATCAATATGCTGTATTCAGCTTCTGATAAACCTCTGAAGGAGAGAATCAACTTTAAACTTCTTGATAATGACCTGAATGCGGAATTGCAAAACAATGGTATCAAGATACCTTATCATTTTACAGTATGTACACAGGATGGTCGAGAAGTATATCGTTGCTCTGATTATTCGGATGAAGGTGAGGAATATACTTATTCTCAGATACTGTTCCGCAACGACCCACAATCCAAGATGGGAGTGGTGAAGATACATTTCCCGGACATGAACAGTTATATCTTCGATTCGGTGAGATTTATGATTCCGAGTGTCATCTTTACATTGGTGTTGTTGATAACCTTTGTTTTCACAATCGTAATTATATTCCGACAGAAGAGATATTCTGAGATAAAGAACGACTTCATCAACAATATGACCCATGAACTGAAGACACCTATTGCCAGTATCTCTTTGGCTGCGCAGATGCTCAACGATACATCTGTTACCAAGAGTGAGAACATGATGAAGCATCTTGGTGGTGTCATCAACGACGAGAGCAAGAGACTGAGGTTCCTCGTAGAGAAGGTGTTGCAGATGAGTATGTATGATCGCAAGAAGGCTGTACTGAAGAAGAGAAAGATAGACCTTAACGAAATGGTTGAGAATATCGGTAACTCTTTCACGTTGCGAGTAGAGCATACGGGTGGAAAAGTATATACACAAATCGAGGCCGTAGAATCTACGATATATGTAGACGAAATGCACTTCCAGAATGTAATCTTCAACTTGCTGGATAATGCCGTGAAATATCGTAAACCGGAAGAACCGTTGAATGTATATCTCAGAACTTGGAATGATGGAGACAGAGTGTGCATCTCTGTGCGTGATACTGGTCTTGGAATCAAAAAGGAAAATTTGAAGAAGATCTTCGAAAAATTCTATCGCGTGCACACGGGTAATGTGCATGACGTGAAAGGATTCGGACTCGGTTTGGCCTATGTCAAGAAGATGGTAGACTTGCATGAAGGTGATATAAAGGTTGATAGCCAATATGGAAAAGGTACAACCTTTACTATAAGGTTACCATATATCAATGAAGATAGATAAGAATAATATATAAACTAAAAATAGAAGCTATGGACGATAAACTAAAAATTCTTCTTTGTGAAGATGATGAAAATTTAGGAATGTTACTTCGTGAGTATTTACAGGCAAAGGAGTATTCTGCAACCCTTTGCCCTGATGGAGAAATCGGATATAAGGAATTCTTGAAAGATAAATATGATATCTGTGTGCTTGATGTTATGATGCCTAAGAAAGACGGTTTTACTTTAGCACAGGAAATCCGTCAGGCTAACGCTGAGATGCCTATTATTTTCCTTACTGCTAAAACTTTGAAGGAGGATATCTTGGAGGGCTTCAAAATCGGTGCTGACGATTATATTACCAAGCCTTTCTCTATGGAAGAACTTGTGTTCCGTATTGAGGCGATCTTGCGTCGAGTACGTGGAAAGAAGACTAAGGAATCTACATTATATCATATCGGTCGCTTCTCTTTTGATACTCAAAAGCAGTTGCTTACTTTGGATAATGATCCTGATAAGCAGACCAAACTGACGACCAAGGAAAATGAGTTGTTGGCTTTGCTTTGCGCTCATGCTAATGAGATCCTTCAGCGTGATTTTGCCTTGAAGACAATTTGGATTGATGATAACTATTTTAATGCTCGTTCTATGGATGTTTATATTACGAAGTTGCGTAAACATCTTAAGGCTGACGATCAGATCGAAATCATCAATATCCATGGTAAAGGATATAAGCTAATTGTCCCAGAAGAGGAATAATTATAGTATTAGAGAATCGAATATGTCTTTTAATATTCTCCCATAGAAGGGTGTTCTTCTATGGGAGTCTTTTTGTTATGTGATACGCAGTTAACTTCATCGCCTCACGCAGTTAACTGCGTAGCCTCATGTAGTTAACTGCGTAGCCTCATGTAGTTAACTGCGTAGCCTTACGTAGTTAACTTCGTAAATGATGCTATTTACCTTCTTTTCTTTGTGCGAAAACATAGTCTATAATCCCTAGAATCGTAAGGAGCTCACCTATATATAAAATGAGGTTAGATCTTGTTCCGGCAATAAACGCAAAAGCCAAGATGATTACCCCCAATACGACAAATGTAATACTACTGGTGATAGAAACAAATGTTTCAATGATCTTTTTATTGTTTTTGTATTGCTTAGTTCTTTTCATAATCTTATAGAGTTTCATTCTATGATAGAGCAAAAGTACGAAAAATATTTGGTTAATTCAAAAAAAAGTTGTACTTTTGCAGCGCATTTGGTGGAAAAGTATGTAAGTGCTTGGAAATCAGGCGCATTATTGAATTATTAATTTTTTATATTATTAAAGTAGTATGAATCAATACGAAACCGTTTTCATTTTGACTCCCGTTTTGTCTGATGAACAGATGAAGGAAACGGTCGCTAAATTCAAGAATCTGCTCACAAATAATGGTGCTGAGATTCTGAATGAAGAGGCTTGGGGTTTGAAGAAGATGGCTTACGCTATCGAGAAGAAATCAACAGGCTTCTACTGCCTGTTAGAGTTCAAGGGCGAGCCATCAATCGTTAACACTCTCGAGACCGGCTTCCGCCGCGATGAGAAAGTTATTCGTTACATGACAGTACGTCTTGACAAGTATGCAGCAGCATACGCAGAAAAGCGTCGTAACAAATTAGGTAAAAAGGAGGCTTAATTATGGCAGATCAGAAAAAATCAGAAATCCGTTATTTGACCGCTCCTTCTATTGATACAAAGAAGAAGAAGTATTGCCGTTTCAAGAAGAGTGGTATTAAGTATATCGATTACAAGGATCCTGAGTTCCTTAAGAAGTTCTTGAATGAGCAGGGCAAGATCCTTCCACGTCGTATCACAGGTACATCTTTGAAGTATCAGCGTCGCGTCGCACAGGCTGTAAAGCGTGCTCGCCAGATTGCACTGCTTCCTTACGTAGCCGATTTGATGAAGTAATTTAGGAGGGAAACAGAATGGAAATTATACTTAAAGAAGATATTATCGGACTTGGATACAAGAACGATATCGTTAATGTAAAGAACGGTTATGGCCGTAACTATTTAATCCCAACAGGTAAGGCTGTTATCGCTTCTGCTTCTGCTAAGAAGCAGCTCGCAGAGGATATGAAGCAGCAGGCTGCTAAGTTGGCTGCTCTTAAGGCTGAGGCTGAGAAGAAGGGTGAGGCTTTGAAGGATGTTGCTGTTGAGTTTACCGCTAAGGTAGCTACTACAGGCGTTCTTTATGGTTCTGTCACTGCAGCTATGGTAGCAGAGGAACTTGCTAAGAAGGGCTTCGAAATCGACCGCAAGATTGTTACAATGAAGGACATCAAGAAGGTTGGTGAGTATGAGGCTACTGTACACTTCCACAAGGAGGTAGAGGTTAAGGTTCCTGTTAAGGTATTAGCTGAAAATGCTCCTGTTGAGGCTCCTAAGGCTGAAGAAGCTGCTCCTGCAGAGGCTAAAGCTGAGGAAGAGGAAATTCCAGCAGCAGAGTAATTACAAGCGCATATTATTGCACTGTAAAGCAAATCTATATAAAATCCCTTTTACCAATATGGTAATTGGGATTTTTTTTGTATCTTTGCGTTCGAAAATCATTAATATTTAAAGATTAGATAAGATGAAAGCATTTGTTTTCCCTGGACAGGGTTCTCAATTCGTAGGTATGGGTAAAGACCTTTACGATAACAATACAACAGCTAAAGAACTTTTTGATAAGGCTGATGAAATCCTCGGCTTTAAGATTACCGATATTATGTTCTCAGGTACTGATGAACAGTTGAAAGAAACTAAGGTTACTCAGCCTGCAGTTTTCCTTCATAGTGTAATCTCTGCTCTTTGCCTTGGTGATGAGTTTAATCCTTCAATGGTTGCAGGTCACTCTCTCGGTGAGTTCTCAGCTTTGGTTGCTTCTGGTGCTCTTAGTTTCGAGGATGGTCTGAAACTCGTTGCTGCTCGTGCTAATGCTATGCAGAAAGCTTGTGAGGCTAACCCTGGTACTATGGCTGCCATTATCGGCCTTCCTGACGAAAAGGTAGAGGAGGTTTGTAATGAGGTTTCTTCAGAGGGTAACATCGTTGTTGCTGCTAATTACAACTGCCCTGGTCAGCTTGTTATTTCTGGTAATTCTGATGCTATCAATAAGGCTTGTGAGGCTTTGAAGGCTGCTGGCGCTAAGCGTGCTCTGCCTTTGAAGGTTGGTGGCGCTTTTCACTCTCCATTGATGCAGCCTGCAAAGGATGAACTTCAGGCAGCTATTGAAAAGACTACTTTCAATGCTCCTAAGTGCCCTGTATATCAGAATGTTGACGCTAAGGCTCATACTGATGCTGCTGAAATCAAGGCTAATTTGATCGCTCAGCTTACAAGCTCTGTTCGCTGGACTGCTAGTGTACAGAATATGATCGCTGCTGGTGCTGATGAGTTTGTAGAGTGTGGCCCAGGTAAGGCATTGCGCGGTATGATCGGTCGTATCGACAAGACCGTAAACGCACATGGTATTGATGAGTAATAAAATTACTATATATCAAGTACTTCCGAGACTTTTCGGCAATCGTGTTACTTCTTGTAAGAAGTTCGGAACGATTGCCGAAAATGGTTGTGGGAAGTTTGCTAATTTTGATGAACATACTCTGAAAGGTATCCATGATATGGGCTTTAGTCATATTTGGTATACGGGTGTGATTCGTCATGCGACGCAGACTGACTATTCTTCTTATGGTATTCCTTCACAACATAGTGAAATCGTGAAGGGAAAAGCTGGATCGCCTTATGCTATAACAGATTATTATGATGTTGATCCTGACTTAGCCCTATGCGTGGAGCATCGTATGGAAGAATGGCTTTCGCTGATAGAGCGTACTCATCGTGAAGGTATGAAAGTGATTATCGATTTTATTCCTAATCATGTGGCCCGTGAGTATCACTCTATTTGTAAACCTAAGAATGTGAGAGACTTAGGTGAGGATGATAATCCTAATATGAATTTCTCAACAGACAATAATTTTTATTATTGTTGGGGGCTGCCTTTGGATCTTTCGGATGTGAATGTAGATGGTGTGAGTTATCAAGAATCTCCTGCCAAGGCGACAGGTAATGATAGATTTACAAATCGTCCGGGACAGAATGATTGGTATGAGACTGTAAAACTCAACTATGGCATAGACTATTGTGATGCCGGAGGCAGAAGTGATCATTTTGACCCAATTCCTGATACTTGGAAAAAGATGACTGATATTCTTTTGTTCTGGGCAGGGAAAGGTGTTGATGGATTTCGATGCGATATGGCAGAGATGGTGCCATCGGCTTTTTGGAACTATGCTACAAAGAAAGTAAGAAAGGAATATCCTCATATCATCTTTATTGGTGAAGTTTATGATACGAACCAATATCGTACATATGTGTCTTCTGGTTTTGACTATTTGTATGACAAAGTGGGCATGTATGATTGCGTGAAAGATGTGATTTGCGGTAATCGTCCAGCATCAAGTATCACCAATGAATGGCAATCGACAGATGATATCCGTGACCATATGCTTTATTTTCTAGAGAATCACGATGAACTGCGTATAGCAAGTGATTTCTTTGCCGGTGATGGAGAAAAGGCTATTCCTGGTGTTTTGGTGAGTGCCCTTTTACGTGGTAATCCATTTATGCTTTACAGTGGACAGGAGTTTGGTGAGCGTGGAATGGATGAAGAAGGATTCAGCGGATGTGATGGGCGTACTACCATCTTTGATTATTGGTCACCGAAAACACTGACCAACGCATATCATGATAGTTGTGATATGACAGAGAAGGAGAGACGCTTGAATCTTGCATATCGTAAGATTTTGCATATTGCAACAACAGAAAAAGCAATAGGGCAGGGTGCGTGCTTTGATTTAATGTATGTCAATCCTTTAACAGAATACTTTAATCCCCGTTATCATTTTGCTTTTCTTAGGAAGAAGGATGACGAAGTTTTACTTATCGTTTCCAATTTTAGTGGAACTCCAGCAGATGTGAAAGTGTTGATTCCAAGTCATGCTTTTGATTATTTGGGTATTCCTGAAAGTTCGGTGAAGGCCGTTGATTTGCTTACAGAGGAGTCTATACTTGTTGAATTGAGGAAGGATGTTTTTTTCCCAATGCACTTAGAACCATATAGTGGATGTGTCTATAAATTCAGAGTAACAGATGGCAAATAACAATTTTGTGCTGAACGAGCATCATAAAGAAGAGTTTCCTCCGGCTCACACAGCGGAGCATCTGCTGAATCAGTTAATGATTCGTATGTTTGGTTGTGAGCGTAGTCGTAATGCGCATATTGAGCGTAAGAAAAGTAAAATAAGTTATATTATAGATCATAAACCTTCCCGACAAGAAGAAAAGCAAATCGAGGTAGAGATGAACCGCTTGATAGAATCTGATATGGAGGTGAAATATGAGTTTGTAGATCGTGACCATGTGCCTTCTGATGTCAGTTTAGATCGCTTGCCTGATGATGCCAGTGAGATGCTTCGGATTGTTCGGATAGGCGATTATGATGCTTGTCCATGTATAGGAAAACACGTACGTTCAACTTCCCAGATTGGAAAATTTGAACTTCTTGGTACAAATTGGGATGAGCAGGAACATAGTTTTAGAATTCGATTTAAAGTGATTCCTTAATCTTAGGAATATATATAATAAAAAACTGTATTAGCCTTTACGCTAATACAGTTTTTTTTCATTTTGTTTCCTGTTCTTCTTTCATGTCCATAAACTCTCCATTAGAATCATAGAATTCATATTGAAGGAAAGCTAATTTCTGTGAAGGAATGATGTGTACACCAAATCCATATTTCACTTGCCATTTTCTCTTTAAGGATACTACTCCTTGATTAATAAAGGCAGCGACATAAGGATGAACATGGAGACTGAATTTCTTGACGCCAATCTTATTGACAAGTCGGTCAATCTTTCGCTCTAACTGATCTGTAAATAATATACTGGACTTGATCTTTCCAGAACCATTACAGGTAGGACAAACTTCTTCTACATTAACGTCCATGGCAGGACGGACGCGCTGTCGAGTAATCTGCATGAGTCCAAATTTACTCAAAGGAAGAATGTTGTGTTTTGCTCTATCCTTTTGCATGTTCTTACACATGCGCTCATAAAGTAACTGGCGATCTTCGGCAAGATTCATATCGATGAAATCAACAACGATAATTCCTCCCATGTCTCGTAGGCGTAATTGTCTTGCTAACTCATCGGCAGCACCTAAGTTTACATCAAGTGCATTTGCTTCTTGTCCTTTCTCGCGAGTTCGGTTTCCACTATTTACATCAACTACATGTAAAGCCTCTGTATGTTCGATGATTAAGTAAGCACCATGTTGGTAGTTTACGGTTTTACCGAAACTGGATTTGATTTGCTTTGTGACATTGTAGTTGTCGAAAATAGGTACCTTACCAGTGTACATCTTCACTATGCCCGCCTTTTCAGGGGCTATTAGAGAAACATAGTGTTTAACCTCCTGTAAGACATCTTCGTCATTGACAAAGATATTTTCGTAAGAAGGGTTAAATAGGTCTCGCAATAAGGCAACAACTCTGCTTGTCTCTTCAAAAATCAGTTGTGGGCGTTGTTGTGTCTTCTGTACTGTGGTAATAGCCTTTTGCCATCGTTCGGTGAGAACTTTCATCTCGTTCTCTAACTCACCGATACGTTGACCTTCAGCAACAGTTCTTACGATAATACCACAGTTTTTAGGCTTGATATTTCTGATTAACTGTTTCAGGCGTGCCCTTTCTTCACCACTTTTAATTTTAGAAGATACAGAAACTTTATCCCCAAATGGGATAAGAACCAAGTATCGTCCTGCAAAGGATAATTCTCCTGTGAGGCGCGGTCCCTTGGTAGAAATCGGTTCTTTTACAATTTGCACCATTACTTCTTGTCCGACTTTCAGCACATTAGAAATGCTGCCTTCTTTGTCGAGATCAGCTTGGCGCGATGCTTTTGAGAAAGGATAAAGTTTTTTGCGATCACTCTGTACCTGTTTAAGATACTTTTGATACGAATTAAATTGACTTCCTAAGTCGAGATAGTGTAGAAAAGCGTCGCGTTCATAACCTAAATCCACGAAGCATGCATTAAGTCCTGGCATCAGTTTCTTAACTTTTGCGACGTAAATGTTGCCCACAGAGAAAGATGCTTGTCTTGGTTCGTTTTGGTATTCCACCAAACGCTTGTCTTCGAGCAAAGCTATTGAGATATCCTTCTTTTGGGCATCGATAATTAATTCGCTAGTCATTTCTTACCGTCTTTTTTAGAATGTGAATTTTAATTAAAAGGGGCATGTCAGCGAATCCAAGATTGGTTGACACACCCCGCAGTCTTAGAATAGACTGGAAACAAGTAAAAAATTACTTGCTCTTATGTCTGTTCTTGCGTAATCTTTTTTTACGCTTGTGAGTAGCCATCTTGTGGCCCTTCTTTTTCTTTCCGTTTGGCATGATTTTAAAATTTTAAAATATTATTGTTTTAATTCGTTAGTCTTCTTTCATCTCATCGATTAAACTCTTTGCAGGCTTGAAGCTTGGCAAATCGTGAGCGGCAATGGTGATAGTCGTATTCTTGGAAATATTTCTAGCCGTCTTTGCTGCTCTATGCTTAATGATGAAACTTCCAAAACCACGCAGGTAGATATTCTCCTTCTTAATCAAGTTACTTTTTACACTATCCATGAATGCTTCTACGACAGCGGTAACTTCTTTCTTTGACATTCCGGTAGCTGTTGATACCTCAGCTATAATATCTGCTTTCGTCATTTTTCCTCTTTTTGTATATTTTATCTTGATTCGGTTTGCAAAGATACAAGTTTTTATTGAGAAAAGAAAATGTTACTGGACTTTTTTTGATTATTTTTTGTTCTAACTATCTGAAAATCTTGAATTTATATATAATAAGGTGATTTTATCTATCTTTCTTTGGGGCTTTTCTCAAAATTTTATCCGTATTAGAAAACGAATTTCGACTATTTTTATTACCTTTGCAACATAAATAACTTTTGAGATGAAACAAACTAAGATTGTTGCTTCGATCAGCGACCGCCGCTGTGATCAGGATTTTATCCGTAAATTGTTTTTTGCTGGTATGAATGTCGTTCGTATGAATACGGCTCATGCTACAGAAGAGGGTATTAGAACGATTGTAAAAAACGTTAGAGCTGTGTCTTCTCATATTGGTATTATGATTGATACCAAAGGACCGGAAGTGCGCACCACTAATGTTGCTGAACCTATACATTATAAAATAGGTGATATAGTTAAAATCTTTGGTCGTCCTGAGATGGATACTTCTCACGACATCATCAATGTGAATTATCCAAATTTCTGTAGTGATGTTAAAGTTGGTGATGATATCCTCTTTGATGATGGTGAACTTGGTATGAAGGTCATTGAGAATAATGGTCCTATGATCGTTGCTCAAGTTCTGAACGAAGGAGTCTTAGGTGCTCATAAGAGTGTTAATGTTCCTGGAGAACACATATATCTTCCTGCTCTTACTGAAAAAGATAAAAGAAATATCCTGTTGGCTATTGAACTTGATATTGACTTCATAGCTCATTCGTTTGTTCGTTCTGCTGCAGATATCAAGGAAGTTCAGGATATTCTGGATGCTCATCATAGTGATATCAAGATTATCTCTAAGATTGAAAACCAGGAGGGTGTAGATAATATCGATGAGATTATTGATGCTTCTTATGGTATCATGGTTGCTCGTGGAGATTTAGGTATTGAGGTTCCTATTGAGAATATTCCTGGTATCCAGCGTCGTATTATCCGTAAGTGTATTCTTAAGAAGCGTCCTGTAATTGTTGCTACTCAGATGCTTCATACGATGATAAATAATCCTAGACCAACTCGTGCTGAGGTTACGGATATTGCTAATGCAATCTTCTATCGTACGGATGCTTTGATGCTTTCTGGAGAGACTGCAAGTGGTAAATATCCACTTGAGGCTGTACAGACAATGGCTCGCATCGCTGAGCAGGCAGAAAAAGATAAATTGCCTGAAAATGATTTTGACCCAACAGTTGGGCATGAATGTACGCAAAGAGAGTTCTTGGCACAGGCTGCCATAAATGCTACACGTCGCTTGGGCGTTGCTGGTATTATCACGGATAGTGAGACAGGACAAACTGCACGTGATTTGGCTAGTTTCCGTGGACCGATGCCTGTACTCGCAATTTGTTATAATGAGAAAACACAGCGTTGGCTGAATCTTTCTTATGGTGTGATCCCTATCTATCAGAAAGAACAAATTTCAAGTCAGGATATGTTCTTCGCTGCAGTTCGCATGTTGCGTCAGAAGGGATATCTGAAAGATGAAGATAAGATTGCTTATTTGAGTGGTAGCTTTGGTGAAGGTGGTGGAACTACTTTCGTAGAAATTAATAAGGTGGAGAAAGTCTTCGATAGAAGCTATCAGTTTAATTTGCCTGGTAACAATCGACAGAAATAAATATAAATAAGGTGAATTGAAAGAATAACCCCGAAAGTTGAATATCATACAACTTTCGGGGTTTATGTTTAAAATCCAATTTAATGTTTTACTTCTGAATAGGGATTTTCTTTACTCGACGTTCATGGCGACCTCCTTCGAAAGAAGCAGTAAAGAATTCATCCATGATTGCTTCTGCTGCCTTATTGTCTATGAATCGTCCAGGAAGGACTAATACATTGGCATCATTATGTTGACGAATGAGTTGAGCAACATCTTTGTTCCATACTAAGCCTGCTCTTACACCCTGGTGCTTATTGAGAGTGATAGCCATGCCTTCTCCACTTCCACAAATACCGATACCAGGATATACCTCACCGCTCTCGATAGCCTCTGCTAATGGATGAGCAAAGTCTGGATAGTCGACACTCTCATCACTATACGTACCAAAGTCCTTTACTGCATATCCTTTTTTCTCAAGATATTCCAGAACGAACTGTTTTAATGGGAAACCTGCGTGATCGCAAGCAACACCGACTGTCTTTACTTCCATAGTCATATATATTTAAAAGTTATACAGGGAAAAGATTTACTCTTCCCTGTTTATAATAGTGCTAATATTTACTTAGCAAGGAATTCCTTTACCTGCTTGTATACATTCTCACCAGTGTAACCTAGTTTTTCATCGAGAACTTTGTATGGAGCAGAGAAACCAAAACTTGGCATACCATAGATCTTGCTGTTAGGGCCGATACCAACAAGTCCTTCAAGAGTTACAGGAAGACCAGCTGTCATACCGAACTTCTTAACGTTATAAGGGAGAACGCTTTCCTGGTATTCTGCACTTTGAGAACGGAAAAGACCCTCAGAAGGTGCACTTACAACGCGAACTTTGATGCCATCCTTGCGTAAAGCCTCGCATCCAGCCTCGAGAGTAGAAACCTCAGAACCACTGGCTACCAAGATTACATCAGGATTCTCATCAGAACCAGCAACAATATAAGCACCCTTTGCAGCCTGCTCATAATCGTTTCCTGCTGGTAATTTAGCAATACCCTGACGAGAAAGTATCAAAGCAGTTGGAGTATCTGTGTTCTCCATAGCAAGTTTCCAGCATGTTGTAGTCTCGTCTGCATCTGCAGGACGGAATACACGAACACTGTCCTTGCCTGCGTGGTTCTTTAATTTCTCCATCAAGCGGATCTGTGCTTCCTGTTCTACTGGCTCGTGAGTTGGTCCATCTTCACCTACTCTAAATGCATCATGAGTCCAGATGAACTTAACAGGAACCTGCATCAAGGCTGCAATACGAACTGCTGGCTTCATATAATCTGAGAATACGAAGAATGTACCCATTGCAGCAATGACACCTCCATGAAGCATCATACCGATACACATGTCTGCCATTGTCAACTCAGCAACACCTGCCTGGAAGAATGCACCACTGAAGTCGCCACGTACCATTGACTTGGTCTGTTTCAAGAAACCATCAGTCTTGTCAGAGTTAGAAAGGTCTGCAGAAGCACAAATCATATTTGGAACTTGCTTTGCGAGTTCTGATAAACATGCTGCTGATGCTGCACGTGTAGCAGAGCCTTCCTTCTGCTGAACCTTACTCCAGTCAACCTTTGGAGCTTTACCGCTGAACCATACATCCATCTGTGCAGCCTTTTCAGCGTTAGCTTTGCGCCATTCAGCTTCAGCTTTCTTACGCTCTGCGACGATTTTCTTTAATTCTTCTTTGCGATTAGCATAGAGTTCCTTAACATCATCGAAGATAACGAAAGGATTGGTAGGGTCACCACCAAGATTCTTGATAGTATTGTTATATGCTTCACCGCCAAGAGGAGCACCGTGAGTCTTCAGGTTATGCTCATAGCTAGAACCATCTTCTTTCAAAGCACCTTTACCCATTACGGTCTTACCGATGATAAGGGTAGGGCGTTCCTGCTCTTTCTGAGCGGTAGTTAAAGCCTCGCGAATCTGCTCAACATCATTACCGTTGATTTTCAATACGTTCCAGCCCCATGCTTCATATTTCTTCTCTGTATCCTCGGTCATGACAACACCACATTCTGTAGAAAGTTGGATATCATTAGAATCATAGAACATGATAAGGTTGTTCAGTCCTAAGTTTCCGGCAATACGACCAACACCCTGAGAAATCTCTTCCTCTACAGCACCATCACTGATGTATGCATAGATCTTGTGTTGCATCATTGTTGAACCGAGACGTGCCTCCAAGAACTTCTCTGCAACAGCAGCACCGGCTGCAATAGCATGACCTTGACCAAGAGGACCTGATGAGTTCTCAATACCGCGGTTTACATCGAGTTCTGGATGTCCAGGAGTTACAGAACCCCACTGACGGAACTGCTGAAGATCTTCGAGTGAGAAATAACCGCGAAGAGCCAAGCCTGCATAAAGCATTGGGCTCATATGACCTGGATCCAGGAAGAAACGGTCACGACCTGTCCATGTTGGATCCTCTGGATCGTATACTAAGAATTCAGAGAAAAGAACATTGATGAAATCGGCACCGCCCATAGCACCACCTGGGTGACCAGAATTAGCTTTTTCTACCATAGAAGCAGCAAGTATTCTAATATTATCTGCTGCGTGGTTCATTACTTTAATATCGTTCATCTTTAGTTATTATTGATTTACAAATATACTATTTTAAATTTAAAACAACGATTGATTTTGCAGGAATCTTAACTTCTACCTTGTTTTTCTTGATCTTTGCGCCTTTGAAGTTTTCTTCCTTTATCTTTTCTGGATGTTTGAAATCGTTGTAGTCTTTAATATCCTTAGAGGTAAGAATACTACCAGAAACCGTATTTTTGTTCGCACCATCAATGTTTATTTCTAACTTTTGAGCCTTATCAAGACTTGGGTTAGCAATAGAAATGATGATAGATCCGTCTTTCTGCTTTGCAGCTGATGTAGATACTGCAGGAATCATGCGATCCTTACCATTATTAAAATGGTCACCCTTGGTTACCATAGAGTCGCATTTGACATCCATAGGGAGATATGTTGCGTCTTGGAAACCTTTATACATCTTGAATACATAGTATGTAGGTGTGAGGACCATATGTCCCTTATCCTTGGTATCTGTAAGGATCATAGACTGAAGCACGTTTACTACCTGTGCTATGTTGGCCATACGAATACGGTCGGTGTGGCGCTGGAAAATATTCAAGGTCATAGCTGCTACCATCGCATCACGCATGGTGTTCTGCTGATATAGATGACCTTTTATTGTTCCTGGTTCTTCGTCCCACCAAGTACCCCATTCGTCAACGAGAAGACCTATTTTCTTCTTAGGGTCTTTAGCATCCATGATGTCACTATGCTTCTTGATGATGTCTTCGATTTCCAAACATTTTCCGATAGTCCAATAATACTCATTATTGTCAAAGACGGTTGCGGAACCCTTGCTACCATCCCAGCCTTTTACTGTATAGTAATGTAAAGACAATCCATTCATGCGATCACCGACATTGTTCATAAGAACCTTTGTCCAGTTGTAATCGTAATCACTGGCTCCTGAGGCAATCTTGTATAACTGGTGATTATCGTAGTTTCTGCAATAAGTAGAATAGCGACGATATAAATCTCCGTAATATTCAGGACGCATACTTCCTCCGCATCCCCAACTCTCGTTGCCGACACCTAGAAATTTAACGTTCCATGATTTTTCACGTCCATTCTTACGACGCAATTTCGCCATTGGAGTGTCACCATCACTGGTCATATATTCCACCCATTTGGCAAGTTCCTCTACAGAGCCACTTCCTACGTTACCACTAATATAAGGTTCTGCTCCAAGGATTTCACATAAGTTCAGGAATTCATGTGTACCGAAAGAATTGTCCTCGATAGTTCCTCCCCAGTTGTTGTTTTGCATCTTAGGCCGTTGATTGCGTGGACCAATACCGTCCATCCAATGATATTCATCAGCGAAACAACCTCCAGGCCATCTTAATACAGGAACTTTTAAATCTTTTAGAGCCTGAAGTACATCATTTCTGTAACCATTGGTGTTTGGTATCTTAGATTCAGGACCAACCCATAGACCGCCATATATACATGATCCAAGGTGCTCAGCGAACTGGCCATAAATCTCTTTGTAGATTTTGTTGGTTCCCTTGTTCGCATGAATTGTTACTGTGGCATCTTGAGCACTTACTGATAGTGCTGCAGCAATAGATAGAATTGTTGTAGATACGATTCTTTTTCTCATGTTGTTATTGTTTAATTATAATACGAATGGATGGGGAGATTACCCCCATCTTTTTCGTATTTAGGTTAGTAGTTTATGATTCTTTCTTGTATTTTACAGCTGCGGCCTCAATTCCCAAACCTGTTTTGTAGTTTTCTATATATTTATTGAAGCCTTCAACATCTTCAGGAGTTGGAGCAATCTCGACACCTGTATTGCCTGCAAATACGTTTTTATCAAGGAAGTTAGCCAGACTGTCTTTTTGATTATTGTTTACGAGATAAGAGGCCAACAGTGCGATACCCCATGCACCACCTTCTCCTGCTGTCTCCATTACAGAAATAGGAGAGTTGAGCGCTGCTGCAAGAATACGCTGACCTACACCTTTGGTCTTGAAGAGTCCACCATGTCCAGTTATGCGATCTACGTTTACATTTTCTTCCTTGAACAAGATATCGTTACCAATCTTTAGAACACCCACTGAGGCATATAGATTGGCACGCATAAAATTGGCAAGGTTGAACTTATCATTTGCAGAGCGGACGAAGAGAGGACGACCTTCTTCCAATCCTGTCACTGGCTCACCAGAGAAATAGTTGTATGCAATAAGTCCACCACAGTCTGCATCACCTTCTAAAGCATGATTGTAGAGCTTTCCGAATACCTCATTCATGTCAACAGGGACACCTAATAGCTTTTGATATTCCTTAAAGATGTTGACCCATGCGTTCAAATCTGATGTACAGTTGTTACAGTGAACCATAGCGACAGGACTACCATCAGGGGTTGTAACCATGTCAATCATCTGATATGGTTTTGACAATTTCTTTTCGAGTACAATCATAGAGAATGAAGAAGTACCGGCGGAAACGTTACCTGTACGTTGCTTTACGGCATTCGTAGCAACCATTCCTGTTCCTGCATCTCCCTCAGGAGGACATACTGGTGCTCCTGACTTCAGATGACCAGAAACGTCCAACTTTTTAGCACCTTCTTCGGTTAGACGACCTGCATCTTCTCCTGCAAGCAGAACCTTAGGTAGTATATCTAGCAAAGTCCATTGATATCCTTTTGATGCAATGAGTTGGTTAAACTTGTTGACCATCTTTTGATCGTAGTTCATGGTCTTGGAGTCAATAGGGAGCATACCAGAAGCATCTCCAATACCTAAGACTTTTTCGCCAGTAATCTGCCAATGTATGTATCCAGCCAAAGTAGTCAGATATTTGATAGTATTTACATGCTCCTCGTTATCGAGAATACACTGATACAGATGAGAAATACTCCAGCGCAAAGGAATATTAAAGTTGAACAACTTAGAAAGTTCTGCGGCAGCCTCCCCTGTATTGGTATTTCTCCATGTACGGAAAGGAGTTAGTATTTCTTCTTTATCGTTAAAGGCCATATATCCATGCATCATGGCACTAATGCCGATAGCCGCGAGGTTTTCGATTTCTGTATCATATTCTTTCTTTACGTTATTACGCAAATCAGAATAACAATCTTGCAATCCTTCCCAGATAGCTTCAATGCTATAAGTCCAAAGGCCATTGACGAGTTTGTTTTCCCATTCGTGACTACCTTGTGCGATAGGTTTGTTTTCAGAATCAATCAATACAGCTTTGATACGGGTAGAGCCAAACTCGATACCGAGGATGGCTTTACCGTTTTGTATGGTTTCTTTTGCGTTCATGATTTTATTTGATAGGTTTTTAGGTTTATTGTTTAGCGTAATGCCTTATTCAACATATAATATACCTCATTGAATTTAAGTTCTTTTCGGAATTCTTCATAATCAGTATCTTTGTTGATGATACATGCCTCGATGTCTGCAATTTCAGCAAAGTCGCGCCAGTATTCGTCGGTTAGTCCAAAGCTGAAGCAAGAGTGATGAGTACCACCAGCATTAATCCAACAGCCTACACCTACTTCGAAGGTTGGTTCTGGAACCCAGAGGGCTGATGCTACCGGTAATTTAGGCAATGGCTTAGACTTGATGAGGTTTACATCATTTGCGATGAGGCGGAATCGGTTACCCATATCAACGATAGTTGCTGTTACGCCATGACCTTGTTTACTTGTGAATACCAAGCGTGCGGTTTGACTTTTGCGATAGCCAATGCCAAGGAAGTGAACTTCAAGACGAGGCTTCTCCTCTGCGATGTCTGGATTGATCTCGAGCATGTGGGCTTCAAGAATAGAAGTATTCTCGCCATCAAAATTCAGGGTGTAATCCTCAAGGAATGAAGTTCCTCCATTTTCTATTCCCTGACTCATGAACCAAGTTGTACGATAGAGAGCAGCAGACTTCCAGTCACCTTCAGCACCGAATCCGATACCTTCGTGCATCAGTCGCTGTGAAGCCAAACCTGGAATCTGATCGAAACCATGTCCTGTTTCTTCAACATTTACATCACCTAAGTCATCAAAGTTGGTTGTAAATCCTTTGGCTCCGTATGCTTTCAGAACAGCACGAAGTGTAAGTTCTGCCTTTGCAGAATTCCAGATCTTCTTATACTCTTCTGTATCTTTTTCTTCGAGTTTTGCATCGTGAGTATATTCTTTGAAGTAAACCTTGACAAGATCATCGACATCAGAATCCTTGATTTTATCAAAGTATGAAAGAACTTCAGAGAAAGGACAGTAATCTACGTGATATCCGAGTACCTGCTCGAAAGCTACTTTGTCACCATCTGTTACCGCCACATTATTCATTTGGTCACCGAAACGAAGGATCAAACAGTCTTGTGCATCTGCCCATCCAGCGCAGACACGCTCCCAAACAGCGATATGTTTCTGAGTCTTTTCGTCTTTCCAATAACCGATAACAGTCTTTCTGTTCTTGCGTAGACGAGAAAGAATATGACCAAACTCACGATCACCATGAGCACTCTGGTTAAGATTCATGAAATCCATATCCATGGTGTCCCAAGGAATTTGCTGATTATATTGTGTATGAAGGTGGAGTAATGGTTTATGGAGAATCTGCATACCTTTTATCCACATCTTTGCAGGAGAGAAAGTATGCATCCATGTGATGACACCGATACATTTCTTGTCGTTATTAGCACGAGACATGACATCTGCGACTTCGTTAGAAGAGTTTGCTGTACCAGC
The DNA here is from genome assembly GCF_000426565.1 of Segatella albensis DSM 11370 = JCM 12258. Taxonomy (GTDB): domain Bacteria; phylum Bacteroidota; class Bacteroidia; order Bacteroidales; family Bacteroidaceae; genus Prevotella; species Prevotella albensis. The sequence continues at coordinate 43,886 of NZ_AUFP01000009.1, read as the reverse complement.
GTAAACCACCTTGATAGGTAATATTCCAGAATTGTTCAGACCGTCAACCATTTCTTTAGAATGACCGTCAACTTGTTTCACAGCATCACCTCCATAAAGAAGTTGTGCTCCTGTTACGAACCAGACCTCAAAGTTATCAAAAGCTTTTACCATTGTTATTATGTTTTTAGTTATATCTTATATATATGAGCAATTATTTCTTTTTCTGACCATAGTAGGCATTAGGACCATGTTTGCGGCTGAAATGCTTTTCTATAAGTAAAGGATTCATTGTGGTTGCTGGATTCACACTGAATGAAACGAAAGCCATCTTTGCAACCTGTTCAGCTACGACAGCATGATATACTGCTTCGTCAGCATCCTTACCCCATGTGAAAGGTCCGTGATTCTTGACCAGAACGCCAGGAGTATGTACTGGGTTGATATTGTCTTTCTTGAATTTATCTACGATAACAACACCCGTGTTATACTCATATTCTGCCATTTGATCTTTTGTCATGTCATCTGTGCAAGGAATAGAGTCGTGGAAATAATCAGCATGTGTAGTTCCTATGTTAGGAATGTCCTTTCCTGCCTGTGCCCATGCCGTGGCATATGTAGAATGAGTGTGTACCACGCCACCTACTTCTGGGAAGTTACGATATATCACAAGATGGGTAGGTGTGTCTGAAGAAGGATTCAAGTCACCCTCAACGACCTTACCAGTATTCAAATCTACCACTACCATATCGGATACTTTCATGGTGTCATAGCTTACACCTGAAGGTTTGATTACTACTAAACCTTTTTCTCTGTCAATACCTGAAACATTACCCCAGGTAAAGAGTACTAGGTTATGCTTTACTAAGTCAAGATTAGCCTTAAAGACCTTTTCTTTTAATTCTTCCAGCATATCTTTTATTTATTTTAGATTGATATATTTAGGTTTTATTCTTTTCTATGTTGATATGAGTTTGATGAACCTATGGTTCTCAATTTCCTAGCTAAGCCTGCTCGTTGGTTAACTCGCCTTATCAAAGTTTGAAGCTAGGATCTTCTGCGTATATTCGTTTGTTGAAACGATAAAGAGCAGCTCCGCGTTTCGAAGTAACCTTATCTATAAGTTCAGTTTTTTCGATAAAGTCGATTTGTTTGATTCTCTTACGGAAATTTCTTTTGTCGATTTCCTCACCCAATACAGCTTCATATACATGTTGAAGTTGAGTTAGAGTGAAAAGCTCGGGAAGTAGATTAAAGCTAAGTGGCTCGGTATTGATTCGGCGACGAAGAAGATGAATAGCCTTGCTTACCATATCATTATGGTCAGAGTATAGTTGTGGCATATCTTCTAGGTTTACCCATTCCAATCCGTGCTGTTCGCGTAGTTTGTCGTCGTAGTCTTTTACATTAATCAAAGCACAGTATGCGATAGAGATTACTCGTTCTCCGGGATCTCGGTCTATAGCACCAAATGCTCCAACTTGTTTCATATAGAGTTTCTTTAGTCCTGTAAGTTTAAAGAGTACGCGATTAGCAGCATCTGTCAAACTTTCTTCTGCCTCTACAAATCCTCCGTAGAGTGACCACTCACCGCGTCCAGGATCCATACTTCTTTTACCGATCAGCAGTTTAAGTTTTCCTCCTTCGAAACCGAAGATGATGCAGTCCACTGATACTAAGAGTTTGGAATGTTCTCCATAAAAAGTTGCCATGTTATAATGCTTTTTGTTTTTTGTAATATACAGGGGCATAGACTGTTGCTAATGCCCCTGTTGATAGTATATGTTTACCAGAGTAATATGTACAGCAGAAGTACGATGGTGCAAATACCGATTGAACCATAAGTATATCCGCGTGTTGTTGAGAATAATTTCAAGTTGATTGGTAGAGCCTTAGTATCTTTGACTTTGTCTTTTGCATTGCTGTATAGCCAGATTGCACATTGACCTACCAAGACACCAAAGAAGAAGAATGCCTGGAATCCAATGTCGTTAAGATAAGCAAAGATACTAGAATCTGGGTTTGCATCAGGAGTCATAGCACCACCGATAGTGACGATAGCTGCAGCGATGATCATGATAACTCCTGCACCACCAAGAATTTTAGCCCAGCGAAGCATTCTTTCTTTGTCTTCAGCAGATACTTCTTCAGCAGATACGCTATTCTTGTCGAAGATAGAAACAATGACAAAGAATGTGATTAGGATAATGAAAATGTAACCTGCTCGGAACTGGAATGCTACATCAGGCATTACGACTTTAAAGAGTACTCCCATAGGAATAGTCAGTATCGCTGTCCATACTGCAGCAAGAGAAGATGCACGCTTCCAGAGTAGACCAAGTCCGAATACAGTGATGATACCAGGATAGATGAAACCAGAGTATTCCTGAATATACTGGAAAGCTTGGTCAAGACCACCAAGTAGTGGCTTAACAGCGATGAGTGCAATAATCAAAGCTGAGATACTAACAAGTCGACCGCAGTTTACCAAGTTTTTATCTGATGCAGTTTTGTTGATATACTTCTTGTAGATATCCATGGTGAATAGGGTAGAAGTACTGTTGAACATAGAAGCAAGAGAAGAGATGATAGCAGCAGCAAGAGCAGCGAAAGAAAGTCCCTTGATACCTGTTGGGGTGAAGTTGCGAATCAACCAAGGATATGCATCGTCAGAAACGTTTACATGACCGTGCAAGTCCATAGAAGTGAATGATTCTGGGGAACCTTTCAAGATATAGTAAGCGCAGATACCTGGGATGACAACGATGAATGGGATTAAGATTTTGAGGAAACCAGCGAAGATCAGACCCTTCTTTGCTTCATCAATACTCTTTGCTGCCAAACCTTTCTGGATGATATACTGGTTGAATCCCCAATAACCTAAGTTGGTCAACCATACACCGCCAACGACAGCGGCTATACCAGGAACATTAGCGAATGCTGAAGCATTATGGCTCTCCTGAATAATAAGGTGGAAGTGCGTATCTGTAAGGTTTGCTCCTGTCGTAAGATCTGTAAACATCTTGTTGAATGCACCAAAAGCATCTGTTCCTAGAGATACACCCATTTCTTTCAGGGCAACATATGCTGTGATCAAACCACCACCTACGAGGAAGGTTACCTGCATAACGTCCGTCCATGCCACAGATGCCAAACCACCATAGATAGAATAGATTCCGGCAATGACAAAAAGGAAAAGGATGATGAGCATTCTCACAGAGACCGTAAAGCCGCAAATGTCAACAGCTAATCCTTGTAGACCAAGAATCTGCTCAATAGCGAGAGCTCCTAACCATGCTACTGACGTCAGGTTGACAAAGACATAGAGGAAAAGCCATAGGATAGAGAATGCTAATCCTACACCATCATTGTATCTTTCGCGAAGAAATTGTGGAATGGTGAAAATCTTGCGATCTAGCATGATAGGTAATAAGAACTTACCGATAACGATCAATGTCACAGCAGCCATAACTTCATAAGCTGCGATGGCGATACCGTCGGCAAAACCTGTACCAGACATTCCGATAAACTGCTCGGCAGAAATGTTTGCTGCAATAAGTGATGCACCTACAGCCCACCAAGTAAGAGTGTTACCTGCCAAGAAGTAGTCGTTGGCAGTTTTTTCTTTTCCATCTTTGTTTCGACTTAGGAATAATCCTAAACCTACTAACAGAATAAGATAGAAAACGAGAATAAGCATATCAATGGGTTTGAAGCCACTGTTGCTTATTGCTTGCATAATACTGTTCATTTGTTATTTAGGTTTTAAGTTATAATTATATCAATATAGTGGATAGTTTTATTTTACTACGCTGAATTTGTATGCTAAATGAGAATAATACTTTTCTCCTGGTTTAAGATATGGGTTAGAAACTTCCCAGCCTTTTGTCTTTGCTGTATATTTAGTAGGAGAGTCTGGATATTTCTGACTTTCAAAGCATACACTTACGTGTTTTGGATATTTTATGCCATGTTTACATGGGATGCCAGTGCCTTGGAAGTTACCAGTATAAACTTGCATACCAGGTTCGTTCGTGAATACCTCGAGTTTGATGCCAGTCTTAGGTGAGTATAGGCTACATGCTACAGTCTTATCGGCAAGATTTCCCAATTTATAGGTGTTCAAACACCAGTTGTGATCGTAACCAGTTGCATTCTTTATCTGATCATAGTTAGGATCATATTTCTTAGCAATCTCAGTAGGAGTACGGAAATCCATAGGAGTTCCTTCTACGCTTTTGATTTCTCCTGTAGGAATATAGAATCGATCGCTTGGAGTAAAACTGTCAGCAAAGATATACATGACTTGATCGTAACCTTCCTTTGAAGGATCACCATTCAGATTGAAATATGAATGATTGGTCATGTTTACAACGGTTTCCTTGTCAGTTGTTGCTTGGAATACAATGTCAAGCGTATTGTTGCTCTTTACAGTATATGTGGCGGTTGCCTTTACTGTGCCAGGGAATCCATTCTCTCCATCCTTAGCGGTGATAGCAAAAACGACACTAGTATCATTCTTTGCTTGAACATCATATATTTGGTTTAGCCATCCTGTGGTACCTCCGCCATGTAGGCAGTTCATCGCATCGTTCTTCTTTAGTTTATACTCCTTACCAGCTACTGTGATCTTAGCATCTTTGATACGGTTTGCATATCGACCTACAGAAGAACCATAGTCAGATGGTGTCCTAAGAGTATCTGCATATTGATGGATATTGTCGTAACCCAAGACAACGTCTGTAGGCTTATTGTTCTTATCTGGTACAGAGATAGAAACCACACGACCACCATAGTTCGTGAGGCAAACTTCCATTCCGTTAGCGTTTTTCAAGGTGATTAGTTCGGTCTTCTTACCATTTATAGTAGAATCGAAATCTGCAGGATTTAATCCTGATACGGTAATTTGTGATTGCTGTGAACCACATGCGGAGAGTAGAACGGTTGCCATTCCTGCTCCTAAAATTGAACTTTTAAAGTGTTTCATACTTAAGTGATTATTAAGTTATATTTGATTTTTGGGTGTAAAATTACCATTTTTTATTTAAACTTGTATCATTCTGTATGATGTTTTTTTGCGCGAAGGTGTAAAATTAACACTTTTAAGCAATCAAAAAGCCTGCAATCAGATATGTAATCCAATTGCAGGCTTAATATTATTTGTTGTAATCTACTTTAGCAAACTTTATGAGAACCCTCACTGATCACTACTGGGTAGATCTCTGGTTCGTGACCATATTTGGCATTGAACTTCTCTTTTACATTAGCGATGAACTTCTCATAGATATCATCTTTTACGAGGTTTATTGTACATCCGCCAAAGCCACCGCCCATGATTCTACTACCAGTTACGCCATTTTCTTTAGCGATATCGTTAAGGAAGTCGAGCTCTTCGCAGCTTACTTCATACTCTTTACTAAGTCCATAATGTGTTTCATACATCTTCTGACCTACAGTTTCGTAGTCACCTTTTTCCAATGCATCGCAAACAGCAAGTACTCGGTCTTTCTCTCCAAGTACAAAGTGAGCACGTGTGTAATCTTCTTCACCAACTTCTTGACGTACTTCTTCAAGTTGCTCCCATGTGCAATCACGTAGAGTCTCGAATTTAGCTTCCGGATGTTTGGCAGCAATATGTCTTACAACATTTTCACAAGAGTTGCGACGATCATTATATGGAGAGCCCTTCAATTCATGTTTAACTTTAGAGTTAACGAGAACTAATTTGTAACCTTTAGGCTCAAATGGGAAATACTCAAATTCGCGACTGCGACAATCGAGGCGCATCAGTTTACCTTCTTTGCCGAATACTGATGCAAATTGATCCATAATACCACAGTTCACACCAATATATTTATGCTCTGTGGTTTGGCCAGCAAGAGTTAAATCCCATTTTGAAACCTTGTTGTCTCCGAATAGATCATTCAAAGCAAATGCAAAGCAACTTTCCAATGCTGCAGAAGAACTCATTCCCGCACCCAATGGAACATCACCATAGAATGCTGCATTAAATCCTTTTACAGGGACTCCAAGACCTTTCATTTCCTGGATGATACCATAGATATATCGTGCCCATGTAGCTTTTGGGCCCTCCGGATCATCTATTTTGAATTCTACTTTGTCTTTAAGGTCAATAGAATAAAGTATTACAGTGTCAAGACCATTAGGTCGAATTTCAGCCATGATGCCTTTGTCTACTGCACCAGGGAATACAAATCCACCATTATAGTCTGTGTGCTCGCCAATAAGATTGATGCGACCTGGTGACATATAAATATTACCAGTTTTACCATCAAAGTGTTTAATAAAGCGACTTCTTACTTTTTCGATATCCATAATTATTGAGGTTTTATTAGGTTATAATAGTAATAATAGAAAACCAGTAGAGTTAATCTACTGGTATATCTTTGTTTACATTCTTTGATCCAACCAATGCGTAGAAGCAGAGGTATGCAAGTGCAATAAATGGTACGATGTATGAGAACATGTAACCAATGTTATCTGCGATATAGTTCTGAACCAATGGTAAGATACCACCACCGACAACCATCATCATGAAGATGCCTGAAGCCTGTGCTACATATTTACCAAGGCCTTCTGTTGCGAGGTTGAATATACTAGACCACATAACAGAGGTACAAAGACCGCAAAGGACCAAGAATAATGCAGCGATAGGAACGGTTACAGTCTGGAAAGAAGAACCTGTGAATACCGGCATTGATACATGTGAAGTTTTGCCTAAGAGCATTGCTAGAAGAATGAATAACATTCCTGCAATTGTTGTGACAGTCATCATTACCTTACTAGAAACTTTATCAGCGATAAATCCAGCAATGAATCTGCCTACCAACATAAGTAACCAGTATGTTCCTGCTACAAAGCCTCCGATTGCGGCTGCATTCATTAAGCCTTCGCCACCACCATTCGTTGTTGTGTCACTGATGTAGAAATTCAAAGTTCCAGGAATACCTACCTCAACGCCAACGTATACAAAGATACCGATAACGCCAAGTACACAGTGACGGAAAGACCATGGACTATGTTCAAACACAGTTTCAGAAGTTGTCTTACCCATCTCTGGGTCAGCAATAGGGATAAAGAGAAGGATAAAGAAAGCACATGCGAAGACACCCATAGCGATGTAAAGTACTAAGTTTACGTCGATCATCTTTGTCTGTGCTGTTACAGTACCAATTAAAGAACCTACGAGCATAGGGGTAAGTGTACCAGAAAGTGAGTTTAGAGTACCGCCAATCATATTCAACTGATTACCTCGGTTACCACCACCTCCAAGCAAGTTAAGCATTGGGTTTACTACGGTGTTGAGCATACAAACAGCAAAACCAGATACAAAGGCTCCCAAGAGATATACCGAGAAACCGCTTACGCCTGGATTAAATTTACCGCTTAAGAACTGTATGAACACACCTACGAAACCTGTTGCTATACCGACAAGAGTAGTCTTCTTATAACCGATCTTTGTCAGCATCTTTCCTGCAGGAATACCCATAAATAGGTATGCTAAAAAGTTCATTGCATTACCGAGCATACCAATCATGTTAGCACTACCGCTATCTGCAAATACATTTTTCCAGATAACACCAATAGGTGCTGCTAAATTGGTTACGAACGAAATCATTGCATAGATAAACATCATCGTGATAATCGTGATGATGTTACCTTGTTGTTTATTAGAATTTTCCATTTTAGAATAGTTCTGTTATTTCCTAGGTTAGTTTTTTATGTTTAATCAACTACACCAAATTTGTAGATTGTTTTCTGTGTGTAAGTTTGACCAGGATACAATACTACAGATGGGAAGTAAGGGTGATTAGGGGTGTCAGGGAAGTGCTGTGCTTCCAAGCAGATTGCAGAGCGACGTGGGAATGTTGCTCCGAACTGGCCTGAGATACCACTCAGGAAGTTGCCTGTGTAAATCTGCAAACCTGGTTCTGTGGTATATACTTCCATAGTACGACCGCTTACAGGTTCTGTCACACGTGCTGCGAAAGAAAGTTCACCCTCTTCGTTTTTATTCAACACATAATTATGATCATATCCTTGACCGTTCTTCAATTGCTCGTTATCGGCATTGATATCCTGACCGATAGTTTTTGGAGTACGGAAATCAAATGGAGTACCTTCTACGAATCTGATCTCTCCTGTTGGAATAGAAACTTTATCGATAGGAAGATAATAGTCTGCGTTAACTTCAAGAAGTTGACTCTCTACGGAAGGAGTAGGGTTTGCGATACCAGAAAGAGAGAAGAACCCATGATGTGTAAGGTTCACGATAGTCTCCTTGTTGGTCGTTGCCTGATACTTGATAACGAGTTCATTGTCATCGTTGAAGATATAAGCTACCCAGATTTCCATTTCACCGGTAAATCCTTCTTCGCCATAAGAACTTACATATTTCAGGATCAGAGAATGGTCATTCATCTGTTGAGCGTCCCATACTTTAGTATGGAAACCAGTAGGACCTCCATGTAAGTGGTTAGGGCCATCGTTTGTCGCTAACTGATATTTCTTACCATGTAACTGGAACTGACCTTTGCAGATACGGTTACCGTAGCGACCGATCAATACAGAAAGGAAAGGTTCTGGAGAATTGATAACATCCTGAATGTTGTCATGTCCCTGAATTACATTTGCCATTTTACCATTTTTGTCTGGTACCATGATAGCAACAACTGCGCCACCATAATTGGTTATTGCAACCTCATTTCCCTGACTGTTACGAAGGATGTATAAATCGGTTTTTTTGCCATTTACTGTAGTCTGAAAGTCCTCACGTTTCAGACCACTGATGTTTTCCGTTTCAGTTGTGTTCATAATATATTAAATATATTCCTAAGTTTTTAGTTACTATAATACTACTGCAAAGTAACTAAAAATAACTCACAACTGCAAATTTTTTCTCCTCTAAATTTCCTATTTTTATTTTTTTAATGCTAAAAGGTCAGCGACGATATAGCTTGAACCACCCACGAAAATGAAATCTTCTTCATCAGCATCTGCCAATGCAGCTTTGTATGCAGCTTCTACCGTAGGGTATTGTTTTCCTGTAAGTTGATGTTTATCAGCTTCTTCTGCGACTTTCTCTACAGGAAATGCTCGTTTGGTAGAAGGTTGCGTCCAATAGAAGATGCCATCTTCCGGCAATAATTCCATTACACTATCGATATCTTTATCATCAACCATGCCGAAAACGATTCTTCGATGCTTGCATGACTGTGAGGCGATCTGTTTGCTAAGATATTGCCATCCTCCGACGTTGTGGCCAGTGTCACAAATCACTGTAGGACGATCTTGTAATTTCTGCCAACGTCCCATCAACCCCGTAGATTCGCATACGTTTGCGAAACCTTTTACGACACTTTCTGCATCACGGATAATCTTCTTATTATATAATTGTGTGGCAGCGCAGAGAATGGTATTCGTATTCTTATCCTGGTAGATACCACCAAGCTCTCCTTCTATTTCTCCGAAATATCTGGTCTTGTAGGTCCTTCCTCCCTTAGCGTTAGGTTTAGATGATAATAGGGCAGGGATATCTTCGGCAAAGACAATGGTACTATTCATCTTCTGAGCTTTCGCCTCGAAGATAACGCGAGTATCATCATTAGCCTCACCAATAACCACTGGTCTGTTATCTTTGATGATACCAGCTTTCTCATAGGCGATCTTAGGTAGAGTGTCGCCTAAGAATTGTGTGTGGTCGAAAGAGATATTTGTGATGATGCTTAAGATAGGGTTGATGATATTGGTGCAATCCAACCTTCCACCAAGGCCAACTTCGATGACGGCGATGTCGACCTTCTGTTCGGCAAAATATTTGAAGGCCATTGCTGTTGTCAGTTCGAAGAAAGAAGGATGAAGAGGTTCAAAGAAGTCTTTTTCCTTCTCCACGAAATCGATGACATATTTCTCGCTGATACATTCTCCGTTGATTTTTATACGTTCACGGAAGTCCACCAGATGAGGTGATGTGTAAAGTCCCACTTTGTACCCATCGGCTTGTAAGATACTTGCAAGTGTATGTGAGCAAGAACCTTTGCCATTGGTACCAGCTACATGTATGGATAAGAACTTTGTGTGAGGATGATCAAAATGTTCATCCAGAGCCAATGTGTTTGACAGTCCTTCTTTATATGCAGAAGCACCCACATGTTCGAAAACAGGGGTGCTATTGAATAGATAATTAACAGTTTCTTGATAATTCATTTAACTGAATAAATTCTTGATGTGTTCAAAAATACTCTTTTTGTCAGCATTACTAGACTTGAAGTTGTCGCTTTCTTTGAAAACTTCAACGGCTTCCTTCTCTTCCTTGGTAAGGGTCTTAGGGATATAAACACTAATGTTTACGATAATGTCGCCCGTACCACGTCCGTATCCCTGAACAGCAGGTAAACCTTTTCCGCGCAATCTTACCTGTTTGCCTGGTTGAGTTCCTGGTTCAATCTTCAGGCTTATCTTTTTTCCGGAGATGGTTGGTATATCAACCTCTCCACCTAAAATAGCTGTAGGAAGATCCAATAGTAATGTATAATACAAGTCTTGACCATTGCGGATGAAAGTGTCATTAGGTTCCTCCTTGATGAGCACCTGGATGTCACCATTGACGCCATTATGTCGTCCTGCGTTACCTTTACCAGGAACATTTACGACCATGCCTTCAGAGACACCTGCAGGGATGTTGATCTCGATGACCTCTTCGCCTTTTACCACGCCTTCGCCATTACAATAAGGACATTTGTCTTTGATGACAGTACCCTCACCATGACAGTTAGGACAAGTGGTCTGTGTTTGCATCATACCCAACATGGTACGTACGGTCTTGTAGACCACACCACTACCATTACATTGAGAACAAGTTTCCGGTTGAGCACCATCCTTAGCACCTGTTCCATGGCAATGCTCACAAGTAATATCCTTTTTAACCTTGAACTTTTTGGTTACGCCTTCTGCAATTTCCTGTAAGGTAAGTTTTACGGTCAATCGCAAGTCGTTGCCGCGATATTGAGGGCGACCACCGCCGCCACCAAAGCCGCCGAAACCACCAAAGCCAGAATGTCCACCGAAGATATCTCCGAACATAGAGAAGATATCATCCATATTCATGCCAGCTCCACCGCCGAAACCACCTTGTGGTCCATCGAAGCCAAACTGATCATATTGCTGACGCTTTTGTGGGTCGTGCAATACATCATAAGCTTCGGCAGCCTCTTTGAATTTCTCCTCAGCTTCCTTATTGTCAGGATTACGGTCAGGATGATATTTGATAGCCAACTTTCTGTAGGCTTTCTTTATTTCTGCATCCGAGGCATTCTTGTCGACACCAAGAACCTCATAATAATCTCTTTTTTGTGCCATTTGATAATTTCTGAATATCTTAAGAAAAGTATAGATTACTGGCCGACAGCAACTTTTGCGTGTCTAATTACCTTATCATTAAGCGTATAGCCAGTCTGCACACAGTCAATAACCTTGCCCTTTTTGTCGTCACCCATACCAGGAACCATAGCGATGGCCTCCATTTGGTCGGTATCAAAGTCCTTGTCCTGTGTATCAATTTTCTTTACGCCAAGACCTTCCAAAGTCTTTTGGAACTTCTTGAAGATCAGTTCCATACCTTTCTTTATAGCCTGAGGATCCTCGTTGTTGTCTGCAAGTGCGCGCTCAAAGTCATCAAGCACAGGAAGTACTGCAGTAATTGTTTTCTCACCGCCGTTAAGGATCAACTCTGCTTTTTCCTTCATGGTTCGCTTGCGATAATTGTCGAACTCGGCTACTGAGCGCAGATATTGGTCTTTCAGTTTGCTGATTTGTTCCTGAGCAGCCTCCAGAGGATCTTTCTCCTCTTCTTTTTCATTCTGCTGTTCCTCAGCATTTTCCTGATCGTCCTTTTCGTCTGCCTTTTTGTCAGTATTCTCTGCCTGGCTATTTTTTGCGGTTTCCTCCTGAGGAGCATTCAACTCCTCAGCAGTACCGTTCTCCATGTTTTTATCTTTATTTTCTGTCATAATCTAATAGTTGTTCATTAGGCACTATACAAACTTTGTGCCAAAAACACCTTTGAGTTATGCCAAGTTATACATCTTAGCTCTCTGTTCCTTCAGTTTCTCGTCGTAGATGTACTCATCGTAACTCATCAACTTATCGATAGTTCCAGAAGGAGTAAGTTCTATGATACGGTTGGCAACGGTCTCGATAAACTCGTGGTCGTGAGAACTGAAGAGAATGTTTCCCTTGAAAGTTACCAGATTGTTGTTGAAAGCCTGGATAGACTCCAAGTCAAGGTGGTTGGTAGGAGTATCGAGGATTAGACAGTTAGCGTTCTGCAACTGCATACGTGCGATCATACATCTCATCTTCTCACCACCGGAGAGCACGTTCACCTTCTTTTCAACCTCTTCCTGACGGAAAAGCATACGACCGAGATAAGCCTTCATCTGTACCTCGTTTCCAGGACCATATTGACTAAGCCATTCTACGAGGTCCTTATCAGAGTCGAAGAATTTCGTGTTGTCGAGTGGTAAATATGCTGTTGTGATAGTAACTCCCCATTTGTATGTACCGGCAGCAGCTTCTCGATTACCATTGATAATTTCGAAGAGCGCAGTCATAGCCTTTGGGTTATGAGAGAGGAATACCACCTTTTCACCTTTTTCTATATTGAAGTTTACGTTATCGAAGAGTACGGTTCCGTCATCATCGATAGCCTTCAGACCCTCCACTTCGAGAATTTGGTTTCCTGGTTCACGTTCCATCTGGAAGATGATACCTGGATATTTACGGCTTGAAGGTTTGATTTCCTCAACGTTCAACTTTTCAAGCATCTTCTTACGAGAAGTCGTCTGACGGCTCTTTGCTACGTTAGCAGAGAAACGGCGGATGAACTCCTCCAACTGTTTCTTCTTCTCTTCTGCCTTGATACGCTGGTTCTGAGCCTGACGCAAAGCAAGCTGTGAACTCTCATACCAGAAAGAATAGTTACCGGCGAACATGGTAACCTTGCCGAAGTCGATGTCGACAGTCATTGTTGATACAGCATCCAAGAAGTGACGGTCGTGACTAACTACCAATACTGTCTGTTCTACCTCTCCGAGGTATTCCTCAAGCCATTCTACGGTGTCGAGGTCCAAGTCGTTGGTAGGCTCATCGAGCAATAAGTTATCTGGATTACCGAAAAGAGCTTTTGCCAGCATGACACGAACCTTCTCATTGTTAGAAAGTTCAGACATCTGCTTGTTGTGCAAGTCTTCTTTGATACCAAGATTCTGTAATAGTTGGGCAGCATCAGATTCAGCTTCCCAGCCATTCATCTCTGCGAATTTTTCTTCAAGTTCAGCTGCACGGTTTCCGTCCTCCTCAGTCATTTCCTCTTTAGAGTAAAGAGCCTCACGCTCTTTCATGTTCTTCCAAAGAGGTTCGTGTCCCATCAGTACGGTATCGAGTACGCGGAACTCATCATATTTAAAGTGGTCCTGCTCCAAGACAGAGAGACGCTCACCCGGACCGAGCTCTACGCTTCCTTTGTTAGGCTCTAGTTCGCCTGAGATTGCGCGTAAAAGTGTAGACTTACCAGCACCGTTAGCACCGATAACGCCATAAATATTACCATGAGTAAATTTAAGATTTACATCTTTGTAAAGTACTCTTTTTCCGAATTGGATTGCAAGATTGGTTACTGTAATCATTTCTTCTAATACCTTATTATATAATAAATTGGCTGCAAAGGTATTAAAAAAAACTGAGAAAACCTAATAGTTCGAGTAAATTCATAAAAAAAATCCCGTCATCATTGTTCTGTTGGTGTCGGGATTCTTTCGGGATGCCTTCGGGTCAAAATACGTAAACGAGACTTACATTTGTAATCGCACGGTCGTATTTGTTGATGCAATTATAATAGGTTTCTGCGTTCAGATGTAGATCGCTCATAATGTTGAACTGCAATCCGGCACCTATATTCACGCCCACCTTGTCGTCGCCTAACGAACCATCCTTGATATCTTGGTTGAAAGATGTGATACATAGACCACCGATAGGATATAGCTTGAATCTTTCCGTGACATGGAAGATATAATGCAAGTTGGCGTTGACGTCCCATTCTTCGAGCTTGTTTTCGTTCTTAGGGTAGTAATTGGCGGCACCTTCTACGCGGAAATGGTTATCGATGTTGTATCGTCCAACAAGGCCCATACCCCATGTAGGTTCGCTGAATCCATAATTCAATTTCGCTCCAAGTTCTAATTTCCCGCTCTGTGCAAAAGCACTAGAACAACTCAGCATGATGCCGAGAGATAATAAAAGTTTCTTCATCTTCATTTATGTATTGATTATTTAGAAATAGATGTTGCAAATATAGGAATAATTTGCCATAATGCCAGAATAAAAAGAATAAGGCTTTATAATTTAAGTTAAAAACATGACCAATGGCTTGTAATGTCAAAATGATATTACCCTTATTGAAGTAGAAGTAACTTTGAATGCGTCATTTTATGCAGTTAACTTCGTATGCCTATGCAGTTAACTTCGTAGGGTGATTCTGTTAATTTCGTAAGCAGACGCAGTTAACTTCGTAAACGTATGCAGTTAACTTCGTAAAATGATTTGTTTTAATTTGTTTTGATTTTTAATTCGGAATAGAAATATTTTTGTAATTTTGCAACCATGAGAATGACGCAAAACAAAGATTACCATAAGCAGGGTGAGTATGCCCATTATTTTGTGGAAAAGCCGGCTCCATTACTGGAGTGGTTGCTTGATAACGTAAAGGGAGAGTCTAAGTCAAAGATTAAGGCTACCCTTAAAGGGCGCGGTATCAAGGTGAATGGCAAGACGATAACACGTTTTGATTACGAATTGAAACCAGGAATGAAAGTTGCTGTGTCTAAGACAAAGCGTAACAACACTTTCAAAAGTAAATATGTGAAGATCGTATATGAAGACCAGTGGTTGGTCATCGTAGAAAAGAATATCGGAATCCTCTCAATGGCAGCCGGACATTCAACGCTGAACGTAAAGACGGTTCTTGATGATTACTTTAATCAAAGCAAGCAACATTGTCAGGCTCATGTTGTTCATCGCCTTGATCGTGATACCTCAGGACTGATGATTTATGCGAAGGATAAGCGTACTGCCTTGTCTCTCGAGGAAGACTGGCATCATACGGTTTATGACCGGAGATATGTAGCTTTGGTTTCCGGTGAGATGGAAGAAGATGATGGCACGATAGAAAACTGGTTGAAAGATAACAGAAACTACGTTACTTATTCGTCACCTGTAGATAATGGAGGAAAATATGCCATTACCCATTTCCATGTGCTCGGTCGAACCACGCGACACACCTTGGTAGAATATAAGTTGGAGACAGGACGTAAAAATCAGATACGTGTCCATTCTGCCGATATGGGTCATCCTGTATGTGGGGATATCAAATATGGCAATGGCGATGACCCTTGTCACCGTCTATGTCTGCATGCCTATGTGCTCTGTTTTGTTCATCCGGTAACTCATGAACGAATGGAATTTGAAACACCTATTCCTACATCCTTTAGAAAGATTATGAAAGATGGAAAATAATTTCATGTATTATATATTTGCTCTTATCGTATTGGTAGTGGGTATCTTATTAGTGAAGAAGGTTACTACATGTCTCGTCAAGACGATTATAGGTGCTGTCGTAATTTCAATACTCATATTCCTCTATTGCGTATTGTCTTAGATGAAAAGCGTAATTGCTATAGATAGTTTCAAAGGTTGTCTGAGTAGTGACGAAGCCAACGGGATAGTTGCTCAGGCAATGGAGGCTAAGGGCTGGGATACCAAGAAAATTATGGTAAGTGATGGAGGTGAAGGTATGCTTGATGCTTTTGCTCATGCCATTGGTGCCCAGAAGGTGAAGATACATACCAAAGATGCCTTGATGCGGTCGGTGGATGCCTGTTATGGTGTGAAAGATGACATTGCCATCATTGAAGTGGCACAGGCCATCGGTCTGCCGATGATTCCTGTAGACCAACGTAATCCCTTGCGTGCAACAAGTTATGGAGCCGGATTGTTAATAGCAGACGCTATCCGACGTGGATGCCGTCATTTGATTATCGGTATTGGAGGTACTGCCACGAGCGATTGTGGCATCGGTATGCTGAAGGCTATGATTGAAAAATTCTCATTTGGCCGAACAGACAAACGATTCGACGACATAGCCTCGATATTCCAAGAGCATGCCATAGATATCACGATTGCGAGTGATGTGGATAATCCTTTACTTGGTGAAAAGGGTGCCGCCCGTGTGTTTGCTCCTCAGAAAGGAGCAACTCTGCATATGGTAGAACAACTTGAGCGCAGAGCCAAAACTTTCGCAGATATGTCGGCCAGACATATGGGTAGAGATTGCTCAAGTTGTCCAGGAGCAGGGGCTGCCGGTGGTATCGGTTATGCTTTGATGCAATTTATGAATGCCAAAATGATGAGTGGCGCAGAACTGTTGATGCAACTCATGCATATCGATGAAGAAATAAAAGATGCAGATGTCGTGATTACGGGCGAGGGTAGCGCGGATCGCCAGACATTGATGGGTAAATTACCCGCTGTTGTCTTACAACATGCCCGTAAGGTAGGGGTAAAATGCTGGTTGCTTGCCGGGAGAATACAAGATGAAGCTCTCTTGCATCATGCAGGATATGATAGCGTTGTCAATATCAATGATATCGGAGAAGAAAAAGAAAATCCTCTTGAGCCGGAAGTAGCCAAGAGGAATCTATATCATACAATCTCTCATCTGATATAGTCAGATGAGAGATTTTTTTATTGTCGCAGTGACCTTTATTCTTTCATGAGGTAAGCCTTGAATTGCGCAAAATCATTTGGCATGGCAATACTCTGTTTAGTGCCCTTCATGAAAGCAGCCAATCGCTCAGGAATCTTCACGTTGTCATTGATAATATCATCTACTTTTTCCTTAAACTTGGCAGGATGAGCAGTCTCCAGGAATATTCCAGTCTCACCAGGTCTCAATCCTTCTTTCAAGGCCCGATAGCCACAAGTGCCATGAGGGTCCAAGATATACCCCGTGGAAGCATAACATTGCTTCATTGTCTCGCGAATTTGTTCATCACTATAAGTAGCACCTGAAATGAGCGCAGTAATCTTGCTGTGGTCACCGCCAAAGAGATCATAGATACGTGCGAAGTTAGAAGGATCGCCCACATCCATGGCATTGGCTAATGTCTGGCGCGAAGGTTTTGGCTCATATTTACCAGTCTGCAGATATTTAAAGAAAATATCATTAGCATTGTTGGCTGCAATAAAGCGATGGATAGGAAGTCCTGTGAAATAACCAAATATGCCAGCACAGATATTTCCAAAGTTGCC
Source organism: Segatella albensis DSM 11370 = JCM 12258 (assembly GCF_000426565.1). Lineage (GTDB taxonomy): Bacteria > Bacteroidota > Bacteroidia > Bacteroidales > Bacteroidaceae > Prevotella > Prevotella albensis. The sequence continues at coordinate 26,522 of NZ_AUFP01000009.1, read as the reverse complement.
AGAAGGTACGCAGACAACAATTTTGTCGGTGACACCCAACTTCTTGAGCTGTGCATAGGCATAGAAGTAATAGAAAGCCTGTGGCAGGAATCGGGCAACATTAATAGAGTTGGCCGAGGTCAACTTCATGTGTTGATTCAACTCTTCGTCCATAAAAGCATTCTTTACGAGTGCCTGACAATCATCAAAAACGCCATCCACCTCAAGAGCTGTGATATTGTTTCCCAGAGTAGTGAACTGACTTTCTTGGATTTTGCTGACCTTTCCCTTAGGATACAGCACGTAAACATGTATTCCGTCAACTCCAAGAAAACCATTGGCTACAGCAGAACCTGTGTCACCTGAAGTAGCGACCAAAACGTTGATCTTGTTGAGCCCCTCTTTTTTGACAAAATATTGTAATAGTCGAGCCATGAAACGTGCCCCTACATCCTTGAAAGCCAAAGTAGGACCGTGGAATAATTCCAGAGAATAGATATTTTCTTCTACCTTGACAGCGGGGACATCGAATGCAAGCGTGTCGTAGACGATCTTTTTCAGAGACTCTGCGTCAACATCTTCGCCAAAGAAGCAGTCGGCCACGCGATAAGCAATTTCCTGAAAGCTCATATTCTCGATGTTATCAAAAAAATCCTGAGGGAGTTTCTTGATCTGTTCAGGCATATAGAGACCTTTGTCTGGTGCAAGTCCTTTTACGACAGCTTCGTGGAGAGATGCCAAAGGAGCCTTCTTGTTGGTACTGTAATATTTCATATTAATCGATTTTCATAAAAGTGTTCATAAACTCCTGTAATTGCAAAAGGCCATAAGCCCCTCTTACACAACTAACTTCATTATAGCTTTCTACGCTGTCGGCTTCGATACCCGGATACCAGATAAGAAAAGGAACAGCCTCCTTTACGTGAGTACGAATCTCTACGGGAGTAGGGTGGTCGGGTAAGATGGCGATGCAGACCGGTTCATCCCATGTTGACACCTCTTTATATATAGGTTCTACAATACGATGATCCAGATACTGGATGGCCTTGACTTTCAATTCGAGATCTCCATCATGCCCAGCTTCGTCTGTAGCTTCGAGGTGCAGATAAACGAAATCCTGATGTCGAAGAGCCTCGATAGCAGCTTGTGCTTTACCCTCATAGTTGGTATCGGCAAGTCCGGTGGCTCCAGGAACCTTGATGATATCGAGTCCGGCATAGTGCCCAATGCCTCTGATCAAATCAACTGCAGAGATGCAAGAGCCCGACTTTACCTGCGGATACAACTGCATCAGTGTTTGCATGTTCGGGCGATAACCTCCGCTCCATGGCCATATACTGTTGGCTGGTCGCTCACCATGAGCAATCTTTTTCTGATTGAATGGATGCTCAGAGAGTAATTCTTGAGATTTCAGAATAAGATAATTGAGAATATCAGCAGTCTCCTGAGCAGTCATGCGTAATTTCCCCGTAGGTTGACCGTTACGACCAATGACAGGTTCGTGCACATTCTCCCATCCCTCTTCAGGTTTTACGAGTAAAGGTTTCCATTCCTCATTAGGGTGATCATGAGGAGGAGCACATACCACATGTTTGCTGGCATATTTGATAACCAACAGATGACGATATTGGATACCGGTAATAAAACGGATTTGATCGTCACCGAGTTTCTCATTAAGATACTTGATGAGAATGTCGCCATTTTCCGTACTTAAGTTTCCTCCATTATGGGTAAGAATCTTTCCATCTTCCAGTGTGATGATATTGCATCGGATGGCCATATCTTCGGGTGCCATCTCGTAACCGATAGACGCAGCTTCAAGAGGACCTCGTCCTTCGTATACCTGATTCAGATCGTAACCCATGATGGCCGTGTTTGCCACCTCAGATCCAGGTAAGAAGCCATCTGGAACAGTGATGAGTCGTCCCGTCTTTCCTTGGCGTGCCAACATATCCATATAAGGAGTATTGGCATATTGCAACAAAGTCTTGCCCCCCAGTTTCTCTATTGGGTGGTCGGCCATGCCATCACCTAAAATAATAATATGTTTCATACGCTCTGATTATATATTAGCAATGCTCATAATGTTGGCAAATACACCAGCTGCGGTAACGCTGGCACCAGCGCCATATCCTTGTATGAGCATCGGATATTCTTTATAACGTTCTGTGGTGAGCAACACGATATTGTTGCTTCCCTCAAGATTATAGAAAGGATGGTTCCTGTCTACCGCCTTTAGAGCGACAGAGGTTTTGCCTCCCTCTAAGGTGGCAACGAAGCGCCACCGTTTTCCTTCTGCTTCTATCTGTTTGCGGCGCACCTCGAAATCTGCATCGAGAGCAGGTAAATTCTTCCAGAAATCATCTACAGTACCATTGAAATACTCCTGAGGTACAAATAGACGCTTCTCTACGTCTTCCTGTTCTACTTTGTAGCCAGCCTCGCGTGAGAGGATGACAAGTTTGCGAACCACATCTGTACCACTCAGGTCGATGCGAGGGTCTGGTTCTGAATAGCCTTGCTCTTTGGCACGATGTACAGTCTCAGAGAACGGGACATCAGAAGAGATCTCGTTGAAAATGAAGTTGAGTGTACCACTGAGCACAGCCTCGATTTTGAGAATCTTGTCACCAGAGTTGCGTAGGTCGTTGATGGTACCAATGATAGGAAGACCAGCACCAACATTTGTTTCAAATCTGAACTTTACACCTCTGGCAAGTGCCGTTCTCTTTAATTTAGCATAACTATCGTAATTGCTTGAAGCAGCAATCTTGTTGGCTGCAATTACAGAAATGTTATTCTCTAGGAAACGCTGATAAAGAGCTGCAATATCCTTGCTGGCAGTACAATCTACGAATACACTATTAAAAATATTCATAGCGATGACGTTGTCTCGTAGTTTGTCTGGAGTACTTGGCTCTGATGTTTTCAAATCATCTCGGAAAGTATCGAGGTCTAGTCCGTCTCTGTTGAATATAGCATTATGTGATGATGCTATTCCCACAACGTTGAGTTTCAAGCCGTTGCGTACCATCAGTTCATGATATTGGTTCTTGATCTGTTCTATTAGTTTTCCTCCAACTGTGCCGACACCACAGATGAAGAGGTTAAGGACCTTATATTCAGACAAGAAGAAACTGTCGTGGAGAACATTGAGGGATTTGCGGAGAAATTCACTCTTCACAACGAAAGAGATGTTCGTCTCTGATGCACCCTGAGCACAGGCTATGACAGAGATACCACTTCTACCGAGAGTTCCGAATAGTTTACCTGCGATACCGGCAGCATGCTTCATATTCTCACCGACAATGGCTATAGTGGCCAGACCACATTCTGCATGCATTGGGAACATTGCGCCATCTTCGATTTCGGCAGCAAACTCCTCATTGAGTGCTGATACAGCAGCTTCGACATCCTCTTCACGTACACCAATAGAAGTAGAGTTCTCAGAAGAAGCCTGAGACACCATGAATACAGAAATGCCCTCGTCGGCTAATCGAGTAAAGATACGACGGTTCACACCAATCACACCTACCATAGAAAGACCGGTCACAGTAATGAGTGCTGTACCATTTATCGAAGAGATACCCTTGATCGGTTTCTTGTCATCATCTATCTTTTGCTTGATGATAGTGCCGGGATTCTCCGGGTTGAAGGTGTTCTTGACCTTGATAGGTATGTTCTTGATGCATACAGGATATATCGTAGGAGGATAGATGACCTTTGCACCGAAGTTGCAAAGTTCCATAGCCTCTATATAACTTAATTGATTTATGGTATAGGCCGACTTGATGACGCGAGGGTCTGCAGTCATGAATCCGTCAACGTCAGTCCAGATCTCAAGTACCTCAGCATTAAGAGCGGCAGCAATAATAGCAGCCGTATAGTCGCTTCCGCCACGTCCTAAGTTGGTTATTTCATCAGTATCGCGATCGCGAGAGATAAAACCAGGAACTAGAGAAACTCGAGGCAGGTCGCAGAAAGTATCCCTCACCAGTTTGTTTGTAAGTTCACTATCTAGCGTGTTTTTATTATTCTTGCGCTCTGTCTTGATGAAATTGAAAGCATCAAACCATTTCGCACCACGGATAAGAGTAGCGACGATACGACTCGAAAGACGCTCACCATAACTAACAATAGCATTTTGAGTCTTCTCGCTCAAGTCATGAATCAGGAATACACCATAATATATACTCTTTAACTGCTCAAAGAGTACATCTACTTGATTGAATAAGTCCTCACGTGATTTGGTATCGGTGATAATGGTATCTATCATCTTATGATGACGGTCTACCATCGCATTGAATTCATCTTTCCAACGTTCCTCATGTCGGAGAGCCATCTGGGATGTAGAAAGTAATTGGTCTGTTATACCTCCCAAGGCACTTACTACGATGACTACAGGCTGATGCTTAGCCTCGTTTTCTACAATTTTCTTTAAGCTGAGAATGCTTTTTACGGAACCTACAGATGTTCCGCCGAATTTTAATACTTTCATGTGCATGATTAATTTTAGTATTGTAATGCCACCCCCGCAACTACCGAGGCCGAAGCAAAACTTGGTTGCAAATGTAATAAGAAAGTTAAGAAGAACAAAATAAATCGTTCATTAATTGTGCTTTTTAGCTACAATTTGTTATTCTTCGGGGTGTAGATAGTTAATATATGAAGAAAAATACGGGTTAGTTGCATTTCCCTTGTCATGAGAAGATGTAGATACATCATTCTTTTGCTTGATTTTATGAATAAGAATTTGTAACTTTGCAGCATGATTCAAGAATATCAACTTCGCGTTCTTCCTCAGGTAGCATATAATGAGGAGAATATTAAGCAATATCTCGCAAAAGAGAAAGGTCTCGATGCTCGCACAATCAATCAGATTCGAGTGTTGAAGAAAAGTATTGATGCCCGTCAGCGTACAATCTATATGAATTTGAAAGTGCGTTGCTATATCAATGAATTTCCTCAGGATGATGCTTATGTTCATACAGATTATCCTGATGTGACAGGAAAGCCAGATGTTATCGTAGTGGGAGAGGGCCCTGGTGGACTTTTTGCTGCACTTCGATTGATAGAACATGGCTTGCGTCCTGTGATACTGGAACGCGGTAAAGATGTGAGAAGTCGCAAAGTGGATATGGCAAATATCACTAAAACTCAGAAAGTTGATAGTGAGAGTAATTATAGTTTTGGCGAAGGTGGTGCGGGCGCATATTCTGATGGTAAGCTATATACCAGAAGCAAGAAGCGTGGTTCGGTAGATAAGATACTGAATGTATTCTGTCAGCATGGTGCATCAACATCTATTCTTGCGGATGCTCATCCTCATATTGGTACGGATAAACTGCCTCGTGTCATCGAAAATATGCGCAATACAATTCTGAAATGTGGTGGTGAAGTGCATTTCCAAACAAAGATGACTTCTCTGATTCTTGAAAAGGATAAAGTTGTAGGTGTTGAGGCTATCAATCAGAAAGACGGTAGCGAGTTGACATTCCATGGACCTGTTATTTTGGCGACAGGTCATTCGGCTCGTGATGTATATCGTTATCTCTTTAAGGCCAAGATAGAGATTGAATCAAAGGGTATCGCTGTGGGTGTTCGTCTGGAGCATCCAAGTGAGTTGATCGATCAAATACAATATCATAACAAGAACGGACGTGGTAAATACTTGCCGGCAGCAGAATATAGTTTTGTAACTCAAGTAGATGGCAGGGGAGTGTATTCGTTCTGTATGTGTCCGGGAGGCTTCGTGATTCCGGCCGCAACGGGAGACGAGCAAATCGTGGTTAATGGTATGAGTCCAAGTAATCGTGGAACGGCATGGTCGAATTCGGGTATGGTTGTCGAATTACATCCGGAAGATGTAGAAGGAGATGATGTATTGAATGTCATGAGGTTTCAGGAACAGTTGGAAAAGAATTGCTGGCAACAGGGAAATATGAAGCAGACCGCTCCAGCGCAACGAATGGCAGACTTTGTAAATGGAAAGTTGTCTTATGATTTACCGAAATCGAGTTATGCTCCAGGTCTGATTTCCAGTCCTTTGCATTTCTGGTTGCCCGAAATGATTAGTAGTAGACTGCGAGAAGGTTTTAAGACTTTTGGCAAGCATGCCCATGGATTTCTGACCAATGAAGCTGTTTGTATCGCTACGGAAACAAGAACCTCGAGTCCTGTAAGAATCCTTCGCGACAGAGAAACGTTACAGCATGTCAGAATACAAGGATTGTTCCCTTGTGGCGAAGGCGCAGGATATGCTGGTGGTATCGTAAGTGCCGGTGTTGATGGTGAAAGATGCGCAGACGCAATGGCCGAGTATATCAACCAATTAGGATAAATTATTAAATTTATAGGAAAGTCTGGTAAGAAAGTGATACTTTATGCCAGACTTTTTGGATTATATATATTTATATGTCAGATTCTTTAAAAAAGTTTTGTAAATAAAAAACATTGTACAACAGTAAAGGTTACTATTTATACCGATGGTACGTCAGCAAAATGTATGTTGACCTGTAAAATAAAGCATACACTAATTTAATTCATCCAACAGATTGTGTTGTATGTTTTGTATTAGAAATTTCCTGTTGTTTAGCCCCTTTTAAATTCAACAGGTAAGTGCAAACTCATGATATCTTTCGTAAAGGCTTTAGTCGGTATACAGAAGTTCAACATTATGGCAAGAAATAATACTTCGATTCTGAAGATGTGAATTTTCGGCTTATTCTTTTTGCTATATGCCCGAAAATTAGTATTTTTGCAAAGTTTTGAGAATATATAAAAATCATTATAATGAAAGTTTCTTACAAATGGCTTAAAGAATACGTCGATTTCGATTTGACTCCACAGGAGACAGCGGACGCGCTGACCTCAACAGGTCTCGAAGTAGACGCACTAGAAGAAGTACAATCAATCAAAGGTGGATTGAAAGGTCTCTTTGTAGGCAAGGTACTTACATGTGAACCTCATCCTAATTCAGATCATCTCCATATCACTACTGTTGATCTCGGTAAGGGAGAACCACAGCAAATCGTTTGCGGTGCCCCGAATGTTGCTGCAGGTCAGAAAGTTATTGTAGCAGATTTAGGCTGTGTGCTTTATGATGGTGATGAAGAATTTACTATCAAAAAGTCAAAGCTTCGTGGTGTAGAGAGCTTTGGAATGATTTGTGCTGAAGACGAAATAGGTGTAGGTACAGATCATGCTGGTATCATCGTTTTGCCAGAAGATGCTCCTATTGGTCAGCCTGCTGCAGAATATTATCATTTGGAAAGTGATTGGGTAATCGAAATAGATATTACAGCTAATCGCGCTGATGCTTTGTCTCATTATGGCGTGGCTCGTGATCTCTATGCTTGGTTGACTCAGAACGGATATAAGACTAGTCTTCATCGCCCTGATTGTTCAGAATTTAAGGTCGATAATGAAGAACTTCCTATTGAAGTAGAAATCGAAAATACAGAGGCTTGCAAGCGTTATGCATGTTTGAGCATTACTGATTGTGAAGTAAAAGAAAGTCCTGAGTGGCTTCAGAATAAACTTCGTGTTATTGGCTTGCGTCCAATCAATAATATTGTTGATATCACAAACTATGTGATGATGGCTTATGGTCAGCCAATGCATTGTTTTGATGCTGATATGGTGAAAGGCCATAAAATAGTAGTTCGCACTCAGCCTGAAGGTACTGAGTTTGTAACTCTCGATGGTGAGAAGCATGAACTCGGAGAACATGATTTGAGTATCTGTAATGCTGAGGAACCTATGTGTATTGCAGGTATCTTTGGTGGTAAGGGTAGTGGTACTTATGAGACTACAAAGAATGTTGTCTTGGAAAGTGCATATTTCCATCCTACATGGATTCGTAAGAGCGCTCGCCGTCATGGATTGAGTACTGATGCCAGCTATCGTTTTGAACGTGGTATAGATCCTAATGGTCAGATCTATGCTTTGAAACAGGCTGCTATACTTTGCAAACAGCTTGCTGGTGGAAAAGTTAGCATGCAGATTAAGGATGTATATCCTAATCCAATCAACGACTTCGATGTTCGCTTGAATTATGAATATTGTGATCGTCTGATAGGAAAACAATTAGGTCACGATACAATCAAGAGTATTGTTACAAGTCTTGAAATGAAGATTAATAAGGAAGATGAAGAAGGTCTGGATCTTTCTGTTCCTGCATATCGTGTGGATGTTCAGCGTCCTTGCGATGTCGTAGAGGATATTCTTCGTATATATGGATATAATAATGTAGAAATTCCAACAACTCTTAAGTCTTCTTTGAATGTTCAAGGAGAGGCAGATAAGAACTATCATCTAGAGAATCTTGTTGGTGAACAACTTGTTGGTGCAGGTTTCAATGAGATTCTTAACAATTCATTGACCAAGTCGGCATATTATGAATCAAATGAACTTAATGCATATCCTTGGGATAAGACCGTTAAAATCATGAATCCATTGAGCGCTGATCTTGGTGTAATGCGTCAGACTCTTTTGTTTGGAGGTATGGAGAGCATTGTTCGTAATGTGAATCGTAAAAGTGCCAATCTGAAGTTCTTTGAGGTAGGAAATTGCTATCACTTCTCTCAGGATAAATGGACTGCAGAATCTCCAATCAAAGCATATGTTCAAGAATATCACATCGGTTTATGGCTTACAGGTAAGCGCGTAGAAGGTTCTTGGGCTCATGCCGATGAAAAAACAAGTTTCTATGAGTTGAAGGCAAACGTGGAGAATATTTTCCGCCGTTGTGGCCTTATGAACTTCGTAGTTAAGAAGAGTGATAACAATATCTTCTCTAAGGGTTTGAACTTTGAAACTCATCAGGGAAAAGTTCTAGCGGAACTTGGTATTGTTGATTTGAAATTGAAGAAGATGTTTGGTATAGAGCAGGATGTGTTCTATGCTGATATCCACTGGACAGATGTCATGAAGGCTATCCGTAAGAATAAACTCCAGTTCTCTGAAATTTCTAAATATCCAGCAGTAAGCCGAGATTTAGCGTTGTTACTTGATAAAGATATTGAATTTGGACAGGTAGAACAAATCGCACGTCAGACAGAAAAGAAACTTTTGAAGAAGGTTGAACTCTTTGATGTCTATGAGGGTAAGAATCTTCCAGCAGGAAAGAAGAGTTATGCAGTAAACTTCATCTTGCAGGATGAAACCAAGACCTTGAACGATAAGGCTATCGAAGCCATCATGAATAAATTGATTCATCAGCTCACAACAAAGCTTAATGCGGAGTTGCGTTAATACGAGAATAATAATAATAAATATTAAAAAATTACTCCAATGGGAAGAGCATTTGAATATCGTAAAGCTACAAAGCTCAAGAGATGGGGTCATATGGCCCGTACATTTACAAAGTTAGGTAAGGAGATTGCTATTGCTGTTAAGGCTGGTGGTCCTGAACCTGAGAATAATCCTCGTTTACGTGCTATTATCGCTACTTGTAAGCGTGAGAATATGCCTAAGGATAATATCCAGCGTGCAATCAAGAACGCAATGGGTAAGGATACTAGCGATTACAAGGAGGTACCTTACGAGGGATATGGTCCTCACGGAATCGCAATCTTTGTTGATACATTGACTGATAATACTACTCGTACCGTAGCAGACGTTCGTTCAATCTTCAATAAGTTTAATGGTAACTTGGGTACACAGGGGTCTTTGAGTTTCCTATTTGACCATAAGTGTGTGTTCACATTTAAGAAGAAGGATGGTCTTGATATGGATGAACTAATCCTTGAGTTGATCGATTATGGAGTAGAAGACGAGTTTGATGAGGATGCTGAAGAAGGCGAGATCACAATCTATGGTCAGCCTACAAGTTTCGGAGAAATCCAGAAGTATCTTGAGGATAAAGGCTTTGAGATTACTAGTGCTGAGTTCACTCGTATTCCAACAGATTTGAAGGATGTTACTCCTGAGCAGCGTGAGACCATTGATAAGATGGTTGAGAAACTTGAGGATTTCGATGACGTCCAGAATGTTTATACAAATATGAAACCTCTTGAGGGTGAGGACAATGCAGAATAATAATTTGGGTATTACGGACCTATAATGTTGTTTCCGTAGTATTTGAAAAATAAAATATAAAGGCTGTGTAGAGATATATTCTTACACAGCCTTTTTCGTGTTTGTATAAATGTTGTTTTGTTTGGTGTGCGACGGCCGTGATATACTTGTGCGACGGCCGTCGCACAGTTGTATCACGGCCGACGTACAGTTGTACCACGGCCGTGGTACATGTAATGAACTCACGAGTGTATCACAATGTTATAGGAATCGTGCGGTTACATTTATGCAGATACATCACCAATACCTACAAAGGAAGTAGGTCCTCTAAAGACGCGACAGTTGCAAAAAATGCAACTGTCGTAAATCGAGATATTCGAGATGAAATGTTTTTCTGTTAGTTATAATTTTAAGAGCACATGTAGGTGATGCTTAAATTTTAACGAGGTACTAATAAATTATTCTCTACTATAGACCAGCTTTATAATCCTTTTGAGTATATGTATGATCGAATAATACAATTTTGGGATTACTAGCAGAACGATATTCAAATCTGAACTTAATACCTTTTTGTTTATATGCTTTCGTACTAGGATCGTTGGTGACACTTTCACGAATCACATTGATTAATTTCTGTTTGTTTGCATTGATGACCTGAATATTGTCAGCCTTTCCTCTTAGCATTCTATAATAGGTGAATGTCATAGTAGCAAGGTCGAAAGATAAACTGTCAGTACGCTCATCGTTTTGATATGGTGTAGGACAGAATTTCTCTGTATATTCTTTTGCGTCACGTTGTGCTTTCTCTTCGAGAGTTTCAGAACAAGATGTGGCAAATAAAATAGAACAAACTGCTAAAAACAATATTTTTTTCATGATTTTATTTATTTTATTTCTTGCAAAGATACTAACTTTTTATTAAAATTATGAATTCTGAATGATGAAATATAAATTAATCTTTGTATATTTGCAAATTAAAGAAAAAGATTTTCATGAACAATATTAATAAAATAAGAAACTTCTGTATAATAGCCCATATCGATCATGGAAAGTCAACTTTGGCCGATCGTCTTCTTGAAAAGACTCAGACGATTAAGATTACTGAAGGTCAGATGTTGGATGATATGGATTTAGAGCGCGAACGTGGTATCACCATTAAGAGTCATGCTATTCAGATGGCTTATAAAGCTGAGGATGGCAAGGACTATACTTTGAATCTGATAGATACTCCGGGACACGTCGATTTCTCTTACGAAGTTTCTAGAAGTATTGCTGCATGTGAAGGTGCTTTGCTTGTTGTTGATGCAACTCAAGGTGTTCAGGCTCAGACAATTTCCAATCTATATATGGCTATTGATCATGACTTGGAGATTATTCCTGTCATCAATAAGATAGATATGCCTAATGCTATGCCTGATGAGGTAGAGGATGAAATCGTAGACCTTATTGGATGTGATAGAAAAGATATAATCCGTGCATCTGGTAAGACTGGTGAAGGTGTGGAGGATATCCTTGAGGCTGTAGTGACTCGTATTCCTCATCCGGAGGGTGATCCAAAGGCTCCTGCACAAGCTCTGATTTTTGATTCTATCTTCAATTCTTTCCGCGGAATCATCGTGCTTTGTAAAGTTGAGAATGGTGTTATTCGCAAGGGAGAAAAAGTGAAATTCTTCAATACAGGGCAGGAATATATCGCAGATGAGGTAGGAACTCTGAAAATGGATATGGTTCCATGTAATGAGTTGGCAACAGGTGAAGTTGGTTACATCATTTCTGGTATCAAGAATGCTACAGAAGTAAAAGTGGGTGACACAGTTACTTCTATTGCAAATCCTTGTGATAAGGCCATTGCAGGTTTCCAAGAAGTGAAGCCTATGGTCTTCGCTGGTGTATATCCTATAGATCCAAATGATTATGAGAATCTTCGTGCTTCTTTGGAAAAGCTTCAGTTGAATGATGCTTCGCTGACATTCTCTCCTGAGAGTTCTATTGCCTTAGGATTCGGATTCCGTTGCGGATTCTTAGGACTACTTCATATGGAGATTGTTCAGGAACGTCTCGACCGTGAATTTAATATGGATGTGATTACAACGGTACCTAATGTATCGTATATGGTATATGATAAGCAGGGAAATTGTAAGGAGGTACACAATCCATCAGGTCTCCCTGACCAGACTTTGATAGATCATATAGAAGAGCCATACATTCGTTCTAGTATTATTACCTCTACAGATTATATTGGTCCTATCATGACTTTATGTCTTGATAAGCGAGGTGAACTGATCAATCAGGAATACGTAAGCGGTAATCGTGTAGAACTTCATTTCTATATGCCATTAGGTGAAATAGTAATCGACTTCTATGATAAATTGAAGAGTATTTCGAAGGGTTATGCTTCCTTTGATTATCATATCGATTCTTTCCGTCCTTCAAAGTTGGCAAAACTTGATATCTTGTTGAATGGAGAACCTGTTGATGCTTTGTCTACACTTACCCATGAAAGTAATGCTGTGACATTCGGCAGAAGAATGTGTGAAAAGTTGAAGGAACTTATACCACGTCAGCAATTTGATATCGCTATTCAAGCTGCAATTGGTGCAAAGATCATAGCCCGTGAAACCGTTAAGCAGGTTAGAAAAGATGTAACTGCCAAATGTTATGGTGGTGATGTTAGTAGAAAGCGTAAATTGTTGGAAAAGCAGAAAAAAGGAAAGAAACGTATGAAGCAGGTTGGTAATGTTCAAGTACCGCAGAAGGCTTTCTTAGCTGTATTGAAGCTTGATTAAAGAGAGATACAAAGAGAGATAAAAACTTTAACTAAATAATTTCTTTTAGCAAATATAAGGAGGAATGCAAAATGAAAGAGGCTGCCACTACAACACGTGATATTGCTCGCGAACTTGCGAGAAAATATAGTACGATGACTTATGAGGAACTAGATACTTTGGAGAGTATTCTAGTACCTATGAAGTTTGCTAAGGGGGAGATGATCCTTAAAGAGGGGGATGTCTGTGATTGTATTTATTATGTAGAACGTGGACTTGTTCGCCAATTCTACTATAAAAATAATAAGGAGTTAACAGAGCATCTTGGTGAAGATCATACTATCTTTATGTGTATTGAAAGCCTCTTTAAGGAGGAACCTACCAGATTGCAGGTGGAGGCGTTGGAACCAACCTTAGTGTTTGCTCTGCCTAAAAAGCGTTTGGAGGAAGAGGCCATGCGTAATATCAATATTCAGATGCTGTATCGAAAGATCTTGGAAGAGAGTTTGATTATTTCTCAGGTGCATGCGGATCTTGTGAGATTCGAGAGCGCACAGAATCGTTATAAAAAGATGTGTGAACTTAATCCTCAGGTTGTCTTGCGAGCACCTCTTAATTATATCGCTAATTATTTACAGATGTCGCCTGAGACTTTAAGTAGAGTTAGAGCTGCAGTTTTAAATGAATAATAAAAATCCCGATTCCTAAAAAGAATCGGGATTTTATATTTCTCTTTTATATAACTTCTATGGAAGTTGCTTAATTTCAGTGCATCCGGATGAGTTAGTTTACGTTAGTTTGATAAAGGTAACGCTTAATACTCTTCTTTGGGGTCTTCTCGAATTCTTCTTCTTGAATTCTGATTTCACTTACCTTACTATAACCGGGAATCATAGAATTTAGGGCTACACGGTTCTGCTCCATCACGTTGGCTAAATCCTCTGTGCTTAGTCCTAATACTTTCACCTCGTCATAGTCTGGGTGAACAAGACCAATTAATTTCTGGCCTTCCTGAATCACAATGCTCTCATTGACCATTGCCAAAGAGTTTAGTTTGTCTTCGATTTCTTCAGGATAGATATTTTGTCCGTTAGCCCCTAAAAGCATTGTTTTGGAACGTCCTTTAATGAATACATTTCCATCGCCATCCATTGTACCAAGGTCTCCAGTATGCAACCATCCATCCTTATCTATGCTCTTAGCTGTTGCTTCCTCATTCTTGTAATAACCTAACATAACATTTGGTCCCTTACAAAGAATCTCTCCTGGTATATTTTCAGGATCCTGACTGTCGATACGTACTTTCATATGGAGAGCAGCACGGCCACAAGAGCCTGGTACGAAATCATGATAATCTGCATAACATATGATAGGACCACATTCCGTAGCACCATAACCTACCGTGTAAGGAAATTCTATACGATGCATAAAATGTTCTACCTCCTGATTGAAAGCAGCACCTCCAATGATTACTTCGTACACGTTACCGCCAAATGCCTTGTACATCTGCTCTCCGATTTTTTCTCTTACCTTTTTAGCAATTACTGGCATATGAAGAAGCATACGCATACGATTGTTTTGAATCTTTGGGAAAATCTTCTTACGTACAATCTTCTCAATAACCAGTGGTACTGCAATGATGATAACAGGTTTGATGTCTGCAAAAGCCTGTGCTATAATAGCTGGACTTGGTACGCGGGTGAGATAGTAGATATGGCAACCTTTGATAAACTCATAGAGGAATTCAAAAGCCATACCATACATGTGAGCCATAGGCAGAATGCTCAGTGTGTTGTCTCCTTTGTGAATACGCTTAGATAATACGCTATCCGCAAAGTCTGCGTTGCTCCACAAAGAACGGTAAGGGAGCATTACACCCTTAGAAAATCCTGTTGTTCCACTTGTGTAATTGATGAGTGCTAACTCATCAGGGTTCTCTTCATGGTAATAGTTTACATGCTCTTTACGGAAATATTTTGGATATTTCTTTCCGAACATTTCGTTGAGGTGCTCACGAGCATAAGTTAATTTATCAGTACGACTTACAACCAAAGAATAGTCTGGAATGTAGATGATACCTTCCAAGCCTGGCATCTTTGTTGCATCTACTTGTGTCGCTACTACATCTCCCACGAATAGTAACTTAGCATCACTATGGTTTACGATGTTGTGAATCTGATCGGGAAGGAACTCATGTAGTATAGGTACAGCTATTGCACCATAAGTAAGTGTAGCAAGAAATGCACATGCCCATGCAGCACTATTGCGACCACAAAGAGCAATCTTGTCGCCTTTCTTTACACCTGCATCCTCGAACATAATATGTAACTTCTCAATCTTTCGGGCTACATCATGATATTGAAGTGTAGTTCCCTTGTAGTCAGTCAAAGCATCAAGGTCCCAATGCTCTTTAATGCTTTTTTCTATTAATGCGTTAAAACTAGGAATTTCCATATTAAACTGCACTTTGGTATAAATATCTCTTAATAGATTTTTTCGGAGTCTTTTCGAATTCTTTATCGTGAAGGACTATCTTTGAAATCTTACAGAAAGAAGGTAACTGAGTGTTTAACTCGTTGCGGTTCTGTTCCATAATACTTTCCAAGTCATCATCTGTAAAACCTAATGATTCTGCTTCTTCTTTGTCTGGATGCACTAAACCTACCAGCTTGTCATCTTTCTGGATGATGATACATTCGTTTACCATAGCCATGGAATTGAGTTTGTCTTCGATCTCTTCAGGGAATACATTCTGACCGTTAGCTCCTAAGAGCATGTTCTTAATACGACCATTAATAAACACATGACCATCTTTGCTCATGGTACCTAAGTCACCAGTATGGAACCATCCATTTTCGTCGATTACAGCCTTGGTAGCTTGCTCGTTCTTGTAATAGCCATCCATCACGTTTATGCCACGTGTGACAATTTCTCCAGGAATATTTTCTGGGTCATTGCTCAAAATCTTTACGTCCATGTGTTTGATAGCTGTTCCACAAGATCCTGGTACAAAATCTTTCCAATCGCTATATGTAATCATAGGTCCTGTCTCTGTGGTACCGTAACCAATAGTAATAGGGAAACCGATGCTCACAAAGAAGGCTTCTATCTCCTTGTTTAGTCCTGCTCCACCCACTAAGATCTCGTAAGCATTACCTCCGAATTCCTTCTTTACTAATTCGCATATTCTTTCCTTGATTTTCTCCTTGATTATAGGCATGTTCATCAAGAGTTTTACGCGATTGTTCTGAATGATAGGGAATATTTTCTTACGAACAATTTTCTCAATGATGAGTGGTACTGATACGATGATGGCAGGATGAATCTCTGAGAAAGCCTGCTGTATTAATGTTGGACTAGGAAGGCGTGTGAGGAAGAAAATATGATTACCTGCACAGAATTCAATGATGAATTCTACCTGAAGTCCATACATATGTGCCATAGGCAAAATACTTAGTACATTGCTTCCTGATTTTATATGGCGCATGATAGCATCGTTCAGTCCATCTAAGTTACCCCATAATACGCGATAGGGTAGCATTACTCCCTTTGAGAATCCTGTTGTTCCACTGGTGTAGTTTATCATAGCTAAATCATCGCTCTTGTCTTTGAAGTAGCTAACGTGCTCTTTGCGGAAATATTTTGGATATTTTTTTCCAAATATTTCGTTGAGATGTTCACGAGCATATGTCAACTTCTCAGTACGTGAAATAACCAAACTGTTATCTGGAATATAGATGATGCCTTCAAGATTAGGCATTTCATCAGGGTTAATCTGAGTAGCTACGACATCTCCGACAAAGAGTAACTTTGCTTCGCTATGATTTACGATGTTATGTATTTGTTCTGGTGTGAACTCATTTTGGATAGGCACTACCACCGCACCCCATGTTAGGGTTGCGAGAAAGGCTACTGCCCAATTTGAACTGTTTCGTCCACAGAGTGCTATTTTGTCACCCTGCTGAACTCCTGAGTTCTCGAACATAATATGAAGCTTCTCGATCTTGCGAGCAACATCATGATATTGTAAGGTACTCCCTTTATAATCCGTAAGGGCATCTTTGTCCCAATTCTTTATGATGCTTTGTTCGATAAATGAGTTAAAGCTTGGTATATTATCCATTGCACAATATTTCAAATTTTGCGCAAAGGTACAATGAATTTTGCACATTTCAAAATCTTTTGTGCAGTTTTTTGCTTCAAGTGGTAACTTTTTTATAATTCTTACTTTCTACGCAGAGGAAGAATGGTATGAATTGTTCTAAAAAGAAATTTTTAAGTTCAGAATCTTACATTAAATATCCGAGTATTTCATTTATTCGTATCTCATACTTTTTGAAGGATGAATATGAGAAATCAAATAGCTTGGAGCTATCAGCATGAGAACACTGATGACTAGTGTTGTAATATTTAATGCTAAGATGAAATACCAATTGAACTCTACTGGTACTGTACTTACATAATAAGTCTGTGCGTCCAATTTAATGATACCTGTATATTTCTGTAGCATCAGTAATGCTATGGCTAAGATGTCGCCGATAATCATTCCACGACCTATTATGAATACGGCAAACCAGAGAAATGTCTTGCGGATGGTCTTATTTCTAGCTCCTAGTGCTTTCAATATACCGATCATATTTGTACGCTCTAGGATGATAATAAGTAATCCTGAGATCATTGTCACTCCGGCTACTGCCAACATAAGTCCTAAGATAATCCACACATTCAAATCTAAAAGGTTCAACCATGAAAATATACTAGGATTTATTTCTTTTATGGTAGCACTTGAGTATGTTTCTCCATAATGATCTGTCTGCCTGTTTATCTTGTTTGTAAAATATTGGGCGGTTTCATTGAGTCGATTGAAATCTTTCACCGTGACTTCAGCACCGCTTGTCTGATCTTCGTACCATCCATTCAACTTTATAGTAGAATATAGATCGGTAAAACAGATAATTTCATCATATTTCTTCAGATTGGTCTGATAGATACCTTGTATGGAAAATCTGCGGGTACGAATACCATTATTATCGTCGATAAAATATCCAAAAACTTTATCACCTGTCTTCAGATGTAGTTTGTCAGCCATTAACTGGGATATGAGAATCTTGTTATGGCTCGCTTTATCATCGAAATGAGGAATACTGCCGGTTACCATATTCTGGTGAATGAAAGTAGAGTCCCATTCTGGGCCTACACCCTTGAATACAATACCAAGGAAGTCACTATCAGTCTTCAGAATTCCCTGTTTTATAGCATATCTTTGGACATGTTTTACACCAGGAATCTTCTTGATCTCGCCTGTCATAGAATCGTTCATTACTATTGGATAGTTAGCATTCGACTGAATAGTCATAAAATCGCCAACAACAATATGCGATCCAAATCCTACGACTTTGTCTCTGATAGTGTGCTTAAATCCCAATACTACGCAAACAGAGATTATCATTACGGCTAGTCCGATAGCTACACCTATTGTGGCTATTTGAATGGCTGGTCGAGCAACACGTTTCTTGTCACTCTTATCAGAATATATTCTATTTGCTATAAAGTATGGGAGATTCATTCTTTATTCCTCATCAATTCTTCCTGGATAGGTCTCTAGTGCTTTACGAAGCACAAATAGAGCTCTTTCCAAATCAGCTTTCTTTAATACATAAGCGATGCGCACTTGATTGATTCCTGCACCTGGTGTCGTATAGAAACCAGCGGCTGGAGCCATCATGACGGTTTCGTTCTCATAGTTGAAATCCTGTAAGCACCAGCGGCAGAATTTCTCGGCGTCATCTACTGGTAACTTCGCTACGGTATAGAACGCACCCATAGGAATAGGAGAGTACACTCCTGGAATGCGATTCAATCCGTCGATAAGGCATTTACGTCTTTCTACATATTCATCGTATACATCGCGATAATATTCCTCTGGTGCATCAAGCGAAGCCTCTGCTACTATTTGTCCAATAAGAGGAGGGCTTAAACGTGCCTGACAGAATTTCATTACGGCTTTGCGGATCTGTTCGTTTTTGGTAATCAGTGCGCCCACACGAATACCGCATTCTGAATAGCGCTTTGATACAGAGTCGATGAGTACGACATTCTCTTCGATTCCTTTTAGGTGCATGGCACTAATATAAGGAGAACCTGTGTAGATATACTCTCTATACACTTCATCAGAGAATAGATAAAGGTCATATTTCTTTACCAAATCACGAATTTGATTCATCTCTCTTCGTGTGTATAGATAGCCTGTTGGGTTGTTAGGGTTACAAATCATAATAGCTCGAGTACGCTCATTGATGAGTTCCTCAAACTTTTCAACTTTTGGCAGAGAAAACCCTTCGTCTATAGTTGTCGCTATTGTACGTATTTTTGCACCGGCTGAGATGGCAAAGGCCATGTAGTTGGCATAAGCTGGTTCTGGCACGATGATTTCATCGCCAGGATTCAAACAACTCATAAATGCAAAAAGTACAGCCTCACTACCTCCGGCCGTAATAATAATATCGTCGGGAGTAACGTCGATGTTAAATTTCTTGTAGTAGTCAACGAGTTTTGTGCGATAGCTCAAATATCCTTGACTAGGAGAATACTCCAGTACTGTGCGGTCGATATGTTTTAGCGCATCAAGACCACATTGTGGAGTGGGGAGGTCTGGCTGACCAATATTTAAGTGATAAACTTTAATGCCACGATTTTTAGCTGCTGTAGCCAAAGGAGCCAATTTCCTAATAGGTGACTCTGGCATTTCAAGTCCACGAACTGATATTTCAGGCATGATTCTGTATCATTTGTTAATTATCAAGGTGCAAAGATAAACAAATATATCGAGAATTGGTAAATGAAAAGGAGAAATATTTAAAAAACGCTCTTTTTTGATATTTATCACTCTTGTGATATTTCTATTTCATTTTATTTTGTTATTTTTGCATGGCAAGAATTTTAGTGGAAATATAAACCTATATATAAAATGAGAAGTAGAACAAGTACTTGGTTTGAGACCAAAGTAAAATATCAGAAGATGATGGAAGACGGCATGGAGAAACCTGTCGTTGAGCAGTATGTTGTCGATGCTTTTACTTTCACAGATGCAGAAAGTGCTATTACCGAAGAAATGATGTCGTATATTAGTGGAGATATGAAGATTACCAGTATCTCTCCTGCTGCATATGGTGAGATCTTCTTCAGTGACATGGATAAAGATGATAAATGGTATAAGGCTAAACTGCAGTTTATCACTATCGATGAGAAAACAGAGAAGGAAAAGCGTTCTACTGTTACTTATCTGGTACAGGCCGGAAGTTTCGCCAGCGCGGTAAATCATGTCGATGAAGCTATGAAGGGATCTATCGTTGACTATGTGATTTCTAGTATCAACGAAACCAAAATTATGGATGTCTTCGAACATCATGCTTCTAAGAAAGAGGAAAAGAATGATGTTCCTGAATATGAGGAGCAACCTAAGGGAGAATAAATATACAGGTTATGTTTGATGTAGCAAAGAATTTACACGAGGTGCTGGATAACTTGCCAAACAACGTACAATTGGTTGCTATCAGCAAATTTCACCCTAAAGAGTATATTGAGGCGGCTTACGCAGAGGGTCAAAGGGTCTTCGGCGAAAGTCGCGAACAAGAGTTGCAGCAGAAGGTCGCAGTGTTGCCAGATGATATTGAGTGGCATTTTATTGGCCATTTGCAAACTAATAAGGTGAAGTATATTGCACCTTATATATCTATGATAGAGGCTTGCGACAGTATGAAGCTGATGCGCGAAATCGAAAAACAGGCCGCAAAATGCGATCGCGTAATCAAAGTGCTTCTAGAACTTCATATTGCTGCCGAGGTTACAAAATACGGCTTGTCGCTGGATGATTGTCGCCAATTGCTTGCTAGTGGTGAATGGCGAGAACTAAAGCATGTTCAGATTTGTGGAATCATGATGATGGCCTCTAACACTGACGATACTGCCCGTATAGAGAGCGATTTTGAAACTGCCGCTTGCTTCTTTGATGAAATCAAGCATGACTATTTTGCCGATGATGATCATTTCTCCGTGCGTTCGTATGGTATGAGTCACGATTATCAGTTGGCTGTAAAGCATCGTTCTACTATGGTACGTGTGGGCACTACAATATTTGGTCCTAGGGTCTATTAAAATATTTAGGTCATGAAGAAAATCAGTTGGGGATTTATTGGTTGTGGTGAGGTGACGGAAAAGAAATCTGGTCCAGCCTTCAATGAGGTGCCAGGCTCGCATGTCGAGGCTGTGATGAGTCGTAGTGAGGATAAGGCACGTCGATATGCCGAGCGTCATCATATACGTAAGTGGTACACGGATGCATCCCGATTAATTGAGGATCCTGATATTAATGCAATTTATATTGCTACTCCGCCTTCTAGTCATGCTACGTTTGCTATTATGGCGATGCGTGCTGGCAAACCTTGTTACATAGAGAAGCCGCTGGCTGCCAGTTATGCCGACTGTATCCGCATTAATCGTATTAGTGAGGAGACGGGCGTACCCTGCTTCGTGGCTTATTATAGGCGATATCTACCTTATTTCCAAAAAGTCAAGGAAATCATAAAAAACGGTACTGTTGGAGATGTCGTGAATGTTCAAGTACGTTTCTCAGTACCTCCTCGTGATTTGGATTATAGTCGTGGTGATACATTACCTTGGCGCCTTCAACCGGATATCTCTGGTGGTGGCTATTTTTACGATTTGGCTCCTCATCAGTTGGATTTGCTTCAGGATATCTTTGGAGTGATAACTCGTGCCCATGGCTATCCGGCCAATCGTGCTCATTTATATCAGGCTGAGGATACAATTTCTGCGTGTTTCTATTTTGAAAGTGGTATTCCTGGTAGTGGAAGTTGGTGTTTTGTTGGGCACGAAAGTGCCAAGGAAGATCGCATAGAGGTGATAGGAACGCGAGGTACGGTGAGTTTCTCTGTATTTAATTATGATCCTATACGTTTGGTTACTAGTGAGGGTGATATGAATATAGAGGTTCCTAATCCACCTTATGTACAGTTACCTATCATCAAAAGTGTTATTGAGGATATGCAAGGTATTGGCACTTGTGAGTGTACAAGTATTTCTGCAACACCAACCAATTGGGTTCTTGATCGTATCTTGTGGAAAGATTGATATGTTCGATATTGTTTCTTCTGTTTCTTGGCAATCATGTTAAGGCAGATTCGTTCAGGGAAACTATTTGCACCAATCCTTCTCTGATTGATGTTTCGTCTGTCGTAAATTCTTCAGAAAATGTTGATCGGTCATGTAATGTTTCTGATACTCTGACCTGTATACGTCATAAGAAAACATTTTTTCGTCGCATCGGAAAAAGTTTTATCCGGCTCTTTCAGGAGTTTAATAATATTGATACAAATTATATTGAACCACAACGATATAATTATACTGTCATGCTCCAGAGTACGAATACATATGAGATGTATAGACTGTCTGAGAAAGATGGAAATAGTATTACCTTTGCACCGGAAGTGTCGTATAAGTTGGGTCCTTATGTGGGGTGGAGATGGATCTTTCTAGGCTATACGATAGATTTGAAACATATCAGTATGAATTCAGAGAAATCAAATCGTAAAGAATTTGGTTTGAGTTTATATAGCAGTTTGGTAGGCGTAGATTTGTTTTGGCGTGAGACTGGTAATAATTATCGTATTTGCAGTCTTGACTTAGAGAAAAATATAAATACCGATGCAATCAAAGATGTAGATTTTGAAGGATTGAATTCTAGCATCAAGGGGGTTAATTTGTATTACATATTCAATCATAGACGTTTTTCTTATCCTGCTGCTTATAGTCAGAGTACCGTGCAGCGTCATAGTGCAGGAAGTTGGTTGGCTGGTATTGGTTACACCAATCAAAAGTTGTCTATGGATTGGAATAAACTGGATAAGTTAACTCGCGAGCGTCTTAACCTTTCTTCTTTAGAAATAGGATTGGATAGTAGTAGACTTTTTGGGAAAATAGAATATACTGATATTTCTTTTAGTTGCGGTTATAGCTATAACTGGGTCTTTGCTCCGCATTGGCTTTTTAATGCAAGTCTGTCGGCAGCTTTGGCTTATAAGCATACCCTTTCGGATACCAATCATGGTCGATTCACACTTCGTGATTTTAATTTGAAAAACATTAATGTTGATGGAATCGGACGTTTCGGATTGGTCTATAATAATATGAAATGGTATGCGGGTGCTAGTGCTATTCTGCATAGCTATAACTATACCAAGAAACAATTCTCGACAAATAATTTCTTTGGCTATTTAAATTTCTATATAGGTTTTAATTTCGGTAAACGATGAAGAAATATTTTTTATTGTTGTTGATGGTATGGACGTCGCAAATTCGTGCACAGGTATTGTGTAGCTCCGAAGGCCGTTGTAGAATAGAACAATTGCTCCGAGAAGCTTCTCGGATGAAGGCGCGTAAGGCAGGTAGTTGGATGTTGTATTTCGGTCGGAAGTTTGTTGGAGTTCCATATGTTGGAGGTACACTTGATCGAACGAAAGAAGAACAATTAATTGTAAATCTTTCTGAGTTGGATTGTACTACCTATGTTGAGCAGGTCGCAGCCCTTACACGATGTGCGGAACAGCGAAAGACTACGTTTGCTGCCTTTTGTGATGCTCTTCGGCATATCAGATATATTGGAGGTAAGGTAGATTATGTATGTCGCCAGCATTATTTTACGGTATGGATGGATGATAATGAGCGTGAGAAAATTGTCGAGAAAATAGATTCTCCTAACCCTCCTTTCTGTGGAATACAGATTGTAAGGGTCAATTATATGTCAACTCATGTAGGTAATTATAAAATGCTCGATTCGCATCCCCAATGGTTGACTGGTATTCGTGCTTTGGAACAAAGTGTTACTGGAAAGCGTTATCGCTATATCCCTAAGAATCAGATTGGTAATAGTTGCGTAAGAAAATCGATACAAGATGGGGATATCCTTGTTATCCTCACTAAAAAGAAAGGACTCGATACCTCTCATATTGGTATTGCTGTGTGGGGAAAGGATGGGAAACTTCATCTTCTTAACGCTTCTAGCATTCATCATCAAGTAATCGAGGAGCCTATGTCGCTTTGGCAGTATATGCAGAAACATCCATCGCAATTGGGTATTCGTGTCTGTCGAGTGAAGTGATTATTAGTTTTTATGCAGTTAACTTCATCACTTTACATAGTTAACTTCGTGAGTTTATACAGTTAACTTCGTGAGTCGATGTAGTTAACTTCGTAAATCAACGCAGTTATTCGCGTAATTTAGTCTGCTGGAAAGAAAATAGTATTCTATATCGTAGTTTTTATTGATGAAAATGAAAAATGACAATTTTGTAAAATTATTGGAATGCCATGGGGTAAAGCCGACGGCGAATCGCATTGTTATTGCTAAGACACTGGCAGTACAAGAGCGACCTGTTTCCATGAAAGAACTGGAATATAAGATACTTTCGATAGACAAGTCGAATATTTTCCGTACCCTTACGCTGTTTCGTGAACATCACGTGGTACATATAGTTGAAGATGGTGAAGGTGGAATAAAATATGAATTATGTCATAGTCATGATGCGGAATATGATGATGATGAGCATGTTCATTTTTATTGTGAATGTTGTCATAGGACGTTTTGCCTTTATGACACTCCGATGCCTGCTGTTGATATTCCGGAAGGTTATGAAGTTACGAGTGCCAATTATATTCTAAGGGGTGTGTGCTTTGAGTGTAAGAAGAAAAAGAAATAGGGCTATCTTTATATGCTGATAGCCCTTGATTTATTAGCATTTTTGAGCAAATAGCTTTCCGTATTCTCGACATGCTTTTTCTCCATCACGGTCTGGTGCCCAAAGAAGTTTAAAAGGTTCTGTTGCTTGTTTCCAACCTGCTTCTGTCATTCGGTCGGCTATACGTTTCTCTGCGCCGCCGCCCCATCCGGAGGAACCAAATGCTCCAAAGGTCTTGTTCTTGAACTTCATACCGTGAATCATTTCTATGATGCCTGCAATAGCGAAAGTAATTCCCATATTTACCGTGGGACTCCCGATGAGGATGCCACGAGAGCGGAATACCTCAACGATGATATCATTT
This sequence comes from Segatella albensis DSM 11370 = JCM 12258, assembly GCF_000426565.1. Lineage (GTDB taxonomy): Bacteria > Bacteroidota > Bacteroidia > Bacteroidales > Bacteroidaceae > Prevotella > Prevotella albensis. The sequence continues at coordinate 1,641 of NZ_AUFP01000009.1, read as the reverse complement.
TTATCATCTTTTACAGCATTCATAAGTTTCACCTTGATGGTAGGGTCTTGTTGCCGAATGCCATCGGCTATCGCTTCTGCCATACGGCGTGTACTTTGCCACATTGTGTCGTAAATAATAGTTATTTGATTCTCTTGATAATTGTTGCTCCATGAAAGATAACAATCGATGACATCTTTAATGTGATTGGTCCAAATTATACCATGACTTGGACATATCATGCGTAAGGGTAAATTCATAGCGACAATCTCTTTTATCTTTTTCTGTACCATTGGGTTATAAAGATTCAAAATGTTGGCATAGTACTTTTCTGTTTCGTAAAAGAGATCTGACTTACTGACAGTGTCGTCATAGAGACTTTCTGTGGCGAAATGTTGTCCAAATACGTCATTGGAAAAGAGTATTTGTTCGTTGCTTGCATAGGTTACCATCGTATCGGGCCAATGACACATCGGTGCTTCTATGAAGGTCAGAGTGTTGTCTCCAATATTGAGGGCATCACCAGTCTTTACGTTAACATAATTCCAGTTCTGATGGTAGAGTCCACGGAGTATCTTTTCGCCTTTGGCGGTGCAATAGATTGGTGTGTCTGGAATCTCGCGCATTAGTGCTGGAAGTGCACCGGAGTGGTCACTCTCATTATGGTTCATGATGATATAGTTTATGTCGTGTAGGTCGATTTCTTCACACAGGTGAGTTACAAATTCTTCATCATATGGTCCCCAAACCGTATCTATAAGTGCGGTCTTTTTATCGCGGATAAGATATGAATTGTAGCTTGATCCCTTTCCTGTGGATAGTTCGTCACCGTGGAAATGTTTTAGTTCCCAGTCTATTTTTCCAACCCAAGTCACTTTATCTGTAATTTTCTTTGCCATGATTGATAATGTTAAGTTTAAGATGTGTAATACTTATTGATGCAAATATAGAGTATTTGTCAGAAAGTTGTATATCTGTTCGTTGTTAATATTTACTAAAAGATATTGGATATATTGCAGATGATAAGAGCCGGCTTCACAGCTGGCTCTTATTTGGTATACAAAAACATTATGAATTTTATCCTTAGCGAATATTATCTATTATGGCTTATTTATTTGTTTCGGTGCAAAGTTAGATGTTTTGGTGAAATGGTGCAATACCTAAAATGCATGAAATGTAAGGAAGATATTAATCATAACTTTTAGGTATTCTATGTAGGCTTGTCTTATATAATTTATTGTGTTCATATATAATAAGGTATAAATTCCATATTCTATTTTTTTTATTTGTCAAATATTACGAAAACTTTGCAAAAATCTCGAATTTTTCTCATGAAAGTTTTGGCAGTTTGGCAATAAAGTTATACCTTTGCACTCGCTTTCAGGAACAAGGCAACAACCTAACAATTGAAGCTCGAATCCTAAGAGTAAGGCAAGAGTCTTACAAGGCTTTTTGCCGCATGAAGAAAGAGTTCTTTGAAAAGATTTACATAAACAGAGAAGTAGTACAAGAAGCGAGTTTGCATAATTAAAAATGTAAAACTTGGGTAATAAAACGAACCGTTCAATTAATTGAAGGTGCTTTTAGACTTGGTAACTATAAAGGATAATCGTTCTGAACAGACAATTAGACTTCGAAAGAAGTAAAAGATATTTTACAATG
>NZ_AUFP01000008.1 GCF_000426565.1 Segatella albensis DSM 11370 = JCM 12258 | reverse complement strand
CATACACAGCAGTTCATATTATACATATTCCCCGGAGGGGATACCTCTGAGATAACCGGGGGTCGCGAAGCGTACCCTCGGAGAAGGATATACAGCAAACCTCATAGCACCCCAGAGGGGTACACGAGCTATGACAGACGCAGGACGGGCACACCCTCCGGGGTGCACTCACACAGACCATCATACATACCGAGGGTCTGCTATCGCACCCCCCGGTTATCACAGCGGCAACCCCTCCGGGGTGTGTATCCCAGCTAGGCATATCGACTATCCCTCGGAGGGAGGGTAGCATATCTCGCAGCTAAGCACATCGACTATGCCCTAGAAAGATGCTATAGAAGTCATACACAGCAGTTTGTACTTGTGCGTATTCCCGCAGATGTTGTAGAGGCATACACAGCAGTTCATACTTGTGCGTATTCCCGCGGATATTGTAGAGGCATACACAGCAGCCATATTTGTACGTATTCCCGCGGATGTTGTAGAGGCACACACAGCAGCCATACTTGTACGTATTCCCCGGAGGGGATATCTCTGCGATAACCGGGGGTCGCATTAGCGTACCCTCGGAGAAGAGATAGCAGCATATCTCATAGCACCCCGGAGGGGTACACGAGCTGTACTTATATCGGCGATATTGAGAATATGCCAATATAATAAATATTTTACAATGTATATTTCTCGCAAACCTTGCACATCCCCCGTCAATTATTGTCATCTTATCCTCACAATGTTTCACCACATCACACGATGCGACTAAAAATCGGTCGTTTTTAGGGCGAAAATGAAGAAAAACAAGTCCGGAAAAGCAGAATTTATATCATTCAAAACAACTTTTGAACCCATTATGCGGTGTTTTTGAATTTTCAAAACCTATGATTTTAGAGATAGCCAACATAGTCTTTTACCCAATTTTTTGGCCATAACATCCTCTATATAAGTGTTTTAACGTGTTTGTAAAGAAATATTCAAAATTCCCGAATTTTGAGGTAAAATCCCGAAAATCGAGGATTTTTTGATTTGATAATGGCGAAATCGGGAATAAAATGCGTGAAATGAGCATGAAATCTGATGTAAAATGAGCATATTTCTGTCTCTGTATAGCTTCATATATAATATAAGGTATATGTTGTATTCCCCCAAGAGGGATGCAAAATTCATCATTGTAACAATATATGCTCGCAATAATAAGAAAAAAGAAAGAATACACCCTATTATGGGCGTATTCTTATATATACTTTTAGAGAAAATTTTTGCGCGTATTGTTCGGGTTAAACTTTATATTATATTAATCAATATTATATATATCTTTAATTAGCATCAGGCGTAAGAATTTTCTTATTAAAAAAATAAGAATCACCATATCTCACAACTACGTATTGTGAGCACACACATCGGGATGCACGAGCTACATTTCGACTAAAAAACGGAAATTACGCTACAAGACGGAACCGTGCAACGCCCTCATTATCAATGAATTGCTGAATATCAAACTTCAACATTCGTTTTTTTTGATTCACTTTTCATATTTTTTTTGTATCTTTGCACTATCAATCGTTGACAAGAGCTGATAGGCAGATGATCTAAACTGAAATACTCAATAATAAGTCTTGCAACTATTAAATAAAATTAATATATTTGCAAACAGAAAAGAATTAGTTTATTTCATCCAAATTTTTGAAGAGAATGAACAAGATCGTAACGAGATTTGCCCTATTACTCTTTGTCCTTATCAGCGCCACACAATTCTCTGCGGCACAAGAGGGTAACAAAAACAGTAGGTTCAAGGTCGACCTGACAGTCACCGACAAAAACACAAAAGAATCCGTAATTATGGCCAACTGTAGTCTTTCTCCTTTAGGAGCGTTTACAGTGACCAATATCGATGGCAAAGCGACCTTCGATAAAATTCCGGAAGGTACTTACACGCTCAACATTACCTATGTGGGGTATGAGGAATACCATACCACACTCAAGGTGAGCAGTGACCTGAACTTGAACATCAAGCTCAGTCCTACCAGTCTGGCGCTCAAAGAGGTGGTAGTGACAGCACGACAGAATGTCTCGGGCACCTCTACAAGTAGTTTGATAAGCAGACAGGCCATCGACCACTTGCAGGCCTCTTCACTGGCCGACGTGATGCAGTTGATTCCAGGACAGTTGATTCAGAATACTGATCTCACATCACAGAGCAACATCCAACTGCGTACACTTACCAACAACAATACAAGTGCTTTCGGTAGTAGCGTCGTCGTCGATGGGATGCCTATCAGCAACAACGGAAATCTTACTCAGGGACAGTTCAGTGCTTCCGCCTTCACGGGTACCGACTTACGACAAATATCTGCCGATGATATCGACAACGTGGAGGTGATACGTGGTATCCCTTCGGCTGAATATGGTGATCTGTCAAGCGGACTTGTCGTCGTTCATTCCAAGGTGGGTGTCACCCCATGGCAGATCAAGGGTAAGATTAATCCGGAACTGCAGAACTATTCTGTCGGCAAGGGTTTCAACCTAGAGAAATTGGGTATCATCAACTTCAACCTTGACTATGCCAAGGCATGGGGCGACCCTCGACAGAAGACGCGCTCGTACGGAAGATATACCGGTAGTCTGGGTTATGGATACGACTTCAGTCGCAGATGGCATACCGACACGAAGGTGAGATTCTTGTATTCTCGCCAATGGTCGGGCAACGACCCGGATGCCATACAGGATGGCACAGAGACGAAAAACATCAATGCCAACCTGAATTTCACGCATAATGGTAAGATCAGTGTGAACAAGTCGCTGATGCGTACGTTATCGTATACTTTGGGTTTCAGATACGGATGGCAGGACGACAGAGCTACCGGTTATGTGGGCTCTACGAACACCGCGATTCTTACAGCTCGAGAAACGGGATATTATGAAGTGCCATGGGTGTATGGCAGTTATCTCGCTACAGGGCGCACCAAGGCCAACCCGGGCAACATTTTTGCCAAAATCAATGATGCTTTCTATCTGAAAGCGGGTAAAACTCGACAAAATTTCAAACTCGGTATCGAATACAAATACGATTGGACAAGTGGTAAGGGGTATTATAACGAAGACGACAACAGACCTTACAAGCCAAATGCTGACGGTCGCCCTCGTGCTTTCTCTGACATTCCTGGTCTACACCAGTTCTCTGCCTATGCTGAAGACAACCTCACATGGAACATCAACAAGGTGAACCGTCTGCGCACTCAGGTGGGTGTACGCTTCACGGCCTTACAACCTTTCTCTGATATCGCTACTTATGCCTTAAGCCCTCGTCTGAACATGTCGTTTGCTGTCACAAAGTGGCTCGACCTGAGAGCTGGCATCGGTATGAACAGTAAGACACCGGGCCTCAACTATTTATATCCTGACAAGAAGTATGTCGACCGCATCGCTGCCAGTTATATGCCGCAGAATGATGATGTTGCGCAGATCTTAGCTTATCATACTTACGTTTATGATGTAAAGAAGAGCAAAGACTTGAAGAATGCTACCACGACGAAGGTGGAAGCGGGTGCTGACGTGAAACTTCCATGGGGCGGCAAACTGAGTGTGCTGGCTTACAAGGATAAAACGCCGAATGGCTTTGGCCCTGCTACGGAATATACTACCTATACGGCAAACTATTATGACATCAACCATGGACTTGTGGTCAACCCTGGACAGGCTACTACCATCAACTACAATGATCCAGCAAGAACTGATCTGCTGATGATCACGACGGGCAAGATCGGCAACACCAATACTACGGAGAACAAGGGTGTGGAATTTGATCTTAACTTTGGTGAAATCAAACCTATTCATACTTCGTTCTATCTGAGTGGTGCTTATTCAGAAACCAAGATCTGGAGCACCGACATGAACAGTGAATCGGTAAGGGGTGCTCTGTTGCCTACAGAATATTCTATTTATAACACTACGCCATTCAAGGTGGTATATCCTTCTGGTCAAGACTACGACAGATATCACAGATTCTTAAATACACTTCGTGTGGTAACCAATATTCCTCGACTTAGAATGGTGGCCTCATTCACGGCACAGGTCGTCTGGCAAGATTGGAGGGAAAACTTCCAGACCAACAAGAATGCTATCGGATGGATTGACGGCAATTTAAATTATCATGATATCACACCTGATATGATGAATGGTGTCATCGACATGTCGGGTATCTATCATGCTTCGGCTCCTGACGGAATGAAGACTGTAGCCATCAAAGACTTGTCGAAGAAAGCTACCAATTATGGTCCACAGAAGACCCCTTCGACATGGAACTTATCGGCGCGTCTGACCAAGGAGCTCGGCAATCTGGGAGGTTTCTCCTTGTATGTGAACAATTGTTTGTATTATGAACCTTACCTACAGGGAAATACGACCACAACATGGGTTCAAAGAAATACAAATAGCTTCAGTTATGGTGTAGAACTATTTTTCAATTTATAAAAGATGAAAAAGTTATCTATCAAAATATTCGTGCTTGCCATCGTGGCAAGTCTGACCAGTTGCATCGACTATGATGATGTCACTCGGGCTGTTTCCGTAGATGTCCAACTCGTGATGCCTGAGGAATTCACCGGCACCGACTATGAAGGGCATACGGTAACGTTGACTCAGAAAGGTAAGGAATCGGTGTTCTCTGCCGTAACGGATGCCAATGGTATCGCGAAATTCAAGGATTTAATACCTGATGTGTACACCATCAACACATCGTGGGATTTGACGTCGGCACAGTATAATCTGCTCACTGGGGATAATCAGGTAAATGATGGTGTAGTGGTTTCTGGAACGATCAGTAACCAACTGATTACTGAAGGTCAATCGGAGAATCCGCTAAAACTGAACACTCAACTTTCTATCAACCGTTCGTTGGTCATCGGTAAAGTGTATTATGCGGGAACGAAGAACAATAGTAACAAGAATTATACGGCCGACCAGTATATCGAAATCTACAATCAGAGTGATGATAGTATCAATATTGGGGGACTCTGCATCGGTTTAGTGGAATCTGACTCGAAGGGCTGGACGGCTGAATATCTTTCTGCCATGCACCCGGATTCTACGGCGCTGAAGCAGATTTTCCGTATCCCTGACCTTGAAACCGAGAAATGGATTAAACCGGGCAGTACTATAGTGATTGCGAATAGTGCTATCGACCATACGGCGGTATCGAGTAGTTCACCGAACTTGTTGGATGCTGACTTTGACGTGCTTGATACGCGAACGAAAAATGCGTATATCAACAATCCGGATGTGCCTGACATGGAAACGCTTTATACTTTCAGTAAGTCGACAAACTTCATGAATCTACTGAACGGTGGCCCTTGTGGTGTGGTCATCTTCAGAGCTGAGCCGAAAGACGTCGAATCATGGCCTGTAACTTATGCCTATGGCAAGACTTCGGGAAGTGAGTATAAGTTGATACCGAACAAGGTGATCATCGATGCCGTGGAAATCTTGAAGTATAACAAGGAGGGTACTGTAAATATTGACACAAAACGATTAGTCAATGGTCTGGACGCTGGCTATACGTTCATCCCTGCCACCACAGGTTATACCGGTGATGTGGTGTATCGCAAGACGTCTACCCGAAAAGGTAAAAATGGGCATAAGATTCTTGTCGATACGAACAACAGTACTACTGATTTCAAAGTTTCTAAAACTATTCAACCTCGTGAATATGAAGAATAATAAACTATTATATATATCTGTTGCCTTGTTGTGGGCTAACAGTGTTTCTGCTCAGCAAATTGCAGGAATTAGTGAGTATAAATATGATGATGCTTCACAGATTTGGCGCCACACGGATAATGCTGCCGGCTTGTCGCTCGACTCTGCGCGCAATCGGGGCATCGCTTATTTCGACTTGTCGCATCTATCGGGCAACTTGCATCGGGTGCAGGAGGGTAGCTCAAGGAATGACTTGACCTTCTTCACCGAAAGTTATCAGAAACTTAGTGATGTCTTCTATGGTTATGGTAAATTCCAATTCGATTTGGGCGAGACGAAGAATCGTGCTTGGAGCGACGTGCAACGTTCTTACAACAGTAACCCTTATTTCACGGGTTCATCGGTGGTAGGCAACTATAGTAGACAGAATATCGACTTGACGGCCGCATTGGGCACAAAGAGTTTTAACGGTTGGCGCTTTGGTGTTCGCCTCGATTACAACTTGGCTGACTTGAGTCGTCTACGTGACCCTCGAAGTAGAAGTGAGATGCTGAACTATAAAGTTACGCCTTCTGCCACTTATTCTTTTGGCCGTAATACTTTTGGTATTGCAGGGCATTACAATAGATATAAGGAGAAAATCGACAACATCACAACTGTACAGACCGATGCAACCCTGAAATACTATTTTATGACAGGACTGGAAAATGCGCAGGGTATTACACAGGGCTATAAGAGTTATCAGAGGGAATGGGTGAACCATAACTTCGGTGCAGAACTTTCATACGCATACAAGAACCAAAGCTTACATTCGCTCACTTCGGTCTTCATTGAGAGGGGAAGTGAGGAGGTTCTGGGACAATATATGTATCAGCCGGGGCATTATTACAACTATATTTATGGCCTTAAGACGCAAAACAGAATAGAGAATGGGTACCTATTACACGAGATTGATTTCACTGCGAGATATGAGCAGGGATATGCTGACGAATATCGACAGGAACTGGAGACGACGACTAACCCTGACAATGGTCTGAACAGTTATCATTACAACACGCTGTTAACTTTCAAGAAGCGTTATCAGGTGAATCTGTTGAATCTGGATTTCAATTACAGACTGAACTTCAAAGAGAATCAGTCGATAAAGGGGTATATCGGTTTAAAGGCTGATCTGCAGAACACGCGCAATAAGTACCTTCTAAACTTCTCTGAATTCAAATATAATAGTGCTGACTGGGCTTTGAATGGTGGCTATGGTCTATGTAACCGCAAGTTATGGGTTGAAGCGTCTGCTGGAATACACAACAAGCTAAAGAATGATCTGAATTTGGCTGACCCTACAACAGACTATGCTGTGAATGTACTGTTGGCAGACAGAGATTTCTACAATTCTAATTATTTCACAAGTCACTTATCGGTAAGCTATCAGTTCCCTGTTGCCATCAAAAAGACAATAAGCAACTGGTTTGTCAAAGTCTACGGAAAGTATCTACATTCTAACACGCATCTGCACAATTCTTCTGTGGGGATGACCATCGGAATATATTACTGATCTTATCGCTTTCTACAAAGGGTGGATTCAATATACTTTGAATCCACTCTTTTTCTTTTATAGCCCTATCGTTGGATTCTACCACCGGAAGAGGTCATATTGCTAACAATTTCTTCCTCTGACATCAGATTCTGATCGCCTGGTATCGTATTCTTGATGGCACTGGCAGATAATGAGAAATCAAGGCACTTCTGATTGTCATCCACCCATTTACGAATGGCATGAACATAGGCTGCAACAAAGGCATCGCCTACTCCCATCGGGTCTACAATAGGTTGTATATCGTATATTCGGGTGGTGTATAGTTTCTTTTTTACGGTATCATAAAGTACACCGGTAAGGGTATGGTGGCTCGAAGCTATCTGGTTACGTAATGCCATCACCATCTTCTTGCAACGTGGAAACAGCTGGTGCATCTTCTCAAAATACTGAGCATAGGATTCTTTGTCTATCTGGTATTCGCTGTTAAGTGCTGGGAATGGTATATGTCTAACGCCACTCGCTATCTCCCACTCGTTCTGGTCGCCAAAGATGATGTCGCTATATTGCATCAACAGGAAAAGTACGTCATGTGGTTCTAGTCCATATCCCCAGAGATTCTTACGATAGTTAATATCACAGGCTATGGTAAGTCCCATCTCACTGGCCATCCTCACGGCATCAAAGGTTGTCTCCATAGCGTCACGACTTATCGCACAGGTGATGCCTGAGCAATGGAATAGTGAAGCTTCACGTAGAATTTCTTTCCATGATATCATACCTTGTTTCAGGGTATAGAAGGATGAACCTTTTCGATCATAGACGACACGACTGTTGCGCATTGCTGCGGCTTCTTCAAAATAATAAGTACCAAGGCGGTCGCCACCACGCACAACATGATTCACAGAAACCCCATACTCTCGGAGGTGCATCAGGGCGGCCTCTCCCATCGCTCCCGCTGGAACACGGGTAACAAACTCTACGTTATTTCCAAGGCATGCCAATGATACGGCTACATTGGCTTCACTTCCTCCATAGTTGCCATGAAATACTGTGCCTTCGGTGAGTCGACGATAACCCGGCTTGGAAAGCCTCAACATAATTTCTCCAAAAGTGATAATCTTTGTGTTCATATTGTGTGTTGATATAAAAAAAGGGATGAACATTTCTGCTCATCCCATAATATTTTATTTTAGATTTACTTGGCTTTTTCTACCAATGCCTTTGTATCACGAGCGATAACTATTTCCTCATCAGTAGGAACAACAACAACCTTAACCTTAGAATCTGGTGTTGAAATAATAGCTTCCTCTCCATGAACAGTAGCATTCTTGGCAACATCTATCTTTATGCCAAGATATTCTAGGCCTTCGCAAGATTTCTCACGGGTGCTTGTCTGGTTCTCACCAACACCTGCTGTGAAGACAACGGCATCAACGCCACCAAGAGCTGCTGTATAAGCGCCAATGTATTTCTTGATACGATAGTCGTACATCTTCAATGCTAACTGAGCACGCTCATTACCCTCTTTTGCTGCTGACTCGATATCACGCATATCACTAGAGATACCTGTGATACCTAATACGCCACTCTTCTTATTCAGATAATCGGCCATCTCTTGTGGCTTCAAACCTAACTTCTCCATGATGTAGGTTACTGCAGAGGCGTCGATGTCACCTGAACGACTACCCATCATCAAACCTGCTAATGGAGTAAGACCCATTGAGGTATCGATAACTTTACCGTTCTTGATAGCAGCAACACTGGCACCATTACCGATATGGCAAGTGATGATCTTAGAATTGTTGATGTCAAGACCTAAGATTTCGCATACGCGCTTAGATACATAACGATGACTGGTTCCGTGGAAACCGTAACGGCGTACGTGATACTTCTGATATAGCTCGTAAGGAACTGCATAGAGGTATGCGTAGTCTGGCATGGTGCTATGGAAGGCGTTGTCAAAAACACAAACCTGAGGTGTATTAGGCATCAATGAATCTACAGCACGAATACCTTTGAGGTGACCGGCATTGTGAACAGGAGCAAGGTCACAGAGTTCCTCAATACCGTCCTCTACACTCTGGTCAACGATAACACTCTGGTTGAACTTATCGCCACCTTGCACAATACGATGACCTACGGCGTCGATTTCTTTCAAATCTTTGATTGCACCAATCTCTGGGTCAAGAAGGCACTTGAATACTAAGCTAACGCCTTCTTTGTGAGTAGGAAGATCAGCCATGATCTGCTTCTTCTCGCCATTGGCGAGTTTTACCTTGATGAAAGCATTATCAAGACCGATACGCTCTACACCACCCTGTGCCAATACAGACTCATCGTCCATATTGTACAATTTATATTTAATAGAACTGCTTCCACAGTTCAATACTAGAATATTCATAATATTTGTATCTGTTATTTATAAATTTAAACAAGCCTCTCTTCGCAGAAAGGCTTTATTATCATTTGATTATTTTGCGTCTTGTGCCTGACATGAGGTGATGGCAATCATATAGTAGATGTCGTCTACAGAACAACCACGGCTCAAATCATTAACAGGACGAGCAATACCCTGCAGGATAGGACCAATAGCAATAGCACCACCTAAACGCTGAACGAGCTTATAGCCAATATTACCTACCTCAAGGTTAGGAGCTACAAGTACGTTAGCCTGACCTGCTATGTCGCTACCTGGAGCCTTCTTAGCTGCTACGGCAGGAACAAGGGCTGCGTCAGCCTGAAGTTCACCATCTACTTTCAAGTCAGGATAATTTTCCTTGGCAAGTTTTGTTGCTTCTACCACCTTGTCGATGATATATACGCTCTTGCCGGTTTCCTTGTCCTTGGCATCTTTAGCAGAGCCCTTGGTTGAGAAACTCAACATAGCTACACGTGGATCTGCGATACCTGCAACACTCTTAGCTGTCTGTGCTGTAGTATAAGCAATCTGAGAAAGTTGATCAGCTGTAGGATTTGGAGTAACAGCAACATCGCCCATAACGACAACACCATTATCACCATATTCTTTGTGCTCTGTGATAAGAAGCATAGCACCGGAAACACAAGAAATGCCAGGAGCGCACTTGATAATCTGAAGAGCTGGACGCAATGTATCACCTGTAGTAGAAAGAGCACCAGAGATCTGACCATCTGCACCTTCTGTCTTGATGATCATACATCCTAAGTACAAATTATTCTTAGTGACCAATTCACGAGCCTGCTCTATTGTCATGCCCTTCTTTTTACGAAGTTCCGCTAACTTCTCTGCATATTCCTCAGTCTTAGGGTTATTAAGAGGATCTACGATAGTAGCCTTGTCGATATTTTTAAGATTCCACTTTGCTGCAAGTGTCTTAATATTGTCAGGGTTACCAATGAGGATAAGATCTGCAAGATCATCACCTAAAGCCTTGTCGGCTGCCTTTAACGTACGCTCCTCTTCTGCCTCAGGGAGCACAATGCGCTGTTTATTTGCCTTTGCACGCGCTACAATCTGACTTAATAAATCCATAGTTTGTATATAATAAAAATATTTTCTCGATATTTCTTGAATTTGCTATTTAGACTTTGCAAAAGTACAAAAAATAATTCACTCATTTTAGAGTTTAGAGATAATTTTTACTAAAACATTTCATTCGTTAGAATGCTTTCCAATTCCTCTGCAGAGAGTCGTAGTTTAAATTCGCCTTTTATCGCTACTGATATTCTACCGGTCTCCTCTGAAACGACAATAGAAATAGCATCACTATTTTGTGAGATGCCCATAGCTGCACGATGACGCAACCCTAACTCTTTTGGTATATCGAGACTATGGCTGACTGGAAGTATGCACCCCGCAGCTTCTATTCTTTTATCTGAGACGATCATTGCTCCATCATGAAGCGGAGAATTCTTAAAGAAGATGTTTTCTATCAGTCGCTGATTGACATTTGCATCAATTCTTTCACCGGTATCTACAATATCGGTAAGAGGCACACCGCGCTGAATAACGATCAAGGCACCGATATTTTTCTTGCTCATACTCATGCAAGCCATAACGATTGGCATAATCGTTTCCTTATCTACTTCCTTGCCATTATTTTTATTGGTTTTAAGAAATAATACTAAGCGACGAATACCTTTCTGTGAACCAATTTCATACAAGAACTTGCGTATATCTTCCTGAAATATCACTATCAAGGCTATGACTCCTACACTTACCAACTTGTCGAGAATCGCACCAAGTAGTTTCATTTCAAGTATCTGGCTCACAAAAAGCCAAATCAGAACAAAAAGCATAATGCCGACAAAGATATTCAAAGAGCGGCTTTCTTTCATCAGGCGATAGATGTAATAAAGCATCAAAGCCACTAGAATAATATCGATAATGTCTTTTATTCCAAATTCTAACATAAAGGTATTATTTTGATAATTGTTCTACGATTTTCACAGCTTGCACAGCTTCCTTTACATCATGTACTCTCAAGATATTGGCACCTTTCATCAAGGATATTGTATTTACAATAGTTGTTCCATTCAGGGCCTCATCAACAGAAATATCTAACAACTGATGTATCATGCGCTTTCTGGAAACGCCTACAAGAATAGGTAACTCAAAACAGCGCAATTCATCCATATCTGACAGTATATCATAGTTGGCCTGTATATCTTTTCCGAAACCAAAACCCGGATCGAGAATGATATCCTTTACCGACAAATCACGTAGTTGTTGAACTTCTTTGGAAAAATTCTTGATCATATCATGAAGGTTTCCCTGAACAGACATCAGAATATATGGAACCTTGAGCTGCCCCATCATGCGGAAGATCTCTGGATAAACATCATCTGTCTGCTCCAATGGGGTGTCCACAATACCGGTCAGGCCTCCTTCTGATACGTCATTGATAATATCGGCACCATATTCTTCAACCGACATCTGGGCTACTTTGGCACGATAAGTATCTATAGAGATAATACTATCAGGATGCTCCTTTCTCACTAAGGATAAGGCGAAGCGCAATCGCTTCATCTCTTCTTCTTCACTCACCTCGGCTGCTCCTGGACGTGTAGAATATGCTCCGATATCTATAATAGAACCACCCTCAGCAATAATCTGATTGGCTCTATCAATGATTTCCTTTTCTGTTTGTTTTCGACTACCAGCATAGAAACTATCTGGTGTACAGTTCAATATACCCATTACTTGGGGTTGCTTGAGGGATAATAATTTTCCTCTCACATTAATTGTATAATCTAATTGCATATTCATAAAGGCAAAAATAACAATATTAATCGAGAAATCGACCTCATTTTGTAATTTTTGCCTTATATTTGCACAAAAATTATAGTAGATAATGGAAATAACTGAATTATACAAAATCTATCAAGAACATCCTACTATTACTACAGATAGCAGAGACTGTCCTAAAGGAAGTATCTTCTTGGCCTTGAAAGGGGCGTCTTTCGATGGCAACAAATTTGCAAAGATGGCATTGGAGAAGGGATGCGCTTATGCAATTATCGATGAAAAAGAATACATGGTCGAGAATGACTCTCGATACTTATTAGTAGAGGATTGCTTGACAACTTTCAAGGAACTGGCAAGGGAACATCGCAGACAATTCGATATTCCGGTAATTGGCATCACGGGTACCAACGGAAAGACAACTACTAAGGAACTTATTTCGGCTGTTCTTTCGGAAAAGTATAATGTCATGCACACGGAGGGTAACTTCAACAATGATGTGGGCGTACCAAAGACTCTTTTCCGCCTGAACGAGAATCATGAGATTGCCGTTGTTGAGATGGGAGCCAGTCATCCGGGTGACATCAAGAAACTTATCGACTATGTAGAACCTACTTGTGGTATGATTACAAACGTAGGAAGGGCACATCTACAAGGTTTCGGTTCTTTCGAGGGGGTGAAGAAGACGAAAGGTGAGTTATACGACTTTATCAAAGCTAATGAGGGATTGATATTCCTGAACGAAAGCAATGATGATCTCGTAGAGATGGCAACTTCACGCGAAATGAACAGAATCATCACTTATGGTCGATCAGAAAACGCCAGCGTAGAGGGAAATGTGATCTGCTGTGCTCCTTTCCTTAAGTTTGCTTGGAAACAAAATTCTGCTGATAAATCTATGAACGCAAGAATCTATGAGGTTCAAACTCATTTGATCGGTTCTTACAACATCGACAACATGTTGGCTGCGATAACGATAGGTTTAAACTTCGGAGTAGAACCGGAGGCTATCAATCATGCACTAGAAAATTATATTCCAAACAACAATAGAAGTCAGTTGACTGTTACTGACAGTAACAAACTCATCGTTGATGCTTATAACGCAAATCCATCCAGTATGTCTGCTGCCATAGAAAACTTTAAGGTGATGGATGTACCTAACAAGATGGCTATCCTTGGTGATATGCGTGAGCTTGGTGAGACTTCTTTAGCAGAACATCAGAAGATTGTAGATTTGCTTAAAGAATATGGGCTCTGCAATATTTGGCTTGTAGGAGAAGAGTTCTGCAAAACAAAGACAGACTTTAGAAAATTCACTAATGTTGAGGAGGTAAAAGAGGAAATAGCTAAGCATAAACCTACAGATCAATATATCTTAATAAAGGGATCTAACGGTATCAAACTTTTTGAACTTCCGGGAATGCTATAAAAGAAAAGCCGAATCTTAAAAGATTCGGCTTTTTAGTGGTACCTCTTGGAGTTGAACCAAGGACACATGGATTTTCAGTCCATTGCTCTACCACCTGAGCTAAGGTACCATTTCTGAAATGCGGTTGCAAAGATAGGGCTTTTATTCGGAATTGACAAATTTTTGAGCAATTTTCTTTAAGAAAATTATCATATTTCGTTTTTTTGGTGTATCTTTGCATCCACGAATCGGGATTTAGCGCAGTTGGTAGCGCACTACGTTCGGGACGTAGGGGTCGGGCGTTCGAGTCGCCTAATCCCGACAGAAAGGAATTAATCTAAGGATTAGTTCCTTTTTTGTTTTATATAGAAAACAAGTAGAACTTATCGAAAAACCGTGCGAAGGTATTCATCTAGAGTAATTTCTCCGTGATAAACAAGGAGCTGTTTAATTTCCTATATAATTGCTACCTTTACGCCTACAATTTTAAATATCACATGAAAATATTTCTGAGGTGCCCGCCTCACAGGAATTGTTTGGCTCCTTTATCATTATATTGGAGGGT
Source organism: Segatella albensis DSM 11370 = JCM 12258 (assembly GCF_000426565.1). Classification (GTDB taxonomy): domain Bacteria; phylum Bacteroidota; class Bacteroidia; order Bacteroidales; family Bacteroidaceae; genus Prevotella; species Prevotella albensis. The sequence continues at coordinate 131,992 of NZ_AUFP01000008.1, read as the reverse complement.
TAAAGGAATTCCCTTTCCTTCTTGTGCATTTTTGTGTAAATGGACAATAAACCATCAACACATACAAAGGTATAGAATTATTTCCTTTCTGACAAAGAAATAAGGAGAACTCTTAACTTGAATCCAGGGAAGTTTAACAAACCTTTCATTGTTTAATTTTCAGCTGATAAAAGAGGTCCATAATTCGCAAATTCAGAATCAGGAAATGGTTGACTATGAATATTCGAAATATAATCAAAATATAATTCATTGATTATCAATAACTTATATTTTTTCTTTTTAATTTTATCCACGGAACATACTGGGTATATGGGCTTATTCGGTTAACTATGTAAGCCAACAAACCTATTCGCGTGAGCTTACGAAGTTAACTGCGTAAGCCGATGAAGTTAACTTCATTCAGAAAAACAACTTTTTCGAGAACGTTTCTTTAGGCTTTCCTGTATATTGGTATTCTTATTCGTTCTAGAAGCAACCAAAAGCTGAACACTTTTTCTATTAACAGTTCGTTGACTAAAGTTTAAATATTATAAAAAGTTCATCCGATAAGTTTTGTACCTTCATCGGATGAACTTTTCTTTAATATTCTACATAAGGTTGAAGACGTTCTATCTCTGCCGGAGGAAAATCCGGATGATTAGCCAATTCACGCAAGTCATGAATAGGTCCGTGTGTGCGACGATAATCAAAAATCGCTTTTGCCTGATAGAAATTGATGTATGGATGGCGGCGTAATTGGTTCACACTAAGCTTATTGATATTGATCTTCGTAATTCCTGAGAGATCTACCCTAAAATATTTCAAAGCATCAACAGGAAATTCACTGATATCCAACAACTGTCGTGGGTCATACAATCCACCATATCTATTTCTTAGGTTTACGATTGCCTTGGCATATCCACTTCCAATTCCAGGCACTTTCTTTAATAATGTAGTATCTGATGCATTCAACAGAATCGTTTCACCCGGTTTCAGTTTATCGGAGATATGATGTACGGGGGATAATCGCATAGTATCTCGAACGAATCCCCTACTCTGATATAAATCGGAAGCAGGAAGATAATCACTGGAAATCTGAATGTAAGGCTCTAACATTCGATATTGTTTTCTTGTCAATCCATATAAACGAGCAAAATCATTCGCACTATGAAAGACTCCTCCTTTTGCACGATAATGATAAATATTTCTCACTTGGAAAGGAGCTAATCCTAATCTCAGCAGTTCTGTACTATCAGCTGTATTAGGATCAAAAGGAAACAATTCGGCTTGACGGCCCTCTATATTATAGTATAGATGTTTACCATCCTTGGAATAATACCCTCTGCTATATTCTTTATCAGAATTCGGTGACACAGAAGTGGTAGTATGATGACTTCCAACGCCAAAAACAAAAACTAGAGCAATAATAATTGCAGATAAAAGGACCAAAATAGCTTGTCGGTCGCTTTTCTGCAAATAAAAAAATTCTTTTAACATATTTTCCTCGATACAATCCTTTTATATTGTAACGGGACAAATCTAACTATATTATATGAAGTTGATGTAAAAATACAAAGATAATACATATCGGACAAACCCAACGGATGCCAAACAGCCAAATGGCATAAAAACTGCGACTTACTGTTCCCCAATTGGTAAACTCGTCCTTTACAACATGCTTGTCTACAACTCTTCCTATTAATATACAAGTGAGAAACGAACCTAATGGTAATAAGATATCTGAGGTAAGGAAATCACAACAAGACAGGAAATCTACACCAAAGATATTTATCTTTGCAGCACCTTGTGACAAGGAACATAGTATTCCGATACAAATACATATTCCAGTCTCTATCCAAGCTCCTTTTTTTCTACTGATGTGTAATTCTTCAAAAAAGAATGCTGTGCCTATCTCATGCATTGAGATCGTTGAGGTTAAGGCTGCCAATGCCAATAATGCATAAAACAATACCCCGATAATATAAGCAAATACGGGAAGTGACCCAAAGGCTTGCTGGAATACATTTGGCAAGGTAATGAATATCAACGCAGGACCGCTATCCGGGTTTACTCCAACAGAGAAGGCTGCTGGGAATATCATCAGACCGGCAAAGATTGCTATTATGGTGTCTATACCGGCTATTTGGATTGATGACTTCAACAAATCGGTCTGACGACTGAAATAGCTGGCATAGGTACAAAGGCATGCTGTTCCTAAACTCAAGGAAAAGAATCCTTGTCCAAGGGCATCTAGTAGCACTTTGGATGTCACCTTCGAGAAATCCGGATAGAACAAGAATTCTATACCTTTTATTGCTCCTGGTAATGTACAAGAGGATATTACTATAATGAGAAGAAGTACAAACAAAGTTGGCATAAGGATATTGGAAACTTTCTCTATACCTTTCTTTACTCCTTTAGTAACAACAAAATGGGTGATCAAAATAAATGTTATCGTCCATACTATAGGTTCTATAGGGTTAGAGACGAATTCCTTGAAATAGTTTTGTACGGAAGTTACATCTCCGCCAATATTACCCATGAGGGCGGCATATAGATACTGAAGACACCAACCGGCTATGACGGCATAGAAGCCGAGGATAATCATTGAAGTTATTGCGCCCATCAATCCAACATATGACCAACATTTTCCGCCCATGTTCTTATAGGCTCTCACCGCATTTGCTGCAGAATGACGACCGATGATAAATTCGGCTATCATCCCTGGGATGCCGAGAATGAAGACACATATCAAATAAATAAAAATAAAAGCTGCTCCTCCATTCTCACCCGTCATATAAGGGAAGCGCCAGATATTACCTAATCCCACCGCTGAACCTGCCGTCGCTAGGATAACACCTATCTTCGTACCAAAACTGCCACGTTCCATAACTAAATGATATTAAACTGATGAAGGAATATTGCCAATATAGATATTGGACATACAAAACGAATCAGGAAAAGGAATATTCCAAAAAATGTACCTTTCAATGTTCCCCAATTGGTAAACTCACTTTTAAGAATATCTTTGGGCACATACCAGCCAAGAAATATACATGTAAGAAATCCACCAAGAGGTAGAAATATCTGTCCAGTTACAAAGTCAAAGATACTAAACAAGTTCTTTCCTGAAAGAGAAAGAAAGTTCCATTCTCCAAGTGACAAAGAACAGATTGCACCTATAATCAACGTACTTATTGTAACAATAACTGCACCTTTCTTACGACTGATATGTAATTCTTCATAAAAGAATGCTGTACTCACTTCATGCAAGGACATCAATGATGTTAGTGCTGCTAAAGACAGTAAGGTATAGAACATCAGAGATATGATAAGTCCGACAAATGAGGAACCGCCAAAGGCTTGCTGAAACACATTAGGTAATGTGATGAATATCAACGATGGACCACTATCTGGATTTACACCAACGGAAAATGCTGCTGGAAATATCATCAATCCCGCTAAGATGGCTACGATACTATCAATGATACCAATCTGAATAGCTGAAGTAGTAAGGTTGGTCTGACGACTAAAATATGAAGCATATGTGCAGATACATCCCATTGCAATACTAAGGGAATAAAAGGACTGACCTAATGCTCCTAGAAAAACTTCTGAATTTAACTTATCCAATTCTGGATAAAACAAAAATCTTATACCTTGAGAGGCGTTTGGAAGCATACAAGATGCTACAACAATGACAAGTAAAAGAACGAATAATGTAGGCATCAATAATTTCGAGGCACGCTCTATTCCTCCTCTTACTCCATGGACAATTACGAAATGGGTAATGCCTATAATTACTGCTGTCCAAAAAATCGGTCGTAACGGATTGGTTGAGAAATCATTGAAATAATCGATATAATACTGTGGGGTTCCATTAAGATGTCCCATTACTGTAGCAAAGATATACTGTAAGCACCAACCGGCAACAACAGCATAATAACCTGTAATAAGGAAACCTGTAACAACGCCTAACAATCCTACATACTTCCAAGCTTTTCCTTCTGATAACTTGCTATATGCTCTATACGTATTAGATGCTCCATGACGACCGATGATAAATTCACCCAACATACATGGAATACCCAATAATAAGACACATATTATATATATAAGTATAAAGGCTGCACCTCCATTTTCACCTGTCATATATGGGAATCGCCAAATATTACCGAGACCTACCGCTGATCCTGCTGTGGCCAATATCGCTCCTAATTTACTTCCAAAATTACCTCTCTGTTCTGTCATACTAACATAATATAATCATTCGTTTGCAAAATTATAAAAAAAATCTTATCTTTACATACAAATCGAAAGTAAATTTATTAATTATGCATCACATTTTAACAAGACACCCTATTTCTTGTTTCATATTCATCATAATCTGGCTATTATGCTTTATTGATATACCAGAAACGCCCCTGTCTGGTGTCACATTGATTGACAAGTGGACTCATATCGCGATGTATCTAGTATTATGCTGTACTTTCTGGATAGAAGAGATTATTATGAAAAAGAAAATCCATATTAGAAGAATGCTAATATGGACTTGTATCATACCTATATTCATGGGAGGACTCATAGAAATACTACAAGCCTATTGTACAGGAGGAAGGCGAAGTGGAGAATGGCTCGACTTCATAGCAGACTGTGTGGGAGTGTTCTTGGCACAATTTATCGGTATTCTTCTGGCAAAGTGTCTTTCCACTCTGAGAAGGGATGAGTAAGCAGATGGGAATTATAAAACCTATGATCGCCTGTAACTTCCAAGCCAACAAATGATGGTTTCTCGTATTCCTCATTTTCATCTTTCAGTTCAACTTCTGCCATTACCAACCCTTGGTTCTCTCCATAAAACTCATCAACTTCAAAAACATGAGAACCTACCTTCACTAAATAGCGTGTTTTATCTATAAGGCCACCTTGACAGAGCTTCAGGAGATTCTCAGCCTCGTCTGGTGTTATCTCTTTTTCGAATTCATAACGAGACATACCTCCATTATAGCTTTTTCCTTTAATTGTGAGGAAACCTTGTTTATCACGTACACGAATCCTCACCGTAGCCCCTTGAGCTGGTATGTATCCTTGTTTGATACGACTACTTGAAAAGGCGGCGCTTTTATAAGCATCGCCTTTTCTAACTAAAAACTTTCTTTCTATTTCTATTCCACTCATCTGCTTACATGCTCATTGAAGCAATCATAAAGATAATAGCTAGAATTATCAAGCCTGCGAAAATCCAATTAACGATTCGCTTACCTTTCTCTTCTTGCTTTTTTTCGTAAGCAGCATGCTTTGCTCTTCTTAAATCTTTATTACTACTCATAGTTTTAATTATTATAGGTTATTAATCTTCCTTTTCTGCATCAGAAGCGGCAAACTCCATCAGATACGACTTGATGAAATCGTCTATCTTTCCATCCATGACGCCATCGACATCTGAGGTTTGATAACCTGTGCGATGATCTTTTACACGACGATCGTCAAAGACATAACTTCGAATCTGACTACCCCATTCTATCTTTTTCTTTCCAGCCTCGACCTTTGCTTGTTCGGCCTGTTTCTTCTTCAGTGCCCTATCATACAACTGACTCTTCAAGAGCAGCATTGCCTTGGCACGGTTCTTAGGCTGGTCTCTTGTCTCGGTATTCTCGATAAGAATTTCTTCTTTCTCGCCGGTATCAGGATCTTCATACTGATATCTCAGTCGGACACCCGACTCCACCTTATTTACATTCTGACCACCAGCACCACTAGAACGGAATGTATCCCAACTTACCTTGGCTGGATCAACATAGATTTCGATGGTATCATCTACCAGTGGTGTGACAAAGACACTGGCAAAACTCGTCATACGCTTGCCTTGTGCATTATAAGGTGAGACACGTACTAAACGATGAACACCATTCTCACTCTTTAGGAATCCATAAGCATATTCACCACCTTCTATGGTCATCTCTACGCTCTTGATTCCGGCTTCATCACCATCTTGTAGATTGGTAATTTTCACTTTGTAACCATGAGCCTCTGACCATCTCGTATACATACGCATAAGCATAGAAGCCCAATCCTGGCTCTCCGTGCCACCAGCACCAGAGTTGATTTTCAATACTGCATCCATGGAATCCTCTTCCTGACGAAGCATGTTCATCAGCTCAAGTTCTTCAATGGCTTTAATCGCTTTATCATAGTCTGCATCAACTTCTTCCTCCGTAACCATCTCGTCTTTATAGAAGTCGAAAGCCAATTGCAACTCATCAGCAAAGTTCTTTACTTCCTGATATCCTTTGAGCCATTTCTCTATTCCTTTTACTTTCTTCATCTGCGCTTCAGCTCTTTTAGGATCGTCCCAAAAGTCTGGAGCCTGAGTTCTAAGTTGTTCTTCTTCGAACTCTACCTGTTTTCTATCAATATTTAGATAATGATGCAATGCACCCACACGATCCACTACATCTTTTAACTGATCTGCTGTTATCACTTTTTATTATTCTATATTCAACAATTATTCTGCATACATCCTATCAATAACATCCTTATAGACTTTATTGATTACAGGGCGCTTCAATTTCAATGTATTCGTCAATTCACCAGATTCCATCGAAAAATGATGCGGAAGCAATGTCATTCGTTTGATTTGCTCATAATGTGCCAGTCCCTGTTGCAAGGTACTGATACGTTCCATCATCATCTTTTGGATTTTCTCATTATTACAGAGATCCTCTCGCGTCTCAAACTTTATTCTATTTTCACGAGCATATTCCTCAAGAATTCTAAACTCCGGTACTACTAATGCTGAGACAAACTTACGCTGATCGGCTATCACTGCAACCTGATCAATGTATTTATCTACTAACAGTAATGCTTCCACCTGTTGCGGAGCAATATACTTACCATTAGAAGTCTTGAAAAGATCCTTGATTCTTTCTTTTAAGTAGAGCTCGCCATCTTTCAAATATCCTGCATCACCCGTATGGAAAAATCCATCCTTATCAAAGGCTTTTGCATTAATATTGTCTCGATGATAATAGCCTCGAGTAATCGTAGGACCCTTAAGCAAGATTTCATCATCATCGCCTATTTTAATTTCTATACTGGAAATTGGTCTACCTACAGAACCTATTGTATAAGGCTTATCTCGATGGTCACAAGATACAGTAGCCAAACTCTCTGTAAGACCATAGCCTACGATCATGAAAATACCGATGGAATGTACAAATTCCTCAACTTCCGGTGAAACATAAGCACCTGCAGTCGGGAAGATATTTGCATTCTCTAATCCTATCTGCTTTCTGACAAGACTCAAAATTGATTTATTGATGATCTGATATTCCAATTCCAAAGTTAAAGGCACACGACGACCACGACTAAGATATTCTATATTGCGCTTGCGACCGACTGCCAAGGCATGCTTAAAGATCTTCCTCTGCCATGCACTTGAATTGTCAATCTTAGATTTTACTGCAATATATACCTTTTCCCAGAAGCGAGGTACAGAACTCATACAGGTAGGATGTGTCTGGCGCATACTTTCCTGAATTTCCTTTGGATAAGTATTGATTATCATCTGTGCTCCTTCTGACAAGGCCAAATATGCCCATCCACGCTCAAAAATATGTGTAAATGGTAAAAAGTTGATCACACGATCCTTCTCGCCTACAGGGACACATTCGTCGTTTCCCTCAAGTGCAGCAGCATACTGGCTATATGTCAATACAACACCCTTGCTATCGCCTGTTGTACCACTGGTGTATAGAATATTACAAATATCATCCCCACTAGCCTGACGCCAACATTCTTCAACCTCGCTCTGTCGTGGAAGGTTTTCACCAAGTTTAAGGAAATCTTCAAAGTAAAGTGCAGCTGGATCATGGGTACTGATACGTACACTTCTGTCAAAGATGATGATTCTCTCCAAAGAAGGACACAAGGCAAAGATTCTATGTGCCTTGTCGTATTGCTCCTGCTCGCCTACAAAAAGGAAACGAACCTGAGCGTCATTTACCATATATTGAATCTGCTGTTCGCTACTCGTGGCATAGAATGGTATAGAAACTATTCTATCACCATAAGCACCAAAATCGGTATAAAGATAGTGTATACAATTCTGTGAAAAAACAGCAATATTCTCCTGTGGCTTCGCTCCAAGGTTTAATAAAGCATTACTAACTTGCTTTACTCTCAGAGAGAACTGATTCCATGACACTGTCTTCCATTTTAAACTTCCAAAATTTCTAAAAGTCAATGCTGGCTTATCTCCATATTTTTTTGCCTGTTCATGAATCAGTACTGAAAGATGACATCTTGTCTGCATAAGCTTATCGTTTTATTTTATGCAAAGATAATGTAAATCAACAACAAAACAAAATTTTTTATGCCAAAACTGTGGCATGAAGGGTATATAACGCAAACTTTTTACTATCTTTGTCTCTGATATGAAACAAGAAGATTATACACTAGAGGCTGTTGAATTACTGAAAAAACTAATTGCAACACCATCAATCAGCAGACAAGAGGAGAAAGCTGCTGATATCATCGAGTTTACTCTTTGTAAATATGGATATAAGACGCATAGATCGGGTAATAACATATGGACGCTCTCGGATCATTGGGACCATAACAAAAAGACTCTATTACTCAATGCGCATATCGATACCGTAAAGCCAACGACTTCATGGACTAAGGATCCTTTCCTTCCTATAATAGAGGACGAAAGACTTTATGGTTTAGGAAGTAACGATTGTGGCGGTGGTCTGGTATCTTTACTGCAAATTTTCAGACTCTTATCAGAAGAAGAGCAAAACTATAATTACATCTATCTTGCTTCATCTGAAGAGGAGATTTCCGGAGCAAACGGTATTGCTTCGGTACTTCCCCTATTACCCGAAATAGACATCGCCATTGTTGGAGAACCTACCGGAATGCAACCTGCCGTAGCTGAAAAGGGGCTAATGGTAATAGACTTGATTGCTCATGGGGTAAGTGGACACGCAGCTAGAAACGAGGGAAAGAATGCTATCTACGAAATCTTGGATGATCTTACATGGATCAGAGATTATAAATTCAAGAAGATCAGTGATTTCCTTGGTCCTACAAAGATGACGGTTACTGTCGTACATGCGGGGACGCAACATAATGTTATCCCCGATGAATGTAAAGCTCTCGTTGACATTCGTACAAACGAGTTCTACGACAATGAGGATGTATACGACTTCATCCGCAAACATGTGTCATGCGAATGCAAGGCTCATTCTTTCAGACTTAAATCTTCGCACATAGATCTCCAGCATCCTTTGATACAGAAATGTATTGAGATGGGAATGCAACCTTTTGGAAGTCCTACGCTTAGTGATCAAGCATTAATGCCTTTCCCTTCATTCAAACTTGGACCGGGGAACTCATCAAGAAGTCATTCTGCCGATGAATACATCAAAATCGAGGAAATAAGAAACGCCATTAAGCAATATTTTCTTTTACTCAATGGCGCTATCCTATAATTTATCTGCCCAACCAAACCTCTGGGTTCAGTTTCGAGAACTCCTTACGCAATTGGAATTGTAGAATATTATCCGTTCCTACTGCACCCAAAGCCTGACGAGTACTTACTCTCTGTCCTGTCCTTACTGATACAGATTTCAGATTACAGTATACAGAGATGTATTCGCCATGTCGTACCATAACAACCCATGTTCCACGATAACCAGTTACGGCACTAACTTCTCCGTCATAAACAGCTCTTGCCACACACCCAGGTTTTCCTAAGATATTAATACCTTTGTTATCGAGAGTTACGCCTTTCAGTCCCTCTACAGAGTGTTGCCCAAAGTGGCTGACAATACGATAACTTCCGGTGATAGGCATAGGTAATCTACCACGATTACTTTCAAAGCCATTCGACATCATACGATCCACCGTACTGAAATTATTGGCTTCCTCAGCTTCTTCGCGTGCCTTAGAAATTGCCTGGGCACTACGTTCCTTATCAGCAGCAGCCTTTCGTTCTGCAGCGACACGGGCAGCCTCAGCTTCTTTGGCAGCCTGTTCTGCCTGAGCTTTTCGTATAGCAGCCTGTCTTGCTTGTTGTTCTGCAGCAGCACGTTTCTGTGCTTCTGCGGCAGCCTGAGCACGTCGAGCCTCTTCAGCGGCCTTTGCTGCAGCCGCAGCTTCTGCTCTCAACTTTTCCTCACGGGCTTTGGCCTCTGCAATCCTTCGTGCATTCTCTCGCGCAGCAGCCTCAGCAGCAGCCTTCTTTCGAGCAAGTTCTGCAGCACGCTTTCTTGCTGCTTCCGCAGCAGCGGCACGTTTTTTAGCCTCTGCAGCAGCACGAGCACGAGCTTTAGCAATTTCCCGAGCGACCAAACGATCAATCTGAGCATTCAGAGCTGCATCCTTCTGGCGCTGTTGGTCTATGATGCTCTGAATTGTCTTTTGCTGTTGCTGCAGCCCTTTTACAACTTCTTGCTGTTCTGTCTGCTTACCTTGCAGTTGTAGTTTTTCCTGTTGACCTTTATTCAACAAGTTATTTTTATGACCTTTTACTGTTTCTAATTGTTTATGCTTATCATTGATCTCTAGTTGTTTGGCCTGTACCATCTCACCCTGAGCCTTCTGATAAGAAGAATACTGGCGGATAAACTGGAAACGACGATACATCTGAGCCAGATTCTTGGCACTAAAGATGAACATCAGTTTGTCTTGTAGATTATGTCGGCGCGACATATATCGCATACTACTGATATACTTATTCTTGCGATCCTGCAACTGCTTTTCCAAAGTCTTCAACTGACTTTTCAAGATACCGATATTACCCTCAAGATGAGTAATATCCTGCTGTATACCTTCAATATTCTTTTGTCGCTGATCAATTTCACTATTGATAACAAGTAGTTTCTGCAAGCGTTCCTCTACATCTGCCTTATTCTTGCTTAAAGCCAATTCTTGTTCTTTGATTTTCTTCTGAATAGAAGCACGCTGTCCCTGAAGTCCTCTAATCGAAGAAGTCATGTAAATCTTCTGGAGATTACCTTTTTTCCCACTTTGGACCTGCTTTTTAGGAACTTGTTTTTGAACGGTATGGTTTTTCTTTGGTTGACTTTTCTTATTCTGGGAATAAGCACTATTTCCAAAAGTAAGTATCAACAATATGATAATTATTTTTCTCATTACAATTTCATCAATTTTCCAATTACATCTTCTGGAGCCACTTTCTTATATTTACTCGAGATCTCCGTTTCCACCTTCCAATCGCTTTTTGTTGTCACTTCATCCAATTCCAGATTTACTTGCATATTCTGTTGCTTCTGCCCCACTTGTGTAGAGAGTCGCAAAGATTGGGATGCTGGGAATTGCTTTACCCCAACATTTCTGAAATCAGAATATTTCATAAGTAAAACAGACTTGCCATTTTGCTTACTATTGTATGTCACATGAGCTTCCTTAATCTGACCACTTCTGGCCTCTGCATTCCATTTATACAGCATCTCCCCGTTTTTAAAACTGATAGGGATCATCTGACTAGAAGCATCCTGTTCTCCTACTGTAAACTTGGAAAGATCTGATTCTGAAACTTCTTTATTACCAGGAAGTAAAAGTTGATTCCAGAAAAGAGCTTGCAAAGAATAAAAGTTGATGCCCTGACGCTTCAGAAAGTCCACTTCATCGTATTTCGCCTGTATATACTCCTTATGCATACGATCTACGATAAGTACGTGATCCGGAGTAAATTCTAATCTTCCAATCTCGCTTCCCAAGATAGGAATCATCAGCTGGATTCTCACCACCTGATCCTTACGCATATGAAGAGAAGCTGGCAACGTCACACTTTTGCTTCCAGCCTCAAGATGGAATGTCATATTACCAACGATATTTTTAGCATAAACTTGATTATCCGAAACCTTCTGTAGGAATATCAGTTTTTGGCTTTTACTATCTGTAGTTGTAGCCTGTTGTTTCTCAGTATGCTGAGCAGAATCACTCACTAATGCCTTATGAGAACCACAAGAGGAAAATGCCAAAGGTAATCCCACCATTAGAACTTTTATGATTGAAGATACTTTCATGCTCTATTATTCTTTTAAATATTTCCTATATAATACTTTCTTCGGCAAAATCGTAGATTTATTGCCCATATCCAAAGCCTTTTTCCAATATCCAACAGCCTTATCCGTTTCACCCATCATAAAATAGATATCGCCGGCATGCTCAGGAATGACATTATTCGAAGAAATAGAATCCATGTTGTTCATTGCCTGATCGATATAGATTCTCGCTTCAGAATAACGTTTCTCCATAAACAATATCCAGGCATAAGTATCGAGATAAGTAGAATTTTTCGGCTCTGCCTTCACCGTCTTATAGCTCATCTGTTCTGCCTTTGATAAATTTTTGTTCTCTAAACTGAGATAGTAAGCATAGTTGTTCAGGCATCCAATGTTATCATCCTTCCATTGCAGACAACTGTCATACGCGGCATAAGCTTCCTTGGAGTTCCCTTTCTGTTGCAAGATATCTCCCATCAGAGCATAGAAGTCTGATACCATTTCCGCATTACTTTGAGCATTGATTTGGGAGACTCCGCGTTTAAAGGCAGAAAGTGCTGCATCATTATCTTCTTTCTGATAATATGCAAGACCCTCGAAATAATAAAAGGCCATTTCATCGGGATTATATTCCTGTGCAGGCTTACACATTTCAATAACAGCATCATATTTCTTCTCCGCCCACAAATTCTGGATAATACTCAATCGCGCATTTGCATTATCCGGAGCAATCTGGAGCACCTGATGATATGCTTGATTGATTGAATCCATCGGCATCTGCTTTACTGTCATGTATGCAGCCTTGAGTTCGGCCATTCCCGCATCTGTCTGAGACGAAGCCAGTACCCTATTGAAGAGATTCAACACGACAGTAGAATCACCACCATGTTGTTCATTCTCCTGAATAAAACTGCGCATCATGATTGCTTTAGTTTGCATAGAAGTTTTACTACTAAGCAAAATCTTATTCAGTAACTGATTAGCCAAAGAATCCTGATGCGTTACTTGATAATAGTAATGCAAAGAGACCTGAGCATCATTATTATCAGGTTCTTCCTTCAGCACTTCCCTGAAATATTTTAAGCCTTCTTTCTGTTTCTTATTCTGTATCAGCCAGTTTCCCAGTTTTATCTTATAACTGGCATCCAAAGGATGACGATTCACCAAAGACTTCAGTTCTTTATAAGCCGCCTTTTTGTCTCCTTTCTTCTCATAAATGCTCACTTTGGAAAGTGCCGTCTTCTCACTTTCCCCCTCCAAGACCTCAAGACGGTTTATCGTCTTAATCATCTTGTTATAATCTTTATTCTGCTGATATAGTTGCAAAAGAATTTGCAAGGCTTCGAGATTGTCTCGGGTATGGTCATAAAGGGCTTCATAAGCTACGATAGCCTGATCATACTTCTGAGAACCCAGATAATACTGTGCTATTCGCTCCTGATAAGTAGTATTCTCAGGATTCAATCGAGCTGCTGTCAGTAAGTCGGCTAAAGCCAGAGAATCATTCTTCAAAGAAGAGAAATACATAGCTCTGTTATAATAAGCCTCAGCACCCTTCGGATTCAAAGAAATGGCATGATTCAACAAATCGAATGCCCTATCATATTTTCCTAAAGATTGTTGACGGGAAGCCTCCACAAAGAAATAATTGTAACGTTCCTTTGTGTTCTCGCTTAAAGTATCATCATATCTCTCTATGATGACCTTTTTACTTTTTCGCTTCTGAGCCAAGGATGGAGAAATTGCTGAAACAACAATCAATCCTATAGCAATCTTTACGATGAAAAGGGGATTTTTTACCATCATGATATTATTTTACTCCAGTATGGCCATAGCCACCATCACCACGTTCAGTTTCATCCAGCACTTCTACCTCTTCCCATTTGCCTTGTTCATGCTTAGCTATCACCATTTGTGCAATACGTTCGCCATCGGCTATCACGAAATTCTCTTGTGATAGATTGATAAGAAGCACTTTGATTTCACCTCTGTAATCAGCATCAACAGTTCCGGGAGTGTTCAATACCGTAATACCATATTTCAGAGCCAAACCTGAACGGGGGCGAATCTGTGCCTCATAACCTTCTGGCAATGCGATATAGAGACCTGTAGAAATCAACTGGCGCTGCATTGGACGAAGTACAATATCTTCTTGTAAATCTGCACGCAAATCCATTCCTGCACTCTGAACTGTTGCATATGCTGGCAACTTCTGATGTCCTTTATTGATAACTTTAATCTTGACCATGTACTGAATATAATTGAATTAAATGCAAAAATAATGATTTCTAGGCAGATATTTGCATTTTTCATCTTAAAATGAAAGAAATTATCGAATTTTTACATTACTTTTGCGATATGAAATGGATTCAACTCATATCAAATAAAAGACTTGGTCAGGAGCATAAACATGCTGAGCGCCACGATGACCGCTCTGAATTCAAAAGAGATTACGATCGGTTAATCTATTCTGCCCCTTTCAGAAGACTACAAAACAAGACGCAGGTATTTCCACTCCCTGGGTCTATTTTCGTACACAACCGACTTACTCATAGTCTTGAGGTTTCCAGTCTGGGCCAGTCGCTCGGCAATGACATCTGTGTGTTACTCAAGAAGAAACATCCCGAACTTACCAATACGCTATTCGAAGAGATCGGTACGATCGTAAGTGCGGCCTGTCTGGCGCATGATATGGGAAATCCTCCTTTCGGACACTCTGGAGAGAAGGCTATTCAAACTTACTTTACTGAAGGAAGAGGGGCTATCTTAAAAGAGAAGCTATCACCTGGGTTCTGGGACGACATCACACATTTTGAAGGTAATGCCAATGCTTTCCGACTGCTCACACATCGCTTCCGCGGACGTCGTGAGGGCGGTTTCGTCATGACGTATTCGATGTTGGCCAGTATCGTCAAATATCCTTTTTCCAGCGACTTAGCCGGCAAACATGGCAAATTCGGCTTTTTCATTTCCGAGAAGGAATCTTATCGGAAAGTGGCTGAGGAATTAGGAATCAAGTGTGAACAAAATCAAAACGGAACTTTAAAATATGCTCGTCATCCCTTGGTATATCTCGTAGAAGCTGCCGATGATATCTGTTATGAGATCATGGATATCGAAGATGCCCACAAACTTAAGATTCTGTCGTTTGAGGAGACGAAGGATTTACTTCTGGGATTTTTCGAGGAGGAAACACAACAGGATATTCTCAAGAGAATACAAGAAGAAGGGGTAAGTGACTTAAATGAGCAAGTGGTTTACATGAGGGCTTGTGTCATCGGAAAACTTGAGCGCGAATGTGTCAACACCTTTGTAGAACATGAAGAAGAAATTCTAAATGGGGAGTTTGAAGGCAGTTTAATCAAGAATATCTCTAAATTGCCTAGGGACGCTTACAAACATTGTACCGAGGTATCCGTTCAGAAAATATACAACAGTAAACCTGTTCTTGATATTGAACTATCCGGTTACAAGATTATGGAAACACTCATGAATGTCTTCATTTCTGCTGCCATCAACCCAGAGCGTTTCTATTCTCAACAACTCATCAAAAGGGTAAGCAGTCAATACGACATTCATAGTAAAGATCTTGAAACTCGAATTATGGCTATCATCGATTATATCAGCGGTATGACTGATATCTACGCATTAGATATTTACCAAAAGATCAATGGTATCAGCCTACCAATCGTATAAAAAAATCTCTCATAAGAGATACTGTATATAGAAAAAGGCGGAACCTAAATAGTTCCGCCTTTTCTATTTTTTATTTCTTTTCTTTATAAATCACATTATTTGCCCCACTTGTAATATGCATAGCTTCAGGATGTTCCTTTATAAAGCTATTGATATGTCGAACTCGTTTATCTTCCAAGATTTCATCAACAGCTATCAGGATACCCGTTTCCTCAACATCACCAAAACCATAATTTATCGCCGTACCAAACAACTTCATGGTAGGACTTAGATTCATGTAAGCATTTACCAATGGAGGAATATTAAATCCAAGTTCACGAATCTTCTTGTTCAAAATTCTGTAATCATCCTTGAAATTATCCGCAGTAAAGATACTTTCCAATTTTTCTATTGGCGTATCTATCTTCAAAGGTTTGATAGGTATCACCAAATTGTCTTTATCCTCAAAATGCTTCTTCAGAAAATAAAGAATCATATCCCTACCTTCACGGATATAAGAAGGATACATCGTCATCTTTCCAAAGAAATATCTACATTTAGGATTGATTACCGTCAAAGCACCCAAACCATCCCAAAGATTGTCGAGTGCAAAGATACTCTTTGTATTTTTCCTTACATTTTGATATTCCAGACTTACAAAAGACCGTCCAAGTTCTACCGTATAAGGAGCATAATCTTTCATGAATTGTTCCGAAAAATGAAACATATGGCTGGTCGCCAAAATAGGTTGTCCACTAGAATCTATCTTCCAGTCTTCACCAAACAAATAACGATATCCACCTATAATTTCCTCATTTTCAGGATTCCACACAATGAGTTGACGACAGCCATTCTCCATTGTATCAAACTCATCAATATCCATAGATTTACCAGTACCTCCACCAGCTGTTCTGAAAGCTTCCTCTCTCAAACGACCGATTTCCTTCATCACATTTGGAGCATTCTGAGCAGTAACGACATAGATTTCGTTATGACTTTTATTTGTCATACGCAACTGCTTATCCAAAGTGAGTTCACGCTTTAGCAACTGCTTGTCTATAGGCTGAATGATTTCCTCTTCCATATATCACATTCACTTACAATTCATAAACTTTGTTCTCTACATATTGAGCCCATTCCAATGGTGTCTTCGACTTATCAAAGGTTTGCCAAGGTATTGGCTTACCGATTCGTATTTCAAAAGTCTTCCCGACATTCTTATACATCTCATCAACCAGGAAAAGCATAGCCAAATTAAATGGCAAGAAACGGTCACTAAACTTAGCTATCCGATAAAATCGCTTTGAATTTTGACCACTAAAATGAATAGGGACCACATCTCTTTGATATTCTACACTCTTGCTGATAAAGGTTTTCTTCCAAGGCAAATCATGGATCTCCCCATTTATCTTTCTACTATTCAAACCTGCCGGGAACATGAGGATATGATTCTCACTCTGAAAAGCGGCTTCCACCATACGAGGGAAATCACGACTCTGCTTGCCTGTCTTGTTAATTCCTATGCTCACAGGTTTCAAACCAGGCAAATTCAACAGCAGATCATTCACAAGATACCTAAACTTACCATCAAAATGCTGTCCTATGATAGACCCTAAGGTTACACCATCCTGACCACCAAGAGGATGATTAGAAACAAAGGTATAGAGTTTTCCGTCATTCTTATCCGGCAGATTCTCCATTCCCTTGATATCCAAGGTCATTTTAAGATAACGAACACACTCCGTGAGCCATTCTGTACCACTTATATTTCGACTCTCCCAAAGGAATTTGTTCACCTCATCTTCGTGGATGATATGTTTGAGCCAAGAAACAACAAAACGCGGAACCAGTTTTGCTTTCTTTCCCATTTTCCCTTGAAGGACCTTTTCTATGTCTATTGTCTTCTCTACTTTCTCACCCATGTTCATTTTCCAATAACACCATGCAAAAATAACACAACTTTTTCTAAAACGTTACATTTCTTCGAAAAAAGTTCAAAAAACAACCATTTTGACACGATTTCATCAACAGAAATAAGAATAATAATAACAAATTCGATTTGTTTTAGAGAGACATGAACAGAAGCAAAAAATATTTTTCTCTGCAAAAACAAAAAAAAGTGGGAAAATGTGGGGAAATGTGGTAGAAAATATGTAACTTTGAACCCATATTTCACATTATATATGTACGTATGCGTTTTTTAGGGAACATAGAAGCCAAGACAGACTCTAAAGGAAGAGCTTTCCTACCATCTGCTTTCCGCAAGGTGCTACAAGCATCTAACGAGGAGAGACTGGTTCTAAAGAAGAATCCTTTTGAGCAATGCTTGGTTCTTTACCCAGAATCCGTATGGAACAAGCAATTGGATGCTTTACGTGCACATCTTAACAGATGGAACGCTCGACACCAACAAATTTTCAGAACTTTTGTTTCTAATGTTGAGCTTATCAACCTTGACAGCAATGGTAGGTTTCTGATCCCAAAGAGATATAGCAAAAAAATCAATTTGGGGCAAAGCATTACCTTTATTGGTGTCGATGATACCATCGAAATATGGGGCAGCCTTGAGGAGGGTAATCCTTTCATGGAACCTGAAGAATTCCGTGAAGCCCTGCAGGACATTATGTCGGATATTACAAAAAACAGTGAAGACTCAAACCAAGGAGAATTATGATTACAACAGCCAAAACATATCACGTACCTGTGTTATTGAAGGACAGTGTAGACGGACTCAATATACAACCTGGCGGAATCTATGTAGATGTCACCTTCGGTGGTGGTGGCCATTCTCGTGAAATTCTATCACGAATCAATGGCAATGGACATCTGTACAGTTTCGACCAGGATCCCGATGCTGAACAGAACATCGTGGCCAATCCTAATTTCACCTTCGTCCGTTCTAATTTTAGATACTTGAAGAACTGGATGCAATACTATGGTATAGAGAAGATTGACGGACTACTCGCTGATCTTGGTGTATCAAGTCATCATTTCGACGATGAAACCAGAGGTTTCTCTTTTAGATTCGACGCTCCTCTCGACATGAGAATGAACAAAAGGTCTGGCAATACTGCCGCAGACATCATCAACAATTATGAGGAAGAAAACTTGGCTGATATCTTCTATTTATATGGAGAACTAAAGAATTCCAGAAAATTAGCATCCATAATTTGCAAAAACAGGATACAAAAGAAAATAGAGACCACTCAGGACTTTATTAATGTCATAGAGCCTTTATTCAAACGAGAACGCGAGAAAAAAGATTTAGCCAAGGTATTTCAAGCCTTACGAATAGAAGTGAATCACGAAATGAGTGCGCTGAAAGAAATGCTAAAGGCTGCAGTATCGATTCTTAAACCGGGAGGAAGATTGTCGGTGATCACATATCACTCACTAGAAGACAGAATCGTAAAGAATATGATGAAGTCTGGAAACCCTGAGGGAAAGATAGAACAAGACTTTTTTGGTAGAATAGAAACTCCATTTAAACTTATCAACAGTAAAGTGATTGTTCCAACCCGAGAGGAACAGGAAAGAAACCCGAGAAGCAGAAGCGCAAAATTAAGAATCGCAGAGAAAAAATGAAAGAAGATATTGATAACAAAAACGACAATGCCAATTCTGAGCAAGGGACTTCTAACGAAGTAAGTTCCTTAAAAGAGGCTATCGTACAACAAGCGATAGAAGGGGAGGCTCCACTTTCCAAGAATTTCACGCTCAAGAAAATTCTCGGTGGGGACATTCTGTCTGCTAAAGCCATGCGACAGCAAATATGGCTCATCATATTGATCGTATTCTTCTTGATTATTTATATCTCTAACCGATATAGTGTACAGAAGGATTTGATAAAAATCGATGAATTGCAGAATGAACTACAGGATGCTAAATATAAAGCATTATCCAGTAGCAGTCAAATCACAGAGAAAAGTCGTGAAAGTCATATTCTGCAAATGCTTCAGAACAACAAAGACAGTGTGCTGAAAATAGCTAATCAGCCACCATATATTATTAATATTCCGGAGGGCGAAGAATGAGCAAGTTTGACCAAGAAAAAGTTATGCCTAGATACATCGCTATAGCTATTATACTAAGCGTTGTAGCCTTCTTCGTAATTGGAAAGACGGTCTTCCTCATGACGGCCAAAAGGGATTATTGGATGCGCGTAGCCGACCGTGTAAAGCGTGACTCTGTACAAGTAAAGCCGAGCCGTGGAAACATACTAAGTTGTGATGGACAATTAATGGCCAGCAGTCTACCGGAGTTTAAAATCTACATGGACTTCCAAGCTCTACATGCTGCTAACAATGATTCGCTTTGGAACCGTAAAGTGGACAGTATTTGTGAAGGACTACATAATGTATTCCCTGAGCAAAGTGTCGCAACTTTCAAGAAGACACTATCCGAAGGAAGGAAAAAACAAAGCAGACATTGGGCCATTTGGTCAAAGCGAATCGACTATAACACGTTTGTGGAGATTAAAAATTTTCCGGTATTCAAACTTTCTTCATACAAGGGGGGATTCCACTGGGAAGAGTTCAACGCGCGCAAACGCTCTTACGGTTCTCTTGCCGGTAGAACAATTGGCGCTATGTATGGAGCAAAAGACACAGCACGATTCGGACTTGAACTATCATACGACTCTATCTTACGTGGTAAGAATGGTGTAGTACATAGAAGAAAAGT
The DNA here is from genome assembly GCF_000426565.1 of Segatella albensis DSM 11370 = JCM 12258. GTDB lineage: Bacteria > Bacteroidota > Bacteroidia > Bacteroidales > Bacteroidaceae > Prevotella > Prevotella albensis. The sequence goes on along the minus strand of NZ_AUFP01000008.1, from coordinate 111,617 downwards.
AAGAAATAAATTCCTTAACATCACAGACGTTCCTGCTATAGATGGAGCAGACATCGTGACAACTATAGATGTAAGCATGCAGGATTTAGCAGAACGTGCTGTCATCGATGAATTAAAGGAAATCAACGGAAATGTCGGAGTGGCTATCGTGATGGAGGTAGCTACTGGTGACGTAAAGGCTATCGTAAATATGGAGAAATGTTTCGATGGTGAATATCGTGAAATCAGGAACCATGCTGTAAGCGACTTGCTGGAACCTGGTTCTGTATTCAAACCTATCTCTATCTTGACAGCTCTTGATGATGGCGTGGTTGACACTACCTATACTGTAGAAACCGGTGGTGGTATATGGAATATGTATGGAAGAGATATGAAAGACCACAACTGGCGCAAAGGTGGTTATGGATTGCTGACCCTTCCTCAAACACTATGGTACAGCTCGAATATCGGTGTAAGTAGAATTATTGATGACCATTACAGAAATGATCCTGAGAAATTCGTCAAAGGCGTATACCGTACTGGTATTGCTGACGACCTAGAGATTCCTCTGGTAGGTTCAACTCCTGCAATCATAAGGAAGCCACATAAAAATAGTCACGGACAATATGATAACTGGAGTAAGACGACATTACCATGGATGAGTATCGGATATGAAACTCAGATACCACCGATCTCTACACTTACATTCTATAATGCTGTGGCTAACAATGGAAAGATGATGCGTCCACGATTCGTACAAAAAGTGGTCAAGAATGGACAAACCATTATGGAATATCCACCTGAGGTGATGAGAGAGAAGATCTGTAATCACCCAGAGGCATTGAAAAAGCTACAGAAAATATTGGAAGAAGTTGTAAGCATCGGATTAGGAAAGAAGGCTGGTAGTAAATCCTTTAAAGTTTCCGGTAAGACCGGAACAGCCCAAATGTCAAAAGGTGCTGCCGGATATAAGGCCGGAGGAACCAACTATCTACTGAGTTTTGCTGGTTATTTCCCTTCTGACGAACCTAGATATAGTTGTATCGTATGTATTCAGAAGTCTGGGCTTCCTGCATCTGGAGGTGGTATGAGCGGAGTGGTATTCCACAACATCGCAGAAGGCATTATGGCCCAGAATTTGAAACTTGACGTAAAGGATTCTAGAGATTCTACATCAATCGCTATACCTGATGTGAAGGATGGAAATATTCTTGCTGCAAATTATGTATTGAGCCATCTTGGTATTCAAAATAACACCAACTGGAGTGGCAGTTATGCCGATGGAAATCCTATTTGGGGAAAGGCCATAAAGGAAAGCAATCGAATGGTGGCACTCAAGCGTCAACCTATATATGGTCATTCTATGATACCAGATGTTATCGGAATGGGCGCACGCGATGCTGTTTATCTCATCGAAAGCAGAGGCGTAAAGGTTATTCTGAAAGGACGAGGGAAAGTTGTCAAACAAAGTCTTGAACCTGGACATAAAATAGGAAAAGGCGAAAAGTGTGAACTGATATTAGAATAGAAATAAAAAATTAAGATATGAAACTGAATGAATTGCTCAAAGACATCAAGCCAATTCAAATTATTGGAGATGCCGAAGTTGAGATTACAGGTGTAAACATCGATTCTAGAAAAATCCAGAACGGGCATCTGTTTATTGCAATGAAGGGAACCCAAGTCGATGGTCATAAATATATAGACAAGGCCATTGAGTTAGGAGCAAAAGGAATTTTATGTGAGGAACTTCCTGAAAATAAAATCCCAGGAGTCACATATATCCAGACAAATTCAACAGAAGATGCGGTAGGAAAGGTGGCTACTCTTTTCTACGGTGATCCTTCTAGGCATTTGACCCTTGTCGGAGTAACAGGAACAAACGGAAAGACAACAATTGCCACCTTATTATATAATATGTTCCGTAAGTTCGGATATAAGTGTGGACTTTTGTCTACTGTTTGTAACTATATTGACGACAAGCCAGTACCAGCAGACCATACAACACCAGATCCTATAGAACTCAACAAACTATTAGGTGAAATGGTTGAGGCAGGATGTAAATATGCATTTATGGAATGCTCTTCACACGCTATTCATCAAAAGAGAATCGGAGGACTGAAGTTCGCAGGAGGTCTCTTCACCAACTTGACAAGAGATCATCTCGACTATCATAAGACTTTCGAGAACTATAGAGATGCTAAAAAGGCTTTCTTTGATAATCTCGGAAAAGATGCTTTCGCCATCACGAATGCTGATGACAAGAATGGTATGGTTATGGTACAAAATACCAAGGCTACCGTCAAGACATATTCTATCAAGCAAATGGCAGACTTTAGAGCTAAAATCCTTGAATGCCATTTTGAGGGAATGTATTTGGAGATTGGCGGACATGAGGTTGGTGTACAGTTCATTGGAAAGTTCAATGTAAGTAACCTATTAGCTGTATATGGCGCTGCCATCATGTTAGGCAAGGAACCTGAAGAAATCTTAGTTGCTTTGAGCACCCTCCATAGCGTCAGCGGAAGACTTGAGCCTATTCATTCTCCAGAAGGATATACCGCAGTCGTGGATTATGCACACACACCAGATGCTCTTGAAAATGTGCTGAAAGCCATACATGAGGTTCTAAACGGAAAAGGACATGTCATCACCGTATGTGGTGCAGGTGGAAATCGTGACAAGGGCAAACGGCCTATCATGGCACAAGAAGCTGTAAAGCAGAGCGATAAGGTGATCATCACAAGTGATAACCCTCGCTTTGAAGAGCCTCAGGACATTATCAACGATATGCTCGCAGGACTTGACAGTAAACAAATGAAAAAGGTTGTTAGCATTGTCGACCGCAAAGAGGCTATCAAAACAGCATGTATGCTTGCAGAGAAGGGAGATGTGATTCTTGTAGCTGGAAAAGGTCATGAGAATTATCAGGAAATAAAAGGTGTAAAACATCATTTCGATGATAAGGAAGTTTTACATGAAATCTTTGACGAACAAAAGGCTTAATAAAGAAGATTAAAGAATATGCTATATTATCTTTTTAGATTTCTTGAGCAATTTGGAATCAGTGGCTCTCATATGTGGGGTTACATCTCTTTCCGTGCTCTTCTCGCGCTCATCCTCTCACTAACGATATCTGCATGGTTTGGAGAGAAGTTTATCAAATATCTTAAAAGTAAGCAAATCACAGAAACTCAAAGAGATGCATCTATTGATCCTTTCGGAGTAAAGAAGATTGGTGTTCCATCAATGGGAGGTATCATCATTATTGTTGCAATTCTTGTACCAGTATTATTACTTGGCCGACTACGCAACATCTATCTCATTCTGATGATTATCACGACCGTATGGTTAGGATTCCTCGGTGGAATGGATGATTTCATAAAGATATTCAAGCGAGACAAGGAAGGACTCAAAGGAAAATACAAGATCGTAGGACAAATCGGTATCGGCTTGATCGTGGGATTGGTTCTTTGGGCTTCACCTGACGTAAAGATGAATGAAAATCTGACCATTGAGCAGAAAAACGGACAGGAGGTAGTGGTAAAACACAGACCAGAGGCTGTCAAGTCGCTGAAGACCACCATCCCATTCGTCAAAGGTCATAATCTCGACTATTCGAGAATTATGAGATTCTGCGGTAAATATAAGACAGCTGCAGGATGGCTTCTATTTGTAATCATGACCATCATCGTTGTCACCGCTGTCAGCAATGGAGCAAACCTGAATGACGGAATGGATGGTATGTGTGCAGGAAACTCTGCTACCATAGGTGTGGCATTGGGTATATTGGCATACGTAAGTTCGCACATCAACTTTGCCGCATACCTGAATATCATGTATATACCAGGAAGTCAAGAACTGGTGGTGTTCTTCTGTGCCTTTATCGGTGCGTTAATAGGTTTCTTATGGTACAATGCCTATCCGGCCCAGATCTTTATGGGCGATACCGGTTCTCTAACAATCGGTGGTATCATCGGTGTTGGTGCTATTATTATCCACAAAGAGCTATTACTACCAATACTTTGTGGAATCTTCTTTGTTGAGAGCCTTAGTGTCATCCTACAGGTGTGGTATTACAAGTTGGGTAAGAAGAAAGGTACGAAACAGCGTATCTTCAAGAGAACCCCTATACATGATAATTTCAGAACTCAGGATAGTCAACTCGACCCTGAATGTAAATATCTCATCAAGGTTCCACATGGTGCAAAGCATGAAAGCAAGATTACCATACGTTTCTGGATCATTACGATAATCTTAGCAGCACTTACTATCATTACATTAAAGATTAGATAAAAGATATGAAAAGAATCGTTATATTGGGAGCTGGTGAAAGTGGTGCTGGAGCTGCTGTACTAGCCCAGAAAGAAGGTTTTGATGTATTTGTCTCTGATATGTCTCTCATCAAAGACAAATACAAGAAACTAATGGATGACCATAATATCGAATGGGAGGAAGGCCACCATACTGAAGAAAAAATTCTGAATGCTGACGAAATCATCAAAAGTCCTGGAATTCCTAAAGAGGCTCCTATCATTCAGAAACTAATCAAACAGGGCACGCATATCATCAGCGAAATTGAATTCGCTGGAAGATATACTAAGTCGAAAATGGTATGTATCACAGGAAGTAATGGTAAGACAACTACAACTTCACTGATCTATCACATTTTCAAGGAGGCTGGATATGATGTAGGACTTGCTGGAAATATTGGTAAAAGTCTTGCCCTTCAAGTAGCTGAGGAACCACATGAGTACTATATCATCGAACTAAGTAGTTTCCAGCTCGACAACATGTACAACTTCCATGCTAACATTGCTATCTTATTGAATATCACACCAGATCATCTGGATAGATACGATAATAAGTTTGAGAACTACGCAGATGCAAAGATGCGTATCATCCAAAACCAGACTCAGGAAGATAGTTTTATCTACTGGAACGATGACCCTGTCATCAAGAAGGAACTCGAGAAATTTGAAATAAAATCTATCGCATGTCCTTTCTCCGAAATTAAGGAAAAGGGAGCTATTGGATATATAGAAGATGGCATGTATAAACTAGAATATCCTGTCCCATTCAATATGGAGCAAGAGGAACTTAGTTTAACTGGCAAACATAATATCTACAATAGTCTCGCTGCTGGATTGGCAACCAATATAGCTGGTATCAAAAAAGAGATTATCAAAAAGAGTTTAGGTAATTTCCCTGGTGTAGAACACAGACTGGAAAAAGTTTGTGATGTTGCCGGAGTACACTATGTAAATGATTCTAAGGCTACAAATGTAGATGCATGTTGGTATGCTTTGGAAAGCATGAAGACCCCTACTATTCTCATTATAGGTGGAAAAGACAAAGGTAATGATTATAGCCAGATCTTCGACTTAGTGAAAAAGAAATGCAAAGGTATAGTATATCTTGGTGCAGACAATAAAAAACTTCACGACAACTTTGATAATCTCGGAATTCCGACACGAGATACTCATAGTATGGCAGACTGTGTAAAAGCTTGTTATGAAATGGCAAAACCTGGCGATACAGTTCTGCTAAGTCCTTGCTGCGCAAGTTTCGACCTATTCAAGAATATGGAAGATCGTGGTGAACAGTTTAAATCACTGGTTAGAAGTTTATAATTCAATAAAGAGAAATGAACAACAAGACTTTAAGTAACATATTCAAAGGAGACAAAGTCATCTGGATGGTGTTTTTCTTTCTTTGTATGATTAGTATCGTCGAGGTATATTCTGCTTCGAGTTCACTAACATATCAAGGAGGAAACTACTGGAGTCCTGTCTTAAAGCATGTTGGCATTCTCTTTGTTGGTCTCTTCTTTATGGTCGTCACCTTGAATATTCAATGCAAATATTTCAAGATTATCACGCCTTTTGTTCTTTTCATATCATTTTTTACGCTGATATGGGTTTTGGTTGCAGGTCAATCTACGAATGGCGCCCAACGATGGGTCAGCTTCATCGGTATACAGTTTCAGCCATCAGAGATAGCCAAGGGAACAATGATCTTAGCTGTAGCGCAAATACTAAGTGCGCTACAAACTGAACATGGCGCAGACAAAAGAGCAATAAAGTATATTCTCATAGTATGTGCCTTCATTGTCCCACTTATCATGCTTGAGAACCTATCAACTGCAATGCTATTATGCGTAACTATCTTGTTGATGATGATTCTCGGTAGAATTCCGTTGTCACAAGTAGGAAAACTGGTAGGTGTTACTATGTTGATTATCGTGACGGTCCTTGGTCTGATCATGATCATTGGAGAAGATAAAGAAAAACAGAATCCAAATCAGCAAATGACTGAGCAGATAAATGGGAAAAAAGATAGCCCTAGTACTATAGCTAAAATCTTCCACAGAGCCGACACTTGGAAGTCACGTATAGATGGATTCCTTGATGACAAAGATATCACGCCAGAACAGGTAGACTTGGACAAAGATGGACAGAAGGCACACGCCAATATAGCGATAGCAAGTTCTAATGTTGTAGGTAAAGGACCAGGTAACTCTGTAGAACGAGATTTTCTTTCACAGGCTTTCTCAGACTTTATCTATGCCATAATCATTGAAGAACTAGGTATTGAAGGTGCCGTCTTTGTAGCACTCTTATATATCATCTTATTATTCAGAACCGGAAAAATTGCCAACCAATGTGAGAACAATTTCCCTGCACTCCTTGCTATGGGACTGGCATTACTCCTTGTCATCCAAGCACTTTTCAACATGCTTGTTGCCGTCGGATTAGCACCTGTAACAGGTCAGCCATTACCACTTATCAGTAAGGGAGGTACATCAACTATCATCAACTGTGTGTATATTGGTGTCATACTCAGCATTAGTCGTTCTGCAAAGAAAAAGCAAATATCTCCAGAGAAAAAAGAACAGAATGAATTAATAAGTTGATTAAAGAGTAATAATTAATTGCCATAAAATTACCAAAACAAGAAAAAATTAATTACTTTTGCGAAATAAACAAGAAACATATGGAAAGTGAATTAAGAATTATTATTAGCGGAGGAGGTACAGGAGGACATATTTTCCCTGCTGTATCAATAGCCAATGCTATAAAGGCAAAACGCCCTAACACAAAGATCTTATTCGTAGGAGCCCTGGGTAGAATGGAAATGCAAAGGGTTCCTGCAGCTGGATATGAGATCAAAGGCTTACCAATATGTGGTTTCGACAGAAAGCATCCTTTAAAGAACTTTGCCGTTCTCTTCAAAATATGGAAAAGTCAAATGATGGCAAAGAAAATCATCAAAGACTTTAAACCTATGGCAGCTGTTGGCGTAGGAGGATATGCTAGTGGTCCAACATTAAACGTCTGTGCAAGCAAGAATATCCCATGTCTAATTCAGGAACAGAATTCTTATGCTGGCGTTACCAATAAACTGCTCGCCAAGAAAGCTCAGAAAATCTGTGTTGCTTATGATGGCATGGAAAGGTTCTTCCCTGCAGAAAAGATCATCATGACAGGTAATCCTGTAAGACAAAACGTCATAGAAACTGAAATAAGTGCAGAAGAAGCCAAGAAGTCTTTCGGATTAGATCCTAGCAAAAAAACTATATTGATAGTAGGCGGTAGTCTAGGTGCAAGAACCATTAACGAAAGCATGATACAGCACTTGAATATCATAAAGTCCAGTCAAATACAATTTATTTGGCAGACAGGAAAATACTACTTTGAAGAGATGAAAAAGGCTGTAGATTCCTTCGGTAACCTTCCGAATCTGATCGTAACAGACTTTATCGGCGATATGGGAGCTGCATATAAGGCTGCTGACCTTGTCATCAGTCGTGCCGGTGCAAGTAGTATTAGTGAATTCCAAATCATTGGCAAACCTGTGATCTTGGTACCAAGTCCTAACGTTGCAGAAGACCATCAGACTAAGAATGCAATGGCATTGGTTAACAAAGATGCTGCCATATACGTAAAAGACTCAGATGCTCCAGAGGCACTTCTAAACAGAGCCTTAGAGGTTATAAACGACGAGAAACTTCTTGTTTCACTGGGTGAGAATATCAAAAAACTTGGATATAAGAACTCTGCCGACACTATTGCCGACGAAGTCATCAAATTGGCATTAGGAAAATAAAGATATAATTGATGGAACTTAAAGATATAAAATCTGTATATTTTATCGGTGCAGGTGGCATCGGAATGAGTGCTATAGCCCGTTACTTCATTCATAAAGGAATGGTTGTAGCTGGATATGACAAGACTCCAACTGATCTAACACGCCAGTTGGAAAAAGAGGGTATGTTGATTCATTATGAGGAGAACCTTGAAGAAATTCCTCATGTATGCAAAAAACAGAAATCTACATTAGTAGTTTACACTCCTGCAATACCAGCAACACATATCGAACTGAAGTATTTTCAGGAGAATGGATTCGAAGTTCAGAAAAGAGCCCAAGTGCTGGGTATCCTAACAAGAACTCATAAGGGATTATGCTTCGCAGGAACTCATGGCAAGACAACAACTTCTACTATGTGTGCACATATCATGCACCAAAGTCAGAAAGACTGTAATGCTTTCTTGGGAGGTATTTCCAAGAATTATGGAACAAACTATATTTTGTCAGACAAGAGCGACTACGTTGTTATCGAGGCTGATGAATTCGACCGCTCCTTCCATTGGCTACGCCCTTGGATGAGTGTGATCACCGCTACAGATCCGGATCATCTGGATATCTATGGCACAAAAGAAGCATACTTGGAGAGTTTCCGTCATTACACAGAACTAATCCAGCCAAACGGAGCTTTGATTATTCACAAAAATCTGGAGATGAAACCTCATGTTCAAGATGGTGTGAAGGTATATGAATATAGTAGAAACGAAGGAGACTTCCATGCTGAAAATATCAAAATAGAAAATGGAGAAATTACATTCGACTTCATTTCACCTATAGAAAACGTTACAGGCATAGAATTGGGGCAACCTATCCCTATAAATATAGAGAATAGTATTGCTGCAATGGCTATGGCACAGTTGAACGGCTGTACCGCAGAAGAATTGAAATATGGAATGAAAACCTACTCTGGTGTAGACAGACGATTTGACTTCAAAATAAAGAACGACAAACACGTCTTCTTATCAGACTATGGACATCATCCAAAAGAAATTCTACAGAGTGCAAAAAGTCTCAAGGAATTATATAAAGGACGAAAGATTACTGCAATCTTCCAGCCACATCTATATACAAGAACAAGAGACTTCTATAAAGACTTTGCTGATGCATTGAGCAACTTCGATGAGGTAATCCTCACAGAGATTTATCCAGCACGAGAAGAACCTATTCCCGGAGTTACATCACAAATCATTTATGATGAACTCAAAGAGGGTGTAGAAAAAAGTATTATCAAAAAAGATGATGTTCTCGATATTGTCAAGAGTCGCGACTTCGATGTTCTCGTTGTATTAGGAGCCGGTAACCTCGACAACTATGTTCCACAAATTGCAAAAATTCTAGAAAGCAAAGAAAAATAAATGCGTATCAACTGGAAGAAAACAATAATCATTACCTTGGATGTTATCCTTGCAGCATACCTGGTATTAGCTTTCACCTCGTTTAATAAACCTGATGAAACAGCCAGGAAATGCACAAAAGTCAGCATCAACATTCAAGACGAGATGACAAATGGTTTTCTGGATACCAAAGAAATCAAAAAGCGACTAGAACAAAAAAATCTTTATCCTTTGGGAAAACCTATGAAATATGTCACAGCAAGAAACATTGAAGACATGTTAAAGGAAAGCCCATTCGTTAAAACCGCAGAATGCTATAAGACTGAAGATGGACACGTTTGTATAAATTTAACTCAACGAATGCCCATTGTGCGTATCAAGAACTATATAGGTGAAGATTATTATATAGACGATCATGATGCTATCATGCCAAATACGAAATATACAAGCGATATGATTATTGCGACAGGATATATCACGAAATGGTATGCCCAACGCTATATTTCCACATTAAGCAAAACCATCATGTATGATGATTTCTGGAAAAACCAAATCGAACAAATCAATATTCTCCCGGATAAGGGAGTAGAGTTGATTCCAAGAGTCGGTAATCACATCATCTATCTTGGTGCACTCCCAGAGAGCAATCTTAAAAAAGAACGAAAGAAAGAAATTGAAGATTTTGTAACTCACAAATTAGATCGCCTTAAGAAATTCTATAAATATGGATTATCACAGGCTGGATGGAACAAATATAGTTATATAAACTTAGAATTTGACAATCAAATAATTTGTAAGAAACATAACACAGAAAATATACAGAATTGATAATCAAAATAGACGTATGCCAAAAGAATTTATTGTAGCCATAGAGCTTGGTTCATCTAAAATGACCGGAATCGCAGGTCAGAAGAATCTTGATGGTAGTATCTCGGTATTATCCATCGTCGAAGAGGACTCTACGTCTTGTATTCGCAAGGGTGTTGTCTACAACATTGAGAAAACGGGACAGTGCTTAACAAGTATCATGCAAAAGTTGAAAAACAACTTGAAGCAGGATATCACACACGTTTATGTCGGTGTTGGAGGTCAATCTATTCGCAGTGTCAAAAACGTAATCGTCAAGGATTTACCTTCTGCTACACAAGTCACTCAAGAGATGGTAAACGAACTGATGGATGCTAATAGAAACATGTCATATCCCGACTTGGAGATATTAGATGCAGCAACCCAGGAATACAAACTTGATAACCAATTTCAGTTAGATCCTGTCGGTATCCAATGCACCCACTTAGAAGGTAACTTCCTCAACATCTTATGGCGCAAGAATTTCTATAGAAACCTAAATACATGTTTCGACAATGCAGGTATCGCAATAGCAGAAATGTATCTTGCTCCTTTGGCACTAGCTGACAGTACACTTACTGATGCAGAAAAAAGATCTGGATGTGTACTTATAGACCTTGGTGCGGACACGACCACAGTATCTGTATATTATAAGAACATTCTTCGTCATCTTGCAGTAATTCCATTAGGAGGAAGTAACATAACAAAAGATATTGCTTCTTTGCAAATGGAAGATAGCGATGCTGAAAAGATGAAAATAAAATATGCGAGTGCATTTACCGAGAATAATGAAATCGACAACACACTCTCCTATTCTATTGATGCAGACCGACAAATCGAGAGCAGAAAGTTTATTGAGATTGTAGAAGGTAGAGTCGAGGAAATCATCGAAAATGCATGGTTCCAAGTTCCAAATGAATATGCAGACAAACTCTTAGGCGGTATTATTCTTACGGGTGGTGGAAGTAATATGCCAAATATTGAAAAGGCATTCCGCAGCCACACTCACATAGAGAAAATTCGCATCGCAAAGTTTGTAACACAGGCTATCAATTCTAAAGATCCTAAAATTACAGAGCATGATGGTAAACTGAATACCATCCTCGGACTTCTTGCAAAAGGTGATATGAACTGTGCTGGAGGTGAGTTACACGATGACTTGTTTACACAGAGTGAACAAAAGCCTACAACGACTGCAGATATTCACCAAAAGCCAAGAGACCTCAAAGAGACAACGGGTACTGGAGTTGTCATGACTGCCGCAGAAAAACAAAAAGCGGAAGAAGAGGCAAGAAAGAAGAAGGAAGAAGAGGAGGAAATTGCAAGAGTTGAAGCTGAGAAACTCGAAATGGAAGAAGCTGCCAGAAGAAAAGAAAATAGTATCTTGAATAAATGTTGGAGACATATCAAGAAACTTGGTAAAGACATGATTTCAGAAGAATAAAATTCTCCACCTCACATTATTAATATATAAAAATTACAACTATGTCAGATATATTAGACTTCGGAGAACCTGAAAAGGAAAACAGCATCATCAAAGTTATTGGTGTTGGTGGTGGTGGTGGAAACGCTGTCAACCACATGTATCGTGAAGGAATCCATGACGTCAGTTTCGTGCTCTGTAATACCGACAATCAGGCATTAAACGATTCTCCTGTTCCTGTTCACCTTCAATTAGGTAAAGAAGGATTAGGTGCTGGAAATAAACCTGCAAGAGCACGACAGGCAGCTGAGGAAACCCTTGATGACATCAAAGGAATGCTCAACGACGGAACTAAAATGGCCTTTATCACTGCTGGTATGGGTGGCGGTACCGGAACAGGAGCTGCTCCTGTCATCGCAAGAGTCAGCAAGGAACTAGGCATACTAACTGTTGGTATTGTAACGATTCCTTTCCGTTTCGAAGGAGATCGTAAAATTGACCAAGCTCTAGACGGTGTTGAGGAGATGGCCAAGCATGTGGACGCCCTCTTGGTTATCAACAATGAGAGACTACGTGAGATCTATCCAGAATTATCTGTACTTAACGCTTTTGCAAAGGCTGACGACACACTAAGTATTGCAGCAAAGAGTATCGCGGAAATCATTACGACACACGGACTCATCAACCTTGACTTTAACGATGTTAAAACAGTCTTAAAGGATGGTGGCGTAGCTATTATGAGTACCGGATACGGTGAAGGCGAAGGCAGAGTAAAACAAGCTATAGAAGATGCATTGAACTCTCCTCTACTCAACGACAACGACATCTACAACTCTAGGAAGATACTTCTTAGTATTGCTTTTTCTAGCGAGAATGGTGGCGACAATGGCTTGATGATGGATGAAATGAACGACGTAAACGACTTCATGTCTAAATTCGGAAGTGATTTCGAAATCAAATGGGGTATCGCCATAGATCCTGAACTTGACAAGAAAGTTAAAGTAACCATCTTGGCAACAGGTTTCGGTATAGAAAACGTAGATGGTATGAACAACCATCTTGGCAAGAAACATACACAGGAAGAAGCTAATAGAATTGCAGAAGAGGAAGAGAAGGCTGCAGAAAGACAAGATCGACGCAACCGTTACTATGGTAAGGACAATAGCAATACACAATATAAGAGACGTCCACATATTTTCTTGTTTAGACCAGAAGACTTGGATAATGAGGATGTGATACTTGCTGTTGAGAGCACACCTACCTACAAGAGAACACGTCAGATGCTTGATGATATTAGAAATCTGGCACAAGGTGACATCCCAGAAAACGATAAAAAAGACAAACAGGAACCTGTACAAGGTATCATCAGTTTTGCCTAAATTATAAAATAAATAATAATGGCACTTTTTGATAAAATCAACGAAGACATTAAGGCTGCAATGAAAGCCAGAGATAAAGTTCGTCTCGAAACATTGCGTAATATAAAGAAGGTATTCCTTGAGGCCAAAACAGCCCCCGGCTCTGATGGAGAACTAAGTGACGACGCTGCACTCAAGATTATCCAAAAGTTGGCCAAACAAGGTAAGGAAACTGCTGAGACGTATACCAACAACAATCGTCAGGATCTTGCCGACGAAGAATTGGCACAGGTCAAAGTACTGGAAGAGTATCTTCCGAAACAACTTACCGAATCAGAAATTGAAGCCATCGTGAAAGAGATTATCACTGAAACAAAAGCTTCTAGTATGAAAGAGATGGGTAAAGTGATGGGAATAGCTTCTAAGAAAATGGCTGGCCAGGCTGATGGTAAAATAATCTCTGGCATCGTCAAGAAGTTATTATCTTAAACAAAAAGCTCCTTCAATACCGAGAAAGACTTAAGTTCCGGGAAACTAGGAACATGTAAACGATAAAAGAACAAGATTGCCTCTGCACATTTGTTTCGCTCTATTCGAGACATTTTGCAGAGGCACATTGTTTCGTAAGACATCCTCATCAGAAGCATTAACATCTTAGAATCCTCTGTATTAAGATAATCTACATGCAAAGGAACATAAGGAACAAACTGTCCTTCACGCAGATCAAAGACATATCCCTTCTGGTAATCTTCAAGATTAGGATAAAAGCCCAAGAACTTAGAAAGATGAGCCATGAAAATCAGATGAAAGTTAGAGAACGTTTCCTTTGTCTCATCTAACCATAATATACTATTTAATATAAATAAGAATAAAGACGGATTATTCTGTTCATTCCGAGTACTATAAAGCAAGAACTCTGCAATAAACAAAGATAGTGACAACTTAAAAGGATCAAACGGTATTCCTAAGAAAGGAATAGCAATCCTAACATCTTTGAACCGCTGAAGATTTTGCTGAGCCCTATAATCAAACTCTATATCCAAGATAGAAAGAGGTTGAAAGAACTGTTTTTTAATTTTAGCTTTGGAAGAAGAAGGAATACGACAAATGAAAGACAGTCTACCCATCTTTTCTGTGAATAAATCAACAATCATTTGATTATCACCAAACTTCAAAGAATGCAAGACTATGGCCCTAGATTTTGTCAACATATCCGCAAAGATACAAAAAAATGGCAGATTATAGAAAATTTTTCGAAGAAAATTTGCAGGATTAAAATAAATGTCGTAACTTTGCACCCGCAAAAAGACCTCAAGGTCCCTTCGTCTATCGGTTAGGACGAGAGATTTTCATTCTCTAAAGAGCAGTTCGACTCTGCTAGGGACTACAAGAAAATAAAAATAAGAAATAAAGATGGCAAATCATTCATCAAACATTAAGAGAATCCGTCAGGACAAGAAGAAGGCTTTGCACAACAAATATTATGCAAAGACTATGCGTAATGCTGTTCGCAAGCTTCGCGCAACAACTGACAAGGATGAAGCTGTTAAGCTATACCCTACAGTTCAGAAGCTTTTGGATAAGTTGGCAAAGACCAACATCATTCACAGCAACAAAGCTGCTAACTTGAAGTCAAGTTTAGCTCTACATATCAACAAACTCGGCTAATAAGTCGAATTATTGTAGATAAAATAAGGCTGAAATTCAATATGAATTTCAGCCTTATTTTTTTTACATTTTTAGTATCTAAATATTTTAATATTTCGCTCTTTTTTAGTATCTTTGCACGAAACAATACTAATCAATACAAATGGCAGAAAATCAAAATAACGAGAACAATTACTCAGCCAGTAATATCCAAGTTCTCGAGGGACTTGAAGCTGTACGCAAACGTCCTGCAATGTACATTGGCGACATCTCAGAGAAGGGTCTACACCATCTTATCAATGAAACTGTAGATAACTCTATCGATGAGGCCATGGCAGGATATTGTAAGAACGTTGAGATTACTCTTAACGAGGATGGTTCTGTAACTGTCGAGGATGACGGTCGCGGTATTCCTGTTGATGAGCATAAAAAACTACATAAATCAGCACTTGAAGTTGTAATGACCGTATTACACGCAGGTGGTAAATTTGATAAAGGTTCATATAAAGTTTCCGGAGGTCTTCACGGTGTCGGCGTAAGTTGTGTAAACGCCCTTTCTACACACATGAAATCACAAGTATTCCGCGATGGAAAGATTTACCAACAGGAATACGAGAAGGGAAAGCCTCTTTATCCAGTAAAGGTTGTTGGAACAACCGACAAGCGTGGTACACGTCAACAATTCTGGCCAGACGGAACAATTTTCACAACTACAACATACAAATGGGATATTGTGGCAAGCCGAATGAGAGAACTTGCATATCTTAATGCAGGTATTCGAATTACGCTTACCGATATGCGTCCTGATCCAGAAACAGGAAAGACCCGTCAGGAAGTATTTCACGCAAAAGATGGTCTGAAGGAATTTGTTCGTTATGTAGATCGCCATCGTACTCATCTTTTCGATGATGTCATCTATTTAAAGACCGAGAAGCAAGGAGTTCCTATCGAAGTCGCTGTAATGTATAATACAGACTATAGCGAAAACATACATTCATACGTAAACAACATCAACACCATCGAAGGTGGTACCCACCTTACAGGATTCCGTGCAGCCTTAACCCGCGTGCTAAAGAACTATGCGGACAACGACGCTGCTATTTCAAAACAGATTGAGAAAGCAAAAATAGAAGTTGCCGGTGAGGATTTCCGTGAGGGACTTACCGCAGTAATATCAATAAAAGTCGCAGAACCACAATTCGAAGGTCAAACCAAAACAAAACTTGGTAACAGCGAAGTTGCAGGTGCCGTACAACAAGCAGTTGGCGAAGCCCTTTCTGACTATCTAGAAGAACATCCTTCCGAGGCTAAAAAGATCTGTGAAAAGGTTATTCTTGCAGCCACAGCACGTATTGCAGCACGCAAAGCAAGAGAAAGCGTACAGCGCAAGAGCGTTATGAGCGGAGGTGGACTTCCTGGAAAACTAGCAGATTGCTCTAACAAAGATCCAAAAGATTGTGAGATCTTCCTTGTCGAGGGTGATTCCGCAGGTGGATCAGCAAAACAAGGACGCGACAGATACACCCAAGCAATTCTTCCACTTCGTGGTAAGATCCTGAACGTAGAAAAAGTACAATGGCATAGAGTCTTCGAAGCAGAATCTGTCATGAACATCATCCAAAGTATTGGTGTACGTTTCGGAGTTGAAGGAGAAGACGACCGCGAAGCAAATATCGACAAACTGAGATACGACAAGATCATCATCATGACCGATGCCGATGTCGATGGTTCTCACATCGACACACTGATAATGACACTTTTCTATCGCTTTATGCCAAAAGTTATCGAAGAAGGTCACCTATACATCGCTACTCCACCACTCTACAAATGTTCTTTCAAGAATAAAGTGAGCGAGTATTGCTATACAGAACAACAGCGCCAAGCCTTCTTGGACAAATACGGAGAAGGAGTTGAAGACAAGAACATCCACACACAACGCTACAAAGGTTTGGGTGAGATGAATCCGGAACAACTTTGGGAAACAACAATGGACCCTAAGACACGTCTACTCAAGCAAGTTACTATAGAGAATGCAGCCGATGCAGATGAAATTTTCTCTATGCTTATGGGAGATGACGTAGAACCACGTCGCGAATTCATTGAACAGAATGCTACTTATGCCAATATCGACGCATAATAAATAACATATCAATTGGGGCGGGCTTATTTCTTATATGCCCGCCCCAATTTCATTAAACTAGGACACCTCATTCATGAGAATATCTACCTTTATCATATTCTTATTCTATTTCATCAATATACACGCAACAGAGTTTGGCACCCATTGGATGTGCTATCCAGAGCCCGATGACAGTTCTCAGATATGGTTTAGACAAACTTTTCATAGTAATCAGAAACCGAAGATCGGAAGAATAGCATTAGCATCAACAGGAAGATGCCAACTCTATGTCAATGGACGAAGAGTAGGTAGAGAAGTCTATACCAGTAACGAAGAAAAAGATTCAATGTGTATCATTGAAAAGAACTATGATATAACGAACATACTACGTAAAGACTCCAATACGATCGCCATTTGGTATTCACCAGGAACAAAGAGAAACACTGACAAACAGATTTCTCTCTACTATTATGGCATAGATGCCAAAGGCAACAAATTCTCCCACCCCCTAAACGGAAACTGGTATTGTAGAATATCTCCGGGAATAACAGGAAAAGACAACTCAGAATCATTCCGATCCATAGGATACTTCCCAAGATGGAAATATAACACTGTAAGCCTATTAGGATGGGAACATCCTATAGAATCCTCAGACACGACATTATATTCCCTTAGAAGCAAAATAACACCTATCACAAAGCAAAAGATTACACATATATACTATCCTGAGCAAATATATAAAGAAGGAAATCAATACAGATGCCACTTTGTCAAGCCATTTTGGGGATGGATAAGATTAACCATACGCGATGCGAAAGTAGGACAGATTGTCAACATTGGCAATTACACATATATCTGTAATGGAAGCATGGACGAACAAGCCTGTAGAAGATTCACTAAAGACTATCAGCAAGATATCATCATCAGTGGAGATGAAAGGTTCAGAAAACTATCTATACAAAATATAGAAGGACTTGAGATAGAAGAGCAAACAGAAGACTTTTTCACATATTAACTGTTTACTTCTCCGTAATATAAAAAGAAATATATACCTTTGCCTTCAAAAGAGGAAAATATGAGTAAGCATAACTTAGAAGAAATTACAGTTAAATCAGCCAAAGAATTATATTCTAAAGGAGACTATATCAAAGACGACCTTCTACTTTTCGATGAAGTAGCAGACGTTCCCTTACCAAGTGAGCCAAGGAAAATGAGTTGCTTGCTTATGGCATTATGCATAAACGGAACCGCCCAATACACCGTGGACACGGTAGAACACAAAGTCAATGCTGGAGACCTCATCATTATCAGCGAAGGACAAGTTATTGACGACTTCATGCTAAGTGATGATTGCAGAGGTATTGCCATCATGGTTTCTTATGACTTCTTCAGAGAAGTAATCGCCGGAATCCATGAACTTTCCTCATTATTTATATTTTCACGCAACCATCCAGTATGCAACCTATTGAATGAAGAAGTTTCCAACATTGTAAACTACTTCAAACTTATCAAATCAAAGGTACAGGAAGTTAATCATCACTTCAGAAAGGACGTCGTTAGAATGCTACTTTCCACTATGATCTACGATGTGAGCAACGCGATATATAGAATTCAGAACACAAGCACCCAACGTAGGACCAGGGCTGAATCTATATTTACAGAATTCATTAAACTCGTAGAAAACAATTTCAGAAACGAGAGACGAGTCGGATGGTATAGTCAGCAACTATGCATTACCCCTAAGTACCTCTCAGAGACCATCAAAGCTGTCAGTCATCGCACACCAAATGAATGGATAGACAACTATGTGACCTTAGAGATCAGAATCTTATTAAAGAACTCATCCAAGAGTATTAAGGAAATTGCACAAGATCTACATTTTCCAAATCAAAGTTTTCTTGGAAAATACTTCAAGGAACACGTAGGAATGTCACCGTCCAAATACAGATTACTCGAATAATCAATCAGATCAAGCCCTGCTCTTTCAATTGATCAGCGACCTCACAGAGTTCATCATACCACTCCTTACCAAAGCGTCTGATCAGAGGATCTTTAAGGAACTGATAAAGAGGAAGATTAAGTTCTTTACCCTTTATTCGTGCCGTTTTACAAACACCCCACTTATTATAATTGATACCAAACAGATTATTACCGAAACTCTTTACACGAATAGGATAAAGAGCACAAGAGATAGGTTTAGGCCATTTAGTTTTACCATTTCGATAAGCACGATCAAGAGCACAAAGGCAAATACCATTCTCGTAACAAGTAAACACACAGTCTTTACCATTTACGATACTGCTAACCAGTTCACCTTCCCTATCGGTATAAGCAACACCCTGTTTATCTATCACAGCCTGTGCAGAGGCACTTAGATCTTCCCAAACCGTATCGAGTACATTTTCCATCTCACCGATTTCATCCAGCGTCACAGGAGCACCAGCATCGCCTTCCACACAACACTGTCCCTTACACAACTCCAGATCACAACAAAATTTTTCAGTAAAGACATCAGGTGAAACCAAAACATTTCCCACCTGAAGAATATGCAACTCGTTAGAACTCATTTTTTACCATTTAATAGGTTTGATACCATTGTTTTGAAGATAATCATTACAACGAGAAAAATGATGATTACCAAACCATCCACCTCTATTAGCAGATAAAGGAGAAGGATGAACAGACTCCAAGACCAAATGCTTCGTCTGATCAATCAAATACTTTTTTCCTCGTGCATAGCCACCCCAAAGCATGAAGACCAGATGTTCTCTGCAATCACTCAACGCCTTAATAGCAGCATCCGTAAAAGTTGTCCAACCCAATTTCTGATGACTGTTGGCGACATGTGCTCTTACGGTCAATGTAGCATTTAGCAGCAACACACCTTGTTCTGCCCAATGCGTAAGATCTCCGCTTGGAGAAACAGGAATACCCAAGTCCTGCTCTATTTCCTTATAAATATTAACAAGCGAAGGAGGAATCTGAACACCCTTAGGAACAGAAAAGCTCAATCCCATGGCCTGTCCCGGTTCATGATATGGATCTTGTCCAATGATAACCACCTTCACTTGTTCAAAGGGACAAAGATTGAAAGCATTGAAGATGAGACGTCCCGGAGGATAACAAGGATAATGCTTATACTCCTCACGTACTGCAGAAGTAAGAGCAGAAAAATAAGGTTTTTCAAACTCCCCTTTCAAATGTTCATTCCAACTACTTTCAATCTTTACGTTCATATTACTTATTATCAGAGATAAGATTTTCACCAGTCATATCAGCAGGCTGCTCAAGACCCATAATATGGAGAATTGAAGGAGCGACATCAGCAAGACGACCATCCTTAACAGTAGCTGAGTTATTATCTGTTACATAAATGAAAGGAACAGGGTTCAAAGAATGAGCCGTATTAGGAGTTCCATCTTCATTGATCGCATTATCAGCATTACCATGATCGGCGATGATGATAGCCTCATAGTCATTAGCCTTAGCAGCCTCGATAACCTCTTTCACACAATTATCAACAGCCCAAACAGCTTTAGCGATGGCATTATAGATACCGGTATGACCTACCATATCACCATTTGCGAAGTTTACAACGATAAAATCATACTTATCCTCATTGATAGCAGCAACGAGTTTATCTTTTACCTCAAAGGCACTCATCTCAGGTTTCAAGTCATAAGTAGCAACCTTTGGAGAAGGAACCAATATACGATCCTCACCCTCATAAGGAGCCTCGCGACCACCGTTAAAGAAGAATGTTACGTGAGCATATTTCTCAGTTTCTGCAGTATGCAACTGCTTCTTACCCAACTTAGAAAGATATTCACCCAAAGTATCCTGTACGTTTTCTTTAGGGAAGAGGACATGAACATCCTTAAAGTTTGGATCATAAGGAGTCATACAATAGTACTTCAAATCCTTAACAGTATTCATACCTTCCTCCGGCATATCCTGCTGAGTAAGAACCTGAGTGATCTCCTTAGCACGGTCGTTACGATAATTGATGAAGATAACAACGTCACCCTCTTCGATAGTACCGTTTACCTTACTATTATTGATAGCCTTGACAAACTCATCTGTTACACCTTCATCATAACTTTCCTGCATGGCCTTAACCATATCCTCAGCCTGCTTACCTTCACCCTTAACGAGCAAATCATAAGCCTCTTTCACACGATTCCATCGCTTATCACGATCCATTGCATAGAAACGACCGATAATGCTAGCGATATGAGCACCATTCTTATCACAGCACTGCTGTACCTGCTCGATAAATCCCTTACCGCTCTTAGGGTCAGTATCACGTCCATCCATAAAACAGTGTACATACACATCCTTCAGATTGTATTCCTTACCAATCTCAATCATTTTGAACAAATGATTCAGAGAAGAATGCACACCACCAGTAGAGGTAAGACCCATCAAGTGAAGTTTTTTACCCGTCTTCTGAGCATAGCTATATGCATCAATAACCTGCTGATTCTTTAGAATATCACCACTTTCACAAGCCTTGTTAATCTTAACAAGATCCTGATAAACAATACGTCCAGCACCAATATTCAAGTGACCTACCTCAGAGTTTCCCATCTGACCTGCAGGAAGACCAACATCTTCACCAGAGGTCTGAAGCTTTGAATGTGCAGAAACTGCTGTTAAATAATCGAGGTAAGGAGTTGGTGTATTATAGATTACATCACCTTTACCATGCTTACCGATTCCCCATCCATCGAGAATCATCAATAAAGCTTTCTTTGCCATAACTTAAATATACCTATTTAATAAATATTTCCTAGTCTGCAAAGATACTGTAATTACACGAAATGACAAAGAAAAAAACAAAACGATTTTAACTTTTAGATTATTTATTGTATATTTGCAACGAATAAACAACAAAATTATCCTATCAAATGAAACACAGAAAACTTAGTCTTACCTTAGCCGTAGGACTTCTATCAACTACAATGACAGCACAAAAAGCACTACAACTTAACAAGAAAAATATCGATGAAGTCATTGCCGCTATGACATTAGAAGAGAAGGCACAACTTCTCGTTGGTGTTGGGCATCAGGATTTCGTAGGTTCTGGAGCTATGCTCGGACAACATTCACGCCTTGTTGCCGGTGCAGCCGGACAGACAGCAGAAATCTCACGCCTCGGCATCCCTGCAACAGTCGTTGCAGATGGTCCTGCAGGTGTTCACATAAATCCTACCCGACCAGGAACAAATCAAACATTTTATGCAACAGGTTTCCCTATCGGTACATGTTTGGCATCTACTTGGAACACTGATTTGGTTTATCATGTAGGAAAAGCCATAGGAAACGAGACTTTGGAATATGGCATCGATGTTATCCTGGGTCCTGGTATGAACTTACACCGCAGTCCGCTCTGTGGACGCAACTTCGAATATTATAGTGAAGATCCTATTGTCACAGGTCTCATTGGTTCTGCCATGGTAAAAGGTATCCAAAGCCAAGGCGTTGGAGTTAGTGCAAAACACTTTGCTGCCAACTCACAAGAAAGTGACCGTACCCGTGTCGATGAGCGCATCTCTCAGCGTGCACTCCGTGAATTATATCTCAAAGGATTCGAGATCATGGTTCGCGACAGCAAGCCTTGGACCTTGATGTCATCTTACAACAAGATTAATGGTACATATACCCAAGGCAGCAAAGACTTGCTCACCAACATCCTTCGTAAAGACTGGGGGTACAAAGGTATCGTCATGACCGACTGGATCGGTGAACGTGCAGATCTCCCTGTAGAGACAGAAGTAGAAGCTGGCAACGACCTCATGATGCCAGGATATGCAGATCAGGCAAAGCACATCGTAGAAGCAGTCAAAGCTGGTCGCCTCGACATAAAGGATGTTGACCGCAACATCAAGAATATGCTTGAGTACATTCTCAAGACTCCTCGTTACAAGAAATACAAATACACCAACCAACCAGACCTGAAGGCACACGCACAGATCACACGTCAGGCTTCAACAGAAGGTATGGTTCTCCTAAAGAACGATAACAACGTTCTTCCTGTCAAGAACATGAAGAAAGTTGCCCTATTCGGTGTTAACTCATACGATTTTCTCAGCGGTGGTCTTGGTTCCGGTTGCGTCAATGTCCCTTATGTTGTCGACATGGTTCATGGACTACAGAATGCAGGTATTGCGACAACCAAACAGCTCACCGAGATTTACGAGAACTACGTAAAATATGCCAAGGCTAAGCTACAGGCAGACAAGAATCCAGAGATGTGGTTCTTGGATCAGGGACAGCCAAAGCTCGACGAGATCGAGATTACTCAGCGCTGTGTAGAGCACGAAGTTGGTGATGCCGACGCAGCCATCATCACGATAGCTCGTCAGGCAGGTGAAGGAATGGACCGTTCCATCGAAGGAGAGTTCAACCTTACAGATCATGAGAAAGCCATGATTTCTCGTGTCAGCGATGTTTTCCATGCCAACAACAAACCCGTTATTGTCATCATCAACTCTGGTAGTGTCATGGAGACAGCCTCTTGGCGTGACCGTGTTGATGCCATTCTCGTTGCATGGCAGCCAGGTGAAGAAGGTGGTAATAGTGTAGCCGATGTTCTTATCGGTAAGGCAAACCCTTCAGGCCACCTCACCAGCACATGGCCTATCAGCGCTGCAGATGTTCCTTCTACCAAGAATTTCCCACAACAGCCAGCTTACTATAACCTATCCGACAAACTCTATAGCAACAACATGAAAGGTGTCAACTACACAAACCACGAAGAAGATATCTACGTAGGCTATCGCTATTTCGATACCTTCAACAAAAAGGTTGCTTATCCATTTGGTTATGGTCTTAGTTACACCACCTTCGAATTCGGTAAACCTTCAGTATCTCTGAATGGTGACAAGATTACAGTTACAGTTTCTGTCAAGAACATAGGAAAGGTTGCAGGCAAACAGGTTGCTCAGGTTTATGTAAAGGCTCCTAAGGGTGCTTATGAGAAACCATCTTGCGAGTTGAAAGCCTTTGCTAAGACCAAGAACCTGAAACCTGGTCAGAGCGAAACTTTGAAGATGATCATCGCTAAGCGCGACTTAGCAAGTTTCGACGAAGCCAACAGTCAGTGGAAGGTTGATGCCGGGAAATACGAATTCTGTGTTGGCGACAACGTAGAAAGCATCAAAGGTACAGCCAGTCTTAACTTGTCAGAATACACAGAGAAGACTACCAATTCACTTCCTTTGAACACGAAGATGAATTTACTTCATCAGTAAAATAGATAGATCCTTTCTCTAAAATAAAAAACAGAAGAGGATTTAGCAATATGCTAAATCCTCTTTTTATATGATCTACAGTCTATCCCTAAAAGGATAGGAGATTACTCACTCTTCATGGTAATGATCTTACCATTCTCATCATATTCCAAAGGCATAACCTTTAATGATCTAAGCCATGTTGTATCATTAGAAGGCACACAGTCATGATGGAACAAATACCACTTGCCACCGACCTCAGCAATACTATGATGCGTAGTCCAACCGACAACAGGCTCCAAGATAACACCCTGATAAGTGAAAGGACCATAAGGATTATCACCTATCGCATAGCAAAGCAGATGACTGTCACCGGTAGAATAACTGAAATAATACTTACCATTATACTTATGCATCCAACTAGCCTCGAAGAAACGGTGAGGATCATCAGCAGGCAAAGGTTTGCCGTTCTCATCAAGGATAACCACAGCCTTAGGCATTTCAGCAAACTGCTGAACATCATCAGTCAACTTAGCAACACGAGAAGGTAATGGATCTTCCTTACCTTCAGGCAAATGTTCGCATTTCAAAGCCTTATTATCCTTGTACCACTGCAACTGGCCACCCCAGATACCACCGAAGTAAACATAGATGCTACCATCATCATCCTTGAAGACACAAGGGTCGATACTATATGAGCCACGGATAGGATCTGGATTAGCGATGAAAGGCCCCTCCGGTTTATCAGCAACAGCTACACCGAGATGAAACACACCATTATAATCCTTTGCAGAGAAGATCAGATAATACTTACCGTTTTTCTCAACGACATCATTATCCCACATCTGCTTTTCTGCCCAGGCCACATTCTCCACATCGAGGATCTTGCCACAGTCCTTTACCTCAGCAGTCATAGGATCGCCATCAATGCAAAGAACATGATAGTCTTTCATCTGGAAATGACCACCATCATCATCAAAACACTCACCACTATCCCAGTCATGTGAAGGATAGATGTACAATTTACCATTAAATACATTAGCAGAAGGATCTGCCATGTAATCTTCTGGGAATAAATATCTTGCTTTCATTATTCAAATAATTTAATAATATCCTTAACAACAGGTTTCACCTGATAATTTCTATCGATAAGTAGGCCATAGTTGGTACGACCAGGGATAGGCCAGTCATTCAACCAACTGGTGCCATCATCCACACCCCAGATTGTTACACGTTCGATATCTTTGGCATACTTCTTATAGATTTTGAAGAATGCGAGATATCGCTCATTGAACTGTTTCTGAGCGTTTTTTGTAAGACCTTTCTTATAAGGATCCATCTTCTTCATATAATTCGCATGCTGACTGATTTCTGCGCCCCCGAAATTCTGAGGATTAGGAAGCATATTCAAGTCAAGTTCAGTAAACTGTACTTTCACCCCCTCTTTAGCCAAAGCCTTGATAGAATTTTCATAGTCTGTCAAGTCTGGATAATCTAGGCCATTATGACTTTGCATTCCAACAGCATCAATTCTGCAGCCCTTAGCTTTCAGATTGCGAACCAGTCTACATACAGCCTCACGCTTTTCAGGTTTTGACATTGAATAGTCATTATAGTAGAGTTCTGCATCTGGGTCGGCAGCATGAGCAAACTTAAAAGCCAACTCAAAATATTCAGGACCGATGATTTTATAATAAGGAGTCTCACGATAAGTACCATCATCGTTGAAGGCCTCGTTGATGACATCCCAGCCTTTGATACGGCCCTTATATCTTCCCACGACCTCAGTGATATGATGATACATACGATCGATCAAGACCTCACGACTAACCGTTTTACCCTCTTTATCGACAAACATCCACTTTGGAGCCTGAGAGTGCCACACCAGACAATGTCCTATAACTGTCAGTCCATTCTCCTCACCGAATTTAACGGTTTGATCGGCATCTTTCCAGTCATAAACATTCTCCTCCGGATGAATTTCCTCACCTTTCATACAGTTTTCGGCAACGATAGAATTAAAATTCTTCTTCACCACCTCCGCAGCCTTTGCGTCACGATTCCAAACAGTATTCACGTTTACCGCAGCGCCTATAAGGAAATACTTACCGAGTACATCTTTCATTGTTGGCTGACTTTTCTGAGCCACACCTGCCACAGGAACAAGCATCAGAGAAGCCAGCGCGATGGATAGAATTCTTTTATTCATTTAAACTATATATGTTTATTAATTATTTACGATTCTCGATTTCCTGATTCATCTTATTGATCACCTCATCTGTAAGAGGATACTTATATATAAGATAGCCCACAACAACAAGGAGGATAGCAGGGATAACACATGTAAACCACAAGATAGCCTCCTGCGAAGTAGCAGAATAATCTGCCAACTTAGGATAATAAGCATTCACAGGTGCACTGATGAACGAAGCAAGGAAAACCACCACAAAGATACAAAGCATCAACTGAAGACACTTGTTAGCCTTAAATTCCTGGAACATCTCACCATAAGAAACAGGTTTTTTCGGTGTTGTAGCGATTCTTTCTTTACAACCATTAAAGCAAAGTAACAAGAGGACAAAACCGATAATTGCAAAACAGCAAGTAACGACAAACCACGCATTAGGGTCTGTTTGCAAAGCAGATTGTTCGTTTGCCAAATCGAATCCTACCAATCCCATTGCCAATGGAGTAATCCAACCAGCGATAGAGAAACCAGCCTTGAAGGCGACACCGGCGAGCGCATTAACCGTTGCAGCCGGTCTGTTTCCTGTACGATATTCTGCTTCCGTGATAACCTCCGGAACAAGAGCCCACATCAAAGATCCGACGAGCAGACCCACACCAGTCATCACCTTAGCTGTTTGAACCAAAGTATTACAACTTGCGACATCAGAAACCTTTGGAATGGTATACAAGATCACAAAGCCCAAGAAACCTATAGAAAGAAGCAAATAATACAGTCCCTTCTTTCCGAACACTCTTTTCAAGAATGGCAAAGATGGCAAGATGACAAAGGCAGGGATAGTACCGATAGCCATAAACAAAGCCTGATTCCAATCAATAACAGCCTGAGCAACGATAGCAAGTCCGATAGGGAAACCTGCCTGAACAGTGATCTGACCAATATTAGCACATACCATACGGGTAGATGTAAGTTTAAGTACCTCATCGTTATCACGGGTCATACTTGCCATGATAGAACCATAAGGAATGTTCACTACAGAATAGATCATACTCAGCACCGTATAACTAACTGTTGCATAAATAATCTTCATAGACATAGACCAACTTGCCACCTGAGGAAGCATTAGCAAACATGCAGCAGCAGTAAGCGGGATACCACCGTAGAGAAGATAAGCACGATACTTACCTAATTTAGGGTTACGATTATCAATATATCGTCCGACAATTGGACTCCAGAAACAGTCAAGAAGTCGTACAGCAAGAATGAGTCCACCAACGAAAGCCGGGTTAATCTTCAATACCGTTGTAAGATATAGCATCAAAAAGCATGCTACCGTCTGGAAGATCAAATTCTGTGCAAGGTCACCAGACCCATAACCTATTCTCTGTATCCAATTTAATTTATAGAATCCCTTAGATTCTTTCATTTCATTTGTTTCCATAATATTTGTCATTATTATTTTTCAAAGTATTTTGCTGCAAATTTTCCCATTTCATCGTATCCTTTCGGATTCAGATGCAACCAGTCATCAGAATATTCAGCTTTGAGTTTCTGTTCATCCTGAGGGTCACGAGCCATCTTATCGAAGTCGATAACCCCATCAAAGTTGCCCGGTGTTCTAATCCACGCATTTACCGTCTGACGAATAGCCTCATGGAAGAAAGAAAACCAGCCATTACCCTTTGTCGGAGTAATCGTACCACCATACACCTTCATACCATGAGCACGAGCTTTTGCTATCAGCACCTTATAACAAGCAATCATCGTATCAGCCACATGCTCATAATTTCCATTGCTGATACCGATATCATTGGTACCTTCGAAGATAATCAACTTCTTCACACCCTTCTGACCGAGGATATCACGATCAAAGCGCTTCATTGCCGGTTCACTAAGGCCATACTGTACCACACAGTTTCCACCAATACCCAAGTTCAGTACACCGACTCCACCATTCAGGGCAAGTGCCATACGGTCAGGCCAACGGTTCTGCAGATTAGTCGTACTTCCACGACCATCCGTAATCGAGTTACCCAAGATAGCAATAGCCTCAGCTTTAGATCTCACATTGATTTGAGCGATATTATACCAATGGTCGAGTTTTTCGAAAGTCTGGAACTTCATTCCCGGTTTCACAGTACCCTGTGCAATATACGAAGTAGTACGCGAGCCACGATGCGCAGTAGCATTCGTTGGCACCTGTTCCCCATAACAGATCGTAATCGTCAAGCGCTGAAGTGGTTTCAAATCATATTTCAGTTCATCACAATATACAATTCCACCGGCAGGAATCACAACAGACTTCTTACCATTGAACTTAAGATAAGTTGCCGACTTCGCATCAATATCACAGCTATCCTTACTATCAGCGATATAAACAGACTTGATTTCTACCGGTTGCTTACTAAACTGATTCGAGAACTGCAACTGCAGATTCTTTCCACCTAAAGAAACCTGAACGATCTCACGCAAAGAAGTATTCGCAAGATTCGTCTTTTGTGGCAGATCCGACTTACCTGCAAACTCAGCAGCAGTAGCGAAAGTTCCTACCCAAGAAAGATTTTTCTGAGCCGAGACCGGCAAGGCCATCAAGGCCATAACTAAAAAAGAATATAAACTTTTCATGATTAATAGGTATTTGCTGCAAATTTACGAATATCCACGAAGAAAATTCATTTCTAACGTAACCTATACTTTTCTATTTGTTTCATTTAGACATTTTTTTCCATTCTATATTAGGTTTGAAATGAAACAAATGGTAATTTTGCAGAAAAACAAATATAACTATGAACTATCTTAAACCTTATGTATTAACTCTTCTGCTGATATTATGCCTGCCTATAGCGGCAAATGCCTGCGAAACATTTGTCAACTTCGAGAAAGGAGCCCTCCTTCTCAACGAGAAGCAGCACATCAGCATTCATTTATCTTCCCAAGAACCGAAAGGTGTTGACATTGCAGCACGCAACCTATGTACAGATATTAATAAGGTGTGCGGAGCAAACGTATCCATCACCGACAACACAGATGCGAAGATTATCATCGGAACCATCGGTCATTCTGCAATTATCGACCGTTTCATCGATAAGAAACTATTGAAAGGCAAGCGCGAGAAGTTTATCATCAAGACACAAGGCGACAAACTTTTGATTGCCGGAAGCGACCGCCGAGGAACCATCTATGGCATCTACGAACTCAGTCGACAGATTGGCGTATCACCATGGTACTACTGGGCAGACGTCCCTGTAAAGAAGCATCAGCACATATATATAAAGAAAGGTGTATATACCGATGGTGAACCCGTCGTCAGATACCGAGGTCTCTTCCTCAACGATGAAGCCCCTTGTCTCACAACATGGATTGCCAACACCTTCAAGACCCCATACGC
Source organism: Segatella albensis DSM 11370 = JCM 12258 (assembly GCF_000426565.1). Classification (GTDB taxonomy): domain Bacteria; phylum Bacteroidota; class Bacteroidia; order Bacteroidales; family Bacteroidaceae; genus Prevotella; species Prevotella albensis. Next base: position 81,952 of record NZ_AUFP01000008.1, on the reverse strand, counting down.
CGGTCATGAATTCTATGCCAAGGTCTTCGAATTGATTCTCCGTCTGAAAGGCAACTTCATGTGGCCTGCCATGTGGGGATATGCCTTCTATGCCGATGATCCGGAAAACCATAAAACGGCCGATGAAATGGGCATTATCATGGGAACATCCCATCATGAGCCTATGGCCAGAAACCATCAAGAATGGGCACGTTCCCGCGGCAAGAACGGAGCTTGGAACTATCAAACGAACCAGAAAGTCCTCGACAAATTCTTCCGTGAAGGTATCGAACGCGTAAAGGGTGCTGAGGATGTCATCACCATAGGCATGCGTGGCGATGGTGACGAAGCCATGAGTGCCGAAGCCGACACAAGGCTCCTCGAAAGAATCGTCGACAACCAACGCAAGATCATTGCCGATGTCACCGGTCGTCCTGCCAAGGAGACGCCACAAGTCTGGGCTTTGTACAAAGAAGTTCTCGATTACTATGATAAAGGGATGCGTGTCCCTGACGATGTGACGATCATGCTATGCGATGACAACTGGGGCAACATCCGTCGTGTACCGACCGCAAAAGAGCGCAAACATCCCGGTGGCTGGGGACTATATTATCATGTCGATTACGTAGGTGCTCCTCGTAATTCCAAATGGCTCAATGTCACCCCTACTCAAAACATGTGGGAGCAACTGTCTCTCGCCTATCAATATGGACTCGACAGAGTCTGGATACTCAATGTCGGCGACCTCAAACCTATGGAATATCCTATCGACTTGTTCATGGATATGGCATGGAATCCTACCAGATACAATGCCTCTACCTTATTAAATCATACCCTTGACTTCTGTGCGAGAGCCTTCGGTTCCGATCAGGCCCAGAAGGCAGCACGCATCCTCAACCTTCAGGGGAAATATTCCGGTAGAATTACGGCAGAAATGCTTGACAGCAAAACTTACGATCTTCATTCCGGAGAATGGAAAAGGGTTGCCGATGACTACATGCGACTGGAAACGGAAGCCTTGCGACAGTTTATCACCCTTCAACCAGAATACCGTGATGCCTATCGTGAACTCATCCTCTTCCCCGTACAGGCTGTATCCAATATTTATCAGATGTACTATGCCCAGGCCATGAATCATGAACTCTATCGCCAGGGTAATCCGGAATGCAACGAATGGGCCGACCGCGTGCAGGAAGCCTTTAAGCGAGACAGCATTCTCTGCCGTGAATATAATAAAAATATTGCCAATGGTAAATGGGACGGGATGATGATTCAAAAGCATATTGGATACAAGAATTGGAATGATGACTTCCCTCACGATATGCTTCCGGAGACCTTCCGTCTTGAACACAAACAACTCGGAGGTTTCTGTTTCAACGATTCCACAAAATACGTTGTCATGGAGGCCGAACATTTCCATCATGCCCAGAATACCACCAAGGGCACATGGACGGTCATCCCTTTCATGGGCAGAACACTCAGTGGAATTTCCCTGCAACCTTACACAGTATCTACCAAGGGGGCTTCGCTTACCTATCTGTTCAAGATGAGCGATGAAAACGTGGAAAATGTAGACATCCACATCATCACAAAGTCAACACTTGACTTCCTGAACAAAGGCGGTCTACGCTTCTCCGTACAACTTGACGACCAACAGCCAATAGTTGTGAACATGAACGGTAACCTGAACGAAAAACCGGAAAACATCTATAGCATCTATTATCCTACCATAGCGCGTAGAGTGATAGAAAGTAAGGTACGTGTTCCATGGCAACATCACGAGGGTCACCATACCCTGACCATACAACCACTCGACCCAGGAATCGTGTTCGAGAAAATCGTTGTCAACGGACAAGGGTATCAACCACAATATCTGTTCGGAACAGAAACTCCACACACTATCAAGTGAAAAAACTTGCATGTTAGCAATAAAGTTGCTATTTTTGCACAACCATGAAGAAAGTACAAAAATCATTTAAAAAGAAATTATTAACATCTATATGTCTACTATTGACCCTCCTCACCTGGGCCGATAGCGGACACCTCTATACCTCCGACAAACTCCCCAGTAGTTTGATCAACTGCATCATCCAAGACCATTACGGATATATTTGGATAGGAACAGAATACGGGTTGAGTCGTTTCGACGGTTATCGGTTCACCAACTACCTGCACGACGAGAAAGACAACACAACGATTACCGACAACACCATTTCATCCTTATATGTGGATAAATACGGTAAGTTGTGGATAGGAAGTTCCAAGGGATTCATGCGATATGACTATCACAAGAATCACTTCATCCGTTATTCCTTCCCGGAAGGACGCCATCCTCGAGTCTTTACCATTCGTGAAGACCACAAAGGCAACCTACTCATCGGAACCGCAGGCTACGGACTCTATGCCATCCCAAGAGGACAAGACAAGATCGTCTTCCAGAAAGAATTCGGTCGACGCCAGTCCAACGACTATTTCAATCAGATTTTCGAAGACAATCACGGATATCTCTGGCAGAGTAGTCACCTGTCAACCTTTACGAGATACGACATTCGCGGAGAACACCCAAAGAGCAAGACCTTCACGTCACCCTATGGGGCACCCGTAGCCTTCTTCCAGTCACAGTCCAACCAGTTGCTCATCGTCTGTATGTTCGGCATCATTACCTACGAGTACCCTTCGGGATGCCTTCGGGATGCCGGTTACGACTATGGGCCATACAGCAAGGACATCACCATCAACAGCGCTACCATAGACTACAAGAAGAATCTCTACATCGCGACATCCGAGTATGGTGTACTCGTTGCCAAGAAAGAAGAGAGACATTTCTCACCTATCAATATCAGCGACAACAACCTTGACATCTCCTCCGCCTATGTCAAGGATATCATGGAAGACAAAGACCATAACATCTGGATAGGATGTTACAAGAAAGGGCTATATCTTGTCAACAATGATCAGGAAGTCTTCCATCAATGCAGTTTTGCCTCCCAGAATTACCATGTAGGCACGTGCATCTCTTCTATCACCCCCGGTGACAAAAATACCACATGGTGTACCGTACAGAACAGTGGTGTCTTCCAGTTCAACCAAGAAGGAAAGATCATCAGTCATCCGTCATCACCGGCAGGTACCAGCCTCATCTACAGAGACAAGAACGGACAATATTGGTTAGGAACCAGTAATGCCCTATACAGCTACAACCCCTATACAGGTTCTGCCACCCAGTGTCTGAAGTTCGAAAGTGCCGGCGTCTATTGCATGACCGACAATGGCGATGGAAAACTATACATTTCCGTCTATAGCAAGGGACTGTATATCTACGACACCAAGAACGACAAAGTCAAGATACTGAACATGAGTATGCGAAGTAGATATGGCGCACTCTGCAACGACTGGATCCGTCATCTTGCCTTCGACCATCAAGGTATGCTGTGGATAGCCACATCCAGTGGCATCTGTTGCATGGACCCTACCAATTTCCACTTCAACCGACATGGTTGGACCCGCATCCTCAACACAATACAATCAAACTATCTCTGCGAAGATGAAGAAGGCAATATGATCATCGGAACCGACAACGGTCTCTACAGATATATGCCACGCACAAAACGAGTAGCGAACTTCCCGGAAGCAGACGGTCTGAAGGGAAAACAGATTTGCGGAATCGTCAAGGATGCGCAGAACGATCTATGGATCAGCACCACGATGGGTATCTGGCAATATCAGAAGAAGAACCATAAGTTCATCAGTTACACCAAGGGAAACGGTCTCACCTCCCATGAATATGTCAACGGAGCCGTACTGCATGGCAACAATGACCTGATAGGTTTCGGAAATTCCGATGGAATCGCCTTTTTCTACCCTTCTGCCGTTAATAAGAACAATATCAAACTCGGTAAAGCATACCTTACCAACTTCTTCGTTGACGGAGAGAATCTGGATACCGACCATACCAAATTCAACGTATCCTATAATCAGAACACCTTTACCTTGGAGTTCTCCTTACTCAATTACAAAAACACCCAGGACATCAGTTTCCAATATCGCATCAACGAGGGTGAATGGATAACCACAGCCGAGGGTGTCAATGCCATACCTTTCGTCAACCTACAGCCCGGTACCTATTATATAGATGTACGAGCCATCAGCAACGGAGTACCATCCAACCAAATCACCAAACTGGAGATCACGGTAAACAGTCCATGGTATTCTTCAGCATGGGCCTGCATGGTCTATCTGATATTATTAGGAGTTATCCTTTACTATTCTGCCCGAGCTTATGACCGACGCAAGAAGGCAGACTTGGACGAACAGAAAATGCGCTTTCTCATCGATGCCACCCATGACATCCGTTCACCGCTGACCCTTATCATGGCACCGCTCAAGAAACTCAAAGAGCGCATCACCGACAAAGAAAGTCGTTCCGAGCTCACCATCATCGAGAAGAATGCGCAACGCCTGCTCCTCCTTGTCAACCAGATTCTCGACGAAAGAAAGATTGACAAAGACCAAATGCATCTGCATTGTCAGGAGACCGACTTGGTGAAGTTCACGGCAAACATCGTCAAACTATATGCCTACAATGCGAAGGAACGGAATATCACGCTCACTTTCCGACACGATAAGAAAGAGTTACCGGTATGGATAGACCGCATCAACTTTGATAAAGTCATCAGCAACCTACTCTCCAATGCCCTGAAATATACATTCGACAACGGAGACATCCAAGTCATCCTCAGCGAACAGGGCAACAAGGCATGCCTCATCTTCCAAGACAGTGGCATAGGCTTCAAGGAAGAGAAGACCGACCGACTCTTTGAGAGATTCTATCAAGGCAACAACACCCACGGTCTGCACATCATAGGTACTGGCATCGGTCTGAACCTCTGTCAGGCCCTTGTCGAGATGCACCACGGTACCATCTCCGCACGCAACCGACAAGACGGACAGCGAGGAGCCATCTTCGAGGTAAGCATACCTTTAGGCAATGCCCATCTGACGCCACAGGAGATAAAAGAGAGCGATGAAATCGAAGAAAATGAAGCCAACATCGCAAAGACAAAGCGCAAGAAACAAGGAAGCAAGAACTACCATATCCTCATTGTCGATGATGATCCCGAGATCTCCCGATACATCGAGAGCGAGTTAGGCGAATGGTACAAGTTCGAGACCGCCTACAACGGTAAGGAAGGATTACAGAAGCTCCTTTCAGGAAGTTACGACCTCGTCATCAGCGACATCATGATGCCCGAGATGGATGGAATCAGTTTCCTCAAGAATATCAAGTCAAACTCCAACATCAGCGACATCCCGGTAGTCCTTCTCACCTCAAAGAGCGAAGTGGACTACCGTCTGCAAGGTTTGAAGAAAGGAGCCGACGCATTCTTGGCCAAACCTTTCGACATGGAAGAACTGCACATCCTCATCGATAATATCGTCAGCAACATCCGCCGACTCAAAGGTAAATTCTCCGGAGCACAAAAACAAGAATCCAAGCTCACCAAGGTTCATGTCACCGGCAACAACGAAGCCCTCATGGACAGAATCATGAAGTGCATCAACGAGAACATCGGTAGTTCAGAGTTCAATGTAGAGAAGCTGGCCGAAGAAGTAGGTGTAAGTCGTGCGCAACTTCATCGCAAGATGAAGGAGATCACCGGTATCTCTACAGGAGAATTCATCCGAAACATCCGTCTGGAACAGGCCGCGCGCCTCATCGATGAAGGCACTATAAACATCACACAGGTGGCCTACGCCGTAGGATTCAGCAATCAAACCCATTTCTCGACACTTTTCAAGCGTCATTATGGAATGAGTCCTTCAGAATACAGTCATCGTACATCAGAGAAGAAATAAAAAGAAATATGAAGAAATCATTTATCCTATTCCTACTATCAATCATTAGTTTCACCGCAAAAGCCGACAATGGGCACAACCTATGGCTCACAGGCGTTGCCAAAGACACGAAGTCATTATTTCAAGGCATCAAGGTAACCCTGAATGGCAAAAGGCAACTCGGCGACGGCTATGAAGTCATCATCCGCCATCAACCTGGCGACAAGACATGGACTCGTCGGATTATTGCCGGCAGTCGTCAGGGAGCCATCTATGGAGCCTTTGCGCTCAAGCGCATCGAGAAGACCCGTCTCACGGAGAATGGTCACCTCACTCAAGCACCGGTAGCCATCGACATCACCGAGCGTCCGGCCTACGCTCTGCGCATCATCAACCATTGGGACAATCTCGACGGAAGCATCGAACGAGGATATGCCGGCAAGAGCATCTTCTGGAATTCACCCGTCAGCCGTAAGACATGGGCAGAGAGAATCAACGAATATGCACGTGCCGAAGCCTCCATCGGTATCAACGGCAGTGTATTGAATAATGTCAATGCATCCCCAAAGATGCTGTCACGCACCTATCTCGACTCCGTCAAAGTGATTGCAGACATCTTGCGTCCATGGGGCGTCAAAGTATATCTGTCCGTCAACTTCGGTACACCAAAGGCCTTAGGCTATACCGAAACTGCCGACCCATTGGATCAAAGTGTTATCAAATGGTGGAACAGCAAAGTCAAGGAAATCTACAAACTCATCCCCGACTTCGGAGGATTCTTGGTAAAGGCCAACTCAGAAGGTCAGCCGGGTCCATTCGACTATGGTCGCACCCATGCCGACGGAGCCAACATGCTGGCCGATGCCCTAAAACCATACGGCGGCATTGTGATGTGGCGCAGTTTCGTATATGGTTCCAAGCATAAAGGTGAAGACCGCGTGATGCAAGCCGTATCAGAGTTCAAAGACCTCGACGGACAATTTCGCGGCAACGTCCTTTTGCAGAGCAAGAACGGTCCACTCGACTTCCAGCCTCGTGAACCATACGCACCAATCTTCGACAACATGAAGAAGACCGATCAAATGGCAGAATTTCAGATTACACAGGAGTACACCGGTCAAAGTCAGCACCTTGTATATCTTGGTACCATGTGGAAGGAATTTTTCTCTTTCATAGCCCCGAACAAACTGAAAGGTATTGCCGGTGTCAGCAATGTAGGCGATGATGCCAACTGGTGTGGCCATCCCTTCTCGCAAGCCAACTGGTATGCCTTCGGTCGATTGGCATGGAATCCGGAGCTTAGCGCCGATGAAATCGCAGACGAATGGACCAGGCAGACCCTTACCCAAGACACCTCAGCAGTAGCAGCCATCAACAAGATGATGATGACCAGTCGCGAAACCTGCGTAGATTACATGATGCCCCTCGGTTTGCACCACATCTTCAAGTTCGACCACCATTACGGTCCCGAGCCGGACGGTTTCATTGCAGAATACCCCTTGGAATGGTGCCCAGTATATTACCATAAGGCCGATTCCATCGGTGTAGGCTTCGACAGAACCATCGCAACGGGCAGCGGTGCCACAGCACAGTATCGGGAACCATACCGTAGTCAGTACGAAAACATCAACACCTGCCCGGAAGAATATCTGCTATGGTTCCATCATGTAGCATGGACCTACAAGATGAAGAACGGCAAGACCCTATGGCAGAACCTATGCGAGCATTATAATCACGGATTATCAGAAGTAGAACGTTATCAGAGGATATGGGGCGACATGAAACCCTATATCGATGCCGAGCAATGGGAGCACACCAACCACCTCCTTGATGTTCAAGAAGAGAACGCAAAAGAATGGCGCACGATATGTCTCAACTATTTCCGGACATTCGCTCACCAACCTATTGAAGAATAAAACCTATCATACCATTATATCCGGTTAGCACATTTTGCCAACCGGATATAAAACCTTAGCACACCTTATTTTAATATTTCCGCAGCATATTCCCCCATAAGGCGATACCCTTCAGGATTAGGATGCAACCAATCACTCTGCAGATGTTTCTTCATCCTTTGAGGTTCCACAGGGTCACGCAGCAACTCATCAAAGTCAAGGATACCATCCACTCTATCCCTTTGATTCCTTATCCACTCATTTACCGTCTGTCTAGCTGCCTCATGGAACGGACTATAATATCCGGCACCCTTAAAAGGAGATATCGTACCGAGATATACCTTCTTTTTGGCAGCCTTGGCACGAGCTATCATCGACTCATATCCCTCGATGAGCAGACGAGCCACCGTCTCGCTGTTTCCCCCGGCGGCGCCACCGATATCATTAACGCCCTCGAAGATAACCACTTTCTCCACGCCCTCTTGTTTTAGGATATCCCGATTGAATCGGTCAATGGCACGAATACCGAAGCCACCGTTCAGCGTCACCCGATTATTACCGATGCCGAGGTTCAGCACCCCAACATGATTAATTTTATACCTATGCTGCAGCGTTTCCGACATCACATCCGGCCATCTATTTTGCGCATTATCCGTAGAATTCTTTCCATCCGTTATCGAGTTGCCAATGATAGCGATAGCATAAGCTGTAGGATGATACACCTCGATAGCATCGATATTAAACCAATGATTTTCACGGAACGCCGAAGCGAAATTAGAATGAACATTCGTCACACCCCGCATAATATACGAAGTAGTACGAGACCCCATGTGTACCGTAGGGTTCTTAGGAGCCGAAGTATAGTTGATCGTTATCGCGACCCGTTCCAGTGGTTTAAGGTCGAATTTCAGCGCATCACTCACTACCATCTTTCCCGCAGGGATCACCGTCTTATACTTTTTATGGAACAGTAAATACTTTGCCCCCTTGGTAAAGACAGCGAACGAATCCCTTGCATGAGCGATATATACCGACCTGATGACAACAGGTTCATTAGACAACTCGTTAGAGAGTTTCAGTCGTATCAGTCCACCACCTATCGACACCTTAACGATCTGTCGTACCGATCGATTCGACATATTATTGTTATACGGCATAAACGACTTCACGGGAATCTGCTGTGCCGTAGCCCAGGTTCCCACCCAATGATTGCCCGTCAACGCCCTCATCTGCGCACCGGCAGACAAAGAGACGAGCAGCATCAACAAAGAAAAAATTCTTTTCATCTTTCTACCTTATTACTTTCAAGATACAAAGATACAAAAAAACAAATTCAAAGCATCGGGCAAAAGATAAATTATAAATAGAAAGCACACTTCACAAGAGCCTCTCTCGGTCGAATCAGACTATAAGAATATAAAAAATATCTGTCAGAAAGTACAGACCTATCATACTCTTTGGTACCAAAGATATTATTAAGAATCATACTTATTTCATATTTCTTCGAAGAGAAGCTCACTGAGAGATTACTGAAATAAGAAGTCTTAAGACTTTTATCATTACTGTGATAAAGTTCATTCAACCAAGAGAATTTCCATTTGCCCGGCATAACGAAAAGGGTCAAAGAATGTTTAAAGTCACTTATCGCATCCATAGAAAATTGAGGAAGTGCCTTGTTGATCATCTTTGAATTCTTGAATGTAGACTTTTCCTCAACAGAGAAAGAAGCAAAAGGCATATATGCCACTTTAAAATAAGCAGAATAACTTCTAAGATCACATGGACAGATAGTACCGGAGACTAGTGATTCATAAGTAGATTTCTGGTAATCACCACCTAAACTACATGTCATCTTACCCAAAGAGAAAGCTTTGCTTAACTCTGAAGATAATAACAACTGATTGTTATGTGAAACCAACCCAGTAGAACCCATCGTATAAATCCCATCTTTATATTCATATTCATACACAGGTACACCATTCATTCTAAGATATTGTCCGGAGGCATTGCAGAATAATCCATTTATAGGATTTGAATATTCTATTTTACCCGAGAAGGCATCAGCCTTGGTTCTTCCATAAGTCCCTGTACCCTTATTACGTCTATAATAATCCACATAATATATTAAAGGTATTGCCGTCCGAAAGTCATACGGATTATATTGCCGATTACAATTCACCGTAAAATCCCATAAAGCGCCCAACTTATATCCCAAGAACAGAGAAGGCTTCAGATATAAATGGTAGCTATCACCTGTTGATATTCTATAATTCATCAAACTAACCGGTATCGCAAGAGCGGTACGGAGTCCATATCTCTCGAAACTTAGCCTTGGGGTCAATTTAAATTCAATGTTCCTATACTCTTCTTCATGCTTATCAGACAATATCGTCTGCACTTTCTGCTGATTATAATTCATCTGAGCATCATAAGAAACATACATCTTCATGATCCTATGACGGAAGCCAGTCAACATCTTCGCGGTTATAGATTCTAGAGTCAAGCGCTGAAAAGGAGACACGGAATCTATTATGGCCAACAAACTTGGACTATTCTGATACCTTAAGAAAGCATTAAAGTTAAAACTTCTTTCCTTTCCGATTTTTAATATCAATTTCAATTCATCTTCTACCATCCTATTAGTAGGCTTCACCGACTCTCGTATTGATTTACCCTGGAACAGAGTAGAAGAGAAAGAATTATTCCATCCGAAGGAAGACCTTAATACATTATTAATATATGTACTATCAGCATTCTTTTCATATTGCAACTCAGTCTTGAATTCTCTTCGATACATTCTAGCATCAAAGCTCTCATCAACCACGGGCATACCGAGAATATTTGTATAAGTAGTGCTTTGCCTGCTGAATCCAATGGTCTTATCATAGAGGAAAGAGGTTTGTAGCCTAAGTTTTGCCTCTGTCCCCAGTTTTATGAGACCGTTCGATGCCAATATTCGCGTATCATTGCAATTGTATCGTTCTTGCTTCAACTCCGGTACGTTCAAATGTATATTTCCAATCCAGCCGAAATTATAATCGTTCAGTCCTGCCCCAGACGTAAGGTCTCTAATCTCGTGTTGAATATCCTTACCCGTATTATTCCATTTATACATCGAGATATTTTGTGCCCTACTACTAAAGAGCAAAGACACCGCTCTACCATCCCGAAGAAGATTTTCCCCGATACCTTTTTGCAATTGCCCTCCGGCACCCATTTCCAAGGAACCCGTCCATATATTTTTAGCATCATCGTTGAGAACCAAATTCAGAGCAGCTTGATCAGAGAATTGCACCCCCTTCAAGGCTTTCACCGGCTGATGGTTACGTAATACTTCTACATTCTTCACCTTCGAAGCTGAGATGTTCTCCGATGCCATAGAATACTTTCCGCCCATCAAGTCCATACCTTCTACATAAAACTTATTGATAGGTTTTCCCTGATATTTAATCATACCATTCTCAGCGACCTCTATTCCCGGCATCTTAGCAAGGACATCAGCGATACTTCGATCTTGTTTCTGTCGGAATCCGGATACTGAATAAATCAGGGTATCACTACGCTGCATCAATCGTTTACTCTTCACAACGACTTCACGTAACGTTGTTCTTTCAGGATGTAAGGAAATAACCATTCCATTCTTAAACGAACCGATTGGTAGTAATTTCTTTTTATACCCCAAAATTGTAACAGACACAGTTCTTACTTTCTTGTCATCTTGAAGTGACAGATTAAAATATCCATTTTTATCTGTTAGACAGTATGACAAGGGACTATTATTTTCGTCAAGTGCAACGACAGATGCATAATCCAACCGTTTAGTGTCATCTGCATCTTTCACATATCCATAAAGTTCCTGTGCTTCAACACAAATTGATACAAATATAAATATTAAAGATAGGATTAGTTTCTTCATTTATCTGCACAACTCTATTAAGCATGCTTGTCTACTTTTAGCTTTGAATCCATAGATTATATTAGTAACTCCTACAGCTTTATCATAAGCCTCCGGATTCTGGGATTTTAATTTCACAAGGCTTCGAACCTTATCCACAGAAGTCTTTATAGATTTTTTTGCATATCTTAAACTCATCGGAACATTCATACCAGCCTTTAGGCCTATACATTCAAATGAGAACTGATTTTTCCCATCCTTAGCATATAATATCATGCCGGGAAGTCCCCTTAACTTCCAAGGGCCTTCTGAGATAGGTATTTCCAAAGAATACCAAACTTCCCAACTACGTCCTCTGAAGTCACAACGTGCTTTTTTACAAGAATAGCCAATTATTGTAGTATCTCCCTGCTCTAACGTCCAATTCTGAGTAGGGATAGCTTCTTCATACATAAAATACTTATAAAGAAATGTAATCACGGAGAGTTTCCCTTTCGAGGGATAATTCTTGATATCATATTCATCCCACATACTAATAGGACCTTGCTGAGCTAGATAATCAGCAGCACTACCACCCGATTTTTTTATCTTCTCATATAATGCAGTATTATCTTCATCAAATCTACTATAACAATAAGTTATACGATCTCCGACATCTACACTCAGTTCGTCGTCATACTGTCTTTTAGAAGTCTCTGTTGAGGTTCCTTTCATCGCATACGAGAACCGATAACGAACAGTATCAACTACAGTTTGTGCGGTAGTAGACAAAGAAATAAAAAATAAAAACAATAACGCAAATATTTCTCTCATAATATATTTAAATTTAATTGTTTGTCTATCAGTTACTACATTCCTCCATCATGCGCTTTTGAGTCGCCGAGATTTGTTCTTTTGATGCAGCTCCTTCTATTAATGTATTTGGCACATTATCACATGAGAGGATAGTTTCAGATAACTTTGTATCAATATCATGCCTACATGAGCATAATATGAAGAATCCTAAAGCAATAAAAAAGTGAAAAGAGTTTCTTCATCTATCTACATAACTCTATTAGGCATGCTTGTCTACTTTTAGCTTTGAATCCATAAACTATATTAGTAACTCCTACAGCTTTATCATAAGCATCCGGATTTTTGTATTTCAGTTTTACAAGGCTTCGAACCTTATCCACAGAAGTCTTTATAGATTTTTTTGCATATCTTAAACTCATCGGAACATTCATTCCAGCCTTTAGGCCTATACATTCAAATGAGAACTGATTTTTCCCATCCTTAGCATATAATATCATTCCGGGAAGTCCACTTAACTTCCATGGGCCTTCTGAGATAGGTATTTCCAAAGAATACCATACTTCCCAACTACGACCTCTGAAGTCGCAACGTGCTTTTTTACAAGAATAGCCTATTATGGTTGTATCACCCTGCTCTAACGTCCAATTCTGAGTAGGGATAGCTTCTTCATACATAAAATACTTATAAAGGAATGTAATCACGGAGAGTTTCCCTTTCGAGGGATAATTCTTGATATCATATTCATCCCACATACTAATAGGACCTTGCTGAGCTAGATAATCAGCAGCACTACCACCCGATTTTTTTATCTTCTCATATAATGCAGTATTATCTTCATCAAATCTACTATAGCAATAAGTTATATGATCTCCTATATCTACACTTAACTCGTCATCATATTGTTTTTTGGCAGTCTCTGTTGTGGTTACCTTCATCGCATACGAGAACCGATAACGTACAGTATCAACTACGGTTTGTGCGGTAGTAGACAAAGAAATAAAAAATAAAAACAATAACGCAAATATTTCTCTCATAATATATTTAAATTTAAGATTTTTAATAGATATGCCGGCATGCCGGCTGATTGTTTCCAAAAAACTTCGCACTCTTAATATTTAGTTTCGTTGGCGAAGTTATGGTAAATATTTCTCAAAAGCAAGAAAACGAGGTCTAAAAATATGGGGCTACAACATTTCACAAATCATTAATTATCAACAACTTAGAAGGGCAAAAGGAATAACAAGGTCTAATTCCACATAAACAGACACTAAAAGTTTCCTACAAAGGACCTTAGAGATTGATTCTTTCCCATCAATCCAACCTTCTTTTTAAAAAGATATAAATTTTGTTTGACCGACTTTTCGCTAATTCCATATATAGAGGCAAGGACCTTTGTTGAAAGTTTTAAACGAATAAGCATTAATAATTTGACATCTTTTGCACATAGCGACGGAAAAGACTTTTTAATTCGAGTCACAAAGAGATTATCTGAGACTTCAAGAAAAACGCTAATATCATTCCAATCGCTTTGAGTTAATGCAACATGCTTAATTGGTTCTCCTTTCAGTTTTTCTAATTTCTTATAAACATCAACTTTCTCATTTAAAAAGTTCTTCATGATATTCAACTGGGACTCTTTATTCTTTAATTTCTCCGATATGTGTTCCTCTTTCGTTCTCTCATACCTCAAGACTTTCTCTTCTTCAAATATAACATGCAATTCAAGAAAGGAAACGATAAGAAAAAACAATATCACACTAACGATAAGTCTCTCTAAGGTTCTATTACTATTCTCCAGTTTTTCATTTACAGCCCTTTCAGAGGATAATGCCATATCATATTCTTTATTTTTCTTTGATACATCAACCTGAGCAACCTTTGTGATATCAGTATCAGATAACTTTGTATCAATATCATGCCCACATGAGCATAATATGAAGAATTCTAAAGCGATAAAAAAGTAAACAGAGAAGTGTTTCATGGTTTATTAATCTTTCAATATGTAAAGTTACACCAATTTCCTCACATGTCCAACTCTGGGAATCACTTTAACCATTTTTTAATGTTCAAATAGTATATATTATCCACAATAGAGGTATATTTCTAGCCTTTCTACCTATTAGGCAATAACTAAAATGAGGTCGGCTATCACTAGCCGACCTCGAAAGACGAGAGAGAAATAGGTTAACAACGAAGGTTAACCTTATTTCCTACAAATATGTTGTATAAGATTACTCTGAATATTTATCGATTGGCGAAGGTATTTTTACTGACTGAGTTGGGTTTGGATTATTCTTTCCCTTAAGAGCCACATTAGCATCAATCTCATTAATAGGAATTACAAAGTTCCAGTTTGGCTTGATGCCCTTACAGTTAATCTTAAAGATATCCTCAGGAGCATTTGTACCTGTATAGTTCTGCATAACACCAACCTCAAGAGTCTTAGCAATTGGGAACGCATTACCCTCACCCCAGAACTCTACTCTCATCTGAGCCAAAGCTTCTTTTACAAAAGCATTTACGTCAGAGCCAGTGTAGTTATAGTCAGGATCTCTATACTTCTGCATGAATGAGTTCAAAAGATCCTCACCAGCAGCTGCACCATCAGATAAACCCTTAGCAATAGCTTCGATGAAATACATCTCTTCTACACGCATAACAGGAACATCGGTAGCACCACCTTCTGAGTAAGTCTCAAAGTTACCACCTTTACAACGGAACTTGAGAGACAGGTAGTCAGGAGCTTCATTAATAAAGTTCGTATCACGGCATGTCTTATAATCCGTAGCTTTTCTCTCAGGATCCAAGAAGACCTTTCTTCTAAAGTCTTTCTTACCGATATGATCATAGAGTGACTTATCAATAGAAGGACATGTCAAAGAAGAATAACCCCAGTCAGCTTCACCGGAAACCCAACCTACATAGTTTGCCAAGTTAGACATATTCTCTGGATCATAATGGATATACCACATCCAGCCACTTGTAGCAGTAGTAAAACCAGAATTAGGATCTGTCCATTCATTTTCGTTCATTGGTTCACCATCAGTATTTTCAATGGCAAGACGTGCGAACTTAGCAGCGTTCTTATAATCTTTATCCCAGAAATACACTTTTGCTTTAATACCATATACAACAGCCAAGTCAGGAACGTTCTTTGTTGCTGGTGTAAAGTTCTTCAATGCACTTTCTGCCTTATCAAGGTCAGAAAGCATAAACTTCAACATCTCACTATGTGTTGCACGAGGATTATTCTTTGCTGTCTGAGCAGTAGTTGTATCTGTTACAATAGGAACAGTCAAACCAAGAACCTTAGAGCAATCGGTATAGATATTGGCTTTTGGCTCCCAGAAAGTAGAAAGCATAAAATAGTCGAAGGCACGTGCTGCATAAGCAATACCCGCATACCCCTTAATTTCATTAGAAACTTTAGGGTCATCAATATTTACAGAAGAGATAATAGCGTTATCTGCCTTTACGAACTTATAAAGCGTATACCAAGGCAAATATGAGAAATAACTATTCTCACCAAAATCACGATTAAAACAGTTGTAATTTCGATACCAGTCATAACCAGAGTTAGAACCTTCCGGATACATATCACCCAACATCTCAGTCTGTGCAATCATCAACTGAGGGAAAGCCATATCGGTCTCATGGACCTGCTTACCATAAACTAGATATC
The DNA here is from genome assembly GCF_000426565.1 of Segatella albensis DSM 11370 = JCM 12258. Classification (GTDB taxonomy): domain Bacteria; phylum Bacteroidota; class Bacteroidia; order Bacteroidales; family Bacteroidaceae; genus Prevotella; species Prevotella albensis. The sequence continues at coordinate 65,871 of NZ_AUFP01000008.1, read as the reverse complement.
CCTGAGCCATCTGTGAAGGAATACCATTTACAGCTGCCTCCAAAGCACTTGAAGAAGAACTTAGTTGCTCTGAGGTTGCAATAGAGTCCTCTGGAATAGGTTCTTCAATACAACTAGAGAAGCTCAAGACAGATGCTGCAAGCATTAACGTATATAATTTATTAATTTTTCTCATTGTATATTCTTTTTAGATATAATTAGAACTGAACGGTTACACCAAGAGAAACAGTTCTCATTGGAGAATAGTTTGTTGCATTTGTCATCTTATCATATGACTGTCTTGGGTCGAATCCCTTACGAGCAGAGATGTAGCAAAGGTTCTCTGCAGAAACATAGAATCTAAGCATATCAATAGCAAACTTGCTTGTCAAACTGCGAGGGAGTGTATAACCAAAGTTAAGATTCTCAATGTTCAGATAGCTTGCATTAGTCAAGAATCTAGAAGATGTACTAGCTGAATACAAGTCACCATATACAAATCTTGGAATATCAGTATTTGTATTTGTAGGTGTCCATGCCTTCAACAAATCCTTGTGATAGTTATAACCACAACTGCTACTTGTTGGAGGAGTCATAAACTGGGCGTAAGTATCATCATACTGCTTTCCACCAAGAGAGAATGAGCAATTGATTGAGAAATCAAAACCATAAGCACTTACAGTAGTACCAAGACCACCATATACCTTAGGCATTGTAGAAGAATTCATTACATAATAGTCTGCATCAGCATATGTAGTTGTAGTTTCACGACCAATTACCTTGTCATGACCATTCTCCTGTACACGATTACCCTGAGCATCTGTCTCATACTTATTCTTATACCACATTGGGAGACCTTCCTCATTTACGCCGGCATAATCCTTCATACGCCATGTGTACAGAGACTTACCTTCTGTGATAAAGAAGTTACCAGATGTATAACCCTGATAAGCATTACCGTCAGCATCAAAAGCAGTAGCAATCTTCTTATCAGCATCAAGTTTTGTCAATTCATTCTTCAATGTTGCAGCATTGAAACGTATATCCCAGTTTACATTCTTTGTACGAAGAACATTATAGTTCAATGTCAACTCAACACCAGTATTATACAAGTCACCCACGTTAGCATAATAGTTTGCATAACCGATAGATGGTGCTACAGAGAACTCGAACAACATATCTGTGGTCTTACGATAATAGTATTCCAAGCTACCAGAAAGTTTCTTGAATAACTCGAACTCTGCACCGATATTGAAGTTAGTATTGGTCTCCCAAGTAATATCTTTAGTACCTTTTGACTTGAAAGAAGTACCAACTTTACCACTTGAATTAATAATATTGTAAAGATCGGTGAAACGATAATCACCAATTCTATCATTACCCTGAGAACCTACAGAAGCCTTCAACTTCAACATATCGATCCATGAAGACTTAAACCAATTCTCCTTGCTCAATACCCATGATCCACTCAATGACCAGAAAGAACCCCAACGATAATCTGGAGAGAATCTTGAAGTTGCATCACGACGATAAGAAGCCTCAGCATAATATTTACCATCATAATCATACAACACACGACCGAAATAACCTTCATTGTTGTATGTCTTCTTATATGAAGTAGCACTCTTACCATCTACAACAGCACCATTCAACTCTTTATTCTCCTGAGAGAACATCTGAGACTTGGCAGCAAAGAGATAATAAACACGGTTCTTATAGTATTCATGACCCAACATCGCGGTCAGATTATGATGATCAGCAATTGTGGTAGAATAGTTCAGAATCTGCTGGAGGTCAACATCAAGAGTACGTTTGTGTGACATTTCTGTAGTACCGCCCGTAGAATCGAACTGACCATAATATGGATTATATACATTATTAGAACGTTCTTCATCGAGGTTATATGTACCATTCAAGGTAAGCTTCAAGCCATCAAAGATGTTGATATCTGCGAATGCACTACCTGTAGAAGCATTACCTTCTTTGTTACGAGTGTTTAAGCGAGTATCCAAGATAGGGTTTGCATTATAAATGAAAGGACGAGCCATACCGGCATTCACGCCATCACCATAGTCCATCATGCCAATACCGTTCTTATCAATCATAACAGTTCCATCTGCATTACGGATGTAAGCCGGATAGATAGGAGCCATCTGAGAAGTAAATGCCCAAATATTACCAGTAGAAGAACTTGAGCCATTATCATCCAAAGAATTAGCGTTGAAATGAGCATAAGACATATTTGCACCAACCTTCAACCAGTCTCTCATCTGATAGTCAGCACGAAGACGACCGGTAAAACGCTTCAAGTCAGAAGCCTCAGTAATACCTTCATTACTCAAGTAACCTAAAGAAGTATAAAAATGACCTTTTTCACCGGCACCACTCATAGAGAGATTATATTCCTGACGAATACCGGTACGTGTACCTACACTTTCCCAATCATCAGGAGTGATCAAGAAATCCTGACCTTTGTAAGAAACTTTATAGCCAAGTGTTGCGTTAGGATTCATCTTACCATCCTTGCCAATAAGAGTTTCACCATCAGGACAAGTCCAGATGTTATATCCAAGACCACCATTCTTTGAAGAAGTCAGATATTTATTAGCTAATGTCCATGCCTCATCAGCGGTCTTACCGTTTGCCAAATAATAATCACGAAGAGCACCATAATGCATCTCGTAATACTGAGCAGGGTCATTTACAGTTTCATAATGCTGGAGCGCACGAGTATTCCAACCATATTTTGCATCGAAGGTAATCTTACTACCACTCTTCGCATTCTTTGTAGTAATCATGATGACACCATTTGCACCACGAGCACCATACAATGCTGCAGCAGAAGCATCCTTCAATACTGTCATACTCTCAACATCGTTAGGATTGAGGTTAGAAAGGTCACCACTATAAGGAGCGCCATCCACAATAATCAACGGATCCTGCTCTGCGTTCAAAGAGCTGAAACCACGAATACGAATTTTTGAAGAAGAACCAGGAGCACCATCTGAGGATGTCAGCTGGATACCAGGAACGGCACCTGCCAAAGCATTAGTTACACTTGTAACCTGTGCTTTCTGAAGTTCCTCAGAACCTACGACAGCAGCAGAACCAGTGAAAGCAGAACGTTTCTGAGTACCGAAAGCTACAACCATAACCTCATCCAATGAATGGTTGTCAGCCTCCAAAGCAATTTTCATGTTGGCTTTTGCTGTTACAGTCTTGCTCTTCATACCAATGTATGAAATTTCAAGCTTTGCGCCTACAGCAGCAGACAATGAGAAGTCACCATCAATGTTAGTGACTGTACCTGTCTTAGTACCTACTACTTTGATAGATGCACCAATAATTGGCTGACCATCTTCTGCAGATACTACGGTACCACTAAACTGTGTCTGAGCCAGTGCCATTCCTAAACTAAGGAATAAGCAGGCTAAAAACATGGTTAGTCTTTTTTCCATAAAATCTCTCTCTCTTAAAAAGTTAAGTATAAAAAAAATAAAAATAAATCTTCGCTATTCTAAAACAGTCCTCAAATCTCGCTACTAAAAATCTCTCTCGTAATACAAGATCATAAAACTACTTGATTGCTTCTAAGAGTTTTTCTCGTCTCTTTTGAAGTTTTAACACTTTGCAAAAGTATAACAACTTTATTAACCTAACAAATAATCTTAATTAAAACCTACTATTTTTTACTTTTATTAACTGTTCAGAGGGGTAAAATGAGGATAATATGATACTTTTATGTGGTTTTTTGTTACATTTTGAAAACCAAAGATATATTTTATGCATCATTCTTTCATTTTCGACTTTCTTTCCTCGCAATATCGCTTTGTACGTAAATATTACTTGTATACACATACATTTCCACGCCTTTTTACTCAACGAATGTTAATTTTGCTATATTCTTGTATATATCTTGTTTTTACGTTACCGAAGACGCTTTCTTACGAAGTTAACTGCGTAGGCTTACGAAGTTAACTGCGTAAGCTGATGAAGTTAACTATGTAGGCCGACGAAGTTAACTGCGTAAAAAGACGGGTCAACCACATAATATGGTTGACCCCTTTACGCGAATTATAATCCTAAGATCACTTAGAATTTCTCTTAAGAGAGAGAGGAGTACTTATCTTTGATTTCAATATTTTTTCTTTGGCCCGAGGATCTTTGGTAGGAACCTTTATGAGATATGGATATTGCATCTCTAAGATATATTGCTTGGCACGGTTGGCACTGGTTGCTGTGTTGGCTTTGTATAGTTCGAGCAAAATGCCACGGGCTACATGTGTTCCCCAGCCTCCGTTATCCTTGAAGACGGCTTCTACAAGACCGCTGCCGGCATCATAGACAAAAGGTGCTGTCATCTGGGCTGCTGTGCTCCATGTAAGATATCCTGATACTGGGTCGAACATCTCTGAGAACACGTAGTATTTGGTGCCGCTCACGGTATAGGTTCCGAGTGACTGTCCACCGCTGATCGTTACCGACAGTGTGTTGGCATCGAAATCTACAGGATACTTCAAGTTGGCTGCCGCGATATCTAGGATATAACTGCTACCGCTCTTCTTGAGTTCTACCGGCAAATAGATTGATACGAGTTTATCCGGATTGTTTTCATCTTCGGTATAACCAAACATATAGTACTTGCCTTGCAAATCGGAGAATTCTCCTTGGTTCACTTGAATAGAGTCTTTGACTTTTCCTGAGGTGTAATGCAGATAGGTTGCTCGGATATGACCTGTCGTGTTAGGTGCTGCCACGATAGAGAGTTTGTTGCCTTCTACCTTTGCGCTCACCCAGTCGTCATCGGCGGTGAAAGCTACATCGGTGGAGTGCTCGATCTCGATTTCTTTGGTCAACTCGGTCTTGTTAGGAAAGGCTATTGTGCTACCTAAACCGAGATTCAGCGCGAAACCTCTCTGCTGTACGGTGACCTGCACGGAATCTTTGCCCGACCAGATGGTGAGCAGTGATGAGCGACCTTCCAGATCTTCATTGGCATCGGCAACGACCGTTACCTTATTGTCATCAACACTGGCCTTGGCCCAACTGCTCTTGAAATCTACACTACTGATGCCTTGCTGGGCATCGACAACAACGGTTCCTGTATCTGCAGCACCACTGAAAATGACGTCTGAACTGATCACCTTCAGGGTGGATGTCTTTGCATACGGATTGTCTGTGTCATCGCTACAAGAAGCGATGACCAGAACAAATGCAAGCAGTGTTGCTATATTGAATATTTTTTTCATTTCCTTATAATCTTGTGGGTTATTTTATATTTATCCTTTTCAAGGAGATGTGACCATGCTTGCGGGTCTGAAACTTCTTCTGTAGCTTTTGCTTGGAAGATGCTCCTGATTCCTTTAAGATCATGAGGCCCTGAAGGAATTCGATATATCCGGCATAGTTGCCTTCGATGACCTCCGGACCATTCAGGGCTCCTACCAAGACACCACCAATCTCTTCGTTGTCGAAGTTACCGCCGATAACAGAATAGGTTCCGTTATCTTTGTCGTTCTGCATGGCGAATGTGGCATAATAGTCGGTGCTGAACTTGGTCCAATTGGTGAATTCTGTATTGAGGAATCCTGCAAATACATAATAGCCTAATACGGTCTCTGGACTGACGATCTGACCACTCTGCCAGTAGAATGTGGCATTATCAGGGTTGTAGGTCAATGGAATTTCCATCGGTACATTCAAACTTCCTACTGCCATGGTGAACGAGAACTTGTACTTCTTGTCGGCTACCTTGGTCAGTTTACCATAACCGAATGTAGGACTATCCTCGGAATCGTAATATCCGTAGTCGTAGATGCCTACGAAGTTTTCGTCCGGATCGGCCTGTACTACAGAAAGGGTTGCCTCGCTACGGGCTGACTTAACAAGGATGCTACCCATACGACATTCGCCTGTGGTATTGGCAGTTGTTGAAATCGTCAGGGTGTTCTTGTCTGTAGTTACGGTCAACCAGTCGTCTTCAGTAGAGAAGGTGAACTGATCCAAGTTGGCGATTTCTACGGTGCGGGTTGATGCTTCGTTAGTAAAGCCTACGGATCCCTTCAACACTTTGATGATATATTCTGGTGAGAGGATGCCTTTCAATACCAATGATGGATTGTTGACACCGGTAAAGGTGGCATTATCGGCATGATACTCGAAGTCGTAGTCTGACTCGCCGTTCACGGTGATTGGCTTGTAGAAACGGATACCTTTGTCGGAGAAGATGAAGGCTGACGCGTCTTCGGTGCTGTCCGGACAATAGAGATAGGATGCTTGTCTGTCATACGCATCGAGACTTACTGAAACGGATTCTTCTCCGTTCTTGCCTTCCAAACCTGAGAATGCGAATTCGGCTTGTTCTTTGGCTACCTTCTCCAGGTATTTCTCTGCCGGTTCGGTGAGTTTATACAGGTACATGACGTTCTTACTTCGGATACCGTGTATCTTGACCTTATCGTCGCCTACACTGTCGATGATAAACTCGAAGTCGCCGTCGTATGCTTCATAACGAGATGAACTTGGGGTGGCATACTGGTGCATCAGGGTGTTGTAGGTGTCGAAAGATAATTCCGGACCATTGTTGGTGGCCATCTTATACAAAGAGGCTACCTCCTCACCGGCACCGAGTTTGCCGACATAGGCTGAGTCTTTGGTGAACCTTACGGTATAGTTGATACCGCCATAGCTCTGCTCGCGATCAGGATAGTAGTCGAATGCCCATCCATATTGCGAACTGACCAAAACTTTCTGGGTCTCTTCCAAACGTTTCTGCAAACGATTGGCTGCTGAATCATCGAATTTATCTTCTTCGTTCATCAGACAAGACTGGAACAGAATTGCCGGAAGAACCAGAAGTATATATATAAGTGCTTTATTGATTTTCATAATTTCATCTGTTTTTATTTAACCGTCAAATCTGTTAAATCTACTTTGCCTTTAACGACATCGTCCTCACGTTTGAGAATTTCATCACGCAACTTGTCGATGTCGATATGCCAAGAATCTTTCATGTAGTTGCGAACGACCTCCAACTTCTGACCGATCAATGATGCACCTTCGGTACCTGCTGATGTCATCCAGCTGTCCCACTTTGACTGTGGATTGGTAAGATAGGTTGATAGCATCTCTGCGAAATCCTCTGTTGGGGAGTACTGTGAATAGGCTGTGATGAAACCACGAGTAAGATAACCGCTCTTGCCTTCATCGCTGCTCCAGTCATCCAACAGATAGGATGAACCTGTGATAAACTGGAAACTTGGACTGTAATCCTTGGTCTGGTTGAGGATATGGGTGAACTCGTGATGGATGGTCTTCAGATAATATTCATTAAGGCCGTCACGGGTGCTACCATAGGTATCTAACTTGTTGGTTCCGGCAAGGAAGATCTTGCGACCTCCCTCGGCTGTACCGAGAATCATGGTACCGTTGTTGCGATACTCAAATTCTCCTGTGGTATAGAGGAGCTTTGGGAAGTAATTACGGGTGAAGGCTACTCCACCTACGGCATCATAGGCTTCGATACAGGCATACTTGACGATATGCGCTAATTTCACGGCCTTGTCATAGTCTGCAGGAACATTAAAATAATCCATATCGGTCTCGTTATCGTCGTAACGGTATTCAAAACGAATGTTGTATGGATTTATATAATTGGCTGTAAGCCATTTGTCGAAGGCATTATCTTCGGTCTGTGATGACTTGATGATACTGTGATCATCGAGTGAATCCTCTGAGCATGAGGTCAGTGATGATACCGACAATGCCAACAACATGGAATACAATATATATTTTTTCATATCTATATTTCTTAATATGTTATTTATCTTGGGTTAGCTTCCAAACCTGCTGCAACAACCTTGGATGGTATCTGTACGGCTCTACGTGGGTCGTTGACTTTCAATACGTCTACCAACTTGGCTGGCTTGCCGTCTGCACCAATTACACGACGTACGATCTCTATGCCATATCGCTTGATATCGAACCAACGGAGTCCGGTCTGAAGGGTCTCGATACGACGGAAACCTAATACGGCCTGGAGCATGCACTCTTGGGTGCTACCTTCTTCGTCGATCTTGAAGGCCGGATGAAGGTGTTTCTTTATGGTAGAGGCGATCTTGGCATCATCGTCATAAGAATATGCCTTTGACTTGTAGAAGGTGGTGATCTTCTCCGGAGTAAGCTGGGTGGTAGATCTGGTGATGTTGTGCATCCAGGTGTTCAGGTCTTCGGCAGCTTTGTCATACTGTTTCAGCATCACATAGGCTTCTGCTCTATTGAGTAGGGCTTCGTCTGTGGTGAAGGCTGGATATACGGTATGACGGTAACCGATACCTGCCACAGGGTCGGTATATTCAAACAGGTATGGTAACTTGTAGAATATCACACGGTCGAGGTTGGTTGCACTGTAGGTATGAGGACGTGAATAGAAGTAGATATAGCTTCCCCACAGGTTTGATGCCTTGCAATCTTCGTTCTGTGCCAGATAGTTGCCATGTGAATATCTGGTGTAATATCTGTATGGACCTGTTGCCAATGGCAGTGATGAGTATGCGGTGAGCAGCAATAGGTTGGCATTCAGACTGACATCGATGTAGTGTTGTGACTCTGCATCGAAAGATGTTGTCATCGTTGCTACCTGTGACCAGTCTCTCAACTGTGACTTGGCATCAGAACCTAACAACAGATCAGCATACTGGATGACTTTGTCCCATTTCTCGTAGTACAGATAGAAACGGCTGGCAAAGGCGTAGGCTGCCTTGACATTGAAATGGTATTTTGGCACTTTGTAGTCGGCATCGCCTACCAGTGACAGACCTTCAAGAAGGTCTGTCTCGATCTTCTCGTAGTCTTCGGCCACCGTACCGCGCGAATACTTAGGATAAAGTGTGGTCTCAGGGGCTTCCATATATGGTATACCTAAATCCTTGTTGCTCGTTGTGTCATTATAGTTCTTACAGAACATATTGGTGAGCATAAAATGATTATAGGCGCGACAAAGCAATGCTTCGCCTTTGGCACGAGACAATTTCTCAGACTTGTTTGCACCCATCTCTTCGATTGAAGCTAGGGCTTGATTGGCATTGGCAATGGCCTTATAGGATGCCTGCCAGAACTCTTCCGGTGACTCACTATCGTCCTCGGTAACGTCTTGCCAATGGTACACTTGATCGATAAAGCGATCGGTATATGGATTGTTGGCTCCGTAATCGTCTACATTGTCTGACATAAACTCACCTACCATCATGTAATCATTCTCCGGATAGGCTGAAGTAAGTAGTGAGATAGCTTCGTCGTCTGTATCTATAGTGGCACGGTTGTCGGGCATCTTGTCAAGGAAGTCGTTACATGATATAAGGGTCATCCCGGCAAATGCTAATGTTAGTGTGCTGTAAAATATCTTTTTGATTTTCATTGTCTTCTATTTTAAAGTCCAAATCTTAAAGTAAGTGTAAACTGCTTTGGTACTGGTACGGCTACACCACCATTGTTAACGAATTCCGGATCTTGACCATTCAACTTCTTGTCCGCATAGAACAAGAACAGGTTGGTAGCTTGCAACTTCAATGAGAGGTTGTTAACTCTTAGGCTATTCAACCAAGTGCGTGGAAAATCGTAAGCTAATGAGATTTCCTTCATACGGATGAAGTCGCCTTTGGCGATACGCTCTGTTGAATAGTTGTAAGCGTTATAGGCGTAGCTAAGGTTGGTATCCAACTCGTTCTGACGGGCACTTGCTATCACCGGTATCGTTGTGGTCTTCTCGTCACCTGAATTGACAAAACGGTTTTTGAAATCCTTTGGCATTGAGGTGAGGTCGTCGTATTCGTTAGAGAATACTGGGGCGAGACGTACTACATTGCCGAAAGAATAGGTGATGTAGAAGTTCAAGGTCCATCCTTTATACTTGAAGACGTTGCCTAATGAACCGAAGTCGGTTGGCTCTACAGATCCTTCATACTTCAAGAAGCCTAACTTATCTGGATTGTTCTCCTGGAAGTAGATACCTGAAACGGAGATGTTTCCGTCTTGATCGAGGAATGTTGGAAGACCCTCGCTGTTCAATCCCATGAAAGGTATAGAGAACAAGGCTCTTACCGGATAGCCTTCCTGTGCGAATCCATTGCCGGAAACAAGATCGATAATGCGTTTGGTGGTCTTCAACTCTGTAACCTCGTTATGTAGATGTGAGTAGTTGAAATTGGTTATCCAACTGAAATTCTTGGTCTTGATATTCACTGAGCTGATCGCTAAATCTACACCATTTGATTTCATTGTGGCGATATTACCAAATTTCATAATCTCTCCACCGAGACCTTCTGTCGTGGCACAACCGATCAAGTCGTAGTTGTTACGCCAATAGGTATCTACCTGGAGGTTCAATCGGTTGTTGAAGAATCCTAAGTCTAAGCCGAGGTTGAACTCTTTCTTCTTCTCATAGGTGAGTTCTTCGTTACCCAAACTTGCTACATAGAGTCCAGACTCTTTAACACTAGCAGTTGGACGCCATGGGTTGTAACTTTTGATGATTGGATATGAGTTGGTTACAGATGGACGGTCACCGGTAAGTGAGTAGCTCAAACGTAATTTCGCATCTGTCCATGTTTTGCCGAAGGCGCGCTGGAACCATGGTTCTTCGTGTGCACTCCATGCTGCTGATACGTTCCACGTTGGCAACCAGCGGGCTGATGTTGCCTTGCCGAGGAAGTTGGTTCCTTCATCGCGGGCTGTAAGGTTCAATGAGTATCTGCCTTTGTATGAGTAGTTGGCCATACCTACAAAGGATGCGCTACGAACATGGCTATTGCCTAATGCATAATAGTCGGTATTGTTTTCTACACCTTTCTTGAATACTTCGTATGCGTAATTGGCAATCTCTCCCATTGAATATTGCATACCCCAACCACGGAACCAAGTTCTGTGACGATCTACTGAACTTGTCTCGATACTTCCGAAGAGGTTCAAGATATGGTCGTTGTTGATCACGGTGTTATAGGTTGCAGAGAATCGGGTGTCCCAACCGAACATACTGTTGTCTGTACGCTCGAAAATACCTCCGTTTGGCAATACTGAGATTGGCAACGCATAGATGTTGTCTGGATCTCTATACAGGAACGGGTTGTTGTTACGAATGGTAGATGTGCCCATTGCGCGGTATGCCAATGCTTGGTTGGCATCATCCAATACGTAGTGCTCCTGAGATGTCGTAGAATATTTTACGGAACCCAGCATAGATAGTTTCAATCCTTCGATAGGCTTGAAATCTAACTGACCAGTGAGACGGAAATCGTTCACACCTAAATCCATATAGTTGCTCTCCAACTCGTGGAAGATGTTGAATGGTGCGTAGTTTCTTGTGTAGTATTCATTTGGATCCAACGCACGTGAGGTGTTCATGGCATATGAATATGGGTTGATATCGAAATCGCGCTTTACCTTTCCTGATACAACGTCTACATCTGAAGTCAATGTTCCCGGTGCTTTCTGTCTGCGGAATGATGCATTGGCAAGCATGGTGGCATCGAGCATCTTGTTGATGTGGAAGGTGTTGTTCAAATTGGCGGTATAGCGCTGTACTCTACTCTGTAGGGTCCATCCTGGATCGTACATCGCTGATACTGATGCATAGTAGTTGGCACGATCGGAACCTCCTGACATGCTGACAGAGTGGTTCTGCATGATGGCGTTAGAGAAAAGCAAATCGAACCAGTCGGTGTTTCTATACTCGGCAGCACGCAGATAGGCGTCTCGTGCTTTTGTGGTGTTGGCAAGGGCAAACTGACCGGTGGTCTCATCGTAGGTGGTGAGAAGGTTGTACATCTTCGAATAGATACCACCATTCATCTTATTGGCGGTCTCGGCATAGTTCAGGTATCCTTTCTGCTGGAGTTCCTGATAGATGCCCATCTGGTCTTGTGAGTTCATGATATTGAAGTTGTTGTAACTTGGCTTCAAGCGCATGGTGTACTCACCGGTATAGTTGATATGGGCTGTACCTGCTTTACCTCGCTTGGTGGTTACAACAATCACACCGGCCATGGCGCGGGCACCATAGATAGAGGTGGCAGAACCGTCTTTCAATATCTGGAAGCTCTCGATATCATCGGCATTCAATCCTGCTATCGCTGATGATATCAGGGTCTCAGCATTACCTGATGATAGGGCGTCGGCATCTACTTCTTGTACGTCTTCCATGATGACGCCATCAACAACCCATAGTGGTTTTGAACTACCGTAAATTGAGGTGGCTCCACGAACACGAATCTTCGGTGCTGTACCAAAGGTACCGGTGACGTTCTGTACGCTGACACCGGCTGCACGACCTTCGAGGGAACGGCTGATATCGGCCATACCGTCGATCTTGGCGTCGGCTGCGCTCACCTTGGTGGTGGCTCCTGAGAACAATCGCTTGTCCATCTGGGTCATACCGGTTACGACGACCTCGCCCAAAGTTTTGTCATCCGGATGCAAGCTAATCTTCATGTTAGCCTTTGCCGCAACAACTTGGGATTTCATTCCAATGTAAGTTACCACAATTTTCTTACCCTCCGGAACATTCAATGAAAATTCTCCGTCGATATTGGTTACTGTACCTGTCTTGGTGCCTTGTATCAATACTGAGGCGCCAACAATAGGCTCTCCATCATCGGCAGAAACCACGGTTCCGGAAACTTTGTTTTGCGCCAGGGCCATTCCTAAACTCAGAAACAGACAGGCTAAAAACATTGTTAGTCTTTTTTCCATAAGATCTCTTTCTTAAAAATTAAATACGCATATATTAAAGTTATATTTATGAGTTAAGTACAACCTGTCAACGAAAAAATCTTATCAGAATACAATCTTTTTAATGGTTAATTCGTTGTCCTTATCTTTTTAACATATCACAAAGGTAATGCATCTTTATTAACCTAACAAATATTCACATATCTCGGGTTGTTATTTTTACATATATTAACAACAAAATACCACACTTGTGGTACAGATTGATACTTATACCTATTATATAATAATAAAACGATAGTAAATATATAGTTTTATACACATTCTATTATTTAACTTCATCTTTTATAAACACATATTAGATTTTAAATTCATGCTTTATTAAAAAAATAAGTGATTTTTACTTAAACGAATGTTAATTTATTGCATATATCTGGGATATACATATAAAAAAATGCGAATCGTCTCACGACGACTCGCATTAAAAGATTTAGTTTATATAAGAGAGATTTTAATTTTAATTTTCATCATATCCTTTGTTCTGCTTGAGATTGTCGTTCAAGCGGAACTCATGAGCTGGAATAGGCCATACCCAGTGATAGTCGTCGGCTGACAACTTCTTCAAGTCGTAGACGTGAACTGAACTCTTTGGATCATCTGTCAGCGCAGCGCCATATTTAGCGGCAAATGGCTGAGCGGCACGACCGTCGAAACCTTTGCCCCAACGCTTCAAGCAACTCATACGTAAACCTTCTCCTACGGTCTCCTTGAACCATTCGTTCTCGATGGTCTCTTCGGTAGCTTCGGTAAGGGTTGCCTTACGTGCCCTCTGGATAGCGTTCAATGCTGTCTTGGCTGCTGGAACGTTGCCTGCCTTGAAGTTGGCCTCTGCTGCAATCAGGTATGCTTCACTGATCAGGAATGGCTTAACATGCTGACGACCATTTGGTACGCCATTAGATGTCAACGCTGGATTGCCTTCGTACTTGTTGAAAGTGATGACACCACTCTTGAAGAATCGACCTGCCAAATAAACTGTGTATATACCTGTCTGGAACCATTGATCTACACGAAGGTCTTTGTCTTCATACAGGTTAAGCAACTTCTGTGATGGCAAGAAATATGGCTCTTCGTACAAACCGCCACCAGGATAGCCATACTGCTTGAGTAGTGCATAGGCAGCGAAACGGGTGTAATCTCCGTTGGTACCTGAACCGTTCTCTGTCAATGTTGCAGGCAACTGCATGATTGGCTCTGTACCTTCGTCGTTGGTATACTCTGCTGCCATTTCATCAGCTGTTGCTGACAAAAGGTACTTCTTGGTATCGATGACTTTCTGTGCATATTTTGCTGCATTTGTGTAATCCTTGATATCAAGATAGTAACGAGCGTACATCATGTTCAAGGCGTCTACGGTAGGACGCTCTGCACGTGCCTCTCCGACTACCTTGTTCAACTGTAATGCTGCTGAATCCAAATCTACCTTGATGCGATCGTACACTTCTGCTACTGTTGCGCGAGCTGGCTTTGCCTTCAAATCGAAATGCAATACCAATGGTACGCCTAACTCTTGACCGGCTGTTGCTGCATTGTAAGCTTTAGCATAATGGCGAACCAACTGTAGGTATGAATAGGCACGGAAGAAACGTGCTTCGGCCTGACCATAACGTGCTTCTGCTTGATTCTCTGGAAGTGTATCGATCTGTACATAGCGCTCTACATTATCGATAAAGATATTGTAGTTCTTGATAGCACCATACATATTTGACCACATGGACTCTACGTCGTCATCACTTGCTGTGAGACTTACATCTGTACGATGGATTGGACCATAGTTGTTACCGAAGTCAGATGTAGCATTGAAACCATCACACATCACTTCGTCTACCATTGACATATCGCCATACATGCATGCACGGAAAGACTGGTTGATACCTCTCTCCATAGCATCGAGTTGCAAGCGGTCATTGATAGCATGGTTTGCATCCTCTACAGAGACTGATGTCGTTGGGGCTTCATCCATGTTACATGAGGTAAGGGCCATAAGACCCATACCTAATACCATGATATATTTATTGATTTTCATTATCGTTTTCTTTGTTATGTGATTACCTGATTAAAGTGTAATTTCGAGACCGAAGAGGTATTGCTTGCTGTTACCAATCTTACCCAAAGAGAGGTTTGTACCCGCTTCTGGGTCAATACCCTTGTAACCTGTAAAGGTGAGTAGGTTACGACCGGTAAACGAAATCTTGATATCACTGACTACATTCTGCCATGTGAGCAACTGCTTTGGCAATGTATAGGCTACTATCAAACTCTTGAGACGAAGGAATGATGCGTCTTCGAGCAAGTGATCATCAAACTGCAAGGTGTAACCGTCACTCCACTTAGGGAACTTGGCATTTCTGTTGTCTTCTGTCCAGAAGTCGGTTACTGTATTGCGCTGGTTGTATGCTATTCCTACTACATTAGGGTTCTCATAGAAATATGCATCGTTGTTTACCATATACTTACCAAGTACATAAGAGAAGTCCGCCTGCAAACTGAGTCCCTTGTAGCCGCCCATGACACTGAAACCGCCATTAACAGGAGCATAACGCTTCTTACCTGAATTCTGGGTAAGGGCTGCCTCACTAAATTTCTTGGTTGTCTCGGCCTTGGTGGTAACATCGACATCTTCGCCTGCCTTATACCACATTGGTGCACCGTCCTCTGGATCTACACCGGCATAAAGTGGAAGATAGTACATGACCGGATTGCCTACTACATAGGCTACCATTGTACCGGCTACCTCCCAACGATGACGACCGTCGAAGAGTTCGTTGACCTTCATCCAGTTGTAGTTGAAGGTTGTTGATACATTCAGGAAGTAATCCTTGGTACGTACGATGTCGTAACCTAACTTCAAGTCGATACCTGTATTCATAACTTCACCAACGTTGTTGGTCAATGAAGAGAATCCTGTGGTATATGCGTAAGGTACGCTCATGAGCATGTTGCTGGTTCGACGATCGTAGTATGACAAATCGAAGTCGAACTTATTCCATAGACGACCGTTTACACCAACAGTAAATAATTTCTGCTTCTCCCATGTAAGGTTTGATGTAAGTGGCTGACTGAATACCAATGAGGTTGCGTTGCCGAAATCGGTGGTTGTACCGAGGAGTGCCAATGATGCGTAATCGCCAATGGCTGCATTACCCTGAGTACCGTAACTTACCTTAACATCTAAGTTGTTTACCCACTTGTAAGGCTTCATGAACTTCTCGTTGGCAATCTTCCACATTAAACCTGCTGCCCAGAATGTGGCATTACGGTTGTCACGACCGAAACGTGAGCTGGCATCGTTACGGATGGTGAGGTCGGCAAAATAGGTGTCCTTCAAGTTGTAGTCTACACGACCGAAGAATGAAAGGAACTTACTTGTCGTTGCATTCTCTTTCATCGCATAGGTGTCCTTCTTACCATTCTGAAGGTTCATCAGTTCATCTACCAACTGACCCTGTGACTGTGCATAGTAGGAGTCGTATTTGTCAATGGTTCCTTCCTGACCGGCAAGTACGGTGAAGTGATTGTCTTCGTTGACATCGAAACTGTACTCGATAGTGTTGGTAATTGTATTGTTATACTCGAATGAGGTTGACTTACCTTTCGTTCCACTACCGTTGTTTGCGCTATAAGAAGGATATGACATCCAGTTGTCCAAGATGAAATAAAGGTCGGTACCGACACGTGAGCGAATCTTCAGACCCTTGACAGGGGTGATCTCTGCATATACATTACCTACTAAACCATAACGCGAATATACGTCTGGATTGTTTTCTGTAGTATAATATGGGTTGAGCATGCTGTTAGGGAAACGCTGTGGATATAGGTTTCCATTCTCATCATAAGCTGGATAAAGTGGGTTAACCATGTATGACAAGCCACCATTCAGGTTGTTTGAGTTGTCGCTAGAGTTACCCCAGTTGGCATTACGCTGACGCTTGTCGTAAGAGATGTTGAAGTTTACACCTGTACGGAACCAGTCCTTTGGTCTTGCATCAACATTGGTACGGAAGGTGTACTTGTCGAAATAGTTGCCAACGGCGGTACCTCTCTGATGGAACTGTGATGCACTTATCATGTAAGAGATCTTGTCACTTCCACCCTGGATAGACAGGTTATTCTGTGTCTGTGGGTTATTGAACTGCTGATAGATCTCATACCACTTGGTGTTGGCACGATAGCCGTTGTCATCGTATTTGGTCTTCAACTGTGCTTCTGTTGCCAACCCACTCTTCAACCAGAAATCATAGAGTTCGTCACCACTCATCATGTCCTCATAGAAGCTCTTGTTAGCCAATGTTGACCAACCGTACTGAGTGCTGAATGTAATCTGTGCTTTAGAGTTGTAACCACCATTCTTGGTTGTAATATAGATAACACCGTTGGCTGCACGTGAACCGTAGATAGAGGTTGCTGATGCATCCTTCAAAACTGAAACGGTCTTGATATCGTTTGGATTCATCGCCATAATGGTACGGCTTGATGAAGGAATACCATCAATAACGTAGAGTGGCGTTGAGCTGGCTCCGAGTGATCCAATACCATGAAGGTTGACACTCAATGAGTTGTCACCGGCCTCACCTGATGAAGAAAGTACGCTCAAACCTGCTACCTGACCTTGAAGATTGTCAAGGGCTGATGTTGATGGTGTATTCTTCAACTTGTCGGAATTCACCGTAGCGATATTACCGGTGATGGTACCAATCTTACGAGCTGAACCATAACCAATAACAACGACATCATCCAATGTCTTGTTTTCTGGATCAAGAACTACTTTCATGTTTTCGCTTGCCTTCAGTGTCTTGCTGATCATACCAATGTATGAGAATGTCAAGCGAACATCATTGTTAGAAACATTTAAATCGAAATGACCGTTAATGTCAGTCACTGTTCCAGTACTTGTACCAACGACCTTGATAGACGCACCAATAACTGGTTCGTTGTCTTCGCTGGAAATTACGGTACCGGAGATTTGCTTTTGTGCCATAGCCGCACTTGCACTAAGAACAAGGCCGACTACAAACATAGCTAGTCTTTTAACCATAAAATCTCTAAATATTACTTTATTAAACTATTCTTCTCTCGTGTATTCTAAAACCTCAAACATTACAAGTTTTTTTCTCGTCCCTGTATTAAGGCGTCGATACGCACAAACGGGTACAAAATTATATTATTTTCACCAAACTTCCAAATTTTATTAATAAAAAGTGCTAATTTTGTCTTATTTTTAAATAAATCGTAAGTTATTGATGCCTTAACTTATGAATTTGCCTTGCTCAGCATCGCTCCTATCTTTTGGGCTATATAGTCTTTGAACTCTTCATTCTCGAGTATCTCTATATCTTCGAAAAGACCGAGGACAAAACGCCCTATTCCCAGATAGCTCACGACTTCCAGGTCGAGTATCCAATGTTGGTTGTCTTCTTGGGTGATATGGTTGCGTGACTCTGGATATTCTTCGAGCATGAGATTGTGAGAAAGTAAACCTAGACGTAGTTTGATATGTTGTTTATCTTCTCCACTGAACATGAATATGTCGGTATAGATCTGTTTGTGTTTCCCTTCATGCTCCCAACTCAAATCGAGAAGTTCTACATTACCCATTCGGGATACCTTGAAGGTTTTGTTCATATTGGAACTATACTCATAGGCTCGTATCTCGTTATTATTGTTCAACAGCAGGAAGGGTTCTACGATTCTGTCCTTTACGGATTTGCTATGTGGTGATGAATAGCCTATGATCTTCACCAATTGCTTCGACTTGATGGCTTTATAAAGTACGCTTACGTTATGAGCTGTCTTTTCGCGAATCTCTGGATGGGAAAGAATGTTGAGGTCATAAAATCGGTCGAGCTTATGACGGATGCGCTCTGTGATGGCATTACGGTCGTCTACCTTATTTAATATGGCCAAAAGGGTGAGGGCTTCGTCTTCAGTGAAATTGATTCGCTCGAAGAGGTGCATGAAGAATGGGGATTGGCGGTCGATACTATAATATCGTCCGTTCTTCTCTACCTTGAATCCCCAATCGCGGAAGCTCTCCAGATAATAGTAAAGCATACGACGGGATATGCCGATCTTCTCGCAGATTTGTTCTACTTCGTAATTGTGGTTCTCTGTAAGAAGCAATAACAGATTCAGTTCTTTTTCCAGTTTGTCGTGTCGCATATTACTTAAAGTCTAAAGAGAGTTCTCCTGTTCCTAATAGATTATAGCTTTTACGATGGAACGGGGATATTCCATGCTGTCGGATTCCTTCACGGTGTTTCTTCGTAGGATAGCCTTTGTTGCTCTCCCAATCATAATATGGATATTCCTTGGCCAAGGCATCCATATAGTCATCTCGATAGGTCTTGGCCAGAATACTGGCGGCTGCTATCGACTGATAATGTCCATCTCCCTTGATGATCGTAGTAAAAGGAAGGGGCTCTCCTCTACTTCCATCTTCAAGCAAGGGACGATATGGGTCGAAATGGTTTCCATCAACGATGATGGCTTGTGGACGTATTTTCAACTGGTCGAGGGCTCTGTGCATGGCCAGAAAACTGGCATGGAGGATATTGATTTTATCAATTTCCTCGGGGGTTACAATGCCTACTGCCCAGGCTAATGCTTGTTCTTGGATCTGTTCACGAAGGGCATAGCGCTTTCGGGGAGAGATCTTTTTGCTATCGTTGAGGGCTGGGTTGTTGTAATCTGCAGGCAATATGACGGCTGCTGCATATACACTACCTGCCAGGCATCCTCTTCCTGCTTCATCACATCCTGCTTCTATCAGGTCTTTATAATAATGTGGTTCTAACATTGTTAATAGACTTTAAAATCTTTGATATTTAACATTAAAACTCAAGAATAGAACATATATTGCACAAACGGGCCATAATTTTGCCAACAGAAACAAGGAAATAAGGAAAATTATGGAAAAGAATATCATTTTATCTGTCAACGAGAGCAACAAGGTTTTAGAGAACGATAACTTCGTCAAGGCTATCGCCCGTATCGCCAAAGGCTTCGGGATGCCTTTGGAATGGTTGCGGAAATATTATTCTCAAGTTATGGAGAAGGAGATAACAACAAAGCAGACTATGCTTCTGCTGGAAACACAGTCTGCTTTCGTATTGGGTATCTTCCCGGTAGATTGCTCTCTAATCCTTCGTGCTATTTGCGGCGGATGGTTTGTGTGGAGTCTACTGAGATGTAAAAAGGAATTCTAAAACATCTGAGCTACACGCTCTATACCTGCGACAAGGGCATCTACTTCTTCCTTGGTATTATAGAGGGCAAAACTTGCTCGTACGGTACCGAGGATGCCCAGACGATCCATCAGAGGTTGTGCACAATGATGGCCGGTACGAACGGCAATGCCCAAACGGTCGAGCAATGTACCCATATCCATGTGATGGATATCGCGTACAAGGAAACTGATAACGGCATCCTTTGGATCTGCTGTACCAAAAATACGCATTCCATCGATGTTCTTCATCTTCTCGGTAGCATAGCGGGTAAGCATTTGTTCGTGAGCCTCAATATTGTCCATACCAAGAGCGGAAACGTATTCTATAGCCTTGGCTAATCCGTTACTTGCAACATAATCTGGTGTGCCGGCTTCAAACTTCAAAGGGGGACGCTCAAAGGTGGTACCTGCGAAACTTACATTGGCTATCATCTCACCACCACCTTGATATGGAGGTAATTTGTCGAGCCAGTCTTCTTTACCGTAGAGTACGCCTATACCGGTAGGACCGTAGATCTTATGACCACTGAAAACGAAGAAATCACAATCCATGTCTTGCATGTCTACCTTGAAATGTGGTGTACTCTGGGCTCCATCAACCATAACGGGTACATCGTGTGCATGGGCTATCTTGATCATCTCCTTTACAGGATTTATCGTTCCCATCACATTACTTACCTGAGTGACACTGACAATTTTGGTTTTGTTCGTAAACAATTTCTCGAATTCATCGAGCTTCAATTCTCCTTCGTCAGTCATCGGAATCACCTTGAGCACAATACCTTTCTTCTGGGCTTGCAACTGCCATGGCACGATGTTGCTATGATGTTCCATCGTGCTGACAATGACTTCGTCACCTTCGTGCATGAAGGCATCACAGAAACTGGAAGCGACAAGATTCAGTCCCTCTGTGGTACCACGGGTAAACACGATTTCTGTTGTAGACTTGGCATTGAGAAACTTACGTACGGTCTGACGTGCGGCCTCATGAAGTTCGGTGGCCTGCTGGCTCATCCAATGTATGCCGCGATGTACATTGGCATTGACGTTAAGATATTCATCGCGCATGGCATCGAGCACACAAAGTGGTTTCTGTGTAGTTGCTGCATTGTCGAGATACACCAATGGTTTATCATAGACTTTGCGCGATAATATCGGAAAATCTTCCCTTACCTTATCTATATTATACATAATCTCTTATTTACAAAGTTTACAGCCTTCACATTTGTTGAGTTGGCCGCGGAAACGCATTTCTACCAGATGATGCAAGCGATCGCGCAATGGTTCCAGTTCCATATTATCGATGACTTCGTTGATAAATGCGAATTCAAGCAGTAGTTTTGCCTCCTCTACGCTGATTCCTCGCTGCTGCATATAGAACATCGCTGCATCATTGAGTTGACCAACCGTTGAACCGTGATTACATTTTACGTCATCTGCATAGATCTCCAGCATTGGCTGTGTATACATACGTGCCTCCTTGGTAGAACAAAGATTCTGATTGGTCTCTTGGGAGGTGGTCTTCTGTGCATCCTTACGTACTAACACCTTACCGGCAAAAGCTCCTACAGCTTTATCATTGAGCACATACTTGTAAAGTACATTGCTGTCACAATGTCCCACTTGATGATCTATCAGGGTGTTATTATCTACATGCTGACTCTTATCTGCAATCACGCAACCATTGCAATGGCATTCTGCACCTTCACCCTTGAATACAAGATTGAGCATATTACGGGTGGTACCATTATGAAGAGTGATTACATTATGATTTACTCGACTGTTAGCTTGCTGATCGATATATACATTGCTTACGCGTACATTCTTATAGTGGGTTTCCTCCAAACAGTTAAGTTCCAAACTTGCGTTCTCACCTACGTAAGCCTCTATCACCTGTGTGCTAAGGAAATTACGGTCGTCAGCAGCATGGTCACAGAATAAGAACTTCGCCTCGGCGCCTTCTTCAAGGACTATCAATACACGACGGTTAATCATCAGATCAACATCAGACCGGAGTATGTTGATAACCTGAACGGCACGATCTACTTTAGTATTCTTTGGCACATATACGAAAAGTCCGTCCTGAGCCAACATGGTATTGAGTGCTGTTATCGCATCTTCGTTGGTCTTCGCTATCTTGGCATAATATTTAGCGATGAATTCGGGCTTTTCTGTAGCTACACGATTCAAAGAGTCAATGATGACTCCTTCTGGAAGGGTTACCTTTGGTAATGCCTTGGCATAGAAAGCATCGTTGACGACAAAGTAGAGTGATGTACTAAGATTAGGAACATCGCACTTGAAAGCCTCATAAGGATCGACAGGTATCTCCAAACGATTCAAATTCAAACCATAATCAGGAGCAAAGAGTTCCTGCATATTGGTATATTTATATCGCTCGACCTTACGATTCGGGAAGCCCTGTGCTTTGAAATCTTCGAAAGCCTGATCGCGCACCGCATTCAGTGGAGCCGAACTATGATCAAGAATCATCTGGCGAGCTTCACTGTATAAATCGATATATTGTTTTTCGCTACTCATTATTCAAACTTAAAAATCCATGATTTCATCGACGAATATTATTCGCCATACTCAGCATCTGCCTTTTCTTTGATCCAGTCGTAACCGCGCTTTTCTATTTCCTTGGCCAACTCCGGACCTGCTGTCATCACAATGCGGCCCTTATATAATACATGTACTACATCCGGCTTGATCATATCGAGCAAACGCTCGTAATGGGTGATGACAATTGTAGAGGTCTTCTCGTTATGCATCTTGTTGACTCCCTCTGCTACGATACGCATGGCATCGACGTCTAGACCTGAGTCGGTTTCATCGAGGATACTCAACTTTGGTTCAAGCATAGCCATCTGGAAAATCTCATTACGCTTCTTCTCACCACCTGAGAAGCCTTCGTTTACTGAGCGATGAGCCAGTTTACTGTCTAGTTCTACAAGACTGCGTTTCTCGCGCATGAGTTTCATGAATTCGGCAGCCTTCAGTGGTTCTTTGCCTTCATACTCTCGCTTGGCATTCACGGCAGCCTTCATGAAGTTGGTCATGCTAACGCCAGGGATTTCTACTGGATACTGGAAGCTGAGGAAAAGACCTTCACGGGCACGATCCTCAGGTTTCATCTCCAGAAGGTTCTTGCCATTGAAGATTGCCTCACCACCTGTCACCGTATAAAGTGGATTACCTGTAAGAACGGCACTCAAGGTAGACTTACCAGAACCATTAGGACCCATGATGGCATGTACTTCACCATCTTTTACTGTAAGGTTGATGCCTTTCAATATCTCTTTGCCAGCAATTGTGGCCTGTAAATTCTTTACTTCTAACATAATAATTTTACTTTACCTGATTTTATTTACCTTATCCTACAGTACCCTCTAGTGATACGGAAAGAAGTTTCTGAGCCTCAACAGCAAACTCCATCGGAAGTTTATTAAGTACATCCTTGGCATAGCCGTTGACGATAAGTCCTACAGCTTCCTCTGTAGGTATTCCTCGCTGATTGCAATAGAAGAGTTGGTCTTCACTGATCTTTGAGGTGGTCGCTTCATGCTCTACAATGGCAGTATCATTGTGTATATCCATATATGGGAAGGTGTGTGCTCCACAATTACTGCCTAATAGCAAACTGTCACAAGAACTATAGTTGCGGGCATTATCGGCATTACTTGTGGCACGAACCAGTCCTCGGTAGGAATTCTGACTATATCCTGCAGAGATTCCCTTTGATATAATCGTACTCTTGGTATTCTTTCCCATATGAATCATCTTGGTACCGGTATCAGCTTCCTGATGATGGTTGGTAACAGCTACACTATAGAACTCCGCAACTGAATTGTCACCACGAAGAATACATGATGGATATTTCCAGGTAATAGCAGAACCTGTCTCTACCTGTGTCCAACTTAGTTTTGAGTTTACGCCACGCAAATCTCCGCGTTTCGTTACTAGGTTGAGTACTCCACCTTTTCCGTTTTCATCGCCCGGATACCAGTTCTGAACTGTGGAATACTTCACCTCTGCATTGTCGTTGACAACGATTTCTACAACAGCTGCATGCAACTGGTTCTCATCACGCATCGGAGCTGTACATCCTTCCAGATAACTTACATAAGAATCGTCATCCGCAACGATAAGTGTACGCTCAAACTGTCCCGTATTGCGTGCATTGATACGGAAATAACTGCTCAATTCCATCGGACATCGTACACCCTTAGGAATATAAACAAAGGAGCCGTCACTAAATACTGCACTATTCAGCGCAGCTGAGAAATTATCGCGATAAGGAACTACTGAACCCAGATACTGACGAACCAAATCCGGATGATTCTTGACAGCCTCACCGATAGAAGAGAAAATAATACCCTTCTCGGCCAGTTTCTCCTTAAATGTTGTCTTCACAGAAACTGAGTCCATAATGGCATCTACCGCAGTACCGCTAAGTGCCAAACGCTCTTCCAAAGGAATACCCAATTTATCGAATGTCTTTTCCAGCTCTGGATCGATCTCCTTATTGGCTGGTTTCTTTGCCATAGGGTCGGCATAATAAGAAATTTCCTGGAAATCGATTTCCGGTACGTGGACATGACCCCATTTAGGAACAGGGAGTGTCTGCCAGTAGCGGAAAGCTTTCAAACGAAAGTCGAGCAACCACTCCGGTTCACCCTTCTTCTTAGAAATCAGTCGAACGACATCTTCGTTCAAACCTTTTGGTATGACATCAGTCTGTACATCGGTGGTAAAGCCATACTCGTACTTCTTATCGGCTACCTCCTTGACAAACTCGTTTTGATTGATTTGCGCCATATTATTAATACCTATTTAAATATATAGGGACGGACTTCTTTTAAGATCCGTCCCTATGAATGGTATAACAAACACGATGCCGAGCCCTAAGGCTGGGCACAAATGTTACTAAAGTTTCTGTTCAACCTCGATTTCGGTGAATGTCTCAATGATATCACCTGACTCGATGTCATTATAGTTAACCAAGCTGATACCACACTCGAGACCTGTTGCGACCTCTTTAGCATCATCTTTATAACGCTTCAATGCGTTAATAGGTGCTGTATGTACAACGATTCCGTCTCGTACAACACGTGCCTTATCCTTGGCATGTACTTTACCCTCGGTAACGATACCACCGGCAACAGTACCCACCTTACTGATTCTAAAGACTTGTTTAACTTCGATCTGACCGGTAACAACTTCTTTCTTCACCTTATCAAGCATACCGACCATAGCACTCTTGATATCATCAATAGCATCGTAGATGATAGAATAGGTGTTGATTTCTACACCCTCACGGTCGGCAAGACGACGAGCATCGGCAGAAGGACGAACTTGGAATCCTACGATGATGGCATCTGATGCTGACGCTAGCATGACATCGTTCTCTGATATCTGGCCTACCGCCTTATTGATAACGTTCACCTGAACCTTCTCGGTACTCAACTTGATGAATGAATCTGAAAGTGCTTCCACTGATCCATCGGTATCACCCTTGACAATGATGTTGAGCTCGTGGAACTCACCACGTGCGATACGATGAGAGATATCACCCAGGGTAAGACGCTTCTGAGTACGCAAACCTTGCTCACGCTGCAACTGCTCACGCTTGTTGGCAATCTCACGTGCTTCCTGATCTGTATCGATAACGTGGAACTGATCACCTGCTGTTGGTGCACCGTTCAAACCAAGGATGATAGCTGCTGAAGCCGGACCTGCCTCTTCAACACGACTATTACGCTCATTGAACATGGCTTTGACACGACCCCAAGAGGTTCCTGCCAATACAATATCACCAATTTTCAGGGTACCGTTGCTTACAAGTACGGTAGAAACATAACCACGACCTTTATCGAGTGAAGACTCGATGACAGTACCTGTAGCTTTACGGTTAGGGTTTGCCTTCAGGTCGAGCATATCGGCTTCGAGGAGAACCTTCTCCATCAATTCATCTACACCAATACCCTTCTTGGCACTAATCTCCTGGCACTGGTATTTACCGCCCCACTCTTCTACCAAGAGGTTCATCTGTGCTAGGTCTTCACGAATCTTGTCTGGGTTGGCACCCGGCTTATCTATCTTGTTGATTGCAAATACCATAGGAACACCTGCTGCCTGAGCATGAGCAATAGCCTCCTTGGTGGTAGGCATCACAGAGTCATCTGCAGCGATGATAATAATCGCAATATCGGTAACCTGTGCACCACGGGCACGCATAGCGGTGAAGGCTTCGTGACCTGGAGTATCGAGGAACGTCACCTTACGGCCATTCTTCAATGTCACACCATAAGCACCAATATGCTGGGTAATACCACCTGCCTCACCGGCAATCACATTGGTGTTGCGGATATGGTCGAGCAAAGAGGTCTTACCATGGTCTACGTGACCCATCACGGTTACGATTGGAGCACGAGAAACCAAATCATTCTCATCGTCCTCTTCCTCGCTTACGGCCTCCTGTACCTCGGCACTAACATATTCTGTCTTGAATCCGAACTCTTCGGCTACAAGGTTGATGGTCTCTGCATCCAGACGCTGGTTGATAGATACCATCAAACCGACGCCCATCAAGGTAGAGATAACCTGAGTAACAGAAACATCCATCATCGTAGCCAACTCACTTACGGTAACGAACTCTGTAAGTTTCAGCGTCTTGCTTTCTCTCTGTTCAGCACTTGCCTCCTTCTGGAGCTTTTCCTGAACAGCCTCACGCTTCTCCTTACGATACTTAGCACCCTTCTTATTCTGGTTCTGCTTATTGGTAAGACGTGCAAGCGTCTCTTTTACCTGACGTGCAACATCCTCCTCGTTCACCTCCAGCGGCTTCTGGTTACGCTTACGGTTATTCTTCTTATTATTGCGATTCTTTTTATTATTGTTATCATTCTGCTGATTAGCAGCAGCATTGATATCTACACGCTCTTTATTGATGCGTACGCGCTTCTTGCGATCGCTATGCATCTGAGCGGCTTTCTCTTCACGCTCACGACGTTTTTCTTCTTTACTCTTCTTCTTAGGACGAGTGCTCTGATTGAGCGAAGAAAGGTCGATTTTACCCAAGACCTTAGGTTCATTTGCAGCCAACTTCTTCTCACTCTTCAAGGTAAATACTGCAGAAGTGTTTTCTGCTGGCTTTGTCTCCTTAGGTTCTGCCTTTGGAGTCTCAACCTTTTTCTCAGGTTTTGCCTCAGCCTTCGGAGCCTCCTTTGGAGTCTCTTTAGGAGTTGCAGCAGACTGTGCCTGAGCAGCAGGCTTTTCTACCTTTGGAGTAGACTTGGCAGGCTCATGGCTGACGGCAGCAGCCTCTTTCTTCGGAGCCTCCTTATGCTCTTGAGGAGCAGCAGATTTTGCAGAAGGCTTCTTGCCGATACTGTCAAGATCGATCTTGCCCAGAGGAGTAAACTTCTGAGGGCCATCGGCCTTAACTGGTTTTTCAGCGTTGGCGTCATTCTGCTCTGGTGCACGCTTCTTTTCCTTAGGTTTCTTCTGGGAGATCATTTTCTCAGCCTGACTACGAACTTCTGCATCCTGCTTGAACTGGCTTTCCAATGCCTTATACTGTTCATCATTCAACTTGAAGTTCAGGTCGGCTTTCACCTCACCCAGGTTTTTCTTGCTTTCTAGGAACTCAACTGCCGTTTGAAGTCCTATGTTTAATTCACGAAGTGCTTTGTTTAATCTGATGCTCATTAATTATCCTTTTTCAAATTCTGCGTTCAATACTTTAATTACATTGTCAACGGTCTCTTCTTCCAAGTCGGCCTTTTCGATAAGCATATCACGAGGTGCATTAAGTACCTGACGTGCCGTATCGAGACCAATACCCTTGATAGCATCGATAACCCATTGATCAATTTCGTCAGAGAATTCATCCAAGTAGATATCATCTTCAGCTTCATTCTCATCAATCTCACGGAATACATCAATAGTGTATTCGGTAAGCATTGAAGCCAACTTGATATTCAAACCACCACGACCAATAGCGAGGCTTACCTCTTCTGGCTGCAAATATACCTCAGCTTTCTTATTCTCGTCATCAATATTGATGCTTGAGATCTTAGCTGGGCTCAATGCACGCTGGATGAATAATTTTGTATTATCGGTGTAGTTGATCACATCGATATTTTCATTGCATAATTCACGAACGATACCGTGTACACGGCTTCCCTTCACACCGACGCAAGCTCCTACTGGGTCGATACGCTCATCGAAACTTTCTACAGCGATCTTAGCGCGTTCTCCCGGCATACGGGCAATACGACGGATGGTTATCAATCCTTCACTGATCTCAGGAACCTCAGCCTCGAGCAAGCGCTCCAAGAATACAGGACTGGTACGGCTCAGGATAATCTTAGGATTGTTGTTCTCATTATCTACACGAGCAATGACAGCACGAACGGTTTCTCCCTTGCGATACTGGTCAGAAGGAATCTGCTCGCTCTTAGGCAAGATAAGTTCGTTATTCTCATCGTCTACGATAAGGACTTCACGCTTCCATATCTGATAAACCTCACCAGAGATGATCTGACCGACACGGTCCTTGTACTTATTATATAATGAGTCGTGCTCCAACTCGAGAATCTTGCTAGCCAAGGTTTGACGAAGGTTCAAAATGGCACGACGACCAAACTTATTGAAGTCGACAGTCTCACTTACTTCCTCGCCTACTTCATAATCAGGTCCTATCTTCTGAGCTTCGGTAAGTGAAATCTCCTTGTTTTCATCCTGAACTTCCCCATCTGCCACAACGACACGGGTACGGTAGATTTCAAAGTCACCCTTATCTGGGTTGACGATAACATCGAAGTTTTCATCACTACCAAATATCTTAGCGAGCACATTACGGAAACTCTCTTCCAACACACTCACCATAGTAGTACGATCGATATTCTTGGTCTCCTTAAATTCCTTGAACGAATCGATCATGCTTACAGTTTCTTCTAGAATCTTCTTTGCTGCCATAGCTTATTTGAAACTTATTAAGTATTTTGTATATTTTATATTATCCATCTGGAAGGTATGATCTACATCCATCTTCACAGGACGTTTCTTACCCTCAACCTTTACCTTTTCATTGACAGTAACCACAAAGTCATTGCCATCAACACTCTTCAAGACTCCTTGGATTTTCTTTCCTTCTGCAGTGAGCACTTCAACCTCTTTACCAATATTATTCAAATACTGCTGCTCTACCTTGAAAGGCTGACCAAGACCAGCAGAACCAACTTCGAGTTCGAAATCTTCTTCCTCACGATCGAGATGCTCCTCGATGTACTTACTCAATTCAGCGCAGTCTTCTATCCACACGCCATCTGCATGATCAATTTCTACTACGATCCTGTCGTCCTGACTAATTTGAATGTCTACCAGGAAATATTCCTTATCCTGAAGCCATTCGTCGACTAATTTCTTTACGACGTTTTTGTCTATCATATCATCCTTATTAAAATAAAATGAGGAGCTCTGATTGAGCCCCTCATTCCACTGAACGTTGCAAAATTAGTAATAATTTCGCAAGCAGCCAAATAAAAGTATAAAATTCTTTATCTTAGTTGCACATTTTCAAGGAAATGAGCATATTATTTCTTCTTTGGTGTCAGCAATTTCTGATATTCTATCTTATTCTGTATCAATCGTATGGCTTCTTTCATCTGTCGGTCGTAGCGCAAATTCAACTGGGTACTTCCGGCTTGATAATAATATGCGGCAACGATATCTGTCTCTATAAGTTGTTTGATGGCTTCCTTATTGTAATCAAGGTCTTTTACGACATTATGTTTCAACTTTTTCTGCAGAGCCTCAAATTCTGGTTTGGCATCATCGTAATAGCCTTCAAACTTAGCCAACTTTACCAGGTCTTTCAGATATTTCTCAGTCTCACGGTCATATTTGAAATCGGCCTTCAGCACACGCTGCTTGAAATCATCATATTCTGCATCTGTCAACTCGAACTTATCCGGAGTGGCTATCGAAGGATGCTTGGCAATGAAATCGACTTCGTAGTTGAGCAATACTTCTGAACTATCACGAGCTCCGGCCAGATAGAAACAGATGTTTGGCAATGTATCTGCTTTCACTTCCAGATCAGGTTTGATACCGCCACCATCGCGCACTTCTCTTCCATTGGCTGTATGGAAAACTCTTGTAAGTGAGTCTGCCACCTGTTCTACAGAACCACCATTCTTGTGCTTGTAGTTGATTGCCTGAATGCAACGCCCCGAAGGTATATAATAATGTGCTGTCGTGAGTTTGAGTTGCCCGTTATAGGCAACATCCACAGGCACCTGAACTAAACCTTTACCGAAGGTACGTGTACCAAGCACGACGGCACGGTCTAAATCTTGTAGCGAACCACAGGTAATCTCACTTGCACTGGCTGTATTGCCATTCACCAAGACAACAATAGGCATCACGGTATCTATAGGTTCTACAGTGGTTTTATACTCTCGATTGGCACGAGCCAACTTACCTTTGGTTCTCACCAACGTGATATCTTTTGGCACAAACATATTGACGATTTCAACGGCCTGTTGCAATGAGCCACCACCATTGTTTCTCAAATCAAAGATCAATCCCTTCGCTCCCTGTCGTTTCAAGTCGATAAAGGCTCGACGCACATCCTTGGCACAATTCTCTGTAAACGAATTCAGATTGATGTATCCGATCTGGTTTTCCTGCATTCCATAATAAGGCAGATATGGCAACTGGATTGAGCGACGGGTTACCTTCATCTTCAGTATCTTACCGGTAGTTGGTCGCTTCACCTTAATAATAAAAGAAGAACCAGCATCACCACGCAGATGACTGCTCACATAACTTACGTCTTTATTCGTCATCAAGGTATCATCGATACTCAGGATGATATCACCCTTCTTCAGTCCTGCCTCTGCTGCTGGCATATCCTTATATGGCTCATCAATGACCACACGTTTCAACTGCTGATTATATCTGATCAAAGCACCGATACCAGCATACTTACCGGTAAGCATCTGTTGCAGATTCTTCACCTTACTCTCTGGATAATACTCCGTATACGGGTCGAGACTGCGCAACATCTGATCGATACCGTTACCGATAACCTCATCGGCATCAAGGGTATCTACATACATCATATCAAGATAACGATAGATATCGGTAAACACCTCTAGATCTTTCGTCACCTTAAAATTGTGGTCGTTATCTACCTGGGCCATCACTGGCAATGTGGCCAGGATGAGAAGTGAAATAATTATTTTCTTCATGATAAATCGAATTATGACCACAAAAGTACTATATAAAAGCGGTAAAATGGTCAAAAAACAAAAAAAATTAGTGTATTTTACATTTTTCGTGAAATTTTTCTCAAAAATATTTGGTGGAATAAAATATTTGCCTTACCTTTGCACTCGCAATCAAGCAAACAACGATTGCTAAATGCTTCAATAGCTCAGTTGGTTAGAGCACCTGACTGTTAATCAGGGGGTCGTTGGTTCAAGCCCATCTTGAAGCGCTAAGAGCAAAGCCTTGCAAGTTTTCTACTTGCGAGGCTTTATTTTTATATATTTCACAACAACCCCAATCTTACGTCCTCACTTTGCGGAATTAAGGGAAAGAAACCCTATACTATCTGTCGCATCACCCCTACCGGGAAAGCCTTCAAAGAATACATTGAAGCATTACGTAGTTAACTTAAAGTGAAATAACATTTGTATTTGTCAGGATATATAGTATGTACCGCGGCCGTGATACAAGTGTGCGACGGCCGTAACACACATGTGCGACGAACGTCGCACACCAATGCCACGGCCGTCGCACAATCAACTGAGTAAGAAAGATACTGATAAGTTACTCTTCGCTTCTCAAAGCAACACCATTTATACTCGTAAGGCTCTCATCGCATTGAGTACTGCTAATACCATCACTCCGACATCTGCAAAGACGGCAAGAGCCATGGATGCCCAACCAAAGGTGGCAAGGACAAGTACCAACACTTTGACAATGATAGCAAACCAAGCATTCTGGGAGGCTATACCTATCGTTCGACGGGCTATACGAATGGCCAAGGCTATCTTGGAAGGCTTGTCATCCATAAGCACCACATCTGCGGCTTCTATAGCAGCATCACTACCCAATCCTCCCATCGCAATTCCAACATCTGCACGAGCAAGAACAGGTGCGTCATTGATGCCATCACCCACAAAAGCAAGAGTCTTTCCTGTTGTTTCTGACTGAAGAAGTTGTTCTACTTGGGCTACCTTATCGACAGGAAGTAGTTCAGCCTGATAATCATCGAGTTGTAACTGGCGAGCCACGAACTCACCAACTTCTTTCTTATCACCCGTTAGCATCACCGTTCGTTCTACACCTAAATGCTTTAAAGCAGAAATTGCTTCTCGTGAATCGGATTTGATTTTGTCAGAGATGACAATATGACCTGCATATTTGCCATCTACAGCCACATGAATGATGGTACCTACATGGTTTTTACATACTTCACAGGTATGAACGTTGACTCCTACAGCTTCCATCATCTTGGCATTGCCCACACTGACAACACGACCATTCACATCGGCCTGAACACCATGACCTGCTATTTCGTGTATATTCTCTATCCTACAGTCATCATCTTCATCTGGATAAGCTTCACGTAATGCCGTAGCGATAGGATGAGTAGAATATCGCTCAACATGAGCTGCCAAATGAAGCAGTTCTTTCTCGTCAAATTGTTCCGGATGGACTGCATCTACTGCAAAAACACCACGGGTAAGGGTACCTGTTTTATCAAAAACCACAGTACCTATATGTGCTAAAGCATCCATATAGTTTCCTCCCTTGATCAGGATGCCTCGTCGGGATGCTCCTCCTATACCTCCAAAGAACGTAAGAGGTACTGAGATCACTAAGGCACAAGGACAACTGACTACCAAGAAGGTCAATGCGCGGTAAAGCCACACAGCAAAAGATTCTGCATAATCATCGGTAAAGAATGGCGGAAGAAAAGCCAAAGCTAAAGCCAAAAACACTACTATCGGGGTATAGATATGAGCGAACTTCGTGATAAAGGACTCACTATGCGACTTATTTTCGGCTGCATTCTCCACAAGATCGATAATCTTGGAGGCTGTAGACTCTCCAAAACTCTTCTCTACCTTGACTTTCAACAAGCCTGAGATATTCACGCAACCAGAAATCACCTGTTGCCCAACTTCTACGTCACGGGGCACGCTCTCACCTGTGAGTGCGAGGGTATTGAGAGTAGATCGCCCTTCGATAACAACGCCATCCATTGGCACTTTTTCGCCTGGTTTGATAACTATCGTCTCACCGACTTCTACTGTCTCCGGACTCACTACTGACAGTTCTCCATGACGAAACGCATTGGCCGTATCGGGACGGATATCCATCATCTTAGAGATAGAGTCACGACTCTTGCCCTCAGCATAGTCTTCAAACAATTCACCTACTTGAAAGAATAGCATCACAAAGACAGCTTCCGTAAACTGTGATTCTACACCAGGAAGAAATCCTATAAATAACGCTCCTATCGTCGCAATACTCATCAGAAAATCTTCGTCGAAAGGGTCTCCTTCCATGATACCTTCCATCGCTTCACCCAGCACATCATAACTTACAAGGAGATAAGGCACGAGATACACTATGAGGAGTTGCCACATTGGCAACATGCAATATGTCTCCACAAGCCATGCTCCTAAAAGAAGTACCGCAGAACCGATCACTCTCAATAGTTTTTTATTCATCTTATCTTGCTTTTTGTTTTCTTTCTGATGCAAAAATAAGATGATGTCAATGCAACTCGGTTGCAAAGTGAACTTTCATATCAAGATGCGGATAAAAAAAGTCCCGCAATCTTACGACTGCGGGACTCCTACTATATAATAATGTGTAATCTAACGATTATTCTGCATTATTGTTCTCCTGCTTCTCATCATTGTGACGACGCTCGTTACGACGACGTGGACGACGCTCACGCTCTACATAACCTTCTGGCTTTGGAAGAAGAGCACGGTGAGAGAGTTTATACTTACCTGTCTTAGGATCAATCTCAAGTAACTTAACCTTGATCTTATCACCTTCCTTGATACCAGCCTCTTCAACAGTCTCAAGACGCTTCCAGTCAATCTCAGAGATATGGAGCAAACCATCCTTACCAGGAAGGATCTCTACGAAGCAACCATAAGGCATAACACTACGAACAGTACCCTCGTAAACCTCACCTACCTCTGGAATAGCAACGATACCCTTGATCTTAGCCAAAGCTGCATCAATACTTTCCTTATTAGGAGCAGAAACCTGAACCTTACCTACGCCGTCAGCCTCATCGATGGTGATAGTAGCACCGGTCTCTTCCTGCATCTGCTGGATGATCTTACCACCAGGACCGATAACAGCACCGATAAACTCCTTAGGAATTGTGAATGCTTCGATACGTGGTACCTGTGGCTTAAGTTCTGCACGTGGCTCAGAGATTGTCTTCATCATCTCATCCATGATGTGCTCACGACCAGCCTTAGCTTGCATCAATGCCTTCTCAAGGATTTCGAAAGAAAGACCGTCACACTTGATATCCATCTGTGTAGCTGTCAAACCATCACGTGTACCTGTGGTCTTGAAGTCCATATCACCTAAGTGGTCCTCATCACCAAGGATATCACTCAAAATAGCGTACTTATCCTCGCCTGGGTTCTTGATAAGACCCATTGCAATACCTGATACAGGCTTCTTCATTGGAACACCAGCATCCATCAATGCAAGAGTACCGGCACATGTTGTAGCCATAGAAGAAGAACCATTAGATTCAAGAACCTGACTTACCAAACGTACGGTGTAAGGATAATCTGCAGGAATCTGATCCTTCAACGCACGCCATGCCAAATGACCATGACCAATCTCACGACGACCTACGCCACGCTGAGCCTTAGCTTCACCGGTAGAGAATGGAGGGAAGTTGTAGTGAAGAAGGAAGCGCTGGTAACCACGGTTAAGAACACCGTCAACCAACTTTTCATCCAACTTAGTACCCAAAGTACAGGTAGAAAGAGACATAGTCTCACCACGCTGGAAGATTGCACTTCCGTGAGGCATTGGAAGAGGAGATACCTCACACCAAATAGGACGGATATCGGTAGTAGCACGACCATCAAGACGAAGGCCCTCATCGAGAATACAACGACGCATAGCATCGCGCATAACATCATCATAATAACGCTTAGCTTCTGCATGCTTCTCTTCAAGTTCGTCTTCTGAAAGATCTGTATGAGCTGCATCATACTTCTCAAGAAACTCTGCCAACAACTGATCGAAAGCGTCAGAACGCTCGTGCTTAGGCAAAGCCTTGTGGTTGATATCATAAGCTGGCTGATAGAGCTCGTCCTTGATCTGCTGACGAAGTTCTTCGTCATTGATTTCATCATCATACTCACGCTTCTTGTCAGTACCAAGTTCTTTAGCCAACTCATCCTGAAGTTCACACATTGGTTTGATAGCCTCATGAGCAGCCTTCAAAGCATTGATCAAGTCAAGCTCTGAAACCTCCTTCATCTCGCCCTCTACCATCATAATATTGTCTTTGGTAGCACCAACCATCAAGTCCATATCAGCCTCTTCCATCTGCTGGAATGTTGGGTTGATAACAAACTCACCATTGATACGAGCAACACGAACTTCTGAAATTGTATATTCGAAAGGAATATCTGAACAAGCCATAGCTGCCGATGCTGCAAAACCAGCAAGTGCATCTGGCTGATCTACGCCATCTGCAGAAAGCAACATAACCTGTACATAGACCTCACAGTGATAGTCTGATGGGAATAATGGACGAAGAGCACGGTCTACAAGACGTGAAGTAAGAATCTCTTCATCGCTAGCCTTGCCTTCGCGCTTGGTAAATCCACCTGGGAAACGACCTGCAGCACTGTACTGCTCACGATAATCTACCTGCAAAGGCATAAAATCTGTACCCGGAACTGCCTCTTTGGCTGCACAAACGGTTGCGAGAAGTACAGTATTTCCGAGTCTTAATACTGCGGAGCCGTCAGCCTGTTTTGCAACCTTTCCGGTCTCAATTGAGATGGTTCTTCCATCTGGCAATTGAACTGTTTTCGTAATTACGTTCATCTAAAAATTTAAAACTTTATTGTTTTCACTAAACATCATAATATAAAACTCCGCAAAGATACCTATTTAATATGAGAAAAACAAAAGTTTGGCACTTTATTTCTATATTTTTCAGAAATTATCTTTCCATTTGTTCATTTCTCCATGAAAATTTCTATCTTTGCAATCGATAATATAATGAAAATACTATAAACATGAAAATATCAAAGTTCTTTTCAGTTGCAGCCCTCATCGCTGCTGCGCTGACCATTTCTTCTTGCTCTAACAAGAAGTTCCACATCAATGGCAACATCGAAAATGCCAAGGATTCCATGCTTTATCTCGAAAACATCAGTCTTAACGGTCCTGTAAAGGTTGATTCTGTTAAACTCGACGAAAATGGTGCCTTCGAATTCGACGAGGCTGCAATGGATTCTGTTACTCCTGAGTTCTATCGATTGAGAATTGCCAACCAGAGTATTAACCTCTCTATCGACTCTACTGAAACTGTAACCGTAAAGGCTGCCTGGCCTACAATAGCTACGAAATATGAGGTATCGGGGTCTGAGAACTGTACAAGAATCAAGGAACTTTCTTTTATGCAGATGCAATTGCAAGGAACTATCAATGCTATCGCTGCTAACAATAATATCGGTGTAGATTCTACCGAACTAGCCATAAAAATGGTATTAGAGAAATACAAAGATAATGTAAAGCGTAACTATATCTTCAAGGCTCCTATGCAGGCCTCATCTTACTATGCTCTATTCCAGACTGTACAATTGGGAAATACGAACAGTTTGATTTTCAACCCTCGTGCCAACAAAGAAGACGTACAGGTATTTGCTGCCGTTGCTACAAGTTGGGATACCTATTATCCTGGTTCTGAGCGTGGTAAGAACCTTCATAACATCGCTATTGAGGGTATGAAGAATATCAGAATCGTTCAGGCTGAACGTGCACAGCAACAGATTGAGGCCAGCAAGGTAAAGGTTTCAAATATCATCGACTTGGCTTTGACTGACAACAAAGGTAATGTTCGCAGACTTACGGATCTGAAAGGAAAAGTTGTATTGCTCGACTTCCATATGTTCCAGACAAGCGAAAGTACCAAGAGAATCATGATGCTCCGCGATCTGTACAACAAATATCATGCTGCCGGTCTTGAAATCTATCAGGTTTCTGTAGATCCTGACGAACATTTCTGGAAGACTCAGACTGCTGCTCTTCCTTGGATCTCTGTTCGTGACGAGGATGGTATTCAGGGACAGAGCCTCATCCAGTACAATGTACAGAGCATTCCTACCTTCTTCTTGATTGACAGAAATAATTCACTTTATAAGAGAGATTCTCAGATTGCAGATCTCGACGCAGAAATTAAGGCATTGCTGTAATTCAGCAATGCCTAAAAACATAATAACCATACCATGCTAAAACGTATCATTATATTATCGGCTGTGACTGCCCTTACCATGGGCGTTCACGCCAAATTAAAACTTTCGCATCTGATTGGTGACAATATGGTCATCCAGCAGAACTGTGAAGTAAGGCTCTGGGGATGGGACAATCCCGGAAAAACTGTAAAGATAAATACCAGTTGGTCTGATCAGAAATATTCTGTAAAAGCCGACAAAGGTGGAAGATGGTTTGTAAAAGTCCAAAGTCCAACAGCCAGTTACACGCCTTTATCCATATCATTCAGCGACGGAGAAGACCGCATCGAACTTAAGAACATTCTTTCGGGAGAGGTTTGGGTTTGTGCCGGGCAGAGTAATATGGAAATGCCTATAAAAGGTTTCAGTAACTGTCCGATAGAAGACTACAACGAAACCGTAATAGAGGCCAACAACTACAGAGGTATTCACTATATGAAAGTTCCCAGCGTGATGAGTATGAAGCCCCAAGAAGATGCCGACTGTAAGTGGGAAGAAATCAATTCAAATACCGTCGGTGATGCCTCGGCTACGGGATATTTCTTTGCACAGTATATCAATCGTGCACTCAACATCCCTGTAGGATTGATCATGGCAAACAAAGGTGGTTCTAGGGTGGAAAGTTGGCTTACTAAAGAGAATCTGAAGAAATACACGGAAGAGCCTCTCGACTCTAACAAATTCGTAAAGAAATATTCATGGGATTATCTACGTCCTCTAGTTTGGGGAAACGGCACTTTTAATCCTATTATCAACTACACCGTGAAAGGAATCATCTTCTATCAGGGTTGTTCTAATGTAGGAGCAGAGAAACCTAGTTATTCTTTCTTACTCGATTTACTCGTAAAACAATGGAGAAACCAGTTTGGATTAGGAGAGATTCCATTCTATTTTGTTCAGATTGCTCCATATTGGTATGATAACGCAGACCAAACATCTGCAGCATTCTTGCGCGAGGAACAACTGAAAGCCAGCAAAATTATACCAAACAGCGGCATCATCTGTACCAACGATTTGGTTTACCCTTGGGAGACCCAACAAATTCATCCTCGCCAGAAACGTCAAGTAGGCGAAAGACTTGCTTTTCAAGCTCTCAACAAGACCTACGGAATGAAGAGTATCATCTGCGAGAGTCCTGAATTTGACCATATGACCGTGAAAGGTGACACAGCGATCATCTTTTTAAAGAATGATTTCGATGCCATCTCCAGATACGAAGACTTCAAAGGATTTGAGATTGCCGGTGAAGATAAGGTTTTCTATCCTGCCGAAGTTTCATACGATTGGAGAATCGGACTTATGGTAAAGAGTCCTGCTGTAAAAAAGCCTGTCTCTGTAAGATATTGTTTCAAGAATTTCCAACTCGGTAATGTAAAGAATGCCGGTTTACTTCCACTATTTCCTTTCAGAACCGACAATTGGGATAAATAAAATTTAAACAGAAAACACATTGCATCCTTTAGATAAATTCAAATATTGTCCTATCTGTGGTTCCTCGCACTTTGAAGAACAAGATGAGAAAAGTAAACGTTGCAACGAATGCGGATTTGAATATTACATGAATCCCAGTAGTGCCAACGTAGCCTTGATTTTAAACGATAAAAAGGAACTATTGGTGGTAAGGAGGAGAAAAGAACCTGCCAAAGGAACTCTTGACTTACCAGGAGGCTTTGCTGACATCGGGGAGACATCCGAGCAGGGTGTGATAAGAGAAGTGAAGGAAGAGACAGGACTAAATGTCCAAAAAGCAAAATACCTCTTTAGTCTGCCGAACAAATATAGATATTCCGATCTCGACATCCCGACACTCGATATGTTTTATCTTTGTCAGGTGGACGACTTCTCCTCTTTAAAAGCCATGGACGATGCTTTGGAAGTAAAATGGATAGCAATAAAAGACATACATCCAGAACTGTTCGGACTAAAATCCATACAACAAGGATTGATGCAATTTATTAAGGAGATGCCATGATGCATCTTCTTAATTTTTTAGAATGAAATCTAAAAACATTAAAAATCTTAAAATTTTGCTTATATAATAAGGTACAAGCCAAAACTTTGCTTACTTTTGTGCCCCAAAAGAAGTACAAGCGAATATGCAAGAAAATTTAGTTATAGTCGAGAGCCCTGCAAAAGCAAAGACAATCGAAAAATTTTTAGGTGAAGATTTCAAAGTAATGTCTTCCTACGGACACATCCGCGATCTGAAGAAGAAAGAAATCAGTATCAACGAGAAGACCATGGAACCAACTTACGAAATTCCTCAAGAGAAGAAGGCACTTGTATCAGAACTCAAAGCAAATGCCAAACAGGCTAAAAAGATTTGGTTAGCATCCGATGAGGATCGCGAGGGAGAAGCTATCTCATGGCACCTTTGCGAAGTACTTGGTTTAGACGAGGAGAAGACTTCTCGTATCGTCTTTCATGAAATCACGAAATCGGCTATTCTTGAGGCTATCAAGAATCCACGCCATCTCGATATGAACTTGGTGAATGCCCAGCAAGCACGTCGTGTACTTGACCGCTTGGTAGGTTTTAAACTCTCTCCTGTACTCTGGCGCAAGGTTAAACCTGCCTTGAGTGCCGGTCGTGTTCAGAGTGTTGCGGTAAGACTTATCGTAGAACGTGAACGCGAAATCCAAAAATTCAAAAGCGAACCTTACTTTAAGGTAAATGCTATTTTCGCATTGATTGCTCCAGACGGAAGTGCTACTGAGGTAAAAGCAGAACTTGATAGAAGATTTGCTACCCATGATGAGGTAATAGCTTTCCTTGAAAAATGCAAGGAATCTACATTCTCTGTAGAATCTGTGGCAAAAAAACCGCTGAAACGTTCTCCAGCTCCTCCTTTTACCACTTCTACCCTACAACAGGAAGCTGCTCGCAAATTAGGCTTTACTGTCAGTCAGACCATGATGGTAGCTCAACGCCTCTACGAAGGTGGACGCATTACCTACATGCGAACCGATAGTGTAAACCTGTCTACATTAGCTATCAACACCAGTAAGGATGAAATCATCAAACTCTACGGCAAAGAATATAGTAAGCCACGCAACTACCAAACTCATTCTAAAGGTGCTCAGGAAGCCCACGAGGCCATCCGCCCTACCTACATGGATAAAGCTGAGATTGAAGGTACTTCACAAGAGAAGCGTTTGTATGACCTTATCTGGAAAAGAACTGCTGCCTCTCAGATGGCAGATGCTCAGATTGAGAAAACCACAGTAAACATCAATATCAGTGGTTGTGATGAGAAGTTTGTTGCCAATGGCGAGATTATTGCCTTCGATGGTTTTATCAAGGTTTATCGTGAATCTACCGATGAAGATGAAAACGGAGAAGATGCAGTACGCACACTACCAGCCCTCAAAGAGGGAGACAATCTGCAACGCAGAGAAGTTACTGCAACAGAGAGATTCTCTCAGGGACCTATCCGATACACAGAAGCCAGTCTTGTAAGAAAACTCGAGGAACTTGGTATCGGCCGTCCTTCTACATACGCACCAACAATTAGTACCATTCAGAATCGAGAATACGTTACCAAGGGTGACAAGCCAGGGGAAGAACGTCCTTACACCATCGATACGCTAAAGGGTATTCAGATTACCCAAAAGACCA
Organism: Segatella albensis DSM 11370 = JCM 12258; assembly: GCF_000426565.1. Lineage (GTDB taxonomy): Bacteria > Bacteroidota > Bacteroidia > Bacteroidales > Bacteroidaceae > Prevotella > Prevotella albensis. Next base: position 24,720 of record NZ_AUFP01000008.1, on the reverse strand, counting down.
AGAAAGAGATGGCAGGTTCTGAAAAGGGAAAACTTCTGCCTACAGATATCGGAATCGTCGTAAATGACTTCCTAATGGAAAACTTCCCTCACATCATGGACTACAACTTCACTGCAGATGTTGAGCAACAGTTCGATAAAATCGCTGAAGGCAAGGAAGAATGGGAGAAGATGATGAAAAACTTCGATAAGAAGTTTGAACCTATTGTTGAGGAAGTTCTGAACGCTCGAAGCGAGCACAAAGCTGGCGAGCGCGAATTAGGTATAGACCCAGCAAGTGGCAAACCTGTATTTGTAAAGATTGGTCGTTTTGGACCGGTTGCACAGATTGGTACTGCCGAAGATGAAGAAAAACCACGCTTCTCTCAGATTCCAAAAGATAAGAGCATGGAGACTATCACATTGGAAGAAGCTCTCGAACTCTTTAAGTTACCACGTACATTAGGCACTTTCGAAGGCACCAAAGTAACTATTGGTGCAGGCCGTTTCGGACCTTATGTTCTCCACAACAAGAAATACGTTTCTATTCCTAAGGAGAAAGACCCGATGACGATAACCATCGAAGAGGCTGTCGTACTCATCGAAAAGAAGCGTCAGGCAGAGAAAGAGCGCCATATAAAGAAGTTCGAAGAAGATGAGAATATCGAAATATTGAAAGGACGCTTTGGACCATACATCGTTTACGATGGAAAGAATTTCCGTATCCCTAAAGACCTCCATGAGAAAGCAGCCGAGCTAACACTCGAACAATGTATGGAAATCATTAAGAATGCGCCAGAACCTAAAACAAAGACAAGACGCACGAAAAAATAAAGAATGAAAAGAATTATCATCATTGGATACATGGGAGCTGGCAAGACCACAGTCGGCAAATGCCTTGCTAAAGAACTAAATATGGATTTCTACGACCTTGATTGGTATATCGAGAGTCGTATGCGGAAGACTGTAAAGCAAATCTTTGATGAAGTAGGCGAAGAGGGCTTTAGAAAGATTGAGCACAATATGCTCCACGAAGTAGCAGAATTCGAAAATGTCATCATCAGCTGCGGTGGTGGAACACCTTGTTTCTTCGATAATATCGAATATATGAATCAACAAGGTGAAACGGTATTTCTAAAAGCCAGTCCCGAAGTCCTCTACGGTCATTTAAAGATGGGGAAGACTGTTCGTCCGCTTTTGCTCAACAAGACACCAGAAGAAGTGAAGGTATTCATTAATGAGCAACTTGAGAAACGAAACCCATATTATACTCAGGCTAAGTACACATTGAATGTAGACCTGATGGATAATTACGAAAAAATTAAAATTTCAGTAGCAAAAATAAAAGAACTATTAAAGATTTAAGATAATATTACATAAATGAAGAAGTGGACGATAGAAGATTCTAAGGAACTCTACAACATTAATGGTTGGGGAACTTCTTATTTCGGTGTAAACGAAAAAGGAAATGTATACGTAACCCCTTGCAAAGACGAAACACAAGTCGACATACGAGAGATTATGGATGAGCTGGCACTGAAAGATATTACAGCGCCTGTACTACTTCGTTTCCCTGATATTCTCGACAATCGTATCGAAAAAACTTCAGAATGCTTTAAAAGAGCAAAGAAGGAATATGAATATCAAGCTGAGAATTTCATCATCTACCCTATCAAGGTTAACCAGATGCAACCTGTCGTTGAAGAAATCATCTCTCACGGCCGAAAGTTCAACCTGGGGCTTGAGGCAGGAAGTAAGCCAGAACTTCATGCTGTCATCGCAGTACAATGCCAGAGTGATTCCCTGATTATCTGCAATGGATACAAGGATGAAAGCTATATTGAACTGGCACTGCTTGCACAAAAGATGGGCAAAAGAATCTTCATTGTTGTAGAAAAATTAAATGAACTTGACACCATTGCCCGCGCAGCCAAAAAACTGAATGTGAAACCAAATCTAGGTATTCGCATCAAATTAGCTTCTTCGGGTTCCGGTAAATGGGAAGAAAGCGGAGGTGACGCTTCTAAGTTCGGACTCACCTCTTCAGAATTACTCGAGGCATTGAATAAACTTGACGAAATGGGTATGCACGATTGCCTAAGACTTATCCACTTCCATATAGGTAGCCAGATTACCAAGATTCGTCGCATTCAAACAGCCCTTCGTGAGGCCGCACAGTATTATATCAACCTACACAAGATGGGATACGATGTAGATTTCGTAGACTGTGGAGGTGGACTCGGTGTCGATTATGACGGAACTAGAAGTTCAAGCAGTGAAAGTTCCGTAAACTACTCTATTCAGGAATATGTCAACGACTGTGTTTACACCTTTGTCGACGCAGCCAACAAAAACAATATCAAGCACCCAAATATCATTACAGAAAGTGGTCGAAGCCTTGCAGCCCACCACTCCGTACTCGTAATTGATGTTCTTGAAACTGCATCATTGCCAGAGATGCCAGAAGAATTTGAGGCCAAAGATACAGACCATCAACTTGTAAAAGACTTATATGAGATTTGGGATAACCTTACACCTCGTAATATGCTAGAAGACTGGCACGATGCCGAACAGATTAGAGATGAAGCACTGGAGCTTTTCTCTCATGGCCTAGTAGATTTGAAAACACGTGCTGAGATTGAAGCTATGTATTGGAGTGTTTGTCACGAGATTAACAACCTCGCCAAACAATTGAAACATGTACCGGATGAACTTCGTGGACTCGACAAATTACTTGCCGATAAATATTTCTGCAACTTCAGTTTGTTCCAGAGTCTTCCAGACAGTTGGGCTATCGATCAGTTATTCCCAATCATCCCTATCCAACGTCTCAACGAGCGTCCAAACCGCAATGCGACATTACAAGATATCACCTGTGACAGTGATGGAAAGATAGCCAACTTCGTAGTCAACGGTCGCCCAAGTCATGTATTGCCACTCCATTCTCTAAAGAAGAACGAACCTTACTATCTTGGAGCATTCCTTGTAGGCGCTTACCAAGAGATTCTCGGCGACATGCACAATCTATTCGGTGATACCAATGCCGTACACATCAGTATCAAAGACGGCAAATACAATATCGATCAGATATTCGACGGAGAAACCGTTGACGAAGTACTTGGATATGTTCAGTATAATCCAAAGAAACTCGTTCGCCAGCTTGAGCAATGGGTCACCAAGAGTGTAAAGACTGGTAAGATTTCACTCGAAGAAGGTAAGGAATTCCTTAACAACTATCGAAGTGGCCTCTACGGTTACACTTATCTGGAGTAAACAGCCGAATTCAGATATCACGCGTTAAGGAGAACATCTCCTTACGCGATGAAATAAAATATGCTTATGAAAGAGAGATTAACTATTGTAAAAGTAGGAGGCGCTATTGTAGAAGACAGTGAGCGCCTTTCACAATTATTACAGGACTTCGCTTCCATCAAAGGTCAGAAGATCTTGGTTCATGGAGGCGGACGACGTGCCACTAAAATTGCCCAAGCACTCGGCATAGAGAGCAAGATGATAAACGGCAGACGTATCACCGACGCCGATATGCTCGAGGTTGTCACCATGGTCTATGGAGGACTCGTCAACAAAAATATTGTTGCTAAGTTACAAGCAAATGGCGTAAACGCATTAGGTCTTACAGGAGCCGATATCGACATCATCCATAGTCATAAGCGACCATTGAAAGATGGTATCGACTTTGGTTTCGTAGGTGATGTAGAACGCGTGAACGGTGCAAAACTCAAAACACTTATCGAAGAAGGTATCATACCAGTAATAGCACCGCTCACCCACGACGGACAAGGCAACATTCTGAATACGAATGCCGATACGATTGCTTCAGAGACTGCTAAGGCACTCGCTGAATACTTTGACGTCACACTGATCTACAGTTTCGAGAAGAAAGGTGTACTCAGCAATCCTGATGACGACGAAAGTGTTATCCCCACCATCACACGAGCAGGTTTCGAAAAATATGTGGCCAACGGAACCGTAGCAGGTGGCATGATACCTAAAATAGAAAATGCCCTCGCTGCCGTAGATAAAGGAGTGAACAAGGTCATCATCACTCTTGCTACAGCCATCGATGGAAAGCATGGCACAATGATTACAAAATGATAATTTCAACAGATAAGAATTGCAGAAAATATAAATAAACGTTAAATTTGAGAGAAAAGCAAGATTTCTTGTAACTTCCAAGTAACCTAATCGTCATAAAAAATAGAGAGGATGAAAAATATCAGTTTCCGTAACGATGTGTTGCCACTGAAGAATGAACTCTTCAGACTAGCACTGCGCATTACGCTCAACCGAGCCGAGGCAGAAGACATCGTGCAAGATACACTGATAAAGGTTTGGAACAATCGAGACCACTGGGGTGATATAGATTCGATAGAAGCATATTGCTTGACGATCACGCGAAACCTCAGTTTAGACCATCTCAAGAAGAGTGGTAGAGACACCAAATCGCTTGATGAAAGGCCACAAGACGAGATTGACCAATCATCCAATCCCTACGAGGATATGCTACAGAAAGATCGCATCAATCTCTTGCATAGATTAGTAGATGGGCTACCCGAAAAGCAACGCTGTTGTATGCAGCTACGAGATTTCGAAGGAAAGCCTTACAAAGAAATCGCCAACATCTTGAGCATCACTGAAGAACAAGTGAAAGTGAACATTTTCAGAGCTCGACAGGCTATTAAACAACAATTTCGAGAATTTGACAAATATGGACTATAAATACATTACACAACTTTTGGATCGCTATTGGAATTGCGAAACTTCACTCGAAGAGGAAGCTATACTCCGCACATTCTTTAGCCAGAAAGATGTTCCTACAGAACTTCTTCCATACAAAGACCTCTTTACCTATGAGGCCAACGAAAAAAAGGCAGAAGTACTTGGTGACGATTTCGACCAGAAGATTTTGTCAATGATCGAAGAGCCTCAGCCTGTTAAGGCGCGCGTAGTAACCATGCGTCAGCGCTTGATGCCATTGTTCAAGGCAGCAGCCGTAGTAGCCATATTCCTGACTCTCGGCAACGCAGCACAGGTTTCTTTTACAGGTGGTGATGATGCTAATACCACACAAGGGTATAGTGTACAGCATCAAAAGGGAGAATCAGTTGCCATGAGCGACTCTTCCAGTATCGACAGTCTACAGCACAGTAGCATCGAGACGAGCGAAGTAAACTCCAACACCACTATCTTGAAGTAGAAAAAATTTCTATGCTTTCTCTATAAAAATCATGTTTAGTAAAACAAAACAATTATGAAACTGTGAAGTTTCAATTCTCTCAAATTTTTCATAACATACTAACGTAAAAGGGCTGTCAATGATGATTGACAGCCCAATTCGTTTTTTATAAGTGCCCGATGAACGAGCACAATTCTTCAACTTTATTTCTTCAATTTTGCTTCTCTGCTTTATATCTCAACTTTCTTCATTCTCAGAGCCAACTGGAAGATGCTTGGAATCAGAATACACAGAGAAAACGCGATTCCTCCCAACATCAGTTTCTCATCACCATGGAAGAAATCAATCAGTTTACCATCAGAAGCCTCCGGCATGAGGTTGAACAACACATAAGCCACACTGTTGTTCACCCAATGAAGTACAATGCCCGGAACAATGGAACGGGTACGATAATACAACCAACCCAACAGACAGCCCATGACAAAAGCATGTACACCTTGAGCCACATTACCATGCACCACACCGAAGATGAGTGCAGAACAAACGATTGCTGCCCAATGCCACTTTCCGTCCATGACTTTAAACAATGAACGCAGCACAGCACCTCTGAACACCATCTCCTCTGCTATCGGTGCCAACATACCAATAGCTACATAGCCCCACGGTTCTTTCATTATGCCCTCAAAGAGCTCTTGATACTCTTCCGGCATAGTAATCTGCATCTGCTCATAAAGCCACTCAGAAGGCAAAATAGAGCCCAACGAGAGGAACACCACCCATATCAATACAATCCACGGGCGCGAAGCCAAATAGTTACGCGACACTGGGCACCATTTCAGTTTGGCATAGAGCACGATCGTTATCAAACTGCAGAACACACTAATCACCGCTAAGGCACCACCGTTCTTTCCCGCGATAAGTTCAGAGAAAGCCGTATTAAAATCTACATGGTTCACCAACGTTATCACCCCCACACCAATCATGTGCACAACAAACTGGATGAGGAAAAACATAGCAGCATAAAAACACACGTCTACGATATTTCTTACAACACCTTTATCCATTATAATTCCTCCTTAAATTTCTGTTTTATTATCTCTTGATCTGTCGTCAACTGGCGAGCTAAAGCCTCCGGCGATGAGAATTTCCGTTCTCCGCGTATCCTATGTTCAAAGCTTACCATCAGTAGCTGGCCATAGAGATCACCCGTGAAATCAAAGATATTCACCTCCAGCGTTATCTTTTCGCCACCAAAGGTCGGTCGAGTTCCTATATTCATCATTCCTTCTTTCATTCCGTCAGTCTTCTCCATCCTCACCCTAACAGCATACACACCAGGTTCCGGTGTCATCTGTCCGAACTCACTGATATCAAGATTAGCCGTTGGGAAGCCCATCTTCCTACCCTCCTGAAAGCCCTTCACCACCTTACCAATGATCGTGTAAGGATACCCCAAACAGCGTTTCGCCAATTCCACCTCACCAGCTTCCACAAACGAGCGAACTTCTGAAGAACTTACGTTAATGCCGTTGAGCACGAAAGCCTGATTCTTCACAACTTCCATCCCCATCTCTCGACCATAACGTACATAATCCTCGAAACCCTCACTGCGATTATGCCCAAAGCGATGATCATAGCCAATGAAGAGCTTCTGCACACAAAGTTTATCATGCAAAATATTCTTCATGAAATCATGTGCCGACATTTCTGCCATTTCACGGTCGAAATGCAACAGCACCACATTATCAACTTCCGTTTTCGAGAGTAACTGCAATTTTTCGTCGAGCGTACTCAGCATATGTGGCTGGTAATCACTCTGGAGCACCTTTCTCGGATGTTCCTCAAACGTTATAATTGTCGACTCCCTACCTTCAGCCCGAGCTGTTTCTACCAAATGCTTGATAAGAAACTGATGTCCCCGGTGCACCCCATCGAAGAATCCAATCGTCGCCACACAAGGCTTATATACCATTGTTTCCTGATCTAATCTTATTATCTTCATTTCTTTATCAATCTTTTTACACCTCTCCACAATTCGCCTATCCAGAGTACCATGGAGGTTGCCGCAATGATGACACCCCACTCTTTCAGACTTAGAGGAACCGTGCGCATCATATCACCACCCAAGGTTACTATAATCCACTGCCCCACCAGAATGATAACCACCACGAGCATCAATCCTCTATCAGCCCACAATTTGCGGAAAGCGGAATGATTTGTGCCTAGACACTTGGCATTGAACAGATTCCACATCTGCATCATCACAAAACTAGTAAAGAACCACGTGAGTTCGCGCACATCGACGCCCCCCTGTCCTCTGCGTTCACACCACCAGAGGAAAACGAACATCACAGCAAAGAATGCCGTTCCGCACAACAAGATACCTCGAGTAAGCTGTTTGGTGATAATGAATTCATTACGTCGACGAGGTTTCTCTGCCATCACCTCCTTCGAAGGAGGCAACGAAGCCAACGCCATGGCAGCAAAAGTATCCATGATCAAGTTTACCCAAAGAATCTGCGTCACCGTGAGCGGCAGTTCCGTGCCCAACACAGCACCGCCCAGCACGAGCAATAGCGCTGCCACATTGACCACCAACTGGAAGAACAAGAATCGCTGAATATTGCGATACAATGAACGACCCCACATGATCGCATTCACGATAGAGCCGAACGAATCATCGAGCAACGTCATGTCTGAAGCCTCTTTGGCCACAGAGGTACCCGAGCCGAGCGAAAGTCCCACATGTGCATAATTCAATGCCGGAGCATCATTCGTACCATCTCCTGTCACCGCTACCACCTCGCCACGTTTCTGCAACAAGGCCACAAGGCGCTGCTTGTCTGTAGGTCGAGCCCTCGACATCACACGAATCTTCGCCGCACGCTGATAGGCCTCATCATCGCTTAGGGTAGCCCATTCCGGGCCTGTGATATACCATTCCTTATCCAGTTGTTCGAGCAAAGGTCTGCTATGATCATATTCCACATCATCGAAGAGATGAATTTGTCTACTGATTTCCAAGGCCGTCGCCACAGTATCACCCGTGACCACCTTTACCTGTACACCGGCACGACGACATTCCATCACCGCCTCAGGCACATCCTCTCGGATAGGGTCAGCAATGGCGACGACAGCCTGCAGATGCATCGGTTCATCATCTCTCGCCACCGCAAAGGCAAGCGTTCTCATCGCCCTATTCTGTGCACTCGTCAACTGCTGAGCAACACACGCATATTCCTCTTCCTCGATTTTGCATTTCGCCATCACGACCTCAGGTGCACCCTTGATGAATCTCATCCTATTCTCGCCCACCCTGACTGTGGTTTCCATATATTTCTTCTCCGTAGAGAAAGGCACCTGAGCGATAATCTCAGCATCCGAACGCATCGAGCGATAATCCATATCATTACGCTTCATCCAGAGCAACAGCGCCACCTCGGTAGGGTTTCCGATACCCATGTCGCCATCCAATTCAGCGGTAGAGTTCACAGCAATGCCTTGTGCCAATAGTTCTTTATCAGCACCATCCACCATAAAGACCTCTCCCACCTGCATCTTATTTTGCGTGAGCGTACCTGTCTTGTCAGTACATATCACCGTCACAGCACCCATCGTTTCACAGGCGTGCAACTTCCTCACCAGATTGTTCGACTTCAGCATTCGGCGCATATTCAGAGCCAAGCTCAAGGTCACCGCCATCGGCAAACCTTCGGGAACAGCCATCACAATGAGCGTCACAGACATCATGAAATAGTCAAGTACGATCTGTGTCATCCTAAGATAATTATGACCACCCCACTCCGGATTAGTCACGATATCATGCACCAAGAAGGTCACGAAGGCAGCCACGGCGATACCCGTACCTACCTTTGATATCACATGGGCCAACCGATCGAGTTGCAAGTTGAGAGGCGTCTTCGAATCCGTCTTCTCAGTAGCCTGTCGTGCCACCTTTCCTATCTCTGTATCATCGCCCACGGCGGTCACCACGGCCTCACCACGGCCATTCATCACCATCGTACTGCGCAAGACAACATCATCAGGATAAGTGTTCTCCCCCTTTGCATCGAGCGACTTCGTACAGATCGGTTCACCGGTAAGCTGCGACTCATTCACCTGCAGATCAGTAGCAAAGAACAGTTTACCATCAGCAGGAATCTCGTCGCCCACCTCTACGAGGATGATATCGCCTACCACAACATCACGGCGCGGTATCTCCATCACCCTACCATTTCGGCGCACCTTAACAGGTTGTTCCTCTCCAAGAGCTGTGAGCACACCAAACTTTTTAGCAGCGTCTCGCTCAAAATAGAAGCCCACGGTGGTGGCAAGGATGATAGCGGCGAAGATACCTATCGTCTCCACAAAATCCTTATTAAGAAAGGCTAGCACCAGCGAGATTGCAGCAGCCACGAGTAATATTTGGATGATTGGGTCACGATACTTCTCAAGATACAACATCCATAAAGAAGTTCTTTTAGGCGGAGTAAGCACATTCTGTCCATGCGCCTTTCTGCTTTCTGCCACCTGAGCATCGTTTAATCCCTGGATATAAAAATTTTCCGATGTATTCTTTAAGTCCATTTCACGAAAGTATATTTTATGCAAAGTTACTAAAAAATCCGTGTATGCGTTTTTCCATCAATATATTTTAACCTAATTTACGCCGTTCTCCCTTACGAGAGGACGCCCACCAACGACCTCAGAAAACCGAAACGACAGCACTTCATTCCAACTTTTTTACGAAAAGATTTGGTTATTCCCCTAAAATTATATATCTTTGCAGTCGAAATTTCAAGATTTCAACGGACTTGTAGCTCAGTTGGTTAGAGCAACAGACTCATAATCTGGAGGTCCCTGGTTCAAGCCCAGGCTGGTCCACACTGAAAATCAAGGAGTTACGCAAATCGCGTAACTCCTTTTTTCATGTCTGCGTAAACAATGCGTAAACATTTTATTTCAGTCTCCCCTTTTCGGACACCCAGTATCATAGAGTATCTATGATGCATTATAGTCAGAATGGCCCTCAATATGCACAGAACAAATACGACGAGAAACTGCAGAAGGCTTACATGAAATATAAATAGCAATAATCTTATATAAATAGGAAAGGACAAAACCCATATTAAAGTTTTGTCCTTTCTTTGTTATAAATAATTATGTATGTACGTACGATACTAACGTCATTTGTCGTCTGGCATGTCGTCTTTTTCCATATTGGTGTAGCCCAATTCTTTCGTACGTTTGGGATTGCGCTTAATCCATTCGCGCAATCTCTTGGCATGCTCTTTGGCATGCTCTTTGGCATTGCTTTTATGGCAGCGTCTGATATAGAATTGAAGCCACATTCCAAAGATGACAAAGCCAACCAGAACAATTTATGCTATTATTTGAATTATACTCATATCTTATCTGACATCACTTATCGTTAGAAGAATTATCTTAAATCATCTTCATCATCCAGGCCGTAGTAATCCCAATTGATGCCTTCGGGATCGTCAGTGAAGCCTCTAGCTGCAGGCTGACTGCCAGCCAGAATCTGACACTGCTGTTGTAACTGCACGATGGACATCGATGGCTTCATATATTTTTTCTTCATATTGCTATCCTCCGCTTATTTTACGATTATCTTTTTACCATTTACAATGTAGATGCCGCGCTTTGTGGGCTTGCAGCTTAGACGCACACCTTCTAACGTATACCATCCACCATCTTTATATTCTTGTACCTGTGCCCCCGTGGCCTCTTGAATGCCCGTAGTCTCGCCTAAGCCAAAATTCAGCACGAAGCTGCGGGCCATCAGTGCGTTGCCACTGACAGCAGGAATATGGAAGTAGGCACGGCACGCACCGAGAGCCTTTCCGTTCTCAATGGTACGGTCGGTCTTGGCATAGCCCAGCTTGTTACCTGCGCTCAGCAGTACGATACTGTTGCGGTTGGCGTCGGCATTATTAAATCAAATCTGTTTGCCTATCATTTTGCAAACTAATACAATTCAATTCAGTATAAATGGGGCGATAGCTCGTTAAATAATGTTATCACGCCAAAAACACGCCAAAAATTTCGTGAACGCCAAAAAGAAAAGGTGGCCGATTACCCGACCACTATGCTTTGCAACGTACTGACTGTCAGGAAATTATTGCCAGTTTGTTTTAAGCGTTTGCAGGGCCAACTCCTGCGTTTGACAACCTTGCGTTGTCGGGATGAGGCGTTTTATTATATTATGAACTTCACTAGTGTCTATTAATATATGTTAATCGGGTTTGGAATCAAAATAGAGCTGCCCATCATCAGGATTCTCTGTCTTCTGCTTGAGAGGTCGGAGCAGGTCTTGGAGGCTGTCCGTGGTGAGTGCCGACTTGCCAAGGATACGGGCTGACTAAGTTGGTTAACGAGAATAGGAAGCTGAAAGATGCTATGTGCACTTTCCTCAAATAACGAACGATTTGCTGGATTCTTAAATAATCGAAAAAAATATATAATGAATGTAATGAGAGTGGAAAATTTTCCGTATTTTGCACCGTTATTATATCAATATTGATTCAGATACGCGAATGTTAGGACAGATTTCTCTCGATACAATACTGTTTTTCCTACTCTACGGCGCAGGCACGATGGCGGCTCTCATCGCTTGCCTTTACCTGATGCGGCGGGGTAACGCCATTGCGCCCGAGGTGACGTCGCCCGTGCGGCTCAGACGGTGGACGGCAGCGTTCTTCGCCGTCCTGGCCATTGGGCATCTGTGGTACCTGCCGGCTGCCGTACTCACGGATGAAGACTTCACAGTGTGCATGCTCGTGGGTGGACTGCTCGACTGCGTGACGGTTATTCCTCTGGTCACCGTGCTGTTGCTCTGCATGCTGCAGGACCGGCAGCGGCCGCTGTGGCCGGTCGGTGTGATGACTGCGCCGCTCGTGGTGTTGATGGTAGCTGGCATCGTCACACGCAGCGAGGCCTATATGCCGATGGTGTATGGCTATCTGCTGTTGTTTGGCATCGGCCTCGTGGCCTATATGGTACACGCCTTAAGGCAGTATGGGCGGTGGCTGCGCGACAACTTTGCCGACTTGGAACACAAGGAGGTGTGGCATACGTTCGTGGTGCTGGCCGTCATTGTGCTCATGCTCGGCTATTACGTGGGTGGTGACGGCAGTATCGCCTACGCATACATCGTGCAAGTGTGTGGCATCGTGCTCATAGACCATCTGCTGTGGCGTGTGGAGACGCTGAGCGACCTGAGCATCACGCAGCCGCTGACCATTGAGATTCCGGAAGACGGGAAGACAGGAATAGAAGACGACGGTGAGCACCAGTCGTCCGACAACCTTTCCGATGCAACATTCGAGCAGATAGGCTCCCTGCTGAAGTTGCGCTGCAAGGATGCGCGGCTCTACCTGCACCACGACCTGACGCTTGCCCAGTTGGCCCAGGCCATTGGCTCCAACCGCACCTACCTCGGCCTATACTTTTCGAGTCAGAACACCACCTACAACAACTACATCAACGGCCTGCGTATCCTGCATTTCGTCAGCCTCTACCACGAGGCTGTCACCGACGGTCGTGATTTCACCGCTAAGAAGTTGGCCTTGGAGAGCGGCTACCGCAGCTACACCACTTTCAGCGTAGCCTTCAAGCAGCGCATGGGGCAGAGCGTGACCGAGTGGATGAATGGGGGGGGGGGAATTAAGTAATATTTCTTACTTAGGCATACGACCGTGGAGTGGTCATACATCAGGTCCCCCAAACAATTTAATACTGCTGACATACCGCCGCCGGGACATCCGAAAGGATGGGCTCGGCGGCTTCGTTTTTTGGCATAGCGATGATAGAAGAAACATCGCTTTTTGTAACACTTCATCGATGAAACCGTGGGGTTTGGTGCGGAAAGGAGTTACAGAATTTACAATTAGAGTTACAGAATTTACAATCGAGTAACGGAATTTACAAAACTTGTTTCAGAATTTACAAAACTTTCGTTGGCGGGCGATTTGCTATTGTGGGGACGAAGGATTTTGATTAATTTTAAGGTTGAATATAATAATCTAATTTATGTACGAACATCAAGGGATAGACAACTTTCTATTCGTGGCGCTCTACTGGGCGGTGGCGATGATGGCAACGTTGGCCGGGGTGTACCTGCTGGCAACGCGGGGCAACGCGTTTACGAGAGAGGTGAAGATGCCGCCGAGGGCGCTCAGGCGCTGGGCGGCGGCGTTCATGGCGACGGTGGTGGGCAGCCACGTGTGGTGGGCCGTACCCGTGGAGGCATGGGCAGGGAAAACCATTCGCGACATGGCGTGCATCTCGCTCGACCTGCTGACGCTGGTGCCGCTGATGATGGCGTGGCTGCTGCGATTGTTGCAGGACCGGCGGCGCAGGGTGTGGCCGTGGCTCGTGGCGCATGTGCCGATGGCGGTACTGGCCGTCGGGGCTGTGTGGCGGGGCGATGCGTCGGGGCTGATGGTGATGTGCCAGATGGTGCTCATCGTCGTGTTCGTGGCATGCTACGTGCAGGCGCTGCGGTACTACAAACGGTGGCTGCTCATGAACTTTGCCGACCTGGAGCACAAGGAGGTGTGGCAGAGCCTGGTGCTGATGGCGGTGTTCGTGTCCGTCTATGCCGTGTATACCACCAACGGCGGCTCGCTCCTGCACGAGTACCTGTCGCAGTGGCTCTCCATCGGCATCATCGTCTTCGTGGTCTGGCGCACGGAGACGCTGCAGACCTTGACCACGCAGGGTGAGATTGTGGAGGAGGAGGAAGAAGACAGTAATAGTAATAGTAATATATAATCATTTAATCCCAATTAACCAATGAAGAAAACAATAATCACTCTTCTGCTGCTTGTGGCGATGATGACCGCCGGGGTGCAGACGGCCTTTGCCCAAACCGACAGCCGCGACTACAATAGTGGCTGGTACGCAGGGCTGAGCGGCGGCACCTCCTTCGGTCAGGGCACGTTCCGCAGCATCACCGAGAGCAAGACCAATGTCGGTGCTCAGTTCGGTGTCTTTGGCGGCTATCAGTTCAGTCGCTTGTTCTCCGTAGAGGTCCTCGCTTCGTTGGGCAGTCAGAAACAGACCTCGCTCGAATGCGACCCGTTCTGGCTGGCCACCGATGGCGATTTCAGCTTTGCGCCTATCCTTGGCAAGCAGGGCAACTACTATCGTGACCTCGAAGCGAAGACGCAGTGGATGCGCTTCGGCTTGCAGGCCAACTTCGATGTGCTGTCGCTTCTCACTAAGCCTACCAGCAGGTGGTCACTCAACCTCTCTCCGCAGGTGTCGGCTGTGACCACACGCACCAAGCACCTTGCCACCGGCTATGACCATGAGTTCGACCGCCAGTGGCATCTCGGCCTGGGCGGTCAGGCTGCCGTGGGCTACCGTGTGGCCAAGAACGTTGGCCTGCAACTCTACGGCGGCATCACCTGCCTGACGGGCGACCGCTTCGACAACATTCCCAAGTATCACCACAAGAGCAACCTCATGTATGAGGCCGGTCTGAAACTGTCGTATCACTTCGGGAAGAAGGGCAAGGCTTCTCCCGTCGTGGAAGAAGCCGCTGTCATTGCAGAGCCTGAGCCGCAGCCCGTTATGGAGAAGGCACAGCCTGTGGTCGAGACCGCTGCCGTAAAGGAGAAGAAGCCCGAAGTGGTGGAAACCGCTCCTGCTGACCTCCCCACCATCTACTTCGCCAACAACAGCAGCCGCCTGACACAGAAAGAGGCTGACAAGCTCGATGCCGTGGCAGAGATGATGAAGGCACAACCCGATGTAACGCTGAACATCGTCGGCCACGCCTCCAACACGGGTAGCGAGGACTACAATCTCCGACTGACCCAGCGTCGCGCCAACACGGTGAAGATGCTGCTTGTGCGCCGTGGCATTGACGGCAGCCGTCTGAAGCCTGTCGTTGGCCGTGGCATCGACCGCGATGCTGCCGACAGCAAGCAGGCCCGCCGCGTGGAACTGATTATTAACGACAAGAAATAAGTGATGCGTATGAATAAGAAGATATTTCCATTGATGGCGGCAGCTGCCATGATGCTGCTCACCGCCTGCTATCACGATAAGCATGAGTTTACGCCCAACGAGTTCGACGGCAAGCCCGTAGGCTATGTCGCTCCGCAACTCCTCTGGGAAGACGAGGCCGATGCCGCTGCCATTGGTTCCATCAACGCCCTCTCGTTCCAGGTGCAGGGTGCTAACGGCGTGAGCCACGCCCGCTCGTTCTCATCCATTGAGGAGAGTGCCGACTGGCTGCAGCAGTTGCCCGTCGGCGAGTACGACATCCTCGTCACTGCCGACATGGACGAGCCATCCGGCTATGTCCTCGCGTCCAGCGGTTCTCCCGCAGAAAATCTCCTCACGCCCACCAGCGTCTCGCTTCGTGAACCCGCCTCGTCGCCCCGCCAGTCGTGGTATGCCGTGACCCACGTCACCATAAGTGAGGACAAAATCACGGTGGCAGAGTTTCGCCTTCGCCGCTTGTTGACAACCTTGACGCTGAACATCGGCAATATGCCAGAGGGTTATACCATTAATGCCAAGGTGGAACATATTGCTCAGAGCGTTTTGCTGACCAGTCAGACAACTGCGGGCCACTATGGTGTACCTTCCGAAGATGAGCTGACGGTTGACTTCGGTAGCATGCCTTCGACGGGCACAAGCTTCAGTATGACCAAACGACTCATGCCGACGGCTTCTTCCGCAGAACGTACGATAATTCACCTCTATCTTGTTACATCACAGGGCATAGAACAAGACTGTACAATCGATGCTCCTAACATGCAGATAGGTCAGAACTACAAGTTGGATTTGAGTTATGACGATATTCACCCCTATATCTATATCAAATCAACTGGTGTCAACGATTGGGAAGTTGGTAATGACCTTAATGGCGGCCAGGTCCACCAGTAGCCCCCCTACTGCGCCCGACGGTTCCCCCGTCGGAATAACAAAAAATTCATTTATAACCATCATTTTTTAATTTAAATTAAAGTATTATGAAAATCAAAAACATTTTCTTTGCAGCCGCAGCAGCCATGGCGCTGACGGCATGCTCCAGCGACGACGCTATCGAGACCGTACAGCAGAAGTCGCAGTTCCCAGAGGACGGCGTGATGCGCTTCACCACCAACCTCGTTGACCCCATCATCGCCACCACCCGCGCCAGCATCACTGGCAGCGATGTGAACCAGAACGGTCAGCAATTCCAGGTGAAGATTGTCAACCCCACATCGGCTCAGTACAGCTACTTCAATACCGTACAGTTTAACGGCACTGAGTGGAAACCCGTGAACCGTATGCTCTGGCAGAACGACCAGCAGAGCATCACCGTGACCGCTACCTACAAGCAGGGCAAGACATTCAGCGACTATGACTTCATCGTCGGTACCAACCTCACCGTGGCTGCCGACCAGAGCACCGAGGCCAAGCTGAAGCAGCAGGATCTGCTGACCATGCCGACTAAGACCATCGCCAACCCCTCTATCGAGGAGACGCTGATGCAGAACGGCAAGTTGGTCATCAACTTCTACCACGCCCTGGCCAAGCTCGACGTGACACTCGACCTGGCCAACGAGTTCTACAATGTTGACCCGAAGCTGAACAATGCCTCCGACATTACCGAGTTCACCATCAAGGGCACCAACGCCGGCTACCAGTTCAAGGCCATGGAGACTGCCAACGAGAACTACGGCACTGTGACCGTCACCGCTTCGACCCCTGCCGACATTCTCGCTAACCAGTGCGCCTTTACCGATGCCACCGATGCCGACATGCACAGCCATGCCACCTACGAGGCCATCGTAGTGCCACAGCAGATTGCTGCAGGCGCACTGACCGTCAGCTTCAAGATCGGAACCCGCTCGTTCTCATGGACCAACGAGGAGGCCATCACCCTGGAGCAGGGCAAGCGCTACACGCTGCCCCTCACCGTAGGCTATGACACCGTGACCGCTCCCGCCCGCGCCTTCAGCGCCAGCGCATGGGAAGACCAGCCCGGCGACAACCTCGGCACAGAGTAAAAAATGTCCAGTAAGCTGCGATACTATCGCAGCCCCAATCATTAACAATAAAAACAATAAAAAGATAATATGAAAGCAACAAAATATCTTTCCATGGCAGCCCTCGCCCTCATGGGCACCCTCGCCAGCTGCCAGAGCGACGATGACTTCACCGTCACCCGTCCCGCCAACGCCGTGGGCATCAACGTCTCCGTAGGCTCGCTGCAGACCACCCGCAGCAACGCCATCGCCACCGACGACACGCAGCGCCAGTTCAACCAAGGCGACCAAATCAGCGTCAGCACCAACGACCAGGAGGCCGTCATCTTCCAGTGTACGTCAACCGAGAACCAGACTTGGACAGAGACCGTGGCAGGCAAGTTCCTCCTCTGGACACAGCCCACGCTCACCTTCTCGGCTTACTATCCAGTGACCACCGGCACGTCGATGACCGCCTTCACCCTGCCCACCGACCAGAGCAGCGTGGACAAAATCGCCCTCGCCGACTACATGACCCGCCAGCAGGTGATTTCCCGTCCCGAGGGCGGCGGCGACATCCAGATGCAGCTGGAGCGCAAGATGGCGCGCGTCATTGTACGCATCAGCGGCTTCGGCAGCCAGTACGATGACGACGAGAAGACCGTCAGCAACGTCAGCATCTACAGCGAAGCCAGCGGCATCTCCAGCGGCAATCCCACGGGCAGCAGCACCGAAATCCAGCCATACGCACAGGGCAACGGTGGTCAAGGCTCTACCTACACCGCCCTCGTAGTGCCTGGCTATGGTGACAGCGGCGCCCGCTTCATCCGCCTGACCGACGGCGAATACAACACCCTCCTCGTGAAGGGCATCCCCGAACTGAATGCAGGCAACAGCTACACCTTCAACCTCGTAGTAGGTAAGAACAGGATTGAGGTGGCAAGCGTCACCGTACAGGACTGGACCGGCGAGACACTCGCAGGAGGACAGGCTGAGGAGCAGGCGGCCGCCGTGGAGTCTGTTACGATGGGCAGCTACAACTGCGCCAAGGTATATACCAGCGCTACGAACGGTTACTACATCATGTGTACCGACTATTCTACTTCAGGCAACTGGTCAACCGCCTGCGGCTACAGCGTGACCGCTGGTGGCAGTACCTTCACTATCGGCAGCAAGGAACAGTGGACTGAAATCATGACCGCTTGCGGCGGCACTGGCTACAACTGCATCAACACTAAGTGCAGCAGCGTGACAGGATGGAGTAATATGGGAACTGTGCGCTATTGGTCTAGTACGTCCAACATCATGGCTTCCACGACAGTCGCTTGGGCCATTAAAGCGGATGGATGGGGCCAGTTCGCCCCGAATCCGTCATCTCCCGAGAACTTCCATACTAGGCTCATCTCCGCTTTCTAACCCATTTATCGATTCACCAATTTATCTATTTTAGCTGCTTGAGCGGCAGTAGATACCACAAGGAGGGCGGCCCGAAAGCCACGGCGCGGACGACGCCGCCCTCCTTTTCATTTACAGAAGGAAATAGTGTTCTTTGGGCTTCGCCCGAAAAACACCATCGCCTCAGCATAGCACGAGCAAGCTCGGCTCTGCATTCGGCTCAAGTGTTCTTTGAACAAATGACACAGATTCTTGCTGGGCACAATACCGTCTGACGGCACAGGCTGGTCAGGCAGTAAGGGCAATGACACAGCGTGATGTGAGAGTAACCCTCACATCCCGTGGCCATAGCAAGCACGACCAAGCCGCCCGAGAGTCCTCATGAGAAGGCTCCCGGGCGGTTTTTTCGTATCTTTACGTCATTGCTGCTTTGCCTTGACGAAGACACCTTCCATGCGCTGACGATAGTCGCCAGTGGCATAGAGCGGATTCTTGCCGATGTAGTAGCAGTTACCCTCAAAGCCGTCAACAGCATCCAGATTAACAATCTCCGACCTGTTGATGCGCACGAAGTTCGGATGCTCCTGTAGTATCTCTTCAATTCTCCACAGCCGATGGTTCACCATCAGGCTCTTCCCGTCGGTCAGGAACACGACACTCCCATTTTTCGCTTACGCTCAACAACACGTCTCGAAGGCTCTCACCCACAGAATCTCGTCATACCTCACCTTCTCCCACTTCTCATCAGTCTTCACGAAGAAGCCGTCACTTACTACATACGGCCTTTGCCTACTGTCTTCACCAAAATCCAAAAGTTCATCTTATTTCATTTGCATTTCAATTTTGTTAAACAGTTGTTTACTCTGTAAGCATGCTCAAAACCTGCCTACAATGAACGCAAAATTAAAGGCAACGAAACACTCCACCTCACGACTTACATGAACAGCCTTTCGGCTTACATAAAGGCTAAATTTTCTTCATTATTCTCACCGTTCATGTAAGCCAGTCCACCCCTCATGTAAATCGCTTGTTCCCCTCCAAAAACCGCCGTATCTTTGCATCGCAATCTTACCATTAACAAGGCGGTTCCTGAAAAGCCTAAGATAGAGTAAGAAAGTAAAAAACAAGTAATATGCCTTTTAATTTTAATTTAGCTCAAACTGGTTTTCAACCCAACCCAAACAATTGTTGTGGAGATTATGCATTGGACGCTATTCTATTCGACTTGAATGTACATAATCCGCCTCAACCCGAGAATACATATCATGGGATACAAGTGGTCCAAATTGGTTTGGCACCTAATTCACAAGCTTTGGTAGATGCATCTATAGTCGGAGGCACACATATCAGTTTGCCATCAAGTATAGCTATTTATGCACATCAGCTTGGGATGGCAGCAGAAGTCTTCGTAAATACGCCATTGCTGATAGCTGCAAATATAGCCTTCGCAAACGTGTTTCCTGAAGAGACTGTAAGAATTAATAACAATCACATTCAGCTTCTGAATTTTAATGGAAGTAATCCTACTTTGCAGGACATATTGCAAGATCAGAACATAAACTATAACCACTTTGTGGTATTAGTTAACAATGGTGGTCATTGGGTTGCAGTAAAAAGGGAAGTAAATGGTTTTACCATGTATGATCCTGCAAATGGGGCAGAAACCTTATTTAATGCAAACGGAAATAATCTTCCGAATCATTATGTTTGGAGTGGCGTTGCCATAGGTATTAATTAATAAATGAGTGAATTGAATCGCATATAAGAGTTATCCTTATATAAATAGAATTCAATTTTCTCTAAGTTTGCAGATGATTGCGGCTCAGCCGCCCAAGAAAGCAAATTGGTCGAGAAAAACAATAGCAATTCAAGACAGTTTCTTACCTTTGTCGTTGTAAGGAAGAATCGGTCTGTCGAAGAGGTAAACCAGTCAATCTTCCAGAACGGAGTCTATAGATTGTTTAGGACCTCCCCGACATAGTTGCAAAGACAAGATAGAAAGTTATCGGCATAGAGCCTCGTTAGAGTGTTAGTCCATACAACTATTGACCAATTCTTTAAAAATACAGATACAAAAGTATGAAAAAATTATTTATTGGAATTGACTTTTCGAAAGAAAAAATTGATGTGGCAATCATTTTTGCCGAGGGGCTGACAGAAACCTCCATGAGATTGTTCAATGAGTTCAAGAACTCCGTATCAGGTTACAAGCAGCTGGTCAAATGGGTTGAGGAGAGCTCAAACGAGACAGAACCGTCACTGTGGTTGTTCTGCGGCGAGAATACCGGCGACTACAGCAAGCCGTTGTGCAACTTCCTCTACGGAAGGGGCTTTGACATGTGGCTTGAGAATGCAAAAAGCATCAAGGACGCATCTGGAATAAGGAGACTTAAATCCGACCGCACCGATGCTAACATGATTGCTGAATATGCAATGCGAAACAATGACAAGGCTATAGTTTATGAACCTCTCAGCGAGAGTCTGTCGCAGCTCCGCGAACTGTTTCTCTACAGACAGATGGTAGTAAGACACAGATGCAGTTTTCAAGTCAGAAGAGGCGAGAAAAGACTCAACATGGAGAAGTCACCTGTCAAGACAATGATCTCCCAGAGCGGACGGCATATCGTTACCGAACTGAACAAGATAGACAAGCGTATTGCGGAGCTGATAGATTCAGATGAAGAACTTGCACAAGTCTTCACCATCGTAACCTCCATACCTGGCATAGGAACGCAGAACGCCGTATGTCTGATGGTTTACACCGATAATTTCCGCAGGTTCAACTTTGACTCAAGGAAGATTGCCTGCTATTATGGAATAGCCCCATTCGGCAGGGATTCAGGAACAAGCGTGCATACCGATCCACACGTGCACTACATGGCAAACAGGCAGATTAAGGCAATGCTGTCTCAGGCTGCACTTTCTGCCGCCAAATTCAATCCCGTCATAGCCTCATACTATTCAAGGCTTATAGAAAGGGGCAAAAAGAGGCAGATAGTACTTAACAATGTCAAGAACAAACTTGTACACATTGTGACAGCCATGGTCAGAAACAAGCAGCTTTTCGACAAGGATTATAAAATATCAGCATAAACCTAAAAAAATGGTCGAAATATTTGGATTTTAACATAGAAAGCAATCCCAAAATCATTTTCCAAAATGCTGACCACCTTTCCCAGACGTGCCACGTCCCATGCCAGACGTTCCTGAATGCCAAGCATGAGGTTTGAGCGATTGCCGTTTATGACAATGCCCTCAGACTCTGCATCACATTTCTCTGCAAATACTTTATAATCAGTATTCAGCTGACGAACTACTCGATTATGGATAATCTGGAAATAGAGACCTCACTCCTTACCATCAACTGTGGATGATCTGAACTTTACCTTTATTTGATGTCATAGGCAACCTCTTTGTTTTATATTCCTGAGTGAATAAGAATAGTGTTGTACATCTGATGCATCCTGACATTGTCGATAGCCATGATACAAGTCAGAAAAACAGAGACAAGACAGATACTCACCATTATAATGATGAGCCAGTGCTTGAAACAAGAAAATGTGAAGAAGCATTGGAGATGATACCAAGGCAAACGGAGGAACAGATAGGCGAACATCCCCCCCTTGCTGACTGAAGCGGCTGTGGTTTCAAAATTGTTTTTGTGGTTCATGGATGACCACAGTCGCAACGGGTGATGTAGTGGAAATGTGGTTCTGCGATGCAGAAGGTACTCTATTTATTTCAGGTATTCCTATCTATCCGCATAAAAATGAGTGCCTTTGAGCATCTTTAACTATCATACTTGGGTAGAGTATGAAAATCATACTCGAATTAATGTCTATAATCTATTCAGTCGGGCAACAACAAGTTCTTCATACGCTTGTTTTTGCTCTTCACTGAGGAAGGAATCTTTTATAAGCTGTTGCCATTTAGGGAATGCCTTATGAAGACCTGCAATGAGACGAAGCACTACTTTTTCTTCCAGTCCCATTGTCTTTGCAGCGTTCAGGAAGTCTGCCAGACGGAGTTTCGTTTTCCTTCCCGAAAGAGAAAGTGCTAACTCCTCTTTGTCCTTGGGATTGGCTATGGCGACATTGAGAAGGTCATAAGCTGGAGTGAGTTGATAGTCTTTAGAAGGACGATAGAGCGAGAAGTTCTTCAGGTGCATATCGTTGTTGCCTGTGACAAAGCAGAAGAGTAGCAACTGCATGTAATTCGTGAGGTCGAGTTTGGGCGTGCTGCTATATTGCATTATTGTCTTTGCTATCTGCTCATGCGAGCCTTTGTATTTGTATTCCGTAGGATGCAGCGTGAGTTGACACATATCTTCCATGTCTATCTTCTCGCCATTCTCGGTTCGGTCAATACGCCTTGTGATGTAGCCAAGTTTTCCGTCAGCAAGACGGATAAGGCTATGTGGCACGACTTTTATCTTTGCGGCTTCCGCAAGGTGCATCGTTAAATCTTCGTTTTCGGGCAACAGCTCGTAACTCTCCGTCTGTGGCTTGAAGATATAGTCACCCCAAAGTCCCACGATGGTCAGTCGGCTACAACCTTCATGTTTGTCGAGGTTCAGAGACAATTTGGGTTGAACACCTGTTAGAGATGTTTGAGCACGAATCACCTGCTCGGCTAATTGGTCGAGATCTTCATGTTTGTACTCCAGCAATGGCACATCTTTTGTTCCGAAGAACTTTCGTGCGCAACTTGGGTGAAAGTCTTTCTGACCTTCTTCCAATTCCTTGTAGCAATACAGACATTTACACATTATCGCCTCCTTCCTTTATTTATCGGCACAACACTGACAGAACCGATACACTCCTTACAGCATAACAATAATAGCGACATACGGTCAAGAATGCTGATGTCTGTATTGCGAAGTGCCACATCAAGCAGCCATCCTTCTGGTATCAGTCCGTCAAAGAACGGAAATAATACAGGACTTACAAATGCCTCCGTTTGTAATGGGAGCGTCAAACTTATAGGTAGCGCATCACCACGTTTGAGGTACGCTTCATCATAACAGAAGCGGTATTCACCACCATCTTCCGTCAGAACACCTGCAAGGACTTCTTTTCGGTATATTTCTGCTTGTCTCATTGCTTTTTCGTTGCTGTCAGTTCGTAGTTAAACAAATCAAGTAGCTGGTTGACCTTATCCATTCTTAGTGTTGGCTTTCCTTGTTCCAGATTGCGTACAAAGCATAAGCCTACTCCAGACTTCATGGCAAGATCTTCCTGCGTAAGTCCATATTCCTTGCGCAATGCCTTTACTACCATTGATAACTTTGTCTTTTCCATATAAATTATATTACTTCGAATACAAAATTACAATATTGTTTGCAAATTACATGCTTTCTGATATAAAAAATGTAATATTTAACATTTTTATATGCTTTCTGCTATAGTTTTTCAGCTTTTTCGGTGATCTGTGGCGATTTTATTCGGTCGTTTATAGAATTGATGCATGAGTTATAGTCGCGCATATACCTATAGACTCATTGTCTGGAGGTCCCAGGTTCAAGCCCTGGCTGGTCCACACTAAAAATCAAGCACTTACAAGTTTCTCGCAAGTGCTTTTTTATATTACCATGATTAGGATGATTTCCTCTTTTCAATTAACTGTCATCTGCCATTTTTCGCTCACTGCTCCTCACCATTTGTGTTGTCGATATGATCAAACATACTGTGAAGCGTTTTTTGCGAGTGTAAAATATGTTAAAAGATGACAAACTTTAATAAAGAGAACTCATCGCAGCGCACACACAGATATGATAATCTAAACATCACTCATGTCGGTTTTCACGCATTTTGCTCCCGATTTTGCCAAAATCAAATCAAAAAAATCCTCGATTTTCGGGATTTTACCTCAAAATTCGGGAATTTTGAATATTTCTTTACAAACACGTTAAAACACTTATATAGAGGATGTTATGGCCAAAAAATTGGGTAAAAGACTATGTTGGCTATCTCTAAAATCATAGGTTTTGAAAATTCAAAAACACCGCATAATGGGTTCAAAAGTTGTTTTGAATGATATAAATTCTGCTTTTCCGGACTTGTTTTTCTTCGTTTTCGCCCCAAAATCGACCGATTTTTAGTCGTATCGTGTGATGTGTTGAAACAATGTGAGGAGAGTGTGACAATAATTGACGGGG
>NZ_AUFP01000007.1 GCF_000426565.1 Segatella albensis DSM 11370 = JCM 12258 | reverse complement strand
ATCGTCTCACGTTTGCGGACTGTCTGGGGATCAAAGCTGCCATCACGGTCACGAGGCGTCTCGACAGTCACTTCACCATATTGCGTCTGAACTGTCTTGGACATCTTTCCGTTGCGACGATTGCCGCTTTCACGGGATTCTTCATTCAGGTGAGCATCCATCTCACCCTCAAGAGCTGCATTCAAAATACGCTCCAACATAGGCGCCAAAGCACCTTCCTTACCAAACAATGGCTTGCCTGTACGTAATTGTTCGGCTGCCAACTTGTAATCAATTTCTTCGTTTGCCATCATAAAATAAACTATGTCTTACTACTTTTATTGTAGCCTGACACAGTTTACTTTACACTCTCTTTTTATTTGATGATTCTATAATAATCTTTTTTCCTTTCTTTTATAGTATGAGGATGACTTGAAGCATATCCCAATGCGAGGGCTCCGATTCCTAAAAGATTGTAATCTTTCAGGCCCCATTTCTCTAGTAGCGCCTTACCTTCTTCTGTTTCGAACATCTTGTCAGCTCTGTTTATCCAGCAAGAAGCAAGACCTATAGAGTGAGCGGCAAGCATCATATTACCAAGAACCAAAGATCCATCTTTTACGTTATTCTTGTTCTCTTTTGAGGCAAACACGAGAACAATAGTTGGCGCACCATAATATGGGTCTGATGATACTCCCATAATTTCCGCGTTCATCCTAATAAGTTCTTCTTTTTGTTCTTGATTCTGTACTGCAACAATCCATGGGTCTTGTGTTCCCTTGCCTGTAGCAGCCCAAGTACCAGCCTCCAATACGGTTTTTAGTTCATCGTCGTTGATCTGCTCAGACTTAAAGCGCCTGATGCTTCTTCTTTCTTTAATGGCTTTTAAAACTTCGTTTTCCATAATTGCAATATTTAGTTTCTAATTACATAGGGCATCCCATTCTACTTTCTTCTTCTATGTATTGTCCTAAGATGCGAGCTATACGGATGAGACCTTTCTTCAAAGTTTCTCTAGGGCAAGCCAGATTGATGCGTAAGTATCCTTCTCCGGATTTCTTGCCATATAGAGTTCCACTGTTTACAAGTACTTTTCCATCGTTGAGAAGTTCATTGTAGGCTTCGTCGCTAGAGAGTTCAAAACACATGATATCTATCCATGCTAAGTATGTACCTTCCAATTTGATGACTTCTACCTGAGGAAGTTCTTCTAAAATAAACTTTTTAAGATAGAGGTAGTTCTCATAAATGTATTGGTTGAGTTCATCAATCCATTCTCCACCTTTATTATATGCAGCTTGTAAGGCTACGATTCCGAAAGGGTTGACATCACAGATCTCAAATATGTTTATAGCACGATTTATCCTTCTTCTCCATACCGTATTCTCACATATAATGTTTGCAATTTGTAACCCTGCTATATTAAATGCCTTGGATGGTGAGTTTAAAATTATACTGTTGTTTTTACATTCATCACTGATAGACGCAAATGGGGTGTATGAATACCCAGGCATAACCAACTCACAATGTATTTCATCAGAGATAACTTTTACTCCATATTTTAGACATATGGAGTTCATGCGCTCTAACTCATCTTTAGTCCATACACGACCTGTTGGATTATGAGGGTTACAGAGAAGGAATATTGTCGTCTTTTCGTCTGCACATTTCTTTTCGAAGTCTTCAAAGTTGATTTTGTACGTATCTCCTTCTCTAATTAATTCATTCTCTATGATGCTGCAACCTTGGTTCCGAATGCTGGAAAAGAAACAATTATATACTGGTGTCTGAACGAGTACGTTTTCACCTGGCATTGCTAATGCTTTGATTGTTGCTGAGATAGCTGGTACAACGCCTGATGTGTATATGATAGAATTTCTGTCTATCGACCAATTGTGGCGGTTCTTAAACCATTGGATAATAGATTCATAATAAGAATCGGGTACAAGTGTATATCCAAATATTCCGTGGTTGGCCCTTTCTATAATAGCCTGTTTAATCTCTGGTGCAACCTCGAAATCCATGTCGGCTACCCAAAGTGGAATAATATCGTCTGCTACGATGTCCCATTTGTATGAATTTGTATTCTTTCTTGGGATAACTTGATTGAAATCGTATTTTGTCATATTTCTATAATTACTTTTTTATTTTCTTTCTTTGATGATACAACTTTTACCCTTGGCAAATGAATCGTATGTTATCTTCTTTATGTTATTGGCTACGATTTTTCCTGATATAGGGTTCTTGATTTCTGTGATATTCCCATTTATCGTTGCATCGATGTTGCTACTATCTTCGAAAACTCTGTCACATTCTTCATCAAACGTGCAGTCTTCTAGTTTTATTCCATCTAGATAGCATAGGGGTTGTTCGCCACGGATGTGACACCTTATTAATCTTATGTTTTTACTATGCCATGCAAGATATTCTCCGTTCAGTTCTGAGTCGTATACTGTTACGTTCTCACATTCCCAGAAACTGTCTTTTGTTGTAATCTTGGCATTGTGTATCTCTACATTCTTACAGTATTGAAATACGTACTTGGAATTTGTGATTAATCCATTCACGTAGATATCCTCAGAAAACATAAAAGGATATGTTCCATCGTGTAATTCCACATCTTTTATTTTCAGTCCTTTGACTCTCCAAAAGGTCTCATCGGCATCTGTAATTTTAACATGATCTAGTTCTAAGTTATTCATCTCTCTGAAAAACTTTGGACCATCTATGATGCAGTCTTTCATGAGCATATTATTGCTATACCAAATTGCAGATCTGCTGTTGGGCGCAAAATAACAATCGGTTATGATGCTGTTATCAACATGCCACAAAGGATATTTCCCATAAAAACTAGAATTGTGACATTCTATGTCTTTACAACATTTAATACCAGATTCACCATCTGTAATTGTAATGTTGTCTAGATTTACATCGTGGACTCCAAATAAAGGGCGCTCACCACCAAACTTCTTATCTTTTATGATTTCCATACCTCATTATTTGTTTAATGCTGCAAATATACAAATAAAGAATCAATTTTCAATTATCCCAATTACGGTTGTTGTTATATAATTAATATTTGTTTGAAGAATTATTTGTAGTTATTGATTTCTTGGGTATTTGTAGGTCTGTAGAATTGTTGGAAAAATAAAAAAGAAGCTAGGATTCAAATCCTAGCTTCTTTATCTATTTTGTGTAAAAACAAATCTTATATAGATTAGATGTTCGGATTCATCTCCTTCCACTGATCTACTGGAGGAACGATACCTAACTCTACGATCTCATCACGCATCTTGCAAAGGTGATCGTATGATTTCTTAAGATCTGCTAACTCTGCCTCAGTTCCTGTTGGCTCTGTGAAGTGTACACCTGTCTTATCGATAGTTGTTGGCATAGCCATCATTACATTCTTGAAACCAAGTGAGTCGTTGCTAACGAAACAACCTGCTGGTAAAGTAAATTTCTCACCACCCATAGCAGCTGCAATCATCTTAACAGCGTTGTAAGCTGGGCTCTGGAAAGAACTGCGGCCACGTAATTTGATGATGTTAGAACCACCCTGTACTGTGTGGTGCTTAATCTCTTCCCAACGCTCGTCAGAAAGTCCCATCTCTGCCAATGGCTTACCGTCAATCTTAACCTGTGAAGCAAATACTGCCATCTGCTCACCATGGCCACCATAAGTGTGTGCACCTGTAACTTTATCCTGTTGTACACCAAACTCCTCAGCCAAAGCTTGCTGAAGACGAGTAGAGTCAAGAGCTGCAAGTGAGGTAAGCTGATTTGGCTTCAAGCCTGAATGAATCAAGGTTGTTAATGCTGTAACGTCAGCTGGGTTGAAGATAACAACAACGTGCTCAACGTTTGGACAATATTTCTTGATGTTGTCACCAAACTCTGCAGCAATCTTACAGTTGCCTTTGAGAAGGTCCTCACGGGTCATACCCTCCTTACGAGGAGCACCACCTGATGAGATGATATATT
Organism: Segatella albensis DSM 11370 = JCM 12258; assembly: GCF_000426565.1. Taxonomy (GTDB): domain Bacteria; phylum Bacteroidota; class Bacteroidia; order Bacteroidales; family Bacteroidaceae; genus Prevotella; species Prevotella albensis. Next base: position 150,992 of record NZ_AUFP01000007.1, on the reverse strand, counting down.
TAGCACCAGTAAATGCCTTTTCAGGATCTGTTGTCCATGTGAGATTTGCTCCAGGGAATGCACATTGTGCCATTTCGTCATATACTCCGTGTACACCTGGCTCGAAAATATCATAAAGACAAATGTTTGGAGTAAGGCCAAGCATCATTGCGCTCTGTACCATGTTTGAGCCAATCATACCGCCTGCGCCTACGATGACCAGCTTGTCGTTTGTTAAATAGTTCATAACTACGTCTCTTTATTTAATTGTTTTAAATGTTTTTATGCTTGCGACCGCAAAGTTAATAAAATATAGTTTAAAAATAGCATTTATTTTGTTTTTAATTTGTTGTTTATTCTTAAAAAACTTACCTTTGTAATGTCTATATAGCAAAAAGTATGAATGTAGAAATCTGTAATCATTTACGTTCCCTTCGAGAATTCATGGAGCGTGAGCGCTTTTCGGCCTTTATTTTCCTTAGTTCTGATGCACATCAAAGTGAATATGTACCGGAACATTGGAAAGGAAGGGCGTGGATATCTGGCTTTGATGGGTCGGCTGGTATTGCTGTCGTAACGAAAAATGGAGCGGCCTTGTGGACTGACTCTAGATATTTCCTAGCTGCAGAATCTCAACTTCAGGATACTGAGTTTGTTTTGATGCGTGAGAAAATTGCGGGGACTCCTTCCATCTTTGAATGGCTGGAAGAACAACTTGAAAATGAGCAAAACAAAGTTGTTGGAATTGACGGTAATACGATTTCTTATGGCTTGGCAGATGTTTTCGTGAAGTCTTTAGACGTGTATGGAATCTCTATGAGATTCGATGTCGATCCTTTGGATTCTATCTGGAATAATCGTCCGCCTATTCCATCGAATGAAATTCGAAGGCATCCCGAAGAATTCTGTGGCGAAAGTACTTTGGCAAAAATAGATAGAATAAGACAAAAATTGAATGATTTGCGCTGTGAGGGAATGTTGGTATCTTCTTTGGATGACATTGCTTGGACGTTGAATCTTCGAGGTGATGATATTCATTGTACTCCAGTGTTTGTCTCTTATCTGTTTATAGGCAAGGAACGTGTGATATTGTTTGTTAATGATGAGAAAATTCCTACAGATGTAGCGAATTATCTACAAACGATAGATGTTTGTGTGGCCCCTTATGACAGTATTTGTACTTATTTCTCTAAGGAAGAAATGAAGTGCTCTGTTCTTCTTGATCCTGCGGAAACGAGCTATCGCGTATATAATGCGTTGAAAGATGGAAAGATAACTGTTGTTAGTGGAGAATCTCCAATCCCAAGAATGAAAGCCATTAAGAATCCGACGGAGATTAATGGCTTTAAAAATGCGATGGTCAAAGATGGTGTCGCTTTGGTTAAGTTTTTGAAATGGCTACGTCCAGCAGTAGAAGCAGGAGGACAGACAGAAATCTCTGTTAGCGATAAACTGGAGAGCCTTCGGTCAGAGAATGAAAATTATATAGGTCTTTCTTTTGACACCATTGCAGGGTATGAGTCTCATGGCGCAATCGTTCATTATGAAGCTGATGCTATTTCGGATGCAATGCTGTTACCTAAGGGATTTCTGCTTTTGGATAGTGGGGCTCAATATCAAGATGGTACTACTGATATTACGAGAACAATTCCGTTGGGACCTTTGACGGATGAGCAAAGGAAGATTTATACCTTGGTTCTTCGATCTCATATTCGATTGGAAATGGCTAAGTTCCCAGAGCTCGCGACAGGAACTCAAATAGATGCCATTTGTAGGGAACCTTTATGGGAACATGGCTTGAATTTCCTTCATGGTACAGGTCATGGCGTAGGATCTTTTCTAAGTGTTCATGAAGGGCCACACCAAATTAGAATGGAATATGTCAAAACTCCATTAGTTGCCGGTATGACCGTGACGGACGAACCTGGCATCTATGTGAAAGGAAAATTTGGAGTGCGAATAGAAAACACCTTATTAATAAAGAAATATAAGGATACCGATTTTGGAAGTTTCTTGCAAATGGAACCTCTTACTTTATGTCCGATAGATGTAGAACCGATAATTTCAGAGTTGATGGAACCAAAAGAAATAAACTGGTTGAATAATTACCATAAATTAGTAAATGAAAAATTGTCTCCATACTTAAATTCTGAAGAAAAAACGTGGTTAGAAGCAGAAACAAGACCAATCTAGACCTAAAAATATTAAAAATATTGAGAAAAAGTTGTTTGTTTCATAAAATAGATGTAATTTTGCACCCGCAAATTGTGGCTTCGGCTGCAATCAATCGTTATAACATATTAATAATTAAAAGATTAAAGCATGATTATTGTACCAGTTAAAGATGGTGAGAACATCGAAAGAGCTTTGAAAAAGTTCAAGAGAAAATTCGAAAAGACAGGTGTCGTTAAAGAGCTTCGTGCTCGTCAGCAGTATGACAAACCATCTGTAAAGAAGAGACTCAAGATGGAGCACGCTATCTACGTACAGCAACTTCGTACTAACGAAGAATAAAAACTTCGTTAAAAATTTGGTGGATTGAATTAATTTCCGTATATTCGTTGCCATAAAGATGAGCAACGTATATGATGAAGGAGGACTTTTTAAACTATCTTAGGCTTGAACTTTGTCGCTCAGAGCATACTGTAAAAGGTTATTCTGACGATTTGGATGCCTTTGAGTCGTTTTTTAAGAAATCTGACACTCTAAATTCTTGGGAATCAGTCGACGCCGATGTCGTACGGGATTGGGTGGAATCTATGATGGATGCCGGAAGTTCTGTAGCCTCGATAAATCGAAGGCTAAGCGCTTTGCGCTCCTTTTATAATTTCGCTGTTTCTCGTAATATAATAAGGTCTAATCCTGCTCGCTTTGTCCGTGGCCTCAAACAAGGCCGTCCTCTTCCTCAATTTCTAAAAGAAAAGGAGATGGATGCTCTTTTGGATGAACGTATGTGGGATATGGATGATTATGAGGATGTCTTGTTTCGTACAATTATAATGACATTTTATGAGACTGGCGTTAGATTGTCGGAATTGATTGGTTTGGATGATTCTTCTGTGAATCTGACAAATCGAGAAATAAAGGTTACCGGCAAGAGAAATAAACAACGTATAATACCTTTGGGTGAAGAACTTTTGTTGACTCTTCAGGGGTATATGAACTTTAGAAATTCTAAAATATCACGTAAAAGTGATGCTGTGTTTCTCTCTGTGAAGGGGGATAGACTTAAAAGCTATCAAGTTCAATACGGGGTTAAAAAGAATTTGTCACGGGTTTGCTCTTTAAAAGAACGAACTCCTCATGTATTGAGGCATTCTTTTGCAACGGCAATGCTGAACCATGAGGCGGGGCTTGAAAGTTTGAAAAAGCTGTTAGGGCATGCGAGTCTTACAACAACAGAGATTTATACGCATACAACCTTTGAACAGCTTAAAAAAGTTTATAAGAATGCCCACCCGCGGGCTTAACCTTTAATAAAATAAGGAGGTCATTATGGAAATTAGAATTAAATCGATTCATTTCGATGCCACTGAGAAATTACAGGCGTTTATCGAAAAGAAAACTGCCAAGTTGGAAAAATCATTTGAAGATATACAGAAAGTAGAGGTGCAATTAAAGGTCGTTAAGCCTGCTACCGCATTGAATAAGGAAACTTCTATTACGGTTGATGTCCCTGGTAATACATTACATGTGACAAAGACATGTGATACTTTTGAAGAGGGTGTTGATCAGAGTGTAGATGCGTTGAAGGTTCAATTGACTAAATACAAAGAAAAAATACGTAATCATTAAAAAAAACACGAAAAAGTTTTGGTGATTAAAAAATAATTCGTATCTTTGCAGCCGTTTTACAACAGGTCTTAAAAGCCGATTGTCGGCTGCATAGATTTGCCTCTTTAGCTCAGTTGGCCAGAGCACGTGATTTGTAATCTCGGGGTCGTTGGTTCGAATCCGACAAGAGGCTCAAAAGGGTAGTTTCCAGAGTGGCCAAATGGGGCAGACTGTAAATCTGCTGCTTCTAGCTTCGGTGGTTCGAATCCATCACTACCCACATTTGCGGAAATAGCTCAGTTGATAGAGCACTAGCCTTCCAAGCTGGGGGTCGCGGGTTTGAGCCCCGTTTTCCGCTCTAACGATGCTGTAATAGCTCAGTGGTAGAGCACTTCCTTGGTAAGGAAGAGGTCCTGAGTTCAACTCTCAGTTACAGCTCTGCATAGGTCTTTTAGCATCTTGGCAGAAAAACATTATTGATAAATCATTTATTTAAATAAAAAAGAAAAGCTATGGCTAAGGAAGAATTCGTACGTACCAAACCGCACGTTAATATTGGTACAATCGGTCATGTTGACCACGGTAAAACAACTCTTACTGCTGCAATTTCTAAAGTTTTGAATGAGAAACTTGGTACAGCTGAAGATGTTAAGTCTTTCGATCAGATTGATAATGCTCCTGAGGAGAAAGAGCGTGGTATTACTATTAACACTGCTCACATCGAGTATGAAACTGCAAAGCGTCATTATGCACACGTTGACTGTCCGGGTCACGCTGACTATGTAAAGAACATGGTTACTGGTGCTGCTCAGATGGATGGTGCAATCTTGGTAGTTGCTGCAACTGATGGTCCTATGCCTCAGACACGTGAGCACGTACTTTTGGCACGTCAGGTAAATGTTCCTCGTTTGGTCGTTTTCTTGAATAAGTGTGATATGGTTGACGATGAGGAGATGCTTGAACTCGTTGAAATGGAAGTTCATGAAATCCTTGACCAGTATGGCTACGAGGAGGATACTCCAATCGTTCGTGGCTCTGCACTTGGTGCTTTGAACGATGTTGATAAGTGGGTTGACTCTGTTGTTGAGTTGATGGACACTGTCGATGAGTGGATCCAGGAGCCAGAGCGTGAGGTTGATAAGCCTTTCTTGATGCCTGTTGAGGATGTATTCTCTATCACAGGTCGTGGTACTGTAGCTACAGGTCGTATCGAAACTGGTAGATGTAAGGTCGGTGACGAAGTTCAGTTGCTCGGTCTTGGTGAAGATAAGAAGTCAGTTATTACTGGTGTTGAGATGTTCCGTAAGACATTGCCAGAAGGTGAAGCTGGTGATAACGTAGGTTTGCTTCTCCGTGGTATCGATAAGGAAGAGGTTAAGCGTGGTATGGTTGTTGTACATCCAGGTGCTATCACTCCTCATGATCACTTCAAGGCTTCTATCTACGTATTGAAGAAAGAAGAGGGTGGTCGTCATACTCCATTCGGTAATAAGTATCGTCCTCAGTTCTATCTCCGTACTATGGACTGTACTGGTGAGATCAAGCTTCCAGAAGGTGTAGAAATGGTTATGCCTGGTGATAACGTTGAGATTGAGGTTGAGCTTATCTACAAGGTTGCTTTGAACGAAGGTCTTCGTTTCGCTATCCGTGAAGGTGGTCGTACCGTTGGTTCTGGTCAGATTACTGCAATTCTTGACGATATCAAGTAATTAAAACTATATAACTAGTCTCCGTTCTTTACGGAGCGGAGACTATCTACGGGTTTAGCTCAGTTGGTAGAGCACTGGTCTCCAAAACCAGGTGTCGAGAGTTCGAGTCTTTCAACCCGTGCTAATTGATAAACAATATGCTTAATAAGATAGTAAATTATTGCAAAGCTTGTTTTGATGAGCTTGCGCATAAAACTACTTGGCCGACACCTCGTGAATTGACTCACAGCGCAGTGGTTGTTTTATCTGCTTCCCTTGTCATTGCTCTGGTAGTATTCGCTATGGATTCAGCTTTTAGTTGGATTATGGGTGTTGTTTATCCAGGTTAATATTAAAGGAAAATGGCAGAATTAGGAAATAAATGGTATGTATTTAAGGCTGTTAGCGGTAAAGAAGCTAAGCTGAAAGAATATATCGAGGCTGAGATGAAACATAATGATTTACTGGCATCTCATGTTTCTCAGGTTTTGATTCCTTTGGAGAAACATGCTTCAATGCGTGCTGGTAAACGTGTGGTTAAGGAGAAAGTTTCTTTGCCTGGTTATGTTTTTATTGAAGCTAATCTTCAAGGTGATGTTGCTTCAACCTTGAGATTTATGCCTAATTGTTTAGGAGTCTTAGGAGGACTTGATAATCCTACTCCGGTTCCTCAGTCTGATATTAATAGAATGTTGGGTACTGCTGAGGAAACTGAAATCGAAGAAAATCTTGATATCCCATATGTAGTAGATGAAACCGTTAAGGTTATTGATGGTCCTTTCAGTGGCTTTAGTGGTGTAATCGAAGAGGTTAATGCTGAAAAGCATAAACTGAAAGTTATGGTGAAGATTTTTGGTCGTAAGACTCCATTGGAATTAGGTTATATGCAAGTTGAAAAAGAAGGATAAACTTGGTGTTACGATAGTTTGTCCTAATATGGCTAAAAGGGCTTCCACTTTTATAGCTTATATTAATCAATTAATTTATTAACAAAAGAAATGGCTAAAGAAGTTGCTGGATTAATCAAATTACAGATTAAAGGTGGCGCTGCGAATCCTTCTCCTCCAGTAGGACCTGCTCTGGGTTCTAAGGGTATTAATATCATGGGATTCTGCAAAGAATTTAACGCCCGTACCCAGGATAAGGCTGGTAAGGTCTTACCAGTTGTTATTACGTACTATACTGATAAGTCATTTGATTTCATCATTAAGACTCCACCTGCAGCTGTTCAGTTGAAAGATGCTGCTAAGGTAAAGAAGGGTTCTGGTCAGCCTAATCGTCAGAAGGTTGCTACTATTACTTGGGATCAAGTAAAGGCTATCGCTGAGGATAAAATGAAAGACTTGAATTGCTTTACAGTTGAGTCTGCAATGAGATTGATTGCTGGTACAGCTCGTAGTATGGGTATTTCTGTAAAAGGGGACTTCCCTGGTAAATAATTTAAAACTTCAATTAAGAAAATGAGTAAACTGACAAAAAATCAAAAATCAGTAGCTGATAAAGTTGAAGCAGGGAAGGCATACACATTGAAAGAGGCTGCAGAGTTAGTAAAGGAGATTACTACTACTAAGTTTGATGCATCTCTTGATATTGATGTACGTCTAGGTGTAGATCCACGTAAAGCTAACCAGATGGTTCGTGGCGTTGTTTCATTGCCAAATGGTACCGGTAAGGTTACTCGTGTTCTTGCACTTTGTACTCCTGATCAGGAAGCTGCTGCTAAAGAAGCAGGTGCTGATTACGTTGGTCTTGACGAGTATGTTGAAAAGATCAAAGGTGGTTGGACAGATGTTGATGTAATTATCACAATGCCTTCTTGCATGGGTAAGATTGGACCTTTAGGTCGTGTGTTAGGTCCTCGTGGACTTATGCCTAACCCTAAGAGTGGCACTGTTACAATGGATGTTGCTAAGGCAGTTAAGGATGTAAAGCAGGGTAAGATTGATTTCAAAGTTGATAAGGCTGGTATTATCCATACTTCAATTGGTAAGATCTCTATGTCTGCTGATCAAATCTACGGTAACGCAAAAGAGTTTATCTCTACTGTTATTCGTTTGAAACCTGCTGCTGCAAAGGGTACATACCTAAAGAGTATCTTCCTTTCTAGCACTATGAGTAAGGGTATCAAGATTGATCCTAAATCAGTTGAAACACTCTAAAAGTTTGTAAAGATGAAGAAAGAAGAAAAAGATACTATTGTAACCGAGCTTGGTCAGAAGTTGGCTGAATATCCTCATTTCTATCTTGTAGATGTTACAGGTTTAGATGCTGAGGCAACTAGTAAGCTTCGTCGTAAGTGTTTCCAGAGCGAAATTAAAATGGTTGTTGTTAAAAACAAACTTTTGATTAAGGCTTTGGATGCTTCAGAGGTCGATTTTGAACCTTTGTATGCAAGTTTAAAAGGTAATACTGCTGTTTTGTTCGCACAGACAGCTAATGTTCCTGCTAAACTTTTGAAGGATTATAAGAAGGAAGGTATTCCTGCCCTTAAAGCTGCTTATGCAGAGGAAAGCTTCTATGTTGGAGCTGATAAACTGGATGAGCTTGCTGCTCTTAAGAGTAAGAACGAAGTTATTGCAGAGATTGTTACTTTGTTGCAGTCTCCAGCGAAGAATGTCGTATCTGCTCTTCAGTCAGGTGCAAACACTATTCATGGTGTGCTTAAGACATTAGGCGAGCGTCCTGAGTAATTTTTAATGTCACATCAAAAATTAAAGTATAAACAAAATTAAATTTTTAGAATAAAATGGCAGACGTAAAAGCTATTGCAGAAGAATTAGTAAATCTTACTGTTAAGGAAGTTAATGAGTTGGCAACAGTCCTGAAGGACGAGTATGGTATTGAGCCTGCTGCTGCAGCTGTTGCTGTAGCTGCTGGTCCTGCAGCAGGTGGTGCAGCCGCTGCTGAGGAGAAGTCAGAGTTCGATGTTGAGCTTACTGACGCTGGTGCAAACAAACTTAAGGTTGTTAAGGCCGTTAAGGAGGCTTGTGGTCTTGGTTTGAAGGAAGCTAAGGATCTTGTTGATGCTGCTCCTGCTGTAATTAAGGAAGGTGTTGCTAAGGACGAGGCTGAGAATCTGAAGAAGACTATCGAGGCTGAGGGTGCTAAGGTAACTCTTAAGTAATTAGAGCCTAATGGAGTAGTTTCTACTCCAATTCATATATGGTTAGGATTTGCCAAGTAGGTATGTCCTAACCATTTTGTGTCTTTTGGCACTTTATAAAAAACTGTTTTATTCAGATTAATAACACTGTTCAATTTCTTCTAATGACAAAATTAGTTAATAATAGAATTAACTTCGCAAGCGTACATAATCCGTATCCATATCCGGATTTTCTCGATGTGCAGTTAAAGTCTTTCAGAGATTTCTTACAGTTGGATACTCCGCCTGAGGAACGTAAGAACGACGGCTTATACAAAGTGTTCGCTGAGAATTTTCCAATTACCGATACGCGTAATAATTTCGTTCTTGAGTTCTTGGATTACTATATCGATCCACCTCGTTATTCTATTGATGAATGTCTTGAGCGTGGCTTGACTTATAGCGTACCTTTAAAGGCTAAGATGAAACTGTATTGTACTGATCCTGATCATGAGGATTTTGGTACATTTATTCAGGATGTTTTCTTAGGAACCATCCCTTATATGACAGAAAACGGTACTTTTGTCATTAATGGTGCTGAACGTGTTGTTGTTGCTCAGTTGCATCGTTCTCCTGGTGTATTCTTTGGCCAGGGTGTACATGCAAATGGTACTGTTCTTTATTCTGCTCGTATTATTCCTTTTAAGGGTAGTTGGATAGAGTTCGCAACTGATATTAATAGTGTCATGTATGCTTACATTGACCGTAAGAAAAAGTTGCCTGTTACAACTTTGTTGCGCGCTATTGGTTTTGAGCAGGATAAGGATATTCTTCAGATCTTCGACCTTGCTGAAGAAGTTAAGGTTAACAAGAAGAATATGAAGGCTGCTATTGGACGTAAATTAGCAGCTCGTGTTCTTAAAAGCTGGAATGAAGATTTCGTTGACGAGGATACCGGTGAAGTTGTTTCCATTGAACGTAATGAGGTTATTATGGAGCGCGAAACCGAGTTGACAGAAGATAATATTGAGGAAATTCTTGAAAGTGGTGCTTCTACAGTTCTTCTTCATAAGGATGAGGAGGTCGCTAATAAGTATTCTATTATCTTTAATACCTTGGCAAAGGACCCAAGTAATTCTGAAAAAGAAGCTGTAAATTATATCTATAGACAGTTGAGAAATGCTGATCCTGCGGACGATGCTAGTGCACGTGAGGTGTTCCAGAATCTGTTCTTCTCAGATAAGAGATATGATTTGGGTGAAGTAGGTCGCTATAGAATTAATAAGAAACTTGGTTTGGATATCGATTCTGATACTCGTGTTCTTACCAAAGAAGATATTATTGAGATTATAAAGTATCTCATTAAACTTATTAATTCAAATGCTACTGTTGATGATATTGACCACTTGTCAAATCGTCGTGTTAGAACTGTTGGCGAGCAACTCGCTAACCAATTCTCTATTGGTTTGGCTCGAATGAGTCGTACTATTAGAGAGAGAATGAACGTTCGCGATAATGAGGTGTTTACTCCAACAGATTTGATTAATGCTAAGACAATCTCTAGTGTTATAAATTCTTTCTTTGGAACTAACCCTTTGAGCCAGTTTATGGATCAGACCAATCCTTTGGCTGAAGTTACGCACAAGCGTCGTCTGTCAGCGTTAGGTCCTGGTGGCTTGTCTCGTGAGCGTGCTGGATTCGAGGTTCGTGATGTGCATTATACGCATTATGGTCGTCTTTGTCCTATTGAAAGTCCAGAAGGTCCTAACATTGGATTGATTTCTTCATTATGTGTCTATGCTACTATTAATGAATTAGGCTTTATTGAGACTCCTTATCGTAAGGTTACGGATGGTGTCGTTGATATGTCTAATGATGATGTTGTCTTCTTGACCGCTGAGGAAGAGGATGGAAAACTTGTTGCTCAAGGTAATGCTCCATTAAATGAAGATGGCACATTTATTCGTAGTGTAGTACACTGTCGTGAAAATGCTGATTTCCCTGTTGTAGAACCTACACAGGTTGATTATATGGATGTTGCTCCACAGCAGATTGCATCTGTTTCTGCATCTTTAATTCCATTCTTGGAGCATGATGATGGTCACCGTGCTTTGATGGGTTGTAATATGATGCGTCAGGCTGTTCCTTTGCTTCATAATGATGCTCCAATTGTTGGAACTGGTCTGGAAAAACAGGTTTGTGAGGATTCTCGTACTCAGGTAACAGCTGAAGGTGAGGGTGTTATTGAGTATGTTGATGCAACTACAATTCGTATTCTTTATGATCGTACAGAGGAAGAAGAGTTTGTAAGTTTTGAGCCTGCTCTTAAGGAATATAGAATACCTAAATTCCGTAGAACAAACCAAAACATGACAATAGACTTGCGTCCTATTTGTAATAAGGGACAAAGAGTTAAGAAGGGTGATATTTTGACTGAGGGTTATGCAACAGAAAATGGTGAATTAGCTTTAGGTCGTAACCTTCTTGTTGCTTATATTCCTTGGAAAGGTTATAACTACGAGGATGCTGTAGTTATTTCTGAGCGTATGGTACGTGAGGATGTTCTGACTTCTGTACATGTGGATGAATATTCTCTTGATGTTCGTGAGACAAAGAGAGGTACTGAGGAGTTTACTTCTGATATTCCTAATGTTAGCGAAGAGGCTACTAAAGATCTTGATGATAATGGTATTATTCGTGTTGGCGCACGTGTAGAACCTGGCGATATCTTGATCGGAAAGATTTCTCCAAAGGGTGAAAGTGATCCTTCTCCAGAAGAGAAATTGCTTCGTGCTATCTTTGGTGATAAGGCAGGTGACGTTAAAGACTCTTCTTTGAAGGCTAATCCTTCTTTGAGTGGTGTTGTAATTGATAAGAAGTTGTTCTCTAGAGCTGTTAAGACCCGTGAGTCTAAGAAGCAGGATAAGATAATCCTTGCCAAAATAGATGAGGAATATGAGGCTAAAGATAATGACTTAAAGGATATCTTGGTTGATAAACTTTTGACTCTCACAGAGGGGAAAACTTGTCAGGGCGTTAAGGACTATAGTGGTGCAGAGGTTATTACTAAGGGTAGTAAGTTTACAGCACCAGCTTTGAAAAATCTGGAATATGATGGTATTCAAAGTAATGATTGGACTGAGGATGAACATGTAAATGGTTTGATTCAGAGCCTGATCATGAATTATATACGTAAATACAAACTTCTTGATGCGGAGTTAAAACGTAGAAAGTTTGCTATTACTATTGGTGATGAATTACCTTCTGGTATTTTACAGATGGCTAAGGTGTATGTGGCTAAGAAACGTAAAATCCAAGTTGGTGATAAGCTAGCCGGTCGTCATGGTAATAAGGGTATTGTTTCAAAGGTTGTTCGAACAGAGGATATGCCTTTCCTTGAGGATGGACGTCCTGTTGATTTGGTCTTGAACCCAATGGGTGTGCCTTCTCGTATGAACTTGGGTCAGATCTTTGAGGCTATTCTTGGTGCTGCAGGTAAGAAATTAGGTGTTAAGTTTGCTACTCCTATCTTTGATGGTGCAAAACTTAAAGACTTACAGGAATGGACTGATAAGGCTGGTCTTCCACGTCTATGCTCTACTTATATCTATGATGGTGAGACAGGAGAAAAGTTTGATCAGCCTGCTACTATTGGTATGACATACTTCTTGAAGTTAGGTCATATGGTAGAGGATAAGATGCATGCTCGTTCAATTGGACCTTACAGTTTGATTACTCAGCAGCCACTTGGTGGTAAGGCTCAATTTGGTGGTCAGCGTTTTGGAGAGATGGAGGTTTGGGCCATTGAGGCATTTGGCGCAAGTCACGTTCTGCAGGAAATATTAACTATTAAGAGTGATGATGTTGTTGGTCGTTCTAAGGCTTATGAGGCTATTGTTAAGGGCGACACAATGCCAACTCCTGGTATTCCTGAATCTTTGAATGTCTTGCTTCATGAGCTCCGAGGCCTAGGACTTAGCATCAAGCTTGATTAAATCACAACCCTAAATTAGAAAGTAAACATGGCTTTTAAAAAAGATAAAAAGGTAAAGAATAATTTTACGAAGATTACCATTAGTCTCGCTTCGCCAGAGGAGATTTTGGAAAATTCGTATGGTGAGGTTACAAAACCTGAGACCATCAACTATCGTACCTATAAGCCTGAACGCGATGGCTTGTTCTGTGAGCGTATTTTCGGTCCTACAAAGGACTATGAATGTGCTTGTGGTAAGTATAAGCGTATTCGTTATAAAGGTATTGTATGTGATCGTTGTGGTGTAGAGGTTACTGAGAAAAAAGTTCGTCGTGAGCGTTCTGGCCATATCGAATTGGTTGTTCCTGTTGCTCATATATGGTACTTCCGTTCTCTTCCTAATAAGATTGGCTATTTGTTGGGTTTACCAACAAAAAAATTGGATGCAGTTATTTACTACGAAAAGTATATCGTAGTAAAACCTGGATCTATGGAAGGTAAAAAAGATGCTGAGGGCTTGGAAGTTAATGGATCCCATAAAATGGATCTGTTAACTGAAGAGGAATATATTGATATCATTGATAATAAGTTGGACCCTAATAATGATCGCTTGGATGATGATGATCCAAACAAATTTATTGCGAAAATGGGTGCAGAGGCTATCTATGATCTCTTGAAGGATATCGATTTGGACTCTCTTAGCTATGAACTTCGTGATCGCGCAAATAATGATTCAAGTCAGCAGAGAAAGAACGAGGCTTTGAAGCGTCTTCAGGTTGTTGAGGCTTTCCGTTCTAGTAAGGGCGTAAATAACCCAGAGTGGATGATCATGAAGATTGTTCCTGTCATCCCACCTGAGCTCCGTCCTTTGGTACCTCTTGATGGTGGTCGTTTCGCGACATCAGACTTGAACGACCTTTATCGTCGTGTTATTATTAGAAATAACCGTTTGAAGCGACTTGTTGAGATTAAAGCTCCTGAAGTTATTCTACGTAATGAGAAACGTATGCTCCAGGAGGCTGTTGATTCTCTCTTTGATAATAGTCGTAAGAGTTCTGCTGTAAAGAGTGAGAGTAATAGACCTCTTAAGTCTTTGTCTGACTCTTTGAAGGGTAAGCAAGGACGCTTCCGTCAGAATTTGTTGGGTAAGCGTGTTGACTATTCTGCTCGTTCTGTTATTGTTGTAGGACCTGAGCTTAAGATGGGTGAGTGCGGTTTGCCTAAACTTATGGCTGCAGAACTTTACAAGCCATTTATCATTCGTAAGTTGATAGAGCGTGGTGTTGTTAAAACCGTTAAGAGCGCTAAGAAGATCGTTGATCGTCGTGAGCCTGTTATTTGGGATATTCTAGAAAATGTAATGAAGGGACATCCGGTTATGCTAAACCGTGCTCCGACATTGCATAGACTTGGTATACAAGCTTTCCAGCCTAAGTTGATAGAAGGTAAGGCTATCCAGTTGCATCCATTAGCATGTACTGCTTTCAATGCGGACTTTGATGGTGACCAGATGGCTGTGCATCTTCCTCTTAGTAACGAAGCTGTTCTTGAGGCTCAGATCCTTATGCTTCAGAGTCATAATATTCTTAATCCTGCTAATGGTGCTCCTATTACAGTACCTTCTCAGGATATGGTACTTGGTCTCTATTATATTACAAAGATTAGACCAGGTGCAAAGGGCGAAGGCTTGTCTTTCTATGGTCCAGAAGAGGCTATTATCGCTTACAATGAAGGTCGATGCGACTTACACTCTCAGGTAAAGGTTATCGTAGATGACCTTGTAGATGGTAAGTTCCAGAAGAGAATGGTTGATACTACAGTTGGTCGTGTTATTGTAAATCAGATTGTACCTGATGAAATTGGTTTCTTTAATGATGTTATATCAAAGAAGACCCTTCGTGGTATTATTGCTGATGTTATTAAAGCTGTAGGTATGGCTCGAGCATGTGAATTCCTAGATGGTATTAAGAATTTAGGTTATCATATGGCTTATGTTGCTGGTCTTTCATTTAATTTGGATGATATTATAGTTCCAAATGAGAAGAAGGAAATCGTCCAGAAGGGTCAGGATGAGGTCGACAATATCACCATGAATTATGATACTGGTTTGATCACTGATAAGGAACGCTATAATCAGGTAATTGATGCTTGGACTCATGTAAATTCGAATCTGAAGAAATCTGTAATGAAGCATATGACAGAGGCTGATCAAGGCTTCAATGCTGTTTATATGATGTTGGATTCTGGTGCCCGTGGTTCTGCTGATCAGATTGCACAGTTGGCTGGTATGCGTGGATTGATGGCAAAGCCTCAGAAAGCTGGTGCTGAAGGTGCTCAGATTATTGAGAACCCAATCATTTCAAACTTTAAAGAGGGTATGTCAGTACAGGAGTACTTTATTGCGTCACATGGTGCTAGAAAGGGACTTGCTGATACCGCGATGAAGACTGCCGATGCTGGTTATCTTACAAGACGTTTGGTTGATGTTTCACATGATGTGATTATTACTGAAGAGGATTGTGGTACTCTTAGAGGACTGGAATGTCGTGCTTTGAAGAATGGTGATCAGGTTATTTCTACATTGTATGAAAGAATCTTGGGTCGTGTTTCTGTTCATGATATTGTAAATCCTACAAATGGTGAACTTATTGTTCGTGCTGGTGAAGAAATCACAGAAGATAAGGCACGTGCTATAGAGGATTCTCCAATCGAAATGGTCGAGATTAGATCTGTTTTGACTTGTGAGAGTAAGCATGGTGTTTGTAAGAAGTGTTATGGTCGTAACTTGGCTACTGCAAAAATGGTTCAGTTAGGTGAGGCTGTTGGCGTTATTGCTGCTCAGGCTATTGGTGAGCCTGGTACACAGCTTACCCTTTGTACGTTCCATGCTGGTGGTGTCGCTGGTAATGCTGCTGCCAATGCTAGTATTGTAGCCAAGAATAATAGTAGAATCGAGTTCGATGAACTTCGTACAGTTCCTTTTGTTGAAGAAGGACCTGATGGCAAGGATGTAACTTGCGAAATGGTTGTAAGTCGTTTGGCTGAAATTCGTTTTGTTGATCCAAATACAGACATCGTACTTTCTAGTATGAATGTTCCATATGGTTCTTCTTTGTATCATAAGAATGGAGAGGTTGTCGAAAAAGATACTCTAATTGCAAGATGGGATCCTTTTAATGCTGTCATTGTAAGTGAGTATGCTGGTACCTTGAAGTTTAATGATGTTGTTGAAGGAAAGACCTTCCATGCAGAAACTGATGAAACAACAGGTTTGACAGAGAAAATCATTACTGATTCTAAAGATCGTTCTTTGGTTCCTACTTGTGATGTTATCGATGCTTCAGGAGAAGTTGTTGGTACATATAACTTCCCAGTAGGTGGTCATGTTGTTGTTGAAGATGGTCAGACTATAAAGAGTGGTGAAACACTCGTGAAGATTCCACGTGCTGTGGGTGGTGCCGGTGATATTACAGGTGGTCTTCCACGTGTTACAGAGTTGTTTGAGGCTCGTAATCCATCTAATCCTGCTGTCGTATCAGAAATTGATGGTGAGGTGACAATGGGAAAAGTAAAACGTGGTAATCGTGAGATTATTGTAACTTCAAAGACTGGTGATCAGAAGAAATATTTGGTTTCTTTGTCTAAGCAAATATTGGTACAGGAGCATGATGCTGTTCGTGCTGGTACCCCTCTTTCTGATGGTGTAATCACTCCGGGCGATATTCTTGCTATTAAGGGCCCTACGGCTGTTCAAGAATATATCGTAAATGAGGTACAGGATGTGTATCGTCTACAGGGTGTTAAAATTAATGATAAGCACTTTGAAATCATTGTTCGTCAGATGATGCGTAAAGTTCGTATTGACGATCCTGGTGATACTACATTCTTGGAACAGGAGTTGGTTGATAAACTGGATTTCTCAGATGAAAATGATAGAATTTGGGGTAAGAAGGTTGTCACAGATGCTGGTGATTCTGACAATCTTAAGCCTGGACAAATCATTTCTGTTCGTAAACTTAGAGATGAAAATTCGTCTTTGAAACGTAGAGATCTAAAACTTGTTCAAGTTCGTGATGCTGTTCCTGCAACATCAACTCAGATACTTCAGGGTATCACTCGTGCTGCTTTGGCAACAAAGAGCTTTATGAGTGCTGCATCATTCCAAGAGACGACAAAGGTCTTGAATGAGGCTGCTATCCGTGGTAAGATGGATCATCTCGAGGGCATGAAAGAGAATGTTATTTGTGGACATTTGATACCTGCAGGTACTGGATTACGTCAATGGGAAAAATTGATTGTTGGTTCAAAAGAGGAATATGAACGCATGCAGGCAAACAAAAAGAATGTTCTTGATTTTGCAGAGCAGGATGTTATCACAGA
This sequence comes from Segatella albensis DSM 11370 = JCM 12258, assembly GCF_000426565.1. GTDB lineage: Bacteria > Bacteroidota > Bacteroidia > Bacteroidales > Bacteroidaceae > Prevotella > Prevotella albensis. Next base: position 134,116 of record NZ_AUFP01000007.1, on the reverse strand, counting down.
ATAGTATGTGATAATAAGACAGATAAAAACTGTGAGGATGTTCCTCACAGTTTTTTTTATCCCTTTATGGAGGATGTTTAAACATCATTTTGGTAATATAGATAAAGTGTATATTCTTAAAAGATGTTATATTTGGTTAATTTAGATGTAGTATTCGGGTTTGTAGGTGTATGTAATTAGGTAATATCAAGTAAAGTTTGTACCTTTGCAGCCCGAAACGGCATGTTGAATCCGTTTGTAAAACGTTGATAATAAACAAAATAAATATATAAATTAAAAAATTAGAATTATGCCTACTATTTCACAATTAGTAAGAAAGGGCAGAAAGGTAATGGTAGACAAGAGCAAGTCGCCAGCTTTGGACAATTGTCCACAGCGTCGTGGTGTATGTGTTCGTGTTTATACAACAACTCCTAAGAAGCCTAATTCAGCAATGCGTAAGGTTGCTCGTGTTCGTTTGACCAATCAGAAGGAGGTAAACTCTTACATCCCAGGAGAAGGTCATAACCTTCAGGAGCACTCTATCGTGTTAGTTAGAGGTGGTCGTGTAAAGGACCTTCCTGGTGTTCGTTATCATATTGTACGTGGTACACTTGATACAGCTGGTGTGGCTAATCGTACACAACGTCGCTCTAAGTATGGTGCTAAGCGCCCTAAGGCTAAGAAGTAAATTGAATATGACTGAGAGCCCACAGGCGGAGAAGTCTGAGGGCTTAAGTTTTCTTTATTTATTATTAATGTTTTGCTGGAGAAATTACTATCAAGGTTGAGTAAATATTCTGGTGAGAATGTTGAAGACATGTAAGTACAGCCTCCGCAAGATTTATTTTTTTTAACTAATGAGAAAAGCAAAACCAAAGAAGCGTGTGATCTTACCAGATCCTGTCTTCAATGACCAGAAGGTCTCAAAATTTGTGAATCACTTAATGTATGATGGTAAGAAGAATGCATCATACGTTATTTTCTATGCTGCACTTGATGCTGTGAAGTCAAAAATGAATAATGAGGAGAAGTCTGCTCTAGAAATCTGGAAGACAGCTCTTGATAATGTAACTCCACAGGTCGAAGTTAAAAGTCGTCGTATCGGTGGTGCAACATTCCAAGTTCCAACCGAAATCCGTCCAGATCGTAAAGAAAGTATCGCTATGAAGAATCTTATTGCCTTTGCTCGTAAGCGTGGTGGTAAGTCTATGGCTGAGAAATTGGCTTCTGAGATTGTTGATGCTTTTAATAATCAGGGTGGCGCTTATAAGCGTAAAGAGGATATGCATCGTATGGCTGAGGCTAACCGTGCGTTCGCTCATTTCAGATTTTAATATTTAAGATAAGAAGAAAATGGCAAATCGCGATTTACATTTGACTCGTAATATCGGTATTATGGCTCATATTGATGCAGGTAAAACAACTACATCAGAGCGTATTTTGTTCTATACCGGTAAGACTCATAAAATTGGTGAGGTTCATGATGGCGCTGCTACCATGGACTGGATGGCTCAGGAGCAGGAGCGTGGTATTACTATTACTTCTGCTGCAACAACTTGTAACTGGAATTATCTTGGTAAATCTTATAAAATTAATTTGATTGATACTCCGGGACACGTTGACTTTACTGCTGAGGTTGAGCGTTCTCTTCGTGTCTTGGATGGTGCTGTGGCTACTTATTCTGCAGCAGACGGTGTTCAGCCTCAGTCTGAAACCGTTTGGCGTCAGGCTGATAAGTATAATGTACCTCGTATTGGTTATGTTAACAAGATGGACCGTTCTGGAGCAGACTTCTTTGAGACTGTTCAGCAGATGAAAGATATCTTAGGAGCAAATCCAATCGTTATTCAGATCCCTGTTGGTGCTGAGGAAAATTTCAAGGGTCTTATTGACTTGATTAAAATGAAGCAGATTCTTTGGCATGATGAAACAATGGGTGCAGAATATGAGGTTGATGACATTCCTGCAGAATTGATGGATGAAGCAACAGAGTGGCGTGAGAAGTTGCTCGAAGGTGCTGCAAACTTCGATGACGAATTGATGGAGCTTTATCTTGATGGTAAGGATATTCCTGAGGATATGATCCTTAAAGCTATCCGTAAGGGCTGTGTAGCTATGGAATGCTGTCCAATGTTGTTGGGTTCTTCTTATAAGAATAAGGGCGTTCAGCCTTTGCTTGATTATATCTGTGCATTCTTGCCTTCTCCTTTGGATACTCCAAATATTGTTGGTACAAATCCAGATACTGACGAGGAGGAAGATCGTAAGCCTTCAGAGACAGAACCAACATCTGCACTTGCATTTAAGATAGCTACTGATCCATTTATGGGTCGCTTGGTATTCTTCCGCGTTTACTCTGGTAAGGTTGAGGCTGGTTCTTATGTTTATAATCCTCGTTCAGGAAAGCGTGAGCGCATTAGCCGTTTGTTCCAGATGAACTCAAAGCAAGAAATTCCAATGGATACAATTGATGCTGGTGATATTGGTGCTGGCGTTGGCTTTAAAGATATCCGTACTGGTGATACTCTTTGTGATGAACAGCATCCTATCGTTCTTGAGTCAATGACTTTCCCTGATACTGTTATTTCTGTAGCAGTTGAGCCAAAGAGTCAGGCTGATGTTGCAAAGATGGATAATGGTCTTGCTAAGTTGGCAGAGGAGGATCCTACCTTTACTGTTCGAACAGATGAGCAGAGTGGTCAGACAATCATCTCAGGTATGGGTGAGCTCCATTTGGATATTATTATCGACCGTTTAAGGCGTGAATTCAAGGTTGAGTGTAATCAGGGTAAGCCTCAGGTTAACTATAAAGAGGCTATTACTCGTGAAGCTCAGAGTCGTGAGACATATAAGAAACAGTCTGGTGGTCGTGGTAAATTCGCATGTATTGATGTTACTATCGCTCCTAAGGATGAAGACTATAAGGAAGGTGATCTTCAATTCATCAATAACGTTAAGGGTGGTAATGTACCAAAGGAATTTATTCCTTCTGTTCAGAAGGGTTTCCAAGATTGTCTTTCTAACGGTGTTCTTGGTGGATTCCCTATGACTGGTTTGAAAGTTACCCTTAATGATGGTAGTTTCCACCCTGTAGACTCTGACCAGTTGTCTTTTGAGCTTGTTGCACATCAGGCATTTAAGGTATTGTGCCCTAAGGCAGGTCCTGTTTTGATGGAGCCTATCATGAAAGTTGAGGTCGTTACTCCAGAAGAGAATATGGGTGATGTTATTGGCGACTTAAACAAACGTCGTGGCTTAGTTCAGGGTATGGACGAGGCAAGAAGTGGTGCACGCATTGTTAAGGCTATGGTTCCTCTAGCAGAAATGTTCGGATATGTAACAGCTCTTCGTACTATTACATCTGGTCGTGCTACTTCTTCAATGGAGTATGATCACCATGCAGCTCTTTCTTCTTCAATTGCAAAAGCCGTTCTTGAGGAGGTTAAGGGTCATAGTGAATTGCTATAAAACTTTGTTGAAAGAGGCGTCGTTTAGCGAATGACTCTTAAGCGATGTACCTCTTTCACTATTAATTTATATTTTTAACAACTTAATTAAAATGAGTCAGAAAATTAGAATTAAGCTGAAGTCTTATGACCACATGTTGGTTGATAAGTCGGCTGAAAAAATTGTGAAAGCTGTAAAAGCTACTGGTGCTATCGTAAGTGGACCTATTCCATTGCCTACGCATAAGCGTATCTTTACTGTGAATCGTTCTACTTTCGTTAACAAGAAGTCACGTGAGCAGTTCCAGTTGTCAGATTTTAAGCGTCTGATTGATATCTACAGTTCAACAGCAAAGACTGTTGATGCTTTGATGAAGCTAGAATTGCCTTCAGGTGTTGAGGTAGAGATTAAAGTCTAATTTTTACTTAATTAAATCACGTATTTTTTCACATTTAAAAATTTATTGAAATGCCAGGATTAATTGGAAGAAAAATCGGAATGACATCCGTTTTCAGTGCCGACGGTAAGAATATTCCGTGCACTGTTATCGAAGCAGGTCCTTGTGTTGTAACCCAGGTTAAAACTGAAGAGAAGGATGGTTACAAAGCTGTACAGTTAGGTTTTGGTGAGGCTAAGGAAAAGAGAACTTCTAAGCCTATGATGGGAACCTTCAAGAAGGCAGGCACAACACCTAAGAAACACTTGGCCGAGTTCAAGTTTGATGAAGAGTATAATCTCGGTGACACTATTACAGTTGAAATCTTTAGTGACACTAAATTTGTAGATGTTATTGGCACATCTAAGGGTAAAGGTTTTCAAGGTGTTGTTAAGCGTCATGGTTTCGGTGGTGTTGGTCAGTCTACTCATGGTCAGGATGACCGTGCCCGCAAGCCAGGTTCTATTGGTGCTTGTTCTTACCCAGCTAAAGTATTCAAGGGTATGCGCATGGGCGGCCAAATGGGAGGTGATAGAGTAACAACTCAGAACCTTCAGGTATTAAAGGTAATTCCAGAGCAGAATCTTCTTATCGTTAAGGGTTCTTTCGCTGGATGCAATGGTTCAACTGTTTTAATTCAGAAGTAATGGAAGTTAGTGTTTTAAATATTAACGGTCAGGAGACCGGTAAAAAGGTAACTCTTAATGAGAATATCTTTGAGATTGAGCCTAACGAACACGTTCTATGGTTGGCTGTTAAACAGTATCTTGCTGCTCAGCGTCAGGGTACTGCAAAGTCAAAAGAAAGAAGTGAGCACAACGGTTCTACTCGTAAACTTGGTCGTCAGAAAGGTGGCGGTGGCGCTCGTCGTGGTGATATCAATTCTCCAGTATTGGTTGGCGGTGGTCGTGTATTCGGTCCAACTCCACGCGATTACAGCTTTAAGTTGAATAAGAAAGTAAATATTCTTGCTCGTAAGTCTGCTCTTTCTCAGGCTGCTAAGGACAATGAGATTATTGTTGTTGAAGACTTCAATTTGGATGCTCCAAAAACAAAAGATTTCGTAAATATTGCTAAAAATCTTAAAGTCAACAACAAGAAGGCACTCGTTGTTTTGCCAGAAGTAAATAAAAATGTATATTTGTCCGCTCGTAATTTGAAGAATGCTGAAGTTATGACTGCAAACGCACTTAATACGTATAAAGTTTTGAATGCAGATGCTGTCATTTTAACAGAAAGCGCTTTGAAGGCAATTGACGAACTTTTAACAAAGTAATAGGAGATATTAGAATATGGCATTTATCATTAAACCATTGGTTACTGAGAAAGTTTCCAAGATTACAGACAAGCAGCCTAATCGTTACGGATTTGTTGTTAAGCCTGAGGCTAATAAGCTCCAGATTAAAAAGGAAGTTGAAAGTCTGTATAATGTTACGGTAGTAGATGTGAACACAATTCTTTATGCCGGTAAGCGTCAGGCTCGCTACACTAAGGCAGGTCTTGTTAAAGGTCAGAAGAATTCGTTCAAAAAAGCAATCGTCACTTTGAAAGATGGCGATACAATTGATTTTTACAGCAATATTTAAATAAAAAATGGCAGTACGTAAATTAAACCCGGTAACTCCGGGACAAAGACACAAGGTTATTGGCACGTTCGAGGATATTACTGCATCCGTGCCAGAGAAGTCTCTCGTTTACGGCAAACGTTCTACTGGTGGTCGTAATAACACTGGTAAGATGACCGTTCGCTATATTGGCGGTGGCCATAAGCAGAAGTATCGTCTTATAGACTTTAAACGTGAGAAAGATGGTGTTCCAGCTGTAGTTAAGAGTATTGAGTATGATCCTAATAGATCAGCTCGTATTGCTCTGTTATACTATGCTGATGGTGAAAAACGTTACATTATTGCTCCAAATGGATTGAAGGTTGGCGCTACATTGATGTCTGGTGCAGAAGCTGCTCCTGAGGTTGGTAATGCTCTTCCTTTGGCAAACATCCCTGTTGGTACTGTAATTCATAATATTGAGTTACGTCCAGGTCAGGGCGCTTTGTTGGTCCGTTCGGCTGGTAATTTTGCTCAGTTGACTTCTCGTGAGGGCAGTTATTGTGTAATTAAGCTCCCTTCTGGTGAAACTCGCCAGATTTTAAGTGCTTGTAAAGCAACTGTAGGTAGTGTCGGTAATTCTGATCATGCTCTTGAACAGTCTGGTAAAGCAGGTCGTTCTCGTTGGTTAGGTCGTCGCCCTCACAACCGTGGTGTTGTTATGAATCCTGTTGATCACCCTATGGGTGGTGGTGAAGGTCGCCAGTCTGGTGGTCATCCACGTTCACGTAAGGGCTTGTATGCTAAGGGTCTTAAGACTCGTGCACCTAAGAAGCTTTCTAACAAGTATATTATCGAAAGAGCTAATAAGAAATAATAAAGAGTAAGTTATGAGTCGTTCACTTAAAAAAGGTCCTTACATCAATGTATCACTCGAGAAGAAAGTTCTTGAAATGAACGAGAGTGGTAAGAAGAATGTTGTAAAGACATGGGCCAGAGCTTCAATGATATCTCCTGATTTCGTAGGTCATACCATTGCAGTTCATAACGGAAATAAATTTATCCCTGTTTACGTTACTGAGAATATGGTTGGTCACAAACTTGGTGAGTTTGCTCCAACACGTCGTTTTGGCGGTCACTCAGGAAATAATAAAAAGTAAGCGGGTTAATCCATTTAAAAAATTGAAATTATAATGGGAGCAAGAAAACATATCGCAGCTGAAAAGATTAAAGAAGCTCGCAAAAATCAGTACTTCGCTAAGCTTAATGGCGTTCCTTCTTCTCCACGTAAAATGCGTTACGTAGTAGATATGATTCGTGGTATGGAGGTTAATCGTGCCCTCGGAGTACTTAAGTTCTCTAAGAAGCAGGCTTCAGCAGACGTTGAGAAACTGTTACGCTCAGCAATTGCTAATTGGGAACAGAAAAACGATCGTAAAGCTGAAGATGGCGAACTTTATGTTAGCCGTGTCTTCGTTGATCAGGGTGTTACAATGAAACGTATGAGACCTGCACCTCAGGGTCGTGGTTATAGAATTCGTAAGCGTTCTAACCATGTTACACTTTTTGTAGATGCAAAAACTAATGACGAAAAATAATAAGTAGAATGGGACAGAAAGTTAATCCAATAAGCAACCGTCTAGGTGTAATCCGTGGTTGGGATTCAAATTGGTTCGGTGGTAAGAACTTCGGTGATAACCTCGTTGAGGATCAGAAAATCCGTAAGTATCTTAACGAGCGCCTTGCTAAGGCTAGCGTTTCTCGTATCATCATCGAGCGTACATTAAAGCTTGTTACCATCACTATTTGTACAGCCCGTCCGGGTATTGTCATTGGTAAAGGTGGTCAGGATGTTGATAAATTGAAAGAAGAGTTAAAGAATATCTTTAAAGAAGAAATTCAGATTAATATCTTCGAAGTTAAGAAACCTGAACTCGATGCTAATATTGTTGCAAACAACATCGCTCGCCAAGTAGAGGGTAAGATTGCTTATCGCCGTGCTATTAAGATGGCTGTTGCAAATACAATGCGTGCAGGAGCAGAAGGTATTAAAGTACAAATTACTGGTCGTTTAAATGGTGCGGAGATGGCACGTAAGGAAATGTTCAAGGAAGGACGTACTCCATTGCATACATTCCGCGCTGATATCGATTATTGCCAGGCTGAAGCTTTGACTAAGGTTGGTCTCTTGGGTATTAAAGTATGGATTTGTCGTGGTGAGGTTTATGGAAAGCGTGACTTGACACCTAACTTTGCTCAGGAAAGCAAGAATAGTGGCCGTAATAACGGTCGAAATAATCGCCGTGGTGGTAAGAGAAACAATAATCGTTAAAATTAGAAGTTATCATGTTACAGCCAAAAAGAGTAAAATATAGAAGACCTCAAGATGGACGTGGCAATAAAGGCAACGCTCATAGAGGTACACAATTGGCTTTCGGTTCATTTGGTATCAAGACGCTTGAGGCAAAATGGCTCGATAGTCGTCAGATTGAGGCCGCTCGTGTTGCAGTTAATCGCTACATGAATCGTGAAGGTCAAGTCTGGATTCGTATCTTCCCTGATAAACCTATCACTCGTAAGCCTGCAGATGTCCGTATGGGTAAAGGTAAGGGTGATCCTGCAGGATGGGTTGCACCTGTTACACCTGGTCGCATCTTGTTCGAGGTTGAAGGTGTTTCTTTTGATATTGCTAAGGAGGCTCTCCGCCTTGCAGCTCAGAAGTTACCAGTTAAGACTAAGTTTGTTGTTAGACGTGATTACGATAAAAACGCTTAAGCTATGAAGATGAAAGAATTACACGAACTTGAAACCAGCGCATTGGTTGAGAAGTTAGAAAGTGCAGAGGCTAGTTTGAATCAGATGAAGTTAAATCATCAGATCACTCCTCTTGAGAATCCATCACAGATTAAGTCTACTCGTCGTGATATTGCACGTATGAAGACAGAACTTCGTCAAAGAGAACTTAATAAATAATAATGGTCCAGATGGAAACAAGAAATTTAAGAAAAGTAAGACAGGGTGTTGTTATCAGCAACAAAATGGATAAAACTATTGTTATTGCATCTAAGTTCAAAGAGAAGCACCCTATTTATGGTAAATTTGTGCAGCACACAAAGAAATACCATGCACATGACGAGAATAATGAGGCAAATGTAGGTGATACAGTTCAAATTATGGAAACTCGTCCTCTGTCTAAGACAAAAAGATGGAGATTAGTACAAATTGTTGAAAAAGCTAAGTAATTATGATACAAGCAGAATCAAAACTTACAGTATGTGATAACAGTGGTGCTCGTGAAGCTAAGTGCATTCGTGTACTTGGTGGTACAGGTCGCCGTTACGCAAGTGTTGGTGACGTTATTGTAGTTGCTGTACAGAACGTTATACCATCAAGTGATTTGAAAAAAGGTGCGGTATCTAAGGCTTTGATCGTTCGCACAAAGAAGGAAATTCGTCGTGCAGATGGTTCTTACATCCGTTTCGATGATAACGCTTGTGTATTGCTGAATAACGCAGGTGAGCTTCGCGGTAGCCGTATTTTCGGTCCTGTTGCTCGTGAGTTGCGTGCAGTTAACATGAAGGTCGTTTCTTTGGCACCTGAGGTTCTTTAATAATTTAAAATTTAAAGTAATGAGTAAGTTACATATTAAGAAAGAAGATACAGTCGTTGTTCTTGCTGGTCAAGATAAGGGCAAGACTGGTAAGGTGCTCAAGGTTTTTGTTGATTCAAACCGTGCCATCGTAGAAGGTGTAAACATGGTTTCTAAGAGCACTAAGCCTTCAGCTAAGAATCCTCAGGGAGGCATCGTAAAGCAGGAGGCTCCTATTCATATCTCAAATCTTAGCTTGATTGATCCTAAGAGTGGTAAAGCTACTCGTATCCGCATTGAGCGTGAGGGTAAGTCAGTTAAGCGTATTGCAAAAAAGTCAGGGGAGGAAATTAAATAATGGATACAGCACAGTTAAAGAAGGTCTATAAAGAGACTATTGCTCCTGCTCTTCAGAAGCAGTTCAATTATTCTTCAGCAATGCAGATTCCTGCCTTGAAGAAGATTGTTATTAACCAGGGTCTTGGTGATGCGACTCAGGATAAGAAGATCGTTGATGTTGCAATCAATGAGATTACAGCGATTACAGGTCAGAAGGCTGTTGCTACATATTCTAAGAAGGATATCGCAAACTTCAAGCTTCGTAAGAAGATGCCTATCGGTGTAATGGTAACTTTGCGTCGTGAGCGTATGTATGAGTTCTTGGAGAAGTTGGTTCGAGTATCTCTTCCACGTATCCGTGACTTCAAGGGTATCGAAAGTAAATTTGATGGCCGTGGTAACTATACGTTGGGTATTACAGAACAGATTATCTTCCCAGAGATTAATATTGATCAAGTAGATCGTATCCAGGGTATGAACATTACTTTCGTAACATCAGCTAATACAGATGAAGAGGGTTATGCTCTGCTTAAAGCTTTCGGTCTTCCATTCAAGAATGCTAAAAACGATTAATAGATATGGCAAAAGAATCAATGAAAGCTCGCGAGGTAAAGCGTGCTAAGCTTGTTGCTCGTTATGCTGAGAAGCGTTCAGCTTTGAAGAAGATTATTGCTACTTCTAATGACCCTGCAGAGGCTTATGAGGCAGCTCGTAAACTTCAGGCTATTCCAAAGAATGCAAATCCTATCCGTCTTCACAACCGTTGCAAGATTACAGGCCGTCCAAAAGGTTATATCCGTCAGTTCGGTTTGTCTCGTATTCAGTTCCGTGAGATGGCTTCTCAGGGTTTAATTCCTGGTGTTAAGAAGGCAAGCTGGTAATTAAATAAAATGATTAGTGATTAGCTTTATAAAAAGTTCTTCACTAATCATCTTGCTAAAGAATTTATTTTTAATATTGTCGGGGTTGTCCCGATTAATTAAACATTTATATTTTATGACAGATCCAATAGCAGATTATCTGACAAGACTCAGAAATGCCATCATGGCTCATCACCGTGTTGTTGAAGTTCCTGCGTCTAACTTGAAGAAATCTATTACTAAGATTCTCTTTGAGAAGGGTTACATTCTGAACTACAAGTTCATTGAAGATGGACCACAGGGTACTATCAAAGTAGCTTTGAAGTACAATCCTACAACTAAGCAAAGCGCTATTAAGTGTTTGAAACGTGTGTCTACTCCTGGTTTGCGTAAGTATACCGGTTACAAGGACATGCCGAGAGTTATTAACGGATTAGGTATTGCAATTATATCTACATCTAAAGGTGTTATGACAAACAAAGAAGCTTCTGATCTTAAGATCGGTGGTGAGGTTCTTTGTTACGTTTATTAATTGGAGGATTGAATATGTCAAGAATAGGAAAATTGCCAATTAGTATCCCAGCTGGTGTTACTGTTAATTTTGATGAGAAGACTAACCTTGTATCTGTTAAAGGTCCTAAGGGTGAACTATCTCAGAAGATTGATTCTTCTATTAAGTTTGAGAATAAGGATGGTCAGATAACATTTAGCGTTGATGAGAATAGCCCAGTAGATTACAAGCAGAAGCAAGCATTCCATGGTTTATATCGTTCACTTGTTAATAACATGGTTATTGGTGTTAGTGAAGGTTATACAAAGGTTTTGGAGCTTGTCGGTGTTGGTTATCGTGTAAGTAATCAAGGTAATGTGATCGAATTCTCACTTGGTTATACACACCCTATTTTCATGCAGCTTCCTAAGGAAGTAAAGGTAGAGACAAAGTCTGAGCGTAACCAGAATCCAATTTTGACATTGGAATCTTGTGATAAGGCTTTGTTGGGACTTATCTGTGCTAAAATTCGTTCTTTCCGTATGCCTGAGCCTTATAAGGGTAAGGGTATCCTGTTCAAGGGTGAGGTCATCCGCAGAAAGTCTGGTAAGACAGCTGCAGCTAAGTAATTTTATTTTTTAATTTTACGATTATGACAACAAAGAAAGTAGAAAGACGAATTAAAATAAAGTTCCGTATTCGCAAAAGTGTAAATGGAACTGCTGAGCGTCCACGTTTAAGTGTTTTCCGCTCTAACAAGCAGATTTATGCTCAGGTAATTAACGATTTGGAAGGTAAGACACTTGCTTCTGCATCTTCTTTAGGCCTTGAAAAGCTTCCAAAGATTGAGCAGGCTAAGAAGGTTGGTGCACTTGTTGCAGAAAAAGCAAAAGCTGCAGGTGTAGAGGCTGTTGTATTTGACCGTAACGGTTACCTTTATCATGGTCGCGTTCAGGCATTGGCAGATGCAGCTCGTGAAGGTGGTCTTAAATTTTAAACGATTATGGCAATGAATAAAGTAAAAGTAAATAGTGATGTAGAACTGAAAGATCGCTTGGTTGCTATCAACCGTGTAACAAAGGTTACAAAGGGTGGTCGTACTTTCACATTCGCTGCTATCGTCGTAGTAGGTGACGGTAATGGCGTTATTGGTTATGGCCTTGGTAAGGCAGGTGAAGTTACCGCTGCTATCGCTAAGGGTACAGAAGCTGCAAAGAAGAATCTTGTAAAGGTTCCAGTACTTAAGGGTACAGTTCCTCATGAGGTTGAAGTTAAGTTTGGTGGTGCTCAGGTTATTATCAAGCCAGCTGCAGCTGGTACAGGTTTGAAAGCCGGTGGTGCTATGCGTGCTGTTCTCGAGAGCGCTGGTGTTAAGGATGTCATTGCTAAGTCAAAGGGTTCATCAAATGCCCACAACTTAGTAAAGGCTACTATCGCTGCCCTTGCTGAGATGCGTGATGCATATCAGGTAGCAGGTGAGCGTGGTATCAGTATGGACAAAGTATTTAACGGTTAATTAGGGATTATACAAAATGGCAACAATTAAGATCAAGCAGATTAAGAGTAGAATCGGTGCCCCTAAAGATCAGAAAAACACTCTGATTTATCTTGGGCTTCATAAGATTTCTCAGGTTGTTGAGGTTGAGGATACTCCTAGCAACCGTGGTATGATCCGTAAGGTTCATCACCTAGTAGAAGTAGTTAAATAATTAATTAAATTAAGCAGCTATTATGAAATTAAATAATTTGAAACCAGCTGAAGGCTCTACACATTCACGTCGTCGTATCGGTCGTGGTCCAGGATCAGGACTAGGTGGTACTTCTACCCGTGGACACAAAGGTGCAAAGGCTCGCTCTGGTTATAAGAGAAAGATTGGTTTTGAAGGTGGTCAGATGCCACTTCAGCGTCGTATTCCGAAGGCTGGTTTTAAGAATATCAATCATAAGGAGTATTTTGCAATTAACCTTTCAACACTTCAGTCTCTTGCAGAGTCTAAGAATCTTACAAAGATTGGACTAGAGGAATTACGTGCTGCTAGCCTTGTAAAAGGTAACGTACTTGTTAAGATCCTTGGTAATGGAGAATTGAAGGCAAAAATCGATGTTGAAGCAAATGCTTTCTCAAAGTCTGCCGAAGAAGCAATCAAGGCAGTTGGTGGAAATGCAACTATAATCTAAGTAATGAAAAAGTTTATTGAGACACTAAAGAACTGTTGGAAGGTAGAGGATTTGCGTCAGCGACTCCTTATTACCTTCTTGTTTACAGCCATATACCGTTTTGGCTCGTTTGTTGTACTTCCAGGTATAAATCCTGGTATGTTGGAAAAACTTCAGTCGCAAACTTCAGGCGGCCTTATGTCGTTGTTGGACATGTTCTCTGGTGGAGCATTTTCCAATGCATCAATCTTTGCATTAGGAATTATGCCTTACATCTCAGCTTCTATCGTAATGCAACTTTTAGCTGTGGCTGTACCTTATTTCCAAAAGATGCAGCGTGAGGGTGAAAGTGGTCGCAAGAAGATTAACTGGTATACTAGAATTTTGACAGTAGCAATATTGTTATTCCAGGCTCCAAGTTATCTTTTAAATCTGAAATATCAGGCAGCGGGTGCTCTTTCCTCAGGTATTAGTTGGACTGTGTTTATGATTCCAGCAACTATTATTCTTGCAGCAGGAAGTATGTTCATCTTATGGTTAGGTGAACGCATTACAGATAAAGGTGTAGGAAATGGTATCTCGTTGATTATCATGATTGGTATCATTGCCAGACTTCCTCAGTCATTCGTTCAAGAAGTATCTTCACGTTTGACAGCTATCTCTGGTGGTGGACTGATTATGTTCATTGTTGAGATCATTATCCTTTATGCTGTAGTATGTGCATCTATTCTATTGGTGCAAGGTACACGCAAAGTTCCTGTACAGTACGCAAAGCGTCTTGTTGGTAACAAACAGTATGGTGGAGCCCGTCAGTACATTCCATTAAAGTTATTTGCTGCTAATGTTATGCCAATCATCTTTGCTCAGGCATTGATGTTTATACCTTTAGCTATTGTCAAATACAATTCAGAGAATGCTTCATGGTGGGTACGTGATTTGATGGATAATCGTAGTTTGCTTTATAATGCTATTTATGTAGTTTTAGTAATTGCATTTACCTACTTTTATACAGCGATCACTCTTAACCCTACTCAGATGGCAGAGGATATGAAACGTAACAATGGATTTATACCTGGAGTAAAACCGGGTAAGGATACAGCTGAGTATATCGACACCGTAATGTCTCGAATTACTTTCCCAGGTTCATTGTTCATTGCATTTATTGCAATCATGCCTGCATTGGCTGGATTACTTAATGTTCAACAGTCTTTTTCTCAGTTCTTCGGTGGTACATCTCTTTTGATTCTTGTAGGTGTTGTTATTGATACATTACAGCAAGTAGAGAGTCATCTGTTGATGCGTCATTATGATGGACTTTTAAATTCGGGTCATACTAGACAGAGCGGTGTTTCTGCCTATTGATCTTTAGAATGAAAATATTCCTGAAGACTGAAGATGAAATTAAACTAATGCGCAAGGCGAATCAATTAGTTGGTTTAACCCTTGCAGAGTTAGGTAAAAATATAAAACCAGGTGTTTCGACCCTCCAATTGGATACTATAGCGGAGAAATTTATATATGCTCATGGAGCAATTCCAACTTTAAAGAGTTTCCCCAGTCCTTTTGGAGGGCCATTCCCAACTTCGATCTGTACTTCTGTTAATCATGTGATAGCCTATGGCATTCCTGATGCCTCGACCATTTTGAAAGAAGGTGATGTTGTTTCTATTCATTGCGGAGTTCTTTTGAATGGCTATGTAGGTGAAAGCAGTTATACATTTTGTGTAGGAAAGGTTAATGAGAAAGTAGAAGATTTAATGAAGGTCGCCCAAAAGGCTCTTTATTTAGGTATTGAGCAAGCTGTAGCAGGGCATCATATTGGTGATATAGGTTATGCGATACAGCATTATTGTGAAGGCTTGGGTTATGGAGTTGTACGAGAACTTACAGGACATGGAATTGGTCGTGAAATGTTTGAGGCTCCGCAAATACCAAACTATGGCAATCGCGGTAATGGATTGATGTTAAAGTCAGGAATGTGTATTACTATAGAACCTATGATAACAACCAGTGATAATAGAATTTGGATGTTACCTGATAAGGTGGGGGTTTATGCACGTGATAAGAGGCCAGCAGCCCATTTTGAGCATACGATTGTAATTCGGAAGGGCGAGGCTGAGATTTTATCTTCATTTGAAGAAATTGAAAAAATAGTTGTAAATTAAATATGGCAAAACAATCTGCAATAGAACAAGATGGTACTATAGTCGAGTCACTCTCTAACGCGATGTTCAGAGTCGAACTTGAGAATGGAGTACAGATTATTGCGCATATCTCTGGCAAGATGAGAATGCATTATATTAAAATTTTACCTGGAGATAAGGTTAAGGTAGAAATGAGTCCTTATGATCTTACAAAGGGTAGAATCGTTTTCAGATATAAGTAATCAAAATAAAGATATGAAAACAAGAGCATCATTAAAGAAGCGTACACCTGACTGCAAAATCGTTCGTCGCAAAGGTCGTCTGTTCGTTATCAACAAGAAGAACCCTAAGTTTAAAATGCGTCAGGGTTAATGTTAAAGAATTGTAAAAATACTGATAATACAAAATATATTGGTAAATTTGCAAACTCTTTAATTAGAAAGTAATATTTATATTTAATTATTTTACAAAATGGCAATAAGAATTGTTGGAGTAGATTTGCCCCAGAATAAGCGTGGCGAAATCGCATTGACCTACATTTATGGTATTGGTCGAAGTAGTTCAGCAAAGATATTGGATAAGGCCGGCGTAAGTCGTGACTTGAAGGTCAGCGAGTGGTCTGATGATCAGGCAGCCAAGATCCGTGAGATTATCGGTGCTGAGTTTAAGGTAGAAGGTGATCTTCGTTCAGAGATCCAAATGAACATTAAGCGACTGATGGATATTGGTTGTTATCGTGGAATCAGACATCGTAATGGTCTTCCTGTTCGTGGTCAGAGCACAAAGAATAATGCTCGTACTCGTAAGGGTAAGAAGAAGACTGTTGCTAATAAGAAGAAAGCTACCAAGTAATTTCTAAGGAGGAATTTAATTATGGCAAAGACAAAAGCAACATCTAAGAAAAGAAATGTAAGAGTTGATGCTATGGGTCAGCTCCACGTACATAGCTCTTTCAATAATATCATTGTATCTCTTGCTAACAATGAGGGTCAGGTTATTTCTTGGTCTTCTGCTGGTAAGATGGGTTTCCGTGGTTCTAAAAAGAACACTCCTTATGCTGCTCAGATGGCAGCTGAGGATTGCGCTAAGGTAGCTTATGACCTTGGTCTCCGTAAGGTTAAAGCCTTCGTGAAGGGTCCAGGTAATGGTCGTGAGTCTGCTATTCGTGCTGTGCATGGTGCAGGTATTGAGGTAACAGAGATTGTAGACGTAACACCATTACCACATAATGGTTGTCGTCCTCCAAAGCGTCGTCGTGTTTAATTCACATTAGATATTATTAAAAAGAATTTTAATTATGGCAAGATATATAGGTCCAAAATCTAGAATTGCACGCCGTTTTGGTGAGCCAATTTTCGGCGCAGATAAAGTTTTAAGCAAACGTAATTTCCCTCCTGGGCAGCATGGTAACAACCGTCGCCGTAAGCAGTCTGAGTATGGTGCACAGTTGGCAGAGAAGCAGAAGGCAAAATATACTTATGGTGTTTTGGAGCGTCAGTTCCGTAACCTTTTTGATGCAGCAGCTAAGGCTGATGGTATCACTGGTGAGGTTCTTCTCCAGAGCTTAGAGAGTCGTCTTGATAACGTGGTTTATCGTTTGGGTGTTGCCCCTACACGTGCAGCAGCTCGTCAGCTTGTTAGTCATAAGCATATCGTTGTTGATGGTCAGGTTGTAAACATTGCTTCTTATCAGGTAAAGCCTGGTCAGGTAGTAGGTGTTCGTGAGAAGGCAAAGTCTCTTGAGGTTATCGAGGCAGCTCTTGCTGGTTTCAACCACAGCAAATATCCTTGGATTGAGTGGGATGAGAACACAAAGAGTGGTAAGTTCTTGCACAAGCCAGAGCGTGCAGATATCCCTGAGAACATTAAGGAACAGTTAATCGTTGAGTTGTACTCTAAACAATAAAAATCATTAAATTAATGGCGATATTAGCATTTCAAAAACCTGATAAAGTAGTAATGCTGGAGGCAAATGACCATTTCGGCAAGTTCGAATTCCGTCCTCTTGAGCCTGGCTTTGGTGTAACCATTGGTAATGCCTTGCGCCGCATTCTCCTTTCATCTCTTGAAGGCTATGCTATCAACACTATTCATATTAGTGGAGTTGAGCATGAGTTTTCAACAGTACCTGGTGTGAAGGAAGATGTTACCAACATTATCTTGAATCTCAAGCAAGTTCGATTCAAGCAAGTAGTAGAAGAATTCGAGAATGAGAAAGTTAGTATTACCGTTGAGAATTCAACAGAATTCAAGGCTGGTGATATAAGTAAGTATCTGACTGGATTTGAAGTGTTAAACCCTGATTTGGTGATTTGTCATTTAGATGCCAAAGCTTCAATGCAGATTGATCTTACAATTAACAAGGGTCGTGGTTATGTACCGGCTGATGAAAATCGTGAGTTCTGCACTGATGTTAATGTACTTCCAATCGATTCCATCTACACCCCTATACGTAACGTTAAGTATTCAGTAGAGCCATATCGTGTTGAGCAAAAGACCGATTATGACAAGCTGCTTATTGAAGTTACAACAGATGGTTCCATACATCCAAAGGATGCTCTTAAGGAGGCTGCTAAGATTCTTATTTATCACTTTATGCTTTTCTCTGACGAGAAGATTACTCTTGAGAGTCCAGAGTCAGAAGGAAATCAAGAGTTTGATGAAGAGATCTTGCATATGCGTCAATTACTTAAGACTCGTCTCGTAGACATGAATCTTAGTGTTCGTGCACTCAACTGTTTGAAGGCAGCTGATGTTGAGACCTTAGGTGATTTGGTACAATATAATAAGACAGATCTTCTTAAGTTCCGTAACTTTGGTAAGAAATCGCTTTCAGAGCTTGATGATTTGCTCGAGAGTCTGAATCTTTCGTTTGGAACTGATATTTCAAAGTATAAACTGGACAAAGAGTAATTCGTTACTAACTAGTCCAAAATTAGATTAAAAAATGAGACATAATAAAAAATTCAACCATCTGGGTCGTACTGCATCTCATCGTGATGCTATGCTTGCTAATATGGCAGTATCATTGATCATGCACAAAAGAATCACTACGACTCTTGCAAAGGCTAAGGCCCTCAAAAAATATGTAGAACCATTGATCACTCGTTCTAAGAACGATACAACAACTTCACGTCGTGTTGTATTCCGTTATCTTCAGAACAAAGAGGCTATCAAGGAACTTTTTGGAGAGGTTGCTGTTAAGGTTGCAAATCGTCCTGGAGGTTACACCCGTGTTATTAAGTTGGGTGCACGTCAGGGTGATGCTGCAGAGATTGCTTTCATCGAGCTTGTTGACTTCGATGAGAATATGGCAAAAACTCCTAAGGCTGCTGCTAAGAAGACTCGTCGTGCTGGTCGTAAGGCTAAAGCTGAGACAGTTGCAGAAGCTCCTAAGGCAGAAGAAACTGCAGCAGAGGCTGAATAATCTGAATAAGATTAAATATCTCTATAATAAGCGTTTCCATTTTATAATGGGAACGCTTTTTTATGGTATAAACTCGAATATATTTATAGGAAAACCTTATTTATTTTAAATTTTATATATCTTTGTAGAGTTTCAAGTTATATAAATATGAAAAAGATATTTCTTCTTTCTTTGTGTTCAGTCTTTCTGTTGAACAGTTGTGGGACATATACAAGTGATGCCGTTTGGGCAGGAGGTTCTCTAGGCTCAGTTCTTGGTTCTGCTATTGGTGGAATTGCTGGAGGGCCAAGAGGTTCTGATATCGGTACTATTGTTGGAATGGTAGGCGGGGCAGTTGTTGGAGCCAGTGTCTCCCAAAAGAAAGAGTGCGAGAGTCAGGAAAGATACGATGCCTATGGTCATGATGTAACCACACAGCCAGATTCAGATAACAGTGGATTTGATGCAAGTAATGGTGGTGACGATCGTCTGTATGAATTGGATTCATGCAGTCTTGAAATACGTAATGCACGTTTCATAGATGCAAATCAAAACGATGTAATTGATAGAAATGAAGTTTGTAAATTGGTTTTTGAAATTTATAATATAGGTAATGAACCTATTCTAGACGTGATGCCGATGGTTGTTGATTTATCAAATAATCCACATATCTATATATCCCCAAGTGTATATGTCGAGAAAATTTCTCCAGGATATGGCATAAGATATACAGCCATTGTAAAATCAGACAAACGATTGCGGGATGGTATGTTGAAGTTATGCGCTTCTGTAACCCAAGGAAATAAAACCATTAGTAAAACGGTAGAATTCCATATCCCTACCCATAAAGGTTAGGGATATGTGTCAATACATAGATCGTATACTTTCAGAAGAAATCCAATTACACAATACCTTGCGCCATCATAGCATTGGCGACTTTCATGAAACCAGCTATGTTAGCTCCCTTCACGTAGTTGACATATCCATCAGATGTTCTTCCGTATTTTACACATTGCTCATGAATAGAATGTATGATACGATGTAGATGTTCATCAACATCATTCTCACTCCAGTGTAGTCGCATAGAATTCTGGCTCATCTCAAGTCCACTTGTTGCTACGCCACCAGCATTAACAGCTTTTCCCGGAGCAAATAAAATCTTTTCATTTATAAAGAGTTCTGTAGCTTTTTCCGTACACCCCATATTACTAACTTCAGCAACACATATCGGCTGATTTTTCAGAATCATTTGAGCATCATTTTCATTCAGTTCATTCTGTGTCGCACAAGTTAAATAGATGTCAGCTTTCTTAGTCCAAGGCTTTTCCCCCCTTACGAAAGTCGCATTGAATTTCTCTGCATACGGTTGACAGATATCATCTCCGCTGGCTCTGAGTTCTAGCATATAATCAATCTTTTCTCCAGAAATACCATCTGGGTCATAAATATATCCGTCAGGTCCACTTATAGTAATTACTTTAGCTCCCAATTCAGAAGCCTTTTTAGCAGCCCCCCAAGCTACGTTTCCAAATCCAGATAAAGCCACTGTCTTACCGGCAATATCCACATCTTTTGTTTGCAGCATTTGATTTATGAAATATAGAGCACCATATCCAGTAGCCTTAGTCCGTATTTCAGAACCACCCCATTCGATACCTTTACCTGTTAAGACACCATTCCATTTATGAGATAACTTCTTATATGTACCGAAAAGGAAACCAATTTCCCTTGTTCCGACACCGATGTCACCGGCTGGGACATCCTCGTCAGGACCTATATAATGGAATAATTCCTCCATAAAAGACTGGCAAAATCTCATGATTTCGTTAGAAGATCTTCCACGAATAGAAAAATCACTGCCACCTTTTCCACCGCCCATAGGAAGTGTAGTGAGTGCATTCTTAAAAGTCTGTTCAAACGCTAGGAACTTCAAGATAGAAAGGTTCACAGAAGAATGAAATCTAAGTCCGCCCTTATACGGACCAATAGCACTGTTAAATTGAACGCGATATCCAAGATTAACATGCACATCTCCACGATCATCCGTCCATGGTACTCTGAATGTAATGATTCTTTCAGGTTCTACTAACCGTTCTATAAGTTTTACCTTTTCAAATTCAGGATGCATATTATATACATCCTTTATAGAAAGCAAGACTTCTTTTACGGCTTGTAAATATTCTAATTCTCCAGGATGCTTTTGTTCCAAGGTAATCATGAGTTTGTTAACATCCATAGTAATCGAAGTTTAAGTTTGGTTATTTTGAATTTAATTCTCGACAATACAAATATAAGATTTTTGATGTTAAGAAGCAAGTAAATTCAAGAAAAATAGTATCTTTGCGAAGTTAATGCGAGCAGTATATGGAAAATATAGTACCACAGGAATGGAATAAATTTTATCTAAAAGATGTATCATTCGTCAATCTGATGATGCGTCGAATCTATAATGTACTTATTGTAGCCAATCCTTATGATGCCTTCATGCTAGAGGATGATGGTCGAATAGAAGAAAAAATCTACAATGAATACATGGAGTTAGGCCTTCGTTATCCACCTACTTTTACCCAAGTGTCCACTTCTGAAGAAGCTGCCGAAGTACTGAAATCTACCAATATAGATTTAGTTATTTGCATGCCAGGAAATGTTGACAATGATGCATTTGATGTAGCTCGGGACATCAAAGTAAAGTTTCCCGATATCCATTGCGTTGTACTTACCCCATTTTCTCATGGTATAACGAAACGAATGCAAGATGAAGACCTTTCAATTTTTGATTACGTATTCTGTTGGTTGGGAAATACAAATTTGATTCTGTCGATAATCAAATTACTGGAAGACAAAATGAATCTGGAACATGACATCGAGGAAGCCGGTGTTCAGATGATACTGCTTGTAGAAGATAGTATTCGTTTTTATAGTTCGATACTTCCCAACCTTTATAGTTATATATTAAAGCAGAGTCAGAACTTTGCTACGGAGGCACTAAACCCTCATGCCGCAACGATGCGTATGCGTGGTCGTCCGAAGGTCGTCCTGGCACGTACCTTTGAGGAAGCCATGAGTATATATGAAAAATATTCAGAGAATATATTGGGAGTTATTAGCGACGCTCGTTTTCCGATTCATGAAATCAATCCGGATGAACAAGATAACAAGCCAGCCCCCTTGCGTGACTCGAAGGTGTTTAAGGACCACGAAGCTGGTTTGAAATTATTAAGAGCAATCCGAGCACATAACGAGTATATCCCACTTATTATGGAGAGTTCTGAGACAAGTAACCGAGCCAAAGCAGAACAAGAACATTTTCTTTATGTAGATAAGAACTCCAAGAAAATGAGTGTAGACCTCCGTCATATGATGGAGGAACATATGGGATTTGGCGATTTCATATTCAGAAATCCTCAGACCCATGAAGAGATTATGCGAATACACAGTCTGAAAGAATTACAAGACAATATATTCAAGATACCGGACGATTCGATGCTCTATCATATTAGTAGAAACCATATGAGTCGATGGTTGTCAGCTCGTGCGATATTCCCAGTCTCAGCATTCTTGAAACATGTCACATGGCATAAACTCCAAGACGTTAATGCCCATCGTCAGATTATTTTTGATGCCATTGTACAATATCGTCATATGAAGAATATTGGAGTCGTGGCAGTCTTCGATAGAATGAAGTTTGATAAGTATGCTCATTTTGCTCGAATAGGCGAAGGATCTTTAGGAGGAAAAGGACGTGGCTTGGCATTTCTTGATAATGTCATTAAGCGTCATCCCGACTTTAATCAGTTTGAGAAGGCAAAAGTACAAATACCGAAGACCGTTGTTCTTTGTACAGATGTCTTTGACCAGTTCATGGAGGACAATAACCTTTATCAGATAGCTTTGAGCGATGCTTCAGATGAAGAAATCTTGCGTCATTTCCTTAGAGCCCAGTTACCAGACTCTTTGATAGCCGACTTCTTTACATTCTTTGAAGCTACCAAGAGTCCAATCGCAATACGCAGTAGTTCTCTTTTGGAAGATTCTCACTATCAGCCTTTCGCAGGTATTTATAGCACCTATATGATACCGTTCATGGAAGATAAGTATCAGATGCTTCAGATGCTAGCCAGTGCGATAAAGGCCGTTTATGCTTCGGTATATTATAGAGATTCCAAAGCTTATATGATGGCTACTTCTAATGTCATAGACCAAGAAAAAATGGCAGTTATCCTTCAGCAAGTTGTAGGACATCAATATGGAGACCATTTCTATCCTAATGTAAGTGGCGTTTTACGTTCATTGAATTATTACCCTATAGGAGAAGAAAAGGCCGAAGAAGGTATTGCCTCGTTGGCATTAGGTCTTGGCAAATATATTGTTGATGGAGGACAGACATTGAGAGTTTGTCCTTATCACCCATCTCAAGTTTTACAGACTTCAGAAATGGATATTGCGCTGAAAGAAACACAGACACGTTTCTATGCTCTTGATATGTCACACTTCTGTGAGGATTTTAAGGTTGACGATGGTTTTAATATACTGAAATTAAAAGTCAAGGAGGCAGATCAAGAAGGCTCTCTTCATTATCTGGCTTCTACATTTGATCCCTATGATCAAGTAATACGTCCAGGACTTTATGAGGGAGGACGCAAGATCATTTCCTTTGACGGAATCTTGAACCAAGGAGCATTCCCATTGCCAGAAATCATGCAAATGTCAATGAAATATGGTGCAGAGTCTATGCGTCGTCCTGTTGAAATTGAGTTTGCTTGTAATGTCAACGAAGACAAGACCGGAGAATTCTATCTTCTTCAGATTCGTCCAATCGTTGACAGTAAGGAAATGCTAGATGAAGATATTACGGTAATACCAGACTCCAAATGCATACTTCGTTCTCATAATTCATTAGGTCATGGCATCTTAGAGGATGTAACCGATGTTGTCTATGTGAAATATGACGATAACTATTCAGCCATGAACAATTACTATGTGGCAGATGATATAGAACGTATCAATCGAAAGTTTCTTGCTGAAGGGCGGAATTACGTACTTGTGGGGCCTGGCAGGTGGGGCTCAAGCGATCAGTATTTGGGTGTTCCCGTGAAATGGCCACATATCTCAGCAGCTAAGGTCATCGTCGAAGTTGCCCTTAAAAATTATCGTGTAGACCCAAGTCAGGGTACCCATTTCTTTCAGAATCTTACATCTTTTGGAGTAGGCTATTTTACGATAGACACCAATATACCAAGAGAGGGTGGGGTGATAAGAAAGGAAATTCTTGATGCAATGCCAGCCGTTGAGGAGACAGAGTATGTCCGTCATGTACGTTTTGATAAGCCTATGCGTATTTTGATGGATGGAATGAGACAAGAGGGAGTTGTGTTGTTGCCAGAATAAGAATAGATATGGAACTAAAAGAATATTATTCATCGCATATAAAAAATATTTCTATAGAGTTAGAAGAAAAGAAACATAAGAGTAGAAGTTTTATTACTGCCGAAATTATTAGTTTCTTGACTGCTATAGGAGCTGTTGTCGGATATTTTTCCATATCATCATCTTCCTTGTGGTGGTTATTGGCACTTGTATCCTTAGTAGTATATGTTCTTGTAAGGAATGCAGATGCAAAAAACGATGTAAGTATCAGACTTAAGGAAGCATTGATGCGTGTCTACCAGAAAGAACTTCGGGCCTTGGATTCTCATTTTGAAGATTTCCGGGATGGAAGTGAATATCAGAATCTACACCACGAGTTTTCCTTTGATTTAGATATCTTCGGTCCAGATTCCCTATTTAATAGGATGAACCGAACTGTAACTTCCGGTGGAAGTGACCGATTAGCCCATTTGCTATCAACCATAGAATGGAATCGTAATAGCAGGGCCGCTATTCATGAACTTTCTCGTCATGAAGAATTCCTAGCTTCTTTTAAGTCGAATGGGGAATTTCAATATATAGATACACACGTAGTGACCCAAGCAATTGATGCCATAGAAAAGATAAAAGTACCCACTTTGTTTCATTCCCCTGTGGTTAAATTCTTATGTTGTTTGGATATAATCTTTCTTTCGATATGTATCATCGCATCGTTTTTAGGATGGGTATCTTCATCTTTGTCTGTATGGTGGGGTGTTACTAATTTTTTCATGATGATGGCGATTTGCCGGCATTCGATATCTCAGATGAGTCGAGTCGTGGCTAACCTTCATCAACAATTATCCTCATTAATTCAGCTTGTCCGTTTGATAGACGGAAGTAAGTTTGCCTCTTCACACCTCTGTGTTATCCATGAACAACTCTCCATGGCAACAGACTCATTTATAGCGTTAAAACGCATATTGAATAGTCTTGAAAGTAGAAGTAATATCTTGGGATTGATTATATTCAATATCTTAGGACTTTCCGATTATTTCTTAGTACGCCGTTTTGCCTATTGGCAACAGAACTTTGCAAACAGAATGCCCTTATGGGTAGAGGCTATCAGTGATATGGATGCACTCGTCTCGATGGCAACCTTCGAATATAATCATCCCGAAGCTAAAGAAGCAGAAGTCGTAGAAACTCCACGACTTATTTTTGAAGCCGAGAATCTATATCATCCTTTTCTAGGTGCTACTGCCAAGAAGAACGATTTTCGGATAAAAGACCGTAATTATTATATCATCACGGGTGCTAATATGGCAGGTAAAAGTACATTCCTTCGTGCAATAGGAGTAAACTATATTCTAGCTATGAATGGAATACCTGTTTTTGCTGATTCGCTTCGTGTGTCATGCTTTAAATTGTTTTCCAGTATGCGCACGCAAGATGATCTGAGTCACGGCATCAGTTACTTCAATGCAGAACTATTGCGATTGCAGCAACTGATAGATTATGTATCAGGGGATGAACGTCCAACTCTGCTGATACTTGATGAAATATTGAAGGGTACTAATTCTGCGGATAAATTGAATGGCAGTCGTCTGTTTCTAGAGTCTATGTCATCAAAGAATGTCAGTGGTGTAATAGCGACTCACGATTTGGAACTTTCTCAACTGGCCGAGCAACGTCCGATGCAGTTTCATAATTATTGCTTTGAGATACAAGTTGGTCAACACGTGACGTATGATTATAAGATCACATCCGGTGTGGCTCGTAATCAGAATGCCACGTATTTGTTGAAGCAAATATTAGATAAGTGTCAATAAAACAATTAAAATCTTTTAAATAAAGATATGAAAATATAAATAAAGTGTAAAAAATTCACTTGTCGGCATCTTGTATTTGGTGGAAAGATCGATTGTGATTATTTTTGCACATGTGTTTTTCATAGTATTAGATTTAAGGTTAACAAGATTGGTCTACGGCGGTAGACCATTTTTTTGTAATATTTAAACTTTGATACAGAACTGTTAAAAGAAAAAGTGTCGATTTTTTGTTCCATCTAGAATGTACGGGAGACGATATGTCCCCGAGAAACATAGAAAACACCCTTCAAAAAGGTATTTCTCTAGATGAAGTTAACTTCATCAACTTACGCAGTTAACTATGTAGGCTGATGTGAATAGTTATGTAAACTTACGTAGTTAACTGAAAATGGCTATAAATCCAGTATATTTAGAGGATAAAATAAGATGTAAAATTATAACTTGCTGATAACCAAGTGATTACATTTTTTTATCATATTTATAATATTCGTGATCAACTCATTTTAAATTCTGAATTCGCGACTTATGAACACCTTTTTACGGGTGAAAATTAAAGAATGAAAGGTATTTTAAACTTTGTAGGATTCAACTGGCAACTGCGGAGTTAACAATAAGAGCGCATACAGAATTTGCAAGAGAATAGAATGAAGAAACAAACAAAACTATAGATTTGTAAGACGCAGTTTGCAAAATCTAAAGAATTACATCTTATTTAAAGGATAATTAACCATTTTAACTTGATTGCAACATTAAAAAACAATGATATTTTTGTCAACCGAAAATAATATGTTAAATTTGCAATCGGTTTAGTTTAAACAAGACTATTCATTTTTTAAATATAACAAAATTATGGCAGTTAGTTACAAAGAATTAGGTCTCGTAAATACACGCGAGATGTTCAAGAGAGCCGTAAACGGTGGTTATGCAATCCCTGCATTCAACTTCAATAACTTGGAGCAGCTTCAGGCTATTATCGCAGCTTCTTCAGAATTGAAGTCACCTGTAATCCTTCAGGTTTCTAAGGGTGCACGTAATTATGCTAACGCTACACTTCTTCGCTACATGGCAGAGGGTGCTGTAGAGTATGCTAAGGAACTTGGTTGCAAGGCTCCTGAAATTGTACTTCACCTTGATCACGGAGATAGCTTCGAGCTCTGCAAGAGTTGTGTAGATATGGGCTTCTCTTCTGTAATGATCGATGGTTCTGCACTTCCTTATGAGGAGAATATCGCATTGACAAAGAAGGTAGTAGAATATGCTCACGCTCACGATGTAACAGTTGAGGCTGAGCTTGGTGTCCTCGCTGGTGTTGAGGATGAAGTAGTTGCTGCTGAGAGCCACTACACAAAGCCAGAGGAAGTAATCGACTTCGCTACTCGTACAGGTTGCGATAGCCTTGCTATCTCTATCGGTACTTCTCACGGTGCTTACAAGTTCACTCCAGAGCAGTGTACTAAGGATCCTAAGACTGGTAAGCTCGTTCCTCCTCCATTGGCATTCGATGTTCTTGCTGAGATCGAGAAGAAGCTTCCTGGTTTCCCTATCGTTCTTCACGGTTCTTCTTCTGTTCCTCAGGAGTATGTTGAGATTATCAACAAGTTCGGTGGTAAGTTGCCTAACGCTATTGGTATCCCTGAGGATCAGCTTCGTCAGGCTTCTAAGAGCGCAGTTTGCAAGATCAATATCGACTCTGACTCTCGTCTGGCTTACACAGCTGGTGTTCGTGAGACTTTGGCTCAGCACCCAGATTACTTCGACCCACGTCAGTATGGTAAGGTAGCTCGTCAGTACATGACAGATATGTACAAGCACAAGATCGTTGACGTTCTTGGTTCAGACAACAAGCTTGCTAACCTCGACTAATTGTTTTAGATTATGTCATGACGTGATAATTCACGTTGAGGATAAATAAAAAGAAAGGCAGAAATGATGTAAATCGTTTCTGCCTTTTATTTTTTTTCTATAATAAAAAGTCTAAGACATTTCTTTAAAAGAATCTTGTCTTAGACTTATTATAATATAGGCTTTATCGGGGGCAGGGCAATTTATTCATTCACCCTGAGAAAAGCTTGTGGTAAATATGCTATGATATCGCTAGCGATAAGGCTTTCCTTACCGAGGTCTTTCGCTGCTAAATCACCGGCAAGTCCATGTAGATACATACCTACTCTACATGCATCAGCTTCGCTATATCCTCGTGCCAGTAAGGCTGTGATGATACCCGTGAGCACGTCTCCACTTCCTGCTGTTGCCATTCCGCTATTTCCTGTTGGGTTGAATTCGATATGCCCATCAGGCATACAGAGGGCAGAATAGTGACCTTTCAGGATAATATATGCCTGTAGATGCTCAGCCATCTGTTGTGCTCGGTGCAGTCTGTCGTAGCATCCATTGCTTGTGGCCCCCGCAAGTCGGTCAAATTCTTTAGGATGCGGAGTAAGGATGATGTCTTTAGGCAACTGTTGTATCCATGCACGATGATTGCCTAATATGTTGATGGCGTCAGCATCGATGACCATAGGACATGTAGCTCTACGAATCTGTGAAATAAGCGTGATAGCAGTATTTTCCTGCATACCAAGTCCTGGACCTATTGCCATGGCATTATAAGCCTCTGTATCTACCGTTTCTGAGAAATAAGTTTCTTCGTGATCAGTTTGTAATATAGCTTCGGGAACAGAAATCTGCATGATGTCGTAGTTGCGGCGTGGGGTATGTGTATATACCTTTCCTGCTCCACTTCGCAAGCAAGCTTTTGTACAAAGTACAGCAGCTCCCGCCATCCCGTAGCTACCAGCAATAATTAATGCCGACCCCATGGAACCCTTGTGTGCAAAGTCATTTCGGTTAAGTATTCGGGAACGGATGTCGCTTTCTTCAAGAATGCGATACTGACTGTCGGTAGCAGAGATGTAAGTTGGTGAAAGACGAATGTCTAGGACTTTTAACCTTCCGATATATGCTTGATTATCTGCCAGCAACATCGATAACTTCTTTTGCTGCAAAGTGAGAGTCAGGTCAGCATGAATGATATTCTGGTGAATGTTGTATGTGTTATCTTCGCACATCAATCCCGATGGAATGTCAATGCTTACAACCTGTGCGGAACTTTGGTTGATATATTTTACCATTGCTGCGAATCCACCTGCTAGAGGCTTGTTGAGGCCACTACCAAAGAGACCGTCGATGACTAACGTGTCAGTGGTGAGCTCAGGTGGATCGAAGTTTAATGTGATTTCTGTAAATGATTTTACCTTTTTCCCATCAATGAGGCGTTGCTTGTTGGCAGCACAATCCTCCGAAAGGTGATTCAACACATTGAAAAGAAAAACACTGACCGAATATCCGTCCTCGGCCAATATTCTGCTAATTGCCAAAGCATCGCCACCATTGTTTCCAGGACCCGCGAACACGACAATAGGTGTGCGGTTGGTCCATTCCTCCTCTATAGCACGGGATAAAGCTTTTGCTGCTCTTTCCATCAGATCGATGGAAGAGATAGGCTCGTGTTCTATAGTATATTTGTCAAGCTCATGAATCTGAGCACTAGTAAAAATCTTCATATGAGTGCAAAAATACGAAATTTACTCAAATCTTTGCCCATCGTTTGGTATATTTTTAGTAATTTTGCACCAAATATATTTTATCACATCATGAGCAAAGTTAAAATCAAGGACAAAACCTTTAAGACATTCATTCCGGAGTCTGATATTCAAGAGCGCGTAAAAGCAGTAGCCGAGAAGATTAATAAAGACATGGATGGTAAGAACCCATTGCTTCTTGCTGTTCTCAATGGTTCTTTTATCTTTGCAGCTGATTTGATGCGCAATATTACGATTCCTTGTGAAATCTCGTTTGTTAAGCTTGCCTCTTATCAAGGTACAACTTCAACGGGTAAGATTAAGGAAGTAATCGGATTGAACGAAGATCTGGCAGGTCGTACTGTCGTTATCGTAGAAGATATCGTTGATACCGGTTTCACAATGAAACGTATGGTAGAGAGCCTAGGTACTCGTAACCCAAAGTCTATTCATATCTGCACATTGCTGCTTAAGCCTGGAAAACTTCAGGTTCCATTGAATATAGAGTATGCGGCGATGGAGATACCTAATGACTTTATCGTAGGTTATGGTCTTGATTATGATCAGCAAGGTAGAAATCTTCGTGATATCTATGTACTTGATGAAGATTAAGCAAATTTACACTTATCTAAAATAATAATGAAGAATATTGTAATTTTCGGTGCTCCAGGTGCTGGTAAAGGTACACAGAGCGACAAGATGATCGAAAAGTATGGCTTCGGTCATATCTCTACAGGAGACGTGCTCCGTAATGAGATTAAGAATGGTACAGAATTAGGCAAGACTGCTAAAGGTTATATTGACAATGGTCAGTTGATTCCTGATGCATTGATGGTAGACATCCTTGCAAGCGTATATGATACATTTGGCAAAGAACATAAGGGTGTAATCTTTGATGGTTTCCCTCGTACTATCCCACAAGCTGAGGCTCTTAAGAAGATGTTAGCAGAGCGTGGTCACAAGGTGGCTGCAATGATTGAACTTGCTGTGCCAGAGGATGAATTGATGACTCGTCTTATCAATCGTGGTAAGGAAAGTGGTCGTAGCGATGATAACGAAGAGACTATTAAGAAGCGTCTTAACGTTTATCATACACAGACTTCACCTTTGATCGACTGGTATGAGAAAGAAGGTATTCATCATCATGTAGAAGGTCTTGGCACTGTAGACGATATCTTTGGTCGTATCTGCCAGGTTATTGATGCACTTGCTGATTAATTAATTTCGAACTATTTAAATTTGATATATGGCTGTTGAATCCAATTTCGTCGATTACGTTAAAATCTACTGCCGCTCTGGTAAGGGTGGCCGGGGCTCTATGCACCTTCGCCACGTGAAGTATCAACCAAACGGTGGTCCTGATGGTGGCGATGGCGGTCATGGAGGCAGCATTTATCTTCGCGGCAACCATAATTATTGGACATTGCTGCATTTGAAATATCAACGTCACGTGTATGCCGAGCATGGCGGTAATGGCGGACGTGATAAATGCCATGGTACCAACGGTAAGGATGTTTATATTGATGTACCGTGTGGTACCGTGGTTTATAATGCCGAAACGGGTAAGTATGTATGTGATGTGACCTACGATGGACAAGAGGTGCTCTTACTGAAAGGTGGTCGTGGCGGTTTAGGAAACTTCCAGTTCCGTACTTCTACAAACCAGGCTCCTCGATATGCACAACCAGGAGAACCAATGGAAGAGATGACGATCATCCTCGAGTTGAAGTTGTTGGCTGATGTGGGTTTGGTAGGATTCCCTAATGCTGGTAAGTCTACATTGCTTTCTTCAGTGTCGAGTGCTCGTCCAAAGATCGCCAATTATCCATTTACTACGTTGGAACCATCACTCGGTATTGTTGGTTATCATGATAATAAGTCTTTCGTAATGGCTGATATCCCGGGTATCATCGAAGGTGCCAGTGAGGGTAAAGGTCTTGGACTTAGATTCCTGCGTCATATCGAACGCAACTCTCTGTTGCTTTTTATGGTGCCGGGTGATACCGATGATATTAAGCACGATTATGAGGTGCTGTTGAATGAACTGAAGCAATTTAATCCGGAAATGCTTGACAAGCATCGTGTGCTTGCTGTCACAAAGAGTGATTTGCTGGATGAAGAGCTGATCGAGATGCTTCAGGAAACTCTCCCGGATGATCTTCCTGTTGTATTTATTTCTTCTGTAACGGGTAAGGGCATCGATGAACTGAAAGATGTTTTATGGAGAGAGTTGAATAGCGAGAGTAATAAACTTCAGGAGATTACATCTGAAGACACCCTCGTACATCGTGATAAAGATATGAATAATTTCCAAGCCGAACTTCATGCAGAAGGTGAAGATGATGATATTGAGTATCTCGATGATGATGATATCGAAGATGCTGACGACTTGGAAGACTTCGAATATGAAGATGTCGATACGGATGAGTAATCGACATGGCTTTATGACGAAACCGGTTTTAAAATATTTTGACTTAGGAAATGCTGTAACGGCATTCTCGACGACACGTAAGGGTGGGGAGAGTAGTGGTAGTTACGGTGAATTCAATATTAACTGTTTTTGTGGCGATGATTTGTCATGCATCGTAGCAAATCGTAGATCTTTGGCACAGGTACTGGGAGTGGATGAGGATCATATTATTCAGTCTCATCAAACTCATGATACTGTGTGCCGAATGATTACCGGAAATTACTTTCAATTGCCGGTGAATGCGCGCAAGATGCTTCTTGAAGGTGTGGATTGCGTGATGACAAACGAATTAGGTGTATGTGTTGGGGTATCAACAGCAGATTGTATCCCAGTACTATTATATGATGAAAAACATCATGCTGCTGCAGCTGTTCATGCAGGATGGCGAGGTACTGTTGCTCGTATCGTAGAAAAGGCTGTTGTGGAAATGCAGTATGGTTATCAGACTGATCCTAAAGATATAAAAGCTGTTATCGGACCTGGTATTTCGTTATATGCTTTTGAGGTGGGACAGGAAGTGTATGATGAATTCGCTCATGCTGGTTTTGATATGAGCAGAATTGCGAAAATGTATAATAAATGGCATATTGATTTGCCTGAATGTAATCGAATTCAACTTGAATGTGCAGGGGTTATTCCCGCAAATATTTACATGTCAGGTATATGTACATATTCTCAGCCGGAAGAATTCTTTTCTGCTCGACGCTTGGGAAAGGAATCGGGTAGAATTTTCACCGGTATACTCTTGAAATAATAAATGTTGTGCGAAGATTATTTACTTCGTTATGTTTAACCTCTAATGTTAAAACCTTTTGCGAAAATGAAGATGAAAATGCGACAGGTCTTTGTGGCGGCAGCTGTCATCGTGACGACATCAGCTTTTGCTCCCGTTAAAGACAATTTCTCTACTGCTGAACAGCAGCAGATTAGTATTGCGACGACTGGATTATTCGACCGAAGCAATACTATTGATATTAATTTTGCCGTTCTTAGTGAACGTGAATATTCTTTTCCTTTACCAGTAGGTAAAGCTAAACTTCTACCTAATCATATTGTTGAGATAACAACATCTAAAGGTGACGCGGTAAGAGCCATGTTTGATGGTGTCGTGCGCTTGTCTTGTAAAGTTGGAAATATGGGTAATGTTATAGTTATTCGCCATGATAATGGATTGGAGACTGTATATGCCAATAATGCACAGAATCTTGTTGAAGTCGGAAAGCATGTAAAATCGGGTAATACTATTGCTATCGTAGGTGAAAAGAATGGTAAGGCCTATTGTGATTTCTCGATTATGATTAATGGTGGCAAGATAAATCCTGAGACTGTTCTGGATTTAAATAGTCATCGCCTTCGTAAACAAGTTCTAACTTGTAAGAAGTTAGGTCGTCATGTTCGTGTATCTGTTGTTTCTGATGAGAAAAAATCAAAGGCTATGGCTGCTGTTGTTTCTGTAAAACGTAGGACGATTACAAGTCTTGATCCTTCTGATGAGGTGGCTAGTGACAATGATGCAGCATTTAAGCTCAATCTTTCTAATATAGAACGGTCACATTGGGCATATCCTTTGGCTGGTAGTCATGTGATTAGTCCTTATGGTGGGCGTAGAAATCATTCTGGTGTTGACGTGAAGACATGTGCTGGTGATAAGATCTTGGCAGCTTTTGATGGCGTTGTTACCCGTTCTGGTTGGTATTTTGGATATGGTAAATGTGTTGTTATTAAGCATGCCTATGGTTTTGAAACTCTTTACGGACATCAGTCAAAAAATTTGGTGTCTGTGGGACAGAAGGTAAAGGCTGGCGATGTGATAGGACTTACTGGTCGTACCGGTCGTGCTACTACGGAGCATTTGCATTTCGAGGTGCTTTATAAAGGCCATCGAGTAAATCCTGCTATGATATTTGATCATGCTAATAAATCTCTGCAGCAATCTACACTGACTTTAAATGTAAATGGCAAGTTATCTTCTCAGCGCAATCTTTATGCACAGGGAAAATAATGATATCATATAATGTTAAGACCTTTCTTTTTAAGCACGCTTAAAAAGAAAGGTCCTTTAGAAAACATTTTATTTCTTACGTTGAGACTTTCGGTTGGCTCTCTGCTGACGATATTTTGCTTTTTGTCGAGCAGAACCGCTACCGTGCGCTCCCGTAATGTACTTCTTCTTCTTGGCTTTGGTCTTTACCTTATCTTCTTTAGGGCCTCCTTTCGGGGCACTTTTAAAGACGATACCGCCTTCAAGAATCTGATCAAATTCAT
Organism: Segatella albensis DSM 11370 = JCM 12258; assembly: GCF_000426565.1. Classification (GTDB taxonomy): domain Bacteria; phylum Bacteroidota; class Bacteroidia; order Bacteroidales; family Bacteroidaceae; genus Prevotella; species Prevotella albensis. Next base: position 100,228 of record NZ_AUFP01000007.1, on the reverse strand, counting down.
CTGCCATATAACAGTAGATTAATGGTGGAACAAACGAACACCAGTGAATGCCATGGCGATGCCATATTTGTCACAGGTTTCGATAACATTATCATCGCGGATGCTGCCACCTGCCTGTGCAATATATTCTACACCACTCTTATGTGCGCGTTCGATGTTATCACCGAATGGGAAGAATGCGTCACTGCCAAGGGCAACATTTGTATTCTTTGCAATCCATGCTTTTTTCTCTTCGCGTGTCAATGGCTCTGGCTTCTCTGTGAAGAACTGTTGCCATGTGCCTTCACGCAATACATCTTCCCACTCTTCACTGATATATACATTGATGGTGTTATCACGATCGGCGCGTCGGATACCTGGTTTGAAAGGAAGGTTCATCACCTTTGGACACTGACGTAACCACCACTCATCGGCCTTGCTACCTGCCAGACGAGTACAGTGGATACGGCTCTGTTGACCAGCTCCGATACCAATCGCCTGTCCGTCTTTTACGTAACATACAGAGTTACTTTGAGTATATTTCAGAGTGATAAGACTGATCATCAAATCACGGATAGCTTCTTTGCTGAATGTCTTGTTTTGTGTAGGAATATTTTCGAATAGCTTAGGATCGTTGAGCTTGATTTCATTGCGTCCTTGCTCGAAAGTAATTCCATATACCTGTTTGTGCTCTACAGGCTCTGGTACATAGTTAGGGTCTATCTTGATAACATTATAGGTACCCTTGCGCTTGTTTTTGAGAATTTCGAGTGCTTCTGGAGTATAGTCTGGAGCGATGACACCATCACTTACCTCTCGCTTGATAAGGCGTGCTGTAGCTTCGTCGCAGGTGTCGCTTAGAGCGCAGAAATCACCATAAGAGCACATTCTATCAGCACCACGTGCGCGAGCGTATGCGCTTGCTAATGGAGTTAGTTCAAAATCGATGTCATCGACGAAATATATCTTCTTGAGCGTGTCGCTTAAAGGGAGTCCTACTGCGGCACCGGCAGGAGATACATGCTTGAAACTGGCTGCTGCAGGAAGACCTGTGGCCTCCTTCAGTTCCTTTACTAACTGCCAACTGTTTAGTGCGTCCAGAAAATTGATATATCCAGGGCGACCATTTAAAACTTCAACCGGAAGTTCGCCGTTCTCCATATAGATTCGAGCTGGCTTCTGGTTTGGATTACATCCGTACTTTAGAGCTAATTCTTTCATTTTAGGTGGTATAAATAAATCTTTGTGCAAATTTACTACTTTTCTTCGAATTATATAGCTAGAAAACTGCAAAATTAGTTACCTTTGCACATATTTTATTACGTTAGGTTATGAAACGGGATTGGAAACTTCTGATAGATGAAGTTGAGAAGAAAGTAGGGGATTCTATTCATGTCCAAAAGAATTTGGATAAGATAGTAGAAATTTTTAAGAAGCATCATTGGTCTCTTAATTCGTTATCGCCTGAAGCGAAAGACCGTATTGCCCTGTTTGCGGGGTTTCAAAGTTGGGCTGACTTTCAGGAGGCTCTTCGTGGTGATGATGATGGAGAATCCAACTATGAAAGTGATTAAAATTAAAAAGAGGTCTTACTCTTTCGAGTAAAACCTCTTTTTATTTCTTTTCGTGTCAACCGACGATTACTCGCCTGTAACAGTTCTCTTCTCAGCAATACGAGCCTTCTTACCAGTAAGGTTACGAAGGTAGTACAACTTAGCACGACGAACTTTACCACGCTTGTTAACCTCGATGCTGTCGATGTTAGGTGACTCAAGAGGGAAGATACGCTCTACACCTACGGTACCAGACATCTTACGAACAGTAAAACGTTTTTTGTCACCATGACCAGAGATCTTGATAACAACACCACGATACAGCTGAATACGCTGCTTGTTACCCTCGACGATTTTGTAAGCGACAGTGATAGTATCACCAGGGTTGAACTCAGGGAACTGTTTGCCGGTTGCAAATGCTTCTTCAGCAACTTTAATTAAATCCATTTTATTTAATAATTAAATTTGTTTGTCGTTCCAACCTAACATTGCAAGTAACTCTTCTACTGCTAGCGGTTAGGCCGAAAAGCGGTTGCAAAGTTAATAAGTTTATTCGTAACTTCCAAATTTTCAAGCTCTTACTTTGCTATTTTACAATTATTTTGTTATAAATTAGGTATCAGAAACTGTATTTGTTTATTTTTTACTAACTTTGCATGGAAAAATAAATTCGCTTATTATGCAAAGTAAACTTATGTTTTTATCAATGGCATCAATGCTTATATTTGGTGCTTCTTGTTCTTCTCATTATGTGTTGACGGGTGTTCATCGTTCTCGCATATTGGTTGATGATAGATATGATGCTTCATCGGATGCTAAGGCGGTGGCTTTCATAAAACCTTATCAGCATCAGGTAGATAGTATTATGAGCCCTGTTGTTGGTACTATTTCTAAGTATGTTGCTGCTCATCAGCCTGAAAGTGAAATTTCTAATCTTCTGGCTGATATCCTTATCTGGGGTGGAAAGGAGTTTAATGAACATCCTGTTGTTTCTGTTTATAATATGGGTGGTATCCGTGCTCCTTTTGCCAAGGGAAAAGTTACTTATGGCGATGTTGTTGAGGTTGCTCCGTTTGAGAACAAAATATGTTTCCTTACATTGAACGGCTCTGAATTGCTGGAGTTGTTTGGGCAAATAGCGAAGAGAGGCGGTGAAGGTATAAACCATGGTGTCAACCTTGTAATCAGTAAAGATGGTAAACTGTTGGATGCAAAGGTAAATGGTGAAGAAGTTGATCTTGCCAAAGATTATCGTATTGCGACAATAGATTATCTTGCTCAAGGTAATGATGGACTTGGTGCCTTAAAGAAAGGTAGGAATCTTCTTTCTCCACAGGAGAAGAAAAATGATACCCGCTTTATTATCATGGATTATTTTCGCGAGCAGATGGCTAAGGGAATTACTGTTGACCCGAAGATGGAGGGACGAATTGTTGTTAAATAAGGTATGTTGAACTTAGATTTTTTATGTGATGAATAAACTGAATTCTTTTCTTTTGTTTTGTTTCCTTCTGATGTCTTCTACATCTGCTTGGGCTCAGAAACAATTGGTGATATTACATACGAATGATACGCATAGCTGTGTGATGCCTTTAAGTAAAGGCCTTGCAGATACTTTGTTTGCTGGTCGTGGAGGTTTTGTACGTCGTGTTGCAATGATTAAGGAACAGCGTGCGCAGAACCCGAACTTGTTGCTTTTTGATAGTGGTGATTTTTCTCAGGGGTCTCCTTATTATACTCTCTATAAAGGTGATGTTGAGATTGGCCTGATGAATGAGATGGGATATGATGCTGCTACGATAGGAAATCATGAGTTCGATTTTGGAATGGATAATATGGTTCGTATCTTTAAGAAAGCTAAATTTCCAATCTTATGTTCAAATTATGATTTCTCTGGTACGAAGTTGAAGGACATTGTAAAGCCTTGGGCTATTATCAAGCGTAATGGTGTAAAGATTGGTTTATTTGCACTTTGTCCAAAGTTGGCTGGTCTTGTCTCTACTAAAAATTATGGTCCTATTAAATATCTGAATCCTGTGGAAGTGGGGGGGAAGATGGCAACTTTCCTGAAGAAAAAAAAGAAATGTGATCTTGTAATCTGTATTTCTCACTTAGGCTTTAACATTGGAGGAGATGATGATGTTAAGTTAGTAGAGGGTACCAGAAACATAGATCTGGTTCTTGGCGGTCATTCTCATACTTATCTGAAGCAGTTAGAATATCGAAAGAACTTGGATGGAAAGGATGTTGGCATCGATCAGAATGGTAAGCATGGAATCTTCGTCGGTAAACTTGTTTTAGATCTTACTCGAAGTAAAAAGTAAGGGCTAGTATTTTTGATCGAGCTTTATTAATAGAATTGGTATATGGCAGCATACTAGGGTCTCTTAGTTTGTTGCCATGTTTTGTGTCTAATGAATTTATCAGGCTATACATGAATTTCAACTCCGGACGAAGTTTGAAGTATGGGAGGTAAAGGTCACAGCCAACACCAATCTCTGTATAGCAATCATATTTTTTGAGTTTTATATAACTGTCGTTGGTATTATTCAGATTTAACATAGGATTAAGTCCAATCAATACGTATGGGCGATGATTGTTGAATCTGGGAGCTGCGGCAATGAGATCAAAGGCTGACGAAATGTATGTAGATTTGATTTCTTGTCTTTTTTCAATTGCATCTGAATGGTTTACGAATTTTATGTGTCGTGTACCGAAATACATTGCTGGTGTCCATCTAAATTGTAGATAGGTGTTAAGCCTTACTTCTCCTAACAGGCCAACGGTGAACCCCATATCCCATCTGTCTTGGTCTGTTGATATGACAACTTGTTTGGGATCGGTGTTGTCATCTGTGATACGCTGTAGTCCGACATTATTGAATTCTATATCTTGTAAGTGACTGCCTACTAATACTCCGAAATGGATAGGGCGTAGGTCTATATAAGGCTTGTTTTGTACAATCCTTTCTTGTGCCTTGATGCTTAAGAATAGTGCTGATAGTATGATTATACCAATGAATCTTTTCATGGTTAGATAACGTATTTGTTTCTATTCTATTGTTTAAAACTTCTTTCAATCTTTACTTTTCTGTTGTAGTGGCTCATTCATCATTTGCAGATACATTTTATCGGCTATATATTACCTAAATAATTGGATATCGTATAAATTATATAAAAATGTATACTTAATTTTAGGTATTACGAAAAATATTATTATCTTTGCATCATGCAAAATGGGGGGCTTCCCCATATTGATAGAAACAATATTATTAACAATAAATTATTTAATTATGGCTTACGTAATTGGTGATGATTGTATCGCTTGTGGTACATGTATCGATGAGTGCCCATCTGGCGCAATTTCAGAGGGCGAAAAGTATTCTATTAATCCAGATGTTTGCACAGAGTGTGGTACTTGTGCTGATGTTTGTCCTAACGAGGCTATCAGCCTTCCTTAATAGAAGCATACTTTTAGTTACATAGAAGAATAAAAAGGCGGCCTAATTTAGGTCGCCTTTTATAATGATGGGGGTATAAAAAAAGAGATTCAAATTGAATCTCTTTTTTATCTTATTTATTTTGTTTATTCAATTCCAAGAGCTGCCTTTGCATTCTTGTCATCTGGACTAAGTTCAAGAAGTTTCTGATAATATGGTTTTGCTTCCTCTAGATTATTCTTAGTACCCCAATAGTAGTAACCAATATTTTGCAATGCAGAAATCAAAGTACCCTTGTCATCAGCGCTTAGGTTGTCCTTATTAGGTTCAAGGTTATTGATTATCTTCAAGAGATATTCTGCACCCTTGTCATCGAAGCCACAAGAAGTACCTTGGATACCAGCCTGTAGGTATGCCCAGTTCTGCAAAGAAGGCCATTTCTTAGCCATATTTTCATAGATAGCAATGGCTTTGTCAAAGTTAGCTTGCTTATGATCGTTCTTCTTTACTTTCTGTATATAGATGTTAGCGAGTTTAGCAAAGTCTGATGGAGTTGTATTCTCACTATTATCCATATATTTCTGACTCCATTCAAGTGCCTCGTCCTCTTTTCCTGCTGCTGTATATACTTCTGAGATATACTGATATGGCTTGAAGTCTTTGTTGTTTAGTTCAAAGGCTTTCTTGAAAGCTTCTACTGCAGCATCATATTGTGTTGCACCTTTTAAAGCTAATCCATAGTATGTATAGTCACGTGCAGATTTCTTTACTGTATCGTTTTCAATAACGAGTTTTGCATTCTTCAAAGCCTCGTCATATTTCTGTAAGTCAACAGCGTCCCACATAGAAACTCTATAGAAAGAGATGTCACTAGGGTATTTGTTAATACCGAATTGTGCTACTTCGAAACTCTTGTCTTTGTTGTTATTCATGTAAGCTGATACAGCATACTCGAACAGATAGTATTCTGACAAAGTGTTAATGTCGCACTTGTTGAAGTATTCTACAGCCTTGTCATATTTCTGTCCTGTGTAGAATGTATTTGCAGTTTCTGCATTGATAGGGAAATCTGGACGAACTTCCTGTAACTTCAACAGAGCCTTAGCAGACTCTTCTGGATCGACTTTCTGATAGATACGTGAGTAGCTCATGTATCCCTGAGGATTCTTTGGATCCATGATCATGGCCTGCTGATACCAACTTGCAGCATCACCACCGTTGTCTTTCATTACTTGAATGTCACCTAAAAGGATATAAGCATCACCGAAATTCTTATTCTTAGCGATTGCAAGATTTGCCATCTCCTCAGCTTCAGCATATTTCTTGTTCATCGCAAAGATGTTTCCAAGTGCTACCAATGCTTTTGGATCTTTCTTAAATGTCTTCTTGTAATTCTTAATGAGGTCTTTCCCCGCTTCTGCATTATTAGGGTCAGCTTTTAAAGCTTGCTCAATAGGAGTTAGTAAATTTTTGAAATTTACATCCTGTGCCATTACTGGAGTTGATAAACTTAGTACCAAGGCGCCAGCTAATAAATATTTCTTTGTTTTCATAATCAATTTCTTTGATGAATACAATATGTATTTATTGGTAAGACGTTTAACATCTTAGAAAGTTTATATTTTTATTATCTCTTAACATCGACAGTTTTTATAGTTATATCGCCACGATAGGGTAATAGGCCTGATTTAAAGATAATCAACTGTCCTCTAGGGTTCGTAATGTAGTTGGCGAAACTCCATGGCAGTGCTTTGCTTGGGTCTACCACATTACAATATAGTGTTCTTACGAATGGGTATCGTCCATCCAGTAAGTATGCCTGGTATGGTTTCCAACTGTTCATTGGAGTAGCCTTTTTGGCTATTGATACCGACATAACATGAATATTCTTCTTAAATGTTGTGTTTGTGGAATCTCTCTTATCATTTAGCCAATTGGAACCTATGATTCCAATAGCATTTGGAGTCTTATCAACGTAGTCGATAACGGCTTTACTATTCTTTGCAGCAAATACCGATGGACTTGTTATGTGTTTTCCTCCTAAGATAGAATCCTCAACATAATGTAAAGTAGCACTTGCTCTATTGTCAAACACTACCTCAATATCTCCTCTTTTGCTACCCGGATTTATATCACTCCATTTTGTAGCCTGGCCAAGCAAAATCTTCTTCACGTTGTTCACGGTGATGCAAGTATCATTATTTGCTCGGTTTACAATTAGCGCTAAGCCATCGTAGCCAATAGGGAATACCTGAGGAATAATATTCTTGGACTTGAAATATGCAATTTGCCCATCTGATAATCCTCTTGATGTTATAAGCAAACAGGTTTTCATACCTTCCAGCATCTTAAAACCTGTTATCTCATCAGTATAAATAGATTTTAAATGTGCTTTAGGATATTCAAATTCGAACTGTTGGCGTTCTTCTTCGATAATGGGACTAAAACTTTCGTCAGAGACGAATGTTATCGTCCCTGACGTCGGTGTATCTGTTCTACTACTTTTTTTCTTGTTCCCGCCACAGGCAGAGAACAAGAAAATAGTAGACAGTGTTAATCCTACTAATATGTAAGATAATGTTCTTTTCATTATTACTGTAATCTGAAAGTTACAGGTACGTTATATTTCACACGTACAGCCTGACCATTCTGTTTACCAGGAGTCCAGCGTGGCATGCTACGTACAACACGTGCTGCTTCACGATCTAGAGATGGGTCTACTGACTTCAAAATATTTACATCAGTAATAGAACCATCGCGCTCAACAACAAAGCCTACGATAACACGTCCTTGTACTCCATTCTCTTGTGCAACAACAGGATATTTGATGTTGCTGTTAAGGTAAGACATCAAAGCACCGGTACCACCTGGGTAAGAAGGCATCTGCTCTACCATATCGAATACCTTATTGCTTACTTCTGGTTTTGGAGCTGGTGGTGGAGGAGGAGTACCTACGGCAATATCATTACGTACTGCTTCAACAGTACGGTCAGTAGTACCTTTTACGTTCTCTGTACCTACTGCTACCTTTGCGTCCAACTGGTCCATCTGCTTAACCTGATTTTCCTCTTTTACGAGTTCATCTTTCTTGATGACAGGTGCTGTAAATTTCTGAGTTTGACGTGCTACTGGAATTTCCTTTTTAGGTTCAACCTTTGGCTTAACAACATCTTTCTTCTCTCTCTTCTTTGCTTGTTCCTGAAGCTTAGAAAGTTGTAGAGCTTCGAGACGTGCTTGAGCAGCTTCATCAGCTTTTTGCTTTTGAATCTTATAAACAAGGAATCCACCAATCAGAAGTGCAGCTACTACCAAGATTGTTAAGGCTTTGATGTTACGACCAGAAGTTCCCATACGGAGCTTGTAGGCACCATATGCTTTGTTCTTGTCGGCGAACACCAAGTCGACCCATTTAGGATCATATAAATCTATTTTTGCCATTTTTCTTGTTTTAATTGTTTTACGTTATATTAAAGCTTAATGTTACGAGATTTCAAAAGTCTCAAATCATCGTCATTAATCTTGTCAATAACGTAGGTTCCAATATTCAATATCTGCATTTCATCGAGAGCATCGACCATATTCTTATATGTAGCATTATCACTAGGTTTGATAATGATAGTCAAAGTAGGAATCTTTTCTCCGTCAGGAAGCTGACCACCTTTGAGCTCACTAAGTTTCTTCTGATAGATGCTATCAGGATACATCTTAGGGTTTTGAGCCTTCTTCTGGTTTAGCTCCTTAACAGCTAAAGAGATTCTCTCAACAGGACGTGTTCCATTCTCTGTTGCATGGTTGCGAAGAACAGTACGGATACCATCCTTTGCATTTCCCCATGTTGCTTCCTTCAACCAAGCAGGGTTGTCATATTGAGGAATGCCCTCGCCATAGTACAACTTGTTGTCTGCAGTGACATATAAGGTAACAGATTCTGAAGCTTTTGCCTCATTTTTCTGGTCCTCTTGAGTGTTCTGGTCATTACTTGGCATGGTTAGCTCCATGGTCTGAGGCTTACTCAATGTGGTACAAAGCATGAAGAAGGTAATCAACAACATCAACATATCCACCATTGGTGTGAAGTCGACGCGTACATTGACTTTCTTCTGCTTACTTTCTTTACTTTTTGCCATATTATTCGTCCTCCTTCTTTAACTGAGTAATCATGTAGTAATGACTCTCGTCCATATCCTGAAGCTCGTTCATAACCTTCTTAACAGTCTTGTAAGGAGTTGCTGCGTCAGCCTTTAAAGCAATTTTGATGTCCTCATTGACTGTACGTGCAGCATTTACCCACTGCTGGAATTCACTCATACCACCATCGATAGAATCGAGAGGAATACCCTTTGTAGGAAGAGCTTTCTGACGAGCTTGTGATGGAAGAGCAAGATATGCTGCGAGCTCTTTCATAGGAACTCCAAATGTAGACTCACCAGCGAAGGTTTCCTCTTGCTTTGGACTTAAAGTGATGTTGAAAGCACTAGTCATAGAGCCGAGAGTATTCTTCAGGTTGTCTGCATTATCAATACTCATAAATACCTGACCTTCTCCAGTAGGTTTGCCAGCGGCATCCTTTTCTGGGCTTACCAGGATTGTTAATACGCCGTTCTCAGGCACCTTGATTTCAGACACAGAACCTGGTGTGTTTACCTTTACAGGCTCACTCTTTACGAATGTAGAAGTAAGCATGAAGAAGGTAAGCAACAGGGTCATAACGTCTGACATAGGCGTCATATCGATCCAAACGTCACTTTTCTTAATTTTTACTTTACCCATAGCGATAAAATTTTAAAGGGTTAGCAAAAATTAAGCCTCTTCTGTGTGGTTAGCTTCGTATGTCTGAGCAATTGAGTAACCTACCTCGTCGAGTGCGTATGTCAACTTATCAACCTTGTTTGTGTAGTAGTTGTAAGATACAACAGCACACCAAGAAGTTGCGATACCGAAAGCTGTATTGATCAAGGCCTCAGAGATACCCTGTGATAGAGCAGCAGAGTCAGCACCACCACCTGCAGACAAAGCAGAGAATGAACGGATCATACCGGTTACAGTACCAAGAAGACCAGTCAATGTACCCAATGTTACAATAGTAGCGATGATTGGGAGGTTCATTGTAAGAGTAGGCATCTCAAGCTGAGTAGCTTCCTCGTGAGCCTGCTGGATCTTAGCAACCTTCTGGCTCTTCTTAAGAGCAGCGTTAGCACCTGATTCCATATCCTTGTAAGCAGCAAGTGAAGCGTTTACAACGTTAGCTACAGAACCACCTTCTTTGTCGCAAAGCTGCTGAGCTTTAGCGATGTCACCTGCATTCATAGCAGCCTTGATGTTAGCAACAAACTTAGGAAGAGAACCCTTACCGAAAGCAGTCTTAAGAGCCAACCAACGCTCAATAGACATAGCCAATACAGTATACAACAAAGTGTGGATAACTGGAACGACTAGACCACCTTTGAAGATAGTACCCCATACGTCTGCTGGGTTAGTTTTAGCCTCACCATCCTGGAAGTGTGAAGGATCACCGAACCATGTGTAGAACAAGACGAAAGCGATTACTGCGCATACGACGATAATCCAGAATGCGCCTCTAACTCCCTGGAAGCCCTTTGGCTGTTTCTTAGGGCTTGACTTTTGATTTGTAGTTGCCATAATTTTAAAATTTAAATTTTAGTTATTAATGAATTATAGTTATTAAATTTCTTTGTAGTTAAAGTTAACATTTTGCGTTTTTACGCATAAAGTGCATACTTTTTCTCTCGGCAAAGATAACTAATTAGAAGTAAATACGTGCCTAATTAAGAAGTTTTAACGGGATAATCGCATAAAAAGTACGAATATCCCGATAAATGCTGCTCAGCAGTAATATTTTACTTCAACTTTGCTAGGTTCTCCTTGATTCTGTGCATTGCTTCGATGATGTTTTCGTCACTTGTTGCATAACTCATTCTGAAGCAGTCTGGATCACCGAAAGCATCTCCTCCTACTGTCGCAACGTGGGCTTTTTCCAAGAGATACATTGCAAAATCCGTGGAGTTGTTGATGGTTGTTGTACCGTCGCTTTTGCCAAAGAAACTTGAAATCTTAGGGAAGAGATAGAAAGCTCCTTGAGGTACATTTACTTCGAATCCCGGAATCTCTTTTGCTAGTTTGACGATCAAGTCTCTTCTGCGCTCAAATGCCTTTCTCATATCCTCTACGCAGGCCTGGTCTCCTGTATATGCAGCGATGGCCGCCATCTGGCTTACAGAACTTGTACCACTGGTATATTGTCCTTGGAGTTTATTGATTCCCTTCACGATCCATTCGGGAGCTGCCACCCAACCAAGTCTCCATCCAGTCATTGCATATGCTTTTGATACACCGTTGCAAATGATAGTTCTTTCTTTCATTCCTTGGAACTGTGCGATACTGTTATGCTTGCCGATATAGTTGATATGCTCATAGATTTCGTCAGAAAGTACGAATAAGTTTTCGTGCTTACTTATTACTTTTGCGAGTTCCTCTAGTTCCTCTTTGCTATATACGCTTCCCGTAGGATTGCTAGGAGAGCAAAGAATGAGCATTTTTGTTTTTGGTGTGATGGCTTTTTCTAATTGTTCTGCAGTAATTTTGAAATCTTGTTCAAATCCTGCGTTAATAATAATAGGTGTGCCGCCAGCAAGTTTTACCATCTGTGGATAACTTACCCAATATGGTGCAGGGATAATAACTTCATCTTCTGGATTTACCAGAGCGAGGATTGTGTTGCATACTCCCTGTTTACCTCCTGTGCCTACAATAACCTCACTTGATTTATATTCGAGTTGATTTTCCTTTTTTAATTTGGCAACAATTGCATCTTTCAATGCTGGATATCCAGGAACTGGAGAATATTTAGAATAATTGTCTTCAATAGCTTTCTTTCCAGCTTTTTTTATGTGGTCAGGTGTCATGAAATCAGGTTCTCCGACGCTCATGTTGATAACGTCGATGCCCTGTGCTTTCATTTCACTACTCTTTTGTGACATTGCCAGCGTTGCGGAAGGCGCTAGGCGATTTAAACGATTAGATAATTGTGCCATAATTATTTCAATTCTTGTAATTGATTGTTTTTGCAAAAGTAATCATTTTATTCGTTTTGAAGAAAAAAATATGGCATTATTTCACAATCTTGCTTTTATTTGTGAAATAATGCCATTGGTTTTGCCTATAAAATTGAAAATGTTAATCCAAATGTAAGGTATGTCCCATTCTGTCTCTCTTAGTTCTTAAGTATCGAACATCGAATCTGTTAGGACTTACTTCGATAGGTACATTTTCTACGATTTCCAATCCGTATGCTTCTAGTCCAACTCGTTTTGTTGGATTGTTGGTCATGAGTCTCATCTTGTGTACGCCTAAGTGACGGAGCATCTGTGCGCCACATCCGTAATCTCTTTCGTCAGGTTTGAAGCCGAGATGGATGTTTGCGTCAACAGTATCTAGTCCTTGTTCCTGAAGTTTATATGCCGCAATTTTGTTCATGAGTCCAATACCTCTTCCTTCTTGTTGCATATAGATAAGGACACCTTTTCCTTCTTTCTCGATCATCTGCATAGCTTTGTGTAATTGCTCTCCGCAATCGCAGCGTTGACTTCCTAAGATATCACCAGTAGCACAAGAAGAATGTACTCGGACGAGGATAGATTCACCTTCTTCCCATGTACCTTTGATAAGTGCCATGTGTTCCAGGCCGTTACTTGTCTGACGGAAAGGAATGAGATGGAAGTGACCGTATTCGGTAGGAAGATCAACTTCTTCGCCCACCTCAATGCTCGATTCTTTCTTGAGTCGATATGCGATAAGGTCTTTTATCGTTATGATCTTGAGTCCCCATTCTTTAGCTTTTTCCTGTAGCTCGGGCATGCGTGCCATGGTACCATCTTCGTTCATGATTTCCATCAAGGCACCAGCAGGATATAGTCCTGTGAGTTTACATAGGTCGACGGCAGCTTCCGTATGACCACTTCTGCGCAGAACACCATTATCTTGAGCGTAGAGAGGATTAATATGTCCAGGTCGGCCAAAGGTCTGTGGGGTAGAATTCGGGTCGGCGAGAGCTTTGATTGTTTCCGCTCTGTCGTGAGCAGAGACACCGGTGCTGCAACCTTCCAGTTTATCGACAGTAACAGTAAAAGGTGTACCAAGCATGGAAGTATTTTCTTCTACTTGTCGTGGTAAATCCAACTCGTCAGCACGTGATAATGTGATAGGCGCACAAAGTACACCTCGTGCGTTTTTGAGCATAAAATTAACCTTTTCTGCTGTTATCTTTTCTGCTGCTATGATGAGATCACCTTCGTTTTCTCGATCCTCATCGTCAACGACGATAACGAATTTTCCGTCCTTGAAATCCTTTAAGGCATCTTCAATCTTGCTTAATTTAAACTCTTCCATATTAATACCTATTTTAGTTACATGTCTTTTGTTCTATTGATAATATTCTCGTTTGTGTTTTTAATGACCTGTAGGTCGTGTAACAGACGTAAACGGAATGACCACATTCTTATATATAGGAATATTCCTACAGGGATGATAATAGCAGCAATAGCGTTCATCCATTTGTTTTCGAAAGGTCGAGTGTGAGCTTTCGTAGAGATGATCGGATATTTGTTGATTTCAGTCAATATGACTTTATCCTTAGTATTGCTGAGGTCTTCAATGATTTTTTCCAAGTGCTCGTTCATTTCTTCAATCTTGTGATCAGGCTTGAACTTGAAGAACACATCTATGAAGTTAGGCGCATGCTTTAGGTTATGCTCCAGATTGTAAATGCTGATAGATTTGTTGATGATTTCAAGTTCTTTAGCATCATCTTTATATTTAGGTTCTTCGATGATCACTTCTTTACTGAAGATGTGACGCTTCATGCGAAGTCCTAAGAGGTGCATAAAGAAGTTGCGATACACATCCATGTTGAAGACTACAGAATCCTTGTTGGCTTTGTAAGTTACAAAGCATGCCAATGGGATGAGGATAGCCGGAGATAATCCCTTTCCGAACCATACCGTCCACATACCTCCGCGCGCCATTCTGTATCCGGTGTTGTCTAGAATATAATAGATGATGAATACCAACACGGAAATGATAACTGGTAGACCAAGACCACCTTTTCTTATAATAGCACCAAGTGGCGCACCAATAAAGAAAAATATCAAGCATGATAAAGCCAACGTAAACTTATTGATGGCCTCGATTTCGTGTTCGCGGATAATCTTATCACCATCTTTTGTTATCATACTTTTGAAGTCAAGGTCGCTTACTGCGTTTTGAACTCTGTTCATGGCTATGGATATAGCCTGCTGTTTCTTTTGTGGAGGCAGATGCATATATGCCGAGTCAAAGTTACAATCATTCCTATCTGCCATCTTTAAATATTTCAGCGAATCCTTCTTACTGATGTCAGAATGATAGAAATAAGAAGTTTGAGCCTGTATATAGTAGCTCCTTCCGATACTATCATATATAAGGTTCAGAGAGTCCAAGTCGTTATGGATCTGCGCAAGTCCTTTTCCTCTTGCATTGTTTGAAAGGCTTGCCATATCCGTCATATTGAAATCGGCATCGAAGTCGATAACAATTTTCTTCGCTGTGAAAGTCTCTCGACGATATGGTACAGCTGCGCTGTTTCCGAATTCCGAACTTTGCATATTCTGGAACCACTCGCCGCTCCATAGTTTAAGGATCAAATGCTTTTTCTCAGCAGTTGACTGTAACATTCCGGAGTCGGCAAGGATGATAGCTTGATCCTCGTAACTGTTAGTCATACGATATATCATGATACCATACAACTTACCCGTTTTCACATCTTTCTTTTGAACATATAGATTACTGTTTGGAATGCCATCATAGAAGATACCCTCAGGAATTTCAAGTTCTGGACTTTTTTGCTTCATAGAGATTAGCATCTGGGCGAGCTTCATGTTAGCATTAGGACCGATGTTGTTCTCAAAGTAGAAAGACATACTCATGATGCAGATCGTGATAAATATCAACGACCTAAAAGCCTGCATGAGTGATATTCCGGCAGCTTTGATAGCTGTAAGTTCAGAAGATTCACCTAAATTACCGAATGTGATCAGAGACGATAGTAGAATGGCGAGTGGGAGGGCCTGAGGTACCAGCATCAAACCCATATACCAAAAGAACTGTGCCATGATTTCCATAGACAGTCCTTTACCAATAAGATCGTCGATATATCGCCAAAGGAATTGCATCATTAGCACAAACTGACATATAAAGAATGTGCCCATGAATAGTAAACCAAACTGTTTGGCAATGAAGATATCTAGCTTTTTAATACGAAGATTCATTTCTATACTTACTTAGGTAAACTAATTACCAACTTGCAAAATTAATACAAAAAAGTCAAATACTCGCCATTTTACGTTTTTTTTTGATTTTATATACCTATTATTTATAGTAGGCATTTGTTGTTGTTCGTTCAGAATATAGTATTTGTTATTTCTTCAAAACATAAAAATTGCAGAAAACGAAAAATATTTTGCTAAAAATTTGGTGTATTAAAAAAATATATCTATCTTTGCACCCGCAAACGACAAACTGATGTTTCGATTGCTACGTTGGCGGGATAGCTCAGCTGGTTAGAGCGTCGGATTCATAATCCGGAGGTCGTGGGTTCGGGTCCCACCCCCGCTACAAGTTCCCTTGTAAGTTAAAGACTTATGAGGGATTTTTTTTTATAATTAAATTATATGTACAAACCAAATTTTAATAAGCGCTTTATCTTTAAGTTCAAGCATTTCTCGAACAAAAGATATTCGCTCTTTTCTGTATTAGGAAAGGAAGTGCTTGTTGGCACATTGAGTGTGGCTACTCTTTCGCATGCAAAAGCGGAAGGTATAAGCACAGATGTCAGCAAGGTTACTACCGACTCTGCGATGCAGAAAAAGGCTTACGAACTGGATGAAGTCCAAGTGACTGCGTCTAGAGCGCCACTGACATTAAGTCAGCAAGCTAGAATGGTAACTGTACTAGGACGTGAGGATATCATCGCTGCCCCAGTACAAAGTGTAAACGATTTGCTGAAATACGCCGTAGGCGTTGATGTCCGTCAGCGAGGGCCGTTGGGAGCTCAGACGGATGTCGGTATCCGAGGTGGAAATTATGAGCAAGTCACAATCCTTCTGAACGGCATCAATATCAATGATCCGCAAACAGGACATAATGCCTTTGATTTCCCCGTTGGTTTGAGTGAAATCGAACGAATCGAAGTGCTGGAAGGCCCTGCCGGTCGCGCTTATGGTACCTCTTCGCTTCTTGGTGCCATAAATATAGTGACCAAGATACCTTCGAAAAGTAGTATGTCGGTAAATGTCAAGGGAGGAAGTTACGGATATTGGCAAGCCGGAACTAGAGCAAACTTGGCGAATGGATTGTGGAATAACTCTTTTTCTGCGAGTTATAGTAAGAGTGATGGCTATCAGAGAAGTAAGTCTGGTAAACTGAATTCCGACTATTCCGGAGGAAAATTCTTCTATCAAGGTGTCTATAATGATGGTTTATGGAAAGTAAACTGGCATTGTGGAATGAGTACGAAAGGCTTTGGAAGTAATACCTTCTATAGTGCTTATTCTGATGAACAGTATGAGAGAACCTTAAAGACTTATACAGCTGTTCAGGCCGAAAACATTGAAGGAAAATTCCATATACGACCTTCAATTTATTGGAATCGCAATTTTGATAAATGGGAACTTTTTCATCAAAACCCTTCTGCATATCCTTATAATTACCATCGTACAGATGTTTATGGCGTAAATCTGAATGGATATTTTGATTGGAAGTTAGGACGAACAGGTTTTGGTGCTGAATTGAGAAACGAAGACCTAGTTAGTGGAAACTTAGGAGAAAAACTCCAAACCCCTAAACATATTCATGGAACAGACCGAAACTATGAATATGGGCTGAACCGTACAAACGTGCAGTTTGTTATCGAGCATAACATCCTTCTAGATAAGTTTACGATGTCTTTAGGTGCTATTGCCGTAAAGAACAGCTGGTCAGAGATGCATATGCAAGTATATCCAAGTGTTGATGCCGGTTATTCGATAGATAAACATTGGAAACTATATGCATCGTACAATTCCTCGTTACGTATGCCTTCCGCTACAGAATTATACTATAATTCCAAAGGATTTAATGCAAACCATAATTTAAAGCCGGAAGAGCTCTCAGCCTTAGAACTTGGAGCAAAATATCAGTCTCGTTCTTTCTGGAGTAACGTAAGTGTGTATTATAATCGCATGAAAAATCTGATAGACTGGGTTATAGATACAAAGTCAGATTCTCCAGTTCTGACGACGACCAACTTTGGAAGAATCAATTCTGTGGGAGTGGAACTCAACTCTTATCTGGATTTTCAGGAACTGCTTCCTTCCCAGAATGTTCTCAAGAAGCTACAAGTGTCGTATGCTTATGCTAATCAAGAGCAAGCGAAATATGATGGAATTGTTAGCCAGTATGTGCTGGAATACTTACGACATAAAATCGTTGCAGATCTTCGGTTCAACGTATGGAAGAAAATGGATGTTAATGTAATATACCGTTTTCAGAAGCGAAATGGAAGATATGCCAGTGGCTATGACGTAGTCAATAAGGTCTATGTATTCTCAAAATATTCACCTTATAGTGTCGTTGATGCCAGAATCTCTTGGGCAGAGAAATTATACACATTCTATTGTGAGGCGAATAATATCCTGAGTCATAGATATGTCGATTTTGGACGCCTGAAACAACCTGGTTTGTGGGTGAATTTCGGAGTATCTCTGAATATGAATTTATAATTTAAAATACGTATATAACTACGTCGGCTAACGAAGTTAACTTCGTAGCTTGACGTAGTTAACAACATCGCTTTACATAGTTAACTTCGTAGCCTTGTGTAGTTAACAGCATCGCCTTACATAGTTAACTTCGTAATACGGGTTTCTTTTTAAGGTAAAACTTTCTAGTAGTATTCTCCAGCAGCATAAACTATCCCAAATTCCTAAATTTTGTTTATCAAAAGCCTGTTAACTTGCATATTTCGAATAATAGTGTTAAATTAGCACCTTGAAATCGAAAATCTAAAAATAACAAGATGAAACTACTAACATCACTTACATTTTTGGGGCTTAGTATGCAAGTGCTGGCAGCTCCAAGTGTTCAACCAACTTTTACCGAATGGCACGATATGCAGGTTAACGAAGTTAATCGCTATCCGATGCATACGAGTTTTTTCTCTTATGAATCGTTGGATAAAGCATTGCAAGGTAACAAAATACTTTCAGGTAATTTCTTGTCACTTGATGGTGATTGGAAATTCAATTGGGTGCCTAACGCTGATCAGCGTCCTCAGGATTTTTATAGATTGGATTTTAACGACTCCTCATGGAAAACAATGAAAGTTCCGGGCAACTGGGAGTTGAATGGTTATGGTGATCCTGAATATGTAAATGTAGGTTTTGCATGGAGAGGACATTTCCAGAATAATCCTCCGGAAGTTCCTTTGAAGGATAATCACATCGGCTCTTATCGAAGAGTCATCACAATACCGGATTCTTGGAATGGACGTGAGGTAATTGCTCATTTCGGAAGTGTTACCTCTAATATCTATCTGTGGGTAAATGGACAATATGTGGGTTATGCTGAGGATTCCAAAATTGCAGCAGAATTCAACATTACGCCTTATCTGAAAAAAGGAAAAAATCTGATCGCTTTCCAGACCTTTAGATGGTGCGATGGTAGCTATTGCGAAGACCAAGACTTCTGGCGTTTAAGTGGAACTGCACGTGAATCTTATTTATACACCAAGAATCCTTCTTCTAGTATTACAGATATCCGTATTACTCCAGACCTCTTGAATAATTATCAAGACGGTAAACTGGATATTGATGTCAAGGTAAATACGAGTTTGGTACGTAATGCCCGACTTGATATAGAGTATCGCCTATATAATAAAGGTGTATTGTTAGGTACTACCGTAAAATCGTTGACAGCTTCTCGTGGTAAGAATCGCGATATAGATTATAACCATGTGTGGACAATTCGTAATGCCAAGAAGTGGTCGGCAGAAGTTCCTAATCTTTACACCGTGGTAGTTCTTCTTAAAGAGAATGGAAAGGTTGTTGAGGCTATTCCGCAACGAGTAGGATTCAGAAAAGTAGAAATCAAGAATTCACAACTGTTGCTGAATGGCAAGCCTATTTATATAAAAGGTGCAGACAGACACGAGATGGATCCTGATGGAGGATATGTCGTTAGTCGCGAGAGAATGATTCAGGACATCCAACTGATGAAGCAATTTAATATCAATGCCGTCAGAACGAGCCACTATCCAAATGATCCGTTATGGTATGAACTCTGTGATGAGTATGGTATTTATGTGGTAGCAGAAGCAAACCAAGAAAGTCATGGCTTTGGTTATCATAAAGACGCGATCTCTGGTACCCCTTTGTTCGCAAAACAAATTTTGGAGCGTAACCAGCATAATGTCAAGGTGAATTTCAATCATCCTAGTATTATTGTTTGGAGTTTAGGAAATGAAACAAAGAACAGTAAGAACTTTGAAGATGCTTATGATTGGATAAAGGGACAGGATGCAAGTCGCCCGGTACAATACGAACAGGCAGGTGCTGCAGGAAGAAATACGGATATCTTCTGTCCGATGTATTTATCACAGGCAGGATGTGAAGGATATTCTTTGGATAATCGATTTAACAAACCTCTGATACAATGTGAATATTCTCATGCTATGGGAAATTCTTCTGGTGGATTCAAGGAATACTGGGATTTGGTTCGCAAATATCCAAAATTCCAGGGTGGATTTATCTGGGACTTCGTTGATCAGGCATTGCATGGAAAGGATGCACAGGGACGTGATATTTATAAATATGGTGGAGACTATAACAGTTATGATGCATCAGACAATAACTTCAACTGTAATGGACTTCTGAATCCTGATCGCGTGCCAAATCCTCAGACTTATGAAGTTGGGTATTTCTATCAGAATATATGGGCAACCCCTGTTGATACCAAGTCGGGGAAAATAAAAGTATTTAATGAAAACTTCTTCCGTAATCTTGAAAATGTAAAGATGGTATGGCAGTTACAGGCAGACGGAAAGGTGGTGGAAACCGGTGAAGTCGCAGAACTGAATGTCGCCCCTCAAGATTCTGCACAGTTTGTGCTTCCTCTTCATGCGGATAAATATCAAGGACATGAACTGCTCTTGAATGTAGAATTCCGTTTGAAGACAGCAGAACCTCTGATGAAAGAAGGACAAGTTGTAGCATATCGTCAGATGAAGGTGGCAGATGGTGAAAAAGTCTCTGGTGAGTTGAAGGCCGAAGGCAAGTTGAAGATTAATAAGAAGAATATGACAATCTCGAACGATGTCGTAAACGTAGCATTTGATCCAGAGACAGGTTTGATGTCAAAATACGAGGTTGCAGGAAAATCTATCTTGGGAGAAGGTGGAACCTTGAAACCAAACTTCTGGAGAGCTGTTACAGATAACGATATGGGAGCAGGTCTCCAGTATGAATATAAGGTGTGGAAAGATCTAAAGTTGAACTTGAAAGATGCCACTTTGAAGAAAGTTGACGGCGGTAAAGCAGAGGCAACCTTTGTATATGATATGCCAGAAACAAAATCCCTGTTGACAATTTCTTACTGCTTTAATGCAAAGGGTCAACTTCAGGTTACAGAGAATATGAAAGTTCTGCAGGAGAGTGATGTCAAGGAGATGTTCCGATTCGGAATGCTGCTTCAGGCCCCTTATAGCTGGGATAAGAGTGAATTCTATGGTCGAGGACCTATCGAGAACTATTCAGACAGAAATGAATCTCAGAATGTAGCAATATATAGTCAGACCGCAGATGAACAATTCTATCCTTATATCCGTCCTCAGGAGTCGGGAACAAAGACAGATATCCGTTGGTGGAATCAAGGAAATGGAAAACAGAAGTTTAGAGTAACATCGAACGAATTGTTTACAGCGAGCGCATTACATTACAATACAGAAGATCTGGATGAAGGAAAAGATAAAGGACAAAGACATAGTCCACAAGTTCCAAAATCCCAATATACCAACTTGTTTATCGACCAAGCTATGACAGGTGTCGGCGGAATCAATAGTTGGAGTAAAGAGGCAAAAGCCTTGCCTAAGTATCGTGTTCAGTTTAAAGATCGAACATTCCGCTTTGAAATTACTCCACTTTGGAATTAATCAGAATAATCTTAGATATCTCTTAAGATATCTTTATCTAACCATAAAAGCGCCTTGAAAGGCGCTTTTTTGGTTAATAATTGTAGTTTTCTATAAAAATAATAGGTGTTTTTCCTCAAAATTAGTAACTTTGCAATCTCTAAATATATAATGTACATAATATATGGCTGAAACAAAAAAAATCAAGACTGCACTTATCTCAGTCTTTCACAAGGATGGTCTAGAGGATCTTCTTAAGAAATTGAATGAGGAAGGTGTTAAGTTTTTAAGTACTGGCGGAACCCAAAAGTTTATAGAGTCTTTGGGCTATGAGTGCCAGAAGGTGGAAGACGTAACCACTTATCCGTCTATTTTGGGTGGTCGTGTAAAGACATTACATCCAAAAATTTTCGGTGGAATACTTGCTCGCCGCGATAATGAAGGTGATCAAGCCCAGATGAACGAGTATGAGATTCCTTCAATTGATCTTGTAGTTGTTGATTTGTATCCATTTGAGCAAACTGTAGCAAGTGGAGCATCAGAGCAAGATATTATAGAGAAAATCGATATAGGTGGTATTTCCTTGATCCGTGCAGGTGCGAAGAACTTCAAGGATGTTGTTATCGTACCATCAAAGGCTGAATATAGTGTTCTTCTTGATATCCTGAATGCCAATGGAGCGCAGACAGAAATCGAAGAGCGCAAGATGTTTGCAGAACGTGCATTTGGCGTAAGTAGCCATTATGATACAGCAATCCATGCTTGGTTTGCAAAATAACGTACAAAGGTTTCCTCTCATCCAAAGAGAGGAAATCATATAAATCAATTGATTTTAAAGCTTAAAAAATAATTATAATCATTAAGGATGGGACTTTTTTCATTTATTCAGGAAATTGCAATGGATCTGGGTACCGCCAACACTATTATTATCAGTGATGACAAGATTGTTGTTGACGAGCCTTCTGTTGTTGCCTTAGACCGCGGTACAAACAAGATGATAGCTGTAGGTGAGAGGGCAAAGATGATGTACGAGAAAACACATGACGATATCCGTACAGTTCGTCCTTTGCGCGATGGCGTTATCGCAGATTTTACTTCTTGTGAGCAGATGATGCGTGGACTGATTCAGATGGTTCGCAAAGGCAGTCGTCTGATAACTCCATCACCATCATTACGAATGGTCATCGGTGTTCCTTCAGGTAGTACTGAGGTAGAACTTCGTGCTGTACGTGATAGTGCGGAGCATGCTGGTGGTCGTGATGTGTATTTGATTTTTGAACCAATGGCAGCCGCTATAGGTATAGGTATCGATGTTGAGGCTCCAGAAGGTAACATGATTGTTGATATAGGTGGTGGTTCTACCGAGATTGCCGTAATCTCATTAGGTGGAATTGTAAGTAATAACTCCATCCGTATAGCAGGTGATGATTTGACAGCAGATATTCAGGAATATATGAGTCGTCAGCACAATGTTAAGGTCAGTGAGCGTATGGCAGAGCGTATTAAGATACACGTCGGTAGTGCCTTGACAGATTTAGGAGAAGAGGCTCCTGAGGATTATATCGTTCATGGTCCTAACCGTATTACAGCCTTACCAATGGAAGTACCTGTATGTTATCAGGAAATCGCTCATTGCTTGGACAAGACCGTTGCAAAGATAGAAAATGCTGTTTTGAGTGCTTTGGAGAATACTCCTCCAGAGTTGTATGCAGATATTGTTAAGAATGGTATCTATTTGTCTGGTGGTGGTGCCTTGCTCCGTGGCTTGGATAAGCGTCTTACCGATAAGATTAATATACCTTTCCATATTGCAGAAGATCCTTTGCACAGTGTAGCAAGAGGAGCCGGTATCGCATTGAAGAATGTCGATCGCTTCTCATTCCTGAAGAGATAACGATATGCGAAACCTTATAGAGTTTCTGACGAAATATAATCACTGGTTCGTTTTCGTTCTTCTAGAGGTAATTAGTCTTGTTCTGTTGTTTCAATACAACAGTTATCAGGGTAGTGTGTGGTTTTCTTCAGCCAATATGGTAGCAGGAAAAATCTATGAATGGAATTCTGCAATAGATTCGTATTTCTCGTTATCAAAGGCTAATGAACAACTTACACAGCGCAATGTGTACTTGGAACATCAAATTAAGGCATTGACAGACTCTTTGGAGAATTCTCGCAATGACAGTCTGATTATGCATAAACCACTTATAGCCTCACTTTCTGGTTATAGGTTGATTCCTGCTAAGGTCGTTGAGAATAGTCTTAATAAAAGGGACAATTTCATTACCCTCAATAAGGGATCAGAAGACGGAGTAAGAAAAGATATGGGCGTTGTCTGCGGCGTAGGTGTCGTAGGCATCGTTTATCTTGTCTCAGCTCATTATTCTGTAGTGATTCCAATATTGAATTCTCAATCCAACATAAGTGTATCGATTAAGAATCGCAATTATTTTGGCTATTTGAAATGGAATGGTGGCTCTAGTAAATTGGCAAGTGTCGTAGATGTCCCTCGTCATGCACATTTCCGTTTGTATGATAAAATCGTGACGAGTGGTTATTCCTCTGTATTTCCACCAGGAATATTAGTGGGACGTATTTTGCATGTCTTCAATTCGCAAGACGGATTATCTTATCGCTTGCAGATAGAACTGTCGACAGATTTCGGCAGTTTAAGAGATGTTTGTATCATCGATGATGCTATTATGCAAGAACGTATGGAGATCTTGCATGCTGCACAAGATTCCATAAAACCTAGAGAGGAGTATTGATATGAATATAGAAACGCTTCGAAGCTTCTTTACTTTTGTTGTTCTTTTGTTGGCACAGGTACTTGTGTTGAATCATATTCATCTGTTAAACTGTGCGACACCATTATTGTATGTCTATTTAGTGTTACATTTTCGTCGTAATTATCCTAAATGGGGCGTATTGTTATGGTCTTTCTCGTTAGGTCTTATGGTTGATATCTTCTCAAACACTCCTGGTGTCGCAGCGGCATCAATGACCATTTTAGGTGCTCTTCAACCAGTCTTGTTGAATCTCTTTATCCCGAGAGATGCCCGTGAGACGGGTGAGGATGTGGTACCATCTATGAGAACTATGGGTGGAAGTTCTTTTGTTTATTATGCATTGATTATGGTTTTTGTATATTGTCTCTTGTTTTTTACATTCGAGACATTTACATTCTTTAATTGGCTTCAATGGTTGGAGTGCGTCTTAGGAAGCTACTTGATCACTATGATCCTTTTGCTTACAATAGAGAACTTTAGAAAATAGATGAAAGAATATAGTCTTGAGAATCGGCGTTTTGTGATCGGTGGTATAGCCGCTATTGTGGTGTTGGTTTATATCATCCGCCTTTTTACGCTCCAGATTATGAGCGATGATTACAAGAAAAATGCTGATTCTAATGCTTTTCTCAAGAAAATAGAATATCCTTCTCGTGGAGTCATCTACGATAGGAAAGGTAAGTTGATGGTATATAATCAACCTGCCTATGATATCATGGTTGTGATGAACGAAGAGAAGGGACATTTGGATACGCTTGAATTCTGTAAGACTTTGGGCATAACAAAGGAATTCTTTATCAAACGAATGAATGATATCAAGGATTATTCCAAGAATCCTGGATATTCTCGTTTCACCCAACAGCTCTTCATGAGTCAGATATCCGATAAAGAGTTCAGTGTCTTCCAAGAGAAGATGTTTCGTTTTCCAGGGTTCTATATGCAGCGACGTAGTATTCGTCAATATCAATATCCTTATGCTGCTCATGTACTTGGTGACGTAGGAGAAGTTAATGATGCTGATATAGAAGATGACGATTATTACCAGCCAGGCGATTTTATCGGTAAGACGGGTGTTGAAAAGAGTTATGAAAAACAGCTTCGTGGCGTAAAGGGTGTACAGATTCTTTTACGTGACGCTCATGGTAGAATACAAGGTAATTATCAGAATGGAAGGCTTGATCAGCGTCCTATTCCAGGAAAGGATTTAACCTTGGGTATCGATTTAAACTTGCAAGCCTTGGGGGAGCGTATGCTGCAAGGTAAGATTGGTGCCATTGTCGCTATTGAACCTAGTACGGGTGAAGTCTTGGCTATGGTTTCTTCACCAACATATGATCCACGTATTATGGTGGGACGGAATAGAGGAAAAAACCATGCAAAGCTATCTTTGAATCCTTGGAAACCTCTCCTTAACCGTAGTATAATGGGACAGTATCCTCCTGGTTCTACTTTTAAGACCACTCAGGCGTTAACTTATCTTACGGAGGGGATTATTAATTTGCATACTCAATATCCATGTAATCATGGATTTTCATATAAAGGTCTTCATGTAGGTTGCCATGGGCATCCATCTCCATTGGCATTGATAGATGCCATTGCGACGTCATGTAATGGTTATTTCTGCTGGGGCTTATATCATATGATGCAAAACCGTGTAAAGTATAAGAGCGTGCAAGATGCAATGAACACTTGGCGTGATTATATGGTAAGTATGGGATTTGGGTACAAGTTAGGTATAGATTTACCTGGTGAGAAGCGAGGACTGATTCCTAATGCCCAATTCTATGATAAAGCTTATCACGGTTCTTGGAACGGATTGACGATAATCAGTATTGCAATTGGTCAGGGTGAGGTAAACCTAACTCCTTTGCAGATTGCGAATTTGGGTGCGACAATAGCTAATCGTGGCTATTATTATATACCTCATGTTGTGAAAAGAGTAAAAGGCGAGCCATTAGATACTCTGTATCGCCATCGCCATTACACAAAGGCAAGTCGACAAGCTTACAATTATGTAGTGGCAGGTATGAGGAGTTCCGTCCTAGGTGGAACATGTAAGTATTTGAGGCATTTGGATTTTCCGATTTGTGGAAAGACAGGTACAGCCCAGAATAGGGGACAAGACCACTCTGTCTTCATGGGATTTGCTCCTATGAATAATCCAAGGATAGCAATAGCAGTATATGTAGAGAATGGAGGATTCGGTGCTGATTTTGCAGTCCCTATTGCCGGTGTACTTTTTGAACAGTATATAAAAGGAAAGTTATCTCCTGCAATGGCACGAGAAGCTGATGAATTACAAAAGCGGAGAATAGGTTATGGAAAGGCAAACAGGTAGACAAACTAGCATTTTACGTGCACTTGATTGGTGGACAGTAGCCATCTATATATGTCTTCTTATATTTGGATGGTTTAGCGTTTGTGGTGCCAGCTATACTTATGGTGATACCGAAATATTTAGTTTGAGTTCCCGTTCAGGCATGCAGATTGTTTGGATAGGAACTTCGATAATGCTTGGCTTTGTCTTATTGATGCTGGATGATCGTTTCTATGATACATTTGCTTATGTTCTTTATGCGGCATTAGTGCTCTTGTTGTTTGTTACGATATTCAATCCTCATAGTATTAAAGGTTCACGTTCATGGCTCGTACTGGGGCCAGTGAGATTACAGCCGGCAGAGTTTGCTAAGTTTGCCACAGCATTAGCATTGGGAAAATTATTGAGCACCTATGGGTTTGTTATGCAGAATTGGAAGCATTTTGCAACAGCTTGCTGCGTCATCTTCCTTCCTGTTCTGATGATTATCGGTCAGAGAGAAACAGGTTCCGCACTTGTATATCTAGTATTTTTCCTTGCACTATATCGTGAAGGTATGCCAGGCTGTATTTTGTTTACGGCCTTTGCAATGGTAGTATACTTTGTCGTAGGTATAAAATATGAGAATGTACTCTTATGGGATATTCCTACATCCGTAGGTAAGTTTGTAGTATTCCTTTTAATACATATCTTCACCGTAGGCATGGTTTATGAGTATTGTCGAGATCGTGGACATGCCTTGGTGATAGGAGTAGGTTGCGTGTCAGTGACAATATTGGCATTACTTTTCTCCGAATATGTGATACGTTTTGATATCATCTGGGTACAATTGATAATTACCGTTTCTATAGTAATCTACTTGTTGTATCACGGTCTTGGCTCTAGAGTTCGAAACTACTTTTTCATAGCAGCTTTTACACTTGGTTCAATGCTCTTTTTCTGCTCGGCAGATTATGTCCTCAATAATGTCATGGAGCCCCATCAGCGAGTTCGTATTAATGTATTATTGGGATTGGATGAAGACTTGGCAGGAGCAGGATATAATGTCCATCAAAGTGAGATAGCCATAGGTTCCGGTGGCATTTTCGGAAAAGGCTTTTTGAATGGAACACAGACCAAATTGAAGTTTGTTCCAGAGCAAGACACAGATTTTATCTTTTGTACAGTTGGCGAGGAGGAAGGATTCTTTGGCTCAGCAAGTGTTCTTTTATTATTCCTTGCTTTGATATTACGATTAATATATTTAGCCGAGCGCCAACCATTTACGTTTGGGCGTGTTTATGGTTATTGTGTTTTAAGTATATTCCTATTCCATGTATTCATCAATGTCGGCATGGTATTAGGGCTAACCCCTGTTATCGGAATTCCACTGCCATTCTTTAGTTATGGTGGATCATCATTATGGGGATTTACGATACTTCTTTTTATCTTTCTTAGGATAGATGCAGGAAGAAATTTGGTAAGAGTGTAGATTATTTCCTAATACACTCTATACCGATTTCGCTTATTCCTGGGAGTATTTCCCGTTTCATATCATGTCGGATACATATATGAAGAGAGTCACCCTTTTCCAATTGAAGAATTGAGACCGGTAATTTATATTGAATAGAGGCAACCCCTTGTCCCTTATATGTTCCGTTCTTATTTATCAATTGACAGTTGACCGTATCAATTTGAGTCAAATTCTGTGGATATTTAGTTTGCTCAATGATTAAGGTTAGTCCTATGAAAGGATAAGCACCATTGATTCTAAGTCCGAGAAATTCCTGATACGATCCACTTTTTGCCATTGCAGGAACGTCAAATATCAGAGTGTCATTTTTCTCCCATCCAGAGATTGGTGTATGATTATAAGTATCATACACCTTGTTCCCTGTACAGGCTGTGACAGCCATTATTGCTAATATTCCATAGAATACTTTTTTCATCATCCTTTATTTTCTTCAGACTTGTTGTTTTTGTTTTGGCGTTGACGGTTATTAGAACGTCTGTTATCTCCGTTCTTGTTAGCCTTGCTATGTTCCGAAGTTTTGTTATTAGGAGTAGCCTGCTTGTTGTTAGGCTGCTTATTGCCGCCTGCTTGAGAATTCTTATTTCCCTTCTTCTTCTTTTTCTTTTTAGCCTTATCGAAGCGGCTGACATCAGCATCAGCGAGCAGGTCAATATGCTTTTGCGTTTGTCTTTCTTGATTATCCTCCAATAAAGAGAGAGGCTTCTCTCCATGCTTGTTCATTTCGATGATTTGTCGAGCACGTTCAGCAGTAATCGTTTCTAGATTTGACGCAAGGTTCTTATCAGTAGAATAACTGCACATGCCGGCAAGGATATCAGTTTTGAAAAGATAATAATCACTGTCTTTTGTCTGAAGAATAATTTCCTTGCTAGGAAGATTCTTACTAGCCTCCATATAGTCGTCAACCTCATAATTGAGACAGCATTTAAGTTTAGCACACATACCAGCCAGTTTCTGAGGATTCAGAGATATGTCCTGAATACGTGCAGCATTTGTGCTTACACTAGAGAAATTCTTCATCCAAGTAGCACAGCACAGTTCACGTCCGCAAGGTCCTGTTCCACCGATTCTACCAGCTTCCTGTCTTGCACCGATCTGCTTCATCTCAATTCGGATATGGAAAGTGTCAGCAAGCACTTTGATTAATTGTCTGAAGTCGACTCTTTCGTCAGCGATATAGTAGAATATAGCTTTGTTTCCATCACCTTGATATTCCACATCACCGATTTTCATTTGCAATCCTAAGTCTTTTGCAATTTGTCGACTCTGTATCATCGTTCCATGTTCACGACTCTTAGCCTCGTGATACTTATCCATATCTACAGGTTTAGCAATTCTGTAAATACGTTTGATGTCATCAGCCGATTTCAGGTTAGCCTTTTTCAGTTGCAGTTTTACGAGACGTCCTGTCAATGTGACGACACCAATGTCGTGTCCCGGGTTAGCCTCCACAGCAACGATATCCCCCTTTTTTAAATCTAGGTTGTTGACATTATGATAATACCCCTTTCGGGTATTTTTAAATTGAACTTCAACAAGATCGGTGCTTTGTGCATTTCCTGGCACATCAGCCAACCAATCGTAAGTGTTCAGTTGTCTATCTTGTCTTCCGACTGCGCAGGCACAAAGACCTCGGTCACAGTCATTGCATGATTTAAAATCTAAATTATTATAATCCATATATTATTTTCTAATAAGCAATACAATCATATTTAAGGCGATATCGAAGAATACAATTTTAGCATTTGCATTTTGTCCGAT
Organism: Segatella albensis DSM 11370 = JCM 12258; assembly: GCF_000426565.1. Taxonomy (GTDB): domain Bacteria; phylum Bacteroidota; class Bacteroidia; order Bacteroidales; family Bacteroidaceae; genus Prevotella; species Prevotella albensis. The sequence goes on along the minus strand of NZ_AUFP01000007.1, from coordinate 70,664 downwards.
ATCACGCAATGCCTTATTTAGTAAATTTGAAATATCAATGATATTGGCCTCGTTGATGAATCTTGCAAAATTCTTAGAGAAGTTCTCTTCATTTTGCGTCATATAGATCAGTTCTGGCTTTTGAAAGTTGTACATGAAGTTTTCTCGGACCAACCTGAGGAAATACTCTAACATTCTTTTTTGTTTCTCACGTCCAAAAGAAGTTACAGCTTCACTCCATTTTTTAAGGTCATGGATATTTCTCATATATGACAAGCGCATAAGCATGATAAACATGTCGAGGAACTGATTATTTTCATTTCCAGCGTCTAATTCCTCCAAGGCCTTGTTCCAATTACCGTTAGCGAATCTTGCTATTCTGTGTGCAGAGTCACCATCGATGCCCCTTCGTTCGACAAGTGCATTTTCCAGAGCCTCGTTATCGATTTTCTTGATCTCAAATCGCTGAGTTCTACTTCTTATCGTTTCCAGCAACTGGTCAGGATGTTCGCTGACAAGCATAAAGATTGTCTGATGAGGCGGTTCTTCCAATAGTTTTAATAACTTATTGGCAGCAGTTCCATTCATACGCTCAGGCAACCAGATGATACTGATCTTGTAACCACCCTGGCTTGATTTCAGACTAAGTTTTCTGGATATTTCATCACTTTCTGCTCCTGTGATGACCGCCTGCTGGTTTGCAGCCCCCATTTGTGTCATCCATTGCTCTAAAGAAAAGTACGGCCCCTGCATGAGTAGTTCATGCCACTCCTTGGAGAAGTCATCACTTATAGGTTGATGGTCACTAGTGAAGGAAGGAAGTTTTATAGTTGGATATGTGAAGTGTAGGTCTGGGTGCTCCCATTTTTTCAGCATCGCTTCAGCCTGACGATTATTACCCTCGTCATCGCGTTCTCCTAACAGATAGGATGCAAAAGCCAAAGCAATAGCGATTTTACCAGATCCCTCAGGACCCGTAAACAAGATAGCGTGCGGAATGCGCTGCTCCTCTGCTAAATCGCGCAAAAGTTTTAATGCTTCTTTTTGGCCTATAACTTCACTAAATTTCATGCTTCTCGTATATCCTTGTGAACGTTTATAATCTGTTTAAAATCTCCTTTACGCTGTCTACAGCAGATACTGTATAGAAGTGAACGTTCTTGATACCATGTTTGTATAGATCCTCTATTTGGTGAGTCGTCCATTCGATGCCCAAGCTTTTGGCTTCCTCGTCAGTTTTGCATTTGAGAGCCTCCGTAGCCAATTCTTCTGGATAATCGATATGGAAAGTCTTTGGTACTATTGTCAGTTGAGACAGTTTCGCAAAAGGTTTTATGCCAGGGATGATAGGAATAGTGATTCCCATATCCCGAGCTTTATCTACAAAATCAAAATACTTCTGGTTATCATAAAACAACTGTGTTACAGCGTATTGTGCCCCTAAGTCTTGTTTCTCTTTCAGGTGGATCAAATCCTGTTCAAGGTTAGGAGCCTCTTCGTGTTTCTCAGGATAGCATGCAACGCCATAATCGAAATGGTGTCCAGGATGCTTGATAGGAGTTCCGTCAACGAAATATCCCTCATTGAATCGATTAATTTGTTCTATGAGTTCTGTAGCATGAGCATATCCTCCTTTGACAGGGGTGAAATGTTTGTCCTCATGAGCCTTATCACCACGAAGGATGAACAGATTGCTGATTCCTAAGAATTGCAAGTCGAGTAATTCATATTCTATATCATCCTTTGTAGCCCCACTGCAGATGATATGCGGAATGACAGGAATTCTATATTTGTTTTGTATAGCAGCAGCTATAGCCACAGTTCCCGGACGTCTGTGCACACGCCTCCTTTCAATAAGACCATTTTCCAACTCTTTGTATATGTATTCGCTAGAGTGGTTGGTGATATTGATGAATAAGGGATTGTAGTCCTTTAAAATATCGATAGTTTTAAATAAACTAGTGGTTCCGTTTCCTTTAAGAGGCGGTAACACCTCAAAAGAGAAATGCTTTTCAGTTTTATTGTTGTGTAATAATTCAAAAATGTTCATCTTTTATTAGTCCATTTGGTTGCAAATATACTAAAAAAAAAGATGAATCCTTTATTTTTAGTAAAAAAACTGTATCAGAGGATTTCTGTTAATTGACAGAATTGCTGCAAGCGAATAAGATGATTGTGGTCGTACTCATCAGTTACCTCATGTTTCCATTCTACATGGAACGGGATGTGGACAGCATAACCACCTAACTGCAATACAGGTTTGATATCAGATTTAAAAGAGTTTCCGATCATCAATAGGTTATTGATTCCTGTATCATGTTCTCGACATAGTTTTACGTATTCCTCTCGGGTTTTGTCCGAGACGATGACGACATCATCGAAATATTTTTCTAGTCCTGAGCGTTTGATTTTATTTTGTTGGTCAAGGATTTCCCCTTTGGTAAAGATGACCAAGTCATATTTGTCCATTCTTCTTATCTCATGGAGTGTCTTTTCAACCTCTGGGAGAGGTGTGCTCGGGAGTTTCAGAAGCGTTTTACTGAGCTCTATGATTTTCTGAATATCATTACCATTGATGTCCCCGTGACTTAGTTTTACCGCATTCTCTATTAAAGAAATAGTAAAAGCCTTACAACCATAACCAAGTAAATCCATGTTTTTGGTTTCTGTTTGGAACAAGGCTTCAGATATTTCCTGATAATTTCCCCATTTAGACAAAATTTCGCAATATTCTTTTTCTACTTTTTCAAAGTATGACTGACAATCCCATAAAGTATCATCAGCATCGAAAGCAATTAATTTTATGTTTGAAAATGCACTCATGATTAGGGAAAATGATATTTTAAAAAAATAAAAAAAAGCAACTGCATTACTGCAATTGCCTCTTCTCTCTCGAGTGGCTCGCATGGGGCTCGAACCCATGACCCTCACATTAAAAGTGTGATGCTCTACCAGCTGAGCTAGCGAACCGATCCCATCTTTCTTTCGAAAGCTAGACCTATGTAAATAGGTGATTTTTTAAATCGAGTGCAAAGGTACATCTTTTTTTTGAAACTCCCAAATTATTTGCGACTTTTTTGCGAATAATCTTCATTTTTTCTCAATTTCCTTGTCTAGATGTTCCTTGGTTACATATCTTTGCCAATAAGCCATAATCAAAGTTGTTAACGGTAAGGCAATGATCAAACCGATAAAACCAAGTATAGCTCCCCATACTGATAAGCTTAACAACAAGATGGCAGGGTTCAGTCCCATTGCTTTTCCCATGACCTTTGGCGTCACGATCATGTCTATGATAATTTGCACGATGCAGAATACCAAGACAGCCGAACCGAATACCATCCAGAAATTCTGTCCCGTGTCTGCAGCTTTCAGTACCGCGAGGAAAGCAGTTGGGATAAGTGCGAATGTATGCAGATACGGTACGAGGTCTAGTATTCCGATCAATATTCCCAAGCCAATAGCCATAGGGAAACCGATGATTGTAAATCCGATGCAGAACAGTATACCCATGATGAGTGCGATGACACCCTGTCCTCTAATATAATTATTTAGCTCACGCTCTACGTCACTTGCCAGTTCGTGCCAGAAAGGACGGTTCTTCTTAGGAAAGATTCTGATCCAATTGGATGTCAGATACTCATAATCCATGAGGATGAAGAACATATATAATAAGGTGATGAGCGAAGCGATGATACTGATCACTACATTTGCAGTTTGCCCGACAACAGCGAAAACCTTAGGCATGGCAGTCTTCAGCGTGTCGCTAAAGTCCTTGCTTTTAAGGAAGTTCTCAATCAGTCCCTGGTTTTCCTGAATCCAGTTCTGTACGAGTCCCGTGATGTTATTGGTGTGAGCAGTATGATGCGCCCAATTGGAAAGTATGTCGCTGAGTTTTGCAAACTGGTCAATCATAGGAGGAATGATGAGATACATGATTCCCGCAATGACACCGATGACCCCAATCATCGTTATGATGATAGCGATGGCACGTATTTTGACATGCATCTTGAATTGTACAAACTTAACGATAGGATATAATAAGTAAGCCAAGAGCCAGGCAATAAAGAACGGTAGCAAGACATTGCTTAGGTAATTTACCATAAACAACACGGTCAGTATCAATAGTGTGATTCCGATCCATCGTATTAGTTTATCAAAAGTAATTTTCTGTTCCATATCCTACTTGGTATTTTGTTTCTTTTCAGCTTCAATAGCCTTTTGGTAACATTCCCGGCAAAGAGGTTCGTATTCATCTTTCTCACCTAACAAAACGCGTTTATTGTTTTTTACCAAACGGTGGCTCACATAGGCGAGGGCACCACATTTCACGCAGATGGCATGCACCTTGGTTACCTCGTCGGCAATAGCGCAGAGCGCAGGTATAGGTCCGAAAGGATGCCCTTGATAGTCCATGTCAAGTCCTGCGATGATTACTCGAACGCCTCGATTTGCCAAGGTATTACATACGTCAATCAAACCGTCATCCAGAAATTGAGCCTCGTCAATACCGACGACATCAATATCATCAGCAAGCAGCAATATGCTAGAAGATGAATCGATAGGAGTGGAATGTATGGCATTATGGTCATGGCTGACGACATTTTCCTCAGAATAGCGTATGTCGATAGAAGGCTTGAAAATCTCAACCCTTTGCTTGGCAAACTTAGCGCGTTTCATTCTTCGAATGAGTTCTTCTGTCTTACCAGAGAACATCGACCCGCATACCACTTCAATTCTTCCTGGACGGTGTACTTCTCCTATTAAATTTTCCATCATATTCGTTTGCAAAGGTAGTGTAAATCGTATATAAAACAAAATAAAAAAGCGGAAAATCATTCGACCTTTTAAAAATTGCAAAGAAATTACAGAATATTTTGCACCTTACGAATATTTGTCTACATTTGTATGCTATATGGGAATATTGTATATTGTTCCTACTCCGGTAGGTAATATGGAGGACATGACACTTCGCGCTATCCGAATATTAAAGGAAGCCGATCTTGTTTTAGCTGAGGATACTCGTACTTCGAGTGTTCTATTAAAGCATTTTGATATAAAAAATCATTTACAGGCTCATCATAAGTTCAATGAGCATGGCACAACGTTGAGAGTTATAGAAAAATTGAAAGCGGGACAGACAGTAGCTTTGATTAGTGATGCAGGAACACCGGGTATCAGCGACCCGGGATTCTATCTTGCCCGTGAAGCAGCGAAAGAGGGTATTGTTGTGCAGACATTGCCGGGTGCAACGGCTTGCATTCCTGCTATCGTATCATCAGGATTACCTTGTGACAGATTTTGTTTTGAAGGATTCTTGCCTCAAAAGAAAGGCAGAGCCTCTCATCTGGAATCTTTGAAGAATGAAACGCGGACAATGATTTTCTATGAATCTCCCTATCGTGTGTTAAAAACTCTGCAGCAGTTTGCCGAAGTTTTCGGCGAAGACCGTCAGGTAAGTTGCTGCCGTGAAATTTCCAAAATTCACGAAGAGAGCGTGCGAGGAACTCTGGCAGAAGTGATACAACATTTCACCGAAGTAGATCCAAAAGGTGAATTTGTTATCGTTTTAGCCGGAAAAGATCCGAAAGTTCTGAAAGAAGAACTTAAGGAGGAGAGGAGAAATAGAAAACAGAGTAAGAACTAAAATAAATTTAATTATGAGAAAGTTATTGCTAATTGCCTGTCTGTTTACCTTGGCTTTGACAGGATGTAAGAACAACAAGACCGCAGACCTTGCTGGTTTAGCCCAGAACGATTCACTTAATAAGGTTATCGCTCAAAAGGACAATGAAATTAATGATATGATGGGTACCTTCAATGAGATAGAGGAGGGATTCCGTCAGATAAACGATGCTGAAAACCGCGTAAATTTGGCAAAGAGTGGTGAAGGCGCAAATCGTTCTCGTATGTTGAAAGAGAATGTGCAGTTCATTGCTAAGCGTATGCAGGCCAATCGTGAATTGATTAACAAACTACGTGAACAACTCAAGGGCAGTAGTCTCAAGGGTGAGCAGTTTAAGAAGGCTATTGAGAACTTGCTTAAGGAGTTGACAGAGAAAGATAAGCAACTTCAGAAGTTAAGAGAAGAACTCGATTCTAAGGATATTCATATCTCAGAACTCGATGAGACGATCAATAATCTGAATACTAATGTAAGTAATTTGAATAATGAGAGCGCTGCGAAGAGTCAGATGATCAGTCAGCAAGACAAGCAGTTGAATACCGCTTGGTATGTATTTGGTACCAAGAAGGAACTAAAGGATCAGCACATTCTTGAGGGCGGTAAGGTTCTTAATTCAAGCTTCAACAAGAACTACTTCACCAAGATTGATATTCGTGTCGACAAGCAGATCAAGTTGTATTCTAAGAGTGCAAGATTGCTTACAGCACATCCATCAAGTAGTTATACATTAACTCGTGATAATAATAAGCAGTTTGTTCTGACGATTACAAATCCTCAGTTATTCTGGAGTACCAGCAAATATTTGGTTATCTTAGTAAAGTAAGAGGATAGAATAGTTTTTGAGAAAAGAGAAATCGGACTTTATTGTTTGTCCGGTTTCTCTTTTTTTTGTTTGAAGAAAAGGAGATTTCTTTATTGATAGATTTGTAGTCTCAAGAGATTTTAACGGTTAATTAATTTAACATGATATCCATAAATGTTAAAATAAAACATGTCGACTTTTCTCGTCATCTAGAGAATGTATGGTCACTTAACTCCTCAAAAATATAAGATTTTTCTCTCAATTACGTATTTTTCTGTCTTTTGTTATATGCGTTTGCCAACGCAGTTAACTGCATAGGCTGATGAAGTTAACTTCGTATGGTCACGCAGTTAACGACGTAGGCTGATATAGTTATATGCATTTGGTCAAGAAAAGGCATATTGAGCCATTTTTTAGCAGGAAAAATAAAGTGCTAAGTTGTAATTACCTGATAGTCAAAATGTTATAAAATCTTTGTGCTTCTGATATTCACAATCATCCGATTATAAAAAGTGAATTTGTGAATTATGAGCACATTCTAGTGATGGCAAATTAACATATAAAAAGTAATTTTAACGCGCCTGAATTCAAATTGATAATGCAACAAATCCAGATGTCAAAAACATTATCTTCTTTCCCTAAAGAACCTCTGCATCAGTTCGCGGCATTCATCCTCAAGAACACCGGAAACGATTTCTGTTTTAGGGTGCATAGCATGAGGAGCATACTCCCGGAATCCCCTTTTGACGTCAGGAGCACCATATACCACTCTTGGAATTTGCGCCCAACCTATGGCACCCGCACACATGATACAAGGTTCTACAGTAACATACAATGTGCAGTCGGTGAGATATTTTCCTCCTAGAGAATCCGCAGCAGAAGTAATAGCCTGCATTTCTGCATGGGCGGTGACATCGTGCAGGGTCTCGGTGAGATTGTGGGCTCGAGAAATGACCTGACCTTTGCAGACAATAATAGCTCCAATAGGAATCTCTCCTTCTTGATAGGCATTTTCGGCCTCTATGAGTGCCTTACGCATGAAAAATTCATCTTTTTTCTGTTGATTCTCCTGTTCCATAATTTCTGTTATTTCTGCAAAAATACAAAGAAAACTTTGATGATGTAGCAGAAAAATCGTATTTTTGCATGTCCAATGACTTGAATGATATGGCACAACATAATGAAGAAGGCGTTTGGGGAGAAGATGAGGCCGCACACTATCTTGAATCAAAAGGATATAGAATATGTGAGCGAGACTGGAAATGTGGAAAGCGAGATATCGATATTATTGCTTTGACTCCAGACGACAAAATCATGGTCTTTATAGAGGTGAAGACACGTAGTACCAATGACTATATAAATCCTATAGAGGCTGTAGACTATCGAAAAATCCGTAATCTAGGATGGGCTGCGGATACATATATACGACAATATAATATAAGTAATGAAGTGCGTTTTGATATTATCTCGATAGTAGGTGTAAAACCTATGATAGACAAGATAGAACATATTGAAAATGCCTTTAATCCTTTATTGTTATAAAGATGAAAGTTGAAATTATAGAACTGCAGGAAGTTGATTCTACCAATAATTATTTGACGAAGTACAAGTCTGCAGATCAGGCAGATTTGGTTGTTGCCGTTGCTGATTACCAGAGTGCCGGTCGTGGTCAGGGAACAAATCGATGGGAGAGTGAGCGTGGTAAGAATCTACTTTTTTCCATGCTGATACACCCCGTAATGGTACCTGTGGCTCGTCAGTTCCTTCTATCGATGGCAGGTGCTTTGGCCTTGAAGATGGCTATCGGCAGTTATGTAGACGACATCACCTTGAAATGGCCAAATGATATTTATTGGAAAGACCGAAAGATCAGTGGCACACTTATAGAGACTTCCTTAGGTAACGGACATATCAAGAATTGTATCTTTGGTGTCGGGATAGATGTCAATCAACAAGAATTCAAAAGTGATGCACCTAATCCTGTATCTCTTCGACAGATCTTAGGACATGATGTAGACCGGAAAGAATTATTGGACAAAGTCATCAAGGCTTTTGAGAAGTGCTATAGTCTGGTGGTAGAGGGAGATTATATCGACCTTACGGCTCTCTATCACGATTCCCTGTATCGCAAGCATGGATTTTGGAAATTCCGTGATGCAGATGGCGAATTTGAGGCCGCAATAGTAGAAGTAGAGGATAACGGTCATCTAATCTTACGAGACCGTGAAGGCGTGATGCGAGAATATGCTTTCAAGGAAGTAGAATTTATTATATAAAAAACAAGAATATGGCAAGATTTAAGAGAATTCTTCTGAAACTTTCAGGAGAGAGCTTGATGGGAAATCAAGGCTTTGGAATAGATCCCGACCGCTTGTCGGATTATGCAAAGCAAATCAAGGAAGTTCACGAGATGGGTGTCCAGATAGGAATCGTTATCGGTGGTGGTAACATCTTCCGTGGATTGAGCGGCAGTCAGAAAGGTTTTGATCGCGTAAAGGGTGATCAGATGGGTATGTGTGCTACGGTGATCAATTCTCTGGCTTTGAGTAGTGCCCTAGGTGCTTTGGGTGTTAAGACCAAGGTGCTTACCGCTATCCGTATGGAACCGATCGGTGAATTCTATAGCAAGTGGAAAGCCATCGAAGCTATGGAGGCTGGTTACGTTTGTATCTTCTCTGCCGGTACAGGTTCACCATATTTCACAACAGATACAGGTAGTTCTCTGCGTGGTATCGAAATAGAAGCAGACGTCATGCTTAAGGGTACACGTGTAGATGGCATCTATACTGCCGATCCAGAGAAAGATCCTTCCGCAACGAAGTTTTCTGATATCACTTATGATGAAATCTATACACGCGGATTAAAGGTGATGGACCTTACAGCAACAACGATGTGTAAGGAAAACAATCTTCCTATCTATGTCTTCAATATGGATGTATATGGTAATTTGAAGAAGGTCATGGATGGTGAAGAAATTGGTACATTAGTACATAACTGATCAACGGAATAAAATAAACGACAATGCCGGTCTGCTATATTTATTTAAGGTATAGACGACCGGCATTGTTTTTGAATGTTGGGGATAGTTCATCCCACTCCTAAGAGTTCAACTTCAAAGATCAGAGTTGACCCTCCGGGAATTCCAGGTTGAGAGAACTTACCATATCCCATTTCTGCAGGAATATATAATTCCCATTGGTCTCCGACGTGCATCTTCTGCATGGCAACTATCCAACCGTCTATCAAGTCACTTAACCGCATAGCAAAAGGAGTACCTCCTCTGCTCGAATCAAATTTTTTTCCATTGATCGTCCATCCCGTATAGTGGGCTGTGACGATACTGCGACGTGAAGGTTGAGGACCGTTAGGGTCTCCCGATTTTAAAACCTTATAATAGATGCCCTGAGGGAGAGCCAGTACCCCTTCTTCTTTAGCTTTTTCCTCAAGCCAACGTTTGTTGGCTATGATATAATCCTTTTTTGCCATGTGTAGTATAATATTTTTGGCAAAGATAATGATAATAATCAAATTTTTTTGTAATTTTACATGCAAAATATATATTGTAATGCTTAAAGATTTTTTTATCGTAGGTTTGGGTAGCTTTTTCGGCGGAGGATTAAGATTTCTGGTTTCAAAACTGATTCAGACAAGTGCAGTATTTCCATTCCCTTTTGCTACATTTCTTGTGAATATCCTTGGATGTTTCTTTATTGGTTTTCTGTCGGGCTTTTCTTATTCAGGAAGATATCTGACCCCTACGATAAAAGTGTTGCTGACGACAGGATTCTGTGGCGGTTTTACTACATTCTCTACTTTTATGAACGAAAGTGCATCGCTTATGAAAGAAGAAAATTATTACCTCCTCATACTATATCTTTTCGGTAGTATGCTGGTAGGTATGTTGGCAGTTCTTGCAGGTCATTTTCTTTCTAAGACATTTGCTTGAACACCTTGTACACTTCATGAAACAAGAGAGGATCGTTCTTGTATAAAAGAACGAATAGAGTGTAAAAAAGCACTAATATCGTAGTGTGAGAAACAAATCATATAGAGAATGAAACGTTTCATAAAGTTCATTTTGATAATTTTGATTAACTTTGCACCAAAACTAAGACCTAAAAATTATGCAAAAGTTTTGTTTGATGGGCAAATGTGTAGTTGCTCTATTTTTATCAGTTTTGAGCTATCATGCTCAAGCCGCATGCGATGAAGTGATAACCATTCCTTCTGATGCCGTTGTTGCCTCTACGGCAGAACCTGGTAATCAATTTCCTAAAGTTGATAAAAACCATCGTGCATATTTTCAGCTTTTTGCTCCTACTGCAAAAGATGTTAAAGTAGACATCTGTGGCAAGAAATATGATATGCAGAAAGACGAAAGAGGTTTTTGGACAGGTTACACAGATCCTCTTGTCGTAGGATTCCATTATTATTTTCTTATTGTGGATGGCGTCTCTGTAGTAGATCCAGCTAGTGATACCTTCTTTGGTTGCAACCGTCAGGCAAGTGGCATAGAGATACCAGAAGGCTCAGAAGGAGATTATTATCGTCCACAGATGAATACTCCGAAGGGTCAGGTGCGCTCATTTCAATATTATGCGAAGTCAACAGGCGAATGGCGTCGCGCGATGGTGTATACACCTGCTGATTACGAAAAAGGAAACAAACGCTATCCAGTATTGTATCTCCAACATGGAATGGGAGAGGATGAAACAGGTTGGTCAAAACAGGGATTTATGCAGAATATCATGGATAACCTAATTGCCAAGGGAAGTGCTGTTCCTATGATTGTCGTGATGGAGAGCGGTGATGTAAAGGCTCCTTTTAATTTCGCATCAGGTGCAAGTAATACTGCAGGTAATAGTCAATATGGTGCTTCTTTCTATAAAGTACTGATCAATGACCTTATTCCTACAATAGATAAGTCTTTCCGTACGATGACAGATCGCGATCATCGTGCCATGGCAGGATTGTCATGGGGTGGTCATCAAACTTTTGATGTCGTATTCACACATCTTGATCTGTTCTCATACGCAGGTGCTTTTAGCGGTGCAATCTTTGGACTTGACGTGAATAAAACCTATGACGGAATATTTTCCCGTCCAAAGGAGGTGAATGCAAAGTTGCATTATCTGTTCCTTGGATGCGGAAGCGAAGAGAATATTGGTACTGCACAACTCGTGAAGAATCTTCAGAATGCAGGAATCAAATTGGATACCTATATCTCTCAGGGTACCCATCACGAATGGCTGACTTGGCGCAGATGCCTGAACCAGTTCGTTCCACACCTTTTTAAATAATATATATAATAAAATAAAACCAAATCATTCATGAAAAATTTAATATTGAGTTTAGCTCTGATGCTTTCTGCTTCGGCAAATGCACAAAACCCAATTATTCCAACTCGTTATACTGCCGATCCGGCCCCATTGGTCGTTAAGGATACGCTTTATCTGTATGCTGATGTTGATGAACCTGGTGCAGATTTCTTCTGGATGTACCAATGGAGAGTTTATTCTACTACGGACATGGTAAACTGGACAGACCACGGAGAGCTCTTGGGACTGGATAGTTTTACCTGGGCGGATGATCGTGCATGGGCTACCCAATGTTGTGAACGTAATGGAAAATACTATTGGTACATTTGTGCCCATTCTAAGTTGTCTGGTGGTATGGCAATAGGTGTTGCTGTAGCCGATAGTCCTACAGGACCTTTCAAGGATGCGCTGGGCAAACCTCTCTATGATGACGGAAAATGGGATAATATAGATCCTACCGTTCTTGTTGATGGAAAGAACGCTTATCTCGTATGGGGTAATCCGGAGATTCATCAAGCTAAACTAAATGATGATATGGTCAGTTTCGATGGTGACGTTACTCTTGTCAATCAGAATGAAAAGAGTTTTGGTGCACCTTCGCCAGCAAATCGTGTGAAAGGTAAGAAATATAAGGACATCTATACAGAAGGACCTTGGCTTTCTAAGCGAGGTAAAAATTATTATCTACTTTATGCAGCTGGTGGCGTACCTGAGCATATTGCTTATTCGATGAGTAAAAAACCGTTAGGCCCTTGGACTTATAAAGGTACCATTATGCCTCAGCTGAATACTACTAACTCATTTACGAATCATTGCGGAGTGGTAGATTTCAAAGGCCATAGCTATTTCTTCTATCATACGGGAAACCTTCCTGGAGGAGGCGGATTTGACAGAAGTACAGCTATCGAAGAATTCAAATATAATGCGGATGGTACTTTCCCAACGATTATGCCGACAAAGGAAGGTGTAAAACCTATCGCAACATTTGATCCGTTCAAACGGGTTGAGGCTGAGACAATAGGTGACTCTAAAGGTGTTACTACAGAACAGAATGACAAGGATGGTGTGTATGTAACGGATATTAAGAATGGTAGTTGGATAAAAGTTCGCAATGTAGACTTGAAGAATGGCGCTACGAATATTTCTGTTCAAGTAGCGAGTGCATCTCAAGGTGGATATATTGATGTCTATGCAGATAGTATCAGTAAAACTCCTCTGACAGTTATTCCAGTTGCTAAGACTGGTGGTTGGGAATACTGGACCGTACTGAATTCTGAACTACGTAATTGTCCTTCTGGCGTACATGATATTATCTTTGCCTTCAGAGGTCAGAAAGGTAGAAAGCTGATGAACTTCAATTGGTGGGAAATGAAATAATAATGTTTTAAGCGATATAAGAAAATTACGATATGAAAAAAATATGTTTTGCATTCCTTGCTGCTTTGATGGCTATGCCTTCATTTGCAGCAGAGAAACAGATAAGTAGTCCTAATGGCAAGATCGTTGTTACAGTAAAAGATGATGGAGGTACTCCCTCTTATCAGGTAACTTTAGGTGGAGTAGAGTTCATCAAGACCTCTCCATTAGGATTGGTCACAGACGCAAGTGATTTATCTTCTGGGTTGTCGTTGACAGAGAACGGAACAGTAAAGAAGATCAGCGATAGCTATAGTTTGAAAACAATAAAGCGTAGCCATGTCGACTATGAAGCTAATGAGTTGACATGCAGCTTTAAGAAAGAAGATAAAAAGGTGCTTGATATCATATTCCGTGTAAGTGATAATGATGTAGCATTCTGCTATCGAATTTATCCTAAAGGAGAAAGACTCCGTTGTGTAGTCAAAGAAGAAAAATCAAGTTTTGTATTACCAGAAGGTTCTACAAGTTTTCTTTGTCCACAAGCCACTCCGATGCATGGATTTGCAAGTACATCACCAAGTTATGAAACTCCATATACCGTAGATGATGCAATCGGTAAGAATGGATGGGGAGAAGGATATACTTTCCCTTGTCTTTTCAAGAATAGTTCAAAGGGATGGGTCTTGATATCAGAAACTGGTGTTGATGGAAATTATTGTGCAAGTAGACTGATGGGAAAACCTGATGGTACTTATACCATAGGTTTCCCTCAGGTAGGAGAGATGAATGGACAGGGAAGTGTATCTCCGGCTGTAGGCCTTCCTGCAACAACACCATGGAGAACAATAACTCTTGGCACCACATTGAAGCCAATTGTAGAGACGACAGTACCTTTCGACCTTGTAAGTCCTAAGTATGATGCCTCAAGAGATTATCAATATGGTAAGGGAGTTTGGAGTTGGATCATACAGATGGATGGATATACCACCTATCCAGAACAAAAACGATATATCGATTTTGCTGCAGCAATGGGATATAAGACCGTATTGATCGATGCCCTTTGGGATACCCAGATTGGTCGTGACAGTATCGCAGCCTTAGCTCGCTATGGCGCTTCAAAGAATGTATCTCTTTTCTTGTGGTATAATTCCAATGGAGCTTGGAATGATGCTCCACAGGGACCACGTGGCATCATGGATAATGTGATAGCTCGCCGTAAAGAGATGAAGTGGATGCAAAGTATTGGTATACGAGGCATCAAGGTCGACTTCTTCGGTGGTGACAAGCAAGCTATGATGAAGGTATATGAAGAGATACTTTCTGATGCCAATGATTATGGAATAGAATGTATATTCCACGGTTGTACATTGCCACGAGGATGGGAACGTATGTATCCTAACTATGTAGCAAGTGAAGCTGTCCTTGCCAGCGAGAATTTACACTTCGGTCAGGGTAGCTGTGATAATGAGGCCTTCAATGGCTGTCTGCATCCATTTATCCGCAATACCGTGGGAAGCATGGATTTTGGTGGAAGTGCTCTGAACAAACACTATGGCCGTGATAATGTACATGGTACAACCCGAGTAACTTCTGATGTCTATGCGCTGGCTACAGCTGTGTTGTTCCAGAGCGCAGACCAGCATTTCGCATTAGCTCCTAATAATCTTCAGGATGCTCCTAAATGGGCAATGGACTTTATGAAAGAAGTTCCAACGACATGGGATGATATTAAGTTTATTGATGGTTATCCAGGTAAGTATGTCGTGATAGCACGTCGATGTGGTGATAAGTGGTATGTTGCTGGTATCAACGCCCAGAATAAGACATTGAAGAAGGAAATCAATCTCCCGATGTTGGAAGGTGGTAAAAATTATCGTTTGTATTCAGACAACGCAAAGTTGGAAGGCAGTTTGAAGCAAATAAAGATTTCTAAGACCCGAAAGGTTACCGTAACGATCCCGAAGAATGGTGGATGGCTATTAGTGAAGTAATTTAATATGGAAAAAAGATATATGAAACATTTCCTTATCGGAATTTCTGCTCTGTTAGCCTTATCCTCTCCGGTGGAAAGTATGGCAGGATGTAAGGTTGAGCACAAGAAAATGCCTTGTTCTATACTTCCCGGTATCTCAGAACGAGAGTATACGATTTGTCTACCAGATGGTTATGAGAAATCTCAGGAGAAGTATCCTGTTCTGTATCTACTTCATGGAGGTGGATGCTCTAATACAGACTGGGCACAGTTTGGTGGACTTCAACAAGTTGTAGACAGTCTGGTGGCAGCAGGTAAAATGCAGAAAATGATCATCGTTTGTCCGGAGGCAAATCAGGGAGGACGAATGATCTGGTTTAAGGAACCAGAGTGGAAATTTGAGGATTATTTCTTTCATGAGATGATTCCATATATAGAGACGAAATATCGTGTGAATCGTCAGCCAGGGATGCGCTCTGTTGCCGGTTTCTCAATGGGAGGCGGTGGTAGTGTCGGTTATGGCCTCCACCATCCGGAGATGTTTAATGTCGTTTATGCCATGAGTGCATATTTACGTCGCCAACCATTGGATTTCCTTAAGAACGACCCATTGGGAGAATGGAGACAACAAGATGTTGAGCGTAACAATCCTATAAAGATGGTCAACACAGCTAATGATGAACAGGTGAAAAACTGGAGAAGTGTGAAATGGTTCATCGACTGTGGAGATCAGGATTTTACTTTGGACGGAAATATGGACTTTGTGAAATCGTTGCGTGAGAAGCATATTAATTATGAACTTAGAGTTCGTTCCGGAGCACATAACTGGGATTATTGGAAACCAGCCTTGGTAAATGCGTTGCAGTATGTATCGGAGCAGACTCAGAATAGATTTTCTAATCCTGTGCTATGGGCAGATGTGCCTGATCCTGATGTGATAAGAGTAGGCGAGTACTTTTATCTTGTCAGTACGACGATGCATTTGATGCCTGGTGCGCCAATCATGCGATCAAAGGATCTTGTGAACTGGGAAACGATAGGTTATATCTTTGATAAGTTGACAGATTCTCCTAAATATGATATGAAGGAGGGTACTGTATATGGTCGTGGACAATGGGCTACATCTTTGAAATATCATAAGGGCAAGTTCTATGCGCTCTTTGCTCCTAATGATAATCCAGGAGGTGAAACATATATCTATTCAACGAGTAATCCGGCCGGCAAATGGAATCTGGTGTCAAGAATGCGTCATTTCCATGATGCGACATTATTCTTTGATGATGATGACCGCGTGTATGTTATTTATGGAACAGGTCAGATATGTGAGTTGAAATCAGATCTCAGTGGTGTAAAAGAAGGTACTGATGTGAAATTGTTCGAACGTGATTCAGAAGAAAAAGGACTTTTGGAAGGTAGTAGAATGATTAAGCATAATGGTAAGTATTATTTGCTGATGATTTCTTGGACAGCTGGTCACCCACGTCGTGAGGTATGTTTCCGTGCAGACAGTATTCATGGAAAGTATGAGAAGAAGGTCGTCTTGGAAACTTTGTTCGCTGGATTTGGTGGTGTCGGACAAGGTACCATCATAGATACTCCTAAAGGTGACTGGTATGGATTTGTTTTCCAAGACCGTGGTGGTGTAGGTCGTGTTCCGACACTTGAACCTTGTAGATGGGTAGATGGTTGGCCTATTCTAGGGGATGAATTCGGTAATGTGCCAATGATGATGGATAAACCTGTTAAAGGATGTCCTGCAAAAAGTATTATCTCGAGTGATGAATTTGATCAGGATAAGTTGAAGTTAGACTGGCAATGGAATCATAATCCAATAGATGGTGCTTGGTCGCTGACAGAACGCCCAGGGTATCTTCGCTTGAAGACCAGTCGTATCGTTAATAATATCTTCGAGGCTCCTAATACGATTTCTCAGAGAATGGGAGGTCCAATGTGTTCAGGTGTCGTTTGTTTGGATTTGAGCGGTATGAAAGATGGTGATAAGGCAGGTGTTGCAGCCTTCAATGGTGATTCAGGTATATTGACGATTTCTAAGAATGGTAAGAAAAAGATTCTTACCATGAGTGAAGAGTCGGTAAATCTTACGGAGCAAGAAAAAGCCGTTACGGATGTCAAGCAGGTCATCAAAGAGACTGTAAGAATCAAGGGTGATAAAATCTATTTGAAGATTATCGCCGACTTCAATCTTGGTAAGGATATCGCCAACTTCTATTATAGTGTAGATAACAAGGAATGGAAAAAGATAGGAAATGATTATAGAATGATCTTTGATTATCGTCGTTTCTTTATGGGTACACGTTTTGCCATTTTCAATTATGCTACCAAACAGAATGGGGGATATGTAGATGTTGATTTCTTTAGATACAATTAATCATTATATAATGCATAGAAACTCTATACGATGAATACCAGAAAAATATTATCAACACTTCTCCTTGTAGTGGCATTTGGAGTCTGTCATGCGAAAAAGAGTACGAATTTGTTTGTGAAATTGGGATATCCTCCCGATGAGGTATCACGAAAATTAGATCAAGTATTCTATGATGTATTCTATGGTCCCAATAAGGTATACTTTGAAATTGGTGATAGTTTGGGGTATATTAGTGATATAAAGAATGCTGATGTACGAACAGAAGGTATGTCGTATGGGATGATGATTGCGGTAGAACTTAATAAGAAGGATATCTTCGACCGTATTTGGCGCTGGAGCAAAAAGTATATGCAGCATCAGACAGGTCCACGCAAGGGATATTTTGCTTGGAGTTGTAAAGTAGATGGTACACGAAATGCAGAGGGGTCGGCATCGGATGGCGAACTGTATTATATAACCTCTCTTCTTTTTGCTTCAAACCGTTGGGGAGACCATACTGGAATAGATTATAAAAAGGAGGCTCAGAACATCTTGAATTGCTCTTTCGAGAAGAAAGGCAATTCAGGTGTTATGCCTTTGATTGATCGTAAAACGAAACTGATAACATTTACTCCAGACAAGTTTGGTGGTAGATTTACAGACCCATCTTATCATATTCCGGCCTTTTATGAGGTCTGGGCGAAGTATGCAGATGATGGTAGACAGTCTTATTATCTCCAGATGGCGAGTAAGGCAAGAGAATATCTTCATAAGTCGGTAAATCAGATAACGGGGCTTAATCCGGATATAAACAACTATGATGGTAGTCTGCTGGAATTCCGTAATCATAAGATGCAGACTTTCAGATATGATTCTTGGCGTGTTCCTATGAATGTTGCTTTGGATTACGAATGGTCTGGAGTAGATTCTTTGTGGCAGCGCTCTTATGGAGAGAAAATACAAAACTTCTTTTATTCTAAGGGATTAAAGCAGTATGTTGATCAATATAATGTTGATGGTAGTTTGCCTTCCGAAGATGAGATGATTGCTGCTGGGACATTCCCAAAGAAACTTCGACATTCTATAGGACTTGTCGCTACTTTGGCTGCCGCTTCACAGATGTGTGAGCATCAGAAACGCAAAGAGTTTGTTGATGCTCTTTGGAATGCTAAGCATGAAGTGGGACAAGATGGATATTTTGATGCTTATTATGATGGGCTTTTACGTTTGTTTGCCTTTATGCATCTTAGTGGTAACTATGTAATTATTGATAAAAAATAAAAATATGAGGCGCTCTTTTTTTGTATTTCTTGTATTATTAGTTGTTCTGTCTGTTGATGCGATGTCCTTTCCTTTTGGAAAGGGTAGTCTGCAGATTTCTCTATTGACGAATAGGTCTGTTCGATTTAGATACTTAGAAAAAACTAATCCGATATTACCAGATTATGTATATGTCCCTTGTAAAGAACATGTAAGATGTAAAGTTCGTAAGACGAAGTCTGGTGCTAAGATTTCAACTTCAGATATGAACATTTTTATTGATGGGAAGCAAGGTCTCGTTGAAATCTTTGATGATAGAGGAAAACGAGTTTTTTATGCGGACCAGATTAGCTTACAAGCTTCTTCAATCTATTCAGAACCAACTTATATTTCACAATTAAGGATACTGTCTCCTCGGCATGAATATCTTTATGGATTAGGACAATTCCAGGATGGCTATACTAATATAAAGGGGTTGAGCCGAAGGTTGACACAGGTTAATACACAGATATCCATACCAATGTTGATATCTAATTTAGGCTATGGATTGCTATGGAATAACTATGGTTTGACAGAATTTAATCCTGGAGATTCATGTATAAACTTGTATCGCACTAATGGAAATGAAAAAGAGGAGGTCGTTCAAGTTACTTCTACAGAAGGAGGTAAGGAAGAGGTAAGACGTAAGAATGTCTTTAATGGTCAAATAAACATAGATAAAGCAGGAGACTATTCTTTGTTGTTGGACGTTGGTCAGAAGATGGCTAGACGACATCAACTGTCTATCGATGGAAAAGTCGTCATTGATTTAAATAATCTATGGCTTCCACCAACTGCATCTACGATTGTACATTTGACGGCTGGTAAACATGTCATTGATGCAGAATTGGAACAGAATGATAAGCCTGTTGTTTATGTAAAGAGTATCGGAAACCAATCTGATAGGGATAAAGAATATACCATATTCCGTTCTCCGGTAAGCGAAGATGTAGATTTTACGGTCTTTGTCGGTTCTGCAGATCAAATCATTGAGAACTTCCGTACCGTCACAGGACGTGCTCCATTAATGCCGAAGTGGGCATTGGGATATATTCATTGTCGTGAGCGTTTTCATAGTCAGCACGAATTGTTGAATGTTGCAAATACATTCCGTCAGAAAAGTATTCCTGTTGACATGATGGTTCAAGATTGGCAGTATTGGGGAAGATATGGTTGGAATTCAATGCGTTTCGATGAAAAGGATTATCCTAACCCTAAGGTGATGGTTGATAGTCTTCACAATATGAATATGCGCTTGATGGTTTCTGTATGGTCAAAGATAGATCCTAATTCTGAGATAGGTAAGCAAATGGGCCAGAGTGGTTATTATATACCGGGGACACAATGGATAGATTTCTTTAATCCTAAAGCTGCAGAGAGTTATTGGAATAATTTCAGTAAACGTTTGCTGAGGCCGATTGGTATTGATGCTTGGTGGCAAGATGCAACAGAACCAGAGAATGACGATCTTATGGGCCGGATGGTTATGAATGGTAAGTATCATGGTGAGGTCTTTCGAAATGTATATCCACTTTTGGTAAATAAGACTGTTTATGAAGGTTTGCGTAAAGATGATAACCAACGTAGGTCAATGATACTTACTCGTTGTGGATATCCTGGCATTCAACGATATGGAGCTGCCATGTGGAGTGGTGATGTCGGTAACGATTGGAAAACCTTGCATCATCAGATTGTTGCAGGATTGGGAATGGCTGCTTCTGGTATGCCATGGTGGACATTTGATGCCGGTGGTTTCTTCCGACCTTATGATCAATATACGAATCAGGATTATATAGAGCGTATGCTTAGATGGATAGAGGTCGGTGTTTATCTGCCATTGATGCGTGTTCACGGTTATATGAGTGATACAGAGCCATGGCGATATGGTTCCGAAGCTGAGACTATTATCCTTGATAATATAAATTGGCGTTATCGTCTTCTACCTTATATATATAGTAATGCTGCAGAAATAACATATAATGGTTCTACTCTGATGAGGCCTCTTGTCTTTGATTTCTCTGATGATGAAGAGGCTTTGAAACAATCGACAGAATATATGTTTGGTAAATCTTTGTTGGTTTCTCCAATCTTAGAAAAAGGAGTCAAGAAAGCTAAAGTATATTTACCTAAGAATACTTCTGGTTGGTATGACATCAAGACCAATCAGTATTATTCTAGTGCACAATATGTAGATATCCCAGTTGCTAAATCGTATATACCTGTTTTTGCCCGTGCTGGTTCTATCCTTCCTTTAGGACCTAACAGACAATATTCAACGGAGAACTCTGATAAGCCTATGGAAATTCGTATATATCCTGGTGGTGATGCAAAATTCTTATTGTATGATGATGATGGTATGAATTATGATTATGAGAAGGGTGAGTATTCTACGATACTTCTTGAATGGAATGACAGTAATCGTACCTTTGTCATTAATAGGCAAAAAGGAAAATTTGCAAATATGAGACATATTTGCAAATTTATAATTAACTTACCTGATGGGTCTGCTAAAAGCGTTGACTATACGGGTAAACGAGTTTCTATAAAATTTTAAATTAATGCTTTCTTAAAAACATGAAGATTGAAATTAAAACATAGCATGCAATGATAACTGCCCATGCTTCCCAGATACCCAAAACGAAGAACAGTATGATGGAAAGAGCTATGAAGTAATATTTTATTTCATTACCTTTCCATCCCCATTGTTTGAATTTCAAAGCAAACATAGGAAGTTCACTAATCAACAGATAACTACTGATGCATACCATAGCTAATATGATGAATAATGCATATGAGCCATGAATAAGCCATGATGGGTTAGAGACGATTAATGCTCCCCAAAACAAAGCATTGGCAGGAGTAGGCAAGCCAATGAAGCTAGTGGTTTGTCTTTCATCCAAATTGAATTTAGCTAATCTCAATGCAGAAAAAGCAGCCATTACAAATGCAAAGAATGGGATGATGTTTCTGTATGGCTCAAGGAAAGCCGGATATTCTACTACTCCCAATAACCAAAAGACAATTGTTGATGGAGCAAGTCCAAAGGTAATGTCATCGGCCAAAGAGTCTAATTCTTTACCAATTGGTGATGATACCTTTAATAATCTGGCACTCATGCCATCAAAGAAATCAAAAACTGCACCCATGATAATCCAGAAAAGTGCCATCTGGAGATTACCACAAAAGGCGAATGTTGTTGCGATACAGCCAGATACCAGGTTGCAGCACGTAATCGTGTTAGGAATATGTTTTTTAATACTCATTATTTCAATTTAGCAAGAATTGTCTGGTCTCCTGTTGTTGCTTGTCCCATCTTGACACAAACCTCAGAGCCAATAGGAAGATAAACATCAACGCGCGAACCTAGTTTGATAAAACCTAAGTGCTCATCAATATAGCAATCTTCTCCTTCTTTTGCATAAGTTACGATTCGACGGGCAACAGCACCGGCAATCTGACGGCACAGAATGTCTGTTCCATCTTCTGTTGTAATCATAACATCAGCATGTTCGTTCTCTTCACTCGCTTTAGGTAACCACGCTTTGTGATAGTTTCCGTTTTTGTGCTGAACAAATTTGACCTTACCATCTACAGGAAACCAGTTGGCATGTACATTCCAAAGGCTCATAAAGATAGAAATCATTAATCGCTTGTCGTGGAAATATTCATTTTCCTCAACTTCTTCGATAACAACAATCTTTCCATCGGCAGGCGCAACTACCAATTTATTTGTGTTTTCTATATTGATGTATCGGATAGGGCAACGGTAGAAATTCAATACAATGCCGTAGATGGTACCAAAGACGACAACAAAACTCCAGAAAGGAATCTTTGTTTCAAAAAAATACCATAGCAAAGTTGCAATAGCAACAATGCCGATAGCACCACAAACTAACTGCTCAACACCCTCGCGATGTATTCTAATTTTTTTAATTTTCTTTATTCTCTGTCCCATAGTAGGATTTTTACTTCCATTATATCGGTGCAAAGTTAGTCCTTTTTATCGATTTTTGCAAATTTTTCGTTCTATTCTTTTGGTGTTCTCGAAAAATAGACGTAACTTTACATTCCCAAATCACATAATTTTATTATTCACATGGAAGATTTTATACATCTACACGTACATACACATTATTCCATATTAGATGGTCTGTCTAAAATCAATCACCTTGTAGACAAGGCTATAAAAGATGGGATGAAGGGTATGGCTATAACCGATCACGGCGTAATGTTTGGTATCAAAGAATTTGCCGATTATTGCGCTGGAATAAATAAAAAGAGGAAGAAAGAGGGCTTGGAACCTTTTAAACCTATTTTCGGCTGTGAGATGTATGTTGCCCATCATAAGAAAGAAGAAAAGGTCAAAGAGCGTGGTGATATGGGAGGTTACCATCTTATAGTTCTTGCTAAGAATTATAATGGTTATAAAAATCTTATCAAGTTGGTTAGTCGAGCATGGGTTGATGGATATTATATGCGACCTCGTACAGATCGTGAAGATTTGGAAAAGTATCATGAAGATCTCATCGTCTGCTCAGCATGTATCGCAGGTGAAGTTCCTAGTAAAATATTAAAAGGAGATTTGGAGGGAGCAAGGGAAGCTTGTGAATGGTATCATCGTGTCTTCGGTGATGATTATTATCTAGAGTTGCAGCGACATAAGGTTACGGATCCTAGTGTTGTTGCTAATCGTGAAACCTATCCTCTTCAGGAAAAGGCTAATAAGGTTCTTATAGAGTTCGCGAAGGAATACGGTATAAAACTGGTATGCACAAACGATTGTCACTTTGAAGATAAGGAAACAGCAGAGGCTCATGATCACCTTTTATGCTTGTCTACAGGTAAGGATCTTGATGATCCTAACCGAATGCGCTATTCTAAACAAGAATGGTTTAAGACACGAGAGGAGATGAATGAGGTGTTCTCTGATATACCAGAGGCATTGTCAAATACACTTGAGATACTTGATAAGGTGGAGACCTATAGCATAGAGCATGGTCCAATTATGCCATTCTTCCCAATTCCGGAATCTTTCGGAACAGAAGAGGAATGGAGACAAAAGATCTCAGAGCAACAGCTTTATGATGAGTTTACTTCTGATGAGAATGGAGAGAATCAACTTTCGCCGGAGGAAGGTCAGAAAGTGATAGACCGATTGGGAGGATATGATAAAATATATCGAATAAAGTTTGAAGCTGATTATCTCGCGAAGTTGGCATATGATGGTGCCAAAGAAAGATATGGAGACCCTCTTTCTGATAATGTGCGGGAGCATATTAATTTCGAGTTGCATGTAATGAAGACGATGGGTTTCCCGGGCTACTTCCTTATCGTGCAAGACTTTATTAACTCAGCTCGTAAGGAATTAGGAGTGTGGGTAGGTCCAGGTCGTGGATCTGCAGCAGGTTCCGTTGTCGCATATTGCTTGGGAATTACAAAGATAGATCCATTGAAATATGATTTGCTGTTTGAGCGTTTCCTGAATCCGGACCGTGTAAACCTTCCGGATATTGATACCGACTTTGATGATGATGGTCGTGGAAAAGTCTTGCGATGGGTTATGGATAAGTATGGACATGAAAACTGTGCCCATATTATCACGTATGGTACCATGGCAACAAAGAATTCCATTGCAGATGTTGCTCGTGTTGAGAAACTTCCTCTGGATCGTTCCAATTTCTTGAAGAAATCAATACCGGAGCGTTTGCCTGATGGTATGAAGATGAATTTGGCAAATGCGATCAAGTGTACACCAGAATTGCAGGAAGCCGAAGTCTCTACAGATCCTCGTGAGCGTAATACGATTAAATATGCCAAGATGCTGGAAGGAACCATTCGTGGTACAGGTATCCACGCATGTGGCTTTATCATTTGTCGAGATCCTATCAGTAACTGGGTTCCTGTTTCAACAGCTCCAGACCCTGATTTCCCAGAGTTGAAATGTGCTGTTACGCAGTATGACGGGCACGTTATCGAGTCTACAGGATTGATTAAGATGGACTTCCTTGGATTGAAGACTCTCTCAGAGGAAAAGGAAGCCTGCAAAGTTATCAAGGAAACAAGAGGTATAGATGTAGATTTGGATCATATACCTATAGATGACGAATTGACTTATAAACTCTATCAAGAGGGACGAACCATAGGAACATTCCAGTTCGAATCTCCTGGTATGCAGAAATATCTGAAGGAATTACATCCTACAGTTTTTGAGGATTTGATTGCGATGAACGCCTTGTATCGTCCAGGACCTATGGATTATATTCCTGATTTCATTAGACGTAAGCATGATCCATCGCTGGTGACTTATGATATTCCTTGTATGGAGAAATATCTGAAGGATACCTATGGTATTACCGTATATCAGGAGCAAGTGATGTTGCTTAGTCGACAACTAGCAAGTTTTACTCGAGGCGAGAGTGATGCTCTGCGTAAGGCAATGGGTAAGAAGAAGAAAGCTATTGTAGATGCCATGAAACCTAAGTTCCTTAAGCAAGGAGCTGATAACGGACATGATCCTAAGATTCTTGAAAAGATATGGGCGGATTGGGAGAAGTTTGCATCATATGCTTTTAACAAGTCCCATGCCACCTGTTATAGTTGGGTAGCTTATCAGACAGCCTATCTGAAGGCCCACTTCCCAGCAGAATATATGGCTGCTTTGATGACTCGTCGATTCAGTCAGATTACGGAAATCACCAAATTGATGGAAGAATGTCAGAGTCTTAAGATCAAAACACTAGGACCTGATGTAAACGAAAGTAAGTCGCATTTCGGTGTGAACGAAAAGGGAGAAATTCGATTTGGCTTGTCTGCAATCAAAGGAATGGGTACAGGAGCTGCAGAGGCCATAGTGAACGAGAGAGAAAAGCATGGACCATATAAAGATATTTATGATTTTGCGGAACGTGTAGACTTCAGTAATGTAAATAGAAAAGCCTTTGAAAGTCTTGCGTTAAGTGGAGGCTTTGATAGTTTTGGTATTCGAAGAGAGCAATATTTCGGAGTAAATACCAAGGGAGAAGTCTTTTTGGATCAGTTAGTTCGTTATGGACAGAAATACCAACAAGATAAGTTGGAACAGCAAAACTCACTTTTCGGAGCTTTTGATGCAGTGGATATAGCCAAGCCTGTTGTTCCAAAAACTGTAGAAGAGTGGGGAACGATAGAAAAGTTGAATAAAGAGCGTGATTTGGTTGGTATATATCTTTCAGGTCACCCTTTGGATGATTATTCTGTGGTATTGAAGTGTATGTGTAATACACACTGTATGGAATTAGGACGTGATGCCGACAAACAAGCATTGGCAGAGCGTAATGAATTGGTACTTGGAGGAATCATTACAAATGTTAAATCAGGGTTCTCTGCTAAGACTAACAAACCTTATGGCTTTGTGACAATAGAAGATTATGAAGGTCCGGGCGAAATTGCATTATTCGGAGAAGATTGGAGCAATTGGCAAGGACGCCTGAGCGTGGGAAATACTGTATGTATCACGGCAAAGAGTGTACAAAGGTTTAGAAATTCAAATTCATATGAAATCAAAGTACAGAATGTTGAGTTCCTCGATGACATTAAGAATAACAGAATAGAAAAGATCACAATATCAGTAGACAGCAAAGAAATAAATGATACAGTAGTCAATGACTTAAATACGCTATTTGTAGAGAGCCCTGGTCAAACACAAGTATTCATTCAGATAAAATACGACGAGTCGCATACAACAGTGACGCTAAGGTCAAAAGACGTCACCGTGACAGTAGGTAAGACAATCGTGAATTATTTGGAATCCAACCCAGCATTGAATTTTCGTATAAATTAGTATCGCTATTCTTTGCATATTATCAATTTATTAGCTATATTTGCAATAAAATTACAAATAAGTGAGAATACAATGGAAGTAACAATTACAACAGACAATTTCGAAAGTTATAAGAATGGCGATAAGCCTCTAGTAGTAGATTTATGGGCTACATGGTGTGGACCATGTCGTATGATAGGTCCAATTATTTCAGAGTTGGCCAATGATTATGATGGAAAGATTGTTGTAGGTAAGTGCGATGTTGAAGAGAATGATGACATTGCTATGGAGTTTGGAGTTCGTAACATCCCAACAATTCTGTTCTTCAAAGACGGACAACTTGTTGACAAGTTTGTTGGTGCAGCATCAAAGGATACAATAGAGGAAAAGTTCAAAGCTCTGCTTTAATCTTCCAAAAAAGATATTAAAAATCCCGCTATCATGTGATAGCGGGATTTATTATTTTCAGAATTCCAGAACTCTACAATTGTTCTCTTCAGTAATGGTTACTTTGGTAGCATCCTCAGGGAGTATTTCCTCTATTAGTTCAGGCCATTCCAAGAAACACAAGTTTCCGCTATAGAAATAGTCCTCATATCCCATGTCATATACCTCTTCCAATTTCTTTATCCTATAGAAATCAAAGTGGTATATAGGATCTCCATTTCCAGAAGTGTATTCGTTGACCAACGCAAATGTAGGTGATGTTATCACATCCTGAACACCAAATTCTTCGCATAGAGCCTTTATGAACGTAGTCTTACCAGCTCCCATTTTTCCATAAAAAGCAAATACTTTACCGTTGCCCATGTTTTCAATAAACTGCTTTGCAGCAACATGGATGTTGTCTAATGAATCGATTTTAATTTTCATATTTTCCTATTTTTATTTTTTGCAGTCAATGTAATTAATGGAATTAGCATCTCTTCCATGGAAACACCTCCATGTTGAAAAGTATCCTTATAATAAGATACATAGTAATTATAGTTGTTAGGATATGTTAAGAAATAATCCCCGGTAGCAAATACATAAGAAGTACTGATATTAGGTGAAGGCAGTAGCACCTTCTCCGGATTCTTGATAGCATAGATATCCTTTGTCTTATAATTGAGATTCTTTCCGAATTTATACCTTAAGTTTGTATTCGTATTTCTGTCACCTATGATTTTTATAGGTCTTGTTACCCTGATACAGCCATGGTCAGTAGTAAAGATAACCTTATGTTTAGATTGTGACAAAAAAGCGAATAAGTCAGCAATGGCAGAGTGCTGAAACCAGCTTTTTGTAATACTACGATATGCAGATTCGTTATTGGCAAGTTCTCTTACCATTTTAGATTCTGTTCGTGCATGACTAAGCATATCGATGAAGTTGATAACGATGACGTTGAGATCATTATTTTCCAGATCCCTGATATGCTCAATAAGTTTGTCCGCAGCAATAGAGTCATTTATTTTATGATAGCTGAAAGTATATTTCTTCCTATATCTGTCAAATAATGTTTGTATGAGACTTTCCTCGTTCAGGTTCTTACCCTCTTCCTGATTTTCGTCTACCCAGAAATCAGGGAAGATATCAGCTATCCTCTTTGGCATAAGGCCGCTGAATATGGCATTGCGGGCATATTGAGTAGCTGTTGGCAAGATACTCATATACATATCTTCCTCTATTTCGAATAAGTCAGCAATTTCTTGAGATAATACTTTCCATTGATCATATCTGAAATTATCAACGACAACGAGGTTGACTTTTTCTCCATGGTCCATGAGAGGGAAAATCTTTCTCTTGAAAATGTCCGGACTCATGAGAGGACGGCTTTCATTTTCCTGTGATGCCGTTTGCTCTTCAATCCAATGTTCATAATTGTTTTTGATATATTTAGCGAAACCGATGTTAGCCTCTTCTTTCTGCATCTTGAGCATTTCTGTCATAGGACTATTCGTATCGCTCAATTCAAGTTCCCAATGTACCAGCTGCTTATACAGACTCATCCAGTCACGATAATTGTTGCAACAGTTTATCTTCTGAGCAATCTGTTGATAACTTTGTTGATAACTAGTTTGGGTAACCTCAGTTATAATTTCCTTCCGATGAATATTTTTCTTGAGACTAAGAAGAACTTGACTAGGGTTGACAGGTTTGATAAGATAGTCAGCAATTTTAGAACCTATTGCCCGCTCCATAATATTTTCCTCCTCACTCTTTGTGCACATGACAATTGGAGTAGATGGTTGAATCTCCTTAATCCGCTGTAGAGTCTCCAGTCCATCAAGTCCTGGCATCATCTCGTCTAATAACACCAAATCAAAGGTCTGATGCCTACAAAGTTCTATGGCATCAGGTCCATTACTGGATGTCGTGATGTGATATCCTTTCTTTTCAAGGAATATGATGTGGGCCCTGAGTAATTCGACTTCATCATCTACCCATAAAATTAAACCATTACTCATATCTAAAATCCTTCCAAATCGTAGTATTCGTCATCGATATTATTTGTTACTTCTTTCTCTTTCTCCTTTGTACTGCTGGTTGTTGACTTTACATCTTTCTTGTTCTTGTCTATTTTATTGTTTACGCCAGAACTCTTGGGGATACCAATGAAGATATCGTCATCAAGAATACGGTCAACATCCTCAACAGTAGGTTGTTTCGTATCAACTTTGTCATTCGTTATGATCTCCGTTGGTTCTGTGAGCAGATTGAAAGTGCTGATCTTCAGAGGAGCAAAGTGCTTTGTGTAATACCTTTTATAATCTTCGTAGCTCAGCGATGGCCCAATCAAGTCCAGATTCTTTCTGCTGATGACCAAGAGGTCACTATTCTTTAGCAGACTCATGATGTTCTGATGACGACGTAAAGCCCTTGTATACTGGAGAGCTTCATCGAAGTTCTGGAAACCATCTATGATCATTCTGTGCATTCCCCTGTCAGGTTTGATGCTGATATTAAAGTTTCTGACCAAATAAGTTGTGAAGTTGAATTTTGCGACCTCGAATAATAACTGGTTCTCGTTAATGGAATCAGGATCGTAGACCATGACAGACAGATGTTCAATGTCCCGGCTGTTGATGAATGTCTGTTTCGTGATGGAGTCGCTGTCGCTTGTCGTTTCAGACCGATACTTCCAGATCGAATTCATGTCGAATTTACCACCTTTCAAAGTTCTTCCCTCATCTACGCCGTTGATGATCATCCCCGCAATTTCACTAATCCTACTGTTTGGATAAGTCTCTACGATGACTTTCATGTCATTCATGCAACCCTTCAAGTCTCCGAAATGGAGCTTGTTCAGTCCGGCGATGAAGATAAACTTATCGCGATTAGCCCCTAATGGATATTTCTTCTTACTGATTTCCTCATTAGAAGTCACCTCCTGATATCTGCTTTCCTTGAAGGCATTGTATGTAGCTGCATAAAGAGAATCTTCCAACTGCATTTCCATTTTGGCATTCTGAATATAGTTGGGGTTAGAGAGAATCTCAGCCCAGACACTCTTTGGACAGTTGCGCTTTAAAGCATCAGAATAATAACGAGCTTTCG
This sequence comes from Segatella albensis DSM 11370 = JCM 12258, assembly GCF_000426565.1. GTDB lineage: Bacteria > Bacteroidota > Bacteroidia > Bacteroidales > Bacteroidaceae > Prevotella > Prevotella albensis. The sequence continues at coordinate 40,543 of NZ_AUFP01000007.1, read as the reverse complement.
CGTTCTCCTTCTTTAGCGAATATAGTAGGAATAAATTATAGTATGCATCATCGATTTTTTCATATTTAGGATAATCAGAAACAAGTCTGACCAGATATTTCTCGCTCCGGTTAAGATTGTTGAGTTCGTCTTTGAAGATGATACCTGCATGATAGAGAGCATCTTCTATAATCTTATTACTTGCTTCTTTTTGTTCCTTACTAAATGGAATCAGAGCCAGATAATATGCACGTTTGAGCGGATTAAGAGAATCGTTCTTGATATTGTTCTTACGAATCGTCTCCTGACTGTTTTGATAAACAGCCAGTTCGTCCTGTTTGTTTTGGATCACAGAATCAGTGCTAACGACAGTCGTGTTCGAACGTTGCCAATGATCTGTGTTCTCTCTTTTACCCCATATTTTCTGGAATGTTATCTTTCCCTGTGCAACGGCTGTTGGGTTGTAAAAGTACCATAATCTGTTGTTCTCTTGTTTTTGTCCAATGCTCTGGGCAGATAAATCGCTCATATTGTTTGTTGGGAGAATAGTAGGCATCTCCTCTTCATGACTCTTTGCATTCTTCTTATATTCCGCAATTACGCGGTCGATAGCTGCATTCCGGTCCTTTTCAGACATAGCAGCTAATCCCTGTATAGAATCCTGAAGGTGTATTGCCTCAATATAAGGAACTAACGCATCCAGAATTCTAGATCTATCCGAAATCTTCTCATATTCAGGATGTTCTTGGTCTAACATCCCGAAAGCATCCCGAAAGCATCTCCTAGCATCACTATATTCTTCTTTTGTCCAATATAGATTACCCAAATGGAGTAGAAGGGTTCCCTTCTCGATACCGTTTCTTACCGAAGAAGTGTTACCCAGTTCATAGGCTTGGATGGCCTTTACCGTATCTCTTTTGGCAAGAAATATATTTCCAATGGCATAATAGATCTGGTCGAGGTATTCCTTGTTGTTATCAGATTCAGCCATCCGATATAATTTATTTGTCATCCTTGAGGTCTGACTTGAGGCCAAAACTTCGGTCATTGCGATACGTGCATTGAACTCCAATTCGTATGGAGGGTTCAGCTTGATAACATGCTTGAATGCCTTATATGCTTCCTGATGATGCGATAGAGCTGCTTCCAACTGACCGATAATAAACCATTCGCGAGCCTTCTGTTTGTTTCTCATTTCGTGAGCCACAACCTTTCTCATATACGGAATGGCTTTTGTAAATTCGCCTGTGTGAATATAGTAATCAGCCAAAGTGTAATCCCATTCCTTTTTGGCACGCCAATCAATAGAATCTCTGTACATATCTTTGATGACATCTTCGGCATCATACATCAGTCCTTGTTCTACGTATGATTTTGCAAGCCATGCACGAGCTTTTCCATAGATGGCAGGTTGGGTGGCATATAGACGACTCATATATGAGAATGTAGAAGCAGCATCCTCGAAAGCTCCCATGTGGAATTGTGACCGCCCCATAAGCATCCATGCTTTCCATAAGAAAGGATTATATTCCTTTCTGTTGAGCCATTCTTTGTCTTTGACGCTTTTCTTTCTGTTCTTGTTCCATATCGGTCGGCGATGGATGCTGTGCTGCTGTATTGCCTTTTGACTTTTTTCTATAGCTTTTTGGAAATTCGATGCCCCCAGCGACTTGCTATTTTTATTATTAACGGTATAAAGCGGCAGAAGTTCTGTGAAGTTATCCTTGTTGCCGTCCTCCTTTTCCAACGAACCGTCAATATAAGCAACCTTTCCGTTGTAATAGGTATTATACTTCGTCATGAAGGAATGCCACCACCGGCTTTGCGCAGTATTTTTCTGCGTAGAACAACCTGATATAATCAGACCTCCGATAAACACAGGTAGTAATAGATTTAAAAGACTGTTGCTTCTCAAGATGGTCGCTTAATGGATATTTTTTGTACTAATTTACAGATGGAGTATACGACGACGCTACAGAAGATGATAGAAGCTCCCGACGGCACATCCAGTTGATAGCTGACAGACAAGCCCAGTAGACAGTCAATCCATCCGATAAGAATACTTAGAGAAATCATTCTCTTCCACGAGAAAGTGAACAAGTTTGCCGTCATCTGTGGAATCGTAAGAAGGCTGATGGCGAGTACGATGCCGACCATTCTTAAAGTAGAAACTATAGATAATGCGATGAATGCCATCATAGCGTATTCTATGAAAGTGACCGGTAACTTCTGTGACCGCGCAAAAGTTTCGTCAAAGGCGATGCTTTGAATAGGTCTCAGGAAGAAGCAGAACGTCAGAGCTACTACGATTGTGAGTATGCCGAGAATCCATAAGTCGGCTTTTTCTATCGTCAGGATACTTCCAAAAAGAAAAGACGGAAGGTCGGGAATGAATTCCGGTGACATGAAACAGCAGATGATACCGATGCTCATTCCTAAGGTCCAGAATACGGCGATAGCAGAGTCTTCTCGGATATCGCCATGGTGTGATATCCATTGGATGCCGAAAGCACTTAGTACAGAGAATAACATCCCCGAGAAGATAGGATTGATTCCAAAATATACTCCTAAGCCAATGCCTCCGAAAGAAGCATGGGTTATTCCTCCGCTGATGAATACCAGTCGGCGGGTTACGATATATGTACCTATGAAGCCACATAGGATACTAGCCATCAATGAGCCAATAAGTGCATTCTGAAAAAATGTGTATTGTAGGATGTCTATCATCGTCTCTATCCATTTATTAGCATAACAAGTTCATCCTTTAGTTGGTCAGGGATGTTGATGCCTCTTAGCAACAAACTCCTGTTCCAACCTGCAACATCTTCCTGTTTCATTGTATATAAGACTTCGGAGAATTTCTCCACTTCCTCTTCCGTATATGAATCAGAAGGACGACCAATAAAGGCGTCTAACTCTTCATCATCATAATACTCTATTTCCTTGACCGAAGCCTCCATCATACATTCCTGTTCACATTTGGCATCCGTTCCATTGCATGTCGCGCAGTCAGATGTTGATGCGTGTACAACATCTGGCTCTCCATTCTTCTTTGAAGAGAACAGACCGATGATGGCTGTAACTAATCCTAGAACAATAATTGCTATAACGAGATATAACATGTTATTTCTTATTTATTATGAATCCAGCCTTTTCCAAATCCTCCCAATATTGCGGATACGATTTACTTACTACCTCAGGATGGTTGATTTCCAGTCCTTGATGATGGAAGGCTGTAGGAGCAAAGGCCAATGCCATACGATGGTCTTCATACGTTTCTATAGGTTGATTGGTAGGAGTACATCTCTCACCATCCCAGAAAAGTGTGTTGTTGTTCTCATCATGAATGACGAATCCCAGTTTCTTTAATTCATTTTTCAACGCTTCAATTCTGTCAGTCTCTTTGATCTTTAGAGTTGCCAAACCTGTGAATTTGAATGGTATTCCCATCTCGCAACAACATACGACGAAGGTTTGAGCAAGATCCGGAGAACCTGTAAAATCGTAATCGAGTCTTGGCAACATACACTTATGCTTCTTAAGTGTAACGGTCGTTGGTTTCCCTTGCTGTTTACTTGCAAAAGTCGTCTTTATGCCGAGAAGACTGAAAATGTATCTCAGCACAGAATCTCCTTGCTTAGAGCCATCCATCAAACCTTCCAGTTTTATACAAGAATTCGTATCGTTGGAAAGAGCCAGTATTTCATACCAATAAGAAGCAGCACTCCAGTCATTCTCTATGAGATATTCCCGGTCTTGATATGGAGTTGGTTTGATGGTAACGGTGTCGACATCTGTCCAGTCTGCCTCAGCACCAAACTCTCTCATTGTCCATAATGTCAAATCGATGTATGGGCGTGAGATGATATCTCCCGTTAATTTCAGTTCAAGTCCATTCTCTAAGACAGGTCCGATCATTAATAAGGCAGATATAAATTGAGAACTGATGTTTCCAGGGACCTCAAGATGTCCACCTTCCAGTTTCTTACCTTTGATACGGAGTGGGGGAAAACCTTCCTCTCCTGTGTATTCTATTTCAGCACCAAGATATCGTAACGCATCTACCAATATCGCTATAGGACGGTGTTTCATTCTTTCTGTTCCGGTGATGATATGCTCTTCGCCAACCTTTGTGGCCAGATAAGCTGTAGTAAATCTCATTGCTGTTCCAGCCGCTTTGATATCTATGACCTCGGGCATATTTTTCAGAGCGTTGATAATCACTTCTGTGTCATCACAATTGCTGAGATTTTGTGGTATGATTTTTCCTTTGGCAATCGCATGTATGATGAGAGCTCGATTACTAATACTTTTTGATGCGGGTAATTTAATAGTTGTATTAATCTGCTCTGGTGCTGTGATAGTATATGTCATTTCTATTTTCTAATCGTTATTGGTAAATTGATGATTTCATCATTGTAAGATGCTCTTGTCTCAGTAGATGTCTTACTGTTCTTCTTTGGCCCTGGGATGAGAGGACTATAGTATAGAACGTTTCTGATGCGTTTGTACTGATCTTCTGAAATCCTGTCTGCACAGGTTACAGAATAATCCATTATGTTATGCGAATTGAATTCTTCTCCTTCGCAGTTTGTTCGTTTTATAGCCTTTGAGAATGATATCTCCGGTGCTTTCAGATATTCTGTAAGCCATTTTTCGTATTCAAGTTTATTATACGACGGCGTATCTTCGCAATGATCGGTATCTTTGCAATCATCTGCATATTCTCCATTGTCTTTTTCCGCAAAGACATGAAGTAAACCGAGGTAATGTCCCAGTTCGTGGGCTAATGTAGAACTTACGTCAACCATACTGGAATTGTATCTGTCTTTTCCTAAAAATGCTGTATAACGCTTGGAATCATAGTCGGCACTAGCATAGCATTCGTTGATGGATATACAGTAAGGGAAGGCAAGATTTGATTTGGTTATAAAAGTTTTATCCGTGGCTTTAAGGCCTTCCAATTCATGTTCGCTTGCGTTGTATGGTAGATGAGAGATTCCTAAAGTTATAGTATTGTCTTTGCTGTCAGACTTGAAAGGATAAACCATGATATTGATATAGTCATTAGGTTCCCAGATGTAACTGGTGTATGGACTTCTCCCTTTTTTGTTCCATTTCATGAATTCCTGAGGGTTGATGGAGTCACCCGCCCATTCTACATATTCGATGCCTGGGTATTTAAGTTTTTCACCCTTCTCGTTATGTGTAGCCAAAACGAAATCTACACCCATATCTTTTCCTATTGATTCTGAGTCGTAAAGCCCTTTCCACAAATCGTTGACATTTTGAAGGATAAAGGCTATACGTGAGATGTTATAGGTGCTCTTGATTTTGTTCAAATTGTAGTTGTCAGGGTCTTTGAAATAGAAGATATGGAATATTACAGGAAGCTGGTATCTGTAGTTGTCTGTAATATTGGTATCACGATCTCTATCTTGATCATAGTTGAGATCAATCTCTTTTGTGAAGTTGCTGGCATTGTAGTAGCTTTCTATTTCTTTTTCACTACTACATCCCACGAATGTCAGTGAGAATAATAGAAATGCTATATTGATATAATTCTTCATTACTTACCTTATTACATATTTGCAAAAATACTACAATTCGATGAATATGCCAAATTATAGTTCTTAACCCTCGGTTAATATTTGTTAAGTAGCTTTTCGTGTGTACACCATGCCTATTTTGATTAGGTTAATAGATTTAACATTAGAACTGTAAATGTTAAAATAAAGCATGCTGACTTTTTTCGTCATCTAGAGAATTTGGTTGTCTTTTAGCTTTTAAAAATATCAGTTTTTCTTCTCAAAAATGTATTATCGGGGGCTTTTGTTATATGTGTTTGTCAACGCAGTTAACTGCGTATGGCTACGCAGTTAACTGCGTGAGTCGATGTAGTTATGTGTATTAGGTGATAAAATGGTAATATTGAGGGCGTAAAGATAAAAATATGATGTGTGAGTTTCTGTAATTGACTGATAAAGAATAAGTTGTAAAAAGCTATGTGCTTTTGATATTCAAAATTATGCGGTGAGCAAAAATGAATTCACGAATTATGAGTATCTTTTGTTAGGTGGAAATTAAGGAATGAAAAGCAATATTAACATTTCTGGGCGCTTCTTACGTACGCCGAGATTATTCGATAGATAGATACAAATATATCAGAACTAGAAGGAACGACTTTAAGAGAATAAAACGATGCCTTCTGTGTTGTTATTACAAAAACGTTTTGTAATTTTGCAGTTGTTAGTGTCGTAACCATGTTGGTTTTTATGGAATCAGCAGTATAATTTAATAAAGTATGAAAAAGTCAATTCTTATAGTTTTAAGTTTATGTTCCTTTATTGCCACTTTTGGTCAATCTGCATCCTTATCTTATAGCATATCATATAAGCATTACCATGGTTTATATTTGAAGGATGATGAGGCTAATGTTGTGGATTTGGATTTGGAGTGGCCAGAATATCTGAACTTCTCTTCAGAGCCGGTTTTGCAAAGATATCTCAATCAGATAGTCTTCGATAATAATGATACATCTTATCAAGAATCGTGCCGAAAATACCTGTCGAGCTTTGGTAACTTGGTTAATGGTCAACTTCATTCCGTACCGGATGATTCTAAGTTTTGCTATATTGATGTCAAACTTCATGTTGTCGGCTATAGTTTTGGGCGCTATATTTCCTATAGTTTAAGTAAGAACGTTGTGCCTCAAGATTCCTCGAAGATGAAGAAACAGAACCTACTCTGTTATTTTACTTACGACATGATAAACGATAAAATACTGATGGTTAGGGATGTCTTGAACCCGTTTAAAATAAAAAATAGCGAGAATGTAAGAAATGAACTAGCGATGGCGATACTCGTTAATTCAGAATCTCCGATTCAAAACAATGGGGTTGAGAGAATGATTTATGATGCCGTGTTAAGTAAGTATGGAATGGTGTTTTATTATACATTATATTCTCAAGAGACTGGTGTCTTTTCTTCTCGGGCTACAATACCTTTTAAGGATAAGTTGAACATTCTTTCCAAACCGGTAAAGAAGCTTGTTGGCTGCGATATTCCTAAGATCTCAGTACATGGAATACCGCAAAATACCTTTGATGGTGATACCGATATGGTTTACACAGAAGTAGATGTTTTGCCTGAGCCTAACCTGTCACAGCCACTTGATTCTTATTTAAAAGAAGGACTGGATTTTCCGATACCGTTTATTAAGTATGCTGATAAATTTAAGTGTGGATTTTCTTTTGTTGTCGAAAAGGATGGCTCCTTGAGTAATATGAGATCTATTATTCCTTGTGATCCGGAAGTGGAAAGAGCTATAATAGATAAATTTGCGTTGATGCCTAAGTGGAATCCTGCAAAAGTAAATGGGAAAGCAGTGAGATGTTTTTGCGTTTTCCCAATTAGTGTAAGACTAAAATAGAATAAGTTTACTATTTGCTTTTAGAAATCGCTTGATATGTATCGATTTGATATATATCAAGCGATTTCTCTTTCATTTGTTATAATGATAAAATGTTTACAATGTATGCTAATTTGAACTGAAAGATGATGGTAAAACGCTGTGTGCGGTAACAGCAGGTATTGATAGCACTTGTTGACAAAATGTAATGTGGTGGGGCTGTTTTCTGCTATTTGTAAACTTGTCGTTTTTCAAAGTGTAAGTTTTATGCCCGATTTTCATTAAGTTTTAAATTGAAAGGTGTATTTGCAATTATAACTTTTTCTGCGTGAAAAATATTATATAAAATAGTGTTAAAAAAGTTTTTATATATAAGATTTATACATTATATTTGCAGTAGAAATAAAAACATAATAACAGATTATAAACTAAAAACGTACAATCATGAAACGTATACTTTTGATATCAGTTATGGCTTTGATGACCATCGCAAGTTTTGGTCGTAAGCATGTTGAAAATGCAACTGTAGTTGCTGATACAATATATTATGCTGCAAATATGATGAATGTAGCATCTGCTGATCAAGCTAGTTATTACAGACTGTTGATGACGACTGGTCAAGGAATTCATAAAGAGGATGTCTTCCAGGATTTTTATATGAATGGAAATCTGAAAGCTGAAGGTGGATATAGCTTCGTAGACCTTGGCAATGATGCCAATACCATTTTGAATGGTGAGGTTACCACCTATTATATTAATGGTAAGGAGAAATGGCACGGAAACTATGTAAACGGTAAGCGTGAAGGTTACTTCACATTGCAGATGCGTGATGGTGGTGTTGCTGTTATCCAGTTCGTAGGCGGTAAGTCTGTTCACAATTACTTTATGATTACTCATAAGGACGGTTCAATGGAGAAGAAACCTCTTTCAGAAATTAAATCTCTGCTTTAAAAAGAATATTAATAAAATCTCTCTTATAAATTAAATTTTTGTTGAATACCACAATGACGAAAGCAGCACTCCGGGAGGAGTGCTGCTTTGCTTATATATATAGGTGTATTAACCTTTATCTTATCTAAGGATGTTTTGTTATAAGTTTATGTCTAGTTCGACAGGGCAATGGTCGCTTCCAAAAATCTCGGTATGTATCTGTGCATCTGTCATGAACTCTCTTAGTCGGTTGGATAATAGAAAATAGTCTATTCTCCATCCTGCATTTTTCTCTCTCGCATGAAAACGATAGCTCCACCAGCTGTAAGTTATCTGGTCTGGATATTTGTATCTGAAGGAATCGGTGAATCCATTGCTTAGTAGTTGAGTCATCTTTTCGCGCTCTTCATCGGTAAAACCTGCATTCCTTCGGTTTGACTTAGGATTTTTGATATCAATCTCTTGGTGGGCTACATTCATGTCCCCACAAACAATAACGGGTTTGGTAGCATCCAACTGGTGTAGGTAGTTCTGGAAATCGTCCTCCCATGTCATGCGATAGTCCAGACGGCGTAAACCGTCTTGTGAGTTAGGAGTGTATACCGTTACTAGATAGAAATTTTCAAATTCTAATGTGATAACTCTACCTTCATGGTCGTGTTCATCAATTCCAATGCCATAAGTAACGTTTATAGGTTCATGCTTGCTGAATATTGCTGTACCGCTATATCCTTTCTTGTCTGCATAGTTCCAATAAGCGTGATACCCAGGGAAATTCAAATCCAATTGTCCTGCTTGCATCTTCGTTTCCTGCAGGCAAAAGAAATCGGCATCTAGTTGATTGAAGTAATATTCAAATCCTTCGCTTATTACTTTGTCATTGTCATCGGTCTTAGGCTTCATACAGGCTCTGAGACCATTCACGTTCCATGATATAAATTTCATATCTTATATGCGTTTAGATTCACCCCGTAGTAAACTCATGAATTCCTGTCGTGTGGTGAGGTCATCGAATACTCCACAATAATCGCTTGTGGTTGTTATAGAATTCTGCTTTTCAACACCACGCATCTGCATACACATATGCTTGGCTTCGATTACTACCATCACACCCTGAGGTTTCAAGGTCTCCTGAATGCATTCCTTGATTTGTTGGGTTAGTCGCTCTTGTACTTGTAAGCGATGGCTGAAGATATCAACAACTCTGGCAATTTTACTTAATCCTGTGATATATCCGTTAGGAATATAAGCTACATGACATTTGCCATAAAAAGGGAGCATGTGATGCTCACAAAGAGAATATACATCAATATCCTTTACGATAACCATCTGGTTATAGTCTTCTTTGAATAAAGCATCTGTTAATACCTTGTGAGGATCTTGTGTATAGCCACGTGTCAGAATCTGCATAGCTTTTGCTACGCGCATAGGCGTCTTTTGTAGTCCTTCTCGTTCTGGATCTTCACCAAGAAGCTTTAATACCTCTTTATAATGTGCGGCCAATTCGTCAAGGCCATCGCGAAATTCTGTTTCTGGATTCATATCGTTATTTCTGAACTGTTATCTTTCCCTTTACCAAACATGCAGAGTGGTATCCCATCTTTCTTATTTCCTTTAGCATCCATTCTGCTTGAGAATAGCTTCGGAAGTTTCCTACGCGGCATATCCAACGTGGAGAGTAGAAATGTACATATACTGGTTGTTCTGGGAATTTCATCTTTATAGCATTGCCGATGCTTTCGGCTTTTTGTCGGTCAACTCTAGAGTTTCCTCCTGCAAATGCCTGTACACGATAACCTGTTACTTTGTAACTTCCGCGCATTACCTTTTTGCGCAGATTCACGGTTGGTATATCGAATTCTTCGTCTTTGGATTCGCGTTCTTTCTTGTTTTCCTGTACGTTATCTCTTGATACCTTGTTTTCGTGATTTGTCTCTTTACTGACAATAGGCTCTTTATGAATGTTGTTATTGGATACATTCTTGTTGACAGGAGTTTCTATATGTTTTGTATGGTCTGTAGAAGTCTTAGTAGGTTGTTGTTGGGGGTGACTGTTGTTTTGCTGTTGTGGATGACTGCCGTTTATAAGTTCGTCAATCTCCTTGCTTTGAGATACAGTCACGGTTCCTTCTCCCTGAACTTTCTTCTGAATATGTTCAAGGTAGGTCTGTGCGTTAATGTTTACGGCAGAACATAGTGCTACAAATAGAATAATGACGAATTGTTTCATTTTACTAAATAGTCAATTCTAAAAGAAATATGACAGGAGGACATAAGTTCTCCCGTCATATCATCATTAAATATCAATTACTTCTTCCAAGCATCAATGATACCCTTGAAATCAGCAGCCTTCAAAGAAGCACCACCGATCAAGCCTCCATCGATGTCAGGTTTTGCGAAGAGTTCAGCAGCGTTGCTAGGCTTGCAGCTACCACCGTAAAGGATAGTTGTATCCTCTGCAGCTTCTTTTCCGTACTTCTCTGCAACGATAGAACGGATGTATGCTAACATCTCCTCAGCCTGATCAGATGTAGCGGTTTTACCGGTACCGATAGCCCAAATTGGCTCATAAGCTAATACGATATTCTTCCACTCTTCTGCTGTCAAGTTGAAAACAGAACCTTCAAGTTCAGCCTTTACAACATCGTTCTGCTTGTTAGCCTCACGCTCCTCAAGAGTCTCACCACAGCAGAAGATTACCTTCAAACCGTTAGCAAGAGCCAACTGAACTTTCTCCTTCAGGATTTCTGCAGTCTCACCATAATACTGACGACGCTCTGAGTGACCTAAGATGACATATTGTGCACCTGTAGACTTAACCATAGCTGCAGAAACTTCACCTGTGTAAGCACCCTTTTCTTTGTCAGCGCAGTTCTCTGCACCAAGAGCTACAACATTCTGATCCAAAACATCAGCTACCTTAGCCAAGTGGATGAATGGTGTACAGATGATAACACCGCAGTTTGGTTTGTCTGCTGCTAATACGTCGTTGATCTCTTTTGCAAGAGCAACACCTTCTTGCAGGTTCTCATTCATTTTCCAGTTACCTGCTACGATTTTCTTTCTCATTTTTCTTTTCTTTTTTAGAAGTTGTTATACAATCTAATTCTATTTTCTTTATTTTCTGTTCTCCTTGATTTACCTTCTCTCTTACATACTTAGACCAAGCCCATAGGCGGTCTGCTATAGTTAGGAGTATGAGAGGCAGTATGAACCATAAGATGATTTCCAGAATCTTCTTGGGAATACTATTCTTTTCTAACTTCCCTAATGAACTTTCTTCTAGAGGCTTCTCCAGTTCTTTCTGGTTGGGAAGACTGTTATGACTCCATTTGTTGATGATAACTCCATGCTTGATGAGCAGAAGTCCTGGGTTACTCCTTATTATCGTTTTAAGGGTAGTCTCATCGGTTGTGCAAAATTCGTATTCTGCTCCGGTAAGATCCTGCCATCTCTTGATGCCGCCTTGATTACTTGCCGTAAGACAGTAGAAACCATAGTCGTGATTCTCTGCAAATTCATATATTTGTTCTATGTCTCCAAATCTGCTGTCGTCAGCAGTCTCCAGATGTGGCGCAATCAACAGGAATGTGTATCCTGGATCATCAAGTATTCTATTTGTAATGTCTTCGCCTTTGTGGCCCCTCTCTATTGTCGTAATCGAGAAATCGTGAATCGGAGGTTCATACCCTTTTTGAGTTTGGACAGTCTTTCGATCAACATATTCCCATGTGCTGTCGGGATAATTGTCGATAGTGAATTCCTTGGTTACTCCGTTCTTTCTCAGGAGGAAGGTGGTCTCAAATTCTGGTTGAGGGGCTCCTTTCGGTATAGTCATCTCTTGTTTGAGATTTGCCCCAATATGATATGGACGAAAATCGAATTGTGGTAATCCATATAAGCTAAGCCCACTTGAAATCAGAATGAAGATAATGGTGTAGTTGATCACTATCCATTGGTTCGACTTTGATATGAACCTGACTAAATCTAATGGCCATTTTGCTACTACGAGGGCACATGTCAAAAGAATGACATTCTTGCAAAGTGTTTGATTGTTTGTTAGTTTTATAGCATCACCAAAGCATCCGCAATCCTGTATAGGGTTGGCTATAACAAGCCAAAGTGATATTGCCATCATTGCTATCATGAAGAACAAAATAATCTTAGAACATATTCTTCTTCTGATTGCAAATAACATGAAGATTCCCAAAGAGAATTCTAATGCCGATAACAATATGGATGTAGTGAGCGTCAACCAATCGGGAAAGATATTCTGTAAGCTAATAGCCTCGAGATAGTCCTCGATCTTATATTGGGTGCCCATAGGGTCGATGGCTTTCACATATCCTGAGAAGATAAATGTTATAGCCAAGACGATGCGGCATAAATTGCTCAGTATGATTTTAATCTTCTCCAAGTTTTATAGCTCCGAATACAGCATAGTTAATGATATCCATGTAGTTGGAATCAATACCTTCACTTACAAGTGTCTGACCCTGAATGTCTTCGATTTCCTTTATGCGTTCTATTTTGGTAAGGATAAAGTCTGTATAACTACTTACTCGCATGTCTCTCCAGGCTTCTCCATAATCATGGTTCTTCTTGAGCATCAATTCGTAAGCTTCCTTAGTATGTTCCTCATACAAGGTGAGAGCTTCAGAATTTGTTATGTCTACGGAATCAGCAAATCCTTTTTCTAATTGAATAAGACCAATTATACCATAATTGATGAGTGCGATAAATTCAGGACGAATTCCTTCACCAACAAGTGATTCCTTCTTTATTTCAAGAGAACGAATGCGCTTGGCCTTAATGAACAACTGGTCAGTAAGCGATGATGGACGGAGTATTCGCCATGAAGCTCCGTAGTCGTGTAACTTCTTTTCAAAAAGCGCATGGCATTCTGCCATTATGCTTTGGAATTGCTCTTCTGTGTTTAAAGAATTCTTTGCCATAATCGGGTGCAAATTTAATTATTTCTTGTGATATAACCAAATAATTTACCTATCTAATATATAATGAGTCTAAAAAGTTTTTTGTATCTTTGCAACCACAAATCAATTTTGCTGATTGTAATTTAGAATAATAATGAGAAAACTTACCAATGCACAGCTTGCAGAGCTGCTAGATCAGGACATCTTTCATAAAATATCAGAAGCTGCAGATTCTCTTCATTTGGAATGTTACGTGGTGGGAGGTTATGTTAGAGATTTATTCTTGGAAAGGCCTTCTAACGATATAGATGTTGTCGTTGTTGGCAGTGGAATACGTGTCGCTGATGCTTTGAAGAAAAAACTTGGTAAGAGAGCTCATATTTCAGTTTTCCGTAATTTCGGTACAGCACAGGTAAAATATAAAAATATTGAGGTGGAGTTTGTTGGCGCTCGTAAAGAGAGCTATAGCCATGACAGTCGTAAACCTCATGTTGAAGATGGTACGCTTGAGGATGATCAGAATCGTAGAGATTTTACTATCAATGCACTTGCTGTGTGTCTGAATAAGGAACGTTTCGGCGAATTGGTAGATCCTTTTGGAGGAGTAATGGATATGGAGGATAGAATTATTGCGACTCCTCTTGATCCTGATATTACATTCTCTGATGACCCGTTGAGAATGTTGAGATGCGTGCGCTTTGCCACTCAGTTGAATTTCGAGATAGAGGACGAAACCCGTGAGGCTCTCGTACGAAACTCGGAGCGATTAAAAATCATTAGTGGTGAACGTATTGCAGATGAGATGAATAAGATTATGCTTTCTCCTCATCCTAGTATTGGCTTCTATTATCTGCGTGAGTCTGGTCTTCTGCAGATTATCCTTCCTGAATTAACGGCATTGGATATTGTTGAGACGCGTAACGGAAGAGCGCATAAGAATAATTATAATCATACTTTGGAGGTTTTGGAGAATGTATGCAAAGCTCAGGAAAATAAGGAACTTGATAAAGACCATAAACTGTGGCTGAGATGGGCTGCTTTACTTCATGATATCGGTAAAACAAAGAGTAAGCGATGGGACCCAGCTTTGGGATGGACGTTCCATAATCATAATTATCTGGGTGCAAAGATGGTTCCGGAAATATTCCGTCGTATGAAACTGCCATTGGATGCTAAGATGAAGTATGTTCAGAAAATGGTAGATTTGCACATGCGTCCTATCGTTATTGCAGATGAAGAAGTCACGGATAGTGCTGTACGTCGCTTGATGAATGATGCCGGTGACGACATCGACGACCTGATGACACTATGTGAGGCTGATATTACAAGTAAGAACGCGCAAAGAAAGCAACGCTTCCTTGATAACTTTAAAATCGTAAGAGAGAAACTCAAGGATTTGAAGGATCGTGATTATAAGCGATTGCTCCAGCCATGTATTGATGGAAATGAAATAATGGAGATGTTTCATCTTACACCTTGTCGAGAGGTTGGTATGTTGAAGCAGACCTTGAAGGATGCTGTACTTGATAATAAGGTAGAGAACGAGAGAGAGCCTTTAATGCAGCTTCTCATGAAGAAAGCCCACGATATGGGACTATGCTAAATGTTTTTATATTGAAATTTTTCAAAAACAATATAGAAACTTTGTTAAAAATATTAGAGTTAAAGCTTGTTTTATTTCCGTTTATTATTATTTTTGCAAATTGAAAACCTAATAATGTGTTTGGGGTTTTCAACTTGCAAAAGATAATAGAGTAATAAATATAATATATAGGAATATAGGTATGAATATTAGAAAATGTTTGTTTGTGGTTGTAGTTGCTGCAACACTTTCATCTTGTGGAGGTAGTGGTGCACCTAAGTTTGGTGACGATCAATTTCCTGTTGAAGTCATTGGTTCATCAGAGGCATCAATGCAGACAACCTATCCTGCCACAATAAAGGGTATTCAGGATGTTGAAGTTCGTCCTAAAGTTTCTGGTTTTATAACCAAGGTTCTTGTACATGAAGGAGAGACTGTTGCCGCCGGTCAATTGTTGTTTACTATCGATAGCGAAACCTATCAAGCAGCGGTTCGACAGGCTCAGGCAGGTGTAAATACAGCAAGGGCTCAGTTGAGTACAGCTCGTCTTACTTATCAGAATAATAAGAAGTTGTTTGATAAGCATGTAATTGGTCAATATGAACTATCTTCTGCTCAGAATGCATATGCTACAGCTCAAGCTAATCTCGCTCAGGCTCAAGCATCTTTGGCTTCTGCACAGGAAACACTAAGTTGGTGTCAGGTTAAGAGTCCGGCAGCAGGTGTTGTAGGTAGTCTTCCTTTTAAGGTTGGTGCTTTAGTAAGTGCATCTTCTGTAGAACCTTTGACAACGGTCTCTAATATCAGTACTATAGAGGTGTTCTTCTCTATGGCAGAAAGTGAGATATTGAATCTCTCTAAAACAGCAGGTAGTGTAAATGCTGCAATAAAGGATTTCCCAGCTGTGAAATTGCAGTTGGCAGATGGTACAATTTATGCTCATCCAGGTAAAGTGGTTAAAATGAGTGGTGTCATCGATGCTTCTACTGGCGCTTATTCACTTATTGCACATTTTGCTAACCCAGAAAAACTTTTGAAGAGTGGTGGCGCTGGTCAGATTATTATTCCACGTCAGGCAAAGAATGCAATCGTAATTCCACAAGAGGCGACATCTTCTGTACAAGATAAGTATTTCGTATATAAGGTTGGTTCTGATAATAAGGTAAAATATACTGAGATTAAGGTAAATCCAGACAATGATGGTAAGACTTACGTGGTTACTTCAGGACTCTCTGTTGGAGATCGTATCGTAACCAAAGGACTTGCCAAACTTACGGATGGTATGTTGATAAAGCCAATCACAGCAGCACAATATCAGAAGAATCTTGATCAAGCAGCCAAACTTGCAGAAAAGCAAGGTACGGCAAGTGGCTTTATTAGTGCAATGAAAGGAAAATAATCCTTGGTCAGAAAAAGTTAAAAAGATAATAAAAGTAGAAATATGACTTTTACAAACTTTATCAAACGCCCGGTACTTTCGACGGTAGTGTCTATCTTCTTCGTTTTGCTGGGTACGATTGGATTGGTGTCATTGCCTATCGAGCAATATCCTAATATTGCTCCTCCAACGATTGTCGTATCGACAACGTATACGGGTGCTGATGCTCAGACTGTATTGAATTCTGTTGTTACCCCTCTTGAGGAGAGTATCAATGGTGTTGAGAATATGACGTATATGTCATCAACAGCTACCAATTCTGGTACTGCGATGATTACTGTTTACTTCAAACAGGGATCAGATCCAAACATGGCTGCGGTTAATGTTCAGAACCGTGTTCAACAGGCTCAGGCATTGTTGCCAGCCGAAGTAACACGTGTTGGTGTAACTGTTACCAAACGTCAGAGTTCTAATGTAATCATGTACTCTCTGACTTCTGAGGATGGTCGTTATGATGGACAATTTCTGACCAACTACAATAATATTAATATTATTCCACAGTTGAAGCGTATCACCGGTGTAGGTGATGTGCAGAGTCCATCTACAGCCAATTATTCAATGCGTATATGGCTGAAGCCTGATAAGATGAAACAGTATGGTCTAGTTCCATCTGATATTTCTTCAGTTCTTGCAGAGCAGAATATAGAAGCTGCTCCAGGTTCATTAGGCGAGAACAGTGATATGTCTTTTGAATATGCGCTTCGTTATAAGGGTCGCTTGAAGAGTGCGCGCGAATTCGAGAATATCTTGATTACAAGTAATACTACTGGTCAGACATTACGACTGAAAGATGTTGCCGATATAGAATTAGGTTCATTGATGTACAATGTAAGCCTGATTAATAATGGTAATCCAGCCGTAATGGGTATGGTAAACCAGATTGCGGGTTCTAATGCGACTCAGATTGCAACCGACGTGAAGGCTGCTCTTGAGGAAGCAAGCAAGAGCTTCCCTCCTGGTATGGAGTTTACAATAGAGCAGGATATTACAGAGTTCCTTTTCGCATCTATCGAAGAGGTTATCATGACCCTGTTCATCACCTTGGCACTTGTATTCCTAGTTGTATATGTATTCTTGCAGGATATGCGTTCTACGCTTATACCGCTGATTGCCGTTCCTGTGGCATTGATAGGTACATTCTTCTTCTTGTGGGTATTTGGCTTCTCGGTAAACCTGTTGGTACTTTCGGCATTGTTGCTGGCAATTGCGATTGTTGTCGATGATGCTATTGTGGTTGTGGAAGCTGTTCATGCAAAACTTGATCAAGGATACGACAGTGCGTTGACAGCATCAATCGACGCAATGAATGAAATTTCTGGTGCTATCATCTCTATTACACTTGTGATGTCGGCCGTATTCGTTCCAGTATCATTCCTTGGAGGAACATCAGGTACCTTCTATCGTGAGTTTGGTGTTACGATGGCCATATCTATCATTATCTCAGCATTGAATGCGTTGACATTGTCTCCTGCACTTTGTGCTGTACTGTTGAAACCTCATCAGGATGAGAAGACACCAGAGCGTAAAACCTTTATCGGTCGATTCCATGAGAATTTCAACCGCATGTTTGATAAGGTGACCAACAAATATAAAAAAGGTGTAGAGCGTGTAATGAATCACAAACTGATAGCAGGTGTTTCTATTGTGGTTGGTGTCATCGCATTAGCTATAACTATGGCTACTACAAAGACAGGATTGGTTCCTGATGAAGATACAGGTACTTTGTTTATCACAATATCTGCAGATCCAGGTACAAGCCAGTCGCGTACACGACAAATTCTGCATGAGGTTGATGATATGTTGAAAGGTAACCCAGCTATTCAGCGTCGTGAAGGTATCTTAGGATACAACTTCATTGCGGGTCAGGGTTCCGATCAAGCTACCTTTATTATTAAGTTGAAGCCTTTCGAAGAACGACAGGGTGGTTTCATCGCTCGTATCAAGAATGCTATTACTCAGGGTGACCCAATGGCTTTATTTGTTAATCCTTTGGAAGCAAATTCTGTTCTGGGTATGATCTACAAGCAGACAGCATCTATAAAGGATGCACAGATACTTGCGTTCGGTCCTCCAATGATTCCAGGTTTCTCTGTTCAGAACGGTATTACCATGACCATGCAGGATAAGACCGGTGGAGACTTGAACAAATTCTTCAGTGTTACTCAAGACTTCTTGAAAGAGTTGAATAAGCGTGAAGAAATCACTACTGCGATGACATCATACAATCCTAATTATCCACAATATATGGTAGATGTAGATGTTGCTAAGACGAAGCAGGCTGGAATCTCTCCTACAGTGGTATTGTCAACTCTTCAAGGTTATTTGGGTGGTATGTATTCATCTAACTTCAATGCATATGGTAAATTGTTCCGTGTAATGATACAGGCCGCTCCTAATGATCGAATGCGTCCAGACCAGTTGAGCAATATTTATGTCCGTACGGCTAGTGGCGAGATGGCTCCAGTATCAGAGTTCTGTACCTTAAAGAAGGTATATGGCCCTTCTAATATTGCACGTTTCAACTTGTTTACGGCTATCAATGTCAGTGTGACTCCTGCGGATGGATATTCTACAGGTCAGGCCATGCAGGCAATTGCTGAGGTCGCCAAGAATACATTACCTCAGGGATATGGTTATGAATATTCAGGTCTGACTCGTTCAGAGGCAGAAAGTAGTAACTCTACGGCCCTTGTCTTTGTACTCTGTCTTGTTTTCGTATACTTGATTTTGAGTGCACAGTATGAGAGTTATTTGTTGCCATTGTCTGTTATTTTGTCAATTCCATTTGGTTTGGCAGGAGCCTTTGTCTTCACACAAATCTTTGGGCATTCAAACGATATCTATATGCAGATTTCGTTGATTATGTTGATTGGACTTTTGGCAAAGAATGCTATTCTTATCGTACAGTTCGCGTTGGAGCGTCGCCGTATGGGTATGGCTATTAAATATAGTGCGATTCTTGGTGCCGCAGCTCGACTTCGTCCTATCTTGATGACATCATTAGCGATGATCATCGGTTTGCTACCTTTGATGTTTGCCAGTGGAGTAGGCAAGAATGGTAACCAGACTCTAGGAGCAGCAGCTGTTGGTGGTATGTTAATTGGTACCATATGCCAGATTTTTGTGGTTCCAGCTTTGTTTGTTGCATTTGAATGGTTGCAGGAGAAGTTTACTCCACTTACCTTTGAGGATGAAGAAAATCCTGAAGCAGCAGCCGAATTGGCACAATATGCCCATACATTAACTGCATATACATCAAAAAATAAAGAAAACAAAGAATGATGAGGACTAAGGATATGAAGTTTAAGTCAATTATAATATTAACTCTCGCAGCAGTCTTTTTGACTGGCTGCAAGAGTCTTTATGGACAGTATGAGCGTCCGGAAGTTAAGACTTCTGGCTTGTTTCGTGATTCTGTTTCAGCCAGTGATACACTTGCTGTTCGTGACACAAGCTCTTTTGCGAACATTCCATGGCGAAGTGTCTTTACAGATCCTCAATTACAATCGTTGATTCAGAAAGGTTTGGACAACAATCCAGACTTACTGAACGCAGCTTTGAATGTGCAGATGGCTGAGGCTCAGTTGAAGGCAGCAAAGTTGTCTTTCCTTCCGTCGTTTACATTCTCTCCACAAGGTACCATTGCCTCTTGGGATGGAGGAAAAGCAACGAAAACATACCAACTGCCTATCAATGCGAGTTGGAATGTAGACCTCTTTGGTAATCTTCTGTCACAGAAGCGCGCTGCTCAAGTAGCTTTGCTTCAGAGTCAAGATTATCAAGTTTCAGTGAAGACCAACATCATAGCTAATATTGCTAACATGTATTACACTCTATTGATGCTTGACAAGCAGATGGAAGTTATTGGTGATATGGAAAAACTTACCAAGGATACATGGGAGATCATGAAGTTGCAGAAGGATGCAGTTGTTGGTGTACGTTCTACTGCTGTACAGAGTGCAGAAGCAAATTATTATTCTGTGCTTACTCAGAAGGAAGATATCAAGCGACAAATTCGTGAAACAGAGAATTCGCTCTCCCTCCTTATTGGTCAGCAGGCACAGACCATCGCCCGTGGGCGTTTGGACAAGCAGAGCCTTCCTACTAATTTTTCAACAGGTATAGGTATCCAGTTGTTGAAGAATCGTGCTGACGTTCATGCTGCAGAGATGAATCTTGCTCAGTGCTTCTATAATGTAGAGACAGCGCGTAGTAAGTTCTATCCAAATCTTACTATTGCCGCTACAGGTGCCTTTACGAATAGCGGTGGTGTTGGCATCACGAATCCAGGAAGTTGGTTGCTTTCTGCAGTAGCATCTCTTACTCAACCTATCTTCATGAAGGGCCAACTTGTAGCAGGTCTCCGCGTAGCAGAAGCTCAGTATAAGCAAGCATTCAACACTTGGCAAAATAAAGTTCTTTCAGCAGGTAGTGAGGTAAGTAACGCACTCGTTCTCTATAATGCTTCTGATGCAAAGAGTAAGATTGAGAAAAAGAAAATCGAAGTGCTGAAACATAATGTTGAAGATACTAAAGCACTGATGGCAAGTGCAGGTAGTACTTATCTGGAAGTTATAAGTGCCCAGAGCAGTCTTCTTAATACAGAACTTAGTAAGGTTAGTGACGACTTCTCTAAGATGCAGGCTGTGGTAAATCTCTATTATGCACTTGGTGGTGGAGCTAAGTAATATATCAATCAATTATTTAAGAATAAATTATTATGGCAAGCGATATAAGTCCTAAAGCAGAGGTTTCTCCTAAAGCAAAGATAGGAGACAACTGTAAGATTTACCCTTTTGTCTATATTGAAGACGATGTGGTGATTGGCGATAATTGTGTCATATATCCATTTGTAAGTATCTTGAATGGTACCCGTATGGGTAATGGTAATAAGATTCATCAAGGAGCTGTAATAGGTGCCTTGCCTCAGGATTTTAATTTCTGTGGCGAAGAAACCGAACTTATCATTGGTGATAAGAATCTTATTCGTGAGAATGTTGTTATCAATCGTGCTACGCATACAGGCGGTCAGACCGTTATTGGTAGTTTTAACTTCTTGATGGAAGGTGCTCACATCTCTCATGATACCAAAGTTGGTGACCATTGCGTGTTTGGCTATGGTACAAAGATTGCCGGTGATTGTGAGATTGGAAATGGCGTAATCTTCTCATCTTCTGTTATCGAGAATGCTGGCACAAGAGTTGGTGAGGGTGCTATGGTTCAGGCGGGTACTACATTCTCAAAGGATGTACCACCTTACATCATTGCCGGTGGAAAACCAGTTGCTTATAGTGGTCCTAACAATACGATGATGACAGCCTATGGAATTGATGAGAAAATACAGAAGCATATTGCTAATGCATATCGCCTTGTGTTTCATGGTCAGAATAGTGTCTTTGATGCTGTTATCCAGATAAACGCTCAGGTACCTGATGGACCGCAAATTCGTAGTATTGTGAACTTTATTAATGCTACTAAAGCTGGTATCATCGGAAAAATGAAATGATATAGAGAAAATAGTTCTTGTCTATATGATAAAGGGTCGGTCATGTGAACTGACCCTTTCTATTTGTAGTTATATGGATGAATTTACGCAGTTAACTACGTGCACCAACGCAGTTAACTTCGTAAGCCGATGCAGTTAACTGTGTAAGCCGATGTTGTTATATGCATCTCATAATAGAGATAATCAATAGGAAGCAGTACACAAGATACCCTCTTTTTGTACCATATCTTTTATGCGATCCAATTCCTCGTGAGTTGCTTTCTGCAGGTTCTTATCAGGAGTTTCTCTGTCGATGGTATATACCATTACCTCGCGTGGTTGTATGTCGATAATAGCCTTAAGCCATGGCTTGACAAATTTATCACCAGTATTGTCGACATCAATATCTCCGACCTTTCCCTTCATAAACATGGTCTGAATGATAACATGACCATAGAAACTCTTTAGGTCTTCTATGATATTGTTTACATGATAGTTTTTGCTTGTCGGGCGATCTACCATCCTAATGTATTCAGGGTCTACAGTATCGAGTTTTAGAATGTTGTTGTCAACCTTCATTAAGGCAGCATGTACAAGAGGGCGATTGATGAAAGTACTGTTGCTTAACACACTTACTTTAGCCTTCGGACAATATTTGTCACGTAGTTTAATGGTGTCATTAATGATTTCCGGAAAGTCAGGATGCCCCGTAGGCTCACCATTTCCAGCGAAAGTAAGTACGTCTGGATGTTCACCCTTTTCATGCATTTCTATCAGTTTGGCTTTTAGTGCCTTGGCAACTTCTTCGCGTGTAGGTCGCTTTAGGTGCGGAATGTGATCCTTATTAAATCCACATTCACAATAGATACAGTCGAAAGAACACACCTTTCCGTCAGACGGCATAAGGTTTATTCCAAGAGAAATACCGAGTCGACGGCTATGAATAGGGCCGAAGATTGGAGAAGGATAAATTACAGTACTCATATTTGATAATTTTTGTATCACAAAAGTAGAAAAAATATAATTAGAAAATAGCATTTCCGCGTTAATACACGTTAAAGGGTTGTTTATTCATTTGTTTTTTGTTACTTTTGCATCAAATTAGGTAAATACTGCATATATAATACCTTTTATAATAATGGCAAAGAAACGTAAGAAGACTAGTAGCCGTCATGGCTTACAGGTCGTAACACTATGTATAAGCACTGCTATGGTGCTAATTTTATTGGGTATGGTCGTGTTCTCTACACTTACTGCGAGGAATCTTTCTTCGTATGTTAAGCAGAACCTTGTTGTGCAGATGATGCTGCAGCAAGATATGACACCTAATGAGGCTCAACAGATTTGTAAGAAGCTTAAGACACGCCCATTTGTCAATAGTCTTCAATATATCAGTAAGGAACAGGCCTTGAAAGAAGGTATGAAAGAGTTGGGTGCTGACCCTAGAGAATTTGCGGGCGTCAATCCTTTCTTGTCTTCAGTAGAGATTACTGTGAAGGCAGATTATGCAAATAATGATTCATTGCAATGGATCTCTAGAGAGTTGAAGGCATTTCCTAAAGTGAGCGAAATCAGTTATCAGAAAGATTTGGTAGAACAGGTGAATCAGAATATTGCTAAGATCAGTGTGATATTATTGGTATTGGCTGTATTGTTGACATTTGTGTCATTCTCTTTGATTAGTAATACAGTGCGTTTGGGTATATATGCTCGACGTTTCTCTATCCATACGATGAAATTGGTAGGGGCTTCATGGAGTTTCATCCGTCGTCCTTTCGTAAATCGTACGATATGCATTGGTATTGTTGCCGCATTATTGGCCTGCATCGTTCTTGCGGTTTGCATTTATGCACTTTATCGCTTTGAGCCAGATATCGTAACTATTGTTACTTGGAAGGAGATGGCTATTACTGCGGCTTCGGTGTTCTTCTTTGGAATTGTTATTACTGCGATCTGTGCAAATATCTCGGTAAACAAATTCTTGAAGATGAAGGCTAGTGAATTATATAAAATTTAAGAACATGGATAAGAAGAATTTAGCGTTTGATAAGGTCAACTTCATCTTGTTGGCAGTCGGTATGGCTATCGTCATCATTGGATTCGTCCTGATGAGTGGTTCGGGGTCAAGTGAGAAAACTTTTGATCTTGATATTTTCAGTACTATGCGTATTAAGGTTGCACCTGTGGTTACATTCTTAGGCTTTGCATCTATTATCTACGCTATTATTCGTAAACCAAAAGACAAGAACGAAGATTAATTATGGATTGGTTACAAGCTTTGATCCTTGGATTGATTCAGGGACTTACAGAATATCTGCCAGTAAGTAGTAGTGGGCATCTTACCATTGCTTCTTATCTTATTGGTGTAAATGCTGATGATAATTTGACTTTTACAGTAGCGGTTCATGTCGCTACAGTATTGAGCACATTGGTTATTCTTTGGAAGGAAATCTCTTGGATATTCAAGGGACTCGTTAAGTTCCAGTGGAATGAGGAGACCAAATATACTGTGAACATTATAATATCAATGATACCTGTTGGTATCGTAGGAGTATTCTTCAAGGATTATGTTGAAGAGATATTTGGTTCTGGTCTTGCCATTGTCGGTGCAATGCTTTTGCTTACAGCAATAATATTGGCATTCTCTTTTTACGCACGTCCTCGTCAGAAAGAGAAAATCAGTATGAAAGATGCTTTTATTATCGGTATAGCGCAAGCATGTGCTGTAATGCCAGGTCTTTCTCGTTCTGGTAGTACGATAGCTACTGGTATTCTACTAGGAAATAATAAGGCAAAATTAGCTCAGTTCTCATTCTTGATGGTTATTCCGCCAATCCTTGGTGAGGCATTGCTAGATGTGTTGAAGGCTGTGAAGCATGGTGCTCAGGTCGCTGCCGGTGATATCTCGGTATTTGCACTTAGCATAGGTTTTATAGCTGCTTTTGTATCTGGTTGCTTTGCCTGTAAGTGGATGATAAATCTTGTGAAGAAGGGGAAATTGATATACTTTGCTATTTATTGTGCAATTTTGGGTATGATAACCATAGCTTGCTCATTTTAATTCTTTCGCATGGATTTCATCAACGGAGAAATTATAGCCATCGATAAGCCTTATCAGATTACAAGTTTTAAGGCTTTGGCACATATTAGATATGTATTGTCGAAGCGACTTGACCATAAGGTAAAAATAGGACACGCAGGTACTCTCGATCCTTTGGCTACAGGAGTGCTTATACTCTGTACGGGCAAAATGACCAAACAGATAGAACGCTTGCAATATCATTCCAAGGAATATACTGCTACATTGCAACTTGGGGCGACAACCGTAAGCTATGATATGGAACATCCTGTGAATGAGCTCTTCCCTACAGAACAGATTACAAGAGAGAGAATACTTGATGTGCTTAAATCGTTTATAGGTGATATAGAGCAAGTGCCTCCTACCTATAGTGCTGTAAAGGTGGGTGGAGAGCGAGCTTACGCTTTGCGACGTGCTGGTGAAGATGTCAAGCTTAAGCCTAAAACGGTGCATATTGAAGATATAGAACTTACCGATTTCAATCCTGATACCATGCAGATGAGTATTCGGGTGGAATGTGGAAAAGGCACATATATAAGAGCTTTGGCTCGCGATATTGGTCGTGCTCTTAAAAGCGGAGCCTATCTTACAGCTCTGCGTAGGACTCGAGTCGGCGAGGTTAAAGTAGAAAACTGTATTGTATACGATCAGTTTGAACAGTGGTTAGAAGAAAATTTATAAACATAAGCAATTTACTTGAAAGGAGACTTATATAATATGAAACTATCACAATTTAAATTCAAATTGCCTTTAGATCAAGTGGCATTGTATCCACATAGTGTAGAGCATACCATCGAAAGATCTGATGGCACAAAGCAAACATTCTGTGTTACTCGTCGTGATGAGGCACGTCTGATGGTATTGCATAAGAAGTCTGGAGAAATTGAAATGTTCAAAAAGGATGCTGATGGTAATCCTATTGAAGGAGAGTTTCTGGAATTCCGTAATGTGATAGATTATTTTGATGAAGGTGATACTTTTGTCTTCAATGATACTAAGGTTTCTCCTGTTCGTCTTTATGGAACAAAAGAAAAGACAGATGCTAAGATAGAAGTTTTCCTTCTCCGTGAATTGAATGAGGAGATGCGTCTTTGGGATGTGTTGGTAGAACCTGCTCGTAAGATTCGAATTGGAAATAAACTTTTCTTTGATGATACGAGTTCTATGGTTGCTGAGGTTATTGATAACACAACATCTCGTGGCCGCACTCTAAGATTCCTTTATGATAGTCCTCATGAGGAATTCAAGAACAACCTGTTCGCACTTGGTGAAGCTCCGCTGCCACGCTATATCATAGACAATCGTGAAGATCATCATGCTACAGAAGAAGACTTGGAACAGTTCCAATGTGTCTATGCTAAGAATGAGGGAGCTGTTACAGCACCTTCTACAGGTTTACACTTCAGTCGTGAGTTGCTGAAACGTATGGAAATTAAAGGTGTGAATTCTGCTTTCATTACTTTACATTGTGGCTTAGGAAATTTCCATGAAATAGAAGTGGAAGATTTGACAAAGCATAAGATGGATTCTGAGCAGATGTTTGTTACCAAAGAAGCGTGCGATATCGTAAATGATACAAAGAAGAAGGGGCATCATATCTGTGCTGTTGGATGTAGTGTCGTAAAGGCTACAGAAACCGCTGTTGGTACAGATGGATTGTTGAAGGAATTTGAGGGATGGACAAATAAGTTTATCTTCCCTCCATATGATTTTGGTTTTGCTGATTCAATGGTTGCTAATTTCTATCATCCGGAGTCTACCTTGTTGATGAGTACAGCTGCTTTTGGAGGATATGATGCCGTTATGGAATGCTATAAGTTGGCTGTGAAGAATGGATACAAGTTCGGTTGTTATGGCGACAGCTTGCTAATCGTTAACGATTAATGCATAAAGTATATCTTAGTCTTGGCTCAAATATTGGTAATCGCAAGAGAATCATACATGAAGCCATCGAAAAAATAGGGGAGTTGATTGGTGTTGTTGTTCGCCAGTCAACTCTTTATGAAACAGAGCCATGGGGTTTTGATTCTCCTAATGAGTTCTTGAATTGTTGTGTCCTTGTGGAGACGGTGTTGGCACCACAGCAGTTGTTGGAAACTACACAAAAGATAGAACGCTCGTTAGGACGACTGAACAAAAGTCATGATGGACAATATGAAGATCGAATTATCGATATAGATATTTTGTTGTATGATGACCTACATATTGATCAGCCAGATTTGAAGATTCCTCATCCGTTGATGTATGAGCGTGACTTCGTAATGACTCCTTTGAAGGAAATATATCCAAACGAGTAAGAATAATTCTTATATTAATAAAAAAAATCCCGATATCAAATGATACCGGGATTTTTAATTCCTTATCTCTAAAGAGATTACTTACGAAGACCAAGAGCCTTGATGATAGCACGATAGCGCTCAATGTCACGATCGTAAAGATAATCAAGGAGAGCACGACGCTTACCAACAAGCTGAGTAAGTGAACGAGTAGTAACGAAGTCCTTGTGGTTCTTCTTTACATGCTCTGTAAGGTGCTTGATACGGAATGTGAACAATGCGATCTGGCTTTCTGCAGAACCAGTATCCTTTGTTGACTTACCATACTTACCGAAGATCTCTTCTTTTTTTGCGTTGTCTAAATACATAATAAAATTGATTAAATAATTGTTTGCAAATTACATCCTTCGGGCGCTTGTCAGCCTTAATCACAACTGATTTACGCTGTCGAATGCATCGGATTTTCCGAAAATGCGCTGCAAAGGTACTTATTTTCTTCTTATTATGCAAATATTTCCAATATTATTTGTATCTTTGCACCCAAAATAAAGGCTTTTAAGGTAAAAAACAAATGCAAGACATTAGAAACATTGCAGTTATTGCACACGTCGACCACGGTAAAACAACATTGGTCGACAAAATGATGCTCGCTGGTAAGCTCTTCCGTGAGGGACAGGATAACAGTGGCGAAGTTCTTGACTCCAATGATTTGGAGCGTGAGCGAGGAATAACCATTCTTTCAAAGAATGTGTCTATCAATTGGAAAGGTGTAAAAATCAATATACTTGATACTCCTGGACACTCTGACTTCGGTGGTGAGGTTGAGCGTGTTCTTAATATGGCTGATGGTTGCTTGTTGCTCGTAGATGCTTTCGAGGGACCTATGCCTCAGACACGTTTCGTGCTTCAGAAGGCTCTGCAATTAGGTTTGAAACCTATTGTTGTTGTAAACAAGGTGGATAAGCCTAACTGTCGTCCTGAAGAGGTCTATGAGATGGTCTTCGATTTGATGTGCGACTTAAATGCTACTGAGGAGCAACTTGATTTCCCTGTAGTCTATGGTTCTGCAAAGAATGGTTGGATGTCGGCAGATTGGAAGACTCCTACAGACAATATAGAGTATCTTCTTGATGAAATCATTGAGAAAATTCCTGCTCCAAAGATTCTTGAAGGTACACCTCAGATGTTGATCACTTCTTTGGATTATTCTAGTTATACAGGTCGTATCGCTGTAGGACGAGTTCATCGTGGTGTTTTGAAGGATGGTATGAATATCACAATCTGTCATCGCGATGGTTCTAAGGAAAGAACTAAGATTAAGGAGCTCCATACATTTGAGGGTATGGGACATAAGAAGACCGATTCTGTAATGTCTGGTGATATTTGTGCTGTAATCGGTTTGGAGAATTTCGAAATCGGTGATACTATTGCTGATTGGGAAAATCCAGAAGCTCTTCCTCCTATTGCTGTTGATGAGCCTACTATGAGTATGCTTTTCACTATTAACGATTCTCCATTCTTTGGTCGTGAGGGTAAGTTCTGTACTAGCCGTCATATTCAAGAGCGTTTGGATAAGGAGCTTGAAAAGAATATTGCGCTTCGTGTTCGTCCTGTTGAGGGATATACAGATCGTTGGATCGTTAGTGGACGTGGTGTGCTTCATCTTTCTGTACTTATCGAGACTATGCGTCGTGAGGGTTATGAACTTCAGGTAGGTCAGCCTCAGGTTATCTATAAGGAGATTGATGGTCAGAAGTGCGAGCCTATAGAGGAGTTGACAATTAACGTACCTCAGGAATTCAGCAGTAAAATGGTAGATATGGTTACCCGTCGTAAGGGTGATCTTATCGGTATGGATACAGAGGGTGATCGTGTGAATATCACTTTCGAGATTCCTTCTCGTGGTATTATCGGTTTGCGTACCAATGTGTTGACAGCATCCCAGGGTGAGGCTATTATGGCTCACCGTTTCAAGGAGTACCAACCTTATAAGGGTGAGATCGTACGTCGTACAAATGGTAGTATGATAGCTATGGAGACAGGTACTGCTTATGCTTACTCTATCGATAAACTTCAGGATCGTGGTAAGTTCTTTATTGATCCAGGAGAGGAAGTTTATGCTGGTGAGGTCGTTGGCGAGCATGTTCATGATAATGATTTGGTTATCAATGTAACTAAGGCTAAGCAGCTTACTAATGTCCGTGCTTCAGGTTCTGATGAGAAGGCTCGTGTGATCCCTAAGGTAGAGATGAGTCTGGAGGAGTGCTTGGAGTACATTAAGGAAGATGAGTATGTTGAAGTTACTCCTGAGAATATGCGTATGCGCAAGATTGTTCTTGATCATTTGGAGCGTAAACGTTCAAATAAGGATTAATTTGACACAATAAACAATACTTAAAGACGTTTTGTAAGAAAAACTAGATTCTTATGAAACGTCTTTTTTTATTAATAGCATTAATAGTGTTTGTTTTGAGAATTGATGCTCAGAACAGAGTGGGTACATTCTCTATTATACCACGTGTGGGAGTTTGTATTGCTAACATGACGGGACAAGATTATTATAAAGTGTCTTTGCTAGATGGTGTTCCAGAACATAAAATCAGTTCTAAGTATAATTCCGATTTTATAGTGGGTGTTGATGCACAATACCAAATTCTTGATAAAGTGGCTATTTCGTTAGGTGCTTTCTATACTCGTCAAGGATGTAAATATACAGATGACGCTGAAGAATACCCCCAAGAGGAAAATGTTACGTGGGTAGAACTTATTGAAAATGCTTATAAAGATGTTGATTATCTTAATATACCTTTAGTTGCTCATCTTTATGTTGCTAAAGGATTTTCTGTAAATACTGGTATTCAATTGGGAATTCTTACTTCTGCACATTATAAGTACGAGCAAACTTCCTTTACAGAAATAACAAATAAGGAAACAAATGAGAAGACTATAAACTTTGATAAGAACAAAGAGGGTGAATTGCTGAATCACTATAAAGTGAATCAGAATGTCAAGAACACTTTGAAAAATTTGAGTGTGTCAATACCTGTTGGAGTTTCTTATGAATACCAGAATGTAGTACTTGATGCACGTTACAATATAGATTTAGGTAATTATGCTACAATGGATATTTCAGAGAAAGTAAAGAATAAAGCTTTTTTCTTTACGGTGGGATATAAATTTGATTTATAATATTGATCAATATAATAAAGGCTGTGCCAAGAAGGTGCAGCCTTTACTATGTTTGGTGGAATTTATTATTCTGGATAAACCAAATTTGCTTCAGTGATATTATTGAGCACCTCCTCAAGAAACTTTTTAGCCTCATACTTTGCCATAGGAAGATCATGCAGTAAGTAATTACCACAGTCTTTTGCAGCGGCACCAGGAATCTCGCCATCGAAGTCAGCTACGAATTTAAAAGTACGTTTCATGAGTTCTACAATATCCTTACTTTCCAAATCACCCTTTAATAAAAGGTAGTTTCCTGTAAGACATCCCATTGGCCCCCAATAAATGACACGATCCTTCCATTCCGCATCATTGCGCAAATATGTTGCTGCCAAATGCTCTATAGTGTGGATAGCACCATTGTGAAGAACAGGCTCGCGATTAGGCTCTTTCATTCTGATATCAAAAGTTGTAATGATATCATTGCCAACCTCGTCTTTACGACTTACATAAATACCGCGGAGTAACTTCTCGTGGTTGATAGTGAAGCTAGGAATCTTATTCATAATTCTAATAGATATTATCGTTTTATTATAAAGCTTCTAAAAATTTTTTAGTAGCATTGAAACTTCCTTCTGCCATTTTATTCCAAAAGTCGAAATACATCTGTGCCTTATTATCTTTCAGAGGTACATCACTGATAATTCTGAATGAAATAAAAGGAGTCTTGTATATATGACATGTCTGAGCTATAGAGCAACTCTCCATGTCAACAGCCATAGCATTTGGAAAATGGTTGAGAATTTCTTGCATCTTTTCTTTAGAGTTTACAAACCATTCACCACTTACGGTAAGGCCAATGTGAATGTTTGGCTCTGTTTCTTTAGCTTTTTCGATAAGCTCTTTTGGAGCTTTAAATCGTGCAGGCATCCCCATGATTTGTCCGAATTCTACTTCGTCTCCACAGTATGCGTCATGATATACGCATTCTGAAGCGACAACAATATCAAGCGGATTCAGTTCTTTGTTGGCACCGCCGGCAACACCAGTAGAGATGACAAGATCAGGATGATAATTATCTATCATTTCTACAGCACCGATGGTACTGTTTACTTTGCCAATACCGCATTGCTGCATAATGATTTCGTTGTTGCCAATTTCTCCGATAACGAAATCTTTATGGTTGTGACGTTCTGTTCGAGAATCGTCAAGAAGAGTCTTTAGTTGTGCGAATTCCTTATCCATCGCAACAATAATACCAATTTTCATAATGCTTTATGTTATTTGGATGCAAAATTACAAAAATTATTTTGTATTGTCTTGGAATTACACTATCTTTGCGTTTGAATTTTAGAAATATAAACGTTTATAATATATGAAAGCATTCAAGAAATATCTGTTGGATATACTGGCAGTATTTGTTTTTATTGTAATTTCTTTTGCCTATTTTATGCCAGCTGATATGGATGGCCGTATTTTGTATCGTCATGATAGTTCAGCAGGTGTTGGAGCAGGACAGGAAACAGCACTCTTCCAACAACAGACAGGAGAGCATTCTCGTTGGACTAATTCTGTGTTTAGTGGAATGCCAACTTATCAGATGTCTCCGTCATATAAAAGTGCATCGATATTGGATCAGGTCATGAACGCATACCATTTATGGTTACCTGAGAATGTGTGGTATTTATTTACTTATCTTTTGGGATTTTATATATTATTGCGTGCATTTGATTTCCGTCGTTCCCTTGCAGTGTTAGGTTCTATAATATGGGCATTCTCCAGTTATTTCCTGATTATTATTGCAGCAGGTCATATTTGGAAAGTGATGGCCTTGGCTTATCTGCCACCAATGATCGCGGGTATAGTGATGGCTTATCGCGGTAAATATTTATGGGGATTGTTGCTCACCGCGGTCTTTTCTGCTTTTGAGGTGAGAGCCAATCATGTGCAGATGACTTATTACTATCTGTTTGTTATCTTCTTTATGATCCTGGCCTATTTGGTACAGGCTATCAAAGAGAAAAAGGTGGACAGATTCTTTAAAGCTACGGGAGTATGTGTTGCTGGTGCAGCAATCGCAATTGCTCTTAACTTATCAAACCTATATCATACATGGCAGTATTCTCAAGAGAGTATGCGCGGAAAAAGCGAACTTATCAAGAAGAATTCTGCTAATCAAACAAGTAGTGGACTCGATCGTGATTACATTACACAGTGGAGTTATGGTATTGATGAAACATGGACTCTGTTAGTACCAAATACAAAGGGTGGAGCCTCTGTGCCTATCGCACAGAATGAGACAGCAATGTCGAAAGCAGATCCACAGTTTATGCAGATATATCAACAGTTGGGACAATATTGGGGAGAACAACCAGGTACATCAGGTCCTGTATATGTAGGTGCTTTTGTTCTGATGCTATTCATTCTTGGTCTCTTTATTGTGAAAGGACCTATGAAGTGGGCACTTTTAGCAGCAACTGTATTATCGATACTGTTGTCATGGGGAAGAAATTTCATGCCATTCACAGATTTCTTCCTAGATTATATCCCGATGTATGCCAAGTTCAGAACTGTAGCATCAATTCTTGTAATAGCAGAATTCACAATACCATTACTTGCGATGATGGCACTAAAGGAAGTGGTAGATCATCCAGAAGTACTTTCGAAGAAGATGAAATGCTTTTATGCAAGTTTCGCCATGACAGCCGGTATATGTGTGCTCTTTGCTTTGATGCCAAATGTATTCTTTAGCGATTTCGTATCTTCTAGTGAGATGCAGGCTCTGAAGCAGATACCACAAGAATACTTAGGCCCATTGCTGAATAATCTTCGTGAGATGCGAATCGCTATGTTTACAGCTGATTGTTGGCGTTCCTTCTGGATTATTCTTATCGGTTCTGTATTTGTGTTACTCTATAAAGCCAAGCGTCTTAAGGCAGAGTATATGGTAGCAGCGGTTTCTGTTCTTTGTCTTATCGACATGTGGCAAGTTGATAAACGTTATCTGAATGACGATATGTTTGTAGAAGCCAGTGTACGTGAGCAAGCTCAGCCTATGACGCAAACAGATAAGCAAATCTTACGTGATAAGAGTTTGGATTATCGTGTCTTGAATTTAGCTTCGAATACATTCAATGAAAATGAGACCTCTTATTATCATAAGAGTATAGGTGGATATCATGCAGCAAAGTTACGCCGATATCAAGAACTGATAGAAGCTTATATCTCTCCTGAAATGCAGAAGACCATGAAGGCTGTTTCAGAGGCTGGTGGAGATATGACCAAGGTAGATGGTAATGACGTGTTCCCAATACTGAACATGCTGAATGCCAAGTATTTTATTTTCCCATTGCAGGGTGGACAGACTGTTCCTATACAGAATCCTTATGTTTATGGAAATGCTTGGTTAGTAGACCATATTACCTATGTGAATAATGCCAATGAGGAATTGGAGCAACTTGGTAAGATAGATCTCCGTCATGCAGCAGTAGCAGATAAGAAGTTTGAAAACATATTGGGACAAGCAAAGAAACAGACGAACAATTCTATCGTACAGATAACAGACTATAAACCTAATCACTTGACCTATAAGGTAAGTTCGAATCAAGGAGGTGTCGTCGTATTCTCAGAAATCTATTATCCAGGTTGGACAGCAACTGTAGATGGGAAGAAGGTAGAATTAGGTCGTGTAAATTACGTACTTCGAGCTCTCAATATAACGGCAGGAAAACACGAGGTCATTCTTGACTTCCATCCATCTTCAGTAGCAGAAACCGAGACTGTAGCTTATGTCGGTTATTTGGTTCTGATACTTCTTGTGCTATTTGCATGCTATACAGAATGGAAGAAAAAGAAGAAAAGTATAGAAGCAGTTGAGAAATAAGTATAGAAGTTTGAGTTAGCATACAACTTTGACGAATGATAGTCTCGTCTTCGCCAATATGGTGGAGACGAGTTTTTATTGTATAAGAGAAAAATAGTATTATGGAGTTCAGAACAATCGTTGATATTCCCAAGTCTTGTTTCCAGATACCTCCGTGCGAGAAGATGCTTTTGGTAGGAAGTTGCTTTGCTGATAACTTAGGACGTCGTTTTTGTGAAGAACAATTCCAAGCAACAGTAAATCCTTTCGGGGTAATGTACAATCCTGCGAGTATATTACATACAGTACACAAGGTCAAGGAAGAAAAACCTAATGTAGCAATCTTTACATTAGGAACTAATCATGTGTATATATTAAAAGAAACAGGAAAGATTGTTGACAACTGTGCGAAGCGTCCTCAAAAATTGTTTGAAGAAAAGAAACTAACGATAGAAGAAAGTTTCGATTACCTAAAGCAAGCCGTCATGGAACTAAAGGCAGAAAATGCCGATGTTCATGTCATTGTCACGGTAAGTCCGATTAGATATCGCAAATATGGTTATCATGAGAGTCAACTCTCTAAGGCAATATTAATGCTAGCTACAGATAAACTGGTAAAAGCATTTGATGGAGTAGTAACCTATTTCCCCGCTTATGAAATCATAAATGATGAATTACGTGACTATAGATTCTACAAAGAAGATATGCTTCATCCATCGGATCAAGCCGTAGAGTATATCTGGCAGCGCTTCTCAGAAGTTTACTTTGGGAAAGAAACACTGAATTTTTTGAAAGAGTGGAAGCCTATAAAAGAAGCATTGGGGCATAAACCTTTCAATCCTGATTCGGAAGAATATAAGATGTTTATGACTAAAACCATGTTAAAAGTAGAGGCACTTTCGAAAAAATACCCTACCTTTGCATTCAAGAAAATAAAAACAAAGAAATGATATATACTATCGAAAAAGTAACCACACTGATAGGTGCGCGTCGTTATGGTGATAGGGATGCCAATATCGGTTTCATTTTAACCGATAGCCGCTCCTTATGTTTCCCTGAGGAAACTCTCTTTTTTGCTTTGAAGTCAGAGCGTAATGATGGTCATAATTACATACCAGAGTTATATCGCCGTGGTGTAAAGAACTTTGTAGTGACAGATGTTCCTAAGGGATATGCTTCTGATTATCCTGAGGCAAATTTCTTGAAAGTAGTAAATACTTTAGAAGCATTGCAGCGTCTTGCAGAACGCCATCGTGATGAATTTAACATTCCTATTGTTGGTATAACAGGCTCCAATGGAAAAACTATGGTCAAAGAGTGGTTGTATCAGTTGCTGTCATCAAGTCTGTATGTCACCCGTAGTCCTCGTAGCTACAATTCACAGATTGGTGTACCTCTATCTGTTTGGTTGATGACAGAACAAACTCAGGTGGGAGTCTTTGAGGCTGGTATTAGCATGCCTGGCGAGATGTTGGCCTTGCGCGATATCATTCAGCCAACGATAGCTATATTAACAAATATAGGTGAAGCTCATCAGCGCAACTTTGAATCGAAGGCAGAAAAATGCAGAGAAAAGTTAGTCCTTTTCCATGATGCACAGACTGTTGTTTATAATGCAGATGATGAGATTATTCGAAATGAATTAGAAAAGGTCGACGAGGTGTTGCCTAATGGTGAAGTACAGGAGCGCCTAGGATGGTCTCTTCAAGATAAAAAATCGGCAATGTTCATTAAGTCGATAGAGAAGAAAGAAACCCAGACCCAGATCAAATACATCTATAAAGGTGGGGAGGAATCAGAATATGTTATTCCTTTTATAGATGAGGCTTCTGTTTCCAATTCAATAGTCTGTGCCATAGTAGCTCTAAAACTCGGATTGAGTGCTGAAGAACTTAATAAGCGTATGCAACAGTTGGAGCCTATAGCAATGCGCCTAGAGGTTAAAGTTGGTCAGCATGGTTGTACACTGATTAACGACAGTTATAATTCTGACATCAATTCTCTTGATATTGCACTTGACTTTATGAATCGTCGTCCAGACCATAAAGGCTGCCGACATACTTTAATTTTAAGTGATATTCAGCAGAGTGGAGAATCAGCCGAACAACTCTATGCCGAAGTTTCCAACTTAGCACGTAAACGTGGAGTCGTCAAGTTTATAGGAATTGGTTCTGAGATTTCAGCTCAAAGTGCTCAGATACAGATTGCAGAGAAGTTCTTCTTCAAGAGTGTAGAGCAGTTTATTCATAGCGAAGTTTTCCAGTCTTTGCGCGATGAAGTAATCCTTTTAAAGGGCGCCCGTCAGTTCGGTTTTGATCAGATAACAGAACTTCTGGTACAGAAAGTACACGAGACAACACTTGAGGTAAACCTAAATGCAGTTGTTAAGAATTTGAACTATTATCGTTCTTTCATGAAACCAGATACCAAACTGGTTTGTATGATCAAGGCCGATGGTTATGGTGCGGGTGCCGTAGAGATAGCAAAGACATTACAAGATCATCGTGTGGACTATCTTGCTGTGGCTGTAGCAGATGAAGGCGCAACTCTTCGTAGAAATGGTATTACATCAAATATCATGATTATGAATCCTGAGATGACAGCCTTCAAGACCATGTTTGATTATGACCTTGAGCCAGAGGTTTATTCCTTCCGTTTATTAGAAGCCTTGATAAAGGCCGCTGAGAAGGAAGGTATCACAGGATTCCCAGTCCATATTAAGTTAGATACAGGTATGCATCGATTGGGATTCGATCCAAAGAACGATATGGATAAACTTATAGATCGATTGAAGCACCAGAATGCCATCATTCCTCGTTCAGTATTCTCTCATTTCGTAGGAAGTGACAGTGACGACTTTGATGAGTTCTCAGCAAAGCAGTTTGCGCTTTTCGATGAAGGCAGCAAGAAGTTACAATCAGCCTTTGAGCATAAGATAATTCGTCATATAGATAATTCCGCAGGTATAGAGCATTTCCCAGAGCGTCAGTTGGATATGTGTCGATTAGGACTCGGTCTTTATGGAATTAATTCCCGTAATAATGAAACCATCCATAATGTAAGTACATTGAAGACCACGATTCTCCAGCTGCGAAATGTCCCTGCTGGTGATAGCATTGGATATAGCAGAAAGACAATATTGGGTAAAGATAGTGTGATAGCAGCTATACCAATAGGATATGCAGATGGTTTGAACCGTCATCTAGGCAATCGTCATGGCTATTGCCTAGTAAATGGTAAGAAAGCAGAATATGTAGGTAATATCTGTATGGATGTCTGTATGATAGACGTTACGGGTATTGACTGTAAGGAAGGTGATAGCGTAGAAATCTTTGGAGATCATCTACCAGTGACCGTACTTAGTGATATTTTAGAAACTATACCTTATGAAGTTATGACAGGTATTAGCAATCGAGTAAAGCGAATTTACTTTCAAGACTAATTAAAAGTAACAGTATAGTATAAGGCGGAAGAAAGATTTCTTTCGCCTTATTTTTATTTTAAGAAGAAGCAAAACTTACTACAAACTTATTGCCATTTAAGAAAAAATCAGTATATTTGCAACAAATCTATATAAAAACTACTAATATAAAATAAATCAAAACTTAAGAGAAGTAAACCATGAATAATACTATTCGACATTCTCGTATGTCCAAATTCCGTTGGGTGATTTGTGCACTGTTATTTTTAGCGACAACTGTCAATTATATGGATCGTCAAGTTCTTTCCTTGACATGGAAAGATTTTATATCCCCAGAGTTCCATTGGACGGATGAACATTATGGAATAATCACAGCATGGTTCTCTATATTCTATGCCGTAGCCAACCTTTTTGCCGGTAAGTTTATTGATTGGATGGGAACAAAAAAAGGCTATCTTATCGCCATATTCGTATGGTCATTAGGTGCCTGTCTTCATGCCGGTTGTGGATGGGTTGCTATGCAAGTGGAAGGCTATGATTCGCTGGAGGCACTACGTATGGTTCGTGCAGGCTCTGATGCAGCAGTAGCTATTGCCACGATTAGTGTATTCTTATTTCTATCTTGTCGTCTTGTGCTTGCTGTCGGTGAAGCCGGTAACTTTCCCGCAGCCATTAAGGTTACAGCAGAATATTTCCCAAAGAAAGACCGCGCATTTGCTACATCCATCTTTAATAGTGGAGCCTCTGTTGGCGCTTTAGCGGCTCCTGCGGTCATCCCATTGCTGGCCCGTGTATGTGGATGGGAGATGGCGTTTGTCATCATCGGTGTTTTAGGTTTCGTGTGGATGGGGTTCTGGATAGTTCTTTATGATCATCCTTATAGTAGTAAATACGTTAACGAGGCCGAGTTGAATTATATATACCAGGATGAGACTACAGAAAATCCGGAAGAAGTAGCAAAAAAGGAAGAATGTGAAGAGAAAACCATTGGACTCCTCAAGTGTTTTACCTTCCGACAGACTTGGTCTTTTATCGTTGGTAAACTGTTTACAGACGGTGTATGGTGGTTTTTTCTCTTCTGGGCCCCAGCATATTTCTCAGACCAGTATGGATATACATCAGATTCTCTGATGGGGATAGCTCTTATTTTCACCCTTTACGTTATTGTGACAGTTTTGTCTATTGGAGGAGGATATCTTCCAACTTATTTTGTAGATAAGAAAGGTATGAATCCATATATAGGCAGGATGCGTGCTATGCTTATCTTTGCCTGTTTCCCGGTTTTAGGATTGTTAGCACAACCCCTTGGTCAGTATAGTGCATGGTGGCCGGCCATCATCATTGGTCTATTAGGTGCCGGCCATCAAGCATGGTCAGCAAATTTATATTCCACAATTGGTGATATGTTTCCAAAGTCCACCATCGCCTCAATCACGGGTATAGGAGCAATGGCAGGTGGTCTAGGCTCTTTTGCGATCAATCGCGGTTCTGGTGCATTCTTTACTTGGGCAGCTGCACAGGGAGATGCTTTTACTTTTATGGGCTTTAACGGAAAACCGGCAGCATATATGATCGTGTTTAGTATATGTTCTGTAGCCTATCTTTTAGGTTGGAGTATTATGAAGGCCTTGGTACCTAAATATAAGCCGATTGTTGTTGAGTAAAATATATGCGATTTATGCAGTTAACTTCGTTGGCTGACGCAGTTAACTGCATACGCTTACGAAGTTATTCGCGTAGGGATACGAAGTTAACTGCGTCAGCCAACGAAGTTAACCGCATCTATCTTAATATCTTTTTTCTTCCTAATAAGTAGGATATATGAAGTAAATCTAGACATCTCGCCATGCAAAGACTTCCTATGATACCAATCACTACCGTAGATATGGCATGGATAATTCCTGTAGAGTCTAATCTGAAAACTGGTAATAAAAATTTAGATAGCATCGTAAATATAGGATGGAAGACATAAATAGGGAATGTGTTCCTTCCTATATATTCTAATAGCGACTTGACTTTTCCTTCTTTTAGAAATGAAATGAAAAAGGATGAGAAACAGAAGAATGAAATCACGCATACTAAAACAGATATCGTTCCCCAATCATGATAATCCGTTCTTGTAATCAATAGACTAAAAGGAATAATCGGCCATAGACTCTTTCTGTATATTAGAGAGAAGTCTCCAATAAAATGCTTTATTCCTACTCCGATAAAATAATAAATAGCAGCTTTGATATTTAAAAATGGAGTTAGAAATGAAATCAAGATGATTGCTGTTGCAAATAAAGAATATTTGGTTATGGTGTTGGAGTTATGGAAAAGGCGGAATATACTGTAATATATGATTCCGCAAACCATCATGACATGAAAAAACCAATAAGGGCCAATAGATTTTATGAAGAGAATATTCAACATAGTAGGTGTGTCTAGTATTTTTATTCCGTCGCTAACGGGAAGATGTAGTGATAGAATAGCATAGCCAATGACAAAAAACATATATGGTAACCATATTTTCAATATGTATTGGGCAAAATCTTTTATTGATTTGTTGATATTCACTAAATAGCCAGTTAGCATTATGAAGGCAGGCATCAAGAACGATAAGATAGAACTCTTTACAGATGGATATATGTGGCCGAAGTTTACGATATGTACAAGAATCACCAAACTTATCAGGATGCTTCTAAATAAGTTAATATCTTTATTATGTTTCATGATAATAGAAATGTTTTTTAGTGCTGTTCTTATTTTCAAATTAAAATGGAAGATATCCTTTCCTGATATGATAAACGACAAGAAAATTGATATCCTCCAATCATTTAGTGGTATATTTTGTTTATTTTAGTGAATTCTGTATGTGTATATTAGAATTGATATTAATCTGAGAGTGTAAAGTAAACTGTGTCAGGCTACAATAAAAGTAGTAAGACATAGTTTATTTTATGATGGCAAACGAAGAAATTGATTACAAGTTGGCA
>NZ_AUFP01000006.1 GCF_000426565.1 Segatella albensis DSM 11370 = JCM 12258 | reverse complement strand
TCAACTGTGCCATAGATGGCTTCCAATAGTTCTTCTTTCATGTTCGATTCTAATTTTAAGTTTGTAACTTGCATCAAAGGCTGAAGCCCTTTCTGCGTTTTCTCTTTTTCTTCTTGGCGGATTCATCCTCTGGGAATGGCTCATAAGTTTGGGCATTAGACGGAGCGAACAAGCCGATGGAAGAAATACTACTCCAAGGGTCTTGGGTATGTTCTGCAGTTGGTTGAGTCTGTTCTACTTGGTGACAACTTAGTTGTCCTCTCTGCATAGATTCGGCTCTTGGCGATACACGATTATACTCTGTGCCAAGTCTTGCATCCAACCTTACAAAGCTGTATTCTCGGCTAATCTGCGTACCCTTGAAGCTATATCCATCCTTGCAGAAACGGATGCCTTGAACCTTGGTTCGCTCTTTGTCCTTATATACAAGTTCCAAATGAACACCTTGTTTTGCGAGTTCATTCTTGAACTTCTGCATATATTCAAGGGCAATCTTAGTCATAAACTCATCCGTCAAACGTGGCTTGTCCTCGGGTTTGAAGCTCAATGCAATGTGTCCCACAGGCTTCTTAATCCTTGGATTTAGCTGCCTCTGTAGCTCGAAACTTTGCGTTATCTCGGCATTCGTGCCGAGTAACACACCATCCGAGGTGATGATTTTCGCCTCGTCCTTGCCTGTAACATAGCGGACGCAACCACCAAAAGATGCACCTTTCTTTAGCTTGCCTATCATGTGGTATCCTCCTTTCTGCCCATACTGCTTGGCTTCGGTTTATAACTTGCTTGGCGATACTCGCCAAGGATTTCTTTCAATCTTCTCAACAAGTCTACCACATATACATGGGTTTCATGGAAACCTCTCTGATGCGACAGCTTGGTAAGTTAGTTGAGGTTGTTCACCATACCAATAAGATTCTTGGCGATGGCTACCGTCTCTGCATTGTGTCCGCTGACCACCTCGCCGTTCAAGGCGGACTCACGGATGTACTCCGCCAACTTGCGGTTGGCTTTTCTTGCCCTCAGCTTCAGAGCCTCGTAGCTTGGCTTCGAGAACTTTACCGTGACAGACTTCGACAGCTTGCGAACCCTGCCTGTAGGCGGTCTTCCGCCCTTTCTTCTGTTCTGTTTCTGTACGTTTGTCATTCGATACACTGTTTATAGTTGGTACACTCACTTTCTGCGACCGTTGGGAGCAAAAAATCTCCGCCCTCATAGTGGAGCGAGGCGTTTTGGGGTTCCCAAAACATAACCTCGCTCCCTCTCAGAACACGTTAGTTGGAACTACAGCCTTTCAGCTATCCACGTCCAAGGTCGCAGACCTTAATTCTCACAATTTGCGCCAAGCCTCGAAGTCCTCTTCATAAAGGCTTAGGTGGTGGCGTACGATGTTCTCGATGATGCCCGATACGCTCATGCGTCTCCCTCCGAGGATGCGGACGACACGGTCAAGACGGTCTCGTACATCGGAACAGACGAAGACTGGCTTGCAGTCGTCAATCCTTGGAACTTGGAGGAAGGTCTGCTGATACTCCTCTAATGTCGTCTTGCGCTGCTTGCCACTGATGCGCTTCTGCGGATTCGGTGGCGATTGAGCCTCGTTCGTTGATGTTTCCTCTCTATAGGGAGTTGTTGCAGCAACTTTCTCTACAATTGCTCTCAACTCTGGGTTCTCTACATCATCATAGAGAGAATTACAACTACTTGGATTGGCTTTGTTGCCATACGTAGATGGTTTAACAAAATCTAATTACTCTTTTTCCATCAGCTCCTTTTGCTCAGGAGTCAAGACTACATCTTTTGTTTTTGCCATAGCTTATGCTGTTTTATTTGTTAGTATAGTGGTCACGGTTTGCACCATTGACCGATTGTCGGGTGCAAAGTAAGTGTACTGAGTGCAGCCATGCAACTGATTGGGTGTAACGTGGCAATTTAGTTGTGGCTTGCTTATTTGCATACCGAGATAGTTGTGAGAACTTCAACGTATTTCTCAACTCATCATTGTTCATGTATTCGTTGCAGTCGTGCAAGTTTTTCTTGTTGCTTTTGGCGTTGAAGTCGGCAAACCCCGGCAACATACTGCCACAGAAATTGAAAACGCTTGTTTTTAGATTGCCGTGCCTTATCTTTGCACTCACAAACGTGGAGCACAGCATATGCGTGGAGCTTTGCGACATATAACATAGTATTAACTTAGAAAAAAGAAAAGTATGGGATTCATCGTATTCGAGGAAGAGGTATTCAACTATCTTGATGCCCAGTTGGAGAACTTCGTGAAGCGCATGGACAGAATCCTTGAGTGCAGTGAGGACAAGACCATGAACAAGTGGCTCGACACGCAGGACGTGTGTCAGACACTCAACATCTGCCCACGGACAGTGCAGACGCTTCGGGACAACGGAACTTTGGCTTATACGCAAATCAGCCACAAGACCTACTACAAGCCGGAGGACGTAATGGCTATCGTAGCAGTAGTGGAGGACAAGAAAAAGGACATGCGCTTTCGCAAGCGCACAGGTTAGGCTGTCAATATACAACAGCCACTTTATCCAATGCAGCAAGTAAACCGAGTAACGTAAGTATTAACAATAAAACGAGACAACTATGAGCAATGAAGTAATGACAAGAAACAGCGAGTGGATGAACCACATCGTGAACCACCTCAACCGAATGGTTGACAATTTTGAACGTGCCGTGATGAACTACCGCCCCATGCTTGGCAGTGAGCACTTCATGACGGACAAGGAGCTTTTGCCAGGCTGCAACTGAGCCGAAGAACCCTGCAGGAATAGTTTTTTCGTTCGATAATCTGTTCCTTTCTCGCTTGGCAATAAGCTTATCCATGTCATTTGAAATCTTCTGCTCCGTCACCTGCGCATAGACCTGTGTGCTTGTAATGTCTGCGTGCCCCATAATCTTGGCTATGCTGCCGATGGGAATGTCCTCGTTGAGCATCAAGACTCCGAATGTATGGCGGCACATCTTCTTGAAGAGCGACACATAGATGGTGATGGTTCCTGATGAAAAGCCTTTCTCGTCAAGCAAGTAATGGTGAAAGTCACTGATGAAAGGCTCGGTCAGCTGTCCGAAAGCCAAATCAGTCAACCTATACTTCTCCCCGATGAACTCAGCGAGATTCTTGCGAATTTTTCTGTAAGTCCAGACACTGCTCTTCGACATATCGATGCCCTCATGGGTGCTGAGTTCACTGATATGCTCGTCCACGAAGGAGAGAAGGGTGGTCTGTGTCTTGACGCTGCCCTGCAAAGCCTCCTTGACATCCTTAGCCTCGAAGTCCGTTCTCTTTTCCACAAGCACATCGAAAGCCTTTTGGATGGAAAGCAACAACTGCTCGATGTCCTTGTTGGTTTCCACGGCTTCCTTGCTCTTGCCCTCCAATCGGCTGGCACGAGGATTCCAAAGCGATGGAGTGCAAGACAACTTGCAGGAGAACTGCGCCATAGTCCTGTTCACCGTGATGCGTCCCATGATGGGAGCTTTTCCGGTTTTGTCCAATCCGCTCTTTTTTAGGTAGAGCAACACCTTGAATTTTTCGATTTTCATAACGCTTACATTTTGAGTGTGCAAATATAATCATTTTGTAAGCGTTCCTTGATACGCAAAACATTGAGAATCAGTGCAATAAAATCCGTTGATGCACAAAGTTGCCTTTCCGCATTGTTACCTGCTTTGCATAGGTAACTGTGGCTCACGATTTAGTAACTGAACTACTTCAATATTCCTCACTCGCTTGCTTTATGCCGATTTGGCAACTTTGTGCAAATCTACTCATTCCCAACTGTTTACGTTCCAACCTCTCTTATTCTCCTTTGGCTGCTTTAGAGCTTTATGTTAGCAGTATTTAATCAAATATTTTGAACTTTGTAGTATTTATAATTATAGTCCTTATATAAGATTTGCATCTTATTGTCGGGAGGCAAACAAAATCATTTGATGATACCGT
Organism: Segatella albensis DSM 11370 = JCM 12258; assembly: GCF_000426565.1. Taxonomy (GTDB): domain Bacteria; phylum Bacteroidota; class Bacteroidia; order Bacteroidales; family Bacteroidaceae; genus Prevotella; species Prevotella albensis. Next base: position 224,746 of record NZ_AUFP01000006.1, on the reverse strand, counting down.
TTTGGTAAAACTTTAGCATATCATGATTCAATATTGTCATATATTTAGCTTGAAGTTCATTTTGTTTAGCCATTATATATTTGTCTTTTCCAGTTCTAAGTTCGATAATATTCTTCAAACCCAGATTGAATTGCTCATTGAGAAGTTCGTAACTTTTCTGAGCACTTTCGGTATTTAATTTTGCAGCTTTGAATTGACTTTGATTTGTATTAGCTTGTAACCAATAATTCTCGATAGTAGAATACAATGTAGTCTGTTGATTCTTTAAGTCTAATATATAATTCTCTTTCTGAATCAAAGCTTTATTTATAATAGTCTTAGAATTTCTATTGTCTGATATTGGTATACTCACAGAAATTCCTCCACCTACGCTAAAGTTATCCTTTAACTGTGTCCCCCAAGGATTATTGTTCATGGAGGTTGTACTAGTGGATATACCGGCAGTTGCTGATACAGTTGGTAACTTGTTGGCCTTAGCGATCTTAATATTTAAATCACTCTGTTTGATATGATTTAGATAATTTTTTATCTCAGGTCGATTGTTAAGCGCAGAATTATATACATCGTTCAAAGCCGGAATCTCAGCCATTGCCATTTCATCTGTTGTTGTAGGAATAGTAATGTCGAAATTGTCATCGTTTGTAATTTGTAGCAAGGCTTTGAGTTGGCGCTTGTAGTTTTTTACGTTGTTTTCTGCGGATACTATGTTATATTCATCTTGAGCACGTTGCGCTGTAAGTTGAGCCAAGTCAGCCTTACTGATTTTACCGACGTTGAGCATAGTCTTTCCACGCTCTTCGTTGAGTTGGCTTGTTCTAAGACTCTCTTTGTTTACTTCTATTGCTTCATTAGAATATAGTATTTGTATATAAAGTTGAACGATCTGCTCCTCTATATTTTGAGCCTGTATTGCAGAATCTAATTCCGCAGCTTCAACTGTTAATTTATTCAATTTAATTTGATTTCTATTTCGGTTACCATTCCATATTGTCCAGTTGCCAGATACGGAATATATACCATTATAAGAAGTCTTGTCTATAGAAGATCTTGTGTATCCATCACTACTAATACCACTTGCCACCCATGGTGTATAATTGATATTTTGACTTGTGGAAGCGCTTAGAGATGGGAGAAGAGCTGCTTTTGATTGTAGATAATCTTCGTAAGCACTTTGCTTTGTCAATTGTGCCTTTTGGATGGTTATGTTATTCTTGATGGCATAACTAATGCAATCTTGTAAAGACCATTGTTTGGCCTGTGTAAATAAAGGAGAAGCACTAGTTAAAATGCCTGCCAAGATAATTTTAGTGATATGTCTCATATTTCAGTTACTATAGTTGTTTGATGTTTTTCAAACCAATTCGTTTATTTTATCGATGAAATTTTAACATTAGTTTTGTTATCATGCTAGAATTGTTACGATATATCAGTAAGTTGTGGGCGATTATTCAAAATGATTTAGTCGAGCAATATATTTTCCGAGAATATCGAATTCTATATTTACGACACTACCAACTTTGATGTTGCAGAAATTTGTATTCTGACGTGTATATGGTATGATGGCAACTTTGAAGGTGTTATCTGTAGGTTCACAAACTGTTAGAGATACTCCATTTACAGTAACAGATCCTTTGTCTACTGTAAAATATCCCTTCTTTGCCATTTCTCGATCAAGTTTATATTCAAAGGTGAAATAAGTAGAACCATTGGCATCTTCCATAGCAATACACTTTGCAGTTTCGTCGACATGTCCCTGAACGATATGCCCGTCAAGGCGTCCGTTCATAATCATAGATCTCTCGATGTTTATTTTGTCTCCTACGTTCAGCAAACCAAGATTACTGCGGTTAAGTGTCTCTTTCATAGCAGTAACCGTATAGGTACCGTCTTTTATTTCTACCACAGTAAGACATACACCATTATGACTTATACTTTGGTCAATCTTAAGTTGGTCTACAAAAGAGCATTTCAAGGTAATATCAATATTATCCAAGTTTCTCTTTATTGCTACGATAGTAGCCATTTCTTCTACAATTCCACTAAACATATTTTATTTTCTTATACAAAAAGAAGAATGAAGAGAAATATAAATTCCAAGTCTTCATTCTTCCGGTATTTCTTTAAAAAGGGTCGCTCGATGATGTGATGAAACTCCGAGCTTAAAAAGTTTGAGAGCCCTTAAGTCTTTGTAATCCACCGACCTAAAAGGTTTAGTCGCCTAAGCGTTTTATGTGGCCCGCCATTGACAGAAGGAGCATCCTCGGTTTTCGTATTAATTTGATGAGTATCCCGATCGAATCGACACGACCCCGATGTCATTTCCTTTCACTTGCAAATATACAGTTTTTCCTTGAAACTTACAAGTTTTTATCTTTTTATTTTCTGATAAATTTCTGAGAAGATTTTTTTTAGTTTTTCTTTATCGTCAATAATATCTTGTATGTTTCTTAGTTTTTGACTGTTAGGCGAATTTGGTATCCATAATTTGATATATCCATTTCGTCCGTATTTCTCTTCCATATGTTTCTTGAACCGTTCCCATTGTTCGTCTTGATTCTTTTCTGGATACTTTTCTTGTCCATATTGTATGGCTCTGGTAAATACCTCATTAATATCAAGATCTCGGTCTGCTTCTGCAACGATTTTTCCATATATGCTTCTTGGTTGTCTACTTGCAGAAGCTCTATGGTCTTCGACAGCCTCTTTCATTATTTTTATTTGTTCTACCGAAAACCATTTCTTTAGTCTTGCATCTGATGAAATGATTTTTCCACTTGTGATATGGTGGATAGCTCTTGGCCCTTCCATGCCTAAATCGTGATATGCGGCAACAACGTATACCATATCTATGTCTGCTCCCGTGGTCTGGGCTAATTCTATGGAGTTCTTTATAACCCGATTAACATGCCTTAGGCCATGACTTTCACCAAATTTTATATATCTGGGAAGAATTTGTTTCTCTACAAATTCCATAATCTCCAAATTAACCTGTTGTTTCATAATGATGTTATTACAATTGATAGAGATTCAAGTATGCCAAATACAATCATGTTTTTAGAAGTTTGGCCTAGCATTTTATTTAATTCCTTACCATGGTTTATCTTTTTCATTTTTCTCCATGTCATTGTATGTTGGATAAAATAAATAAAGAAGACGCCTGTTGGTATGCTTTTGATCCATATATTATTATAATTATAGATATTATTTTGCTGTATAATGATCATGATAAGGGCTGCAATTATACCTACTATATAATATACTTTTTCTGTGTTTCTTTCTCCAATTCTTACAACCAGTGTCTTTTTTCCATCCTGTTTGTCATTGTCTCTGTCACGATAGTTATTTACTAATAATAAGGTGTCTATGACAAGTCCACACGAAATGGATGCCAGAAACACTTCTATTGTGATCGTCTGACTGTTGTCTGGCATGATGACATAATATGTAAGACAAACTGGAACAATACCAAAAAATACCAGAACTAAAAGATCTCCTAATCCTAGATAACTGAGTTTTGTGGTATATAGAAAAGCAAAAAGGATACATAGCACTCCAACAAGAATCATCTCGATACCACCATATATTATTAGAGGAAGTCCGATGATGCATCCTAAAAACGTTGTTATGATGATTCCTGTTTTCATGGCTTTCAGAGTAATCCATCCTTCGGAGCATGCTCGTTGAGGACCTAATCTCTTCTCTTTGTTGTCGTTTCCATGTATACAATCAAAGTAATCATTGATAAAATTTGAGTCTATTTGCATGACCCATGCAAACAGTAGGCATAGGATAGCAGGAAGTATCTGAAAAGAGTTTATTCCAGTATCTTTATATGCGAATGCCATTCCTATTAATACAGGTACGGCGGCACCACTCAATGTCTTTGGGCGTGCAGCCAAGAACCATGCTTTAAAACTATTTGTTGTAATATGCTTTTCGTTCATGTTCGTTTTAAATCTCCTCCTCTTTTGAAGAAGAGAAGGAGTCTTATATTAATTAAAGAAATTCCAACTTAGTCCGAATTGGAGAATAGCTTGATTAAGAGGGTAGTGTGGAGTATAGAAATAAGCATTTCTAAAGCTACCTTGGTTGAAATGACTATACATTACATAGAATCTAGTATGCTTCAGGTGGAAATTGAAGTAAACGTTTGCAAGTGGATAATTTCCAACTTTCACCTTTTGGTTCTCTCCATTACCCTGTACGGCAAACTGTCCTATTGCAGGACAATAGTCCGGGGCATAATACTTTGTAAAGTAATTAGCATCAATACCAAATTCTGTATTCAAGACATGTGCAATCCTGAACTTAATATATAAGTTAGTGTAGGCATTGAAATAAGGAACTGGAAGAACTTCTTCATCTGTAGATTTTTGATAGGTGAGAACATTTTCCCAGTTTAGTATACCTAGTTTAAAGTTCTGCCATAACTGAGCTGTCAATAGACTTAGATTTCCTTTCTTCTGATTTACACTCACCGTATTTCCTGTTCTCTTATAATCAGATGTTATATTATAAGTTGAAACAAGATATGTATAGTTTTGGATGTTGTCGTATGCTATACGTAACTTTGTATCAGTTCTCTTTAGTGAGAATTCCCCTAGTATTCTGCTATGAATGATTTTGTCTAAATCATCATTATCCCACCATATATGCTTTGAGTGATAGTGGCGGTAATAGAATGTAGGAGAAGTGCGATGCATGAATCCTGTTGCTTTTAGTTGGATAGTATCTCCCATTAACTTAAAGTTTAAGTCTGCATTCGCATCTATTTTAAGGAAACCAGCATCTTGTCCGAGAATACCGAATTCTCCTATGACATTGTAATGGAATAGGGAGCCTTGGGTCTTATTTAATTGTCCACCAACACTGAAGTCATATTCGTTAGTTTTGTTAACGCTATATGCATTATCCGGTAGTTCGAAATGGCGCATGTCATAGCTAGCAAAAATCTTTAATCCAGATTTCACCCACTTGTTAAATCCCTCAAGCATGGCTATGGCGAAGGTATTTTTCAGTTCAAAATGGCGAGTACGGTCATAGATGGAATCTCCTGAGAATGTTTTCCCATCGAAAGACTTGAAATATTCATTAAGATAATAACCCTCCGGAGTTTCATAAGCTTGGAAGATTCTTCTGTAGTTATTGAATTCTGCCGTATGAATGAAACTCGTAACGGGAACATATTCATTCTTTAGCCATGCTGTATCTTCTTGTGCTTTAGTCGTTGAACGGATAAGGCTATCAGCAGAATTCTTGCCGTTGACAGTAATTCTATCTCCGTTCTTAGATTGGGAAGTAGGCTCATCACCTGCAATCTTTGCATTTTCTGGCCTTCCATTGAATGACTGCTGACTATCATAAGCCTTTTCGTCGAAAGAACGTCCATCAACTTTAGCTTTTTTTCTTAATTCATCCTTTAGCTTTTTCTCATCGTTTTCTTTTTTAGATGCAATAGCAAATTTCTTTGCTTTGATTTCTTCTTCGGTCATAGGAACCTTCTTGTTGAAACCTACGCTATAGCGATGTGAGAAGAAAATATGCTGATTATCATTTCTATTCCATGTAGAAGACAATACTGTTGGAATTTCATCACTTTGGAAATTCTCGTTAAAGATTTCAGGATGAGTGATATAGTTATCATTGGTTATTCCACCATTCTCTGTTGTTTTCTGATGATTCGTAGACATTAATAGATGGGCCTGATATTTGTCACCGAGATAACTTCCCCACATGGTATAGTCAAAAAGGGAAGCGTTTTGCTTGCTGTAATAACCACGGGCATATCTGTAATCAAATTTAAAGCCTACACCAAGACGTTTGCCTGCATTTACAGCAAACATAGTTTTGATATAATCCTCCCCATTGATTTTATTACCATTTGTATTATATGTAATATTGGTAATAGGAGAGTATGTGTTCGTAAAATGGTGTAAGCTGACAGGCTGTACAAAATAGTCGTATGGCTGTGTAAAGATAAATTGCTTATCTTCCAAACGATCAATATAAATTCGTGCAATTCGAGGAGAGGCTATGGTTCCTGTAGAGTTATATTCACCACGAAGTCCCGTAGTGAATATAGAATTCTGAAACATATGTGGAACCGTATCAACTTCAGCAATTGTTTGGTCACCGAATCTGTTGTCTATAGTCCATACTTTTAATCCTTTTGGAATCTCTTTATGATTACCACTTAGTGAATCTGTCTTGTTTCGATTTCTAAGCGTTAGGTTCCCGTTTTCATCTATTTGATTGAAATTCGAATTGTTGTCGAACTGCTGTATTTGTGCTTCAGTTGTCATGGAACAGCCGAAGAGTAGGAGTAAAGAAAGAAAATTCTTCATGATTTATGGAAAAGTCGTATTGCTACTTCAATGATTTTAAATACTACGGCTATTAGGAGAATAACAAAAGCTACTGTCTTATATGAAGTCCACATATAGGTAGCGACACCTCCTATTGCCAGAACCATGAAAATAATATTCAACCAGTTTCTTATTACTATGGTCGAATCATTCTTACCTTGATAACTGATCAGTCTTTTTTGTCTATGATGAGGTCTTACGACTTCGCTTTCCTGAATATTATCTTTTTCTTCCATTATCGTTTATTTTTGTATTAAGTCTTTGAAGTCTTTGAAAATTTCGTCTTTTCGGTTAATTGTCGCTTTACGGAATTTCCCGAATATACGAGTTAAATCCGTATGCTTTTTGTTTAAGGCATACTTGTCCGTGATGACCTCTTCTGCAGGAGCAGAGAAGCCTGAAGGACGATCTTCCTCGTAGGTGTAATTTATACGACTTATCTTGACGTTGAGATGATTGTCTGTACAAGTTGCAACAAGTAGATAGTTTATCTTGGCTCGGTCTAATAAAAGTACTGTTCGATTAAACTCTAACCATTCCTTTATTGTTGCTGCAATTATTTTTTCTTTCTTGTTAACAAGTGCTACGCGACTGCCTTCAATTTGATTCTCCCCTTGTGTGAGGTTAGATAAGTAATTTAGGGCAAGATTGTATATCTCATCTGCGTTTTTGTTATTTGCATCAATATCCAACACAAATTCTACTTTCCCTTCATCGTTTAAAGGTATAGCGTTGTCTAGATATTTTGGGTCAACCTTAACTTCTTCGTTCTCTTTGGTAGATTTTTCTATCTTCTTTAGTGTAGGTATACTCCAATCATTATCTGTCTCTTTGCTTTTGGTGCTCTTTTCATTTGTATTTTTAGCTTTGAGTTTAGCCTTTTCTACCTCTTTCTTGGCCTCTTCAAGTTCTTTTTGGGCTTTGGCCAATCTCTCTTCTGGTGTAAGAACTGATTGGGCATGAATGACCATTGGCAAGCATAATATGATTGTTAATATTATTTTTTTCATTTTGGTAACTTCCTATTATATAGTTGCAAATTTAATAATAATATGTATAAAAACGTCTTCTATGTTTTACTTTTAACTTTTTCCCATCTTCTTTTAACGTTTAAAGTCAGAAAAATAGTGAAAGAGAGTTGCGACAGATTATTTTAGCTCCAATTGTTTCTGGAGTCGAATAATTTCATCACGATATTGAGCAGCCTGAATAAAGTCGAGGTCTTTGGCGGCTTGTTTCATCAATTCTGTTGTGTCTGCAATACTCTTTTCCAGTTGTGGCCTTGTCATACTTTCTACTATAGGATCTGCTGCAAACATACCATCTTCTGGTTCCATATATGCTATTTGGGCATTGTATCCCGAAGTGCTCTTTTCTGTTGTATTTTCACCCTTGCCAATAGGTAAATCTGTGTTGATGGATTTGATAATCTGTTGAGGTGTTATGTGATGCTCCTCATTATATTTCATCTGAATGGATCTGCGACGGTTGGTCTCATCAATAGTTTTCTGCATACTTTCTGTTATCGTGTCAGCATACATAATCACCTTGCCGTTTACATTTCTAGCAGCTCGTCCTGCTGTTTGAGTGAGACTTCTATGGCTGCGCAGAAATCCCTCTTTATCAGCATCTAAGATGGCAACTAGGGAAACTTCAGGTAAGTCAAGTCCTTCTCGAAGTAAGTTTACACCTACAAGGACATCATATACTCCGGCGCGCAAATCATTCATAATCTTTACACGGTCGAGAGTGGCAACATCACTATGTATATATGCGGAACGAATCTCGTGATTCAAAAGATATTCCGTGAGTTCTTCTGCCATTCTTTTTGTTAACGTAGTTATCAGAACCCTTTCGTTGCGATGTGTTCTGGTAAGGATCTCATCTAACAAGTCATCAATTTGATTTTCGGAAGGTCGGATTTCGATGATAGGGTCAAGCAATCCGGTAGGGCGTATCAATTGTTCAACGATAACACCTTCTGATTCCCTTAGCTCGTAATCGGCAGGGGTTGCACTTACGTAAATAATTTGATTGATTAAATCGTGAAATTCTTCAAACTTCAGAGGACGATTGTCAAAAGCTGCCGGTAGTCGGAAGCCATATTCTACTAAGTTCTGTTTTCGTGCCCTATCTCCACCATACATTGCACTAATTTGTGGAACACTAACATGACTTTCGTCAATCACCATAAGATAATCCTTGGGGAAGAAATCCAATAGACAATATGGTCTGTCGCCTGCTTGTCGCCCGTCAAAATATCTGGAATAATTCTCTATTCCTGAGCAATGTCCCAACTCTTTAATCATCTCTATGTCATATTCAACTCGTTCTTTAATTCTTTGAGCCTTAATATGATCGCCTATTTCGTTAAAGTAGTCGACTTGCTTGACCAAATCGTCTTGAATCATTCTAATAGCATTGTCAGTTTGCTCTTTTGACGTTACAAAAAGGTTCGCAGGATAGATCTCATATTGTTCGAAGTCCTCTACACGATGGAATGTCTCTGAGTCAACCTCTTCTATGTTGTCAATTTCATCATCCCACCACGTTATGCGTAAAATGTTGTCAGAATAAGCCATTGCAACGTCTACGGTATCTCCTTTTACTCTGAAGTTACCTCTTTTCAGTTCAATGTCATTTCTTACATAGAGTGCATCTATTAATTGTCTTAAAAAATCATTGATATTTATTTGTTGCCCTCTTTTGATCCTTATGATGCTCTCTTGCATAGCAACAGGTCCTCCCATACCATAAATGCAAGATACAGATGAGACGACAATAACATCTTTCCTTCCAGATAGGAGAGCAGATACTGCGCCTAGTCGTAACTTATCAATATCTTCATTGATAGCAAGGTCTTTTTCTATGTAGATATCTGTTGAGGGGAGATAGGCTTCAGGCTGGTAATAGTCATAATATGACACATAATACTCTACGGCATTATTAGGGAAAAAACTTTTCATTTCCTGATAAAGTTGCGCAGCAAGAGTCTTGTTATGTGACAAAATTAGCGTAGGTTTGTTCACATTCGCAATTACATTGGCTATTGTAAATGTCTTTCCAGAGCCAGTTACACCCAATAAAACCTGTGCGGAATCTCCTTCTTGGATTCCTTTGGTAAGTTGTTTTATAGCCTGTGGCTGATCACCTGTAGGCTTGTATTTTGACGTCAAATTGAATTTCATTACTGCAAAATTACTAAAAAACTGTGTGATAACTATAATTTAATGCTAAAAATTGTATTGAAAACTTTGTTAATCGGTAAAAAGTCATTAACTTTGCAGTTCAAAGCGTTTGATATGAAGAAAACTATTCTGATAGCGATGAGTTCTGCAGTACTTCTTTTTTCGAGTTGTGCTCAGGAATATAATCGTGTATACAAGTCTCAAGACTATACATATAAATACGAATATGCCAAGGAATGTTTTGCTAATGGCAAATATTCTCGTGCAGTAGGATTACTTACTGAGTTGGTTACTATAGAAAAGGGCACAGAAAATGCCCAAGAAAGTCTTTATATGTTAGCGATGTCTGAGTATTGCTTGCAGGATTATGAGTCTGCCGCACAGTATTTTAAGAAATATTATGAGCGTTATCCTAAGGGATATTATGCAGAACAAGCTAAATATTATATTGGAGAAGCGCTTTATGCAAGTACTCCGGAGCCACGATTGGATCAGAGTCCAACAATTCAGGCGATATCTGCTTATCAGGATTTTATAGATGTTTATCCTGATAGTAAATTAAAGGATCAGGCTACTCGTCGTATGTTTGAGTTGCAAGATAAGCTTGTTATCAAGGAATATTATAATGCAAAATTATATTATGACTTGGGTACATATTTTGGAAATTGTACTAGTGGTGGCAATAATTATCAAGCATGTATTGTTACTGCTCAGAATGCGCTTTCTGACTATCCTTATAGCAATATGCGCGAGCAATTCTCTATTCTTGTAATGAAGAGTAAATATCAACTTGCTAAGATGAGTGTCATCAGTAAGCAGATGGAGCGATATGAGGATGCGCAGGATGAATGCTATGGTTTCCTTAATGAGTATCCAGATAGCAAGGAAAGGGTAACTGCAGAAAAATATATTGAGGGATGCAAGAAGTTTATTGAAAAGCATCAAAAAGATCCGATGTACGTTCCTCAAATATAAAGAAAGATAAAAATTAGTACTAATTAAAATATGGATTACAAAAAATCAAAAGCACCGGTTAATACCGTTACACGAGATCTCGCTAGTTTGTGGGAAGAAACTGGCAACATTTACGAGAGCGTTTCTATTATTGCTAAGCGTGCCAATCAGATTGGCCAGGAGATTAAGCAAGATTTGAATAAGAAACTTGCAGAGTTTGCTTCTTATAATGATTCGCTTGAGGAAGTTTTTGAAAATCGTGAGCAGATTGAGATTTCTCGTTATTATGAGAAATTGCCTAAGCCAACATTGCTTGCTACGGAGGAATTCCTTCAGCATCAGATTTATTGGCGTGATCCTTCTCAGGATAACCAAAACGAAGATTAATTATGTGGCAGCGTAAACAGACTGTATATTTGGTCCTTGCGCTAGTTGCTATATGTTTTTGTCTCTATTTGCCGGTCTTAGGATTTACTCCTATGGCTATGGCACCAGAGACATTGCTTTATAATTTAGGATCTTTAGGTGTAGAAGTTGTTGATAAGCCTTGGATTCTTTTTATATTTCTAGCGCTTGCCTTTATTCTTAATCTCGTTGCCATCTTCATGTTTAAGAATCGCAAGCTACAGATGAGACTTATTACTTGGGCTGCGATAGCATGTGTTGGTTGGTATGCATATCTATTAGCTTGTCTTGATTGGTCAAAAATCAGTCAGTATAGTGTCAAGTTAGGTGTATGTTTACCTTTAATAGCAATGGTTCTTAGTTATATGGCATTCCGAGGCGTTAAGGCCGATGAGGAATTGGTAAAATCAATGAATCGTATTCGTTAATCGGATAAATAATAATAGGAAAAGGTCTTTCTTACCGATAGAGTAAGGAAGACCTTTTTTTATATGCATTCGCAAAATTCTTAGAGAATGGGCTTATATCTTACCTTGTTTGTTAAATCTTTGTAGGCCTTTGGAAAAATAAAAGGTCCGCAATCTAAAGAAATAGACTGCGGACCCTATGTTAATATTTTAATGATAGCCAATCCGAAGTTTGGCTATCAAACAGATTTAAGCCTGCTCATCGCTCCAGTCTTCCTGGCTCTTACGAACATAAGACTTATAGCGACGCTGAGCACTCTTTTGAGTTTCTGCGTAAAGTTCTTCAGCCTCCTCAGGGAAAGCCTTCTTCAAAGAAGCGAAACGAACCTCACCCATCAAGTAGTTGCGGAATTCATCCCAGTTAGGCTCTTTAGAGTCAAGTTGGAATGGGTTCTTTCCTTCATTTGCCAAGCGTGGATCGAAACGCCACAAGTGCCAGTAACCACATTCTACAGCCAAAGCTTCCTCGTGCTGAGAACGGTTCATTGAGCGCTTGCCTTTACCGTCAGAATCCTTACCCTTGATACCGTGGTTGATACATGGAGCGTATGCGATAACCAATGATGGACCTGGGTATGCCTCAGCCTCACGGATAGCCTTCAAAGTCTGAGCATTATCAGCACCCATAGCAACCTGTGCTACATAGATGTAACCATAAGTAGTCTGCATCAAACCAAGATCCTTCTTGCTTACACGCTTACCAGATGCTGCGAACTGAGCGATAGCACCGATAGGGGTTGATTTAGAAGACTGACCACCAGTGTTAGAGTAAACCTCTGTATCAAGAACAAGGATGTTGATATCCTCACCAGAAGCGAGTACGTGGTCAAGACCACCATAACCGATATCGTAAGAAGCACCATCACCACCGATGATCCACTGTGAACGTTTAACGAGATAGTGGTCAAGAGTCTTCAACTCCTTAGCTACGCTGCAACCAGCTTCAGCATCCTTAGCGATCAATGGTTTCAGAGCAGCAGCAGCCTCTTTAGAAGCATCAGCATCGTTCTGAGCCTCAATCCACTGCTGAGCAGCAGCCTTGAATTCTGCAGAAGTCTTATCATCAGCAATCTTTTCGTTTAGAAGCATTGTGATGCGAGTCTTCATCTTCTTGTTACCAAGAGCCATACCAAGACCAAACTCACAGAAGTCCTCGAACAATGAGTTGTCGAAAGCAGGACCCTGACCCTTTGCGTTCTTTGTATATGGAGTAGAAGGAACAGAAGCTGAGTAGATAGAAGAACAACCTGTAGCGTTAGCAATCATCTCACGATCACCGAAGAGTTGAGAAATCAACTTAACGTAAGGAGTCTCACCACAACCAGAGCAAGCACCAGAGAACTCGAACAATGGCTGAGCGAACTGAGAGTTCTTAGGACTCTGCTTGATATCTACGAGATCCTGCTTAGACTTAACGTTCTTAACGAGGTATTCCCAGTTCTTAGCCTCCTGGATCATATCCTCAGCATCTACGTTGAATGGAACCATCTTCAGAGCCTTCTCACCCTTCTTACCTGGGCAGACATCAGCACAGTTACCACAGCCAAGACAGTCGAGTACAGAAACCTCCATACGGAACTTCATACCCTTTAAAGCCTTAGGTGCGATAATATCCTGAGTAGCACCCTCGAAGCCAGCAGCTTCTTTCTCGTCCAAAACGAATGGGCGGATAGCAGCGTGAGGACAAACGAATGAACACTTGTTACACTGGATACAGTTTTCTACATTCCAAACAGGAACGAAAGCCTCTACACCACGTTTCTCGTATGCAGCAGTACCATTCATCCATGTACCATCAACAGTGTTGTGCTTAACGAAGTCAGAAACTTTCAACAAGTCACCGGCCTGACCGTTCATAGGACGAACGAGCTCCTTAACGAAATCAGGAGCGTCATCTACCTTCTTCTCATCCTCAGGAAGGTTAGCCCAAGCTGCATTAACAGTAAGTTCCTTATATTCACCACCGCGGTCAACAGCTGCATAGTTCATATTAACGACATCCTCACCCTTCTTGCCATAAGACTTCACGATGAACTTCTTCATCTGTTCTACAGCAAGGTCAACAGGGATGACACCAGTAATACGGAAGAAAGCAGACTGAAGGATAGTATTGGTACGGTTACCCAAACCAATTTCCTGACCAATCTTGCTAGCGTTAATGTAATAAACCTTGATGTTATGCTTAGCCCAATACTTCTTTACGTGGTTAGGGATGAAGTTGATCAACTCCTCACCATCAAAGATAGTATTCAGCAAGAATGTACCGTTGTCACGAAGACCACGAGTTACATCGTACATGTGCAGATAAGCCTGAACATGGCATGCTACGAAGTTTGGAGTATTTACCAAGTATGCAGAGTGGATAGGGTCATCACCGAAACGGAGGTGAGAACATGTGAAACCACCTGACTTCTTAGAATCATAAGAGAAGTAAGCCTGGCAATACTTATTAGTGTTGTTACCGATAATCTGTACAGAGTTCTTGTTAGCACCTACGGTACCATCTGAACCCAAACCGAAGAACTTAGCCTCGAAGAGTGAGTCACCACCCATTGGGATTTCTTCCTCCTCAGGAAGAGAAGTGAAGGTAACATCATCAACGATACCTACAGTGAAGTGGTTCTTAGGCTCTGGCAGTTCAAGGTTCTTGAATACTGCAACAATCTTAGCTGGAGTAGTATCGCTTGAACCAAGACCATAACGACCACCAACGACAAGAGGTTTACGAGGATCATCATAAAGAGCACTCTTAACATCGAGATACAATGGCTCACCCTCAGCACCTGGTTCCTTTGTACGGTCGAGCACAGCGATGCGCTTAACAGTATCAGGAATAGCCTTGCGGATAGCCTCTACAGAGAATGGACGATAGAGGTGAACAGCTACCATACCAACCTTCTTGCCTTGCTTTACGAGATAATCGATAGCCTCGCGAGCAGGCTCTGTTGCAGAACCCATCAATACGATGATGTTCTCAGCATCAGCAGCACCATAGTAGTTGAACAAGTGATACTCACGACCTGTAATCTTAGAAACCTCAGCGAGGTGCTTCTCTACGATTTCAGGGATAGCATTATAGTAACTGTTGCTAGCCTCACGATGAGTGAAGAAAGTCTCTGGGTTCTCTGCTGTACCGCGAGTAACAGGGCGCTCAGGAGAAAGTGCACGATTGCGGAAATCCTCGATCCACTCTGGGTTAACCAATGGACGGATATCTTCCATATCCATCTCCTCGATCTTGTGATACTCATGAGAAGTACGGAAACCATCGAAGAAGTTGATGAAAGGAACCTTGCTCTCGAGAGTAGAAAGGTAAGGAACTGCAGAAAGGTCCATAACTTCCTGAACAGAACCTGAACAGAACATAGCGAAGCCAGTCTGACGACAAGCCATTACGTCCTGGTGGTCACCGAAGATACAAAGAGAGTGAGATGCCAGTGTACGAGCTGATACGTTGAAAACGCAAGGCAGTAATTCACCAGCAATCTTATACATGTTAGGAATCATCAAGAGAAGACCCTGAGAGGCTGTATAAGTAGATGTCAGTGCACCTGACTGAAGAGAACCGTGAACTGCACCAGCAGCACCGCCCTCAGATTCCATTTCTTGAACTGAAACAGTCTGACCAAAAAGGTTCTTGCGACCTTTGGCAGCCCATTCGTCTACATGCTCCGCCATTGGAGAAGACGGAGTGATAGGGTAAATGGCAGCTACCTCAGTAAACATATAGCTTACATGAGCAGCAGCTGTGTTACCATCACATGTGATAAACTTTTTTTCTTTAGCCATTTTTAATATAGATAAAATGTTATAGTTTTGTATAAATCTTAATTCTAATCTTTTTCACCTTATTTTAATATAAGAATCCCAGCAACCAGAGCGGTATTTTGTTATCCTTACCGATTTCGGTATTATATCTCGCATAGATAGTGTCGGGATTGTACCTCATCTTAGCTTTACTTTGTGCATCGCAGATCTTGAATTTCAGTTTTTCATCTACAATATAGTTGTGTTCCTTAGAGCCTTGGTTTACCTTATGGTCTTTCCACATCGAATTTACAAAGAATGTCTCCATCAATGTCTGGTCTTCCACCTCAAGAGGGTAGATCGCATACATAAGATTAGAGTTGTGCATCATTACCTTTGCAGGTTTCTTTGGAAATTGTTGACCTACAGGATAAATCATGTTTATGAGTCTGGCGTCAGCGAGATATTTGATATAGTTCATTACCGTTGCACGACTTGTTTGAATGTCTGTTGCCAACTGACTGATATTAGGGGCTTTAGGACCACCTACGGCGAGCAGATAAAAGAGCTTCTTGATTTTGGTAAGATACTTTAATTCTATCTGCTTAATCAGTAAGATATCCACCTCGGTCATCATGTTCATCGTTTTAAGCAAATTCTCCGAGAAATTGCTATTTTCGAGGAAGAAAGGATAAAAACCATGGTGGATATAATCAGAGAAATATTTCATAGGACTGACCAGTGGCAGAATCTCTCGTGCGATATGCTCATGATTGTTGAGAATCTGTTCGAGCGTGTAAGGATGAAAAGAGTTTCCCGTTTTCAAATTAATATATTCACGAAAAGAGAAACCTCTCAAGTTGTAGCTTTTCACGATACCGTTAAGCTCAGGATTTTCCTCCTTGAGTCGCATTACGCTGCTACCGGTGAAAACGATTTTCAGAGTAGGAAGTGTGTCATAGCATTGTCGTAACTCCTTGCTCCAATCTGGTTGTTTAAAGACCTGATCAATAAGCAACACCTTGCCACCTTGTTTTACGAAGTCGGCAGCGAAGTCTGCAATACCTCGTCCTTGAAAATAGAAATTATTCATATTTACATAAAGGCACGAGCGATCATGTATTCCAAAATTTTCCTTAGCATATTGCAATAGGAAGGTAGTCTTACCGACTCCTCGTGTACCCTTGATACCAATGAGTCGATCACTCCAGTCTATCTCATCCATCAGAGATCTTCGAAGTGTTGCGTTGGTATGTTCCAGCAGATACGAATGCGTGCGAAAGAATGCTTCTTCCATATTGTTTATCAGCTTATGAAATCGTTTGTTCTAAAAATACCTTGCAAAGATACTGATTATTTTCTAATTTGCAAACTCTAGTTTACAAAATCTTTATTTTTTTTCATTATTTAGCATTCGAATAAATATTGAGGACTAATGGTGGTCCGCTTGAATTATTTTCGTATCTTTGCAATCTAAATTTAACGATAGAATGGCGAAATTACATGTATTTAATCCTGAGCACGATATAGCCTTGGCTTCTCATCAATGGCAGTTTACATCGCCTCGCGCGGGTCGTCAACTTCGTGAGGACCTTTGCTGGCTACCTGTGTTCTGGGCTGCTGAGGGTGATGCTATCTTGGTTTCTAATAGTTTTGATATAAATCAATTAAGTGCTGAATATCAGGGTTTTAGATTCGTTACATTGGATGATATATGTAAAGGGAGATTTCATCTTTCTGATTTGTCTTCTAATGATGCCACCTCTTTCTTTGATGTTGTCTCTCCTTGGGGATTCGATCGTGCAATAGCCCATTCGCTAGGTTTTGTCCATACGCCTGAACTTACCTCTCGTCTAGATAAGATCCGGATGCTGAGTTCTCGCCAATGGTGTGCTTCTCATCTTCAACAAGATGTGGATTATTGTACATCTTGCTTAGAGGTTGAAACTTCTATTTCCCGCCATGCAGCAAGTTCAGAACGTGTGAAGGGACAATCTGATAACAGTGTCGTGTTCAAGTCGCCTTGGAGTAGTAGTGGACGAGGTGTGCAATTTCATTACAGTGAAGCTTGGGTAGCATCAGTTATCCGCCGTCAAGGAGGTATAATTGTAGAGCCACAATATCAGAAGATAATAGACTTCGCCTTTGAGTATAACTCACATGATGGTATTGTCGAATATGCAGGTCTCAGTCTTTTTTCCACATCCGGAGGGGCTTATACCGGAAACATTTTAGCCTCGGAGGTCGAAAAGGAAAGAATACTTGCTCAATATCTTTCTTTTGAAAGGCAAAACGAACTTCGACAGTCGATTATCGATAAGGTGAGTGCTGATATAGCCCCAGTTTATCAAGGACCTTTTGGCGTTGATATGATGATTGTAGATTTAGGCACAGCATCAGGAACTCCAATAGATCATTACCATGTTGTTGTATGTGAGTTGAATCTTCGTCGTACCATGGGACATGTGGCCCTCGCGTTATCCCGTACCCATCTCGGAGAGATGCAGATAAAATATGACGGTAATCACTACAGTCTGCAGATACGTGAATAAGATTATTTCATCAAAGCCTGTCCCAGTTTCTTTTGTAACACATGTGCGTCCAAAACCGACATATCATTGTCCATGATGGCGAAAGCATACATGTGACCATTTTTCCCCTGTGCAAAACCAGCAAGTGAACTGATGCCATAAGGGTGGGAGAGTGTACCCGTCTTAGCCCAAATCCTACCTTTCATCTCCGGTGTGTTCAGAAGTCCACGGGCCGTTCCGTCAACGCCGGCTACAGAAAGATACCTCTTCATCAGTCGGTAGATATCCTTATGCTTATATCCATATCTTAAGATTAGTACGAGCGACTTTGGTGACATGTGGTTATGTGTACACAGACCGCATCCATCATGAATTACGATAGCAGGGTCTTTGATGCCAATTTCTTCATGCAAGATTTTTTTGAGATACATGACACCAGCTTTTGTCGGTTCTCCCTTCGGATTTACACGATGACCGATAGCATAGAGCAATGAAGTGGCCTGTGTATTAGAGCTATTCTTCCACATACGTTTGATGACGCGTTCTATGGTGCGGTAGAATCTGAATACGCAATGTGATCCTGTAGGAACCTTACCAAGTATGATCTGGTTGTCATCTATCTGTATGCCTTTCTCTTTCAAAGCCATTTTAAACGCTTTCTTTACCTGGTCGGCACCTTTGAAGAATATACCATATTTAGAGAAAGACAAGTCCCAAGGATACCAATGTGTCTCACTCTTTACAGGTTCCTTGATAAATAGATCAAGATATACTTTGCCAGTAATCTTCTTGATTTTCTTCCATTTCAATACCTCAGCGAACATCTTCATGTCCGGCGCATTGAGTTGAGGTTCTACGTCAGCCTTCAGAGCAATGTCACCCCTCAAGGTATCATTGTCCATTTTGCCCTTCGTGTAAAGAGAAGTAGTATATTTATAGTTTGTACCCAATAAGTGTAATCCAGCGGTGCCACTTAACAGTTTCAGACAAGAAGCAGAAGACATCGCCCTGTTTTCCATACATCCATATACAGGTTTGTCGGCTGTCAGGTCAAAGACATAGAACCCGAAAGCTCCACGTGGTTTTGACGCATGAGCCAGTTCAGCAAGTCGTTGCTTCATATCCTGGTCAATGACGATATTCGACTTCTTCGTGATATTATTATTGTTACTTTTATCTTCCTTATGGCCACACCCTGCGATTATCAATGCTGCCAGCGCTGCTACCATCCATTTATTTCTCATATATTTTGTTGTCATTTAGCGTTTCTGTATTTTGTTCAAAGTCCGTCTTCTCCCTCATGGACAAGAATCACATCCGTATGGGCAACGGTGATTATGGGAAGCAAAGGTAAAAAGAAAAAGTCGGCCTACCAATATTATTCTGTTAAACAAATTAAAGCGTCCTCGAGATATCAGAAAAGAAAGAGACCTATCTTTCGTTTTGGAAGATAGGTCCCTTAATAAATCTATTTCTAGTGTGAAATAAAATTTATGCCCAAGGATTCTCTGTTGGATAAGGAAGGCTCTTAGGCTGGTTGTAAGCGATGTCCTTGATACCCAGATATTTGAATACCTCGAACAGAGTCTTTCCTACGTGAGAGAAGGCAACGGCACCATGGTGAGGATAGCCCTTCTGTACCAATACGTGGCGATAGAAGCGACCCATCTCAGGAATAGCGAAGATACCGATACCACCGAATGAACGAGTAGGAACGTCAAGAACCTCACCCTGAGCGATGTAAGAGCGGAGGTTGCCCTCGCTATCGCACTGTAAACGATAGAAAGTAATGTCGCTGGCAGCGATATCACCCTCAAGAGTACCACGAGTGAAGTCTGGTTTGCCACCATTCTCCAACAGACGGTTCTGGATGAGCTGATACTTGATGGCACGAGTAGCACACATCTTGCACTCAGGAGTGTTACCACAGTGGAAGCCCATGAAGGTATCAGTCAATGTATAGTTATATTTACCCTTGATATCCTCATCGTAGATATACTGAGGAACAGAGTTATTGATGTCGAGCAAAGTTACAGTATCACCACTTGCGCACATACCGATGTACTCAGAGAGCGCACCATAGATATCAACCTCGCAAGCTACAGGAATACCACGGCTTACCAAGCGAGAGTTTACATAGCAAGGCTCGAAACCGAACTGGCTAGGGAATGCAGGCCAGCACTTGTCGGCGAATGCTACATACTGGCGACTACCCTTATGGTTCTCAGCCCAGTCGAGCAAAGTCAATTCAAACTGAGCCATACGTTCATTCAGTTCAGGATAATATTTGCCTTCACCCATCTCTTCAGCCATCTCCTTGCAGATGTCCTTGATGCGAGGGTCACCGGCATGCTCCTTATAAGAAACGAGCAAGTCAAGCTCTGAGTTTTCCTCGATTTCAACGCCCAGTTCGTAAAGACCCTTGATAGGAGCGTTGCAAGCGAAGAAATCCTGTGGACGA
Organism: Segatella albensis DSM 11370 = JCM 12258; assembly: GCF_000426565.1. Classification (GTDB taxonomy): domain Bacteria; phylum Bacteroidota; class Bacteroidia; order Bacteroidales; family Bacteroidaceae; genus Prevotella; species Prevotella albensis. Next base: position 204,628 of record NZ_AUFP01000006.1, on the reverse strand, counting down.
GGACCGAAAGTGATGATCTTCAAACCCTTCAAGCCCAGGATAACACGAGCTACAGGTACGAAGTCCTCGATCATCTTAGCGATGTCTGTGGCTGTACCTACAGGATATTCAGGGATATAACCCTTAAGATGGCGCATACCCAAGTTGTAAGAGCAGTTGAGCATACCACAATAAGCGTCACCACGACCATTGATCATGTCGCCGTCACCCTCAGCAGCAGCTACGAACATTACAGGGCCATCAAAGTTTTTAGCGATAAGAGTCTCTGGAGTCTCAGGACCGAAGTTACCTAAGAATACTACCAAAGCATTGCAACCTTCAGCCTTTACCTCACTTACAGCCTTGAGCATATCCTGCTCATTCTCTACTGTAGTTTGGCAGTTGAAGATTTCACCTTTGTACTCTTTTACGATGTTTTCACGGCGCTGTGTTGACAGGGCGATAGGGAAACAGTCACGACTTACGGCAATAATACCTAGTTTGACTGTAGGAATGTTTTTGCTTACCATATTATTTATGTTAGTATAGAATTAAATTATTATTTTTAGATTTATAGGTGCAAATATACACTAATTATTTTAATCACAAAACAATTATCTATAAAAAAAACGCTTGGTAACTAATTTTAAACATTCAAAGGTTGTAAAAATACACATATTGTCCGATAATTGTACTTTTTGACTTGTTTATTGGTGTTTTTCGGAAATTTTATATATCTTTGCCGAGAAACTTAATAAGTAAAGATTTAAAGTAAGTAACTCAAAACTCTCTGTTTGTATGAAAGATCATCTCACATTATTATATAGTGTGTCAACGTTCGGACTCATTTCGGTTTGTATGCTATTGGCAGCAGTCCGATGGTTTCATATGTGTAAACCTTTTGATGAATATGGCGATTACTACTATCCGGCCCGACGCATGGCCACTTTTTTCATGCTTTCCACGATTGTCCTTATGCCGTATGTCTGGAATCCTATGGATTTGGAAGCATGGCTTCTGATGAAATGCTATCTTATTTCGATAACTCCGATGTGTAGCTATATGCTGTTCTATCGTTATTTTGCATTTAGGGAATATGTGCATCATCGCAAATTTGTGTGGTGTATGACCATTCCTGTTTTTGGCTTTGTTGCATTTCTATGGGTAGCTTCGTTATTGCCAGACTTCACCTTTAGCGAGTCCATGTGTTCGTTGTTGCTTGCAATATCCTCGGTCATCTCCTTCGTTTTCGTTATTGTGAATAGCGTCTTCATTTTCAAACTCTATGTTATCGTTCATCGTAACAACTTTCGTGATTATTCCAATGTCGAGGATTTCCCGAAAGAAGTGGCTGCCAATACTTGGTTTCTACCTATTTTATATATGATACCAATATGGGCAATGGTATATTTCGACAGTCGTATCATCGCCATTTTCGTAATGTTGTGGGTGTCCTTGCTTGACAGCACTTTCGTGATAGCGATGCTTCATCCTCGTCGTAAATTCCTCAATCACGAAGTTCCTGACGCAGAGGAGACCATAGAAAGCCCTACGGAATATCCTATAGAAAATGTCGATACTTCATCTGATATTTCGTCGGTACTTGTGATACCTAATGATACCGTCGAGATGATTAAGCATCAGATCTGTATGATTGTGGTTGACAAGAAGGGATTCCTCGATCCACATCTTACACTTACCTCTGTCGTGGAACAATGCAGTTTTGGACGAACCTATGTGTCTACGGTATTCAATCGAGAGTATGGTGGATTCTTTGAGTATGTCAATACGTATCGTTTACGTTATGCCGATGAATATCGTCAGAACCATCCTTATGCCACAAAGAAGGAAGTGCTCGAGGCTTCGGGCTTCAGTTCGCGTTCCGGTTACCTGAAGGCTCGTAACCGTCTTGGATGGGATGGAGAATAACCATCGTGATGTGTAACAATTGCAGATAAGTCTATAAAAAAGTCGGTAATGTGATTCTACATTACCGACTTTATATATATAAAATAATCTAATCTTTAGAAATCTTCATCGTCAGCGACGTCTGTAAGATTCAAGTCATCAGGATTTGTATCAAATGTAGTACGATAACTTTCCTCTGTGAGCTTGTCATCATCGAAAGCATCGTCATCGTCGTCAACATCATTATAGTGATCCACAATTTCAGGTGCATCATCATCGTTATCATCATCGCTCAAGTCCGCCTCGTTCTTATCATCAAACTTCATGCGTACCTTTTCCATCTTTGGTTTTTCTTTAGCAAAGATAGCCTCAATCCAAGAACCCTTAGCGATTTCGAGAACCTCATATCCATCATTTACCTTCTTCTCATAGAGACCACCAGCCTTGTGGAGTCTATCCTTAGGAAGGGTAGTAGTACTGATATCGAATCCACTGGAAATGATATCCTGTATACTTTGTGAAAGGCTTTCCCATCCACCTCCGAAGTTTCGGTCGAGCACTTCCATGAGTTTAGAAGCAGAGATGTGATGAATATTCTCGTATGTCAAATCTGTGACTCTCATGATAGGCTTTTTCTTGATGGCCCATTTCACCTTGTTAGAATCATCGAGGCGAACAAGGCCCGTCTTGAAACCACGTGCTTCGTATTTTGCAATCACCTCAGGCTTGTCAATCTTCACCTCTTCGATGTTAAAAGCACTTTTGATTACATCGATATAATGTCTCTGATTATCCTTCAGGTCTGAGTTTTTTTCTGCTGCTTCCCACAATCGGAAGACATCGTTCTCCTGAATATCCCAGACATTACTCTTAGTTAACGACTTGAGAGTTAAGGTCTTTTCTTTCTTCATATTTAATTCTGTATTATTCTTGTGGTGCAAAAGTAATTACTTCTCGTTGAATTCGCAAACTTTTCCCCCACAATTTTTTATTATTTCAATCTATTTTCTCTCTTTCATTAGATTTTTATTATCTTTGCATTAAAATAAAAGAAAATGGAACCATTAGCAGAAAGATTAAGACCTCATACCCTCGATGATTATGTTGGACAACGACATTTGGTCGGTGAAGGTGCTGTGCTTCGTAAGATGATAGAATCGAAGCATATATCGTCTTTCATACTATGGGGCCCTCCGGGGGTTGGGAAGACGACTTTAGCACAGATTGTTGCCCGGACTCTCGATGTGCCATTCTATACGCTTAGTGCTGTGACGAGTGGAGTAAAGGATGTCCGCGATGTCATTCAGCGGGCTCAGAGCAATCGTTTTTTCAATTCGGCATCACCTATATTATTTATTGATGAGATTCATCGCTTTTCCAAGAGTCAACAAGACTCCCTTTTGGGTGCTGTCGAAAAGGGAATAGTAACCCTGATCGGAGCCACAACGGAAAACCCTTCTTTCGAGGTTATCCGTCCTTTGCTGTCACGTTGCCAACTGTATGTCTTGAAATCTCTCGATAAGGAAGACCTTGTAGAACTTTTGGAGCGTGCCATTACCAGCGATGTAGAGTTGAAAGAAAAAAATATCACGATTCTGGAGAATGGCGCACTCCTAAGATATAGTGGAGGAGATGCCCGCAAACTCCTTAATATACTGGAACTTGTCGTAGAGTCTGCTAATGATGGTAATATCGAGATTACCGATAAGATGGTAGAAGACTGTCTTCAGTCCAATCCCCTTGCTTATGACAAAAAGGGAGATATGCATTACGACATCATCTCCGCGTTTATCAAGAGCATTCGTGGAAGTGATCCCGATGCCGCATTGTATTGGTTGGCCCGAATGATAGAAGGTGGCGAGTCTCCAGAATTCATTGCGCGCCGACTTGTCATCAGCGCAGCAGAAGATATAGGACTGGCTAATCCTAATGCCCTTCTGTTGGCAAATGCAGCTTTTGATGCTGTCATGAAGGTGGGATGGCCTGAAGGTAGAATCCCTTTGGCAGAGGCTACCGTATATCTGGCAACAAGTCAGAAGAGCAATTCTGCTTATCTTGGAATAAATGATGCCATTCAACTTGTGAAGCAGACTGGCAACCTACCGGTTCCTTTGCATATCAGAAACGCACCTACCAGTTTAATGAAAGATTTGGGATATCATGATGGTTATAAATATCCTCATGATTATCCCGGGCATTTTACCCAACAAGAATATTTACCGCAGGAATTAGGTAACACCCGCATTTGGCATCCACAACATTCTACTTCTGAGGAAAGATTGTATAATTGGATGATGACATGCTGGGGAGATAGATTTAAGGATTAAAAAAGATGAAAATAGTAGAATTAGATGGCTATGCAGCCTTTCCAGGTGATATAGATCTGGATGATTTGAAGCAGTTTGGTGAATTTGTAATTTATGATAGAACCCCTGTTGATGAAATCGTGTCACGATCAAAAGACGCTGATGCTATATTAATAAATAAGGTACAGATTACCGATGAGATCATGGCACAGTTACCTCACCTTAAATATATAGGTGTGATGGCAACAGGATATAATGTCGTTGATATAGAGGCAGCTCGTCGTCGTGGCATCATCGTAACCAATATTCCGTCATATAGTACAGACAGTGTAGCCCAGATGGTGTTTGCCCATATACTTACAGTTACGAATAGAGTGGAGCACTATGCTCAGAAAAATCGTGAAGGAGCATGGAGCAGGAACCCTGATTTCTGTTATTGGGATACCCCATTGATAGAATTGGCAGGAAAGACACTAGGTATTGTAGGACTTGGTAATATCGGTATGCGTGTGGCTCGTATAGCCCACGAGTTTGGCATGGATGTGTTCGCTGTTACGAGCAAGAACGCTTCCGACTTACCGGCAGGAATCCAGAAGACAACCATGGAGGGCTTGTTGGCAACGAGTGATATCCTCACCCTACATTGTCCGCTCACATCGGACACGCATGAGATGATCAATGCGGACACCTTACAGAAGATGCGTCGAGGAGCAATCCTTGTGAATACAGGACGTGGCCCTTTGGTTAACGAGCAGGATGTAGCTGCAGCATTGAAAAGCGGTCAGCTGGGAGCCTATTGTGCCGATGTGATGTGCAGTGAGCCACCGGCAGAGGATAATCCGTTGTTTGCTCATCCTAATGCTTTCATCACGCCACATATCGCATGGGCTACACACGAAGCACGACTTCGCCTCAAGAACATCTGTGTAGAGAACCTGAAAGCATTTGTTGCAGGACATCCACAGAACGTAGTTAATCAATAAACCGTTAGACATTATGCTTTACGAGGATCCTCATTTTGTCCATACACTTCAGCAGACACTGGAGTTTATTGGTACATTTGCTTTTGCAATCTCTGGTATACGACTTGCTGCCGACCGTCATTTTGATTGGTTCGGAGGCTTCGTCTGTGGTTTTGCCGTTGCCATTGGAGGAGGAACGGTACGTGATGTGATGTTAGGAGTTACACCATTCTGGATGACTTCCACGATATATATCCTCATCACGTTTTTGGCCCAACTCGTTGTGATTTTTTTCAATCGCTATGTCAATAAGTTGAACCATGCCTGGCTTTTGTTCGACACGTTAGGACTGGCATTGTTCACCATTGCCGGAATACAGAAGACCCTTTCGTTGGGGCATCCTTTCTGGGTAGCCATCATCATGGGAAGTATCACCGGTGCAGCCGGTGGTATCATTCGTGATGTACTCCTGAATCAAGAACCTGTTATCTTTAAGAAAGAGATATACGCCATAGCCTGTATTGTAGGAGGATTTGTATACTGGGGATTATATTCTTTGCATTTCAACATAGCCTTAGTAGCAGTCACCTCATTTCTTGTCGTCTGTCTTATTCGTTTGATCGCAGTAAAATACCACATCTCCTTGCCTGTGTTGAATAATGAAGATGATTGACAAATTTCTAAAATGAAGGAGTATACGCATTATAATCGCATCAAATCTATCTTTTCAGAGAAAAGTAAGACAGGTACTTGGCTCTCGGAACATAAGGTTATGGAACTAATTCCCCAAGAGAATGATAAAATTATCTGTTGTTAAAGTCAAGAATCTTTATAATAATAGAAAAAACGATAACGAATGATTCTATTAAATTGTTTTAAGCAGAATCACGAAATTATTAATCAACTTCTCAAACGAAATATGGCAAAACGCAGAGAAATAAGGAACAGTACGGCTGAGTTCCTAATCTTTCAGATTGAGGGGAAGGAATAGGGCGTAGAGGTGTACTATAAGGATAAAACGGTGTGGCGTACCCAGAAGATGATGGGTATGTTGTTCGACTGTACCTCTGACAATATAAGTGTTCATTTGCAGAACATCTATGATACGGGCGAACTGAAAAAAGAGGCAACTACCGAGAAAATTTCGGTAGCTCGACGTGAAGGTAACAGAGATGTAAATCGCGCGCTCCAATTTTATAACCTCGATGCGATTATCAGTGTTGGTTATCGTGTGAATTCTATTCGTGCTACTCAGTTCCGCCAGTGGGCCACAAGTGTATTGCGAGAATATGCAATTCGTGGCTATGTGTTGGATAGAAAACAAAGCAGATTGATACCATCTTAGCGGCCGGTGGTAATGAGGTACTACAGACAGCAGGGAGTGTGTCTGCCGAAGAAGCTAAGGAATATGCAGAAACAGAGTTCGAGAAATATCGCATAATACAAGATCGTCTGTTCCAAAGCGATTTTGACAGATTTTTGGATGAGTTGCCTTTTGATGGCGAATAATATAAAGCTATATAATTTGCGATAACATAAGTAGAACGAAGGGTACTAGTAACGTCCTTAGTTCACACTATTTAAACTTTGTGTGGAAACTGTTAAAAGAAAAATGTATCCGTTTATAGCTCCATCTAGAGCAAAAGGAAAGCATTTTGTCTTTTAAGTATCAGAAAAATACCCTCCAAAAAGTTACTTCTTTGAACGCAGTTAACTTCATCGGCTTACGAAGTTAACTGCGTAAGTCGCCCCGAATAGGTATGTAGCCTTACGTAGTTAACTGAAGAAGCTGATATTTCCAGTATAATTCGATAAATAAATTAGAGTAGAATAATTAACTACCTGTCTATCAGTTAGTTATATTTTACTTATAATTTCAGTATTCATAGTTAGCCCGTTTCTGATTCTGAATTCACGAATTATGAGCACCTTTCTGCAGTTGAAAATTAAACAAAGAAAGGTTTGTTAACTTAATATATAATAAAAGCGTTATCATAAAATTAAATTGTATTACTAGTATCAGAGTTAAATCCGTGAATTGCGGAACAAATCATTGCAACATAGATGGATTTACACCGCCAATTTGAAAGATGGCGGTCCACGATCATTCGCTCGTTGTTGGCATCCAAAGAGTTCGTAGTCTGTTGGGTAAGGAAGTTATTCACACGGCTATGGTCATTCATGCGCTGCATGAGATCGCCCATCAGTTTTGTGTCGAAGAATGCGACTTGAACTCGTCAAGGCTATACTTCACGAGGCCCTTGCCAGGATCGGCAATATAGAACTTCTTTCCTTTCTTTACTTTGTATAACACCACAAAATGGTTTTGATTTCAGTGGAGGATGCAAGGACGTGACAAGTTGGAGAGTTCACTCACTTCGGCTGTAGCACATAATATACGAAAGCCTACTGTGATGGCTGCATTGCTTAGTGCGAGTAAAGAACCCCCATTCTTTATTGGTGGGCAAAGAGAGGATATATTTTCAATAGAATAGTTTCGTCCATAGTGGCCGCATATCATTTGTAGACTTGCCATGCCGCATTGCATGGAATCTAATTGTTTACTTGCTTTCATATATTTATGGTCTGTATGTGACTGTCAGCAAGCATTCACGCCCGCGCAGTACTGTAGCCCTACTTGTGGTCATCATTGTAATATGATAGAGGTACCAAAATAATGTTTAGAAAGAAAGTCTTTGGATGTTTCGATAATAGCATAGATACTTGATTTATCGCTTTACGACAGAACCTACAATCTAGACTTACAACCATATCAAAATGACACTTTGCTTTTTTATTCCTGAATTCTAATCCTTTTATAGAAGGGAAGTGCTCTATGTCAGTTCTTGATGATAAAATTTTATAAATTAAATTTTCTTTGCACAATAATATTTTCAATACAACAAAACCTTGTACTTGTTCAAGTACTGCTTCTAACATTAATTTTTGTTTTCATAGTCATGAATTTAAAATAAATAACGTCTACTCTTTTGAAGATTTTCGACTTCCTCTTTATCTGTACGTGAATTTATTTTTATCTACTACTATTCCCGTAGTTTGTGCTGCAAGAACACTAGAACAGCCACACATAAGCAAAGTGAAAAGTTCCTTTTCATATATATAATTTTGTAGTCATACATCATAATAATGCCGATAACTTTTCTTTTTTCGATATTGCAAATATATTGTTTTCTCTAAGTATCTTTACTACACAAAAGTGTAATAGTTAATGTGTTGGCTTAAATATTACACAAAAGTGTGATCATGCAGCCTTGCAAAGTTCACCATATTTGGAAAAGAAACTCTTAATTTCTCTCTTGCTGGAACACATGGAACAGTCTCCGATGTTAGGTAGTTGATAGATATTTGTCATGAATATCTCATACTTACCTTTTTTAGCCTTGTTTTTTACATTTTTGTGTAATGTTTTGATGTCATTCCGAAAAAAAAATATATCTTTGCTAACAGCTTAGAGTAAAGCTTCTAATATTATTCGTCAAATGACAGATGTAAAAGACTTCTTTATTGCGTCGAATATTGTACGTAATGCACCGGATTATGATTCAAAAGTGCTTTCCACTTTGATTCATACAGTAGAGGCTTTTGCGCGTGTAACCTATCAGAGTGTTTACTTGATAGACTATTATAAGCAGGAGTTTCTTTATGTATCAGATAATCCTTTGTTCCTTTGTGGTCATACGGCAAAGGAAGTTAAGGAACTGGGGTATAGTTTTTATTCGAAGCACGTGCCAGAAGAAGAGCAGAAAATGCTCGTGGAGTTGAATAACAATGGCTTTAGGTTCTTTGATACCTTTGATGATGTTGATAAATATCAGTGCTATATATCCTATCACTTTCATCTGAACAGTGGTGCAAGAAGTAAACTTGTCAACCAACAGCTTACCCCCTATTCTTTTAAACGATGAGGGCAAAATATGGATTGGAATGTGTGTCGTATCGCTGTCTTCGTATAAAACTGTCGGGCATGTTGAATTTCATAAAAAAGGGCTCTGCAACTATTGGAGATATTCTTTTGAAAGTCATTGGTGGAAAGAATGTAAGGGTGTATTGCTCAAAGAAGAAGAGATTGAAGTGCTACGGTTGTCGGCAGCAGGACTTACTATGGTGGAAATTGCGGACTGAATGTGTCGTTCGTTGGATTCCATTAAATTCTATAAACGACACGCCTTTGAAAAGTTAGGAGTGACGAATATACAGAGGCTATTTCAAGGGCAGCCTTAAATAAATTATTCTAAAACTATATTTCACTTATTGCAAAAGTGAGGGGAAATAGATTTTTGGAAATATCAAATTAAATATATGCGACGTTTAACCTTTATAATCATCCTACTTACTGTATGTTTCAGACTTTTCGGTCAGTCTGGATACTATATACCATCTGAAAGATTTTCAAGTGGACTCATCAATGATGTCTGTCAAGACAAATACGGTTATATATGGGTGGCCACGGAAAATGGCCTCAACAAGTTTGATGGCTATCGCTTTACTCAGTATCTACACCAGTCTAATAATCCCCATTCCCTTAACAGCAACATTGTGACCAAGGTGTTCTGCGAACATAACGGTCAGCTATGGGTAGGGCTCCGCACAGGATTAGCCCGTTATGATTATGCTACCGATCGTTTCATACCATATTCTTTTAGTTCAGGGCAGACCCCTCGTGTCACCTCTTTGCTGCAACGCCGTAATGGAGAACTCCTTGTCGGAACATCGGGAAGAGGACTCTACAGACTTACAGGTAATATTTTGAACAAGGTTAAAGATGGATATACCACTCCTTCAGGTAATTGGTATTACAACCAGATGTTGGAAGACAGTCGGGGACGGTTCTGGAAATGCGGTTATGGTGAGGAAATCACGATGAAAGATTACAAAGGGGTACATTCGTTTTTTGTGAGACAAGGTATCGTGATGAAACTTGTAGAGAGAGCAGGCGATATACTGGTCATCTGTCAGCATGGCATTAGTAGCTATCATCAAGGCAAGATGGGGAATAGCGATATAGACCTTTCCGTATTAGGCAATAATACATCCATCAGTAGCGCCTATCAGAGTCGTAATGGTAATATATATATAGGTACGCGAGGAGACGGTCTTTTCATGTTAGAGAAAGGAAGTAAGAAGTTGACTCGGGTAGAGTGTAATCTCAATGGAATAGATTTTAATACAGCCAAGATATGGTGTATCCAAGAAGACCGTTTTGGTAATATGTGGTTAGGTTGCCAGTCGAAAGGTTTGGTTATCATCCCCCATGTACAACCTCAGTTTGCGTCTTGGAGATTCTCTTCTCAAGGCTATCATGTCAGTTCGACGGTGACATCCATCTGTCGTGGAGATCATGGCATCATCTGGTGTGTCGTCCAAGGAAATGGAGTTTATGGCTTTGACAAGCGTGGCCATATCGTTTCCCATCCTTCATCGCCAACATCCCCGGAGATTATGTATCGTGACAAGAACGGTCGCTACTGGATATGCACCGATGAAGCCCTCTATGCCTATAACCCACTTACCGGTCAGTCTCAGTATCAGGCATCATTTGTTTGCGAGAAGTTGAACGGTATCTGTGACCTCGGACACGGAAGTTTGTTCATCTCCACCTATTCCCGTGGGCTGACCATATTCAATCCCCGGAATCACTCCTCCCATAACTACCTATCGACAGATGTTGATCCTGTTCATGGTATACTCCATAACAACTGGATCCTTGCAATGATGCCAGATCGCTATGGCTGTCTTTGGGTGGCAACTTCTGCCGGTGTTTCGTGCTATGATCCACAGAAAAATAACTTTCATCCTTATGGATGGGATAGTCTGCTCGATGGTACCATGTGCTATTCACTCTGCGAAACAAATCATGGCGAAGTCCTTATAGGCACAGACCGAGGACTATATATTTATTATCATGGCAGTAAGAAGGTTGTTCGTTTTAAATATGGTAATGCCCTGTCAAATAAGGTGATAGGGAATATCGTGCAATCCAACAATGGAGACATCTGGTGTGCCACCTCCATGGGCATATGGCAGTTTGATAGTAAAAGAAAAAAGTTCGTAGGTCATGTCTTGGGCAATGGACTTACGATGAAGGAATATGTGAACAATGTGAGTTTGCATACCAATGACGACATGATCTATTTCGCTAATAATGACGGGTTGACAGTCTTTAATGCATCCCAGACCATGGGATGTCATAAAGCCCTTCCTGATGTCAAGCTCACGGGATTTCTCATTGCCGGAAATCCTGTTAATACCCTTACGGAATCAAATGGCCGACATGTCGCAGATGGACCAGTCACCTCTACCGACCACTATCAGGTTTCATATCTTGATAATAGCATCAGTTTGGAATTTTCTCTGCTAGATTTCGTCAGTCCTGACAATATCATTTATGAATATCGCATCAATGATGGAAGATGGATGCAGACACCAGAAGGTATAAACAGCATACAACTCAGTCATCTCCAGCCCGGCAACTATCACATTGAGGTCAGGGCATTGTCTGCAGGAGTCTATTCAAAGACTAAGACGATTACTCTGGATGTCCTTCCACCATGGTATCGCTCAGGATGGGCATATACCCTCTATTACATCGCTCTTCTGCTCCTCTTTGTTGCAGGAGTATGGGTTATCAAAAAGAATGCTCGTCAACGGTTGGATGAAGAAAAGATGAGATTCCTTATCAATGCCACCCATGACATCCGTTCCCCACTGACCCTGATACTAGGTCCTCTCGCTAAATTGAAGACACTGATAGGTAATGGTGAGGGCAAGGCTGACATAGAGACTATTGATCGTAATGCACAGCGACTGATGTCGTTGGTGAATCAGATTTTGGATGAGCGACGTATCGATAAGAATCAGATGCTTTTGCATTGCCGTGAGACCAATCTGGTAGACTTCATCAGTGGCATCTGTAAACTGTATCAGTATAATGCCAGTCAGCGCGGTATCACCTTTACTTTTGAACATGAGAAGAATCATGTCTTTGCATGGATCGATCGGATCAATTTCGATAAGGTCATTGCCAATCTGCTCTCCAATGCCTTTAAATATATCTTTGACGGAGGAGAGATAAAGGTAGTGCTCCGTGAACTTGAGAAAGAGATAGAGATTGATGTCGTCGATAATGGAGTAGGGATAAAGAAAGAAAAGGCAGAACGACTTTTCGACCGCTTCTATCAAGGTCATAATTCAGATGATTTTGGCGTCAAGGGTACAGGTATAGGTTTGAACCTTTGCCGTTCCATCACTCAGTTGCACAAAGGAAGAATCTATGCCAGCAATCGTAACGATGGAAAGCGAGGCTCTTGCTTTACGGTCATCATTCCTAAAGGCAATGCTCATCTGAGACCCGACCAAATCGTCAAGGAGTCACCAGCCAAAGTTATACTTTCCGATGGTAGCAATGCCAGTCGGAAGAGTCAGCATTTCCGTATACTTATTGTTGATGATGATCCCGAAATCGCTAACTATATCAATTGTGAACTTGGACAATACTATAAGTTTGACCACATGCCTAACGGTCGTGAAGCATTGAAAGTATTGCTTTCACAACAATATGACCTAGTTATCAGTGACCTGATGATGCCTGAGATGGATGGTCTCACCCTTCTGAGACGTATCAAGAAGCATCCCCAGATTTCTCAGATTCCGGTTATCATGCTAACTTCCAAGGCAGAGGTGGAATATAAGTTGGAAGGATTGAAAACTGGTGCTGATGCCTATTTGGCTAAGCCGTTCAATATGGAGGAACTTCATATTCAGATAGATAATCTCATCGATAATATACGTCGCCTTCGTGGAAAGTTCAGCGGAGCCGTTGACCAAGAGCAACGTATAGAGAAAATCAATGTGAAAGGAAACGATGACGAATTCATGGAACGAGTGATGCGCTCGGTGAATGCAAACATGTCAGACTGCAACTACAATATCGATTCCCTTGCCAAAGATGTGGGTATAAGTAGAACACAGTTGCATCGTAAGATGAAGGAAATCACAGGAATCTCTTCGGGAAAGTTCTTAAGAAATCTTCGTATGGAACAGGCAGCCAAGTTGCTTAGAGAAGGAAAGGTGAACGTATCGCAGGTAGCGGATAAAGTAGGATATCAAGACTTGGCACATTTCTCGACAGCCTTCAAGACTTATTTCGGAGTTTCTCCTTCAGAATATCAAGAAATCCAGCAGGGATAGGCGAAGATGCAATGTTTTCGCAAGTTCGTGCAACAAAATTCTTATAACAAATGCTAAAAACAATGTTATCTTTGTAGCCAAATAATCTAATCAAAACTTAACCAATCTAGTTTATTGATAATCTAATAACTAATTTATCCTGTTATGGAATTAAAAAAACAATTGAATCGAGTCCTAATGATACTCGTTGTGATGGTTGCATTCCCAGCAATGCTTTCAGCTCAGAGTATCCTTAAAGGTGTTGTTACCGATGATTCTGGTGAACCTATCATTGGTGCTACGATTAGTGAAGTAGGTACAAAGAATGCCGCTGTAAGTGATTTTAACGGTAATTTTGAACTGAGAAACACCACAAGTGATGCTATTACAGTATCTTATATTGGTTATGTGAAACAAACAGTTCAGATCAAAGGCAAATCTTATGTGAAGGTGACTCTTCATGTTGACCAGAAACTTATCGATGAAGTCGTTGTCGTAGGTTATGGTACCATGCGTAAGAGTGATGTTACAGGTGCTGTGACAAGAGCCAACATCCAAGCATTCGAGAAATCTACCAATACAAACCTTCTTCAGTCTTTACAGGGAACTGTTCCTGGACTGAATGTCGGTCAGGCAAGTTCTGCCGGTTCTAGTCCTGAATTATCTATTCGTGGTGCCAACACCATTTCCGGTAATACCAGCGTCCTTGTTATCCTCGACGGAATCATCTATACCGGTAGTCTTTCAAGTATCAACCCTGCCGATATCGAAAGTGTTGACGTCTTGAAAGATGCTTCGGCAACAGCCGTCTATGGTGCTCAGGCTGCCAATGGCGTACTCCTTATCACGACAAAGCGTGGTGCCAAAGGTAAGGCTAAGGTAAACTTCTCAAGCAGTTATAGTATGCAGACTCCGACTCATAAACTGCATACCATGAATCGTGAGCAGATGTTGAACTTTGATAACGAGTGCTTATGGCAGTACTCTAAGACAGAGGCTTCCGGTTATACCCAACAGAATCCTGATTTTAAACTCTCTGAGCGTATGCCTGATGCATGGATGACAGATGATAAAGGTAACATCGTCCCAGGTGACTATGACTGGTGGAGCGATTTCACACGTACCGGTTCTATCTTTGAAAACAAGTTGAACATCTCCGGTGGTGCTGATAACATGTCGTATTTGATTTCTCTTGGCAATACGAGTCAGAAGAACTATTTGCTTAACGATGATTATAAGCGTAATACGATTCGTGTGAACTTGGACATTAAGCCTGTGTCATGGTTGAAGGCCGGAGTTCAAGCTTTCGGTTCTTTTGAGAATCGTGACGGACAGGAAACCTATCTTCCATTCCTCATCGAGTGCAGTCCACTTACAAAACCATATGATGAGAATGGCGAGATGATTCATTATCCTGCTCATGATGCACGTGAGAACCCTTATCACGGTTCTTTGGTTGATGACTATGATCGCTCAAATTCATTCTTCGCAAATCTCTATGCAGAGGTAAAACTTCCGGTAAAAGGTCTTACCTATCGTATGAATTTTGGTAACAACTATCGTATCGGTGAGCACAACTATGCAAGTGAATTTGCTGAGAATAGTAATGGACAGGCTTACAAGCATCATTCAAGATATAATGACTGGACATTTGATAATATCGTAAACTATCAGAATGACTTCGGTAAGCATTCTGTGGGTGCTACATTTGTATATGGTGCTTCAAAGCGCCAGTATAGTTATACGGCAGCTGATGCTAAGTTGTTCCCACGTATGACATTGGGTTACAACTCACTCGAACTTGCCGGTACCCAGCAGACAAATTCTGATGCATGGGAAGAGACCCTACTTTATCAGATGGGACGTGTAAACTATGCTTATGACAGCAAGTATCTTTTGACAGCTACTGTTCGTCGTGATGGCTTCTCTGGTTTTTCAAAGAGTAACAAGAGTGCCGTATTCCCATCTGTCGCTCTTGGTTGGGTTATCTCTAACGAGGAGTGGTTCAAGGTTCCTACGCTCGATTACTTGAAACTTCGTGCAGGTTGGGGTGTCAGTGGTAACCAGACAGCCCGTTATTCTTCATTGGCACGTGTGGACTCTTCTATCGGTTACATCTTTGGTGATGGCGCTTCTTCTGGTGTGATGCGTCAGGAGTTGGTTTCTATGGAAAACAATAACCTGAAGTGGGAAAAGACCTCTGGCTTTAACTTTGGTGTAGACTTCTCATTACTCAACAACCGTATCACCGGTAATATTGAGTATTATACCACCAAGACCACAGACTTGCTTTATGCAGTCTCTATTCCTTCAATCACTGGTTTCACATCTATTATGTCTAATGTAGGTGAAATTCAGAACAATGGTTTCGAGTTCACGATCAATACTCGTAATATCCAAACCAAAAACTTTGAGTGGACTTCTATGTTCAACTTCTCTACCAATAGCAATAAGATCAAGAAACTAGCTGGTCTTGATACCAATGGTGATGGTAAGGAAGACGATCTTTCTTCATCATCTCTCTTTATCGGTCAGTCACTCTCAGCGATCTATGATTATACCATTGATGGCATCTATCAGGTAGGTGATAAAATACCAGAAGGTTATCATCCTGGTAACTATCGCATCGTTGACGTCAATGATGATGGTAAGATTGATGAGAAAGACCGCAGTATCATCGGTAAGGCAGATCCTTCTTGCCGTATGGGTTTACTCAACACTTTGAAATATAACAGTTTCACATTGAGTTTCTTCCTTAATGCTGTGATCGGTGGAAGCAAGAGTTATTTGGGCAAGAATACCTATGCAGAACTTGTCAACGATAATACTTTGCGCCATAATCGTTTGACGGAGCAGGTGGAGAACTTCTGGACACCAAGCAACCCAAGTGGTATCTACGCTCTCTATAATGCTAATCCTGCTATCAATCCAGGTCGTTATGAGAACCGTTCTTTCCTACGCCTACAAGATATCACACTCTCATATGATCTTCCAAAGACATGGATGCAGCGTATCGGTATTGACGGTATCAACGTTTACTTGAGTTGTAAGAATTTGCTGACTATCACTGGTTGGCATGGTTGGGATCCGGAACCAAACGTGACCTATCAAGACATCAACGGTCAAAACCGTATGACAGGTAGTCGCTATGAGGATCGTCCTGTAATGAAGAGTATGACATTAGGTATCAACATCAATTTGTAAAACCATGAAAAAGATATATTTAATTCCATTATTAGCAATAGGATTGCTGCTCACAGGATGCAATGAAGACAGTTTCCTTGAAGAGAAAGCACTTGACTTCAATTCTGCATCTAACTCATATGAAACATCTGCAGACTTTGATGCTGCGGTGACAGAACTCTATTACCTCACTCGTGAGGAGTTCTATACTACATACGACCGTACTACAGATCTCTCGAAATTTGCAGATATGTGGATCACCGCAGACCCTTTAAAGTCAAATGTCACTGCCGACCTTTCTCCGTCGGGTGCAATAGCAAAGTTCTATTGGGATGAGAACTATAAACTTATTGCTCAGGCAAATACAGTGATTAGTCGTGTCGGCAAATCTACAAAGTTGAACGAAGAACAGAAGAAAGTGTATGAGGCAAAGGCTCGTTTCTTCCGTGCCCTTGGTTATCGTACATTAGCTTATCTCTATGGTGGTGTGCCACTCCAAACAGAGGAGATAACAGCGCCGAAGACTGATTATACTCGTGATACGAAAGAAAATGTGTTGGCTCAGTGTGTTTCAGACCTCGAATTTGCTGTTGCCAATCTTCCGGAAATCAATGCTGTAAAGGATGGTGAAATCAGTCGCCCTGCTGCAAACATGTTACTTTCTGAAGTTTATCTGGCAACAGGAGCTAATGATAAGGCCGTTAGTGCGGCTTCTGACGTAATCAATGATCCAAATTTGAAATTGATGACCGAACGTTTCGGTTCACAGAAAAATGAAGCGGGCGATGTGTTCTATGACCTCTTCCGTCCAAATAACCAGAATCGTGCCTCTGGTAATACGGAGGCCATCTGGGTCATCCAGTTTGAAACCAATGTAGAAGGTGGTGGTAATAATACGAGTCATTTCTTCTGGAATCCTGGTAGCTTCTGGGGCGAGCGATTCTTTGCTCCTCAGGTCGATAAGTTCAAAATCATTGCTCCTGATGGTACTAACATCCAACTTTTCAATTGGCCTATCGGTGATATGACCGGTGGTCGTGGTATTGGTACCCATTATGCTGATGAACATCTTTATAGTGGTATCTGGGAAGGTGATTTCAATGATATGCGTAATTCTGAATACAACTGGCCTCGTAAGTTTAAGATTCACCGAACACAGGTATTAGATCAATATCCAGAATTGAAGAAGGCAATGCCTGATGGTGTATTCGATCTCGAAAACACCAAACTTCCTGCTGGCTATTCTATGGAAACAGGTTTCGCCGGTGGTGTGAATGCCACGACTCAGTTGCCTAACCGTTTTATGTGTGGCTATTCTACCAAGATGACAACTCCTTTCCATCATCCTGATGCTCAGTATGGTGATAAGTCAACGCTTACCCTTGCCGGTACCGCAGGAAAGACCTATACCGATCAGTATATGTTCCGTTTGGCAGAGGCATATCTGTTGCGTGCGGAGGCATATGTAAATTTAGGTAAGAAGGCTGAGGCTGCTGCAGACATAAATGTATTGCGCCATCGTGCAAAGGCAAAGGAGGTTACTGCAAGTGAGATGGATCTTGACTTCATTCTTGATGAGCGCCTTCGCGAACTTACTTGTGAGGAGAAGCGCCGTCTTACCCTTTCGCGTGTAGGTAAACTCAGTGAGCGCATCAAGAAGTATAACCCATATTTCAGTGCTAAGTATTCTGCAGAAGGTAAGGATTACGATTCACACTTCGATCTGTTCCCAATTCCTTTGTCAGCTATCCAAGCGAACAAGGACGCTGAGTTGAAGCAGAACCCTGGTTATGCTGGCAATTAATACTTCAAAGACAATATATGGTTAATAATTTTTAGTTAGTGTAACAACATGATCTTTCATTAAGCCTGGACTCGAAATAGGTCCGGGCTTTTTGAAGTTAATTCCTTGAAATATGATCGTAAAGAAATATCTATTTCTGTGTTTGTTCTCTCTTACATCTATATGTTTGCAGGCAGGTAACTTTAAGGTCCTCCATGCTCGCATTAATTATGATGCTGACGAACCCCGACAAGTTGTTCGAGCCATCACAGATCTGCGCCATGATATCTCTCTGGTAACAGGTAGTAAACAGACATCCGGAGCCCAGATCGTTGTAGGTACCTATGGAAAGAGTAAGCTGATCTCTGAGTTAATAAAGAAAGGTATATTGAGGACTTCTGATTTGAAGAACAAACACGAAAACTATGTCATCACAGTAACGCGTGAACATCATCCTCGTCTGATCATTGCTGGTAGTGATATGCGAGGTACTATCTATGGTGTCTATGAAGTATCCAGACGTATCGGAGTATCTCCATGGTATTGGTGGGCAGATATTCCTGTGAAGTATAATCCAGATGTTGCTGTCAGTTTTGATCATTTTGTGTCAGGTGAACCATCAGTAAAATATCGTGGCATCTTTATCAATGACGAAGACTGGGGAATGAAGACATGGGCCTCTCGAAACTTTGAGAAAGAACTTGGCGATATCGGTCCAAAGACCTATGACCGTATCTGTGAACTAATCATGCGCCTTAAGGGAAATATGCTTGCGCCAGCCATGCATTCATGTACTGGTGCTTTCTATAGTCATCCGGAGAATCAAAAGGTCGCAGATGGGCGTGGAGTGATGATTACGACCAGTCATTGTGAACCACTGCTATTCAATAATGCTTCTACTTTGGAGTGGGATAAGACCAAGGATGGTGAATGGAATTATGAAGTCAACAGAGAGAACATTTTGAAAAAACTTGATGATCGTATTCGACAGACTGCTCAGTATGATAATATTTACACGATGGGTATGCGGGGATTGCATGATGAAGCCATGAAGGGTAGCACTAATCCCAAAGATCGTGCCCGTACATTAGAGAAAGTCTTTGGTGAGCAACGTGCTATTTTGGAAAAATATAAGGGAATAAAGGTATCTGAATTGCCACAAATCTTTGTTCCTTATAAGGAAACACTTGATATCTATGATGCAGGTCTTCGTGTACCGGATGATATAACATTGGTATGGCCTGACGACAACTATGGCTATATGAAACGGGTGAGCAATGTCAAGGAACAGAAGCGAAAAGGTGGTAGTGGTGTGTATTATCACCTAAGTTATTGCGGTACCCCTCATGATTATCTTTGGCTCTCTACCACAGCTCCCCAACTTATGTATGAAGAGATGCGCAAGGCATACACAGCCGGTGCTGATAGATATTGGTTGCTCAATGTCGGTGATATCAAACCTATGGAAATAGAAACACAGATGTTTATGGATATGGCCTGGAATTTTGATGCTTTCAGTTATCAGAATGCTAATAGGTATCAGGCTCAGTGGCTTGCTTCCGTCTTCGGAGAGGAATATAAAGCGCAATTTCAGAATATCCTTGATCATTACTATCGTCTGGCATGGGATAGGAAACCGGAATATATGGGGTATGAATATGAGTGGGATAGCAAGGAGAATTCTCGTTTACATGATACGGATTTCTCTTTTGAAACAGGTACTGCTCAGAAACGTCTTGTTGAATATCAGGACATTTGCTTCGCCTATGAAGCTATTGAGAGAAAGGTGCCGGAGAATTTACGACCGGCTTTATTCGAATTGCTTGGATATTCTGTCCTTTCTGCTTATCAGATGAATCGTAAGTTCCTGTATGCACAGGCCAATCATGAGACTGGTAATGCTTCATATGCGGCTCAGTCACGTGATGCAAATGAGCAACTTCAAGATCTCATCGACCGTTATCATAGTTTGTTTGGTGGTAAATGGAATCAGATGATCTCTGAGATACCACCGGGTTATACGGCTCTTTATCAGAATATGCCAGAACTCGTTGAGGCTCCAACCGATAGGTATCGTTTGCCACAGGATCAGATACATCCTGAGTTTGCTCATAAGGTTGACCTTACAAGGGTTGAGTTGAAACCTCCTTTTCAGTTGCTTGAGGGTATGGGTACAGACTGGCATGTCATCCAGATGGGACAGCCACTAGACTTCAAATCGTCTGGTTCTATCAGTATTCCGATTACAGAGTTGAGAGGAAAAGACTCCCTGCATGTGTGTATTTCTGTAGTTCCGATGTGGCCTGTCAACGGTGACAGAAGTAATCAGATACGTGTCAGCATGGATGGTTCAAATCCTGTGATCTGTAAGAATGAATTCATAGAGTGGGGACCTAAGTGGAAATTACAGGTGATGGAGAACCGCAAGGAGTTTGTACTATCATTTCCTATAGACAAGGAAAAAGATAGTCATATCCTTACGTTATCCATTGTTGATCCAGGACAGATGATACAGAAGATAACCTATCAGTAATGATGTCCTGTAATTATAAGTTTGTTTAAGTATTCAACTATAGTTTCTCACTAAGGAACTTTCCTGTATAGCTAGTCTTGCACGCAACTATCTGTTCAGGAGTTCCTTTTGCTACAAGGTTACCGCCTTTGTCGCCACCTTCGGGACCTAGGTCGATAATGTAGTCAGAGCATTTGATGACATCCATGTTATGTTCGACAACAACGATACTGTGTCCACGCTCTATGAGTGAGTTAAAGGCTGCCAGTAATCTCTTGATGTCATGGAAGTGCAGACCGGTAGTAGGTTCGTCGAAGATGAATAGTGTTGGTTCAACCTTCTCCTGTCCGATGTAGTAGGCAAGTTTCACACGCTGGTTCTCACCACCTGATAGAGTTGAAGAACTTTGCCCCAATTTGATATATCCCAGTCCTACGTCATCTAAAGGCTT
The DNA here is from genome assembly GCF_000426565.1 of Segatella albensis DSM 11370 = JCM 12258. Classification (GTDB taxonomy): domain Bacteria; phylum Bacteroidota; class Bacteroidia; order Bacteroidales; family Bacteroidaceae; genus Prevotella; species Prevotella albensis. Next base: position 183,357 of record NZ_AUFP01000006.1, on the reverse strand, counting down.
TAACCTATTTACAATGGTCTTTTGTCCATATTCTCCAAAGAATTCAATAGCTTCGCTTACGGTCATATTCAGCACATCATTGATGTTCTTCCCATGGAAGCGTACTTCGAGAATGTCATGCTTGAAACGCTGACCATGACATGCCTCACATTCAAGTACAAGGTCGGCCATGAATTGCATCTCGACAGTGATGACACCGGCACCCTTACATTCTTCACATCTTCCTCCATCTGCATTGAAACTGAAATACTGGGCAGTAAATCCCAATTGTTTGGACAGAGGTTGCTCGGCAAATAAGGAGCGGATGGCATCGTAAGCCTTTACATAGGTAGCTGGATTAGAACGTGTAGATTTTCCTATCGGATTCTGGTCTACAAGTTCAACGTGCTTAATGTCTTTCCAGTCACCATCAAGCGAGACATATTCACCAGGAGTATCTGCCACCTCGTCAAGATGTCGCTTAAGAGCAGGGTAGAGTATACCCTTTATAAGAGATGATTTCCCGGATCCAGATACACCGGTGACAACCGTAAGGACATTAAGAGGAATTTCTACGTCGATACCCTTTAAGTTGTTCATGCGTGCTCCTGTAATCTTGATACTTTTGTTCCATTTCCTTCTACTTGAAGGAATATCAATGGTTTCTGTTCCGGTAAGATACTTTATCGTATAACTGTCTGGGTATTTCTTGTTGAGTGCATCCTTGTCTTTGATGTCTTGTATCTCCTCTGTCGAACCTTGATATACGATTTCGCCACCAAGTCTTCCGGCATTCGGACCTATGTCGATGATGTAATCAGCAGCCCTCATCATATCTTCATCATGCTCCACGATGATGACAGTATTACCAAGACTTTGTAATTCCTTGAGAACATGGATCAGTCTTTCTGTATCGCGACTGTGCATTCCAATACTTGGCTCGTCGAGAATGTATAAACTTCCTACAAGAGAACTGCCGAGACTTGTCGTCAAGTTGATTCGTTGACTTTCACCTCCAGAGAGTGTGTTCGACAGGCGATTTAGCGTAAGATAACCTAAACCTACTTCTACAAGGAAATGCAATCTGTTCTTTATCTCAGTAAGAAGACGTTTGGCAACATCCGCATCATGCTTATCAAATTGTAAGTCGAGAAACCATTTCTCTAGGTTTGCTATAGGCATCTCAACAAGATCTGTAATACTCATGCCATTGATTTTGACATAAGTAGCCTCTTTCTTCAGTCGAGTTCCATGGCAATCAGGACAAGTAGTCTTTCCGCGATATCTGCTTAGCATCACTCGATATTGAATCTTATATTGATTCTCCTTGACCATCTGAAAGAAAGTGTCGATACATATTCTGTCGTGAATGTCCGCATTTCTTTCACTTTTCAATCCATGCCACAATTCATCTTTCTCTTCTCGTGTTAAGTCATAATAAGGTTTGAATATCGGGAATTTATCCTTGGCAGCTCTGCGTATAAACTCCTTCTGCCATTCACCCATCTTGTCACCATGCCAGCATTGTACACATCCATCATATACGCTCAGTGCTGTGTTGGGGATAACGAGTTTCTCGTCAATACCGATGACGCTACCGAAACCTTCACAAGTCGGGCATGCTCCTAGAGGAGAGTTGAAAGAGAACATGTTGTCGTTAGGTTCCTCGAATTTTATTCCGTCGGCCTCGAAGCGTGTGGAGAAATCGAAAGTTTGATGAGATGGCAAGAACATCAGGCGAAGTTCTCCGTCTCCCTCATAGAAGGCCGTTTCTGCGGAATCAATCAAGCGAGAAATATCGTCTTTCTCATTTGATACGGAAAGGCGAGAGATGACAAGCCAGATGTCACCATTGTTGGCGGCTTCCTCGTCGTGGTTGTCGAGCCAATCCTCAATACGGGTAAAGTCGCCATCAATATAGATTCGTGAATAACCCTCTTGATTGTACATTTCCATCTGCTTGTGGAGAGTTCTGCCCTCAATGACATGGAAAGGAGCGAGAATAACAAACTTGGTGCCTTCTCCGAATTGCCGAGTGCATTGTAGCACGTCCTCGGTAGAATGGCGCTTTACCTCTTGTCCTGAGATAGGAGAGAAGGTACGACCAATACGAGCATAAAGTAACCTGAGGTATTCGTATATTTCGGTAGATGTACCGACGGTACTACGCGGATTACGGGCAATAACTTTCTGCTCTATAGCAATGGCAGGTGGAAGTCCTTTGATAAAGTCACATTCCGGTTTGCTCATCCTACCCAGAAACTGACGGGCATAACTAGATAGGCTCTCTACATATCTTCGTTGACCTTCAGCATATAGCGTGTCGAAAGCAAGTGATGACTTACCAGAACCGGAAACTCCGGTTATGACAATCAATTTATTGCGCGGAATCTTTAGTGAGATGTTTTTTAAGTTGTTTACCCTAGCACCTTTAATCTCTATAAAGGCTTCTTTATTTTTACTCATGATGATATGGTTCTCCTTTAATTATTGTACAAGCGCGATAAATCTGTTCTGTAAAGATTAATCGGACCATCTGATGTGAAAATGTCATTTTAGAAAGAGAAATAAGTTCATTGGCCCGATCGTATACAGGTTGAGCGAAGCCATAAGGGCCACCGATGACAAAGATAAGTCTTCGAGTAGTGTTTTGCTTTTTCTGGAGCCACTTTGCAAATTCGATAGAACGAAATTCAGTGCCGTGCTCATCCATTAGCACCACCGTGTCAGAAGGTTGGATCATCTTGAGAATCAGTTCTCCTTCTTTATCTTTTTGTTGCTGTTCAGAAAGCGATTTCGTGTTTTTGATTTCTGGAATTACTTTGATCTCAAAAGGCATGTAATGCCCGATGCGCTCAGTGTAGTCTTTTATTCCGGCCACGAAATGCTTGTTTACTGTTTTGCCTACAAGTATTAACTCTGTTTTCATTGACTATGAATTTCGTTTCGGATATATCGGAAACTTTCCAATCTTTCTCCCTTTTTATTCTACAATTTACAAAAATACGAAATTTTTTCGATTAATTTCTTATAACCCGAAAATTATTGCTATCTTTGCGTAAATAATATTTTTAAAACTAACAATAATATGGCAAATAATGCAGAACTAATTGCCCAATGCGAAGCTAAAGCTAAGCAGTGGCTAACTCCTGCTTTTGACGAGCAGACTCGTAAAGATGTTCAGGCAATGATCGATGATGAGGATAAGACTAACCTCATTGAAAGTTTTTATAAGGATTTGGAATTCGGTACAGGTGGTCTCCGTGGTATCATGGGTGCCGGCTCTAACCGTATGAATATCTACACTGTAGGTATGGCAACTCAAGGATTTGCTAACTACCTGAAGAAGAACTTTAAGGACAAAGAGCAAATTTCAACAGTTGTATGCTACGATTGTCGTAATAATAGTGATGTCTTTGCAAAAAAAGTTGCAGATATCTTCTCTGCCAATGGCATCAAGGTATATTTGTTTGAGGAAATGCGCCCAACTCCAGAGTGCTCTTTCGCTATTCGCTATTTCGGTGCACAGGGTGGTGTAAACCTTACAGCAAGTCATAATCCTCGTGAGTATAATGGATATAAGGCTTATTGGGAAGATGGCGCTCAGGTTTTGGCTCCACATGATAAGGGAATCATCGATGAGGTGAATAAGGTAAAGGTTGAGGACGTGAAGTTCCAAGGTAACCCAGACCTGATTCAACTTGTAGGTGAAGATGTTGATAAACCATATTTGGAGAAAATCAAGACATTATGCATTGATCCTGAGGTTATCAAGCATCAGCATGACTTAAGTATCGTATATACTCCTCTCCATGGTACAGGTATGACAATGATTCCTCGTTCTTTGAAGTTCTGGGGCTTTGATAATGTACATTGCGTTAAGGAGCAGATGATCAAGAATGGTAATTTCCCTACTGTAGATCGTCCTAATCCAGAGTTCGCTGAGGCTCTTACTCTTGGTTTGCGTGATGCCAAGGCTATCGACGCAGATATCCTTATGGCTAGTGATCCTGATGCTGATCGTGTTGGTATGGCTTGCAAGAATGATAAGGGAGAGTGGGTTCTTATTAACGGTAACCAGACCTGTCTGCTTTTCTTGTGGTACATCATTACTAATCGTCAGGCAGTAGGTAAGATGCAGCCAACCGATTTCATTGTCAAGACTATTGTTACAACTGAGGTAATTCGTAAGATTGCAGAGAAGCAGCATATTGAAATGCGTGATTGCTATACCGGTTTCAAGTGGATTGCAAATGAAATTCGTGTTTCTGAAGGCAAGCAGCAGTATATCGGTGGTGGTGAGGAAAGCTATGGCTTCCTTGCAGAAGACTTCGTTCGTGATAAGGATGCGGTATCTGCATGTTCTTTACTTGCTGAAATCTGTGCTTATGCTAAGGATCATGGTAAGACCCTTTATGATATATTGATGGATATCTATACAGAGTATGGTTTCTCTAAGGAGCATACTATCAATGTAGAGCGTCCTGGTAAGTCTGGTGCAGAAGAAATTCAGCAGATGATGGCGAACTTCCGTCAGAACCCTCCTAAGGAACTTGGTGGTAGTAAAGTTATCCTTTGGAAAGATTATAAGACTCTTGAGGCTACAGATGTTCAGGGCAACAAGACAAAGCTTGATATGCCAGAAACTAGCAATGTTCTGCAGTGGTTCTGTGATGATGACACAAAGGTAAGTGTACGTCCATCAGGTACAGAACCTAAGATTAAGTTCTATATAGAAGTTAAGGGCGTTATGAATAGCGCTTCAGAATATGAGAAACTTGATGCTGAAGGAACTAAGAAAGTTGAGGCTATCAAGAAGAGCTTAGGATTAGAATAATTCTATATATAATAAGGTGCAAAGGTAATTTGAAAAAAAACTTCAAAAATATTTCAGAAAATATTTGGTGGGATTAAAATAATTCATTACCTTTGCACTCGCATTTCAGAAAGATATGCTTGGCAACTCGGTTAGCGAGCCCTGACTGGAAGGATGGGTGAGTGGCTGAAACCAGCAGTTTGCTAAACTGCCGTGCGCATTTCGCGTACCGGGGGTTCGAATCCCCCTCCTTCCGCTCTACGGGGGTCAGGCTATTTTGAATGCACTAACGGTCGGTTCATCTAACGGTTAGGATACAAGATTCTCAATCTTGGCATAAGAGTTCGATTCTCTTACCGACTACCAAAATCCTCTGCAACCTTTATGATTACAGAGGTTTTTTTATGAAAAAGCTAACGGTCGGTTCATCTAACGGTTAGGATACAAGATTCTCAATCTTGGCATAAGAGTTCGATTCTCTTACCGACTACTAAAAGAGGCATAAATCATTGATTTATGCCTCTTTTCTTTTTATGTATTTTAATGCCTTATATAATTGATTAGGCATTGAAATATTCGTTTAACTCTTTTTGAGCATTTTGATTTTTGTTGTCTAAATCCTTGATGATGCAGCCATGCTCCATGAGAGCGATACGAGAGCTGATTTCGATCGTATGCTGTAGATTATGGCTTGATACAATAATAGTGGCATTTGTCTCTTTATTGTATTGTGTAAGCAACTGTTTCAGATGATTCTGGCTAGAAGGATCTAGAAAGTTGAAAGGTTCATCAAGAATCAAAACTCTTGGTGAATTTAATAATGCCCCCACAATACCAATCTTCTGCTTGTTACCAGCAGAGAACTCTCGGATGAGCTTTTTCTGATTAAGAATCTCATCACCCATAAAGTCTCTGTATTTGTCAAGTATGTTATGTAATTCTTCCTTTGCGATATTATTGACTTTAGCAATAAAATTGAAATACTCTTCGGCTGTGAGGAATTCTATTAGGAATCCATCATCAATGTAAGCACCAGTATATTGTTTCCAATCCTCACATTTTGCAGGATTCAAAATACACTCATTACCATCATCCTGATGGATATTGATTTCGACACTTCCTTCTGTAGGGTCTAATAAATCCAACATAAGACGGAATAGGGTAGTCTTACCTGCTCCGTTATTTCCTACAAGACCGAGCATCTCACCTTGCTGGATAGAAAAATCGGGGATAGACACAGCAGTCTTATCCCCGAAATTCTTTATTAATCCAACCAGGTTTTCCTTAATGGAAATCTGTGTTTTAGTATTCATATATATATTGGTTGGGTTGATTTATATTAAATGTTACGCCCGTGGCAATTCTTAAACTTCTTGCCACTGCCACAAGGACATGGATCGTTAGGACGTGGCATCTTCTCAGCAATATATGGAGTATGGTTTCTTTCAACACTCTCACGAGTATCTTGATGCATTGCAGCCTGTTGAGCAGCACGTTCAGCGCGTTCACGCTCTTCCTCAATATCAGTCTTTTGTTCCTGATAACGCTGGCTATGCTCTTCTGGTGCAGCCTCCTGTACAGAGTCTTCCTGCATCTCTGGAATCTGTCCACGCATAAGGATACTTGCCATACGGTTATTCATATCGTCGATCATGCTATCCCAAACTTTAACACTTTCAAGTTTAAAGATCAGCAATGGATCTTTCTGCTCGTAAGAAGCATTCTGTACAGAATGACGAAGTTCATCAAGCTGACGAAGATTCTCTTTCCAGTTATCATCAATGATATGGAGCATAATCTGTTTCTCAAAGGCCTTGACTACAGACTTTGCCTCAGAATCATAAGCTTCTTTAAGGTTACATGGTATCTGATATACTCGTTTACCATCTGTTACAGGAACCATGATACGCTCATATATAGCCCCCTGGTTCTCATATACCTGTTTGATGATAGGCCAGGCAACACTTTGAATACGTTCAGTTTTACGTTTGAAACTTGTTATCGCCTCTTGGAAAGCGCGCTCTGACAGTTCATCTTTGTTACCATCCTCGAATTCTTCTTCGGTGAAAGGAATCTCCATAGCCAACACCTTCAAGAATCCCTCCTTGGCACCTTCAAAGTCATTGTTGTTGACAATATTAACAACACGGTCCCAGATGATATTTGTGATGTCCATTCCGATACGTTCACCCATCAAAGCATGGCGACGCTTCTCGTAGATTACAGTTCGTTGCTTGTTCATGACATCATCATACTCAAGCAGGTTCTTACGGATACCAAAGTTGTTTTCCTCAACCTTCTTCTGAGCACGCTCAATACTCTTAGAAATCATAGGACTCTCGATGCGCTCACCCTCCTTGAATCCAAGGCGGTCCATCACATTAGCGATGCGCTCACTAGCGAATAGTCGCATAAGCTTATCCTCGAGGGAAACATAGAATACAGAAGAACCTGGGTCACCCTGACGTCCGGCACGTCCACGAAGCTGACGGTCTACACGTCGACTTTCATGGCGCTCCGTACCGATGATAGCAAGACCACCGGCAGCTTTAACTTCGTCAGAAAGTTTAATATCGGTACCACGACCGGCCATATTGGTTGCAATCGTTACAGCACCTTTACCATTACTATCTTGCTGACCAGCGAGTGCAACAACCTGAGCCTCATGAGCATGGAGTTTCGCATTCAATACCTGATGAGGAATATTGCGCATCTTAAGCATCTTGCTCAACAATTCCGAAATTTCAACAGAGGTTGTACCAACCAAGCATGGACGTCCCTGATTTCTCATTTCCTCGATCTCGTCGATGACAGCACGATATTTCTCACGTTGTGTCTTATATACACGATCATCCAAGTCTTTACGAGCGATAGGTCGGTTAGTAGGAATCTCGACAACATCTAATTTATAGATATCCCAGAACTCTCCAGCCTCAGTAGAAGCCGTACCCGTCATACCAGAAAGTTTGTGGTACATACGGAAATAGTTCTGAAGAGTAATCGTTGCGTATGTCTGTGTAGCAGCTTCTACTTTAACGTGCTCCTTAGCCTCGATAGCCTGATGTAAGCCATCACTCCAACGACGACCTTCCATGATACGACCAGTCTGTTCATCGACGATTTTAACCTCGCCATCCATGACTACATATTCATCGTCTTTATTGAACATGGTGTATGCCTTGAGGAGTTGCTGTAACGTATGTACACGTTCGCTCTGTACACCATAGTGAGCCATAAGTTCATCCTTCTGGTCAATATACTCCTCTTCCGAAATCTTACCATCCTCTTTTTCTTTCTCCAGTGCAGAAAGTTGAGTTGTGATGTCAGGTAATACAAACAACTCAGGATCATTCGTCTGTTTAGCAAGCCAAGCCCCACCTTTATCAGTAAGGTCAGCACTATTAAGTTTCTCATCAACTACGAAATACAGCGGTTCAACAGCCTTAGGCATCTCACGGTTGTTGTTCTGCATATAATACTCCTCAGTTTTGAGCATACCAGCCTTGATACCTTCTTCAGAAAGATATTTGATCAAAGGCTTATTCTTAGGAAGAGACTTATATGAACGATAAAGAGCAAGGAAACCCTCTTGGAGGAGAACCTGATCCTTTGCCTCAATACCTTTAGAAATCTTCTGTTTTGCCTCAGCAAGAAGTTCGGTAGCCTGTTTACGTTGTACCTCATACAAGCGTTCTACCAATGGCTGATATTCCTCATACATCTGATCATCACCCTTAGGGATAGGACCAGAGATGATGAGCGGAGTACGAGCATCATCAATTAACACAGAGTCAACCTCATCGACAATAGCATAGTTGTGTTCACGCTGTACCAAATCAGCAGGAGAAACCGCCATGTTATCACGCAGGTAGTCAAAACCGAACTCATTGTTAGTTCCGAAGGTGATATCAGCCTGATAAGCCTTACGACGAGCTTCAGAGTTTGGCTGATGCTTGTCGATACAGTCTACAGAAAGACCATTGAACTCATACAGAGGTCCCATCCAGTCACAGTCACGTTTTGCCAAGTAATCGTTGACAGTAACAACGTGTACACCATTACCTGTTAATGCATTCAAGAAGACTGGGAGAGTAGCCACGAGAGTTTTACCTTCACCGGTTGCCATCTCAGCGATCTTACCCTGGTGTAGAACAATACCACCGAAGAGCTGAACATCATAGTGTACCATCTGCCATTTCAGGTCATTTCCACCAGCAGTCCAATGATTGTGATAGTAAGCTTTGTCACCATCGATAGTGATAAAGTCCTTGCTAGGGTCTGCAGCCAGTTCGCGGTCGAAATCTGTTGCTGTAACGATAGTATCCTCGTTTTCAGTAAAACGTCTTGCAGTTTCTTTTACGATACTGAAGGCAATTGGTAATACCTCATTGAGAGCTACCTCATAGTTTTCAAGCTCAACCTTATGAATCTTATCAATTTCATTGAAGAGATCCTCGCGTTCATCAATAGGAGTATCTTCGATTTTTGCTTTGATCTCCTTGATCTTCTCACGCTGCTCTTTACCAGCGTCCTGTACCTTCTGTTTTATTTCTTGTGTTTTTGCACGGAGTTCATCATTGCTTAAAGCTTTAATCTCAGGATAAGCAATTTTTACTTGTTCAACGATAGGCTGAATCAACTTCATATCTCGACTAGACTTGTCGCCGAACAGAGACTTTAAAATCTTGTTTAAATTCATTTTATATTAGTTATTGTTATTCGTAAAGTTAATAATTGAGGGCAAATTTACAAAAAATAATTTGAAAAATGCATGTTTCCTTTATTTATTAGGTCCCCGAATAACAATAGAACAAGGATGAAGGATGTGCAAGATAGGTTGTATGAAATCCCTCACCTTTGTTTTGTGAGCAAATATAATGTTTGCTGGAACATAAGATTCCAAAGAATGTAATCCTGAAATATAATTGAATTGCAGATCATCCTCTTCGTCTGCCTCTTTGAATGCTTTGATGACTGACAGAATGTCATCTTCCAGCATTTTCACTTCCGGCTGTTGGATAAACTGCTCATACGATATCTCACCAGTCATAGCGAGTTTAATTGCAGATTGGAGATTCTGCGCTTCTACTCCTGTGGCAGCTAATACTACCAATAGGGCTGTGATATATCGATTTACAATCATTCTTCTTTTTTATATCTGTTATGCCTTATAGATACCGGCACGTTCCATATACATGTGAACTAAAGGTCTAGACAGCAAACTTAATGCCATAAATAGAATAGGAGTAGGATAGTGCTGGAAGAATCCACCTAAAAGGCCAAGGATCATCATAGCAAACCACACCTTCCACCAAGCGTCATGTTGATGTCTTCTCGTCCTTTTTGTTGCTCTCCATACCATGAATAAAGGAATAGGATTTCCGAATAGAATTAATAGATTCAAACTTACACATGGATGCTGAGAGAAAATCATAACAGTCAGGACAATACCAGGGAGACCTGCTGCTATCATCATCAAGGCATCCCATCCCCACAATATCTTTTTCTTCTTGTATTCATATATCAAAATCATGCAAGAGATAATGAAGATAAAGAAGAATAAAGTAAAAGGACTGATAATTACCTGATAATCAACCAAGTTTTCAGGTTCTAGTAAAGTTGTTGTACTCTTAACGAAAGGCTTCCCGTTATAGATAGCTTTAGCAAAGTCAGCCCGAAGATTATCCGGTAAGAATTGCTGTTGCGCCCTAGTCGTAGCCTTATCAGCATAAACTCCAAGTAGTAAATCCTCACCAAACTGACACCAAGGATAATCCTGAGTCCAGCGATGGATCATATCTCTATATGACACCTTCGTGTCTACATTGTCGGCATATTTTACTTTCCCGTGCAGATGATTAACAATCATGTCCCTTGCACGAGAAGTACAGTTATCGTAAAAGAAATTATATCTATATGTCTGATTCTCAGGACGAAGATTGATGTTGAGCGCATCCAGTATAGCCTTTTTATCATCCGCAGTTAAGTTAAGAACCTGCTCAATAATGCCCCTTCCTTCATATGAATATTCTTTATAAAATTCCTCATAAGGAAGAGCGCCGACACAATAGTCAGTCAATCCAAAAATAAACCGAGGAATAAAGTAAGGCTGTTCACTAGAAAAGACACCATAGTTTACGACAACATCCATACCATGTTCAGGGTTCAGATCGTGCCATCTCAAAGCCGTGTGCCCATATTGAGCCCAAACCTCCTGTCCAGGAGAGCAAGTCAGTAAAGAAACCTCAACGGAATCATAGTCTATGTCTTGTGCAGAAGCACCCATTGCCGTTAAATTCAGTAAAATAACGGTTGTTATAACTCTAAAAATATATTTAAAACGTTTCACGATGCAAAAATAGCTTTAATTTTCGAGTTAACGTTCTTTTATATCCATTTTTTTTAATACTTTTGCAATCTAGAATAATTTAATGAAAATGAAGAAACTATTTATAGCGGCCCTCATGATGGGTGTAGCAAATACTGCTTTCGCCCAGAGTGGCACTAATTCTCCATATAGCCAATATGGCCTAGGTTTACAATCAGAGCAGTTTAGCGGGTTTAACAGAGGCATGAATGGACTTGGCTTAGGCTTCCGAGAGCATAACCAAGTGAACTATTTAAACCCAGCGTCATATTCTGCTTTAGACTCCTTGACTTTTATTTTTGACATGGGCGCATCCGGACAGATCACCAATTTGGAAGAGAACGGAAAGAAGATGAATGCCCGTAATTCCAGTTTCGATTATGCTGTAGCAGCATTCCGAGCAGCTCCACATCTTGGCGTCAGTTTCGGTCTTGTTCCGTTTACGACGATGGGGTACAACTTTAATGCCAGTGGTACCACTACGTTAGGAAATGAGACACTGAAGTCTACCAATACCTATAGTGGAGATGGTGGATTACATCAAGTTTATTTAGGAGCAGGATGGCAACCAGTCAAAGGATTGTCAGTAGGTGCGAACATCTCATATTTATGGGGCGACATCACAAAGTCTGTCGTGTTATCATTCAGTAATGCATCAGTCAGTACACTTTCCAAGAACTATTCAGCCAGTGTTGCCAGCTATAAATTAGATTTAGGAGCACAGTATCTACTATCACTTTCAGATAAGAACAAAGTTATCTTAGGTTTCACCTATTCACCAAAGCATAAGATTGGAGGAAATCCAGAGCTGGTTACCTCAACCATCAATACGAATACATCGGTAGTCGTATCAGATACATTGAGCGGAAACGGTCTCCGTTTAGATTTGCCAGATATGTATGGTGCAGGTTTCACCTATAATTATGACAATTCATTGAAGGTCGGTGCCGATTTTACCGTTCAGAGATGGGGTAAACTTCCGCAGCCAACATTTGCGAGTGACAATAGTTCAACCTCTTCCATGCAGTATGGAAATTATCTAACCCGCAAGAAGCTAACATTAGGAGGCGAATATTGTCCACGAGAATACGACCGAATATTCGTCCGTCGCGTCCACTATCGTGCAGGAGTTTCATATGCCACACCATATTATAAGATAAACGGAAACAATGGTCCTAAGGAAGTTAGTGCGAGTCTTGGATTTGGTATACCTATCGTCAACTCCATGAACAACAGATCAATTTTGAATATTAGTGGTCAGTGGGTTCGTCAGTGGGCACCAGGAATGATAAAAGAAAATACATTTCGTATTAATATAGGTCTTACCTTCAATGAGCGTTGGTTCATGAAGTGGAAGGTTGAGTAATGAAACAAATACTATTATATATAATATTAGGTGTTCTCTTTTTTGCATCTTGCGAAGAACAGAAGGAACACACAGCACCCGCTATACTTCCGAGAGATTCAGCGTCAGTGATGACATCTTATGGTGTAAACACGTTGATATCAGATTCGGGTGTTATAAAATATCGTATCGTTACAGAACGATGGGATATCAATGAAGTAAAGAATCCCCCGAGATGGACCTTTGATAAGGGCGTCTTTTTGGAAGCCTTTGATCAGAAGTTTCATATATATAGCTACATCCAATGTGACAGCGCTATATATTACAATCAGCAGAAACTATGGGTGATGAGAGGACGAGTACGTATCCTGACAAAAGATAATATTCGCTTCTCTAGTGAGGAACTATATTGGGATGAGAATGCCCATGAGATATATTCTTATAAATACTCCCGTCTGATAACACCAGACAGACGACTTGAAGGCAGTTATTTTAGGAGTGATGAACAGATGACGAAGTATTATGTCTCGAATACCCGAGGCTCATTTGTAAAGGGAGAGATGATGGAATCCCCTTCCGATACAATGCGTTCACAGCCAGACTCCGTAAAGGGCACCTTACGTCCTCGAGCAACACCACAGCCAAAGAGTTCCAATATTCCTTGAAATTAAATAGCGATGTTTGGAGATATAGAAATAACATATTTCATTGGCATTCTAGTTACCATGGTCATGTCCGCCTTCTTTAGTGGAATGGAGATTGCCTTTGTGGCCAGTAACCGGATGCTTGTCGAGATGGATAAAGAAAAGAACGGTTTTGTCCAAAAGATATTATCTGTCTTTTATTCCCATCCAAATGGTTTTGTGTCGACAATGCTGGTCGGTAACAATATCGTGTTGGTACTGTATGGAATTCTGTTTGCCGAAATCTTCGACAAAACATTATTTGCCCCATTCACATCCGCTACCCAAGTTATTCTCGACACAATAGCCTCCACACTCGTTGTGTTGTTTACGGGAGAGTTCCTGCCGAAGACATTCTTCAAGAGTAATCCGAACAGATTACTAACCATCTTTTCACCTATAGCCTATATCTTCTATATCCTCTTGTGGCCAATCTCCAAGTTTGCGACACTACTTTCCAAAGCAATACTGAAAGTTTTCGGAATAAACATGGACAACAAGAGCGACGACGAAGGTTTCTCCAAAGTCGATTTGGATTATCTTGTTCAGAGTTCCATAGACAACTCCAAAGCCGAAGATGTAGAAGACGAAGTAAAGATATTCCAGAACGCGTTAGACTTTACCGATACCAAGATCAGAGACTGTATGATACCCCGTACAGAGATCAATGCCGTAGAAGACACCTGCAGTTTGGAAGAACTCGAGCAGACCTTCATAGAAAGTGGAAATTCCAAGATTATAGTATATCACGAAGATATAGACCATATCATAGGTTATATTCATAGTTCAGAGATGTTTCGTCATCGCAACAACTGGAAGGAATACATTCGAACGATGCCTTTCGTACCAGAGACCATGCCCGCTCAGAAACTGATGAAGACATTCCTTCAGCAGAAGAAGACCCTAGGCGTCGTTATCGACGAATTTGGCGGAACCAGTGGCATTGTCAGTCTGGAAGATATCGTCGAAGAAATCTTTGGTGATATAGAAGACGAACACGACAATAGCAACTACATATCCAAACAAGTTAGCGAGAACGAGTTTCTACTTTCAGGGCGTTTGGAGATCGACAAAGTAAACAGCATGTTCAATCTCGATTTACCAGAAAGCGATGAGTACATGACCATAGGCGGCTTGATACTTCATTACTATGAAAGTTTCCCCAAACTCAATGAAGTAGTAAAAATAGACAAATTTGAATTTAAGATTATCAAAAATACGATGACGAAAATAGAACTTGTCAAGCTAAAAGTTAATTTGTAAGTGTATTTTCGCACGAAAAATTCCTTTGTTTGATAATTTATTATTATTTTTGTAGGCAATTTGAGAGATACTCAATGAGAACGTTAACTAATATTCATGAAAGAATAGAATAAAACAAATATAAAACTATTAAAAATGGCAGCATTAGGAAAAATCAGACAAAAAGGTATTATTCTGATTTGTATTATCGGTTTTGGCCTTTTTGCCTTCATCGCCGAAGAAGCTTTTCGTTCATGTGAGTCAACACAGAATGATCAGCGTCAGCAGGTAGGTGAAGTGTTAGGAGAGAAAATCAATGTAAATGATTTCCAGAAATTAGTCGATGAGTACACTGAAGTGATTAAGATGCAACAGGGTACCGAGAACCTTTCTGAAGACCAGTTGAATCAGGTTAAGGATATGGTTTGGAACACCTATGTACAGTCAAAGCTTGTAGAGAAAGAAGCTAAGGAACTCGGCTTGACCGTTACCGACGAAGAGTTGCAGAATATCCTAAAGGAAGGTACCAATCCAATGCTTCTTCAGACACCGTTTGTAAATCAGCAGACAGGCCGTTTCGATGCATCAGCATTGCAGAAGTTCCTTGCAGATTATAAAGCCAACAAGGCAGCTGGAAATGCACAGGTTCAAGAGCAGTACGACAAGATTTACAAGTATTGGAGTTTTATCGAGAAGACATTACGTCAGCAGACTCTTGCACAGAAATATCAGAGCTTGTTAGCACATTGTTTCCTATCAAATCCAGTAGAAGCCAAGATGGCATTCAAGGAAGAGAACGAAGAGAACAATATTCAGTTGGCAGCATTCCCATATTCAGATATTGCAGACAGCAAGGTAAAGATCACAGAGAGCGATCTCAAGGAGAAGTATGACGAGTTGAAGCCACGTTTCAAGCAGTCAGTAGAGAGTCGCGACATCAAGTTTGTAGACTTCCAGGTTAACGCAAGCAATGCCGACCGTGCTGCTTTGAATAAAGAGTTTGCAGGCTACCAGAAGACATTGTCAACCGTAACAGATCCAACAGAAGTTGTTCGCAAGAGCGCATCTTTGATTCCATATCTTGGTGCACCAGCTCCTAAAGAGTTCTTCCCACAAGACATCGCTTCAATGTTAGATTCTATCTCAGCAGGTACAACATCTACCGTGAAGTACAACGCCGGTGACAACACCTTGAACATAGTAAAACTTTTGGCAAAGGTATCACTTCCAGATTCAGTACAGTATCGCATGATTCAGGTAGGAGGTGCAGATGTCAATGCAGCAAAGAAGACCGCCGATTCAGTATATACCGCCCTTAAGGGAGGAGCCGATTTCGAAGCACTCTCTAAGAAGTACGGTCAGACAGGCGAGAAGATTTGGGCAACATCACAGCAGCTAGTAGGTATGCTTGCTCAGAGCGCATCAGCAGACAACAAGGCCATTGTCAATGCCATTCAGAATGGAGAAGTAAACTCTTTGAACAATGTAGCCCTGACCCAAGGAAACATCATCCTTCAGGTTCTCGACCGCAAGGGTTTCAAGGAGAACTTCACAGCAGCAGTTATCAAGAAGACAGTAGACTTCTCACAGGAGACCTATCGTTCAGCATACAACAAGTTCTCATCATTTGTTAGTGCAAATCAGTCAGCAGAGTCTATTGTAAAGAACGCAGCAAAGAGCGGTTACAAGGTACAAGAGTTGAAAGATGTAACAACATCATCACATTATATCGCAAATATCCATTCTACACGTGATGCATTGAAGTGGCTCTTTGATGCAAAAGAAGGCGAAGTATCACCAATGTATGAGTGTGGTAACAACGACCACCTGTTGGTAGTAGTACTCGACAAGATTCACGCCAAAGGATATCGCGGTTTAGAGGATCCACAGGTTAAGGAAATGGTCAAGGCCGAGGTTCTTCGCGACAAGAAGGCAGAGATGATCATGGCCAAGTTGAATGGAGTAAAGAGCATTGCAGCCGCTAAGGCCAAGGGAGCAAAGATTTCTTCAGTAGATCAGGTAACCTTTGCAGCTCCAGTATTCATTTCAGCAACAGGTGCCAGCGAGCCAGCACTTTCAGGAGCAGTATATGCAACAGCCAATGGCAAGTTTGCTTCACATCCAGTAAAGGGTAATGCCGGAGTTTACTTGTTCCAGGTAGTAAGCAAGAAGATGCGTCCTGTTAAGTTCGATGAGAAAGCCCAGGAGCAGAAGTGTCGTCAGAAGGCAATGCAGTATGCCGGCAACTTCATGCAGGAGCTTTACCTCAACGCCGATGTAGTAGATAACCGCTACTTGTTCTTCTAAGTAGAGAGATCAGTAATTTTATATATATATGAAAACCCCGGGAGTTTTTTACTCCCGGGGTTTATTATTTTTAATTTACAGGCTCATTTACAGGCTCATTATAGCTGATAAGTTATTAATCATAAAGAGAATATGTCAAGACGTTGACATATCCTCTTTTTTATTCTTATCAGTAATACACCTTGAGGATAAATTATTGTTTGATTCTAAAAGTATACACCTTTGCAGATTTAGTATTAGTCATCATGTTTGTGATAGCAAGACAATACTCTCCAGGTTCCAAATTTGCCGTACTGATAACGACAGAGTTCTCTCCATATTTTCACCTTACCCACGCCAACGAGGAAGAGCGATGCAACCAATCTGCATAGACAAAAATAAATACAAAAAAAAGAGCAAAACTTCTGGTTTTGCTCATATATTCTTTCTTACCACATGCATCTTTATATAGCTGGGCAATCATTAAGATATCACCCGGTGAATCTGCTTAACGAAATCCTTCAGTTGGATGAAGTGATCACCGAAGGCACCACGCCAATTATTCATTTTCAGCGGATATTCCATGAAACTCTTTGTTTCGATGTCACCGTTCACACTTACATAATCGAGGATATTCTTTAGGTAACGCTCCTGTTCAGACGTTAAATTACTGTCATTGATGAAGTTTTGATATATCTGTAACGCCTTCTTCCTGTCGATACCATTGATGACACGGATGAAAGCAGCCACATTATTCTTATACGGATGCCCCTCAGCCAGTTCTTCAAACTCCTTACGCGTACCGAGTTCCTCAAAGAAGATACGTTCCAACTCAGCAAAGTCAGCAGAGGTAAGTTGCTCAAAGTTTTGAATCTTATGTAGGGTAGGGTTATCAGTATTCTTGGCCAGATAATCGATGACACGCTGTTTGTACGAAGTCTGGATGACAGAATCCCCAATCGTTTCTACCATCTCGTAAGGATCGTCGATATCTATGATAAACTTCTTCGTCTTACGAGTATCCTCAAGGAGTTTGATGAGGTCTCGTAGTTCCGTTCTCACGTATTCAAGTCCATTAAGCGACTCCTCCTCCCAGAATTGCGGTTTCTGCACTTTTCTGATGGTGTTGATGCGTGCCATGACAATAGGCACAGTTCCCTTTTTCTCCAGATGAGAAGCGATGTTCACCACCACCTGTTTGAACTGTCCTGCATGAACTTCCGGATTGATAAGGGCCAGTTGCAGATGCAGCATGATGACATCAAACTTCTTCGCCGACTCATCATCGCTGTCCTTTGGAATGAGTTTACCGATTTCCTTAAGTTTTAAGACATCCTCTTCAGAAAGACATGTCCACCTGTCCTTATCACGGAAAGGTTCGATGATTCCCCAGTACGGGCGTGCATCCTTGCGCTCCTTTACGATGCTCCTAACTTGCTGATGCAGTAACACTTTCAGGTCATCATGCAATTTCTTGTCGAACTCCTTCTCCTGATGGTTCGCACTCTGCAACTCCTTTGCGATATCAAGTCTCAGCGAGAAAAGTCTCTCGGTCAACGACATACTGTTAGAAGAGCCGATACCCTCCGGATTCTCAGAGAAATAATCAAAGTTACCACACCAGTCAAAGATATAGAACAACTCTTTATCCTTTCCTTCCCCGAATATGTTAGGGCACAGACGCGTACCGCGACCGATCATCTGTTCAAACTTAATCTTCGACTTAACGACCTTGAAGAATACAAGGTTCAACACCTCAGGCACATCGATACCCGTGTCGAGCATATCCACGCTGACGGCAATCTGTGGCAACTTCTCAGGCATCTTGAAGTCACGGATGATCTTGTCATGATGCTTCACCTGGTTATCTATCAATTGGCAATAATCAGCTCCACGGTTAGGATAGAGCGTATGAAACCGCTCCACGATTCTTTCAGCATGCTTATGATTATAGGCAAAGATGATCGTCTTACCGATATCCTCGCCACTTCTTATCTTCAGTCCATTTTCCATCAACTCCGACAGTACATTGTCGATGGTATCATCATTGATGAGATAACGGAAGATCTCATTGCCCTCAATATCACGATGATACTCCTTATTAGGGTCGATACCCTTCAGCATCTTCTCATAATCCCACACCTTCTCCAGTTCATCACGCTGTTCAGAAGTAAGGTCATCATATTTGATACCATTGTTGATGATCTTCGAATGATGCAGTTTTGCCTTGTACGGCACGAGATAACCATCCTTCACCGCCTCCTCGAAATTATATTCAAAGTTAGGTTCATTCTCCAGTTCCAACAGACGGAACGTATTCTTGTCGATCTCGTCACGAGGCGTTGCCGTCAGACCGATGAGGAGCGAATCGAAATAATCGAAGATAGCCTTATATTTTCCGAATACCGAGCGATGCGCCTCATCGATGATGATAAGGTCGAAGTGTCCGATGCTGAATTTTGTATTAGCATCATTGATATAGTTGATCATCGTCTGGTAGGTAGAGAAAACGAACCGAGCCTCCAAATCAGGTTCATCGTCATCAGATAGCGACGTCATCGACTCGCTGGGTAGCAGATTCTCATAATTGCTTCGCGCCTGACCCACCAGTTCCGTGCGGTCGGCCAAGAACAACACATTCTTGACCCAATTGTTATTGGTGAGCAACTTACAGAGCGCAATGCTCACACGAGTTTTTCCCGTACCCGTTGCCAATACGAGCAGACCACGGCGATGCTTCATGTTGAGCCATTCCACGAGACTCTTGATGGCCGTCTTCTGATAAGGTCGATTGGTTATCGCATCATCGATGGTCAAGTCCGTGATGTCAGCACGTCCACGTTTCTGAATCAGATATTCCAAGTCCTCATGGCTATGGAATGAAATAACGTCACGGTCTGGATAACCCATACCGTCAATGACCTTGGTTACATAGCCATTGGTGTAATAGATGACAGGGCGAACACCGTACTTGGCTTCCAAGCAATCCGCATACATAATTGCTTGTTTTCTACCTTTCCCGGCATTCTGGATGGTACTCTTTGCCTCGATAACAGCCAAAGGTTTACCACCTTTACTGAATAACACATAGTCGCAATAACCTATACCGCTTGGCGTAGGCATACCTTTCACCTTTACCTCGATACAAGCCTTTCCCCCTTGTATGTCGCCCTTCGCGGTGAGGATATCCCATTTAGCCTCGTTGAGCATATAGTCGATAAGGCACTTCCTGGTGATAGCCTCGCTGGCAAGCGACTCCCTCGGTTTTTCGCCCGGGATGACAGGATTCTCTACGACCTCTTGTGGCACGCTGTTGACCACATCGATAGCAACCTTCGGCTCTTCCGATGATTCAACATGAACACCCGGGAACACCTGTGGCACAAGGGTAGCGTCGAAAGCCTGAATGCTCTTGATAGCCTTCCAGCGATACAGGAATCCGCTAACGACATAATATAAAGCACGCAAGCAGATGAAAGCATCATTCTTTCTTATGGTCTGAGTACCGATATGAGAGGCATAGTTGCCGATCTTCTTCACGGTAAACATATCCTGCTTAAATACATAGTCTTCGTTGATGAAAGCATCAATTTCCGGTCGCCTCATCATATCGCTGAGCGTCTCGTGCTTTTCGAGCGTTACCGAAGCCATAGCCAGATGCTGTTTTACCAGCCATTCCAAAGCCTTACGGGCATTGCCGGCCGACTCCTCCGGGAAGGAATTCTGAAATATTTCTGCCTTATCGCAATATGCGTGCAGTTGGCTAAAGCTCGGTATCTGCTGAGCCAAAAGCTGGATAAAGTCGAAATTCTTCATGGGCGTTAATTGTTTTAGTCAAACCAATACTGCATCCGGGATGCAAGTAAGGTTTCGAGGGTCTTTATCGTAGAACTGATTTGTAGCTTCTGTTGCTCAATAGCAGAAATTCTTTCAGCGAATGTTTGCTGGAGAGGCAGAGGCGGAAGAATTAGTTTAAAATTCCTAAAATCGGTCATTGAAACTCTCGGCATCTTAGCTCCTGCAACCTTTATATTAATGAAATCTACAAAAGATTTATTTCTTAACACAAAAGCAAGAAAGATTCTGTTGAGATGTTTTTTATCTGGTAACAATGGAAGAAGCTCGGATGTACAATAACCATTACCGTTAGGTATCACAACTTTATTTAAATATGGGCGCAATTTGGAATATAAAACATTGTCTTCATTGAAGGTAAATGTAGAATTACCAATCTTAGATTTCTCAACATATTTTCTATCAATTACCCTTCCTGTCATAGATTCTACCATATCAAGGTTCAGTAACCAGTATTTCCCTTCTTTTGATACGATTTCTCCTTTATATGAAACGCAAGGTGCAATTTTACCTATTACTTCTGTAGCCCATCCTTTTTCATTTTCAACGGGGTCACCAAACATATCATAGAATATGCTTTGAGCAAGAGAATCAAGATCTTCCAATTGTGATTTCTTTAAAGAAATTAACTCGTTGATCTTATCAAGTTCTGATACAATAGATTGCTGAGTAGAAAGAGGAGGAAAAGCTATTTTATGTTTTGAAATGGTTGCTTTATTAAGAGTTAAGCCCATTACAGCTTTATTTGCTCCTTCCCATTTATAGCCCTGTAAGTAATAATATAAAAAGTTAGGAATTATCTCATAACCTTCTTTTAGGTTGAAGGCTATAATAGCCTCATTAGTATATAAATCTTTTCCCGCAATTGCACACTTTCCCACAGTTAGTTTGAAACTCATGATAACCGTACCTTTTTTCACTTGGCGAATGTTAGAGGCTAAAATAGCTTCGTCTGTGATGTGCTCATTTGAGTCAAATATTTCTTTTTTGACCAAGTCACGAATAGAAACCCAAACATTATCTCCACCAAAATACTGTGGCGTTTTTCTGTCTGGAGTCTTACCCATTTGCAAGTTAAATACTTCGTCAAATCTATATTGTTCCCAACCTTCTCTCATGCCTTTTCCTCTAACATCTTGTAAAGTTCGCTATAACTTTTCACGTATTCGCTTTCCGTCTTTTCCAAGCGAGCGAGAATATCCTTGACAGGTTCATATTCCACCTTTTCACGCTCCACCTCCTTGTACTTGTTGATAGAGAGATCATAATCATTTTCGCGAATCTCATCTATAGGGACAAAGAAACTTTGCTCTTTGCGAGTTCGACTTTCCTCAGCTTTGAGATTGTGGAAACGAGCAACAATATCAGGAATATCGTTCTCAGAGATTTCACTTCGCTTGTCATCGAGCGAATAACCATCAGCTCTCATGTCATAGAACCATACCTTATCCGTACCGCCACTATTGGTCTTGGTAAAGATGAGGACAGCCGTACTTACTCCCGCATAAGGTTTGAAGACACCACTCGGCATAGAGATGACAGCACGCAACTGCTGATGCTCTACGATCTCTTTGCGTATGGCGATATGCGCCTTACTGGTACCAAACAACACACCGTCCGGGACGATGCTGGCACAACGACCACCAACCTCCAAAGAGCGAACAAACTGAGCAAGGAACAATAATTCCGTCTTCTTGGTATTCGCATAGGCAAGAATCTTCTTGTTGATGTTTCCCTTATCCAGACTACCGGCAAAAGGAGGGTTCGCCATGATGAGCGAGTAACAGTTCTGGTCCTCATTCTGCTCGGAAAGAGAATCACGCCATGCAAGGTTCGGACTGCTGATGTCGTGAAGCAACAAGTTCATGGCACCAATGCGAAGCATCGTCTGGTCGGTATCGAAACCGTTTATCATGTTGGTCTTGATGTGCTCCATCTCGTCCTGCGCAAACAGAGCCTCCTCGTTCTTTTCCTTGATATATTTCACGGCCTCAACGAGGAAACCGGCGCTACCCATGGCTGGGTCGCAGATATAATCCTGTGGGGTAGGCTCCATCATCTCCACGATCATACGGATGATATGGCGAGGCGTGCGGAACTGTCCGTTCGTGCCGGAAGCAGCCATCTTGCCAAGGATGTACTCATATACGTCACCCATGGTATCACGGTTGTTCATGTCAAGGGCATCAACGCCGTCAACGACCTTAGAGAGGGTACGGGCGTTAGGGATGAGGAATATCGCCGACTTCATATAACGGCTATAAGCACTCTCTTCGCCTGTTCCGATATGCTTGATGAACTCGAAAACACTCTGTCGCACAATCTTGAACATATTGTCAGAACCGAAGTTCTTGAACACGTGCCAACGGAGATGCTCGTAAGGTATTCCGGTCTTCTCCTCTTCGGTAGTAGCTTCCGGGTTCACCCATCGCTCACCGGCAGGGAAAGTAGGATTCTGAACCTCAGCATCCCAGTCGCGGGCATTCGCCTCCTCTTGCAACTGCTTGTCATCGAGCATCTTCATAAAGAAGATATACGTCATCTGTTCCAATACCGTTATCGGATTGGTGATACCAGCCACGAAGAACGTATCCCATATCTGGTCGATTTTGTTTTTTATATCGCCTGTGATCATATTCTGTTTTTTAGTCTTATACTTTTCATTACACAAGAGCTCATAGATAGATTTACTTCCAGGGTAGAAAGTAACAGTATTAGAGAGCATTTTGTCTGTAGTTTTTCTATTTATCTGCAAAACTACAATTTTTTACTTTAATAGAGAAAAATTGGCAAGTATTTTATGAATATTCGTGCTATATTTGCCGTTTTCCCGCCTATTTGCCCCTATAATTCATCAAAATCCTCGTCATAATCCTCATCATAATAATCATCATATAGGTCGTTATCATCCCTTCTGTTTTTGCCACTCTTTAGCAAAATCGATGAAAATAAAAATCTAAGAAATTTCATAATCGTTCTATTTTAAGTTTCACGGGACAAAGGTATATCATCTTTGTGCAACCTTTCTGCACAGAGACAAAAACTATGTTAATATCGGTTCGTACTGTTCGGGAATCCTTCGGGATGCGTTCGGGATAAGAAGACAATGTTTATTTT
Organism: Segatella albensis DSM 11370 = JCM 12258; assembly: GCF_000426565.1. GTDB lineage: Bacteria > Bacteroidota > Bacteroidia > Bacteroidales > Bacteroidaceae > Prevotella > Prevotella albensis. The sequence goes on along the minus strand of NZ_AUFP01000006.1, from coordinate 159,667 downwards.
AATAATAATATTTTTGGGTTTCATGGAAAATGATTATATTTGCCAAATTCATTGAAAATACAAAAATATTTGAAGTATCAAAGAAAAGATAAGATGAAACGGGTAATAGTAATATCGACGAGTCTTCGTCATGGTTCCAACAGCGATATACTCGCTGACAAGTTCGTGGAAGGTGCTCAAGCAGCCGGAAACGAAGTAGAGAAGATTTCACTCTCCGGCAAAGAGATCCAGTTCTGTAGAGGCTGTATGGCGTGTCACAAACTGGGGCATTGTGCCATCAAGGACGATGTCAATGATATCATGGCCAAGGTGATGGAAGCCGATGTCATCGTTTGGGCAACACCAATCTACTATTATGAGATGAGCGGACAGATGAAGACGCTTATCGACCGCATGAATGCTATGTACGGTCGTGATTATAAGTTCCGTGATGTGTATCTGTTGACCACGGCTGCCGATGAAGAACCGGAGACTCCGAAACGTGCCGAGGTCGGACTGAGCGGTTGGATAGCTTGCTATCCCAAGAGTCGTTTGGCCGGTACGCTCTTCTGCGGAGGCGTAAACGAACCAAAGGCCATCGAAGGTAATGCTAAGTTGCAGGAGGCTTACGAAATGGGAACTAAGATCTGTTAATGTCTGATAAATGACTGAGATAAGAAAAGCTAGCAAAGGGCAAGCGTCGGCAATTGCTTCATTGATTATGATGGCAATGACAGACGAATGTTGTCTGCATTTCTGTGGAGTGGGGCATGGCTTGGACGATTTTCGGAAGATGATGATAGACTTGGTGGAACGCGAGGATTCTCAATATAGCTATAAGAATACCATCGTAGCAATGGATGGTGATAAGGTCGTAGGCGTTGCTGTCAGTTACGACGGTGCCATACTTCATGAATTGCGCCGAGCTTTCATCCTGTCTGCTCAAAAATATATCGGGAAAGATCATTCTGGTATGGATGACGAAACGCAAGCCGGTGAACTCTATCTCGACTCTTTGGCCGTGTCGCCGGAATATCGGCGCCAAGGCATTGCCCGGCGCCTTCTGATGGCTACCAAGGAGAAAGCTGACAGAATGCAACTACCATGTGTCGGACTACTCGTAGATAAAGGCAATCCTGCCGGCGAGGCTCTATATGCTTCTGTAGGATTCCGTTATGTCAATGATAATCGTTGGGGCGGGCACCCTATGAAACATTTTCTACTCTTTCATTCCCAATAAAGGGGTGTCCGCAACTTGAATCCTGCGAAGTTTAATAAATCTTATTATTCCTTAATTCTCAACTTACAAAAATGCTCATAATTCGCAAATTCAAAATGGAAGACGGGGTGATTATGAATATTAAAAATATGAGCAAATTACAACTTGTTGATTATCAATGAGTTGTCATTTCTTCGGTAATTTTATTATCGAAATATACCTGATTTGTAGACTTATTCAGTTAACAGCGTAAGGCTACAAACCTATTCGCGTCGATCGACGAAGTTAACTTCGTAAGCTGATGAAGTTAACTTCGTTCAGAAAATCACCTTTTTGCGGAGTATCTTTTGTGCTGTTGAGGCCCTTATGGGTTCCGATATTTCCTAGATGGAGCAAAAAGACGAACATTTTTCTTTTAACAGTTTCGCGAGAATGTTTAAAATTTGTAAAAAGGGATAGTCACTCATTCCTCCTCGCTATGATCCACCTCCGTACGTAATAAGAACGTAGCAGGGAAGAAAGGAGCATCCATGATAATCGTCTGATAACCTTCCTTGTACAGAGGACTTTTACGTCCGGCAACCTCAACGGTAGTGGTGTCATCTTCTACAACCATATACAGATTGCTGGTACATCCGTCATAAGGGTGGTAATCCTCCTCATCATCAGTTTTATAATCACATGAGAAATTTCCCATGTAGAGAATATCTTCCACCTTCTCCTTGGTAATCATTGTCTTGGTTCCTGATTTCTTGTTAGAGCGTCTCGAAGCTCTTTTTGGTTCTAATGGCATACACATAATGATATTCGTTTAATTGTTATACTTGTTGTTTTGATTTCACGCTGCAAAGATATCGTGCGTCTGTGCAGCGTATATGCACAGACGCATTTTTCTTAAAAAACTTTTGTATGTCAGCATTATTTCGTACCTTTGTAAATGGAACAAACAAAATAGAGAAAAATGTTAAAAGCAGCGTTATTTGATCTTGATGGGGTAGTATTCGACACGGAACCTCAGTATACGATATTCTGGGGTGGTATCTGTAAGGAATTTCATCCGGAACTTCCCGGTCTGGAATATAAAATCAAGGGACAGACCCTGGTACAAATCTATGATAAGTACTTTGATGGAGAATTGGCAAAATACCGTGATGAAATTACGGACAGACTGAATGCTTTTGAGGGCAATATGTCTTTCGAATATATCGATGGTCTGCAGAAATTGCTCCGTGAACTAAAGGATAATGGTATCGGCACGGCTGTGGTGACAAGTAGTAACCGACCGAAGATGGAAGCCGTATATCGACAGCATCCAGACTTCAAGAAACTCTTCGACTATATACTCACAAGCGAGGATTTCTCAAAGAGTAAACCGGATCCGGAATGTTATCTGATTGGTGCCGGAAAATTCGGCGCAAGACCGGAAGAATGTGTGGGCTTTGAAGATAGTTTCAACGGTTTGAAAGCCGTACGGGCTGCCGGAGAACTCGTGATCGGACTGGCTACAACGAATGATGCTGAGGCTATCGCACCATACTCGGATGTGGTGATCGCTGACTATAAGGACATGAATATAGCAAAAATCAAAGCTTTGTTTGGCGATATGCAAAAAAATGTTTAACTTTGCCGCCAATTTTAGAAATAAGCAATGGGATATTTATCTACTGACAAGAAGAAAATTACTGCGAAGACTTTCGTGGAAATGAAAAATGCAGGCGAAAAGATAACAATGCTTACAGCCTACGATTTTACTACAGCCGGCATCATCGATCAGGCTGGTATTGATGGTATTTTGATTGGCGACTCTGCCTCTAACGTGATGGCAGGTAACGAGAATACAATTCCTATTACCGTAGATCAGATGATTTATCATGCAAAGGCCGTCGCTAAGGCTTGCAAGCATTGTCTCGTCATCTGTGATATGCCTTTCGGTAGCTATCAGGTGAGCCGCGAGGAGGGCATTCGCAACGCGATCCGTATCATCAAGGAGAGTGGTGCTGATGCGGTAAAGATGGAAGGTGGTGAGGAAATCGCTGATACCGTAAAGGGTATTATCGATGCCGGTATCCCTGTGATGGGACACCTCGGATTGACCCCTCAGAGCGTTCATAAATTCGGTGGATATGGCCTTAGAGCTAAGCAGGAGGCAGAGGCTCAGAAACTCCTCAAGGATGCTAAGATATTAGACGAGGTGGGATGCTTCGGTATCACACTGGAGAAAGTGCCTGCAGCGCTGGCTGCTGAGGTGACAAAGAGCGTGAAAGCCGCTACTATCGGTATCGGTGCCGGTCATGACACAGATGGTCAGATATTGGTATATGCAGATGCTTTGGGTATGACCCAGGGCTTCAAACCGAAGTTCTTGCGCCATTTCGCTCAAGTGGCCGAGGTGATGAATAATGGAGTTCAAGAATATATAAAGACTGTAAAGGAATCTACATTCCCGAGCGACGAAGAAAGTTATTAAAATCGTGGATACTCAAAATACACCAATCCATGTAACGCTATGGCATAAGGATTTCTGGATGCTGGCGTTTGCTAATATGCTCCTGTCTATGAGTGCGTATATGCTCATTCCTATGATACCGCCTCATATGATGAAACTGGGCTATGATCCGTTGATTACGGCCACAGCAATGGGTGTGTTCGGCATTGGTGTATTCCTCTTTGGACCTCTCATCAATTGGTATGTACAGAAATATCGTAGAAATAGGGTGTGCATCCGTGCTATGCTTTTCATGGCCATCACGGTGGCTTTGATGTATTATTTGGAGGTTTATTCCCATTCGCAACTGGATGTCTTCGTATTGATCGTTGACAGGTTGATGATGGGCGCTTTCTACGGTCTTGCCAAGATGATACTCTGTGGAACGTTGATCATCGATAAATGTGAGAGCTTCCAACGTACCGAGGCTAATCATGTGATGTCATGGTTCGGAAGGTTCGCTTTAGCCATCGGACCTGTGGCTAGTCTGCCAATCTCCCAATTCTGGGGATTCGGTTATACGCTTGTCGCGTCGGGAATATGTATCCTGGGAGCTATCATCCTCGTGGAAGCCGTATCATTCCCGTTTAAGGCCCCTGATGATGACTTGAAGAGATTCTCTCTTGATAGATTCTTCCTGCTAAGAGGAATGCCACTTTTCTTCATTCTCGTCTTAGTGGCCGCAGTTGTCGGAATCCTCTTTGCCTTGCCGATGGCAGATCGATTCTTCGGTATGATGATGTTCGGATTTTTGATCGCGTTACTGGCAGAGAAATATGTATTCGCAGATGCCAACCTGAAGAGTGAGACGATAACCGGTCTGATCATGATTATGGTCGCGCTGCTGTTGCTCGTCACACGAGATATGCCAATAGTTCGTTCTATCGCTCCAGTGTTTATAGGATTCGGCGTAGGCATCATCGGAAGTCGCTTCCTGTTATTCTTTATCAAATTGGCGGGACATTGCCAGCGTGGAACCTCGCAGAGTACACATTTCCTAGGATGGGAATTGGGTATGAACCTCGGATTGTTCGTCGGTATTGTGATGTGGCCGAAGAACGTTTCACAACTGACAGGAAATGCCATGAGAACCATCATCAACGAGCATTATCTGATCGGAATATCAGTTTGTCTTTTTGTGTTACTACTCTACAATTTTATTATACATTCTTGGTATATGCGTAATAAAAACCGGTAATAACCACAAAAGTTTCTTAAATTATAGAATTTGAGTAAGTTTTTTAATATTATTTAGACACTCCAATTCGCTTATATTTGTCTTTTTCTGTATTTTTGCGCTTGAATTTAAGATTTAGAACTAAATAACGTAGAAATATGGCAGAAGCTATAGACATCCGTGAACTTAATATTCGGATAGAACAACAAAGCCAGTTCGTCACGAATCTGACTCTTGGCATGAATAAGGTTATTGTCGGTCAGAAGCATCTTATCGATTCTTTGTTGATAGGTTTGCTGAGTGATGGTCATATCCTGCTTGAAGGTGTACCGGGATTGGCAAAAACCTTGGCTATAAAAACACTTGCTCAATTGATTGATAGTGATTATAGTCGTATTCAGTTTACTCCAGACTTGTTGCCTGCTGATGTTGTGGGTACTCAGATATATTCTCAGAAGGACGAGACCTTCCAGGTGAAGAAGGGTCCTGTCTTTGCTAACTTCGTGTTGGCTGATGAGATCAACCGTGCTCCGGCAAAGGTGCAGAGTGCTTTGCTCGAGGCAATGCAAGAGCATCAGGTGACAATCGGTGAACATACTTTCAAGTTGCCTAACCCATTCTTGGTGATGGCTACCCAGAACCCAATAGAGCAGGAGGGTACTTATCAGTTGCCTGAAGCTCAGGTGGATCGTTTCATGCTGAAGGTGGTAATCGACTATCCGACTTTGGAGGAGGAGAAACTCATCATCCGTGAGAACTTGGCCGGACAGATGCCTGTGGTAACTCCTGTGGTAAGCAAGGAGGAAATCATCGAGGCTCGCAAGGTTGTGAACGAGGTATATATCGATGAGAAGATCGAACAGTATATTGCTAATATCATCTTCGCCAGTCGTTATCCGGAACGTTATGGCTTGAGCAATCTCAAGGAGATGATGACCTTCGGTGGTAGCCCTCGTGCAAGTATCGCGTTGGCAAAGGCCGCACGTGCTTATGCCTTTATCAAGCATAGAGGATATGTGGTACCTGAGGATGTGCGTGCCGTGGTACACGACGTGATGCGCCATCGTATCGGACTGAGCTACGAGGCAGAGGCAAGTAACATTACTTCAGAAGAAATCGTAAGTCAGATTATCAATAAGGTTGAGGTGCCTTAATGGATACACAAGAGATATTAAAGAAAGTCAGGAAGATAGAGATCAAGGCCCGTGGACTGAGCCAGAATATCTTCGCAGGACAGTATCACTCTGCCTTCAAGGGACGTGGTATGGCCTTCTCTGAAGTTCGAGAATATCAGTATGGTGATGATGTCCGTGATATCGACTGGAATGTGACGGCTCGTTTCCATAAACCTTATGTCAAGGTGTTCGAGGAAGAACGTGAACTGACGGTGATGCTGCTGGTGGATGTGAGTGGTTCGCTGGATTTCGGTACCTGTGTAGAGACCAAACGGGATATGGCTACGGAGATCGCGGCAACATTGGCTTTTAGTGCCATTCAGAATAATGATAAGATCGGTGTGATATTCTTCAGCGACAAGATCGAAAAGTATATCCCACCAAAGAAGGGTAGAAAACATATCCTCTATATCATTCGCGAGATGCTAGACTTTAAACCGGAAAGCAAGAAAACTGATATCAGGGCTGCCGTGGAATATCTCACCCGTGTGCAGAAACGCCATTGTACCTCGTTTGTGATCAGCGACTTCTATGATAATCAGGATTTCGAAAAAGAATTCAAGATGGCTAACCAGCGCCACGATATGGTCGCTATCCAAGTATATGATGAGCGTGCGAAGACTTTGCCTGACATCGGACTGATGAAGGTGAGGGATGCGGAAACGGGACACGAGATGTATATCGACACGAGTTCGAGAAAACTGCGTACTGCGCATACCCGATACTGGATGAATCGCCAGGATAAGTTGAAAACAATATTTGCCAAGAGTAAGGTAGACTGGACGAGCATTGCTACAAACCAGGATTTTACAAAGGCTTTGATGCTGTTGTTTAAGAAAAGAAGCTAAAATTGAAAACGATAAAATACATATTGTCTTGTTTGCTGTGTGTGGCATCCCTTTCGGTGAATGCTCAGGTGACAGTGGAACAGAGCATAGACTCTCTGCAGATTTTGATCGGTGAGCAGACACGTCTTCATCTGAAAGTATCTATGAAGGATGGACAGCGTGCCTCGTTACCTTATTATAAGAATAAGCAAATGCTTGTTCCGGGAGTGGAGGTCCTGGGACAGAACGATGCTGATACAGTGAAACTCGACAATGGTATGGTACAGGTGGAGAGAACATATACGCTGACGTCATTTGATGAAAAGGTGTATGCCATTCCTGCTTTACCGGTAAAAGTGTCAGGTAAGTCATATCATGGTAATGTGCTGGCCCTGAAGGTGATATCAGTACCGGTGGATACTGCTCACGCAGAGAGATTCTATATCGGTAACGATGCCACGGATTCACTTTGGGTGCATAATGATGTGCAGGACAATCCTTTCTTATGGAGTGAGTGGAGCAGTATCTTCTGGTACAGTATGCTTACCTTGATTCTGATCCTGTTGCTGGTTTATTTCGTGATTCGTCTTCGTCAGAACAAACCTATTATCGTGAAGTTGCGTGTCGTGAAGCGTATTCCTGCTCATGACAAGGCTTTGAATGCTATCGAGGCGATAAAGGTAAACAAGCATACTGATAATCAGGAGGGACTGAAGGAGTATTACACAAGTCTTACGGATACCCTCCGAGAATATATCGTGAACAGATTTGGTTTCAACGCTATGGAGATGACAAGTTCAGAGATTATCGAACGCTTGAGAAATACGGGTGACCAGAAGATGATCGACGAACTGAAGGAACTCTTCCAGACCGCCGACCTGGTGAAATTCGCTAAGTATGAGACCTTGATCAACGAGAATGACGCCAACCTTGTGAATGCCGTGAAGTTTATTGATGAAACAAAGACTGACGAGGTGGAAAAAGAAGAAAAGGTGGCTCCGACATTATCGGAGACGGATATGCAAACCCGACAGAACAGAAAGGTTCTGAAAACTTTGATTTCTATCCTGACAGCGGGAACTGTGGCTCTTATGGGGTATATCATTTATCAACTATACCTATTGATGTGTTAGTTGGGTGATAAAGTATATGGAATATGGAATTTGTAAGTAAAGGATATTTTTTATTACTTCTGTTGCTGATACCATACGTGTTGTGGTATTTCTTGTACAGAAAGAAAAATGAGCCTACCATTCGCATGAGTGATACCCATGCTTATGAATACGCACCGAAGACATGGAGGATGAGGTTGATTCATCTGCCTATGCTGCTTCGATGCATTACTTTCATATTGATTGTTATCGTGATGGCTCGTCCTCAAACACATTATGCTTGGGGCAACAAGTCGGTAGAGGGTATCGACATCATGCTGGCTATGGATGTCTCTACGAGTATGCTTGCGGCCGACTTGAAACCTAATCGTATTGAAGCTGCCAAGGATGTAGCTTCTGAATTTATCTCCGGTAGACCTAATGATAATATCGGTTTGACGATATTTGCCGGTGAGGCCTTTACTCAATGCCCGATGACAACGGATCATGCTTCGTTGTTGGCTCTGCTGAAAGATACCCGTACGGATATTGCCGCTCGTGGCTTGATCTCTGATGGTACCGCTGTGGGTATGGGACTTGCCAATGCGGTGACGCGACTCAAGGATAGCAAGACCAAGAGTAAGGTCGTCATCCTGTTGACGGATGGCTCGAATAATATGGGTGACATCTCACCGATGACGGCAGCACAGATTGCCAAGAGCTTGGGCATCCGTGTATATACCATTGCTGTCGGTACCAATAAGGTGGCACCTTATCCGATGAATGTGGGTGGTACGACACAGTATGTCAACATGCCGGTAGAGATTGATACAAAGACACTTCGCGATATTGCCAATACGACAGACGGTAATTTCTATCGTGCTACCAACAATTCGGAATTGAAGCAGATTTATAAAGATATAGATAAACTCGAGAAGACGAAGATGAATGTTCAGCATTTCGCTAAGAGATATGAGGCTTATCAGCCTTTTGCCATGTTGGCTGCAATCTGTCTCTTGATGGAAATCTTATTGAGAATAACTTGGTTTAGAAGAGTACCATAATGTTTAGATTTGAAGATCCTATATATTTATGGGCACTGGTCGTGATACCAGTACTGATCCTGATTCGTCTCGTCGCTTGGAGACATCAGCATAATAAACTGAAGAGGTTTGGTGATACCGAACTTCTCAAGTCGTTGATGCCTGATGTGTCGAAGTATCGTCCTGGCGTGAAGTTTTGCTTGTTGCTCGCTGCACTTGCTCTGATCATTGTAATGATTGCCCGTCCTCAGATGGGTTCAAAGATTTCGCATGATAAGCGTCAGGGTATAGAAACGATCATCGCTCTCGATATTTCCAACTCTATGTTGGCTGAGGATGTGGTACCTTCTCGTTTGGACAAGAGTAAGATGCTTGTCGAGAACCTTGTAGATAAGTTTGATAATGACAAGATCGGTTTGATCGTTTTTGCAGGTGATGCGTATGTGCAGTTGCCTATAACGAGTGATTATGTGAGTGCCAAGATGTTCTTGCAGAATATCACTCCGGATTTGATCCAAACACAGGGTACGAATATTGCCGATGCAATCAATCTTGCCATGCATAGTTTCACACAGGCCGACAAGGTCGGTCGTGCTATCGTCATCATCACGGATGGTGAGGACCATGAGGGTGGAGCAGAACAGATGGCTGCTGAGGCAAAGAAACAAGGTATCAATGTCTTTGTCCTTGGTATCGGTAACACGAAGGGCGCTCCGATACCTGTCGGCGATGGCAGCTATCTGAAAGATAAGAGTGGCAATGAGGTGATGACAGCTCTGAATGAGCAGATGTGTAAGCAACTGGCTCAGGCAGGAAGTGGAACCTATATTCATGTGGACAATACCAGTGAGGCAGAAGAAAAACTGAACAACGAAATCGGAAAGTTGCAAAAGGGTGAGACCTCAAGTGTTGTTTATAGTGCCTATGATGAACAGTTCCAGGCTGTGGGCATCATCGTGCTATTCTTGCTGATTCTCGAAATCTGTATTCTGGAGATCAAGAATCCGGCGCTGAGAAATATTAAGTTGTTTAAGAAGAAGTAATGAGAACATATATATTACACATATTAATATTAACAGCTTTGATGATTAGTGGGCCATGTATGGCTCAGAATGATCGTTCGCTCATACGACAGGGTAACAGAGCTGCGCGCTCTAATGCGCTTACGGAGGCTGAAACGGCTTATCGTAAAGCAATTGCTGCAAATCGTGAGAACTCGCAGGCATTGTATAATCTGGCCATTGTCCAGTTGGCTCAGAATAAGACAAAGGAAGCCATGAAGAGTTTTCAGCAAGCTGCGGAGGTGGAGAAGGTGCCAAGAAGAAAGGCCAAGAGTTTCCATAATATGGGTACGATCTATCAGAATCAAAAACAATATCAGCCTGCTATCGAGGCTTATAAGGAAGCGCTGAGATTGGATCCGGAAAACTTCAAGACGAGATATAATCTTGCGCTCTGTAAGAAACTCTTGAAGAATGATAATAAAAACAATAACAACAAGAACAAGAATAACAAAAATAATAAGAAGAATAAAAAGAAGGATCAAAATAAGGACAAACAAAAAGATCAAAACAAGAACAAGAATAAGAATGACCAGAATAAGAGTCAAAACCAACAGAATCAGCCAAAGATGAGTAAGCAGAATGCCGAGCAATTGCTCAACGCTGCTATACAACAGGAGAAGGCTACTAAGCAGAGGATGAATAAGAGTATGAGTCAACCTCGTAGAAAACAGTATGACATGAATTGGTAATTATGACAAGATATATTAAACTCTATATATTAATGACGATGTTGATGTTTGGGTTGAACATCAACGCACAGCACATTTCTGTTTCTGCACCTTCGCATGTTGCGGCCGGTGAGAATTTCCGTGTCGCCTATACCGTTAATACGCAGGATGTGGAAGAGTTCAGAGGATGCTCCGTTTCCGGGGGTATTGAGGTGATAGCAGGGCCTTATACTTCATCGCAATCGAGTTTCCAGATGGTAAATGGACATACGAGTAGTTCTTCGTCTGTAACTTTTACCTATACGCTGTATGCTGCCAAGAATGGTACTTATACGATCCCTGCGGCACATGCCATTATTGATGGAAGAAGGGTTTCTTCGCATCCTGTCCGAATTACGGTAACTGGACATGCCGCAAATGGTAACCGACAGCCTCGTATGCATGAGGATGGTGAGGATGGTCTGCGGATGAGGTCTGCTGGTTCTCCTATCTCGGGGAATGACCTCTTTATCCGTGTTAGCGCAAATAAGCGTGTGGTACATGAACAGGAACCTATTCTCCTTACTTATAAGGTATATACAACGGTTGATCTTACCCAACTGGAGGGTAAGATGCCAGACCTTACCGGTTTCCATACTCAAGAGGTGAAACTGCCTCAGGTAAAGACTTTCCATACGGAAAGGGTAAATGGCAAGACTTATAAATGTGTTACTTGGAGTCAGTATGTGATGTATCCTCAGATGACGGGTGTTCTCAAGATCCCTAGCATTACTTTCAAGGGAATTGTCGTAGAACAGAATCGTTCTGTGGATCCTTTCGAGGCTTTCTTCAATGGTGGCTCCGGATATGTAGAGGTGAAGAAGAATATCGTAGCTCCGGGACTCAAGGTGTTGGTAGATCCTTTACCTACACGTCCGGCAAATTTCTCCGGTGGTGTCGGCAAATTTAATATTTCAGCTTCTCTCAATAAGGCGGATGTCAAAGCGGGTAACCCAATCACGCTTCGCGTCGTCGTTGGTGGTGTCGGAAACCTGAAATTGATCAAGCAACCGGTTGTCAAGTTCCCTAAGGACTTTGATAAGTATGATGCTAAGATCACCGATAAGACGAAGCTTACAGCTAATGGTGTGGAGGGTAACATGATCTATGATTTCTTGGCTGTACCGAGAAATCAGGGAAAATATACTATTCCTGCCGTGGAGATGACTTATTATGACGTTAATGCAAATGCGTATAAAACGATTAGAACTCAACCGTTCACGATTAATGTAAGTCAGGGTGACGGGTCTTCTTCTGAAGAGACGGACTATACCGATGACAAAGATATTCATCCTATAAAACTGGGTAAGACGGATTTGCATGGAATCAATGATTTCTTCTTCGGTAGTGCCGGTTATATTGTGACACTTATCGTACTGCTTTCTGCGTTCGTTGCTCTGTTGATGATATTCCGTAAGCGTGCAATTGAAAATGCAGATATCGTGAAGATGAAGGGCAAGAAGGCCAATAAGGTCGCTACGAAACGATTGAAGAAGGCTAACCTGTTGATGCTGAAAGGTCGTCAGAGTGAATTCTATGATGAGGTGATGCGCGCTTTATGGGGATATGTCGGTGATAAGTTGAATATTCCTGTATCAGAACTGTCTCGTGAGAACATTCAGGAGAAATTGGCAGAACAGCATGTGGACGACAAGACGATAAACAAGTTTGTCGGCGCTCTTGACGAATGTGAATATGAACGCTATGCTCCGGGAGATCCTGCCGGAAATATGAACAAGACCTTTGAGAGTGCGATGACGGCAATTATGGATATCGAGAACGTGATGAAGAAAAAATAAGGTGATGAGAAACTTTACAAGATATATCATACTGATTTGTTTGCTTCTTTGCAGTATGCAGGGAAAGGCTATAACAAAGGTGGATGCTGATAATGAATATAAGAAAGGTAATTACCAGCAGGCTATCAAAGATTATAATGAACTTCTCAGACAAGGTATAAGTGCCGACCTATATTATAATTTAGGTAATGCGTATTATCGTAGTGATAATATCACGCAGGCTGTCCTTGCCTATGAGCGAGCTCATCTTCTTTCTCCTGGTGATGATGACATCAAGTTTAATCTGGAATTTGCCAGAAGTAAGACAATAGATAAGTTTCCTGTGGAGAGCGAAATGTTCTTCGTGACATGGTATCGCGCTTTGGTAAACTTTACCAGTGTGGATCATTGGGGATATATCGCAATCTTCTCGATAGCTTTTGCCTTATTCCTCATGCTGGTATATCTTTTCGGGTCAAACATCTGGATGCGCAAGATTGGATTTTATGGTTCTGTCGTCTTCGTCCTTGTCTTTGCGCTGAGCAATCTTTTTGCTTATCAGCAGAGAGAGGCTTTGATGAATCGCAGTGGTGCCATCGTCATTTCTTCTTCCGTGCCGGTATATAAGACTCCGACCAGAGCCGAGTCGGAACAATTCGTTATCCATGAGGGTACAAAAGTAGAGATCACGGATAAGACCATGAAGGGATGGAGAGGTGTGAAACTGTCGGATGGTAGGACAGGTTGGATACAGGAGAACAGTATTGAAGAAATATAAATGGATTTGAATACATTTCTACAGATAGATCAAGCCATCCTCGATTTCTTTAATGGTAGTAATTCCCTCTTTGTGGATGGTATGGCGATGGGGTTGACCAACGGGTTAACCTGGATACCGCTATATCTTGCAATCGTATTCTTGATTATAAGAAATAATGAAACAATGGCCCAAATCATGCTGGCTATTGGTGGCATTGTACTGTGCGTGATCTTTGCCGATTTGTTGGCAGATGGAATCGCTAAACCTTTGGTGGCAAGATTCCGACCGTCACAGGATCCTCTTTATAAATATAGTATTGACGTAGTGAACAATTATAGGGGAGGAGGGTTATACGGTTTCTTCTCCGCTCATGCTGCCAATACCATGGCCATAGCCGTATTCGTGTATTGTCTTGTCAGAAGTAAACTGTTGGGACGCATGATGATAGGATGGTCTTTGGTAAGTGGCTGGACACGACTCTATTTAGGGGTACATTATCCTAGTGATGTCTTGGTAGGTTTCATTGTCGGCGGAGTTATTGGATTAATAATATATAAACTTTATATACGATTATATTACCGGATTAGTCCTCAACTGAATTATATCTCAACGCAGTATACTTCAACAGGATATGATTATAGTGATATAGACATCGTGATGACGGTTTTCGCTTTTACGTTGATTTATGTGGTCTTTGAGGCAATATTGGTAATTTAAAAAAAAATTAGTTATGGATACAAAACATATTAAAATTAGTGATTATAATTATGATTTAGCTGATGAGCGCATTGCTAAATTCCCGCTTGCTCAGCGTGATCATAGTAAACTCCTTATATATAAGCATGGTGAGGTGAGTGATGATGTGTTCTATAATCTCCCTAATCATCTTCCTAAGGGTGCCTTGATGGTATTCAATAATACGAAGGTTATACAGGCGCGTCTGCATTTCCGTAAGGAGACAGGAGCTCTTATCGAAGTATTCTTGATGGAGCCAGCTGCTCCTACCGATTATGAGTTGATGTTCCAGACTGTAGGCCATTGTTCTTGGCTTTGCATGATCGGTAACCTGAAGAAATGGAAAGACGGATCGTTGCATCGTGATTTCGGGATCAAAGGTCACCAGTTTACGCTGAGTGCTACTCTGCGACGTGACGGAGAACTCACCGAGGAGCAGAAGAAGATGACTGCTCATTCCGGTGGTACCAACTATTGGGTTGACTTCGACTGGAATACCGATCAGGTAAGTTTTGCCGAAATCCTGGAGACTGTTGGTGAACTTCCTATCCCTCCATATCTGAATCGTGCCACACAGGAAAGCGATAAGACAACTTATCAGACAGTATATAGTAAGATCAAGGGTAGTGTTGCTGCTCCAACAGCAGGATTGCATTTCACAGATCATGTGTTGCAGGCCCTTGACAATAGTGGTATCGTACGTGACGAGGTGACACTTCATGTTGGAGCCGGAACCTTCAAACCAGTAAAAAGTCTGGAGATTGAAGGCCATGAAATGCATACCGAATATATCGTGGTACATCGCCATACCTTTGAGCATCTGCTCGAACATGACTGTAATGCTATTGCCGTAGGTACTACTTCGGTAAGAACCCTCGAAAGTTTGTATTATATGGGCGTATATCTAGAGCAGCATCCTGATGCCAACGAAGAAGAGTTACACGTCAACCAATGGGATCCTTATGATCATGGACGTGATGGTAAACTCGTGGATGGTATAACGGCAACAAAGGCTATCCGGAATATTCTGGACTATCTCGACCGTAATGGACTGGAGGCCCTTCATAGCAGTACGCAAATCATTATCGCACCGGGATATGAGTATAAGATCGTGAAAATGCTCGTTACCAATTTCCATCAGCCACAGTCAACTCTGTTGCTCCTTGTAAGTGCATTCCTCAAGGGAGATTGGCGCAAGGTATATGATTACGCATTGAGTCATGATTTTAGATTCCTGAGTTATGGCGATAGTAGTTTGTTGATTCCTTAACATTAAAATAGCATATTGAATATGAAAATAGGTGATCGTGTAAGATTTCTCTCTGAGACCGGTGGTGGTAAGATTTCCGGTTTTCAGGGTAAAGATATAGTTCTTGTAGAAGACGAAGATGGTTTTGAGATTCCTACATCTATTCACGATGTAGTTGTCGTTGAGCAGGATGATTATAGTATGGGTAAGATGATTAGCGAGAAGATGGACGCTAAGGAGAAAGCTAATGCTCTTGCTGATACAGAACTGAAAGATGATTCGCGCTCTATCAAGGCAATACTTGCAGATAATGAGGAAAATATAGATATGACCGTTGATGTGGATCCGGCAGATAAGGAAATCACCTATAAAGCTCCTGTAGAAGAGCGACAGGGTGGTAATAAGTTGAGTGCTTATCTTGCCTTTGTCCCTAAGGATATCAAGGAGGTGACGAATACCCGATTCGAATCTTATCTCATCAACGATAGTAATTATTATCTGAAGTATATCTATATGGTTGCTGAAGGTAATGCGTGGACGATGAAGAAGGAAGGTGAGATAGAACCTAATACGAAGATCTTCATCGAGGAACTCGGACGTGAGAATCTCAACGATATGTTGCACCAGGCTATCCAAGTCATTGCGTACAAGAAGGATAAACCTTTCTTGCTCAAGCAACCTATCGAACTGCAGTTCCGTATAGAACCGATTAAATTCTTCAAACTGCATACCTTCGTCGAGAATGATTTCTTCGAAACGCCTGCGATGCTCTATACCATTGTGGAAAATGATAATCCTGCCAAACCTTTGGTCTTCAATACCGAAAAACTGAAGCAGGAGATGTACCATAAGAAGCAGGAAGATGAGAAACCTTCTTGTAGTAAGCATACTCGCTATAAGGATGATGGTACGATCGTTGTCGATCTACATGCGACGGAACTGCTCGAAACTACTCAGGGCATGAGTACCGCTGATATATTACATTATCAGGTTGACTATTTTAAATCTGTGATGCAGGAGAATAAAAAGCACCGTGGCCAAAAGATTATCTTTATCCATGGCAAGGGTGAGGGTGTCTTGCGTCAGGCAATCATTCATGAACTGAACTATCGTTACAAGAGTTGTACCTATCAGGATGCTTCTTTCCAGGAATATGGATATGGTGCCACACAAGTGACTATCAAGTAAACAAAAGTCCAATTAATAAAAACTATTGAGATGAAATATGGATTTATAAAGGTAGCATCGGCAATCCCAAATGTGAAGGTGGGCGATGTGAAATATAATACAGACCAGATAGAAAACTTAATCGTGCAGGCAGAAGGTAAAGGTGTAGAAATCATTGTCTTCCCGGAATTATGCATTACGGGGTATAGCTGTCAGGATCTTTTCCGTCAGCAGATGTTGCTTGATGCTGCGGAGAATTCCGTTTTGGTGTTGCTTGATTTTACCCGTAAACTAGATATCATCTCAATTGTGGGATTGCCAATCGTCGTTGGTGATCTGCTTATTAATGCGGCTGTCGTCATACAACAGGGTAAAATTCTGGGTGTCGTTCCTAAAACTTATCTGCCTAACTATAGTGAGTTTTATGAAAAACGTTGGTTTGCTTCTTCACAGGATATGAAGGAGCAAAATATCCGTTTTGCCGGACATAACATACTTCTTACTCCGAATCCGCAGATCTTCAAAACTGCTGAGGGGGCTAACTTTGGTGTGGAGGTATGCGAGGATGTGTGGGCTCCTACACCTCCAAGTAATCGATTGGCTATCGCCGGCGCCGAATTGATCTTTAATCTCTCGGCAAGTGATGAGTTGATCGGAAAGCATAATTATCTGAAAGAACTTATTTCACAACAGAGTGCTCGTACGATGACGGGATATGTGT
This sequence comes from Segatella albensis DSM 11370 = JCM 12258, assembly GCF_000426565.1. Lineage (GTDB taxonomy): Bacteria > Bacteroidota > Bacteroidia > Bacteroidales > Bacteroidaceae > Prevotella > Prevotella albensis. The sequence goes on along the minus strand of NZ_AUFP01000006.1, from coordinate 142,490 downwards.
ATAGTTCTTGTGGATTCGGCGAAAGTACTCAGGATGTGGTATATGGTGGAAATGCTTTGATCTATGAAAATGGTAAATGTATCTCTGCATCCGAACGCTTCTCGATGGAATCTCAGATGCAGATCGCGCAAATCGATATTGAAAAATTGAGAAGTGAGCGTAGAAGTAATTCTACTTATGTCAATGCTCAGCGTAATATCAAATATTCTATACTCAACAATCAGTTCGACATCAGATATATCCAATGTAATGCTGCTGAACAGATTCGTGACTTTGTCCTTGACCGTGAAGTCGATCCGCATCCTTTTATTCCGAAGAGTAATGATATGGAGACTTCGTGTGAGGAAATCCTTAACATTCAAGCTATGGGACTTGTCAAACGAATTGTACATACCCACAGTAAGACAGTGGTGTTGGGTATCAGCGGAGGTCTGGATTCGACACTCGCTCTTATCGTATGTGTGAAGGCCTTCGATAAACTTCAACTCAGTCGCAAGGGTATTGTCGGTGTCACCATGCCTGGATTCGGTACTACGGACAGAACTTATAATAATGCGCTCCATCTTATGGAAACATTGGGCGTTACGGTGCGCGAGATCAGTATCGCCAAGAGTGTCACTCAGCATTTCGAGGATATCGGTCACGACATTAACAACCATGATGTTACTTATGAGAACGGACAAGCTCGTGAACGTACGCAGATTCTTATGGATGTGGCTAACCAGATGAACGGTATGGTGATCGGAACAGGTGATTTGAGTGAGTTGGCTCTGGGATGGGCTACCTATAATGGTGACCATATGAGTATGTATGGGGTAAATGCCAGTATCCCTAAGACACTTATCAAATATCTCGTGAAATATGCAGCCCAGTCTTTAGGGGGTAGAGCATCTGATATATTATTGGATATTATCGATACACCAATCAGTCCGGAGTTGATTCCTGCTGATGAGAATGGTCATATCAAACAGAAGACCGAGGATCTCGTTGGACCTTATGAACTTCATGACTTCTTCATCTATTATTTCCTTCGTTTTGGTTTCCGTCCGGCCAAGATCTTCTTGTTGGCCAAGAAAGCCTTTGTTGATGGCAAGGAGGGTGCTGTGAAGAAAGATGTCAGCGGAGCCGAACTTGGTGGAACCTATGATGAGGAAACCATTAAGAAATGGTTGAAGACCTTTATCCGTCGATTCTTCACTCAGCAATTTAAACGCTCTTGTCTCCCTGATGGTCCTAAGGTGGGATCGGTCAGTCTGAGTCCGCGCGGCGACTGGCGAATGCCAAGTGATGCAGCTTATACGATTTGGATGGAGGAAGCAGAAAATTTGTAATAGTTTTGGCTGTTAAAATAAAAATTTGTAATTTTGCGCTCTATAAATAAGTATTACGTAATAAATAAATATTAGAAAATGGCTAAGAAATTTGCCGAACATAAGGGTCTTGATCTTGTAAAGACCAATAATACTGTATTAGCAGAGTGGGAGAAAAACGATATCTTCCATAAATCTATCGACGAGAGAGAGGGACAACCTCAGTTTATCTTTTTCGAGGGTCCTCCTTCAGCTAATGGTCATCCAGGTATTCACCATGTGCTGGCTCGTTCTATCAAGGATACATTCAACCGCTATAAAACCATGCAGGGTTTCCAAGTTCACCGTAAAGCCGGTTGGGATACTCACGGACTTCCTGTCGAACTTGGCGTAGAGAAAGAACTTGGTATTACAAAGAAAGATATTGATAATAAGAATTCTGAGAAATACATTTCTGTAGAGGAATATAATCATAGATGTCGTGAGAATGTGATGAAGTTTACTAAGGAATGGCGTTCTCTTACTGAGAAGATGGGCTATTTCGTAGACCTTGATCATCCTTATATTACTTACGACAATAAATATATTGAAACCCTATGGTGGCTTTTGAAGCAGCTCTATAACAAGAACTTGCTTTACAAAGGTTATACCATTCAACCTTATTCACCTGCAGCAGGTACCGGTTTGTCAAGTCATGAGTTGAACCAGCCTGGCTGTTATCGTGATGTTAAGGATACTACGGTTACTGCACAATTCCTAATCAAGGATGCTAAGGCTGAATGGACAAAGCATGGTAAACCGTATTTCATCGCATGGACTACCACTCCTTGGACTTTGCCTTCAAATGTGGCTCTTTGTGTCGGTCCTAAGATTGACTATGTTGCTATCGAGACTTATAATCTCTATGATGGTGGGCCTATGACTTTGATCATGGCAGAAAGTCGTATCAATGCTTATCTCAACGCTGAGCAAGAATGTAAAGAGGGCGAGTTGCTGCCATTCGATAAGGAAAAGAAACTTTGTCCTTGGCGCATCGTTGACCGTATGAAGGGTACTGAACTAGAGGGCCTTCATTATCAGCAGTTGATGCCATGGGTTAAACCTTGCGAGAAGACTGGTGATCTGGCTCCTGAGTTTGTCAATAAGTATGCTGAAGCACATCCTGAGAAAGTGTTCAAGGCAGAGGATGGCCGCGACTCTTTTGTAGAGATGGATAGTGAGGCCTTCCGTGTGATCCTTGGTGACTATGTTACTACCGAGGATGGTACCGGTATCGTTCATATCGCTCCTACATTCGGTGCTGATGATGCCAAGGTTGCCAAGGATGCTAATATCCCTGCACTTTACTTGATTAACAAGAAGGGCGAGACTCGTCCTATGGTTGACCTCCAGGGTAAATATTATGAAGTAAATGAACTCGATGCTAACTTTGTAAAGAGTTGTGTTGATGTAGAGGCATATAGTCATCATGCAGGTGATTATGTCAAGAATGCTTATGATCCTCAGTTCAATCCAAATGGTGTATGGGATAAGAAGGCTTCTGAGAAATCTGAAGATCTGAACATCATCATCTGTATGGAGATGAAGCAAGAGGGTATTGCTTTCAAGATAGAAAAGCATGTACATAACTATCCTCATTGTTGGCGTACGGATAAACCTATTCTTTATTATCCTTTGGATAGTTGGTTTATCAAAGATACAGCCAAGAAGGAACGTATGGTAGAGTTGAATAAGACCATCAACTGGCAACCTGAGTCTACAGGTTCTGGTCGTTTTGGTAACTGGCTCGAGAATCTGAATGATTGGAATCTCTCTCGTTCTCGTTTCTGGGGTACTCCTCTTCCTATCTGGCGTGATGAGAATCGCGGTGAGAAGTGTATTGGCTCTGTTGAGGAACTTTATGCAGAAATCGAGAAGTCTGTTGCTGCAGGTGTTATGAAGTCTAACCCGCTGAAGGATGCTGGCTTCGTTCCTGGTGACTATTCTCAGGAGAACTATGACAAGATCGACTTGCATCGTCCATATATTGACTATATCGTCTTGGTTAACGATGAGGGTAAACCAATGCATCGTGAAAGTGACTTGATTGATGTATGGTTCGATTCAGGTTCTATGCCTTATGCTCAGCAGCATTATCCTTTTGAGGGTACTATCAATGCTGATGGCTTGAAAGCTACAGGAAAGAGTGAACAAGAATATCGTAATGAGTTGATTCACAGTACATATACTGGTACTCCTGTTCCTCCGGCTTATTATCCTGCTGACTTCATCAATGAGGGTGTTGACCAGACTCGTGGATGGTTCTTCACACTCCATGCCATTTCTACAATGGTATTCGATCATGTTGCCTTTAAGAATGTAATTTCTTCTGGTCTTGTACTTGATGCTAAGGGTAACAAGATGAGTAAGCACGTGGGTAATGTTACCGACCCATTTGAAATGATTGATAAATATGGTGCCGATCCTGTTCGTTTCTATATGATGACGAATAGTGAACCTTGGGACAACTTGAAGTTCGACCCTAACGGTGTTGACGAGTGTCGCAGAAAGTTCTTCGGTACATTATATAATACATACAGTTTCTTTGCCCTTTATGCAAATGTAGATGGTTTCGACACCTCTGCAAAGGCTGTAGATTACGAGAAGCGTCCTGAGATTGACCGTTGGATTCTTTCTTGCTTGAATTCATTGGTTAAGAATGTCCAGAACGAACTCGAGAATTACGATCCGACACGTGCCGGTCGTTTGATTGACTCTTTTGTCAATGATGACCTCTCTAACTGGTATGTTCGTTTGAACCGTAAACGTTTCTGGGGCAAGGAGATGAGCGAGGATAAGTTGAGTGCTTATCAGACTCTTTACACCTGTTTGATGACCGTTGCCAAGGTGGTAGCACCATTCGCACCATTCTTCAGTGATCAGTTGTATCATGATTTGGGTGGTGAGTTGAAGAGCGTACATCTTGAGCAGTTCCCAACTGTCAACGAGAACTTAATTGATACCGACCTAGAGCAGCGTATGGCTATTGCTCAGAAGATTACCTCTATGGTACTTGCTCTTCGTCGTAAGGTCAACATCAAGGTACGTCAGCCATTAGCTCAGATCATGATTCCTGCCGTTGATGAAACTCAGAAGAATCATATCGCTGCTGTTTCTGATCTGATCAAGAACGAGGTGAATGTTAAGGAACTCAACTTCGTAGAAGGTCAGGGCATCCTCGTGAAGAAGGTGAAATGTAACTTCCGTGTGATGGGTAAGAAGTACGGTAAACTCATGAAGGGTGTATCTGCAAAGATGAACACTTTGAGTCAGGATGAGATTGCTCAACTAGAAAAGACCGGTACATATAGTTTCGAACTGGAAGGACAGAACATTGTCGTAGATGCTGCAGATCTTGAGATTATCTCTGAAGATATTCCAGGATGGCTCGTTAGCAACGAAGGCAATCTTACGGTTGCCCTTGAGGTAGAACTTACCGATGAACTGAAGCGTGAGGGTATGGCTCGTGAGTTGATCAATCGTATTCAGAACTTACGTAAGGATACCGGGCTTGAAATCACCGACCGTATTATTGTTACAGTGGCTCCTCATGAAGAAACCAACGCCGCTATAGAATCCTTTGGTAATCTGATAAAAACACAGGTTCTTGCCAACGATATCAAGATCGGTGAGAATGATGGTGTTGAAACAGAATTTGATGAATTTAAACTGAATATAAAGGTAGAGAAGAATTAATTTTCTTCTCATACCTTAAAAACATAAACACTTTAAAACATATAATCTTATGGCTACAGAGAAAACACGTTATTCCGATGAGGAGCTTGAGGAGTTCCGCGGAATTATAAATGAGAAACTGGCTATTGCTCGTAATGAATATCAGGAGGCGATGGACAGATTGAACAATAAGAATAGTAATGATGTCGCAGATACTTCTCCTACGTATAAAATGTTGGAGGAGGGCACTGATGCTATGGAGAAAGAAGAATTGATCCGCACGGCTCAGCGACAGCATAAATTCATCAAAGGATTGGAAGCAGCTTTGATTCGCATTCAAAACAAGACCTATGGCATTGACCGTCTTACAGGCGAGTTGATACCGGCAGATCGTCTTCGTGCAGTTCCTCATGCTACGCTTAGTGTGGCTTCGAAGGAAAAGAATCGCAATCACTAATGGGGTTGCTTTGGGATAAGAAAATAAATTTATGAAGAAACATCAAGGTTTACTCGCCATTGCCATAGTCTTCTTGGTTTTGGTTATCGATCAGGTAATTAAAATTTGGGTAAAGACGCATATGTGCCTTGGCGAGCAAATTGATATTACAGACTGGTTTAAGATCGAGTTTATCGAGAACAAAGGCATGGCTTGGGGAATGACATTTTTCAATAAATATGTCTTGTCCATATTCCGTATTGTTGCTGTCTGTTGGATAGGATGGTATATCAAGCGTGAAATATGTCGTGGTACTCGTACCCTATACATTGTTTTATTATCATTAGTATTGGCCGGAGCGGCAGGTAACATCATTGACTCTATGTTCTATGGTTTAGTTTTCAGTGCTTCGTCGCCATATTACGTGTCTTATGCTGTGCCTTTCGGTCAAGGTTATGCCCCTTTCCTTTTAGGTAAAGTTGTCGACATGTTTTATTTTCCGTTGATAGACACCACACTTCCAAGTTGGTTACCGATATGGGGAGGAAAAGAATTCACGTTCTTTGATCCGGTTTTTAATTTTGCCGACAGTTGCATCTCTGTGAGTGTCGTGCTCATGATTATCTTCTGCCGTAAGGAACTGTCTACCCTTGGTCAGAAGTTTGAAGAAAAGAAATAATATGAGATATTCGTCTTTTTATTTTATTATTCTATTTTTGGTTGTTGCATTCTTAGGAGGATTACAGTCGTGTAAGCCTTCTGTACCGTCAGAATATCTGTCACAAAAACAGATGGAAAATATTCTGTACGACTATCACCTTGCCCAAGGAATGACAGAGGCTGAGGGCAAACCGGCCAAATTTGAATTATACAAAGATGAAGTGCTCAAGAAATATGGTATCACTCAGGCCGACTTTGATAGCTCTATGGTGTATTATATGCGCCATGCAGATATACTTCATGATATCTATACCAACGTTTCGGATCGTATCACAGAAGAAGCCAATGCTCAGGGTGCTACAGTATCGCAGATGGCTAACTTTGGCGATCTGCAGGGTGATACTGCCAATATATGGCATGAGAATAATGCCATGGTATTATCGCCACAACAGCCATTCAACTATCAGAGTTTTTCTTTTGTTGCCGATACTACCTTCCACAAGGGCGACCGCGTGATGATGCAGTTCGACACCCAATTTATCTATCAGGATGGTATGCGTGACGGTATTGCCGTGTTGGCTGTCACCTTCAAGAATGACAGTGTCGCCTCTACCAATGTTCACCTGATGAACAGTCAGAACTACGTGCTCACCATCGAAGATAATGATAGTTTGGGTATCAAGAAAATTCAAGGTTATATGATGGTGGCAACGCCAAATGACCCTAACCAGAGTCTCACTACGTTGAAACTCATGATCATACAGAATATCAAACTTTATCGTGTTCACAAGAAGCCTTATCCAACTATCGATAATAGCTCAGAGGGTAAGATGAATCCAGATTCTGGTGAGCAATCATCTCCTGACAAAGATGCTCCGGCTGGAAATCCACAACCTGTAAGCGGTGCAATTCCTGTCGATCGTACTTTGGAACCTAAGGAACTAAAGATAGACAGATGACATGGAAGAAATACGAAGAGTTGCTGCTCATGAAGTGATTGTCGGCGAAGAGAAGTTCATCCAAGCAGTAGTAGAGATCGAAGAGGGAAGAGTAGTAAACTATTATGAGTTTCGTGGCGAGTTACCTCTCACAGAATGGTTAGGAGGAAAAATAGAAATAAAACGAGACGACGAAGGAATTCTTCGCGCCTATCAAAACAATAAAGTATTATGTTAAGTGTTGACGAATTAGAAGATAAATTGATTGAGTTGTCATTTGCTGAAGATATAGGCGATGGCGATCATACCACATTGTGTTGTATTCCTGAAGATGCTATGGGCAAGAGTCACCTCCTGATCAAGGAAGATGGAATTCTTGCAGGTGTAGAGGTGGCTAAGAAGGTATTCGACCGTTTCGATCCAACCATGCAGGTTGAAGTACTTATCAATGATGGTGCTCAGGTAAAGAAAGGTGACATCGCCATGATCGTTACCGGTAAAACAAGAAGTTTGTTGCAGACCGAGCGCCTGATGCTCAATATCATGCAGCGAATGAGTGGTATTGCCACGATGACCCATAAGTATGTAGAGCGTGTGGCTGGTACCGGTTGTCATATTCTTGACACTCGCAAGACCACACCGGGTATGCGTATGTTAGAGAAGCAGGCTGTGAAGATTGGTGGCGGTATGAATCATCGTATTGGTCTTTTTGATATGATTTTGCTCAAGGACAATCATATCGACTTTGCCGGTGGTATCACCAACGCTATCGACAGATGTCATGACTATCTGAAGAAGAACAATCTCGATTTGAAGATCGAAATCGAAGTTCGTGATTTCGATGAGTTGCAACAGGTTCTCGACAAGGGTGGAGTAGACCGCGTAATGCTCGACAACTTCACCGTGGCAGATACCAAGAAAGCAGTAGAACTCATCAACCATCGCATGGAAGTAGAGTCGAGTGGTGGTATCACCTATGACACCATCCGTCCTTATGCCGAGCAAGGTGTCGACTTTATCAGTGTTGGTGCGCTGACCCATTCCGTAAAGGGACTTGATATGTCTTTTAAGGCTTGCGAATGATGAAAAAGATATTTTTATCCTTGATAATAGCATGGGCTGGCTACGTGTCAGTCGATGCTTGCACCAATTTCATTGTTGGCAAGAAAGCATCAGCAGACGGTTCTGTGATGTGCACCTATAATGCCGATGACTATGGTATGTTTCAGAATTTAGCCCATTATGCCGCAGGTGTACATGCTAAAGGCGAGATGCGCAAGATCTATGACTGGGATTCACAGAAATATCTTGGTGAGATTCCGGAAGCTCCTGTCACTTATAATGTCGTTGGTAACATCAATGAATATCAGGTAACCATCGGAGAAACCACTTACGGCGGACGTGAAGAAATGGTTGATAAGAAAGGCCTTATCGACTATGGCTCACTTATTTATATAGCTCTTCAGCGAAGTAAGACAGCCCGTGAAGCCATCCACGTGATGACATCATTGGTAGAGAAATACGGCTATGCCAGTGAGGGCGAAACTTTCACCATCTGTGACCCTAACGAAGCATGGATCATGGAGATGCAAGGTTGTGGTGGTGACAAAGGCAACAAGGTAGTATGGGTAGCAGTACGCATCCCTGACAATGCCATCTGTGCTCATGCCAACCAAAGTCGTATCGGTGTGTTTGCCAAATACAACACCGAGGTACTCCATAGCAAGAACGTTGTGAAATACGCTCGCATGAAGGGATGGTATAAAGGGACCGATAAAGACTTCAACTTCAAGAATGCCTACGCCTTCCCAGACTTCTCTGGTCGACGATTCTGTGATGCACGCGCATGGGCTTTCTTCCGTCATTTCGTAAAAGGATTTGACCGTTATCTGCCTTGGGCAATCGGTAAAGACCCTAAGGCCGAAGATATGCCATTATGGAGCGTTCCTGAGCATAAACTCACTTTCGGAGACCTTGCCATGGCCATGCGCGATCACTACGAAGGTACAGCCCTATCTGTTGCCGATGGTAAAGATATTGGTGGTGGAATCTGGCAGATGCCATACCGCCCAACACCATTACAGTTTACCGTAGACGGTAAGAAATATTTCAATGAGCGCCCAACATCTACCCAGCAGACAGGTTTCACTTACATCAGTCAGATGCGTAGTTGGATGCCTCGTCAGGTTGGTGGCGTATTATGGTTCGGCAATGATGACCCTAACATGATCGCCTATACACCGATCTACTGTGGTACCACCGAGCGTCCAATCTGTTACAATACACCGGGAGCCGATGCCGTGACCTATAACGACGACAACGCCTATTGGCTTTGCAATATGGTGAGCAACATGGTATATCCACGCTATTGCGCCCTCTTCCCAAGTCTCAAGAGTGTACGCGACAGTCTTGAAAATTCATACTTGAGCAACCAGCAGCGCGTAGAAGCTCATGCCATGAACCTATATAAGGAAAGTCCGGTAAAGGCCATCCAGTATCTTACCGGCGTACAGAACCAATATTGCAATGAGATGATGACCACATGGAAGAACCTCCGCACCTATCTGGTAGTGAAGTTCAATGATATGATCGTCAAGCCAGAGAAAGACGGTCATTTCGAGCGCACACCAGAAGGTCTTGGTGCCCGCGTCACCCGTCCAGGTTATCCAGAATCATATGCCCGAGAACTTATCAAGCAGACAGGCGATAAGTTTGAAAGCAAATAATAAGGTTAAAGAAGTTGACTGTATGCGAACATGCAGTTAACTTCAAACTTTTTAGTCCACACTACGGTGTGGACTTTTTTGTTTTTAATCCCCATGAGTCCACATTAATATGACCAGAGTGGGGGTAGAGATGAGAAAAACACAGGAAACTTTTCAGAATTTATGAAAAATGTGTTACCTTTGCAGATGACCAATAATATCATCGAGAAAGACATTCATGAAACACTATTTTGCACTATTACTAACTTTATTCTTTTTTACAGCAAAAGCACAAAACCCACTTGTCGAAAGATATAATGTATCGTATCTAAATATGTCGACAGGTTTGCCAAGCAACTTCGTCGACGACATTTATAGCGATAGCTATGGCTTTATCTGGATCGCCACACATGGAGGTGGACTTGTACGATACGATGGTTTCAACTACATGTATTTCGGTATCGGCAACCAAGGTATGCCCCTCCGTAGTAACACATGTCATAACATTACCGAAGACCACTTCCACCGCCTCTGGGTATCTTTTGAAGAATATACAGAAGTACTTGATCTCACCACACTACAACCTCTTATTCCAATCGATAAGAGCAATATGCTTGTAAAGATTTTACATGAACAATCCATCAAGACGTTCTGTGATAGTAGGGGAGCTATATGGATCGTAACTCTTCATAAAATCTATCATATCACCTTCGATGGGAAAGGAAATGTAGATGCTATAGCGAGTCTGAACTATCAGGCAAACACTCCCGATATCATGCTTGCCGATGTTGATGGTGATTCCTCCGTATGGGCTGCTATAGATGGTGGACTCTACAAGTTGACAGATCATGATGGTAAACTGACCCGTCTACAGATAACCCCTGAACTATCCCACCTCCCGGGACTCTTCATTCAAAACATTAAGAAAGTGGATAATCATCTGTGGATGGCAACGAGTAACGGTCTGTACGTTCTTAGCAAAACCGGTAGAATCGTAAAGATATATCGATCAGATAACCGTCCGAACTCTCTATCACATAATTCCGTCACCGATATAGCTCTCGATGCGAATCATCAAGTGATGTTGGGAACTCTTGACGGTGTTGATTTTTACGATCGAAAAAGTGATGGCTTTATCCATTGGAAAAGTGACAGTAAGGTAAATCCTCTGCCGAGTAATTTCGTCAACTGCTTACTCCTCAAGAATGGAATCATCTGGGTAGGAACGGAATCCGGAGGAATTGTGAAACTCAACCCTCGTCAACTCCTTTTGCACAACTACGTACATAGTACTAATCCCGAAAGTATTTCAGCCAATTGTGTTAATTCTATCTATGCCGCTAAAGACGGTACTATATGGATTGGTACCGTTGAAGGTGGACTTAACCAATTAGTTTCTGGAAAAAACAGTTTTATTCATTTTACGACAAACAACTCTGGATTGTCGCATAACAGTGTATCTACCCTTGCTGCAGATAATAAAGGTCAGTTATGGATTGGTACATGGGCAGGTGGAATCAACGTCATGCGAATGAATCATCCGTCAACAATTCATCGTCTCAATGTATCGAAAGAATATTCTGCATTGTTTAACTACATCGGTGCCTTGATATACGATCCTTATAACGACGGAATGTGGATAGGTAGCAATGATGGTGTCTATTTCTATGATTACAAGTCTCAGAAAATGATCGACCCATTCAAAGGTTGCAGAAACATACGTGGTCCGATAGGAAGTATCATTGACAAAGACGGTACTTTATGGATGGGATTTCTTAAAGGAGTAGTTTGCATAAACTTAAAATCAAGAGACAAAGGTGGTCATTTCAAATACCGAGTACTTACCTATAAACTCGATGACCCCCAGAGTGGTATCATCGATAAAATTTGCTCTTTCTGTCAGTCAAAGGACGGAACGCTTTGGTTAGGTAGTAATGGTTATGGCCTCTACCGTCGCGAGATAGACAAACAAGGTCGTGAGAAGTTCAAAGCCTATACTGTGAAGAATGGATTACCTAATAATTCCGTAAAAGGAATTGTTGAAGATAAGAACGGAAAACTCTGGCTGACAACTGATAACGGCCTGTCGCATTTCGACCCCGAAACCGGATTATGCTATAACTACTATAAGAACGACGGACTGATTTCTAATCAATTCTATTGGAATTCAGCCGTCAAAGGACCGGACGGAAGTGTCCTTTTGGGTGGCACAGATGGCTTTACGATATTGAAGGGCGACAATAGCAAATCTCTCTATCAAGGTCATCTTCGTTTTACCAGTCTTTCTGTATCCAACCAAACTGTATATGCTGACGGACGTTATATGGACCAAGATATCTCTATTACTGATCGTATTCATTTGCACGAAAGTGACAAATCCTTCGAGATCAGCTTCTCTGCCCTAAACTATGGCTCGGAAACACAAGGTGTGTACAGCTATCGCCTGAAAGGCTTTGATGATGAATGGACTCAACTTCCGGCAGGACAGAATAGCGTCAGATACACTAATCTACCATCCGGAAACTACCAGTTCCAAGTGAAATATGTATCCACTCTTAATGACAACCATGATGCCATGATCTTCCTAAACGTTTCCGTTTCACCATATTTCTGGAAAAGTTGGTGGTTTATCACAATGCTGCTCATTATCCTCGTATTCTTCGTGAAATATCTATATGATAAACGCGTTGCCAAATTACGTCGTCATGAAGCAGAGCGACTGCTGAAACCCATCGAAGAGGCTCTGAAGAATAGTGAGGAACCTCAGCAGTTACAGACACGTATTGAGAATATCCTCCTCACTCAACACCGCATCATGACCAGTTTAAAGAAGAGTGTAGAAGCTGATCGCATAGAGGTGAAAACTACCAAACGGCCATTTATGGATCGTCTTACAGAGATTATGGAGAAAAATTATTCTAATCCGGAATTTGATGTAAATAGTTTAGCAGAGACCCTTGGGGTCAGTCGATCTGTGCTTAGTAAGATAGTCTCTGCAGAGACAGGAGAGTCCACCTCCCAGTTTATGCGCAGTTATCGTCTCGAGATTGCCAAGGATATGTTACTTAAGAATGATGCTAACCGCAATGTGGCACAGATAGCTTTTAAGGTAGGCTTCAATGATCCTAAATACTTTACTCGTTGTTTCACAAAGAAATTTGGTGCGAGTCCATCTTTCTTTATGAAATAAAGTATATATGGTAAGAAATCAGACTTCTTAGGCACATCTACTACCACTATTAGTAACAACCGCCGGGGGCAGGATGTGCCTCTCAGTTACGTAAAGGATAAATGGAATGGGGATGCTAACACGTGATTTCATATATTGTAAATTCAAGTTTGCCAGTTGAATCCTGCGAAGTTTAACGAGCCTTAAATTCCTTAATTTTCAATCGAAGAATGTTGCTCATAATTCGCGAATTCGAAATAAATGGCGGGTTGGTTATGAATATTAGAATTATAATCAAAATACAAATGCTTGATTATCAATAAGTTATATTTTGATATGTATTCTCCCATCAAAATGTACAGGAAATATTGGCCTATTAAGTTAACTACGTAAGGCTACAAACCTATTCGCGTGAGCTTACGAAGTTAACTGCATAAGCCGATGCAGTTAACTTCGTTCGAAAGATCAACCTCTTGAGAAGGGGGTGGGGAATATTTTAGGGATCTGATAGGTTCCTGTTTGTTCTAGAATGAGCACAAAACTGTACACGATTTCTGTTAACAGAACCCGAATCAAAGTTTAAATATTACAAAATATTTCTTCTAGATTCCTCTGAAAGTCATTCGGGTTTCGTACTTGTTGTTTGAAGTTAGTACCAATAATGAAGTAGGTCGTGGATTCAACCCCACAAACAGTAGAAAAACAGAAGAAATGGCATTTGTCCACCACAAAAACACATTTGTCCACCCCTAAAATAGCAGTATTTTATACTTTTGTGCACGAGAAAATCCTGATAACTATTGTGAGAATACTCTTATTTGGAATTGAACTTATATGTGAAAAAACATTCATTAATAACCTAAATTAAAAACACAATGAGAAAACAACTATTCTCAGCAATGCTATGCCTAGGGGCTATGGGCGCTTCGGTTACTATACCGGTTTCTACAATGGCCTCAGTAACGCAGTCGCAAATGATCAAGGTTAGCGGCAAGGTCGTTGACGAAAAGGGGGAACCTCTTGTAAGTGCGACGGTCAGAGTAAAGGGTGGTCAAGGTGGAGCTGTTACCGACCTTGACGGACATTTTCAACTGTCTGTACCCGCTAACGCAACACTTATTGTAAGTTATATCGGCTACAAGGATCATGAGGTTGCCGTCCGTGGCCGGGCTATCATCGAAAAGATTCAGTTGGAATCGGATGATAGAGTTCTCGACCAAGTTGTCGTAGTTGGTTACGGAACACAGAAGAAAGTAGACCTCACCGGTTCTGTGGCTATCGTCAACGCTGACGAGATGAAAAAGGTGTCTAATTCTAACATCTCGACAATGCTCGAAGGTAAAATCGCTGGTGTGCAGATTACTTCCGACGGTCAGCCTGGTGCAGATCCTTCTGTCCGTATTCGTGGTATCGGTTCTTTCGGCAGTACAGCGCCACTCTATGTTATTGATGGTGTTCCTATGGGAACAACTATTCGTGATTTCTCTCCAAACGATATCGCTTCAATTCAAGTTTTAAAGGATGCTGCTGCCGGTGCTATCTATGGTTCTCGTGCAGCTAACGGCGTGGTCATCATCACCACCAAAGGCGGAAAGAAAGAACAACCCCTGAAGGTAGACTATTCCGGATATTTTGGTGTTGATAATATCTCGAAGAATGTCTATGACGTGATGAATGCTGATCAGTACAGTCAGTATTTAGGTCAGGCTTGCGTAAATTCCGGTACACCTGTCCCTGGCGGTTATAGTCTTGGTGAAGATGGTAAGTATAAGTTTATGGATAATACCAACACAGATTGGTTCAACGAAGTGTTCAAGACAGGTATTCGTCAGAATCACAACGTAAACCTTAGCGGTGGTGGCGCCAACAATACCTATAATATAGGTCTTGACTATTTCCAGCAGAAGGGTACCCTCGAAGGTGCCGGTCCGAACTACACCCGTTACACTGTTCGTGTAAACAATACCATGGATACCAAATTCGTTAAATTCCGTACTAGTGCAGTCTTTTCTCATTCTGATCAGGATAATATGGCTTTGTCAAATGCCTCAGAATATGTCCAGGGTCTTTATGGAGATGTAACCAATGTACTTCGCGGAACATTACTTATGCAGCCTACTATTAAAGCTTATGATAGCTCTACATGGGTTCTCGATGATAAAGTCGGTTCTGCTAATGCTTATCGTTATGATGCTTATGGATATGGCGTTTATTATGATAACATCCATGGAGATATCTCTGCATCTAACCCATTATTGGTAAATAACAAGCTTACACGTAATACATTAGTAAATCGTTTTGTTGGTACTGGTTCTGCTGATGTTGACCTCTTCAAGATGGTGGGATTGAATAGTAAGAATCACAGCCTGCACTATAATATCAACCTTTCTTATAGTATGACCCATGCCACCGACAAGACATGGATTCCAGCATGGATACAGAGTAACCGTGTGTATCTGGCCAAGGCTAACGAGCGACTTACCAAGGCATCGCGCGACTATACTGATGCACTCATCGAGAACACCCTTACCTATGATGGTCATATCGGTAAGAATAATATCAACCTTGTTGTAGGTCAGACTTATGAGGAGGAGCATACCAACACACTTTCTGCTTGGGGCGTGGAATTCGCTGAACCTTATTTCCTACAGATACAGAATGGTGCTACAAGAGATGCAAACTCGTATGAGTACAAGCATACCCTCGCTTCATTTATTGGTCGATTGAACTATAACTATGATGAGAAATATCTTCTTTCGGCTATCATCCGTCGCGATGGTAGTTCGCGCCTTACCAAAAATATTCGTTGGGGAACGTTCCCTTCTGTTTCTGTGGGATGGCGTTTTGATAAGGAAAAGTTCTTCCCTATAAGTCATGACATCGTGAACTTATTCAAACTGCGTGCAAGTTATGGTGAACTTGGTAACGAGAACATTGGTGAATACCAGTATATGGCCACGATGGCGCGCAACAATATGACTTATAGCTTTGGCAACACTCCAGTGACGGGTTCTGCCATCTCAACCTTCATCAACGAGAACATCTCTTGGGAGAAAAAGATTACCACCAATATCGGTATCGATTTGGCATTGTTCAATAATCGCCTTGAGTTCACCGCAGAGTGGTATAAGAACCGTTCAAAGGATCTGTTGTATAGTGTACCAGTTCCAGAAAATGCAGGTGTTTCTAATACCTCTGTCACGATGAATGCTGCTACAATGGATAACAGCGGTTTTGAGTTTGCTGCAACATATCGTAACCACGATCATGCTTTGAAGTATGATATCAGTGCTAACTTCAGTACTCTCCGTAACCGTGTCCGTTCATTAGGCTTTGGCACCGACTCGTATATCTCGGGTGCTTACATTACCCAGTTGGGCCAGGAAATTGGTAAGTTTTATGGTTGGGTATATGAAGGTATCGCTCGTACGCAAGCCGACCTTGATGGTCATGCCACCCAGCAGGGCGCAAATGTAGGTGATTGTCTCTATAAGGATATTAGTGGTCCGAATGGAGAACCAGATGGTGTTATTGATGCTTACGACCAGACCGTATTGGGCAGTGGTCTACCAAAGATAAACTTCGGTATCAGCGCCCATTTGGAATACAAGAACTTCGATTTGAGTATTCAGAGCTTCGGTGCTTTGAACTATCATGTTTCCGACGATATCTACAACAGTCTGAACTCATGCTATGGTTACGGCAATAAGGATGTTGCGATGCTTGATGCTAATCGCTTCTCTACGGAAGGTACTTATCTTTCAAGTGTTCCTCGTACTTATGCTTCAAACAATGCGACCTTGGCTTGGAACGATTTGTTCAGTTCACGAAAGATTCAGAATGCTGCCTATTGGAAAATTGCCAATGTAGAATTAGGGTATAACATGCCTGATAAATGGTTTGGAGGTATGGTTTCTGCAGTTCGCGTATATGTTTCAGCTCAGAACCTCTTCACCTTCACGGGTTATAAGGGATATAACGTAGATTATGCTGGTGGTACATTCACTCCTGGTTATAACTTCTGCTCATTCCCAACCCCACGTACGTTTATGGCTGGTGTTCACTTCACCTTCTAGAATAATGTAAATCAAAAATTAATAAGAATAATATCAATATGAAATTACATAATATTTCCTTAGTCTTGTTGCTTGGTCTTGGCGCGATGACATCGTGCAATGACAAGCTGGATGTACAGAATCCTAATGAACAGACAACAGCAAATTTCGGTACGGCCGAACTGGAGGAAAACGTTATTGCAGCCTACAACCATATTCGTATGGAAGGCTCTTATGCTCGTGTGGGCTACACCATCGACTTGACTCGTGGTGATGAAGTTTGGAACTCCTCTCAGGTGTGGTACAAGGAGTTTGATGATTATAACTGTCCTGTTACAGGTGATATCTGTTGGTGGATTTGGCGTGAGTGGTATTATACTATTAATGTATGTAACTTCGGATTATCGAAGGTAGGAGCTGATGATACTCAACTTTCTGAGGCGATGAAGCGTATCAAGGGACAGTTTCTCTTTCTCCGTGGTCTTGCATATTATAATTTGGCAGGCTATTTCCAGAATGTGCCTTTGATTACTGATTATAGCACATATTCTTCTCTCGATGGTCTGTATGCTTCTACCAATAGCTACGACGAAGTGCTCGATCAGGTAGAAAAGGATTTTGCTGAGGCTATCACTTTACTTCCTTCTAAAGAAGTTGGTGGAGAATGGGCAAAGGGACGTGCTACCTCTGGTGCTGCTGCGGGCTATTATGCTCGTGCTTTGATGCAACGTCATAAATATAGTGAAGCACTTGTCCAGCTCAAGGATATTATGAGCGGTAAGTATGGCACTTATAAATTGATGGCCAACTATGGTGATAACTTCCGAGAAGGTGCTGAGTATGAGAATAATGCAGAGAGTTTGTTCGAGATTCAGTTCCTCGACTACGGGTCACAGGGTACTGATGATGAGTGGACGCCTGTGAACACATCGAAGAATGCCACTCAAGGCTCTGCCATCGAGAGTAACTTCTGTCCTGGTACTTATGGCGGTTGGGCTGACTTGTCGGCTTCTCCATGGCTCTACAATCTTTTCAAGGCTGAGCGTACGACCACGGGTAAACTTGATCCGCGTCTTTATTGGACCATTGGTACTTATGAACCAGACTGGGAAGGCTTTGAGTTTGGTAATGTAGGTTATACAGTGCCGATGACGGCTGATAAACCTGTTGTAACAAATAATAATTATGGTGGACTGCCAATTTGCAAGAACACGAATATGCGAACAGGTCTTTATTCGAGTGTGGCAACAGGTCTTCATGATGGTATCAACCTGCGCATGATGCGTTATTCTGATGTTCTGCTCCGTGCGGCAGAGTGCGAGAATGAAATTAGTGGTCCTACTCAGCAGGCCATCGACTGGATCAACCAAGTACGTCGACGTGCAAAGCTTGCTGACTTGAAACTCGCAGACTTCAACACGAAAGATAAACTCTTTGAGCAGATTGCTAACGTGGAACGTCCAAAAGAGTTCGGTTGTGAGTTCGGACGTGGTCTCGACCTCATCCGTTGGGGCTTCTTCCTTACCCCAGACCGTCAGCAGCAACTTCGTCAGCATGAGGCTTTCCGCCGTTCGCTCCAGAACGTTAAAGACCCTGTCGATGTGTCGCAGATCGGTGTCGACGCAGAACTCAAGAGTTCCTTCGATACCTATGTCGACGGTCATGAGTTTTTGCCTATCGTTCAGACGCTTACCAACAAAAACCCTAATCTTCGTGGTAACTCTGCCAATAATAGCTCTAGCAACAAACCTTATTTCGACGAGAAGGGGTGGACGGTTCATCCTGTCGTTGATTTGAATAAATAATCATCATAATCTTATAATTTATTACATATGAGACATTTATATAAATCGGTAATGGCTTTCTGTATGGCTATTTCTTCGGCCCTTCTCTTTACGGGATGTGAAGGTGGCGATGTCTATAAGATGGACAGTCCCGATTGGATACAGGAAAAGATAGATTCTATCAACAATACAAAGAATACTCAGGAGGAAGTTTTGGAGGGTATGCAGGAAGATGTGTACACCATCGGTAATACTGACTTTACTTCTGGATTCTGGACGGCATGGTCGAAATATTACGTAATTCCTGATGGACAGAAGTGGAATGCACAGTTTAATCTGAATATTAACCCGTCTGACAATACTTACTATAAGAACTTCGCCCTTATCATCACAAATGATGATGTGCGTGGTGGTGGCAACTATAAAGAGTATGGTGCCATACGATTCGATGCTACTAACGATACGGCGAAGTATAACTCACAATGGGGCGACTATCTCTATTTCAAGTATAGCAATAGTAATATGTTGTTCGACCCTGTTGATAACAAGGATGCTAATGTTCAGAAACTCGGTGGCAAGGTGACGCTTACGGTAGATCGTTCACAAACAGGTAAGTTTATTGTCAAGATGACCAATGGTGCTGTTACCAAGACATTTACGCAACCTTACGCGCTTCCGAATCTTAATGCTGATGCTTCTGATACCAACATTCGATGCTTCTTGGTGCCTGAGGGGTCGTATATCGACTTCCTTGCCACGAATATCGTGCCTGAGGGCGGTCTTACCTCTGCTCTCGACAAGGCGCCTGTTTCTATGGTTCTTAACAATGTTCCTGACGAGGTAGACTTGGGAAAATCTCTTGATGAAGCGATGGAAAACGTATCGGCCACAGTGACCTATGAGGAGGGCGTTACGAAGACAATACCGGCTTCGGAATTGATGTTCTCGGCTATTCCTGATATGGATAAGGAGGGCGAGAAGACGCTTATCGTCATCTACAACAAGACTTTCAAGGGAGCTGTCGCTGAAAAGCCTATCGTTGCTAATGGTAAGTTCCGTGTGGTTCAGAGTATTGCCTCTATCACGGTGACGGCACAACCTACGAACAAGACTTATTATTTCTACAATTCTGCAGCAACGAGTGGCATGGCTGATCGTACCATGACTTTCGACCCGACGGGTATGCAGGTGACAGCGACTTATGCTTCGGGTGCTACCGGTGTGGTAAGTAATGATAAACTGAAGTTCTCTAAGGTACCTGCTGAGGTGGGTAGTCATGTTGTGACAATCACTACAAAGAATGGTAAGACGGCAAAGGTTAAAGTCAAGGTAGAAGCTTCTCATCTTACTGCTGTCACACCGTCACCAACAAAACTTGGTGCTGACGATAACTCTACAGCTTGGTGGACTGCCTTTACCAATGACATCAAGGTGCCGGTGGGCGAGACTTACGCTGCATCGTTCACCAATTATTGTGGTGGCAGCAACTGGAACAACTTTGTAGTTATCTTGCGTAATGCGGCACTTGCTCAATATGCAGTGGTACGAGCTGACAACTATGGCTGGGGTGATGGCTATTCTACGGCTCTACTTAGTGGGGCACAGAATTGGACTGCTTGGCTTGCTGCAATGTATGGTTCTAAAGTTACGGTCTATGTAACCAACTGCAACAATGGTACGGCTGATGTACAGGCTGTGATGACGGGTACTGACCATAACACGTATACGCAGTATTATCTCGGGTTGAGTACCGTTGACCCTTCCGATCTGCAGTTCGCTTTCACCGTAGACAGTAGCCATTTGGTCTTCGATCATACTTCTGCTGCTAAGAGATTGCGTGCTCGTCGACGTTAAGTTACACAACAAATTCTTTATATAGCGGGGGCAGACTTTAGGGTCTGTCCCTATTATCAAATCAAGTAAATCTCTTTTTATGATGCGTAAGTTTTTATATACGGCATTTACCCTTTTTTCATTCTCTTCTGCTTCTATGGCTCAGGGTGGAGTAGATTTTTCTTCTTTTACGCGTACATCTTATCGTGAGGTTACCGTTCATGACCCTTCTGTTGTTTATGACAATGCGGGAACATATTATATCTTTGGTTCTCATCGTGCCGTTTCAAAAACAACAGATCTCGTCAACTGGACGCCATGTGCGGATAATGTCAATAGTTATGGTGATTTTGGCTGGCAGAATGCTGGTTATACGATAGAGGGTAACGAGTGGGCGCCTGATGTGATATGGAATCCGGTGATGAACAAGTGGCTGATGTATATGTCATTGAACGGTGATAAATGGTGTTCTGCCATCGTTTGTCTTGCTGCCGATAAAATAGATGGACCTTATGTTTATCAAGGACCGGTAATTTTTTCAGGATTTCGTGGTCGAGTAAATCACGTAGGCTATAGTATGGTCGACGATTGGAAGCATACCGATCTTGGCAAGACCATCGGGGTGACATCTCTTCCAGAACGATATGATATAGATAATTGGGGAAGCTATTGGCCTAACTGTATCGACCCTTGCGTGACATTCGACAATGGTAAGTTATATATGACTTATGGTTCTTGGTCGGGTGGTATCTTCCAAATTCAACTTGATCCTGCTACGGGTTTGCGTGACTACAACGTAAGTTATCCTTATGAGGTTAGTGGTCAACCGACTTCTCCGGGTGTAGCCAACGCAAACTGTACTTCTGACCCTTATTTTGGAAAAAAGCTCGCTGGTGGTTATTATGTATCTGGTGAAGGCGCTTATATCAAAAAGATAGGCAAATACTATTATCTGTTCTTGTCGTATGGTGGTCTGGAGTCAACGGGGGGATATGAGATGCGCGTCTTCCGTTCAGAACATATTGACGGACCATATGATTATGCTCTTTATGACAGTTATCGTCTAAACTATGGGCCGAATGCCAAGACAAACCGTGGTCAGCGTCTTTTGGGCGCCATGGGTGCATGGGGGGCTGTAGAAGAAGGTGAACTGGCACAGGGGCACAACTCGGTATTGGTCGATGAAAAGGGTGATGCTTTTGTGATTTATCACACGCGTTATCAGCACAAGGGTGAAACGCATAATGTGCGTGTCCGTCAACTTTTTGTCAACAAGAATGGTTTCCTTGTGGCTTCACCTTTCCGCTATACGGGTAAGCAGACTACGCAGTCTGATATCGAAAGTAAGCAACTTTTCACAGCCGAGCAGATTGCCGGTACTTATCAGATGATGATACATCCCTATAAACTTGACCATAAAAATAAGCAAGTTGCAGAAGCTCGTAGCGTTACACTTACTGCTGATGGTAAGGTGAAAGGCGAGGGGATAGCGGATGGTATCTGGGAATATACTGATCAGGGTAAGTCATTTGTTCACCTAGAAATAGATCTCGAAGATTATTATGGCATCGTCCTTCGACAGAATGTTGATCATCTTGTAGATGCACCGGCAATCTGTTTCTCTGCCGTTAAGGAGAGTTATCAGTCTGGTGGTGAGACGGTTTGGCTCTACAAACTTGAAAAAAGTACTACGGGAATAGACAAAGTTCAACGCGCGATGTTCAACGATCAAAATAAAACGTTCAATGTCGGAGGATTGCGTGTTGACGGTAACTACAAGGGTGTTGTTATTCAGAATGGTAAAAAGTTCATTAGAAAATAAATAATAAGTAAAGGTATATCATGAAACGCTATTTTATATTTGCATGGGCTTTGCTCATGATAGGAATTGATGTTTCTGCGCAAGAGCATAGTCGGCAAGGAAGTGACGGGAAAACATTTCTTACTCCCTTTGTTCACGATCCGGTGATGGCTGTAGAAAAAGGGAAAACTTATATTTTTGCCACGGGGATGGGCATCGATGAATTATCTTCTGCCGATGGCGTAACCTTCAGAACTGAAGGTAGTGTGTTCAAGACAATTCCCAAGTGGACGCATGATAGCGTTCCAGGTTTTGAAAAGCATGTGTGGGCTCCTGATATCATCAGATATCATGGCAAATGGTACATGGCATACAGCTGCTCTACCTTTGGTAAGAATACTTCCGTAATTGGTCTGTTGTCTAATGACCGTCTTGCTGATAAAGACGGATGGAAAGACGAGGGGTGTATCATCTCTTCGCGGGGTGGTCGTGATAATTGGAACGCCATCGACCCCAACATCGTAATAGATGATCAGGATCATCCATGGTTGGTATTCGGTTCGTTCTGGGATGGCATACAATTGGTGAAACTCGGTAACACCTTGCATGTGGCAAAGGGCGAGAAACCTCGTACCATAGCACGACGTTTTGCTTTCAACACGCGGGAGGTACCAGAATCGGAAGGCGACCCTAAAAAGTTGACACCTGGCAGTTATAATCTTAATGCCGGACAGAATGCCATCGAGGCCCCTTTCATCTTCAAGCATCATGGCTATTACTATCTCTTTGTGAGTTGGGATTACTGTTGCCAAGGCATGAAGAGTACCTATCGTGTAGTTGTAGGGCGCAGTAAAAATGTTGAAGGACCATATCTTGATAATCGAGGTGTCGACATGCTCGATGGTGGCGGTGTACCTTTCATCGAGGGTGATAAGAAAGAATTTGAGGCTACAGGTCATTGTGCCGCATATACTATAGACCATAAAGATATATTTATCTGCCATGGTTATAGTGTAGCTTTGGATGGCGCTTCCGTTCTTGTCAAGAAGGAAATCAAGTGGGATGCCCAAGATTGGCCTACACTTTCTTCGTGCGAGAAGAAGTAGGTGATGCGCATACGGAAGGTGATGCGCATCACCCTCCGTATACTATCTGTAGATATCAGCCTTCTTTAGTTCAACGATTTTTCCATAACTCGCGAGCTTCTTCATATCGAGTTTTCGCTTGTTGCCCACGATGATGATGGATTTCGGTTGATGTTGAATATACTTATGATAGAAACTTTCCACATCAGAGATTTGTAGTGGAGCTATCACAGAGACAGCCAACTTTTCCGGGTCCTCATGATAGCCAAGTGTTTCGTAGTAAGCAATACTTCTGGCCTTGGAGCGGAAATGAGGATACAGATTGTTGATGTCGTTGAGAATCTCTTGTTTGTTGGCCTTTACAGCATTTGTCCTTATCGGCATATGATAAATCAAACTGTCGAGGGTCTCAAGAGCCTTCATGGTTTTATCGTTCTGCGTTCCTAACTTGGTGATGTAAGCACAGTTGTCGTTCAACTGATGCAGACGGTCTGTAGGGAGGTTGTATCCGTTGGCATAATAAGCAAATGAGCGGAACTCACGAATTTCCTGAAACAATACCGACTGCATATTACCACCGAAATAGCGTCCCCAAAGAGCGAACTTTCCTCGCTCGATGCCATTGGTGAGTGGTGGCAGTTGTTGATATGTACCGATGATGCTTTGACGGGCATCAGGATCATCGTAGAGGTAGACCGTAGGCTCGGATACCTGCTGATATCGGGTGGTGACATATTCGAAAGGTTTGGTGGCTTTGCGGTAAGGTAGATAGGTCATCACAGCTTTTTCAACGCTGTCGTCACTCAGTCTTCCGCTATATGTGATACTCATCTGATACTGTTGTAATTCTTTGAAGATGTTTATGAGCTCTTCTCCTGTGATATCTTTGAGTTGTTTCGCATTCGTCTGCTTGAGATAGCTCGAAGCGTCACCCAGTTCTACCTTTTCAAATACAGCCTTTGCAATACTGGCATCATCCTTGAAGAAACTTTTCTCGCTAAGTTTGGTCGAGGTGATCAAGTCATGGTACATCTTCTTGTTTGACTTGACATGTTCCAGAAAATGTTGCATCAACTGTAGAGATTGTTCCAAATGAGCATCCATGCCATCGATAGTTATCACAAAGTCTCGCTTGTTGGCAGAGTAGCTCATCTTAGCGCCGATACGTTGCAGAGCCTTGGCAAAAGACTGTTTGCTTAGAGAGTCGGTACCAAGTCCGTCAAGATATTGGGCCAGCTTATCTAGTCTACTGTCGTTGAGTGTTCCGCGATGATAGATGATTTGTAGTTTGAACAAATCGTTCATTGGGTTCTCTACCGTATATAACTTAGCGAGTGGCGACAGTTGTATTTTGTGGGCATCTTTTTCGAAATCGAGTAGTTTAGGGGCTACCACTTGATAAGGCATCTTAGCCAGTTTTTTTGCATATTCCGATTCTTCACCAGAATGTTTTGGTGTCACAGGTTTGTATCCTGGTTGAGAAATCCTGTCCTTCTTTTCTTTGCCGTATTTCTTGACCAATTGAAGGCTATTGTTAGTGTTGAAATATTTTGAAGAAACGCGCATGATATCCTCACGAGTGATATGCTCGATTTCGGAAATGCCATTCAGATAGTCATCCCATGACTCACGACCACCTATGCAAACCTTGATGATTTGCATAGCTCGATCAATAGGGTTCTCCAATTTCATTTGATAATCGCGTATCATCGCCTGTTTGACAGAAAGGAAAGTCTCATCGCTAAAGTTGCCTTTCTTTAGTTTCTCAATCTGTTTCAGACACATAGCTTCAGCCTTTTTGAGCGAACCGAATGGTAATTTCGGTATGACGGCAAATCCCATGGCTGCAGCATCTTTCAAACTTTCACGAAGAGCGCTGGCTAACAACACCTTATTCGTGTTGGCTAAAGAATCGAGTAATCCAGTCTGGTTGCTATTTTTGAGCAGTTGTATGGCAACGTCAAGAGCACGTGCATCACGAGTTCCGTCCAAAGGAGAATGATAGGCCATGAGTTCTGCTTTTACTAATGGTATTGGAATCTTGATATCCGTCGTCTCGCCTGTAAACGCATGAGGGGTGGTATAGTCTCTTATTGGTTCAGATCCGTTCGGGATGCGTTCGAAATACTTTTCGACATCGGTCATGATGGAGTCGGCGTTTATATCGCCCGAAAGCAGCAATACCATATTGTTGGCAATATAATACTTATGATAGAAATCCAACATCTGCGTAATACTTGGGTTCTTCAGATTTTCGGTACTTCCGATGATTGGATATTGATAAGGTGAACCTTCAAAGATTTTTCCGAGGGCTTTTTCTTGTGCGGCTTCTACGATATTGTCGGCATACATATTCTTCTCTTCATATACAGTTTCCAGTTCCCCCTGGAAAAGTCGGAATACAGGATGCAAAAGCCGATGACTGTTGAGTTCTAGCCATTGAGAAATATATTGTGGAGAGAAAAAATTTCCATATACCGTCATGTCCCACGAAGTGAAGGCATTTAGTCCTGAACCGCCATATCGCGTGATAAGATTGCTGAATTCATTAGGGATGGCATAGTCTCCAGCCTTGATACTTAATCGGTTGATATCTCGTTGAATGGCAGTACGTAGCGTGTTATCCTTGGTGCGTCCAAGTTCTTCATACTTATTTTGGATAGAGTCCAGATAAACTTTCTCGGCCGCATAATTTACAGTTCCGATGCTGTCGGTACCCTTGAACAGGAGATGCTCAAAATAATGAGCAATACCCGTGTTGGGGCAATCCTTGGCGCCGGCTTTTACGATGACAACACCTAGTACGCGAGGCTGAGAATGATCCTCATTTATCCATACCTCCATACCATTCTTTAGTTTAGATACTTTAATTTTTAATGCCTGAGGAATCTGCGCCTGAGCAGCTATCATCAGCATCAACGACACGATAGTGGTTGTAAATCTCTTCATTATAAATACGGGTTAATTTGTGCCCACAAAGGTATAGAGAAAAAACAGGAAAAGCGAAAATAAGTCTAATAATTATCAGAAATTAAACGAATTATACAAAAATTCAATATGATATTCGTTTATTTGGAATTAAATAACTACCTTTGCAACCTCAAAATAGCAAAATGCTTACTTAATTTACATAAGGTACGAGAAAAAGGGCAAAAGAAAGCCCGATGGTAAAAGGATATTCATTATTAACATATAAAACTTATAAACAGTTATGAGAACAGAATGGAGAGGTTTCAACGGAACCAAGTGGCAGAATGAAGTGAACGTTCGCGATTTCATCCAGCACAACTACACAAGTTATGATGGTGATGAAAGCTTCTTGGCCGGACCAACCCAAGCTACCGACACACTTTGGAGTAAACTTAAGGAACTCCAGAAGGAGGAGCGTGCCAAAGGCGGTGTTCTTGACATGGAAACAGAAGTTGTTTCTAGTCTTACATCTTACGGCGCTGCTTATATCGATGAGAAATCTAAGGATTTGGAGAAAGTCGTAGGTTTGCAGACCGACAAACCACTAAAACGTGCATTCATGCCTTATGGCGGTATCAAGATGGCTGAGCAGGCTTGTACTACTTATGGTTACCAGCCTTCAGAGAAGTTGCACGAGATTTTCCACACTTATGTAAAGACTCACAACGACGGCGTTTTCGATGCTTATACAGCAGAGATGAAACACGTACGCCATAATCATATTCTTACTG
This sequence comes from Segatella albensis DSM 11370 = JCM 12258, assembly GCF_000426565.1. Lineage (GTDB taxonomy): Bacteria > Bacteroidota > Bacteroidia > Bacteroidales > Bacteroidaceae > Prevotella > Prevotella albensis. The sequence goes on along the minus strand of NZ_AUFP01000006.1, from coordinate 115,299 downwards.
GTCTTCCTGATACTTACGGTCGTGGCCGTATCGTAGGTGACTATCGTCGTGTTGCTCTTTATGGTATCGACTTCTTGATTGCGGAGAAGAAGAAAGACCTTGACAATATGGGCGAGCGCGAGATGAGCGACGAGGTAATTCGTTTGCGCGAGGAAGTTGCCATGCAGATCAAGGCCCTCAAGGGACTTAAGGAAATGGCTGCCATCTACGGTTTTGATATCAGTAATCCTGCACAGAATGCACGCGAGGCCGTACAATGGTTGTATTTCGGTTATCTAGGTGCTGTAAAAACACAGAATGGTGCTGCTATGTCAGTAGGTCGTGTTTCTACATTCCTCGATATCTATTTCACTCGTGATATGGCTGAGGGTACACTTACCGAGGCTGATGCTCAGGAACTTATCGACCACCTGGTAATGAAGTTCCGTATGGTTAAGTTCGCTCGTATTCCTTCTTACAACGAACTTTTCTCTGGTGATCCTGTATGGGCTACCCTCGAGGTTGCAGGTATGGGACAGGATGGCCGCTCTATGGTTACCAAGAACGACTTCCGATTCCTCCACACTTTGGAGAATATGGGTCCTTCACCAGAACCAAACCTCACAGTACTTTATAGCTCTCGTTTGCCTAAGGCATTCAAGAAGTATGCTGCTATGATTTCTGTGAAGACCAGCTCTATTCAGTATGAGAATGATGATGTGATGCGTCCTGTATGGGGTGATGATTACTCTATCTGCTGCTGTGTATCAGCTACTCAGACCGGTAAGGAGATGCAGTTCTTCGGAGCTCGTGCTAACTTAGCTAAGTGTCTTACTTATGCTATTAGTGGTGGTGTTGACTCTAAGACACGCGAGCAGGTTGGTCCAGCTTATCGCGCTATCGAGGGCGACGTAGTAACCTACGACGAGTTCATGCCTAAGTTCATGGATATGATGGAGTGGTTGGCAGCAGTTTATGTCAAGACCTTGAACCTCATTCATTACATGCACGACAAGTATTTCTATGAGGCTGCCGAGATGGCCCTTATTGATACTGATGTACGTCGTACTTTCGCAACCGGTATCGCAGGTTTCTCTCATGTAGTAGATTCTATTAGCGCTATCAAGTATGCTAAGGTAAATATTATCCGTGACGAGACTGGTTTCCCTCTTGAGTTCAAGACCGAGGGTGACTTCCCACGCTATGGTAATGATGACGATCGTGCCGATGAAATCGCAGTATGGTTGCTCAAGACCTTTGTAAATATGATCAAGAAGCACCACACTTATCGTAATTCTGAGCCTACTACTAGTATCCTCACCATTACTTCTAATGTGGTATATGGTAAGTACACCAGCAATATGCCTGACGGTCGTAAGGCCGGTACTCCTCTTGCTCCAGGTGCTAATCCTAGCTATGGTGCAGAGCAGAATGGTCTGCTTGCTTCTTTGAATTCTGTAGCTAAGTTGCCTTACGAGTATGCACTCGATGGCATTTCTAATACTCAGACTATCAGTCCAAGTGCGCTTGGTCAGAATGATGAGGAACGTGCTAATACATTGGTAGGCGTGCTCGATGGTTACTTTAACCAGGGTTCTCATCACCTTAACGTTAACGTATTTGGCGTAGATAAGTTGAAGGATGCTATGGAGCACCCAGAGAAGGAAGAATATCAGAACTTCACAATCCGTGTAAGCGGTTATGCTGTGAAGTTTATCGACCTTACTCGTGAGCAGCAGCTCGACGTTATCGCTCGTCAGGCTCATGAAAGACTATAAACATAGTAACAAATAGCAATCCTATAGGTCTCCCTTTTCCCGTCGTAAGGGGTGGGGAGACCTTTCCTTTTTCTGAGAAGAGATTCCCTAATGATATCAAGTTAAAGACTATGACAAAAGGATACATTCATTCGATAGAGAGTTTTGGTTCTGTAGATGGTCCCGGCATTCGCTTTTTGATTTTCCTTCAAGGATGTCCTATGCGTTGCCAGTTTTGCCACAATCCCGATTCATGGGCTGTGAGCAAGCAACAAGAGATGACCGCAGAAGAATTGCTCGATAAAGCAGAACGCTTCCGTTCTTATTGGGGCGATAAGGGTGGCATCACAGTAAGTGGTGGCGAAGCTTTGTTGCAGATAGATTTCCTTTTAGAACTCTTTACTAAGGCCCATGAGCGTGGCATCAATACATGTCTGGATACGTCGGCTCAGCCATTCCGCCGTCATGGAGAATGGTTTGATAAGTTTGAAGCTCTCATGCAAGTTACCGATACTATTCTTCTTGATATCAAGCATATACGCGATGACGAACATCGCAAAATTACCTGTTGTAGCAATCAAAATATATTAGATTGTGCCCGTTATCTTTCTGATATTCGCAAACCCGTTTGGATTCGTCATGTGCTGGTTCCTAGTATCACAGACAAAGACGAATATCTGCATGAATTGGCCGATTTCCTCTCTACGCTACAAAATATAGAGCGCATAGACGTATTACCTTATCATACATTAGGCATCTTTAAATACGAGAAACTGGGCATTCCATATCCTTTGGATGGAGTAGAACCACCTACGAAAGAAAGAATAGAGAATGCCAAGACCATTCTTGGAGCAAAATAGTCAGAGTTTTACACTCGAGATATCCACGAGCTTGTTTACTATCGCATAAATAGTAAGACCGGCGACAGAATGAATCTGCAATTTTCGGGCGATATTCCGGCGATGTGTGATCACAGTATTTACTGAGATATACAGATGGTCGGCAATCTCCTTGTTGCTCATTCCTTGTACCAGACTTACCACGACATCCTTTTCTCTGTCGCTAAGTTCCTCAACGTTTCCCACCTGTTGGTTGATCATGTTCGAGATATTTAGTGTCACATCCTTATGCTTCAGCTTCTTTTCGATTTTAAGGATAGCAGGCATAAAGATTTTATCCTCCACCTGTGCATGCTGACTCAGCCAGTCCTCATTATTATATATATCATAAAGCGTAGCTGTAAGCTGGTTGTTGTGCAAACCATCAGAAGGCAAATACTTGATCATGATATTCTTGAGTTCTCGCAGTTTCTCATCCATCTGATCATGATGTTTCGAGAAAGTAGTAATACTGTTTTTCTCATCAATCTCTCCATTCAACAGTTTCTCGACATAAGGGAATAGCGACCCCTCCTCATATTTCATATGCTTGGTCACCCCATGTGCATATTCGTCATAGATTTGCATGATAAGGCGAGCCAGACTATCGTTCTCGTCAAGAGCCTCGCTCAACTCCTTACGGATGAAGGGCAGTTGGAAGTCGATATAGTAAGCGTGAGAAGCCTTGAGATATTTCATTAGCGTACTTACAGACAGACGATCAGCATCGTCAGGATTGTAATAACCATTAATGGTGAAGTTTACCACAGCCAGAAACGTGAAAGTATCCACATTCTGCGCTTCGCATACCTCTTTTACGGTTTTATCACCAAACCCCAGATTAATGCCGAAACTGCCCAAACTTTGCAGCATGTTGCTATTATCCCTAATAATATTGATAAGCTGATCCTCAGCCTCGTAGAGTTTCTGATATTTCATATTCGCTAAAATTCTTCAAGATGCAAAAATACGACAATTTTTTCTCTCTTGCAATACCTATTTATTAGTATAAACTCTTTTTTTTATTGGAAATATCCCACATAAAAGAAATGAAATACCTATAAATGAGGATGTGGAGATTCCAAAAGTTTTGACGGCCGAGCAGAATTGTAACAGAAATGTAACATTCCTGTAAAATAGATGCAACAACATACCATTACTTTTGCCACAAGAAAATCAATAATAAGATATGAGTGCAATCTATTTCTTTATTGTCGTCTTTCTGCTCAGTCTGGCAGTTTTCGACCTGTTTGTGGGAGTAAGCAACGATGCTGTGAATTTTCTGCAATCCGCCATCGGAGCTCGTGTGGCTAAGTTCAGAACCATTCTTTTCATAGCCTCGGTAGGCGTCATCCTTGGGGCTGTGATGTCTACTGGTATGATGGATGTCGCTCGTCATGGAATCCTTACCGCAAGCGAATATTCCTTCCACGAGGTGATGACGATATTCCTTGCTGTCATCGTTACAGATGTCATTATTCTTGATATGTTTAATAGTTTTGGAATGCCCACATCCACTACTGTGTCGATGGTCTTCGAACTGCTTGGTGGAACCTTTATCCTTGCCACAATCAAGAAACTTAGCGACAGCACACTTGAATACGGTATGCTACTCAATTCGGGTAAAGCCCTTGAGGTTATCATCGCCATTTTCGTTTCCGTAGCCATCTCCTTTGTGATAGGAGCCGTCGTTATGTGGATATCACGTATCATCTTCACATTCAACTATAAACGACATAGCCGTTACACCATAGCTTTGTTTGGAGGAATAGCTTTTACAGCCTTATCCTACTTTATATTTCTCAAAGGCATTGGACAGAGTCCCTATGTGTCAGAAGAAGTATCCGGCTATATCAACGCCAATATCCGATTGTTGCTGCTCATCACCCTTGTAGCCTCAACAATAATCATGCAGATTCTTCATCTTTGTCGTGTCAATATTTTTAGGTTTATCGTATTGATGGGAACCTTCGGACTGGCCATGTCGTTTGCGGGTAACGACCTCGTCAACTTCATAGGCGTACCGCTTGCCGGACTGGATTCCTATCAGACTTATGTCGCTCATGCCTTTCAGGTATCTCCCGACCAGTTTATGATGACCTCGCTCATGAAGAGCTCCCACACCCCGGTACTCTATCTATTTATTGCCGGTTGCATCATGGTGATAGCCATGGCCACCTCGAAGAAGGCCCATAAGGTTATCAAGACATCGGTAGACCTGAGCCGACAGGATGAAGGCGAAGAGATGTTCGGTAGCTCTCGTGCTGCTCGTAGTATCGTGCGCTTCAGTCAAGAAGTCATAGAGTTCGTCGTGCGCCTCGTCCCGTTTCCCGTACGCCAATGGATCAACCGTCGCTTTGTCCATCATGGTGATACCACAGACGATCAGCAAGCCGCCTTTGATGTTGTGCGCGCAGCCGTCAACCTGGTACTTGCTTCCATCCTTATCACGATAGGAACCAATTACAAACTTCCCCTCTCTACCACCTATGTCACCTTTATGGTTGCCATGGGTTCCAGTTTGGCCGATAGGGCATGGAGTAGGGAGAGTGCCGTCTTCCGCGTCACGGGTGTATTGTCAGTAATAGGAGGATGGTTTCTTACGGCCGGAGTAGCATTCCTTACCGCCTGTCTTGTATGTGTTGCCATGTATTATGGAGGATTTGTCGTACAGGTAGCCTTCATCATCCTTGTCGTCGTGCTCCTTATCTGTAGCAATCGTAGATACAAAAAGAAACAGAGCATTTCGGATAAAGAAAAAGACACATTCCAACTGATGATGCGCATGCGCGATCCCGAACTCGTATGGGATGTATTGCAGAAGCAAGTGAGTCGCACACAATCCTCTGTCTGTCGTTTTGCCCTCGAGCAATATAATCTTATCGTAGATGCTTTCCGCGAGCAAGGTGTTAGAAATCTTCGTCGAAGCGACCGACAGTTACGCCTTCAGTTAGAGACTCTTAAGAAGTCGCGCAGACGTGAGATGCTAGTCCTGAAGAAGGTTCCGATGAAGATTGCCATCGAGCGTAATACATGGTTTCATATTGGAGCCAATAGCGACCAGCAGTTTGTTTACACCTTGCGTCGCATGCTTAATCCTATCAAAGAGCATGTCGATAACAATTTCAATCCTGTGCCCGAAATCCTCATTCGGGAGTATGAGCCTATACGCAGACGTATCAACGACCTGATGCAATCTGCTGCCGACCAGATACAGACCGACCGATACGAGAACTATCGTGAGATTCTTGCCGAAGGTGATGCCTGCAAGGACGAACTCTCGCAGATTCGTAAACGACATATCAATCGTATGCAACAATCTACAGACAACTCCAATTTACAAGTAGATATGGTATATCTCAACCTGTTGCAGGAGAGTCAGCAGTTGCTCAGCAATATGCGCCATCAACTCCGTTCTGCGAAGAAATTTATGGAGAAATATTGATTTTTTCTTGTCCAAAGATTTCAAAATACGATATTATTTATATCTTTGTGCTTGATAACTATAATGTTACGGAATGGATAGTAAACCTTATCACATATTAGTGGTCGACGATGAACCCGACCTGTGCGAAATCCTCAGTTTCAATCTGGAGACTGAAGGCTACAAGGTTACGACAGCCACCTCGGCCGAAGAAGCCTTACAGTTCGATATTGCCAGTTTCGACCTTCTGCTCCTTGATGTCATGATGGATGGAATGTCAGGTTTCGCCATGGCCCGACAACTCAAGCAGAATGAAGCTACGGCTCGTGTGCCTATCATCTTTCTTACAGCCCGCGACACAGAGAACGATGTCGTTACCGGCTTCAATTTGGGGGCAGACGATTACATCTCTAAGCCCTTTTCGCTTCGTGAGGTGATGGTACGCATTATGGCCGTTTTGCGACGCACATCGGTATCGGCTCCAACAGAGAATTCCAGCTCGCATACTTTGGTATATCGGTCACTCGTGTTGAATACTGATAACAAGAAGGTTAGCGTCAATGGGCGGGAGATTCCCTTCACACGTATCGAGTACGAACTCCTCGAACTTCTGCTCAAGGAGCGTGGACGTGTATTCTCGCGTGCCGACCTCATCCGACAAGTTTGGCCGAGTGACGTGTTGGTACTCGACCGTACCGTAGATGTCAACATGGCCCGTATTCGTAAGAAGATAGGGCGATATGCCGGTAATATCGTCACCCGACAAGGGTTTGGCTATTATTTTGAAGAATGAAGATGAAGAAAATAACAGTAGGACAACGACTCTATGTTAGCGTGATGACAGTATTTCTGTTGTTCGCCATCTCGTTTATTGTTTTCCAGCAATATCGTGAGAAACAATACAAGATCGATACGCTCAACCTGAAACTCCAGGAGTATAACGACCGTATGGCGGAAGCCATGCGCTCCTGTCCGTCCGTCAACGAGTCGTGGTTGACCCATTATGTGGGGCAGCATCCTGTGCGTGGCATCCGCGTCACTTTGATAACCGTCCGCGGGCGGGTGGTATATGATAATGTGCGTAAGGATTATGCCCATATGGGTAATCATGCCGATCGTGAAGAGGTGGTTGAGGCGCTACATCTTGGTCATGGGTCTGCCGTCGATAGAATGTCGCCTACCATGAAGCGCGACTATTTCTATTCTGCCACTTATTTTCCGCATCAAGGATATGTCGTGCGCTCGGCATTACCTTACGACAACGACCTTGCCGACTCCCTTGCTGCCGACCAACATTATATTTGGTTTGCCGTCGTCTCCATCATCCTGATTACGGTCATCCTCTTTAGGTTCCTGAACCGTCTCGGGCATAACATAACTAATCTGAGACGGTTTGCTCTCCTTGCCGATCGCAACGAAGCGCTCGATGTGGAGGAGTTGATGCATTTTTCTAATGATGAACTCGGTGAGATAGCTGAGCGAATCATAAAACTATATCGGCAATTGCAAAATACTCGTCAGGAGCAGGATCGGCTCAAGCGTCAACTTACGCAGAATGTGGCTCATGAACTCAAGACACCTGTGGCGAGTATCCAGGGGTATCTGGAGACGATATTGAACAATCCCAAGATAGAGGAGACCACTAAGGAACAATTCCTGAAACGTTGTTATGCCCAAAGCGAACGACTGAGTTCCTTGCTTCGCGACATTTCTTTGCTCAACCGTTTGGATGATGCCCCCGTTCAGAAGAGTCGTGAATGTGTAGATATCGTTTCCCTTGTCGCCGAGATACAAAAGGAGGTGTCTTTGCAACTCGAGGAGCACGATATGCTCATGGTGGTAAGTCTTCCGGAAGACTTGATGGTAGAAGGCAATCGCTCGCTACTATATAGTGTGTTCCGCAACCTTGTCGACAACTCCATAGCCTATGCCGGCGTCGGGACGACCATAGAGATTTCTGCCGAGCTCGCCTCTCAGACAGATGGGCCATCATTGTGGTATTTCACGTTCTCCGATAACGGACAAGGAGTAGAACCCCACCATCTTTCTCGTCTCTTTGAGCGTTTCTATAGGGTGGATAAAGGGCGCAGCAGAAAGATGGGAGGAACCGGGCTGGGATTGGCCATCGTGAAGAATGCGATCCTCGAACATGGTGGAACGATCAACGTGCGGAATAATCCGGAGGGAGGCTTGCGATTCGACTTCACTTTGCCCGTGGCGTAATGGCATTCTTCGGGATGTCCATCGTTTTACGTTTTTACCTTTTACATCCGAGGGACTGTTCCGCTTGCGCATATTTCCCGGAGGGGCACACCCTTCGGGGTGCATTCATAGTCGGTCACATACTCCGAGGGTACGCTCCGCGACCCCTGGTTATCTCAGAGACAACCCCTCCGGGGTATGAGCCTGGTATGGATGTATGTCGATCGTACGAGTATTCCCCGGAGCTGTGGTACGAATATTCCTTTCTCTAGAGATCGTAGGCTATGTTTGCGAGTATTCTCCTATAGGTTCACATCTGTTCCGTTTGCGCATATTCCCCGGAGGGGATACCTCTGCGATAACCGGGGGTCGCGATAGCGTACCCTCGGCATATATGCGTAATGCTGTGGAGTGCACCCCGGAGGGTGTGCCCGTCTTATACCAATACCCTGCTCGTGTACCCCTTCGGTGTGCTCGTACTCTCGGATAATGGACGGTGATCAGTATATACCCCGGAGGGGGTTACCTCTGGATAACTGGGGGTCGCGATAGCGTACCCTCGGATAAAAACAACACACAACTATGACACAGGAAACAAAAAACAAATGGAGCGTCATTATCAACATCGCGCTCACTTCGCTCACAGCTCTCCTCTCTGCGCTCGGATTCTCGATCTGAGATGTTGACAAGAAGTGAACTTTCACACATAGGCTCTCATTCCTAAATTGGAGTGGGGGCCTTCGTCATATATGCTAATGTGGGGTGATGTGGGGTTGAATTTAGGAGCATAAAAAAAGCGGCAAAGCTTCACAGCCAACCGCTCCAAATCTTCAATAGGTATTAGTTTTCTTAAGGTAAAAAGATTGTTTTCAGGATAACAGTTGCAAATATAAATAGATTTTATAAATGCACCAAATTTTTTATTAACTTTTTTTGAAAAACTTAAAAAAAAGATGAAGTTTTCAATTGTTCGTCTATTTTATTCGCCCAAAAGTAGGCAAATCCAGTTGCCGTTTTTCTTCTTTCCTTTCTCGGACAATCCCAATGTTTTAGCCTTTTCTATGAGCAAAGGAATGTCTTCTTCATAAAATCCGCTCAATATCAATTGCGCACCATGATTCATGACACTCTTGAAATTCTCCATATCCTGCAACAGAATATTTCGGTTGATATTCGCCATCACCAAGTCGAACACCCCACTAATATGATTCAGTACGTGTGCATCCCCCTCATAGATTTCGATATTTTCTACGCCATTGAGTTTCGCGTTATGCTTCGCATTCTCCACGCTCCATTCGTCGATATCATATCCTACTACATCCTTAGCCCCCAGTTTGGCTGCTGTGATACCAAGGATACCCGTACCACATCCACAGTCGAGGACACGTTTGCCGTCAAGGTCTAAACCCAATAAGGTGGAAACGATCATCTGAGTAGTTTCGTGCGTGCCCGTACCGAAAGCCTGTACCGCATCGATTCCGATTTCGATATGGTCACTTGCCTGTGCAGGATGCAATTCCTCCTGATGCTTAGCATCATAGATGAGTACCGTATCATCCACGCAGATAGGATCAAAACCAGCCAGTTCCCACGCCTCATTCCAATCCTTGTTTTCCGCATTTTCGATACTATATGATATTTTTACATTTTCGATAGGGAAATCTTCGATACATTCATCGAGCTTCTCCTTATCATAGAAGTCTTTCTGCACGTAGCCTTTCAGTCCTTCTTCGGTATCTTCGAACGATTCAAACCCTGCTTCGGCAGCCCCGTCGGCTAACAATTCGCGGGCGGTTTGGAGCAATTCGTTCGATGAAATAATCTTAAAATTCGCTACTAAATATTCCATGTCATGTTAATTTTTGGTTGCAAATATATAAAAAATAGGGAAAAACCTATCATCGTTTAGGGTTTTTCCGTATATTTGCCATCGATTTACAATTATTTTTGTAATCGTTAGAATACGAATATAATTAATAGGAGCACGAAAATGAAAAAGTTTATTCTTATTTCTGTCCTCGTAGGAGTTATGCCACTATCTCTGATGGCTCAAGATGACGACATGTATTTCGTACCCAAGAAGACGAAGATCGTGACCGTGACTCCACAAAACACAGATAGCAAAGCAAATAACTATTGGTCGGGTAGTAATCGAAGTGTTGACGAGTACAACCGATTCGGAAAGTATCTTGGAGGAGGTATCCAAGAGCTCAAGCGCGATTCCAATATCGTAAGTATCGTTACCTTCGATAGAGGTATGCGTCCCGACACCCTTTATGTTGATTCCGCCTCTGCTCAGAAGATCATCAATCAGATAGCAGAATACCAATACACTCGTTCGATGAGTCGATGGGACGGATTCTACAATCCATGGTTCTACGACTATTACGGATGGGGTCCATACTATTGGCGTTCTCGCTATTGGTATGCCGGCGGCTATTATGGTCGCTTCTACGATCCTTTCTATTATTCTGGCTGGTATGACCCTTGGCTCAGTCCGATGTATAATCGTTGGTATGGGCCATGGATGTATGATGGATGGTACGACCCTTGGTATGGCAGCTATTATGGCTATTATGGCTATTACAACCCATGGTATTATGGATACTACAATCCATGGTATTACGGTCCTTATTATGCTCCTTGGTATTATCCGTTCTATGGATACTATCCTGGTGTCATCCACATCGACAATCGTGGAGGAATGAACTCTGGCGGTTATGCCGGTCAACGTACTTGGGACAAACCACAGTATGGTAATACCAATCGTCAAGGTGATTTTGGTCGATATAATGGTAATAGCTCATCAGGTCAACGTACCAATACCTACACCAATCGCAGTTCATCTAACCGTTCGTTCGGTTCATTCTCTCGTAGCGGCAATAACAGCAACTATAGTAATAACAACACGCGTACCTATTCGCCTCCAGCCAGCAATTCCGGTAGCTTTGGAAGTTATGGCGGCGGATCTAGCTCCTCATCAGGCGGCTTTGGTGGCGGCCATGTAAGTGGAGGTGGCGGAGGCGGCCACTTTGGTGGCGGTAGACGTTAACTCCATATTGATAAAACAATTAATCATATTCCAATGAAAAAGAATTATATTTTTCTGGCAGCATTAGCTATGCAGATGTTGCCAGCATCAGCACAAGATACATATCAGTCGGCAAAACTGATAGAGAACGACTTGAATGGTACGGCCCGATATGTCGGTATGGGTGGAGCCATGGAGGCTTTGGGTGCAGATATCTCTACGATGAGTACGAACCCAGCCGGTATTGGCTTGTTCCGTAATTCTCAGGTTTCCCTTTCTGGTGGATTATTATTCCAGACGGGTGCCGATAACAAGGTGAGGTACAACCATAGCGAAATCAACTTTAATGGTAAGAAGACCAATTTGAGTTTCGACCAGATCGGTATCGTGTGGACGATGCCGGCTGCCAATCGCCGTTCTTTCCTCAATATCGGTTTCAACTATCGCAAGAGTCGCAACTTCGACCAGATCCTAACAGCCGCTAACAACCTTGGAGGCGCTTCGCAGAATAGACTTACCGCTATTAAATATAATTATAATGTGACCAAGAAGGAGAACGAATATCAACTTCCTTGGAATGGAGTAGATGCCAACTATGCAGAATGTATGGCAAAGAATGATCAAGGTTTTATGGATTATCTCGGAGGAGATTATTTCCTTACCGGTCAATATGCCAAAGGATACATAGGCGAATATAGTTTGAACTTTAGTGGCAACCTTAACGATCGCATCTATCTCGGAGCTACCGTAGGCATCCATGACGTAAACTATCGCAACAACTCCATCTATGCTGAAGCTTTGGAGCAAAACAATTCTGCAACCACATGGGAATCGTTATCCATCGATGGTCAAGGTTATGATGTCAAGGTGGGCGCTATATTCCGTCCGATAGAATATTCACCTTTCCGTATTGGTGTATATTTCAATTCTCCGGTATTCTATGACCTCACCATGAGTTCGGCAACAGACCTCACGATGGTTGGAGGAGATAAAAAAGCAGAACATGGTCAGAAAGCCGATTACGACTTCTGTCTGAACACACCAGCAAAGTTTGGTATCTCTTTGGGTCATACCATCGGACAAAGTTTGGCTTTGGGCGCTACCTATGAATATAGCGACTATTCATGGCTTGACAATCGCATCAAGGGCGATGGCTATATCAATTATTATGGCGACTATGTAGAGAATAGCTATTCTGATCGTGCCATGAAGGAAAATACGAAACAAGTATTGCGAGGCGTTCACACCCTTAAACTTGGTGTAGAGTATAAACCATTCAGCAGTTTGGCCCTTCGTGCCGGATATAATCTGATGACAGGAGCCTATAAGATGGATGGTTTCCGCGATGGTAGTATCGACTCTCCAGGCGCTCTATATGCTACATCTACAGACTATACCAATTGGAAGTCAACCAATCGTGTGACCCTTGGTGTCGGTTATAGCGTTAAGAAATTCTTTATCGATTTGGCTTATCAACTGTCATCAACTTCGGGTGAGTATTATCCGTTCATGGCATATTATAGTGATAAGGAATATGAAAGTAATGTGTCTCATGCAACAAAAGTAGATGTAGATCGCAATCAACTTCTGCTAACATTAGGATTTAAATTGTAATAAGAAGTAAAAAAAAAAGATGTGTATTGCGGTATGGGGGATTTGCCGGAAATGGCGAGTCCCCCATATTTTTATCTACGAATTCTTTATATTGTCAAAAAACGAGAAAAGTTTGGCTGTAAATCGAAAAAACTTTCAAAAATGTTTGGAGTATATTGGAATTATACTTATCTTTGCAAATGCTACAGAGGTAAAGAAGCCTCTTAGCTTGGAATAGATTAAAGTCAATAACTTTAATAAGATTAGTTTTTTTAGTGGTTAATTTAGTTTTAGTAAGTATGTGAGATAGGGCGGGTCGTGAGGCTAGTCCTATTTTTTTTGTCTTTATTTTTAAGCATCAACTTTGTCGATACCGTAGTTATGGCTCATTATTGATTCCTACGATATTTCCTTACTATCAATTGCGTTCTTGATAGATGATTTGGTTGTGCCAAGCAATTTGGGTAGATGACAGGACAAGGGAGAACAATATAGGAAGAACACAAAAAATACAGAAAGAAAGCATAGGAAGAACATAAGAGCAACAGCTCAAAAGAATATAAAAACAAGCATAAATAGAAATTATATTTCTATTCTTTTCGGGAAGTCAGAATTTTGTGGTAACTTTGCAGCCTTAAAATAGGATTAAATAGATTGGGGATAATCATATGTCGACACAAAGTTTAAAGGGTCAACTCAGAAAGTTAACATTACCCGTATTTATCGAGATCGCACTCGTGATGCTTCTCGGAGCTGTAGATACCGTAATGTTGAGTAGATATAGCGATAATAGCGTGGCTGCGGTAGGACTGGACAACCAGTTGATGTCACTTATTTTCCTTGTATATCAGTTTTTCTCCATGGGCGCAGCTATCCTTTGTGCACAATATATTGGCGGACGACTGGAAAAACGACTTGTTCAGGTCGTGGGCGTAGCCTTGATAGTCAACTTGCTTGTAGGAGCGAGTGTGAGCGTAGCACTTTATCTGATGGCAGAGCCAATTCTGCGTTTTATGGGATTACGACCGGAGCTTATGGGGGACGGATTGGTATATATTAAGATTACAGGTTCGATGTCTTTTTTCCAGGCCTTGTCGCTCACGTTCTCAGCCTCGTTGCGTAGCGCCGGCAAAGTAATCTATCCCATGTCGGTAACGGGAATCGTAAACATTCTGAATATTATCGGCAACTACGTATTGATCTTTGGAAAATTTGGATTCCCACAGTTAGGAGTGGAAGGAGCAGCCCTCTCTACGGCTATAAGCAGAGGAGTGGCCATGCTGTTGCTATGCATCATCCACTTCCGAGTGCATATACGGAAGTTCCCGATGAAATATTTCCGTCCATTCCCATGGAGTGAATTTAGAAACCTACTTCATATCGGCATACCGGCCATGAGCGAGGAACTATCATACTGTCTCTCACAGGTAGCGATCACATATTTCATCAATCGCATAGGTAACGAAGCCTTGGCAGCCCGGACCTATTGCGTGAATATGATCATGTTCACCTATTTGTTTTGTGTAAGCATCACGCAGGCCGGAGATATTCTAGTGGGACATCTTGTAGGCCGTTTGCGACATCGGGCAGCCTTTGTGTTAGGCAACTATTTTTATCGACGGGCTTTGGTCGTGACTTTGTCGGCATCCATGGTCCTTGCCATATTCGGTAAGTCGATTCTTAGTCTACTTACGAATAATCCCGAGATTATCTCTATGGGATTTTGGGTGTTGGTGGTAGATTTGTTCCTGGAATATGGTCGCGTGTCTAATATTTTTGCATGCGGAACCCTACGAGCCACAGGAGATGCCGTATATCCTGTGATTGTCGGCATCATCTTCCAATGGAGCATTGCGGTAGGATTGAGCTATATTATCGGAATACCTTTAGGATACGGTCTCATCGGAATGTGGGTAGGATTCGCGCTCGACGAGAACATCCGAGGCATCATCCTGAAGAGACGATGGCGCTCCTTGAAATGGCAGACCAAAGGATTTGTGAAAGCATAAGTAAGAAAGTAGATAAAAATAAATATGATATCAGGAATGGAACGCGGTATGCAAAGACGTACCGAACTTCTCCTAGGGGAGGAAAATCTGAACAGAATCAATGAAGCACGAGTTCTTATCTTCGGATTAGGAGGCGTGGGATCATGGTGTGCAGAGAGTCTAGTACGTAGTGGTATTAGGAAGATAACCATCGTAGACTCCGACCGAGTATGTGTGACCAATTGTAACAGACAGTTGATGGCCACAAGTAAGACTGTTGGACAGGTAAAGGTAGAAGCCCTAAAAGAACGTTTGTTGGAAATCAATCCGAAGGCAGAGGTAGAGGCTTTGCAGAAAATCTATGAACCGGAGAGCGCAGACTCTTTTCACATGGAAGATTATGACGTCATCGTAGATGCAATCGACTCATTAAGCGAGAAAGCTGATTTAATCCTTCGCGCAACCAGTCTGCCCAAGCACATCCTTTTCGTGTCATCGATGGGTGCTGCGCTAAGAATAGACCCCTTCCAAGTGCGCAAGGCTGAGTTCTGGAAGGTGAAAGGCGATCCTCTGGCCAGAGCATTACGCAAGAAGTTCAAGAAACAAGGTAAGCATCCCGGCAGGAAGTTCTATTGCGTGTATAGCGAGGAGAAACCGATGCGGAACATGGGCGTGAACCATTCATGCGGGACATCTGCCTGTATGTGTCCGAAAGCTAAACTTCTGAGTGGTGACCGAGAGAAAGGAACAGCCGTTTTTGATGCTCCTGGCGACCAAAAGTTGGTAGAGCATGAATGGTGTTCTTCAAAGGCGCAGATCAACGGTTCTCTATGCCATATTACCGCCATTTTCGGTATGGCGATAACAGGAATCGTTATCGGTTCGCTCGTAGATACGAATCCAAAGGAAGAAAAATAGGTTTATTCAGTTAACTTCGTAGCCCTACATACCTATTCGCATGAGCTCACGAAGTTAATTGCGTAAGTTGATAAAGTTAACTTCGTAAGTCGATGAAGTTAACTGCATTCAGGCAATCATCTCTTTGAGAAGTATTTCTCATATTTCTATATTCTATCATGAAGTGTAGCACGAAAAAATAAATCCCTGAGCGAAAATCTTCGTTCAGGGATTTCATTTATGAATGATCAACTGATGTGGCTATATTATTTATTTTGCTTCAGTTTCTCCACGTATGCATCAATAACAGCTACAGCTGTGATGTTGACAACGTCTGCAACAGAACTCTCGAAGTCTGTGAAGTGGATAGGTTTGTTCAATCCCATCTGGATAGGGCCTATGATTTCAGAGTCAGGATCAAGAGCCTGGAGCAACTTATAGGCTGCGTTGGCACTATTCAGGTTAGGGAATACCAATGTGTTGACATCCTTACCCTTGAGGCGTGAGAATGGATATTTGTCATCACGCAACTCCTTGTTGAGGGCAAAGTTCACCTGCATCTCACCATCGATAGGGAGGTTAGGGTATTCTTTCTGTAATTCCTCTACAGCCTCGTGTACCTTGACAGGAGAACCTACTTCATCAGTACCAAAGTTAGAATAGCTGAGCATAGCGATTACTGGGTCTTCGTTGAAGAACTTCACAGTATTGGCTGCTAATTTTGCGACATCCACAAGTATATTGCTGTCGGGATGGCGGTTGATAAGTGTATCGGCAATATAGAAGGTTCCCTTTTGAGTGTTCAGAATATGCATCGTGCCGAAGGTCTTAAAGCCTTCGCGTATGCCTACAACCTCCTTGGCCACCTTGATGGTATTACTATATTTAGTATAAAGGCCGGTGATGAACGCATCAGCATCTCCATTCTCTACCATTGACATACCGAAATAGTTGCGCTCATACATCTTATCGTATGCCTCCTCGAAGGTATATCCCTGGCGGGCACGCTTTTCAGCCAAATGCTTGGCATAAGTAGCGCGTCTTCCTTGTTCCTTATCGGCACGCATATCAATAATCTCAACATCGCTCAGGTCGAGTTTTAGTCGATTTGCCACACGATTCAATCGATCTGGGTTACCAAGTAGGATAGGCTCACAGAAACCTTCCTGCTTAGCCTGAACGGCAGCTTTCATCATTGTAGGGTGTCCACCCTCAGCGAAAACTACGCGTTGTGGATGCAGACGAGCTGTGTCGTGGAGTTTTCGTGTAAGTTTCGTCTCTTGTCCGAGCAATTCCTTGAGATGCTGCTTGTAAGCGTTCCAGTCGGTGATAGGAGTACGGGCTACGCCACTCTCCATGGCAGCTTTAGCCACGGCAGCACTAACCTCAGTAATCAGTCGAGGATCTACAGGTTTTGGAATGAAATATTTAGGACCGAAGCTCAGATCGGTTACATGATATACCTGATTGACGACTTCAGGAACAGGTTGCTTGGCCAGTTCGGCAATGGCCTTGACAGCAGCCATCTTCATCTCTTCGTTGATAGCCTTGGCGTGAACATCAAGGGCACCACGGAAGATATAAGGGAAACCGATTACATTATTTATCTGGTTAGGATAGTCGCTACGACCGGTAGACATCAATACATCAGGACGACTTGCCATGGCATCCTCGTAGCTAATTTCAGGAACAGGATTGGCGAGTGCGAATACGATAGGATTGTCTGCCATAGAACGAACCATATCCTGAGAAAGAACATTTCCTTTGCTCAGGCCTACGAAGACATCTGCTCCCTTGATGGCTTCCTCGAGAGTGTGAACATCACGACGATCGGTAGCAAAGAGCTTTTTCTGCTCGGTAAGATTCTCTCGGTCGCTTGTGATAACTCCCTTGGAATCGAGCATCACGATATTTTTGGTTTGCGCTCCAAGGGCACAATAAAGTTTGGTACAACTAATGGCAGCAGCACCGGCACCATTTACGACAATCTTGGCATCTTCAATTTTCTTTCCTGCAACCTCGAGGGCATTTTTCAGACCTGCTGCAGATATGATGGCTGTACCATGTTGGTCATCGTGCATGACCGGAATGTCGAGAGTTTTCTTCAGACGATCTTCGATGTAGAAACATTGAGGAGCTTTGATATCCTCAAGGTTGATACCACCAAAAGAAGGCGCGATCTTCTCGACAGCTTCGCAGAATTTCTCTGGATCTTTTTCGGCGACTTCGATATCGAAGACATCGATACCACCATATATCTTAAACAATAATCCTTTACCTTCCATCACAGGTTTGCCGCTCATCGCGCCAATATCACCTAGTCCAAGAACTGCTGTACCATTACTGATAACAGCTACAAGGTTACCTTTGTCGGTATATTTGTATACATCATCAGGATTATTCTGAATTTCGAGACATGGATAAGCCACACCTGGCGAATAAGCTAAACTTAAGTCAGTTTGTGTTCGATAAGCCTTAGTAGGTTTAACTTCGATTTTTCCTGGTCGGCCATTCTCATGATAGGCGAGAGCAGCCTCTTTAGATATTTTTACCATATTATTTTTTGGTTTATTAGTTTATCATATTTATATCGGAAGTATGCAATATTCTGCACAAAACCTATATCTTTGTGCAAAGATAAGAAAAAACAATTTAATTGAAAACATGTTTTTATTTTTTTTTGTATCTTTGTAACGAAAACAATTATTTTGTTTATATGTATAGAGATCCGGAGCATTTAGAACAGGTTAAAAACGATATTCGAGTATTAGCAACAAATGAGTTTATAAAGAAGGGAGTTAAAGCTGTAAAGATGAATGATTTGGCTCAGACCTTGAGAATTTCAAAGAGAACGATCTATGAGATTTATAAAGATAAGGAATCTTTGCTGTTTTCAGTTGTCAAGAATCAAATTCAAAAAGAAAACCTTTCTTTAAAAAGTTATTATGAGACTCATAATGCAATAGAGACGATTGTAGAGTTCTATAATCGTCAGGTGGCTAAGTCTTTAAAAGTTAATCCTGTATTCTTTAAGGAACTTCACTCTTATGTTAAGGTTACGGAGTATTTAAAGAAAAAACATGAGGAACGACACAATGATGGAATTACATTTTTTGAAAATGGCGTGAAAGATGGTTATTTTAAGAATGATTTGAATTTCCGTGTTTCATTAAGTGTGATAGACTACACCTTGGCTAATATGAGAAATGATAACCAGTTCGACAGAATGACGGTTGACTCTCTTTTTAGAAATTATATTTTAGTATTGGTGCGTGGAATGTGTACCCAGAAGGGATTGGAGTTGCTGGATCGGTTGCTTTGAGTTTCTATTCGCTATAGAACCATGACAAGATTCGATTGATGAATGGGATAGAGAAATGAAACCATCTGTATTTGGCAACGGGTTTTCCTCCGAAACTTAATATGAAACTACGAAATGGATTCTTCTTCCATGGTAGTCCAACGTCCATAAATGAGATGTGGGCGTATTGATGTTCATAGGCATATTGAATAGCATACCAGACTGTAAGAGTCTTAGGATGGAGGGTAGGGTGTGATTTCGCCTTGGATGCGAGATACCAAAGGTATGCGTTATTCTCGCTATAGATACAGGCACATCCTCCGATAATCTTATTTTTATAGATTGTAAGTAGAATCTTGGCCTTACCGGTCTTACTGAGTTTCAGAAATTGTTGGTATGGTGGTATTAGACGGCGTAACTTCATTCGGTAGAATCCTCGTAACAGTCTATAGAAGTTTCTGATTTCTTCTTTCGTTTCGGCCTCTCGTGTTATCACACCAGATTTATAGGATTTCTTTATGATATTCTGGGTATGTCGGCTCAAGCGCTCTTCTGGTCTCTTACTATGCAGAGAGTTGTGGATTTCCTGCCATAATAAAGGAAAGAACCCGTTACTGCGAAAATGCTGATAGCCGAACATTTTTTCACTAATATCAGAGAACTCTATAAACAGACATAGTGACCGGTCTAGCTTGTGGGTCAGAGCCTTTAGCATCATCCCAAACAGCTCTTCTTTGTGATTCAAATCTTCGTATTCACCTTCTCCGTAAACCCTACTTTGCGTATATAAATAAGGAGGAAGCCAACTACCGCGGCGACGGAGTGTTGCAAACATATGTGCGATGACCTCTCCTTTATCGTCTGTTGCTATTACCATATAAGGATAATTGCCTGGAGTTTGTTCAATAATTCTGAATAACTCAGGACTATGGAAGAAATTGTAGGATTTCATTTCCGGCAAATCTTCACTTCTGTCAATTATTCTTATATTAGCAGTACACATATTGCAAATATAGCAAAAATATATTAACTTTGCAGCAATATGAAAATAATTTTAATTGGTGCAGGTAATTTGGCCACAAATTTAGGATATTCACTCTTTGTGGCTGGACATAAAATATTACAGGTTTATAGTAGAACGATGGAGTCGGCGAAGATGCTGGCTAGTCAAGTTCAAGCAGAACCAACCAATCAGATTGCTTCTGTTCGCAAAGATGCTGATGCTTATATCTTCTCTGTAAAGGATAGTGTGTTGGCGGATTTGATATCTCAGATAAGCAACCTTGTAGAAGATAAGGTGTTCATTCATACGGCAGGGTCTATGCCTATGGATATTTTTAAGGACAAAGCGAAGCATTATGGGGTCTTGTATCCTATGCAGAGCTTTTCGAAAGAGAAAAGGGTGGACTTTTCGTCTATTCCATGTTTCTTGGAATCAAACGACAATGAATCGAAAGCTATGATCGAAGAACTTGCTGGTTCCATCTCCGGCCGCATCTTCAATATGTCGACAGACGATCGGAAGTATTTGCATCTCTCGGCTGTCTTTGCCTGTAATTTTGTCAATCATTGTTATGCTTTGTCTCATGAGATTCTGAAGAAGCATAATATTCCGTTTGATGTTATGCTACCATTAATTGACGAAACTGCAGGTAAAGTACATGTGATGGATCCTGTAGATGCACAGACAGGACCGGCTGTAAGATATGACGAGAATGTTATCCATAGACAGGCTCAACTATTGAATGACAATATAGAATTAAGAGATATTTATGAGAAGATGTCTAAAAGTATCCATCATTTAAGTAAATTGAAAGAGAAATGATAAATTACGACTTAAAGAAAATCAAGGCTATCATCTTTGACGTAGATGGAGTGTTGTCGTGTGAGACTATAACTCTATCCAGCGAAGGAGAGCCTTTGCGTACGGTAAATATTAAAGACGGATATGCTATTCAACTCGCACAGAAAATGGGACTGAGAATTGCTATTCTGACAGGTGCCAACACGAATGCTATCCGAAAGAGATATGAGGGACTAGGAGTAGAGGATATCTACATGAAGGCCGCTGTAAAGATTAAAACTTATCGGAGTTTTCTGGAGAAATATAATCTTAAAGATGATGAGATTATATATGTAGGTGATGATATTCCTGATTATGAGGTGATGAAGCAATGTGGATGTCCGTGTTGCCCGGCTGATGCTTGCCCGGATATAAAGTCTATATCCTTGTATATTAGTGATAGAGCCGGTGGAATGGGATGTGGAAGAGACATTATAGAACAGGTATTGAGAACACAAGAAAAATGGTTGAGTGATGCAAAAGCTTTTGGATGGTAAACATGTGATTCTGGCAAGTAATTCTCCAAGAAGAAGAGAGTTGCTTGCTGGTTTGGATTTGGATTTTGAGGTAAAGGTTTTGCCTGATATTGATGAATCATATCCTAAGGACTTACCGGCAATGGAAGTTTCTGAGTATATCTCTCAGAAAAAGGCAGACGCCTATAAGAGTTTGATAGGGGAGAACGATGTTGTCATTACGGCTGATACTGTTGTAATCTGTGAGGACGAAATCATGGGAAAACCTCATGATGCAGAAGATGCACGAAGAATGTTGAGAAAACTGAGCAACAAGTCGCATCAGGTTACTACAGGCGTTTGTATTACAACATTAAAGGAGCAAGTTCATTTCTCGGTTACAACTCATGTGTCGTTCAAAGAGTTGACTGATGATGAAATAGATTATTATATTACAACATACAAGCCATTCGATAAAGCCGGTGCATACGGTATCCAGGAATGGATTGGATATATCGGATGCACCGGTCTTGAAGGAAGTTATTATAACGTTATGGGACTTCCTGTTCAGCGAATTTATCGTGAACTTCTGAAACTCTCCAAGTGATGATATTTCTTTTTCATCATCGCTGAGTATATTCTTCTTATCCACCATCTGTGGGTGAGAAGAACAGGAGTACATAAAGCAATCATTACAAGATATGCCACGTTTTCTGTAAATATCAGGGTAAACAAACTTATGATAATAACAGGAATAGCCATGATGCAAATAGTCATCAGCATCATCACATAATTGAAATCTGTATTGGTATGTGTTATGATTTTGGCATCAAGTGGAATTGCTTGTTCGTTGAAGATTGCTGCATGAAGGACGATGATATATAGTGGTCCAATTGTATATATGAAATATGCTAATACCATTAGAATATTCCATTTTCCAAGGAGAATTGCTAATACAGAGAATATCAGAGGAAATATGGTGAGCAAGATATAGATATAGTATTTGGCACAAAGAAGTGAATATATGTCATCCTTGTGTATCATCAGAAAGTCGATATAGTTTCCTTCATAACACATAATGCGTTGGGCAAAACTTGTTCCGATCATAAGGAATGATATCATGCACCATAAGTTGGAATTGATGGTGTTGGGCATACCTCCTTCGTCGTCCATGATAAATGTATAGAATCCACAAATGATAACGACATAAGATATCGTGAATACCAGCATTTTGCGAGGATGCTTGTTCCTCAGCATAAGTTTGATATCTAATTTCATATATTCGCCAATCTTTCCAAAGCGATCGAAGAAACTAAAACTGCTTACGCTCTTGATAGATGTAGTAGTCTGCTTCTTTGAAAGTTCTGCCATGACATGTTGTTCCTGTTCTTTTCTGTTTATGAAGAACAAGGCAACAAGAATGGCAGGCATAATTACTACATATAGAAGGCTACCCTTTGTGATATTGTCAGCCTGATTTTTGTAAAAGTCAAATAGTCTGCCGATATTTATCGTACCGTCGTAATAAATAGGTAGGGCAATAATAGTAAATATTACTAATGGTATACACCACCATAACAGATGATCATTGATTCTTGTACGCGAAAGTAGATACAACTGTGATGATATCCAGATAATGATTTGATAAATCACTAAAAACAAAATAGAGGTAAGAAAGCCCTCTGTCGGAAACACAGACATTATCGCTAATGGCACAAAGAATAAATGCCAGATGAAATTGCCTTCTGTAAAGATCGAACTTATCAGAAAGCTCTCAATACATACTTTCCTTGGTATGGGGAGAAGAATGTAGGGCTTGATCATCTGAGCCGGTGTTTGTTGACCAATAAACCTAATGAAGAAATCAATAGCGAAGATAAATGGCCAAAGCGACAGAATTTCAGCAGAAGGGTTCGGATCCTTCTTTATGGCAAGAGCAATTGATATTGCTCCTATAAGTAAATATGCAGCCAAGATGGTACCTAAAATATAGATACCAATCTTAGCAGCTTTATTCTTACCGTAAAATAGACTTCTTTTAGTGGCTAGTCGACGTTGCTTTCTTAAATCAGCGTAAATCGATAACCTCTGCTTGAGGGCAATCTTTAGCATTGAATGTAAATATTGAATTTGGTTGATTCTTAGCTCTGAAATTACTTACGTTGATTGTGCTCCAACTATTTCCTTGACGCATCTTTACCTGAGAAGGGATGTATGTCTTCTTGTTGATTGTAATATACATCTCCTGGACGGTACGTTTCTGATTGTTAGCATATAAGCGGATCGTGTAGTTGGAACCAGACTTAGACGTGATACTTGTACGATATCCTGTCTTGTAAATGTTAATGAAAGTATATGGGTTCATTGACATCTGTTTAGCCTGATCAGGATTAGTAATATTTACTTCCTGCGTCTTCTTCATATAGCTCCATTGCGTCTTCCCATCAAACCATACAATAGCCTGAGGGGTGTGGGCCGTAAATTTATTACCCTTAATCGCTATAGAGCCTGAAGTAGAACCAAACTTAGATGATGAGATTTTAAAATTAGCCGAAGCTCCTCCTTTGCGTCCGATAACAGACGCCGTCTTGTCTAAGATCTGGGTTGCAGTTTGTGCATAAGTCGAAAGCCCCGCAACTGCAAACATGATTAATAATAAATACTTTTTCATATTATCCATGTAATTGTGCGATCAGCGCATTTAACTGATTTTCGTCAGCAACCAACACTTCACGCGGTTTACTTCCTTGGGCAGCTCCAACAATTCCTGCAGCTTCAAGTTGGTCCATAAGTCGACCGGCACGATTGTATCCGATAGAGAAGCGACGCTGAATCATACTAGTACTACCAGATTGTGATAATACGATAGCATGAGCGGCCTCTTCAAAGTATGGATCCATACTGCGTGTGTCGAATCCGCCACCTGAACCATTTTCAGAGCCTCCATCATTTTCTGTAGGTTCCGGAAGCTCTAATGGTGCTACTGGACCTGGTTGGTCTGCGATATATTCATTAATTCTTTCTACTTCTGGTGTATCAACAAATGCGCATTGTACACGTACAGGCTCGTTGCCATTAAGATATAGCATATCACCACGTCCAATGAGTTGTTGTGCTCCTGTCCTGTCGAGAATAGTCTTACTATCGATACCGGCACTAACCTTGAATGCAATTCTACCAGGGAAGTTGGCCTTGATGTTACCTGTGATAATGCTTGTCGTTGGTCGCTGTGTAGCGATAACCATGTGTATACCAACAGCTCTGGCCAACTGGGCGATACGTGCAATTGGTAATTCAATCTCTTTACCTGCCGTCATGATTAAGTCACCAAACTCATCGATGATAACTACGATATAAGGCATGAAATCATGGCCTTTTGTCAGATCCAGACGATGATTAACAAACTTCGCATTATATTCTTTGATATTTCTTGCACCAGCAAGTTTCAACATATCGTAACGCGAATCCATTAACTTACATAATGAGTTCAAGGTTCTTACCACCTTTGTAACATCTGTAATGATTGGTTCATCATCTTCGTCGACTACAGCCATGAAATGTGGCGCAATCTTAGTGTATACAGAGAACTCAACTTTCTTAGGGTCTATTAAAACAAACTTGAGTTCATTAGGATGCTTCTTGTATAGAAGAGATGTGATAATCGCATTCAAACCGACAGACTTACCTTGGCCGGTGGCACCTGCAACAAGAAGGTGAGGAATCTTGGCCAAGTCAACCATGAAGACCTCATTGGTGATAGTCTTACCCAAAGCGATAGGAAGTTCCATCTTTGTCTCCTGGAATTTCTTAGAATTCAGGATACTCTCCATACTTACTATTCTCGGTTTGGCATTAGGAACCTCTATACCGATAGTTCCTTTTCCTGGAATAGGGGCAATGATACGAATACCTAAGGCTGCAAGACTTAGGGCGATATCATCCTCCAGATTCTTGATCTTTGAGATTCTTACACCTTCAGCAGGTTGTATCTCGTATAAAGTAATGGTAGGACCGACCGTTGCCTTTATCGTCTTGATCTGGACACCAAAGTTTCCTAAAACTTCAATAATTCTGTTCTTATTTGCAATTTGTTCCTGCTCATCGATATAAGGTACATCATCTTCTTCATATCGCTTAAGAAGATTAAGAGTAGGGAATTTATATCTTGTAAAAGGTTCTCTTGGATTGATCGGAGTCTTCAGAACCTCTTCGTCGCTGACGGTATTTCCTGTTGCCTTATCAGTTTCTCCGGCTACAGAAACTTGCATTCCGATATTCTTACTAGTCTCTTCCAATGCCTTGAGGCGAGCTTCTCTCTGAGTCTGGAGTAAGGATGGTACCGCGTTATTATTTTTATCAGCAACCTTACCACCCTCATCCTCCGTAGAATGTTTCTCCAATTCATCAAGGTCAATGACAGGAGATGGTTCTGGATCATTGAAATCCTTAGCTTCCTCAGGCTCTATAGATTCGTTTGGTTCCTCGTAGATAGGATCTTTGTCATTATCATGATGCGTGGTAATGGTAAATTTAACCTTATTGCTGATATAACCAATAGGGTTTAATAATTTACGAACGATAGTAATCGTTTCTGATGTGAGATAAGTAAGAAAAGCCAAGGCCGTTACCAGCAGAACCAAGGTAAGTCCAGGAGGACCAATAAGATTCTCAAGCGTTTGAACAATATAAAGTCCATGATTTCCACCAGCATTATAGACCTGATCTCCTAATATCGGAGATAGAAATTTGGCAAAGGTCACAGAGCACCAAATCATGGTAAGCATCATACCGAAGAACCATTTCCATAGATTTATGGTATAGGCTTTCATCAATTTAAGTGCAGCAAGTATCATATATATCGGTATGAAAAATGCTGGTATACCGAAATTCTGTGCAATAAAGAAATACGAGATAATAGCACCGACAGATCCACAGTAGTTTGCGAATTCTTGATTCGTATTCATCCACTCTCCAGGACGCATATCCTCCAAAATACTTTGGTCGGTACATCCTGTGTTGAAGTATGATATCATTGCTATGATAAAATACACCGCTAACACAATGGTTAACACGCCGAGAAAGAAATCTGTCTTCTCACTATTGAATATATTTTGAAATCCAACTGCTTCACTTAGTGTCTTAGGTTTGCGAGCTGTCTTCTTTTTTGCCATACTTATGTCTTTCTATTTGAATTAACTGCAAAATTAATGAAAAACTTCGAATCTTGCCCATGTTTTCGTAACTTTTTTTTAATTTTGCAAATTGTTAGGTATAAACGCATGAAGAAAATAATATATAGTAGGTTTGATAAACGTAAGATCTCTACTTTACCGAAAGTTTCTTTCCCCGGTAGAATCATAACGATAACAACGGAAGAAGAGGCTGAGAAAGCCGTGGAATATTTATTGTCGTGTGATATTTTAGGCGTAGATACGGAAACTCGTCCTTCTTTTAAGAAAGGACAGCAATTCAAGGTGTCTCTATTACAGGTAAGTTCCAAAGATACATGCTTTTTGTTCCGTCTAAACCTAATTGGTATAACGGCAGCAATAAAGAGGTTCTTGGAAGATACCACAATTCCTAAGATTGGACTATCTTGGCATGATGATATCTTAGGACTGTCTAAAAGAGAACAGTTCGTTCCGGGATGGTTTATTGATATTCAGGATATGGTAAATAGGATAGGTGTCAAGGATTTGAGTTTGCAGAAGATATATGCAAATATTTTCGGTATGAAGATATCTAAGACGCAGAGGTTGACGAACTGGGCTGCTGATATCCTCAAGGAATCCCAGAAAATGTATGCGGCTACTGATGCGTGGACTTGTATCAACCTGTATGAGGAAATCAAAAGACTTGAGACCACAGGCGATTATGAATTGATTGTCATGCCAGAACCTGAAAACGTCTCGAATAATAATATAGCAAATCCCGAAGAAAACAATTCCGAAAAATAAATATAAAATGTCATATAAGAATGTATATCTTAAGCGTGGTAAGGAGGAATCTCTGAAGCGTTTTCATCCTTGGATTTTTTCTGGAGCGATTCATCACCTAGATGATGATATCCAGGAAGGCGAAATTGTAAGAGTCATCACAGCAGGTGGTGAGTTTATTGCAGTTGGACATTATCAGATAGGTTCGATTGCAGTAAGAGTATTGAGCTTCCGTGATATTGTTATTGACCATGATTACTGGAGAAGTAGATTGGAGTCTGCTTTGAAGATGCGCATATCAATTGGTATTGCAGATAATGACAATAATAATACTTATCGTTTGTGCCATGGAGAAGCTGACAACTTACCAGGATTGGTAATCGACTGTTATGGAAAAACAGCTGTGATGCAGGCTCATTCTGTAGGTATGCATCTGAATAGAAACGAGATTTGTCAGGCTTTGATTGAAGTGATGGATGGCAGAATCGAGAATGTCTATTATAAGAGTGAGACAACTCTTCCATATAAGGCCGATCTGGAAGAAGAAAGTGGTTTCCTGTATGGTCAGGATGCTGATAATATCGCAATAGAAAATGGACTGAAATTCCATATTGACTGGTTAAGAGGTCAGAAGACGGGATTCTTTGTAGATCAAAGAGATAACCGTTCTCTGCTTGAGAAATACTCAAAGGGTAAGAGCGTACTTAATATGTTCTGCTATACTGGTGGTTTCTCGGTTTATTCTATGCGTGGAGGAGCAAAATTAGTTCACTCTGTAGATAGTTCTGCCAAAGCTGTCGAATTGGTAAATCAAAACATAGAACTCAATTTCCCTGGCGATAAGCGTCATGAGGCATTCTGTGAGGATGCTTTCAAATATCTTGATGCGAATGATGACAAATACGATCTCGTCATTCTGGATCCTCCTGCATTTGCAAAGCACCGTTCCGTTTTGAGAAATGCATTAAAGGGATATACAAGACTGAACATGAAAGGTTTTCAGTCAATAAAGCGTGGCGGAATTCTGTTTACTTTCAGTTGCTCTCAGGCTGTCAACAAAGATCAGTTCCGCGCTGCCGTATTTACAGCTGCAGCACAGGCACATCGTAAGGTAAGAATCCTGCATCAGTTACATCAGCCGGCAGACCATCCGATCAATATCTATCATCCAGAGGGAGAATATCTGAAAGGACTTGTTCTGTATGTTGAATAATTAATATCACTTAGATAATGAAATTTATTGGTATAATTCCTGCTAGATATTCATCTAGTAGATTTCCGGGTAAGCCCCTAGCCATTTTGGGTGGAAAACCTGTTATACAAAGAGTATACGAACAGGTTTGCAACGTTCTCGAAGATGCGTATGTTGCTACAGATGACCAACGAATATATGATTGTGTAAAGTCATTTGGCGGAAATGTTGTGATGACAAGAACTGATCATAAGAGTGGTACAGATAGAATAGAAGAGGCAATAACAAAGATTGAAGGCGACTGGGATGTTATCGTGAATATTCAGGGAGATGAACCTTTCATTCAGGAGTCTCAGATTAAGACCGTCTGCAAATGTTTTGATGATGCGTCTACTCAGATCGCTACTTTGGGTAAGCCTTTTACTTCTATAGAGGCTTTGAAGAATCCAAATTCTCCGAAGATTGTCTTGGACAACAACGGCTTTGCTATGTATTTCTCAAGAAGTGTCATCCCATTTATCAGAAATGAGGAAGAAGAAAAATGGCTGGAGAATTATACATTCCTGAAGCATTTAGGAATCTATGCCTATAGAAAAGAGGTTCTGAAGGAAATTACCCAACTGCCACAAAGTAGTTTGGAAATAGCCGAAAGTTTGGAACAATTAAGATGGCTGCAGAATGGCTATAAGATAAAAGTTGGTTTAACAGACGTTGAAACCGTAGGCATTGATACTCCAGAAGACTTAAAAAGAGCGGAGGAATTTCTTCATGCTCAGATTTGAAGATAAAATAGAAAAGTATATAGAGCGTTTTTCTTTGATGGAGAAAAATGCTCTGTATTTAGTTGCATTATCGGGGGGAGCTGATAGTGTATCTTTATTATTAGTTCTTAAGAAACTCGGTTATAGAGTCGAAGCCTGTCATTGTAATTTTCATCTAAGAGGTGAAGAGTCTATAAGAGATGAGAAGTTCTGTGAACAGCTATGTATGTCGGAAAACATTCCTTTTCATCATGTTCATTTCGACACCAAGAGCTATTCAGAATTACATCATGTAAGTATAGAAATGGCTGCGCGAAATCTGCGTTATTCATATTTTGAGTCTTTGAGAAAGGATCTGAATGCTGACGCTATTTGCGTTGCTCATCACCAAGAGGATTCTGTAGAGACAATTATCATAAATCTGATACGTGGAACTGGCATAAAAGGATTAAGGGGAATTCTACCTAAGAATGGAAATATTATTAGACCATTATTGGGCGTAAACCGTTCTGAGATAGAAGAATATCTCTCAACATTAAACCAAGAATTTGTTATTGATCGTACAAATCTTATTGATGATGTCGTTCGTAATAAAATCAGATTGAATATTATCCCTTTACTAGAGCAGATCAATCCTCGCGTTAAAGATAATATTTTCAAGACAAGTACATATCTTGATGATGTTTATCAAATAGCGGAAGGATTCATAGAGGACTATATATCGCATCGGGATGATATCGGGTTGCTTCGGAAGGGAAGCCAAAGTTATGGTTCTGTCGGTTTTAAGTCAATATTGGGTTTCCCAAAGCCTCAATTACTTCTTTATCATATTCTGAAGGAGTTCGGGTTCAACAGTATCGTATCCGAGGAGGTGTTAAGAAATATACAGCAAAATGTAATTGGCAGAATCTGGTATTCTAAAACGCATGAAGTTTTGATTGATCGGGATGTATTGTTAATAGAACCTATTGAGCATACGGTTTTAAATCCGATAAAGATTCCCGAAGGAGGAACATATGTCTATAATGGCCATAAGTTTAAATTCTCTGTCTTAAATATAGAGTCTGACTTTAACTTAGCTAAAGAAAATGATCATATTACGATAGATTTTAGTCATTTATCTTGGCCTTTAATAATTCGTCCAATAAAGAATAGTGACCGTTTTGTTCCTTTTGGAATGAAAGGGAGTAAACTCGTAAGTGACTATCTGACAGATCGCAAAGTATCTCTTTTCGATAAGCGGAGACAATTGGTGTTGACCGATAAGGAAGATCAAATCATCTGGTTGGTAGGCCATCGTATAGCGGACAGATACAAGGTTAATAAAGATACAAAATCTGTATTAGATGTACATCTCGTCTAATGCGTTGAAATACGAAGTTAACTTCATAAGAAATAAAGACAAAAAGAATACTCTAATTATTTTGTTAAGTCATTCTTCTTTTATATATTTGCATTAATAAAACGATGTTATTATGAATGATAAAAGAACAATAGATAAGTTAGTGTCTGAGAATATTGGTTATGTGGTCAATATCGCTAAACAATATATCGGGCGCGGGTTAGAGTTGGACGACTTGATTTCAGAAGGAAATTATGGTCTGATTAAAGCTGCCGGTACTTTTGATGAATCAAAAGGAACTCGCTTTGTTTCTTATGCAACACCGTTTGTCAAAGAAAGCATCGAAACAGTTTTGAAGAAGATTAATGGTACAAAACTGTCTGTTGATGAACCAATCCCTAAGGGAAGTAAGAACACGATAAATCTTCTTCATGTGCTGGAAGACCCTAATTCAGAACATGCAGACAATCAACTCCTGAATAGTGCAAATCTTGAAGATCTGCAAAAGATGATGGCTGTTTTAGATGAGCGTGAACAACTTGTAATCAGTTGTGTATATGGTATTGGCAGAAATAAGGTTTCGATGAAAGAATGTGGAGAAATGTATGGTATGAAGCGCGAACGAGTAAGACAGGTAAGGGATAAAGCTTTAAGGAAACTTTCTCGTGCATCGATTCTACTTCCTTTGTTGTAAAAAATCTTAAAGCGTTTCATTTATCGTAATAATTTTGTATCTTTGTATTTGATTATGAAGATAGAACTATGAGATTAACAAATAGATTTTTCCTTTTTTTACTTTTAAGTATACCTGTCCATTTGTCAGCTCAAAGTATAACACTAGGAAGTTGTTCTACACATGATGGTGGACAATACAAAGGACAGATGTTCAAAGGTAAGCCAAATGGAAAGGGTAGCACCAGATACAAAAATGGTGATACCTATGAAGGTGAGTACCTGAAAGGTAAGCGCCATGGCTATGGCGTATACACCTTTAGTGATGGCGAAAAATATGAAGGAGAATGGGTACTGGACCAGCAGCATGGTAAAGGCACATTCTACTTTCAGAATAATAATAAGTATGTAGGATTATGGTTCCGTGATTATCAACAAGGCCATGGCGTCATGTATTATTACAATGGTGATAAGTATGATGGAGACTGGTATATGGATAAGAGACAGGGAAAAGGTACCTATATCTTCTCAAATGGTGCATATTATCGTGGACAGTGGAGCGAAGACATGAAAAACGGAAAAGGTTTCTTCAATTGGGGCGATGGTACGACATACGATGGAATGTGGGTAAATAATCAGCGCTCAGGAAAGGGTACTTTTAAGTATTCCGATGGCGATGTCTATATCGGTGACTGGTTGGAAGATATCCAGAACGGAAAAGGAATTTATAAATTCCAGAATGGTGATAAATACGAGGGTGACTATGTGCAGGGTGAACGTACAGGTGAAGGAATCTTTACTTATGCCAATGGTGATAAGTATACTGGTCACTTTAATGAGGGTTTTAAAGATGGCGAAGGTACCTTTGTTTGGAAAAATGGTGACCAATACATAGGAAGTTGGAAAAATGACTTGCAGAATGGTCATGGAAAGTTGATTAAGAAAAGTGGAGATATCTTTGACGGAGATTTCCTTAATGGTCATGTCGAGGGTGAAGTAATTATTCATTTTTCGAATGGTGATAAATTCAAGGGTACTTACAAGGACGGAAAAAGAAATGGTCCTGCAATAGAAGAAAATCGTGAAGGAAAAAGATTTGAAGGTACTTATAAAGATGATCATCGTGATGGCAAATTCATCGAAAAAGATAGAAATGGCGTAATTACCACAAAAGGATATTACGAAAATGGGAAAAGATTTGAAGATTAATAATAAAAATCATGATTGTTGATAGCATAGAAAATTTGGAAGCATATATTTCGTTAAATCCATCTTTTAAGATAGTTGCGGAATTCTTGAAAAATAATAATTTGGAGAACCTGGAGAAGGGGAGAACTCTAATCAAAGATACTGATGTTTTTGTCAATATCGAAAATGTAAAAGGAAAATCGATATCTGAGGCTGTGTTGGAATATCATAGAAAGATGATTGATATCCAGATTCCAATAAATGCGGAAGAAACATATGGATACTCTCCGGTTAAAGGATTGCCTGAAGTGGAATTTAATGTAGAGAATGATATTGCTAAAGTGCCAGGTCGTACTCCTCAGTTTTATTTGAAAGTAAAGCCAGGTCAGTTCGTTATGTTCTTTCCACAGGATGGGCATGCACCTTGTATTGGAGAAGGTGAAATACATAAAGCAATATTTAAAGTAAAATATTAATCACTTAGAAAGGAGAAATATATAATGACTAAAACCATTGAAAAACATATTGGGTTAGTAAAGAATGATCCCTATTTGGAACCATTCGAAGAAACTATAAGAAACAGACATGATCATGCGCTCTGGAAAATTGATCAGTTGACGAATCATGGTAAAATGTCTCTTAGCGAGTTTGCGAATGGACATAACTATTATGGTTTACATAAATTAAATAGAGGATGGGTATTTAGAGAATGGGCTCCGAATGCAACTGAGATATATCTTGTTGGTGACTTTAATGATTGGAAAGAATCAGAAAAGTTTAAGTGCAAACGCATAAAAGATACAGGAAATTGGGAATTAAAGCTTTCTGAAAAGGCAATAAAGCATGGCGATTTGTACAAGATGTATGTACATTGGAAAGGAGGAGAAGGCGAACGAATTCCTGCATGGGCACAACGTGTTGTACAAGATTCTGATACCAAAATTTTCTCTGCTCAGGTTTGGAATCCTGAGAAGAAATATGTATGGAAAAAGCGTAGCTTTAAACCTAACACATCACCATTACTTATTTATGAATGCCATATTGGTATGGCTCAGGATGCTGAGAAAGTTGGTACTTATTCTGAATTCAAGGACCTGGTCTTACCAAGAATCGTAAAGGATGGCTATAATGCCATTCAGATTATGGCCATTCAGGAACATCCTTATTATGGAAGTTTTGGATATCATGTAAGCAGTTTCTTTGCTGCATCCAGTCGATTTGGTACTCCCGAAGAATTGAAAGAACTTATTGATGCAGCTCATCAACAGGGAATTGCCGTTATCATGGATATTGTTCATTCTCATGCAGTTAAAAATGAAGTTGAGGGATTGGGAAATCTTGCTGGTGATCCGAACCAGTATTTCTATCCTGGAGATCGTCATGAGCATCCTGCTTGGGATAGTTTATGTTTCGACTATGGTAAGAATGAGGTAATGCATTTCTTATTAAGTAATTGCAAGTACTGGTTGGAAGAGTATCATTTTGACGGATTTCGTTTTGATGGTGTTACATCTATGCTATATTACAGTCATGGATTAGGAGAGGCATTCGTAGATTATAGTGATTATTATAATGGTCATGAGGATGATAATGCGATTTGTTATCTTACCTTGGCGAACCAATTGATTCATGAGGTAAATTCCAATGCTATAACCATTGCAGAAGAGGTTAGTGGTATGCCAGGACTTGCAACATCCTTTAAGAACTACGGATATGGATTCGATTATCGTATGGCAATGAATATCCCTGACTTCTGGATTAAGTTGATCAAGGAGAAACGTGATGAAGATTGGAAGCCGAGCAGTATCTTCTGGGAGGTTAAAAATAGAAGAAGTGATGAAAAGACGATATCTTATTGTGAAAGTCATGATCAAGCATTAGTTGGTGATAAGACTATAATATTTAGACTAATAGATGCTGATATGTATTGGCATTTTAAAAAAGGAGATCAAAATGATAGAGCTAATAGAGGTATAGCGTTGCATAAAATGATTCGTCTAATAACATCTACAACGATAAATGGTGGATATCTGAACTTTATGGGAAACGAATTCGGACATCCAGAATGGATTGATTTCCCTCGTGAGGGAAATGGATGGAGTCATAAATATGCACGTCGACAATGGAATTTAGTAGATAACCATGACTTATGTTATCATTATTTAGGTGATTTCGATAAAGATATGTTGGAGGTTATCAAAAATGTACGTAATTTTAATAAAACAGAAATAAAGGAAATATGGCATAATGACAATGATCAGATATTAGCATATATGAGAGGAGACTTACTCTTTGTGTATAATTTCTCTCCGTCTCGAAGTTTTACAGATTATGGATTTCTAGTTCCGACAGGAACATATGATGTCGTTCTTGATACTGATAATATATCTTATGGAGGAAATGGGTTAAATGATGATAGTATGACTCATTTTACAAATTATGATCCTTTATATGTTGATCAGCATAAGGAATGGCTGAAATTATATTTACCAGCTAGAAGTGCTCTAGTTTTAAAAAAGAATTGACATGCGTAATACAAAGAATAGCACAGTTGTCACAATGATAATTTGTGCTATTACATTTATTGTTTTTGTATTCTGCTTTCTCTACTATTATGAAGCAGATGTTTTAACTATTGCTCAACATGAATTGTCCAAGGGACAGACTCATTATAATCGTACGGTTGGAGCTTTTCTTATAACTATTGTATTAGGGCTGTTTTCATGGGGAATGTTTCATCTCACAAAACTCAGGAAAAGAACTCATGCTTTAGTTTATTTCCCTGCATTATTGACATTAGCGATTATTTCTGATGTCAGTCAGAAGGTAAATGAAGTGTTCTGCTTTGGTGCATGGACGATTATATATCCTTTACTATTAATATTATATGGTATACTGATCTTCTTTGCTATCCAGTTCCAACCTTATGAACCTGAAACTCATCCTTTTGGTAATAGTTCAAAGATCTTATGGATTAATCTTATGCAAATGGGAATCATGTTTGTAGTAGTGTCTCTGATTTGTAATAGTGATAAGGTCTTCCATCAACGGGCTAGGGCTGAGGTTTGTCTTGTTAACGATGATTTGAAAGGTGCTCATAAAGTAATCTCTGATATAGATAAAACTGATAGCAGTTTAACTTGTCTAAAAGCATTTGTCTTGTCTAAGGAAGGCAAATTGGGTGAATCTTTCTTTGAGAGTCCTATTGTTGGTGGATCAGAATCGTTATTACCTAATGCATCATCTGTTAAGATGTTGTTATATCCAAAGAGTAAATTATACGCTTATTTAGGAAAAGAATTCAAGCAATATCTTAGTCCTTTAAACTATTGCGAGTTCTGTACATTGCACCATTTGGATAAGCCTGCTCTCCATGATTATTATCTTGTAGGATTATTGATGGATAAAAAATTGGATAAGTTTGTTGCTGAAGTAGGTAAATATTATTCTTTAGACAGTTCTTTGCCTAAACATTATCGGGAAGCGCTTATACTTTATAAACATCATAGGGTAAATCCTAAGGTACTTTATCATTCAAGTGTTATGGACGCAGACTTTGCTGATTACCAAACACTTGAACGTAAATATAAGAATATTACTGAAAGAAAAAATGCTATCAAAGAAACTTTTGGAACTACTTACTGGTATTACTGGCAATATTGTTAATATTGTCGGAGTGCAGCAAGTAGCTCTTCATTCTCGCTTTTCTTGCCAATAGTGATTCTTAGGCAATTGCCACATAATTTCACTTTATCTCGGTTTCTAACGATAATACCTGTATTCACCAGATAATTGTAGATTGCTTGAGCATCTTTCATCTTGGCAAGGAAGAAATTTGAATCTGTACGGAAAACCTTCTCACATATAGGGAGTGAACGGAATGCTTCCATAACATGTGCTCTTTCTTGCTTGATGATATTTACCCATTTCTCTACTTGATATGGATCTTTTAGAATCTCCATAGCTTGTTTTTGGGTAAGGATATTAATATTGTATGGGTATTTCACCTTATTATATAAATCTATAATTTCTTTAGAAGCGAAAGCCATTCCTAAACGGATTGCAGCGCATCCCCAAGCCTTACTCATTGTGTTGAGAACTATCAAATTTTGATATTTCTGTATCAAACCGCGCAATGGTTTCTCATTAGAAAAGTCACTATAGGCTTCATCTAATATCACAATTCCATCGAAATGTTCTATTGTCTTGATGATCTCCTCTTTATTTAATAGATTTCCTGTAGGATTATTTGGTGAGCATATCCAAACGATTTTGGTATGCTCATCACAAGCTGCAAGAAGTTTATTGGCTTGAAATTGGAAATTTTCATCTAATAATACTGGGCGATACTCAATATCATTAATGTCGGCACATACCTTATACATTCCATAGGTTGGTTCTATTGCTACGACATTGTCTAAATGAGGATTGCAGAAAATACGGTAAGCTAAATCTATAGCTTCGTCGGAACCGTTTCCTAGGAAAATATTTTCACTGGGAATACCTTTAATTCTGCACAATGCAGCCTTCAGTTCAAGTTGTAAAGGATCTGGGTATCTATTATATGGAGAATTATATGGATTCTCGTTTGCATCCAGAAATATATGGGCCTCATGACCGGAATATTCATTTCGTGCTGATGAATAGGGGGCGAGATTCCATATATTTTTGCGACATAATTCCTGTAGTTCTTTCATATGCATTTAATTTGAACTATTAATATCCTTTATTCTTAGTCTCATGGCATTTGCATGGGCTTCCAGTTGTTCATTTTCTGCCATACATACAACGGCTTTTCCAATGGAACGAACTCCATCCTTACTTAGATGCTGAAAAGTCACCTTTCTATTGTAACTGTCAAGATTGACACCATTATATGCTAATGCATATTGATGGGTAGGCAAAGTATGGTTCGTGCCACTTGCATAGTCACCAGCACTTTCACAAGCATATTTACCTAAAAAGACACTACCTGCATTTATCACTTTTTCTGCTAATGATTCGTAGTCATCTGTAGAAATTATCAAATGCTCCGGTGCATACTTATTGCTTAATTCTATGGCTTCATTCGTGTCATGAACTAAAACGAATTTTGAATTATCTAAGGTCTTCTGTGCAATATTTTTTCTTGGTAATCGTTGTAGTTGTGAATCTACTTTTTTCTCAATATTATATAATGTATTTTCATCTGTGCAGATTAATATAACTTGAGAATCAATGCCATGTTCTGCCTGAGAAAGCAAATCTGCTGCTACAAATTCAACGTTACAGTTCTGGTCGGCGATGACACAAACTTCACTCGGACCTGCAGGCATATCTATAGCAACTTCGTGCAAGCTAACCTGTTGCTTGGCTGCCATAACATACTGATTGCCAGGACCAAATATCTTATATACTTTAGGAACGGTTTCTGTTCCGTATGCCATAGCACCAATGGCTTGGACACCTCCTGCTTTATATATCTTATTCACACCTGCAATTTTTGCAGCAACGAGGATTGCTGGATTAACCTTTCCTGATTTATCTGGTGGTGTACATAAAATTATATCTTCGCAACCTGCAATTTTTGCAGGTGTCGCCAACATCAATACTGTAGAAAACAAAGGAGCTGTTCCTCCTGGAATATATAATCCGACCTTTTGGATTGGAATACTTTTCTGCCAACATGATACTCCCTTTGAAGTAACAATCTTTTCACCCTTAAACAATTGTGATTGATGAAACTTCAAAATATTTTCATGAGCGATAACAAGAGAATCTCTTAATTCGTTGCTCACCAATGTTTCTGCCTCTTTGATTTCTTCATCAGAAACAATAAGCGAATCTAAATCAACACCATCAAACTTCTTTTCGTATTGATATACAGCCTTATCGCCATTCGACTTAATATCATCTAATATCTTTTTTACTGTATCGTTAAGTTTTGTGACATCTAAATGTGGACGTTGAACAAGACTATCCCAATCTTTTTGCTGTGGATATTTTATAACTTTCATTCTTATAAAATCATTTTCTCGATTGGTGATACAAGAATACCTTGTGCTCCCAATTCCTTAAGTTTACCAATTATTTCCCAAAATCTCTTTTCATCTAAAACGGTATGAATAGAACACCAATTTTCATCGGCTAATGGAATAATCGTCGGACTCTTGATGCCAGGTAAGACATTCGTTATATCCTGTATTTTGTCTTTTGGAGCATTCATCATGACATACTTTTTATCCTGTGCAGAGCGAACGGCCTCAAAACGGAAAAGCATCTCATTGAGAATTTTATGTTTCTCCTCATCCATATTCCAGTTGCCAATAAGAAGTGCTTCACTCTTCATGACAACTTCTACTTCTCGTAGATTGTTGCTCACAAGGGTAGAGCCACTACTTACAATATCAAAAATGCCATCAGCAAGTCCTATTCCAGGGCTGATTTCTACAGAACCTGTGATTACATGAATATCGGCAGAAATGCCGTTCTTTTTCATATAACCATTGAGGATATTTGGATAAGAAGTCGCTATCTTTTTACCATTAAACCACTGTAATCCAGTATAGTTTATCTCTTTAGGGATAGCCAAACTTAAACGGCATTTGCTGAATCCGAGACGTGAGATAATCTGGGCGTTTTCGTGTCGCTCAACAAATTCATTCTCACCAACGACGCCTATATCGGCAACGCCATTGGCAACACTTTGAGGAATATCATCATCGCGAAGATATAAAACCTCCAGAGGAAAATTGCTTGATTGAACGAGCAACGTACGCTTTGACGCACTCACTTTGATGTCTGCTTCTGTAAGCAGATTCATTGTGTCGTCAAATAGACGACCTTTACTCTGAACAGCTATTCGTAACATAAAATCTCTTTTTTACTTATAAAACATTGCAAATGTAAGGCTTTTCTATCATATTTGCAAATAAAGTTGTATTTTTGTAGCCAATTAAGGATATGAAGACATATTTATATATTATAATTGCATTTCTGTTACTTTTTACGGGTTGTCGTGAAAAGAAAGAAGCTATTGTAACTCCGTGGGGAGAAACTATTAATACAGATCAGGATTCAATATCTTCTGATGATAATTTTTCTTATAATGATATTGTCAATAATGGTGAGATTATTGTATTGACTTTATCTGGACCTGATTCTTATTATGACTATCGTGGAAAAGGTCTAGGAACAGACTATCTGTTGGCGGAAAAGTTTGCGCAAAAAATTGGTGTGTCTGTTCGAGTGAATGTTTGCAAAGATACAACAGATCTAATTAAGAAACTCATGAATAATGAGGGTGATGTCATTGCATTTGAATTACCTAAAAAGAAATTGCCGAGAACAGAAGTTAGTAAACTAGATTTTTGTGGGGTAGGTACTGACTCTTTGCATACGCAATGGGCTGTAAAGAAAGGGAATACTGAATTGGCCGATTCCTTGAATAGTTGGTTTACTCCTAATCTTATTGCTCAAGTTAAACAAGAAGAAAACTATTTGTTGAGTAGCAGAAGCATTCAGCGGCATGTATATTCTCCAATGCTAAATAAATCAAAGGGAATCATCTCAAAATATGATAGATATTTCCAGATGTTTGCTCCTGCAGCTCGTATGGATTGGCGTCTAATGGCTGCACAGTGTTATCAGGAAAGTTGCTTTGATCCTAATGCAAGATCGTGGGCTGGAGCTTTAGGTTTGATGCAGATTATGCCTTCTACGGCCAACCATCTAGGACTTCCAATGAGTGAAATTCATAATCCTGAAGCTAATATTGCAGCTGCAGCTCAATATATGCAAGAACTAGGAGGATATTTTACTGATATACCTAACTCTTCACAAAGAATTTATTATGTTCTGGCAAGTTATAATGGTGGCTATAATCATGTGAGGGATGCTATGGCTTTATGCCGAAAGTATGGCCGTGATCCTTATTCTTGGGGAAATGTTGCAGATTTTATTTTAAAACTGAGAATTCCTCAATATTATAATGATCCTGTTGTTAAGTATGGATATATGCGTGGTGATGAAACAGTTGATTATGTAGATAGAATACGTGCCAGATGGATGCAATATTGTGGTGTCGCCTCTGGAGGAACTGTCAGTGGCTTTGGCGGTTCTCCTTTAAGTAAGGTTCCTCACAGGGCTCGTCATCGCAATCGGTATAGAATCTGATATATGATCGGTCGTCAAACGACACATTACCATCTACTAGTCCCTTGGTTGCGATATATTCATCAATATTCTGTGGGTCGTTATGCAAATGTGTCTGAAGTAATCTCTCACTATCAGCCAGTGTTCCCTTTAGAAATGGATAGCCGTCGGAGGCCATGATGATTTCCCCTGATGCTTTGATGATTTTGATACCTGGCATAAAAATATTGAAGCCATCAATGACGGAATAAGATTTGTTCTGTCCCTCTTCCATAGACTTAACTAATTCAGGAACAATTATCTGTCTGGCAGAATTAGCTGAATAGCCTTGTTTTATTAAATCAACTCGTTTTTTAGCAATTCTTTCTTCATCTGGCTTATTATTATCATAATAAACTCCATTTACCATACATTGACAATCACCAATCATCCATATTTCTTTTTGGTATTTGGAATAGATTATACAACTAGCGCATAATCTTTTTTCTGGATGAGATTCATGATCAATGATTCCACCAGGTGTATGCTTATAAATAGACAGAATTTCGTTAGTTATTTCTTTGCAAAATTGGTTTAAATTAATATCCTTTCGCATGTTCTCGATAAATTGGGATATTAATAACATACAATATCTCCCGTTCTTCATATCCGGAGATATTCGAACGGGAGTTTTACTTGTTGAGCCATCTATAACCGCAATAAAATTATCTGTTACGACGATTCCGTCCTCGCATGTTTCTTTGTTTTTCTTGCCGATTATCAGACTTTCTACGATTTTCATTATCAAAATTAGGATTAAAACTTTTTTTTCTTTTATTCTTGAAATATCCGGAACCTGAGTGACTATCACTCTCAACGCCAGGATTCTCATAAACAGAACCTACAGGACGATCGTTGTATCGTGCCTTGACATTTCTACTGCGTCTTCCGGTTTTCTTTTCATCATAAGAAGAGTGTATATTACCGATGCCATTTGGATAAAGTTTTTTAATCAGATCCTCACGGTTCATCTTTTTGAGTTCTTTTACGATATTTGCTTTCTCTTCAGGTTTATACCAGAAGAAGAATTGTCTTTGAGCAAGTTTCTCTCTTGGAGTTTTTGCCGAGAATACCGGTTCTAGAGTATATGGATCATATCCTGTGTACCAAGTCTCTGTAGATATAGACATTGGTGTAGGTGTGAAGTCTTGAACTTGTTCCAAATGGAAATTCAAGTCTTTCGTTATAACGGCTAGTTCTGCCATATCTTCAGGTCGACACCCTGGATGAGAACTGATGAAATATGGAATGATCTGTTCACGCAAATTCTCTTCTTTATTAATCTTGTCGAATATAGCTTTAAACTCATAGAACTGGCTGAAAGAAGGCTTTCTCATCAGTCTGAGGACATTGTCGCAAGTATGTTCTGGAGCTATCTTCAGACGTCCACTTACATGTTTTGTAATCAATTCCCGAGTATATTGTCTTGCTACTTGGTTACTATGCTCATCCTTGCTCTTATGCAGTAAAAGGTCATATCTAACACCACTTCCAATAAAACTCTTTTTTATGCCAGGTAATGCGTCAACACTATGATAAATATCTAATAATTTAGAATGGTCCGTTATTAGATTAGGGCATACCTGTGGATTAATGCATGAAGGACGCTTGCAATGTTCACATGCCTTGTGGTTCTTGCCATGCATTCCATACATATTGGCAGAAGGACCACCAAGATCGCTCAGATAACCTTTAAAGTCTGGCATAGCGATAACCTTTTTTACCTCATTAAGAATACTTTGTTTACTTCTGCATACCACAAATTTGCCTTGGTGAGCTGATATTGTGCAGAATGCACAACCACCAAAACATCCTTGGTGAATGTTCACAGAGAATTTTATCATTTCATATGCAGGAATCTTTTTTCCTTTATATTTAGGATGAGGTAACCTTGTATATGGTAAATCAAAAGTTGCATCAAGCTCTTCTGTCGTCGGGGTAGGGAAAGGCGGATTTACTACAGCATATTTACCATCAACACCTTGTAATAGTCTCTGAGCATGAATCTTATTTGATTCTTCTTCGATATGCCTGTAATTCTCGGCCTCTGCTTTTTTATTTCTTAGGCATTCTTCGTGAGGATGTAGAATAATATCATCCTCTTTTATGCCATTATATATATCAGCTTTTTTGGCGAGATAGACGATTTGTGGAATATCATATAAGTCCTGTACTCTTTGTCCTGAGTTTAATCTCTTTGCTATTTCAAGGATACTTTTAGCCCCCATTCCATAGCTGATGATATCAGCTCCTGATTCACATAGAATACATTTCTTTAATTTGTCTTGCCAATAATCATAATGAGTCAATCGGCGCATAGATGCTTCTATACCACCCAAGATAACAGGAACATCTGGGTATAATTTCTTTAGAATATTTGAATATACGATTGTCGGATATTCTGGTCTGCAGTCGTGTCTTCCGTCTGGCGAATATTCATCTACGGAACGTAAGCGTCTATTTGCCGTATACTTATTAACCATAGAATCCATACATCCAGGAGATATACCAAAGAACAGTCGTGGACGACCTAGTTTCTTGAAATCTCTGAAATCACCATGCCAGTCAG
This sequence comes from Segatella albensis DSM 11370 = JCM 12258, assembly GCF_000426565.1. GTDB lineage: Bacteria > Bacteroidota > Bacteroidia > Bacteroidales > Bacteroidaceae > Prevotella > Prevotella albensis. Next base: position 72,119 of record NZ_AUFP01000006.1, on the reverse strand, counting down.
GTTGGGGGACGATAGCAACTTTATATCCTGCAGCCTCCAATGTACGTCCTATAACGGCTACGCCGAAGGACGGATGATCTACATAGGCATCACCAGAAAAAAGGATGATATCTAATTGATCCCATCCTCTTAATTCACATTCTTTTCTTGTTGTAGGAAGAAAATCTGTCAGCATCATTAATCTATATCTGATGAGTTAGTATCTTCCACTTGAATCTTCGCATTCCAATCTGCATATAACAATGCCAGATTATGCAAACCTAAAGCTTTCATATTATTATTGTAGATAACATCCAAACACAAATCCAATAATTCTTTATTGGTTTCTGTATTTCCTTCCAAAAGAGAGCGAACGTTGAACTTTAGTTTATCTAGAGTTTCTTCATCTACGATACCATTACTATCAACTAGATTCTTGAATAGGTGATATTTCTTTATTGTTTGTAGGTGAGCGTCTGAAACTTCGATGCTTCTTGTACCTGATTGATTTGCTTGAATTTTATACATAATTTTTAAATTATAAAAGGGTTAAATATTTAATGCAATAGGTAATTTAAAATACCTTGCATTATATTTTTTTTGTCATTGTCTGATTTTATACATTCAAACGGGAATCCCATGACAAAGGTTGATGATTTTTCGTCTTTAAATGCAACGGCAGCAGGATTTTCATCACTATATTTCATTGCACAGATTGCATTTCCGTTGGGCATGAGAATATCCGAATGGGTAGAGGCATAATGCTTGTCGTTTAATGTATTATAATAGTTGAAACTCATCCCTAATCCTGATATTCTACCATCAGATTTTAGAGAATCTGCAGCAACAGGCTCTGCGTGGAAAATATTTTTAAACCATTCCTTATCATCTTGCAAAGACATATCGGAACCGACATACGATCCACTGACCAAGAGTTTACCGCCTTTACTTTGATATTGACTGATCAGTGACTTTAGTTCTGGCGTAAATGTCTTATAATATTCAGGTGTGTAACCATCATATTTTTCTTGGCCACAGATAATATCTATAACGTTATAACGACTTAAGTCGATATTGTGATTTAGAAGATATTCTACACTGCAACTTGTCACACTATAGTTAGGATTGCTTTTTATAGCTTTTATATGTTCTACAGGATAGTCAAATGTATTTCCCATAATAAATTGTCCAGCCATTTCATTACCACAGTATCCCAAACCGCCAGGGCCTTCTATTCCCATTCTTCTTTTATCAAAGCAAATTTGTTTACCATTCCATCCTGCTGTCAAACCAAAACTTACGCCTTCGTCTTTATTGAAATCAAAGCCTTGTGACTTATCATTGTCTACAACTTGTGGTGAAGCTAATCTGTGGAAGTTGTTAACTATCAATATCTTATATGGCGATAGTGAGTTGTATGTTGCCGATAAAGTCTCTGATGGGAAACTTTCTCCACCAGAATTTACGGCAGTTATTTTAAAAGAATATTGTAATCCTGGTTGTAGATCTAGAGACATGGAAGAACTATTAATGTATGTACCATTGTCAAATCCTTGATTGTCAATAGATGTATATACAATATAACCGGATGGTACTGCTGTTTTCTCTTGAAGGTCAATTTGCTCAGACCATTTTAAAGTAGCTTTTCCGTTGTCGTCCAAATGAATACCAAAACTCTTGGGTGGTAAGGGCTGAATCTTATAGGCTTTACCATGATTGGAATTTATAAATCGTAAAATTGTTTTATATATACTACGAGCTATTGTAAATTTAAACCAAGGATCTTGTGCTAACTTCACATCTGGGAAAGACTGATGAGAAAGTGTTTCTATAATAGCTGAAGGAACAGCTGGTAAACGTGTTTCTGAATAGTTTCTATCCCAGAGATACCTATTGTTCCAAGTATGATACCGTGCAATGATATCAGTTTTTATATTTTTTAAAAGAGCTTCAGCGAAGTCGTATGAAGCCATTCTGCTGATTCCAGAATTTAGAACACAGTCATTAAATTCTGTTGTACATATCGCAAGACTTCCGGTGATATCTTTCCCGTTAGGTGCATATCCGGCATCACTATGAACGGCCAAAGACAATTCAATAGGAACCTTCTTGCCGTTCAGGGAAGGAACATATACGCTTCCCCCTGCAAGCCAGTTTGTCATTAGCGACCTGCTGTTGATATCATCTGCATAATCATTGCTACCATGTCGTCCACTATATATACTATAAGGAGCGCCAGCCCATTGTGCATAGTATCTGGCTCCTTCCAAACAACGAGGAAGCCCGGAGATAGAGCCTCCTCTTTCGATATTACCCATTCCTCCGCCAAATCTGACAGCGTCTGTAGTGACAATACCGCGATGAGAGGAATAATTTGTGACGATAACCTGATTATCATCACTATATCCTTTATCAAAATCAAAAGTACCTAGATAAACCCAAGTACCGCTACCCATAGTTTGGTTTACTGTAAATTCAGTTCTGATACCCTTATGTACTACATAATACTGGGCGTCCTTAACACTTTTGGGTAGCGTCTGATAACTTACATAGACAGCATATTTACCCGATTCTGGGAAATTGGGTCTATATGAAACGGTGCTTATTTTTTTCTTTTTTGAAGTTTTCGCTTGTCTTACTGTGCCTCTTTGAAATGGATTTTCTCCATCATGTAGAATTCCGTTGACATTTCTAAAGCCAATGGAATCACAACTCTGCCATTTTTTACCATTATTTGTTTCTTGGTAATAAGAAGAGGTGGCATCATCATTATCTACAATAATTTCATTCTTTTGCCAATCTCTTTCCCTTGGGGTGAAAACTACAGCTCCTGCATTTTCAAGCATAGGAATCAAATAGGGTACAACGATAGTCTGAGTAAATAGATCCTCTGTTGTTCCAAATAAATATGGTCTTTGCCATTTCCAAAAGCCCTTGTCATTATCGTAATAACGTCCATGAGATGCCCATATTGCGACATGTCTGTTTAACAACCCATCCGTAATCAAATTTTTACGAGACACACGGAACACCCAGGGATCATCGTTGTACTCAATGCTTCCCCAAGCATGCGTGTCTCCATCTAAATACTGTGCTGTGGCAGTAGTAGAAGAAAAGAGAAGTAATCCACACCAAAAAGAAGCCTTATAGGCTTTGTCTAAAATTTTTTTGTTCAACTTATAAACCTTAACAAATATCTCCAATTGTAAATTTCTCAGGTTTCTTACCCTTGAAATCTTTAAAATATAGTTTGATTTCTTTCATTTGAGATTCTATGTCACCATTTGGAATTATCACTTTGGTGCACTGAATCAATTTTTGTTTATAGTCCACACCATATAATAAAATGGGGATGTTAGCTCCTTGGGCAATATAGTAAAATCCTTTTTTCCAATCAGGATTCAGACTTCTAGTTCCTTCTGGTGTAATACATAGCACAAACTTTTCTCTTTTCTTAGCTGTTTCTGCCATTGCCTCTGTCATCCTTGTATGTTTACTGCGATATACAGGGATACCACCCATTTTCTTGAAAATTGGTCCAAGAGGCCAGAAGAACCATTCTTTTTTCATCAGGAAATTAGGAGTCATCCCTTCTGCATGAGCGAAGAGCAGTCCTAAAAACAAATCCCAATTACTAGTATGAGGTGCAAAACAAATAATGTATTTGTCATAATTACCTACTGTAATATTTTTCTTCCACCCCAGTTTCTCGTACAATACCCAATTACAGAACTCTTTTACCATGTATCTAACCTAGATTTGCAATTTGATCGATTAGTTCATTCACTTGCTTATTGAAGTCTTCAATTAATATCTTGTAAAATTTCTTTTGAGGAATTCCAGGCTCAGGATGAGAAATTCTACGTACATAATCACTATGAACTAATAAAATAGAAGTTAACAAAGCATCTGTATTCTCTGTAGAAGATTTTTGATTACCATACAAAGAAGCTGCTACACACTCTGCAAATAAATCACTGCAAATGTAATTTATTGTGCGTTTTAGATCTCTTTTGTTACTCATAATTTTTCTCTTTAGATTGTTTACAAGTTCAAAGATAGTAATTTTTTGGAGAAATAGGCAATTATAAAGAGAAAAAATATCTTAAAAAAATGATTTTACTTGTTTTTGTTTCCATATCTCGAAAAAAAAAGTTAAATTTGCATGGTTTTTAGAACTTTCAATATTAACAATTATAATAGAATTATGGAAATTAGTGCATTGCAGAAGGAGAGAGCTGCTTATCAGCCAAAGTTGCCAAAGGCTCTCCAAGGTGCAGTTAAGATTAGTGAAGGTAAACCAACTCAGAGTGTTGGTGATCAGGAAGAAATCAAGAAGTTGTTCCCTAACACTTATGGCATGCCATTGATAGAGTTTGTACCTGGTACAGAAGCTAACAATGCGAAAATCAACATCGGTGTTATCTTGTCAGGTGGTCAGGCTCCTGGTGGTCACAATGTTATTTCAGGATTATTTGATACAGTAAAGAAGTTGAACCCAGAGAATCGTCTTTATGGTTTCTTGATGGGTCCTGGTGGTTTAGTAGACCATAACTATATTGAGATTACAGAAGAATTCCTTGCAAACTATCGTAATACTGGTGGTTTCGATATGATTGGTTCAGGTCGTACCAAGTTGGAGAAAGAGGATCAGTTTGAGAAGGGTCTTCAGATCATTCGTAAACTTGACATTAAAGCCATTGTTATTATTGGTGGTGATGATTCTAATACAAATGCTTGTGTATTGGCAGAGTACTATGCTGCTAAGAAGTATGGTGTACAGGTAATCGGTTGCCCTAAGACTATTGATGGTGACTTGAAGAATGATCAGATTGAGACTTCTTTCGGTTTCGATACAGCAACAAAGACATATTCAGAGCTTATTGGTAATATTGAGCGTGACTGTAACTCAGCTCGCAAATATTGGCATTTCGTTAAGTTGATGGGTCGTTCAGCTTCTCATATTGCTCTTGAGTGTGCTCTTCAGACACAGCCTAACATCTGTTTGATTTCTGAGGAAGTTCAGGCTAAGGATATGACTTTGAATCAGATCGTTGAGCAGATAGCAACTGTAGTTGCAAAACGTGCTGAGAAGGGCAATAACTTTGGTGTTGTTCTTGTACCAGAAGGTTTGATCGAGTTCATCCCAGCTATTGGTCGTCTTATCCAAGAGTTGAATGACTTGCTCGCAGCTCATGGCGCAGATTACAAGGATCTTGACAAAGATGCTCAGCGTAAGTATATCCTTGAGCACCTTTCTAAGGAAAATGCAGCTACATTCGAGACTTTACCAGAAGGTGTTGCTCGTCAGCTTTCTCTCGATCGTGACCCTCACGGAAACGTTCAGGTATCACTTATCGAGACAGAGAAGTTACTTAGCGATATGGTTGGCGCACTCCTTGATAAGTGGAAGAAGGATGGTAAGTTTACAGGCAAGTTCGCTGCTCAGCACCACTTCTTCGGTTACGAGGGTCGTTGTGCTGCTCCTTCTAACTTTGATGCAGACTATTGCTATGCTCTTGGTACATCAGCTGCCCAGTTGATTGCTGCTGGTAAGACAGGTTACATGGCAATTGTTAAGAACACTACAGATACTACAGACAACTGGAAAGCTGGTGGTGTGCCTATCACAATGATGATGAACATGGAGAAGCGTAATGGTGAAATGAAGCCAGTTATCCGTAAGGCTCTTGTTGAACTTGATGGCGCTCCATTCAAGGCTTGGGCTGCTATGCGTGATGAGCTTGCTGTAGAGACTAAGTATGTATATCCAGGTCCTATCCAGTATTGGGGTCCTGCTGATGTATGTGATCAGCCTACCAAGACTCTTGCATTAGAGCAGAATAAGTAAGTAATACTATAAATAGTATAATATAATGTCAGGAACCAGGAAAAATACTCAGAAAAAGTCATCTTCGAATTCTCGAAGAAGGGCTAAGAGTATTTCTCATGGTTCCTTTCCTTTTTTTCATAAATATCCTCGGTGGGCATGGTGGCTAGGAGGTATAGCTACTGTTGTAGCCTATGTTTGGGTATTTTATTATTTCTTTGTTGGTCCTACAGGATTTAGATGGCGAGCACTTTATGGTGATGTCAACTATCCGAACGGATATGAGATACAAGGTATCGACATCTCCCATTATCAAGGCGAGATAGACTGGGACAAACTAAAACATGGTATGATAAACAACTGTCCTATTCGCTTTGTGTTTATCAAATCTACGGAAGGTTCTACAAAGTTAGATCCAAATTTCAGAAATAATTTTTATAATGCCCGTGAATATGGATTTATTCGTGGCGCATATCACTTTTGGAGTTTAAAGAGTTCTCCACGAGCTCAAGCTTATTTCTTTCTTAATAAGGTACATTTGACAGGTGGTGATCTTCCTCCAGTTTTAGATATCGAGCATAAGCCAATAAATCAGAAAGTCGAAGACTTCCAACGTGATGTACTCACATGGTTACATATCGTAGAAGATAAATACCATGTAAAACCAATCTTGTATACCAACTATAAGTTTAAAATGAATTATCTAAGTGCCCCAGTATTCGACGATTATCCTTATTGGATAGCACATTATTATGTAGATAAAATAGAATACCAAGGAGCTTGGAAATTTTGGCAGCACACAGATGCAGGTAAACTTCCAGGTATAAGGGGATATGTAGACTTTAACATTTACAATGGCTCTTTTTACGACCTGAAGAAATTATGTATGGCTGGCGAATAAAGAGATTTATTTATTTAATAAGGTGGAAAGAAAATTGTCTAAATCTTTATCTAAATCAGGCATAATATCTCCACCTATGATTACAGTGTCGTCATCAGCCATATAGATTTCTCCCATATTTTCGCAGTCATCATTTTCGAGGACAAAGCTATAAGGCTTTAGTAGTCCTAGATTATCCACAGTGTTAGCATTCTTTTTAAAGTTACTTCTTAGTTGCAGTAAAACCTGATCATAGAAAGCCTCTTCTTTACATTCAATCCACTGTTCAATGACGCAACGTGTGATTTCATGATCATTGTCATCATACGCTATCATATCACCATTATCTTGTGATACTCTGATATGAATATCAGTAAGCATATTAATCTCTTCCTGAAGAGGGAATTTTTCAGCGATTTTATTAATAAACCGCCCGATTTGTTGGATAGTTTGTTCTGTTGCTTTCATATGATTTGATTTTAATGCAAATATAAGTTTTTTTTCTGACTAAGAAAATGTTTTCATGACTTTTTTACAAAAAAATATTATTATTTTCATAGAAAATATTATCTTTGCATTTGTAAAGTCGACTTACCAATCGACTACCTAAATTTAACAACATGAGCAACAAAATAAAACATGCGGGTATTATAGAAACTATTGGTGACGAATTTGTCAGAGTAAGAATACTTCAAAATTCAGCATGTAATGAATGTAAAGTAGCGTCCCACTGTAATGCTTCTGATACCAAGGAAAAGATGATTGATATACAGGTTTGTAAAGAACATAATTATAAACTAGGTGACGAGGTTGTTATAAGCGCAAAAAAATCCGTAGCTTTCAAGGCTGATTTTCTTGCTTATATTTTACCTCTTACCATTATGCTTATTTCTCTCTTTACGATCAAAATACTTACAGCTAACGAACCATTAGCAGCCTTGTCCTCCTTATGTTCCCTAGCTGTTTATTATATTGTATTGTTTCTCACAAAGAAGAAAATTCAAAGAGGAATCCATTTTGAAATAGAATAATAACTAAAGCAAATACAGATTATGAATTTTATTATTATTGCAGTGCTTGTTTTAGGAACCATAGCATTAGTTTCATCGTTAGTGCTGTATTTCGTTTCTAAAAAGTTTGCTGTAACCGAAGATCCGCGCATTGGTCAGGTTATCGACCTGTTGCCAGGAGCTAATTGTGGTGGATGCGGATTTGCCGGATGTTCTGGTATGGCAGATGCACTTGTTAAGGGAGCAGACAAAGGAAGTATTGATGGTCTGCGTTGTCCAGTAGGAGGTGATCTTGTGATGAATAAAGTATCAGACCTCCTAGGTATGGCCATGGCAAACACAGAGCCTATGGTGGCTGTTGTAAGATGTAATGGAACGTGTGAATTCCGTCCACGTATTGCCGAATATGATGGTTTGCATACTTGTGCTGCCATGCATTCTACCTGTGCAGGTGAAACGGGATGCGGATATGGCTGCCTAGGATGTGGAGATTGCGTTGCTGCTTGTCAGTTTGATGCCATTCATATCAATCCATCCACAGGTTTACCAGAGGTCGATGAAGAAAAATGTACCTCATGTGGAGCATGTACCAAGGCTTGTCCGCGACATATTATGGAGTTGCGAAAGAAAGGTCCTAAAGGTCGTAGAGTTTATGTGCAATGTGTTAACAAAGATAAAGGAGCAGTTGCTCGGAAAAACTGTGCTGTAGCATGTATAGGATGCGGAAAGTGTCAGAAGGTATGTAAATTCGAGGCTATCACGATAGAGAATAATCTATCTTATATAGACTACAATAAATGTAGAATGTGTACAAAGTGTGTTGACGAATGTCCTACCGGAGCTATCGTTAAAGTAAATTTCCCAGTACGCAAATCAACTGCCAATATAGAGAAGACAGAGAGTAATATAAAAGAGGAGGAGAAAGCATGAAAATACATACATTTCATTTAGGAGGTGTACATCCTGATGAGAATAAGATTACCGCAGAGATGTCTACGCAGGTTGCTGCTCTCCCTAAGCAAGCAATATTTCCTTTGAGTCAGCATATTGGAGCCCCTGCAAAACCTGTTGTACAGCGTGGAGACAAAGTAAAGGTTGGAACATTGATTGCAGAAGCTGGTGGCTTTGTAAGTGCTCCTATTTACAGTTCTGTTTCGGGAACAGTTGCAAAGATTGATACCAGTATTGATGCTACTGGATATAGAAAACCAGTGATTATCATCAATGTAGAAGGTGATGAATGGGAAGAGAATATAGACAGAACAGATAAACTAGAAAAACTTTCTGATCATCCTGAACTAACTCCTGAGGAGATTATTGAGAGAATCAAAGTCGCAGGAGTCACAGGTATGGGTGGAGCAGGTTTCCCTACATTTATCAAACTTTGTCCTCCACCTACTGCTAAGGCAGAGTGTGTTATCATTAATGGTGTAGAATGTGAACCATATATCACATCTGATTATCGCCTGATGATGGAACACAGTGATGAAATCATTGAGGGCGTTCGTCTGTTGATGAAAGCTGCCAAAGTAGACAAAGCCTATATCGGTATAGAAGATAATAAACCTAAAGCTATTCAACTATTTGAGGAAAAAACTGCTGACATTCAGAATATAGAGATTGTACCACTTGCTAAGAAATATCCTCAGGGAGGAGAAAAACAGTTGGTGGATGCTGTGATTCATCGTCAAGTACCAGCACCACCTGCTATTCCTGTAAATGTAGGTGCTATTGTGCAGAATGTAGGAACAGCTTTTGCTGTGTATCAGGCAGTAATGAAACATAAGCCCCTCTTTGAGAGATATACCACTGTTACAGGCAAAGAAATCAAGAATCCAGGCAACTTTTTGGTAAGAATGGGAACGCCATTTAGTCAATTGATAGACTCTTGTGGCGGATTACCTGATGGTGACAATAAGGTACTTGCAGGCGGTCCGATGATGGGTAAAGCGGTAATGAGTTTGGATGTGCCAGTATGCAAGGGTACTAACTCTATTACAGTACTTTCGGGTTTTGATGCACATAGAAAGAGCATCCAACCATGTATTCGTTGTGGTAAATGTGTCGATGCCTGTCCTATGGGATTAGAACCATATCTGCTTGCCACATTGTCGAGTATGAAAGAATACGAGCGTTTGGAGCAAGAAGATGTCACAAGTTGCATCAGTTGTGGATCATGTCAGTTCACGTGTCCTTCTCATCGCCCTATACTCGATAACATCTTGCAAGGTAAAGGCGCAGTGATGAGTATCATTAAAAGTAGACAAAAGAAATAAATCATAATAAAGATGGGAAAATTAATAGTTTCTCTTTCACCCCATGCTCATGGAAATGAGACGGTCGAGAAGAATATGTATGGAGTAGTCATTGCACTTATTCCAGCCATATTAGTCTCTTTAATATATTTTGGAATTGGTTCAGCAGTGGTGTTGCTGAGCAGTGTTGCATCGTGTGTATTTATAGAATGGGCTATTTCTAGATATATCCTTAAGGTTAACCCTTCTATTAGTGATGGCTCTGCTATTGTTACAGGTCTATTATTAGGTATGAACCTTCCTAGTAATCTCCCGATATGGATTGTTATGGTTGGTGCACTTGTAGCGATAGGTATTGGCAAAATGACTTTTGGTGGATTAGGCAATAACCCTTTCAATCCAGCTTTGGTAGGTCGTTGCTTCTTATTGGTAAGTTTCCCTGCTCAGATGACCTCATGGCCAACATCCGGTCATTGGCTGAAATATATGGATGCACAGACAGGAGCTACACCACTATCTATTATGAAGACAGCGATCAAGTCAGGCGATGCTTCTGTACTCAATCAGTTGCCTGATGCTACTCAGCTCCTTTTGGGTTCAAATCCTAATCTCGGACTTGGTACTATCGGCGAAGTATGCGCATTGGCTCTTCTCTTAGGTTTGTGTTATTTGCTGTGGAAGAAAGTAATCACCTGGCATATTCCTGTTTCTATTATAGGCACAGTAATAATCTTTAGTGGCATTCTTCATCTGGCTAATCCTGTTTATGCTGATCCTCTTACCGAGGTTTTCACAGGAGGACTGATGCTGGGAGCCATCTTTATGGCTACCGACTATGTGACAAGTCCGATGACTCATAAGGGCCAGATTATCTATGGTGTAGCTATCGGATTCCTTACTATCGTCATTCGCAACTGGGGCAGCTATCCTGAGGGTATGAGTTTTGCCATTCTCATTATGAATGCATTTACACCACTCATCAACACCTATGTCAAACCTAAGCGATTTGGTGAAAAACAAAAATAGTATATAATCTAAAAAAACATATTTGAAGATGGAAAAAATTAAATCATCTTTATCCAATATGATACTTGTGCTCGTCGGTGTAGCCTTGATAGTAGGAGCTATTTTGGCTTATGTCAACCATATCACCGAAGGACCAATTCGGACAAAGGCTGAACAGACACTTGCTGAGGGTATCAAGAAAGTGATGGGCTCATCTGATATATCAGTAGCCGCACCAGAAGTTGTAAATGAGAGAATAGACGGTAAACAGTTCTCTTTTACCATACATAAGGTAAACAATGCTACTGGACAATCTCTGGGATCTGCAGTAGAAAGCACTACAATGGGGTTTGGTGGAGAACTAAAGGTGTTGGTAGGTTTCGATGTGAATGGTTGCATTCTGGGTTATACCATCCTATCAACATCCGAGACACCAGGACTTGGAATGAAGGCAGGAACTTGGTTTCAAAAAGGCAACAAGGGAAGTGTTATCGGACTGAATCCAAAAGATGGCGAACTGCATGTGAGCAAGGATGACAAGAATGGTAATGCGATAGATGCCATCACAGCTTCTACGATTACTAGTCGAGCCTTTCTCAAGGCAATCAATCAGGCATACAAGGTGTATATGAAACACAACAAAGACACTCAAACAAAACAAGAAAGGAGATAGGGTATGAGCAATCTTAAAATATTACTGAATGGACTTATCAAGGAAAATCCTACTTTTGTACTTTTCCTCGGTATGTGTCCGACACTGGCCACAACCACCAGTGGTATAAATGGCTTGTCCATGGGATTATCCACAATGGCAGTACTTGTATGTACAAATTTTGTTATCTCATGTATCAAGAAGATTACCCCAGACATGGTGCGTATTCCGGTTTTTATAGTTGTGATAGCAGCCTTTGTTACTATCTTGCAGATGTTTATGAGTGCTTATGCCCCACAGAGTATCAACGATGCATTGGGCATATATATCCCGTTGATAGTAGTAAACTGCATTATTCTGGGACGTGCCGAAAGTTTTGCCTGTAAGAATAGTCCTATTTCCAGTATCTTCGATGGATTAGGAATAGGCCTTGGCTTTACCATGGGACTTACGATTTTAGGTGTAGTAAGAGAATTGTTAGGAGCAGGTAGTATCTTTGGAGTTCGATTATTACCCGAAACCTGCAACATTCTTTTGTTTGTGTTGCCTCCTGGAGCCTTTATTTCTTTAGGCTATCTAGTTGCACTATTTAATAAATTCAAAAAGGCATAAACTATGGAGTATTTATTAATATTTATCTCGGCAATTTTTGTCAATAACATCGTTTTATCTCAGTTTCTCGGCATTTGTCCGTTCCTGGGAGTATCCAAGAAGATAGATACCTCTTTGGGTATGGGTGCAGCGGTAACCTTTGTGCTCACGCTCTCTACGATTGTTACTTATCTGGTTCAGGTTTATGTATTGAACCCGTTGGGATTGCAATACCTACAGACACTGTCATTCATTCTTATTATAGCAGCTTTGGTGCAGATGGTTGAGATCATTCTAAAGAAAGTATCCCCTGTATTATATCAAGCTTTGGGTATCTTCCTACCACTTATCACCACCAACTGTGCTGTACTTGGTGTAGCTATATTGGTAATTCAGAAAGACTATAGCTTGATGGAGAGTGTTATCTATGCATTTTCTACAGCTCTTGGCTTTGCTCTGTCTTTGGTTCTCTTTGCAGGTATTCGCGAGCAACTTTCGCTTGTAAAAATCCCTAAGGGAATGCAGGGGATGAGTATCGTGCTGATTACTGCAGGACTTCTGAGTTTAGCCTTCATGGGATTCTCCGGATTAGAGAGCGGATTGCGTACCCTGTTTGGATTAGGTTAATCGTTATAGAAAATATTTGAAAATTAAAACTCTCAAAGGTACATATTTCTAAAAAAATGTGTACCTTTGTCGTATAATAACTAATAGCATTATGAAACAGACAATTTTAGTTACAGGTGGTACAGGTTTCATCGGAAGTCATACCACAGTAGAACTGCAACAAGCGGGATACAATGTTGTAATAGTAGATAATTTGAGTAATTCTAAAATAGAAGTACTTGACGGTATTGAAAAAATTACTGGTGTACGACCAGCCTTTGAGAATGTAGACCTTCGTGATAAGGAAGCGACAGAAAAGGTATTTCAGAAATATCCGGAAATTGTCGGTATTATTCATTTTGCAGCCTCTAAGGCAGTAGGCGAGAGTGTACAGAAGCCATTACTTTATTATCGCAATAATATAGTATCACTTGTCAATTTGCTCGAACTTATGCCTAAGTATGATGTTAAGGGCATTATCTTCTCTTCTAGCTGTACTGTTTATGGACAGCCTAAACCAGAGAATCTTCCTGTTACTGAGGATGCACCTCACCAGAAAGCAACCTCTCCTTATGGTAACACCAAGGAAATCAATGAGCAGATTATCTATGATTATATTCATAGTGGTGCTAATATCAAGAGTATTGTACTGAGATATTTTAATCCTATCGGAGCACATCCATCAGCCTTGATTGGTGAACTTCCAAATGGTGTTCCTGCCAATTTGATCCCTTACGTTACCCAGACAGCTATGGGGATTCGCAAAGAACTTACGATCTTTGGAAACGACTACGATACAGAAGATGGCACTTGCATCCGTGACTATATCTATGTAGTAGATCTGGCTAAGGCTCACGTTGCCGCTATGACTCGTGTACTTGACGAAGATACTGACGCTATTGAATATTTCAATATCGGCACAGGAAAGGGAAATTCTACACTGGAAATCGTTGAGACTTTTGAAAAAGCCACAGGTGTAAAGTTGAACTGGAAATACGGTCCACGTCGTGAGGGCGATATTGAAAAGATCTGGGGTGACTGTACCAAGGCTAACAAGGTGTTAGGTTGGAAAGCTGAGACCCCACTTTCTGACGTCTTAGTGAGTGCTTGGAAATGGCAGAAGAAACTTCGTGAAGATGGTATAATGTAATAGTAATTTATAATATAATAGTAAGCTTTCGGGCTACTATATTTGTGTTTGTGTTGTTGTGCCCTCCGACGTGATGTCGGGGGGTATTTACGTTTTTATTTTGCATAATAACAGATATCTTAAACATTTCTGTTCTTCAAATTTGCAAAATCGTACCATTTTGTATACCTTTGCACAATAATAATCACCAAAGTGACACAAAAATGGAGTTGATAAATAGTTTTTTTGAGAATATAAGTACATTTCTTTGGGGATGGCCAATGATCATTTTATTGTTGGGCACTCACATCTTCCTTACCATCCGCCTGCGATTTCCACAGCGCAAGATATGGCTGGCAATCAAACTGTCGGTATCCCGTGACAAGCATGCAAAAGGCGATGTCTCACAGTTTGGTGCCTTATCTACCGCTCTTGCTGCCACCATTGGTACGGGAAATATTATTGGTATAGCCACAGCAATCTCCTTGGGAGGTCCCGGTGCAGTCTTTTGGTGCTGGATAACGGGTGTGTTCGGAATTGCCACAAAATATTCTGAAGGACTTCTCTCTATCAAATATCGTCAAAAAACAAAAAAAGGAAAGATGCTTGGAGGTCCGATGTATGCCTTGGAAAAAGGACTAGGACAGAAATGGTTAGCAGTTCTTTTTGCTTTTTTCACGGCCGTTGCTGCTTTTGGTATCGGCAATACGGTGCAGGCGAATGCTATATCTACGATAGCCCAAAACACCTATCATATATCACCTTATATTAGTGGAAGTGTTATCTGCCTTTTAGTTGCTGCAGTACTGTTGGGTGGAGTGAAGAGTATTGCCAAAGTGTGCGAATTTCTTGTACCATTCATGGCCCTCTTCTACGTATTAGGGTGCCTATATATTATAGGTGTAAATTACAACTATATACCATCGGCAGTTTCTCTTATCATCCGTTCAGCATTTGATCCTAGTGCAGTAGGTGGAGGTTTTGCTGGTGCATCAGTAATCATGGCTGCCCGATTTGGTATAGCACGTGGATTATTCTCTAATGAATCAGGTTTGGGTTCCGCACCTATTGTGGCAGCGGCTGCGCAAACGCGTAATCCTGTGCGCCAGGCATTAGTATCTTCTACGGGAACATTCTGGGATACTGTTGTCATCTGTGCACTTACTGGTATTGTCATTGTGAGCAGCATCATCGCTTATCCAGATATTGATTTTTCTAATGGTGCAACGCTTACCAAAGAGGCATTCAGTAAGATACCCTATATCGGAGAACCATTGCTTACTTTCGGTCTGCTCACATTTGCCTTTAGTACAATATTGGGATGGAGTTATTATGGTGAGCGAGCCATGGAGTACCTCAGTGGTAAGAAGTTGATGTATGCTTATCGCCTAGTGTATATCATCGCCATCTTCTTTGGTAGTATTGCCAGTTTGGGGGTAGTGTGGAATATTGCCGATTGCATGAATGCGCTCATGGCTATCCCGAACCTGCTCTCTCTGCTTCTGCTCAATGGCATCATCGTACATGAAACGAGAAAATATCTTTGGCGTGATAACCTTGAAAAAGATATGAATGAATAAGGGGTAGGGGGATATGGATTTCCTTTTTAAGGAATGTCAAGACTGGTAGCAAGTCCTCCCATGCTAGTCTCCTTGTAGAGTGACGGTAAGTCATGTCCCGTTTGTTTCATAACAGCAACGACTTTATCGAATGTGACACGATGCTTTCCATCACTTTGAATAGCATAGAGCTGTGCATCAAGAGCTCTGGTAGCAGCAAAAGCATTACGCTCGATACATGGTATCTGTACCATACCAGCTATAGGGTCACAAGTCATTCCAAGGTGATGCTCCAAACCTATTTCTGCAGCATATTCTATTTGTGACGGACTACCGCCCAAAAGTTGACAAGCTGCAGCAGCAGCCATTGCACAAGCCACACCAACTTCGCCTTGACATCCAACTTCTGCACCACTAATGGATGCATTTTGCTTCACGACATTACCGATAAGTCCGGCTGTGGCTAAAGCTCTGAGAATACGAGTTTCAGAAAGTCCTTGAGTATTCTTGAGATGATATAGCACAGCAGGTAGCACGCCACAAGCTCCACAAGTAGGGGCCGTAACGACAGTATGACCGGCTGCATTTTCCTCGCTAGCGGCTAGAGCATAGGCATAGATGAGAGATTTGTCCCGAGCAGCAGAAGAATATTTACCAGCTCTGGAGTAATATCCCGAAGCCTTGCGTGAAAGATGTAGTGGACCAGGAAGTACGCCATCGTTGTCTAACCCGGCTTCCACGCATTTTTGCATTGCATGCCAGATCTTCTGCAGGAAATCCCATATATCCTTTTGTTCACACATTTCTACATATTCCCAGAAGTTACGGCCGTTGTCGTAACACCATGCCATAATTTCCGATAGATTTTTTAGAGCATATGTGTTGGTGACGCTGAACATGTCATATTCTTTACCTTCGGAGAGCGCTCCTCCGCCTATACTGTATACCGTCCAACTGTCTAATAAGCGTCCATCATTGCTAAAGCCTTCAAATTTCATACCGTTAGGGTGGAATGGGAGGCGGATTTCAGGATGCCATTCTATCTCGACATATCCATGTTGTTGCAGTACGTTTATGATAGCTTGATCAGTCATGTGCCCACGTCCTGTAGCAGCAAGACTACCATAGAGGGTTACTACATATTTATATGCTTGAGGGCATTTCTCTGCAAAAATCATTGACGCATGTTGTGGTGCCATCGTATGGCTGCTGGATGGTCCGTTACCTATCCGATATAAATTTTTGAGTGACTCCATATTTGAATTCGAATATGTTACAAAGTTACGGACAATAATTTTTTATACCTCTTATTTCTATGATTATTAGAAATCGTTTTCTGTATAAGTTACAAATAGTTATTTGCATTTCCTTTTTGGTTTCATTTTAAAATGAAAGATTTTATTTTAGTATGAAAAATATAGTTTGATAAAATTTCTATGAACGGTATGACCGGTAAATACATAAGTTTTATCTGATAACCATATTTTTATAATATTTAAACCTTCGCCATAGGACTGTTAAAAGGAGAAGTGACCGCTTATTTGCTTCATCTAGAACATACGAAGAGCATAGAATCGCTCAATAGTATAAAAAATACATCTCAAAAATCTGCTCTTCTGAATGAAGTTAACTTCATCGTCTTACGAAGTTAACTTCGTAAGTTCACGCGAATAGGTATGTAGCCTTACATAGTTAACTGAATAAGCCGATTTTCCCGAATATATGTATGATAAAATATAGGTGCTTAAATATAACTATTTGATTATCAGCGAATTATATTTCACTCATATTTTCAATATTCATACCAATCCAATCATTAATTCTAAATTCACGAATTATGAGCATATTTTTAAAGGTGAAAATTTAGGAATGAAAGGTATTTTAAACTTTGGCGAATTCAAATTGATAATGCAACAAATGTGATAAAAAAATCCCTGTAACCCAAAAAGGATTACAGGGATTAGCTTTTTATGTTGTCTCAAGATTACTTCTTGTTCAAAAGAAGGTCTGTCTGAACAGCTACAGCTACAGTAGCACCTACCATAGGGTTGTTACCCATACCAAGGAAGCCCATCATCTCAACGTGTGCAGGAACTGAAGAAGAACCAGCAAACTGAGCATCTGAGTGCATACGACCCATAGTATCGGTCATACCATAAGAAGCAGGACCTGCAGCCATGTTATCTGGGTGAAGGGTACGACCTGTACCACCACCAGAAGCTACTGAGAAGTATGGCTTGCCAGCAGCAAGACGCTCCTTCTTGTATGTACCAGCTACTGGATGCTGGAAACGGGTAGGGTTAGTTGAGTTACCGGTAATAGAAACATCAACGTTCTCCTTCCAAAGGATAGCTACACCCTCACGAACATCGTCAGCACCATAGCACTTTACCTTAGCACGAGGACCGTCTGAGTATGCAATCTCCTTAACAACGTTTACCTTACCTGTTGCATAGTCGAATTGAGTCTGTACATATGTGAAACCGTTGATACGGCTGATGATCTGAGCAGCATCCTTACCAAGACCGTTCAAGATAACACGCAAAGGATTCTTACGAACCTTGTTTGCCATCTCTGCAATCTTGATAGCACCCTCAGCAGCAGCGAATGACTCGTGACCTGCCAAGAAAGCGAAGCACTCTGTCTCCTCGCGGAGCAGACGAGCTGCCAAGTTACCATGACCAAGACCTACCTTACGATCGTCAGCTACAGAACCAGGAATACAGAATGCCTGCAAACCGATACCAATAGCCTCTGCACACTCAGCAGCAGACTTAGCACCTTTCTTGATAGCAATAGCTGTACCAGCTACATAAGCCCACTTTGCATTCTCAAAGCAGATACGCTGTGTGTCTTCGCAAATCTGATAAGGATCGATACCTAATTTATCGCAAATCTCATTAGCCTCTTCGAGGTTTTTGATGCCGTTAGCGTTAAGTGCAGCAAGAACTTGCTTCTCACGACGCTCCTGACTTTCATAATTTACTTTTCTAATCATAGCTGTATCTCCTTATTCTTTACGTGGGTCAATAGATTTAACAACACCCTGCTCGGCAGTAGTACGGCCATAACGACCTGTGAACTTCTTCACAGCCTCGTTTGCGTCCATACCATTCTTGATAGCTTCCATCATCTTGCCCAGGTGAACATACTCATAACCACAAACCTGACTGTCCTTATCCAAGAACATCTTTGTGATGTAACCTTCGGTCAACTCGAGGTAACGGGTACCCTTAGCAACTGTACCATAAAGAGTACCAGTCTGAGAGCGAAGACCCTTACCAAGGTCCTCAAGACCTGCACCGATTACAAGACCATTCTCAGAGAACGCACTCTGTGAACGACCGTAAACGATCTGAAGGAATAACTCACGCATAGCTGTGTTGATAGCGTCACATACAAGGTCGGTATTCAGAGCCTCGAGAATAGTCTTACCTGGAAGAATCTCAGATGCCATAGCTGCTGAGTGAGTCATACCAGTACAACCGATTGTCTCTACCAAGCACTCCTGAATAACACCCTCTTTGATGTTCAAAGAGAGCTTACATGCACCCTGCTGAGGAGCACACCAACCCACACCGTGTGTGTAACCAGAGATATCCTTAATCTCTTTTGCCTTGATCCATTTTCCCTCTTCAGGAATTGGAGCTGGTCCGTGGTTAGGACCTTTAGCGACAACGCACATATTGTCGACTTCTTTTGAATAAATCATATTCGCTAAATTTATTTAATGAATATATTAATAAATTCTTCAATTGCACCCGCAAAATTACAAAAAAACTTTGAAAACCATCATATCTCGGTTATACTTTTTAACTCTTTAACCATCATTTCTGTCGAGAATAGTCTATAATTCGATTTTTTTCGTAACTTTGCAAAGTCAAAATAGCAATTTTATGATTACTGTACACGTTAAAGATTCAGATTTGCGCAAGGCTGCTGGAGAGGGCATGGATGCTTTCGTTCAGCTCTTTATTGATAGTATTCTTCAGAATATCGGAGGAGAACTTAATGCTGATAACATCGCGGAACTTAATGCTGACCAAATCACGCTGTTGGCTTGGGACATTTTGCATCGAGAGGTGATGGATGGGGGATTTATCCAACTTATCTATAATGGATATGGGGGATTTATCTGGATGAACCCTACGGATAAGGCTTTCCGTAACTGGAGTCTTTGCGAGGGGTGTGCCGAGCTGAGGGAACTATATCGACTGATCAACAAGAGTCATGTGCTATATTGTAAGAATCATGAGGAAATAGAGAAGGATTGCTCGGATGATGAATTTATGGCGCTCTTTGAACGCTTCTCTTTCTTCGACGACTTCGATGATGAGTTCGTGGACAAGGAGGAACTGTGGACGGAGGAGATTGCAAGATATATTGACAATCATATTGAGAACTTTATTGTTATTGATAAGTAATTATGAATAAGGAAGAACAGGAACTCAGAAAGAAAAGTCCTATCCAAATAAGAAACAAAAAGGCTTCTTTCGAATATTTCTTCACGGATACTTTTACAGCGGGTATCGTCCTTACCGGTACGGAAATTAAAAGCATTCGCGCGGGAAAAGCCTCTTTGGTCGACTCTTTCTGTGTAATATACAAAGGTGAAGTTTGGGTGAAAGGGATGAGTATATCTCCTTATTTCTATGGGGGTTATACTAATCATGAGATGAAGCGCGATCGCAAACTTTTGCTCAACAAACGGGAGATTCATCGCTTGGAAGAGGCGCAAAAGCAAATCGGTTATACTATCGTGCCTACATTGGTCTTCATCGATGCTCATGGAAGGGCTAAGATGGATATCGCCGTGGCTAAAGGTAAGAAGGAATTTGATAAGCGGCAGACGCTTCGCGAGAAACAGGATAAGCGCGAGATGGATAGGGCGATGAAGCATTACTAATATAAATATATGTACTAGATAATCACTAATTTAAGGATGAAAAAACTTCAGGATGTTGTAAAGAAAAAGGTGTTGGTGCTTGATGGTGCCATGGGCACGATGGTGCAGTCGTACAATCTCTCCGAACAGGATTTCAGGGGGAATCTGCCACTATATCGTGAGGAGTTGGGCAAGATAACCACGTATAAGGGGAATAACGATATGCTCAATCTTACACGTCCTGATGTTGTGTGCGATATTCATAGAAGATACCTGAAGGCTGGTGCCGATCTGATAGAAACGAATACGTTTTCTTCACAACGCATCTCCCAAGCCGATTATCATTTGGAAGACCATAGCTATGACATGGCTTTGCAAGGAGCTAAGTTGGCGAGAATTTGTGCCGATGAATTTCAGTCGGCCGATAAACCGCGCTATGTGCTGGGGTCTGTGGGACCAACCAACAAGACTTGTTCGATGTCTCCGGATGTCAGCAATCCTGCCATACGAGACCTAACCTATGATGAACTCTTTGATGCTTATAGCGAACAGATTCGAGGGCTTATCGAAGGAGGTGTGGATGGCTTCCTCATAGAGACCATTTTCGACACTTTGAACTGTAAGGTCGCCATTGATGCAGCCTGCCAAGAGATGGAAAAGCATGGCATAGAGCTACCGATCATGCTTAGTGTGACCATTAGCGATTTGGCAGGTCGAACTCTAAGCGGTCAAACCTTGGATGCTTTTTTGGCTAGTATCAGTACATATCCTATATTTTCCATAGGTCTGAACTGTTCGTTTGGTGCACGCCAAATGAAACCGTATATCACCGAACTGGCAAGTAAAGCTCCTTATTATATCACAGTATATCCTAATGCTGGTCTGCCTAACGAGATGGGTCTGTATGACGAAACTGCCGATTCCATGGCTCCTCAGATGCAGGAATATGTAGACGAAGGTTTGGTGAATGTCATTGGTGGATGCTGCGGTACAACAGACGAATTTATCGCGCGATATGCTCAATTCGTTATAGGTAAGCATCCGCATGTTCCAGTAGAAAGATCTCGTTATATGCAATTGTCAGGTCTCGAGATGTTAGAGGTAAATCCTGATGTAAAGTTTGTTAATGTAGGCGAGAGATGTAACGTGGCCGGAAGTCGAAAATTTCTACGATTGATCAAAGAAAAGAAATACGACGAAGCACTCTCCATCGCCCGCAAGCAGGTAGCTGATGGCGCTCTGGTGATAGATATCAATATGGACGATGGTCTTCTTGATGCTAAGGCGGAAATGGTGAACTTCTTGAATATGATCGCGGGAGAACCGGATATTGCTAAAGTACCTGTGATGATAGACTCGTCGAAATGGGATGTTATCATAGCAGGACTTAAATGTGTCCAAGGTAAGAGTATCGTTAATTCTCTGTCGTTGAAGAATGGAGAGGCGGAATTTATAGCTCATGCCAAAGATGTGAAGAGGTATGGGGCTGCCTGCGTTGTGATGTGCTTCGACGAAATAGGGCAGGCTACCACCTACGAACGTAAGATAGAAATAGCGGAACGCGCCTACCGCATCCTCGTCGACCAAGTCGGCATGAATCCTTTGGATATCATCTTCGACCCTAATATCTTGTCAATAGCTACAGGTATTGAAGAACATGATGGATATGCTCTCGACTTTATACGTGCTACTAGATGGATACACCAAAATCTGCCAGGAGCTCATGTGAGTGGTGGTGTAAGTAATCTGTCTTTTTCATTCAGAGGAATCAACTATATCCGAGAGGCCATGCATGCCGTTTTCTTGTATCATGCCATCGATAACGGTATGGACTTTGGAATCGTAAATCCTTCAACGAAAGTAACTTATGTTGATATACCTAAAGAACAACTTAAAATTATAGAGGATGTAGTCCTGGATCGTAAGAATTGTGAAGAGGATATCTCTCCGGCCGAGAGATTGGTAGAGTTGGCCAATGAAATAAAAGAAAAGGCTGATGCCGAAAAGGAAAAACAGATTGTCAATCCTCAACAGCAAACAAAAGTGGAGGAGTGGCGTTCCCTTTCCCTTGATGAAAGGTTGGCTTATGCTCTGCGAAAAGGTATTCCTGATTATCTCTCACAGGATTTAGAGGAAGCTATCCGGGAATATCCTCATGCTGTAAACATTATCGAAGGGCCGCTCATGGACGGTATGAACGAAGTAGGAAAATTGTTTGGCGAGGGTAAGATGTTTCTGCCACAAGTTGTGAAGACCGCTCGTACGATGAAGCAAGCTGTAGCTTATCTGCAACCTTATATCGAGAAGGAAAAGCAGAACGAGATGCCTTCGAAAGCTGGTAAGGTCCTACTTGCCACAGTAAAGGGCGACGTGCATGATATCGGAAAGAATATCGTCTCTGTGGTGATGGCCTGCAACAACTACGAGGTCATTGACATGGGTGTGATGGTACCTGCCGAACAGATTGTAAAGAAAGCCATAGAAGAGAAGGTGGATATCATTGGATTATCAGGACTTATAACCCCTTCGCTTGAAGAAATGGTTCATGTAGCCGAAGAACTCAAAAAGGCGAATCTCGAAATACCTATTATGATAGGTGGAGCTACGACAAGTCAATTACACGTAGCCCTCAAGATAGCACCTGTGTATAATGGTCCTGTACTATGGATGAAAGATGCCAGTCAGAACCCTTTGATCGCAGCTCGACTGATGAACCAGGACGAGAAAACGAAAGTTAGTGAGGAATTGGACGAGAAGTATGAGAACCTACGCAGAAACTATCAACGAGAACAAGAGCATATTGTCAGCCTCGAGGATGCACGCAAGAATAAACTACACCTCTTCGACTAAGCAAACCATTCTTCCTTGATATAGGATGCTATACATTCTATCCCACGAAAAACAACCACAAAACGATCGTAAAAAACAGAGAATAAATTAAAAAATAAGAATTATTCATAGGATTTCCGAGAGATTTTGTATCTTTGCACGCAGATTTAAACGTTTAAGCAATGTTCAGTAAAAAGAAAAGATGGCATTGCCTGCCAGGTCAACCTTTGACAGAACTAGATAAGCAGGTAATGTATTGGGAAAACAAAGGCAAATTAGTTCCGACACGCGATATGATCAGAACCCCTGAGCAAATCGAAGGAATCCGGAAGGCAGGAGCTGTGAATACAGGATGTCTTGATGCTGTGGCAGAGGCTATCCATGTAGGTATGACGACACAGGAAATTGACGATATCTGTATGCAGTATTGCAAAGACCATAATGCTATTCCTGCGTGTCTGAATTACGAAGGTTTCCCAAAAAGCGTTTGTACAAGTATCAACGAGGTTGTATGCCATGGCATCCCTAAAGAAGAAGATGTCTTGGAAGAAGGCGATATCGTGAATGTCGATATGACCCTTAGCGTAGACGGCTATTATGGTGACGCATCTCGTATGTTCATCATAGGAGGCAAGACAACTCCGGAAAAAGAGCAATTGGTGAAGGTTACCAAGGAATGTCTTGAGATTGGTGCTGCTGCCGCAAAACCTTATTGCTTTGTCGGCGACATCGGTCATGCTATACAGAAGCATGCCGAAAAATACCACTATGGCGTGGTTCGCGACTTATGCGGTCATGGCGTAGGTCTCGAAATGCACGAGGCTCCGGAGATCCTTCATTTCGGCCATAAGGGTACAGGCATGCTCTTGGTACCGGGAATGGTTTTCACCATCGAACCTATGATCAACATGGGTACATGGAAAGTATTCATCGATGCTGACGACCCTTATGGATGGGAAGTTATCACAGGAGATGAAAAACCTTCTGCCCAATGGGAACATACATTCTTGATGACAGAAACGGGTGTTGAAATTTTATCATATTAAGAGATGGATAATCAAGAAGATATATATATATTAGGTATCGAATCTTCTTGCGACGACACTTCTGCCGCCGTTTTGAAGAATGGGGTATTATTAAGCAATGTAACGGCTTCGCAAGAAGTACACAAGGCTTACGGAGGTGTCGTGCCAGAGTTGGCCTCAAGAGCACATCAACAGAATGTCGTACCTGTAGTAGACCAAGCCATCAAACGTGCTGGTATCACGAAGGAACAACTGAGTGCTGTGGCCTTCACCAGAGGTCCGGGCCTGATGGGCTCATTATTGGTAGGTGTAAGTTTTGCCAAAGGATTTGCCCGTAGTCTCGAGATTCCTATGATCGACGTTAACCATCTTCAAGGACACGTGATGGCCCATTTCATCAAGGAAAGCGACGATGATAACCATATGCCACCATTACCTTTCATCTGTTTGTTGGTTTCCGGCGGAAACTCCCAGATCGTCAAGGTAAATGCCTATAATGACATGGAAGTACTGGGACAGACCATCGATGACGCAGCAGGAGAGGCTATCGATAAATGCTCAAAGGTAATGGGACTCGGTTATCCGGGCGGTCCTATCATCGACAAGTTGGCACGTAAGGGTAACCCTTTGGCCTACAACTTCTCTGAACCACATATTCCGGGGCTCAACTATAGTTTCTCCGGCTTGAAGACATCTTTCTTGTATAGCCTTCGCAAATGGGTAGAGCAAGATCCTGATTTCGTAGAACATCATAAGGAAGACTTGGCAGCCAGTTTGGAACATACCATCGTGGACATTCTGATGAAGAAACTCCGAATGGCTGTAAAGCAGACTGGTATCAAACACGTAGCCGTAGCAGGAGGAGTAAGTGCCAATAATGGTCTGCGAAACAGTTTCAAGGAGCATGCAGCTAAATACGGTTGGACTATCTATATTCCAAAGTTCAGTTATACCACGGATAATGCTGCCATGATCGCTTGTGTGGGTACATTCAAGTACAAAGACAAGGATTTCGCATCCATCGATCTTCCCGCTTATAGCAAAGTTACTTTTAAATAAAACAAAGAGATACATGGAATTAGAAAGCAAGATATTAAGTAAACAGATACAGGAGGCGTTGTATGATACCGACAAGACTATAGGTACGGCCGAAAGTTGTACCGGTGGAAGAATAGCAGAAGCTATCATCGCAACACCTGGAGCGAGTGCTTACTTTAAGGGTGGAATCGTAAGTTATACCAACGAAGTAAAGGAAAATATCCTCAAGGTGAGCCATCAGGTTCTGGAAGAAAAAACTGCCGTCTGCGAGGAAGTGGCCATAGAAATGGTAAAAGGCGCCTGCGAAGCCCTACATACCGATTATGCCATCTCGGCAACAGGAGTGGCAGGTCCTACCGGAGGAACCAAGGAAATACCAGTGGGTACAATATGGATAGGCTATGGTAGCAAAGAAGACGTACACGCCTTCAAACTGGAAGAAGATTTCGGAAGAGATATCAATTTGGCCATAGCGACCAACAAGGCCATGCGCCTGCTTCTCGACTATTTAGACGAGCATAAAGAAGATTTGAAGAAAGCTTAAATTATAATTTTCCTTAAATTTTCAAATTCTTCGAAGAAAAATTTTGCATTTTATAGAAATTATTGTAATTTTGCAACCTGTTTGGAATAGGTATCAATTAACGAATTACAAAATTAAAGATAGAAATGTCTAAGATTTGTCAGATTACAGGAAAGAAGGCACAATTAGGTTGTAATGTGTCTCACTCAAAGCACCATACTAAGCGCAGCTTTGACGTTAACCTTTTCAGCAAGAAATTCTACTATGTAGAAGAGGGTTGCTGGATTAGCCTCAAGATTAGCGCAGCTGGTCTTCGTCTCATTAACAAGGTAGGTCTTGATGCAGCCCTTAAGCAGGCTGTTTCTAAAGGCTATATTGACTGGAAGGACATTAAAGTTATAGGAGAATAATTATCATGGCAAAGAAAGCTAAAGGAAATAGAGTACAGGTTATCCTTGAGTGCACAGAAATGAAGAACTCAGGTCTTCCTGGTACAAGCCGTTACGTGACAACAAAGAATCGTAAGAATACTCCTGAGCGTCTTGAGCTCATGAAGTATAATCCTATCCTCAAGAAGATGACTCTTCATAAGGAGATTAAGTAATAACCCTTTAAAAAACATATAAGATATGGCAAAGAAAGCGGTCGCTACCCTCCATGAAGGTTCAACGGATGGTCGCGCTTATTCAAAAGTGATCAAAATGGTCAAGAGCCCTAAGACTGGCGCTTATATCTTCGAAGAGAAGATGGTTCCTAACGAGGCTGTAAAAGACTTTTTCAAGTAAGTCGTAAATTTATACCAAATAATAAAAGGCTGTGTCGGAAACGACATGGCCTTTTTCTTTGTTTGTTGGGTTCTTTCTAACAGGAAAGATGTCGAGAAATTTGTTTTTTTGACTAACTTATATTATCTTTGCAAAAAATAATGCATTATGGGACTATTTGGTTTATTTAATAAAAACAAAAAGGAAACACTCGACAAAGGTCTGGAGAAGACGAAGGAAAGCGTCTTCGGAAAGTTGGCTCGTGCTGTAGCCGGAAAATCTAAAGTAGATGATGATGTTCTAGATAATCTTGAGGAAATCTTGATTTCTTCTGATGTTGGAGTCGACACTACTGTCAAGATTATTGAGAGAATAGAGGAGCGTGTAGCACGTGACAAGTATGTTTCTACATCTGAACTAAATGGTATCCTACGAGAAGAAATCGCAAATCTTCTCTCTGAAAATCATTCTGACGATAACGACAACTGGGATTTGCCTTCCGACCATAAACCTTATGTTATCTTGGTCGTAGGCGTGAATGGTGTAGGCAAGACCACCACAATCGGTAAGTTGGCCTACCAATTCAAGAAAGCCGGTAAGAAAGTATATCTCGGAGCCGCCGATACCTTCCGAGCCGCAGCCGTAGAACAGATCTCCATCTGGGGCGAACGTGTTGGAGTACCAGTCGTCAAACAGCAGATGGGAAGCGATCCAGCCTCTGTGGCCTTTGATACCTTACAGAGTGCGAAGGCCAATGGTGCAGATGTCGTACTCATCGATACAGCTGGAAGACTTCACAACAAAGTAGGTTTGATGAACGAACTCAAGAAAATCAAGGATGTTATGAAGAAGGTCCTTCCGGAAGCTCCCGACGAGGTAATGCTCGTGTTGGATGGAAGTACCGGACAGAATGCATTCGAACAGGCCAAACAATTCTCGGCGGTAACGAGTATCACTAGTTTGGCCATCACCAAACTCGACGGAACCGCCAAGGGTGGAGTCGTGATAGGTATTAGCGACCAACTCAAAGTACCTGTCAAGTATATCGGACTGGGTGAAGGCATGGAAGATTTGCAACTATTCAATAAACGAGAATTTGTAGATAGTCTTTTTAAAGGAGAATGAAGAAAAATCAGATAGATATCATCACGATGGGCTGTAGCAAGAACTTGGTGGATTCCGAGTTATTGATGAAACAGTTCGAAGCCAACGGATACCATTGTGTGCACGATAGTAAACGCCCACAAGGTGAGATTGCCGTAATCAACACCTGTGGATTTATAGAATCAGCCAAAGAGGAAAGTATCAATACGATCCTCGAATTCGTACAGGCTAAAAATGAGGGCCGCCTGCGCAAGTTGTATGTCATGGGATGCCTTTCCCAACGTTATAAGGACGAACTGGAGAAGGAGATACCAGAGGTGGATAAATTCTATGGAAAATTCAATTATAAACAACTGCTCAAGGAATTAGGCAAGGCTGACGTTCCTTCATGTGATGGGCGTCGCCATCTTACCACTCCACATCATTATGCATACGTGAAGATAGCAGAAGGATGCGACCGCCATTGTGCCTATTGCGCCATCCCTATCATTACAGGTAAACATACCAGTCGCCCTAAGGAAGACATCCTCAACGAGATAAGAGAGTTGGTGGCAGATGGAGTAAAGGAATTCCAGATCATAGCTCAGGAACTCACTTTCTATGGCGTGGATATCGATGGCAAGCATCATATCACAGAACTCATCTCCGAAATGGCTGATATTCCGGGCGTGAAGTGGATTCGCCTGCATTATGCATATCCTAACCAATTCCCGATGGATTTATTGGATGTTATGCGCGAGAAACCTAACGTATGCAAATATCTCGATATCGCATTACAACATATCAGCGACCATATGTTGGACCGTATGCATCGTCATGTCTCAAAACAAGAGACCATCGACCTCATCAAGGCCATCCGCGAACGCGTTCCGGGTATCCATATCCGAACAACGTTGATGGTGGGATTCCCTGGAGAGACCGAACAGGATTTCGAAGAACTCAAGGAGTTTGTGAGATGGGCCAAGTTTGAGAGAATGGGGGCTTTCGCTTATTCTGAAGAGGAGGGAACCTATAGCGCCGAACATTATGAAGATGATGTACCTGCAGATGTGAAACAAAGTAGACTTGATGAGCTCATGGCCATCCAACAGGAGATTTCTACGGAGATAGAAGCCCAAAAGGTGGGGAAGGTCATGAAAGTCATCATCGACCGTAAGGAAGGCGATTATTATATCGGTCGTACGGAATTCTGTTCTCCGGATGTAGACCCGGAAGTTTTGATTCCTGTAGCAAAGAAAACTCTATATGTAGGAAAATTCTACGATGTGAAAATAAGTGATAGCGACGAATTCGACCTTTATGGAGAAGTAGTATGAACAATAAGGAATACATAGCCAAATTATCGTCCTCTACGGAGTATACACAAGAAGACACCCAGAAACTTGTGCGTACGGTCATCGATGGTATGATAGAACTCATCGAGGTGGACCCACATACCTCCATATCTATACCAAGTTTCGGAACTTTCGAGGTAAAGAAGCGCATGGAGAGGATCATGGTGAATCCTACTACGAAGCAACGAATGCTTGTACCTCCGAAATTGGTACTCAACTTCCGGCCTGTTGCCTCTATCAAGGAAAAATTAAAGAATGGAGGTAAGAATGAATAAGAGCGTAATAGAAATATTAGCAAGTAGACTTGTCGAGAAACATCGCCTTACTCAGGATGCCGCCGAGAAATTCGTCCGACAGATGTTCGAGACTGCTAACGTGGGGTTGGCAGAGGAAAAACTCGTGAAAATCAAAGGACTCGGTACTTTCAAGGTCACTTCTGTAAAGGATCGTGAAAGTATTAATGTGAATACCGGCGAACGTATCCTTATCGAGGGTAGGGATAAAATCAATTTTACGCCCGATAATATCCTCAAGGAAATCGTTAACAAACCGTTTGCTCAGTTTGAGACTGTTGTCATCAACGATGGAGTTGATTTCCAACCGATTGATGATAAATATAAAGGCGGATTGGCTCCGGAGATTCCTATAGAACCGAAACCTGTTGCTGAACCAATTGAGAGACCGGTAGAAGAGCAGACAGAAGAACCTGCCAAACCAATAGAGGAATCTGTCGAGCAACCAATTGTAAAGTCAACGGAGGATAAAGATGTTGTCATTCCTTGTGAGGAGGTGACTGCAAAGATTGAACCGGAAGTTGAAGCGAAACCAATCACAGAAATCTCAAAACCTGCAAACGAGTCGATTGTAGAGATCGCTGAACCGGTAAACGAGCCAATCGACGAAACAATTGCTGGCCCTACAAGCGAATCGATAGCAAAGCCGACGAGCGAGCCCAAAAACGTTATTCCTTCTAATAAGAAGGTTGAAGATACTGAACATGATATAGAATCAATCTCTGTAACCTCAAATGTTTCAGCAACTTCCGGAATTCCACGTCAGATATATTGGATGTGTGGAATAGCATTACTATTGATCGTAGGAAGCTTCGGTTTTTTGTTATACAACTATAATGCTCAGTCGCAACGTTTGGCAGAACTAGAGATTCAACTTGCTAAGAATAACCAGTCTGTTGCTCAGAAGGCAGCCACTAAGGCGAAGACCAACGCCCAATCTGTAGCTACTTCTGCAATAGATCCTAAAGTCTTGGAAAAGGCAAAGGTTGATAGCATCCGACTTCTCCGCGAGCATGAAGCTTTGGTTGCCGCTACCCAGAAAGCAAATGAGGCTAAGGTGCCAACGGGTGAAGCTAAGCAAAAAACTACTGAATCGGTAACAAAGGGAGTTGCTGCTAACGCGAAGGCAACAATGGCTCAAGAAGTTGCCACGAGTAAATATGATGCAGACCCTCGTGTACGCACAGGAGCATATAGTATTATAGGAGTAGAACAAACAATAAAGGCCAAGAAGGGACAGACCTTAGCAAGCATCAGCAGAACATATCTTGGTTCCGGTATGGAATGTTATCTTGAAGCCTTAAATGGTAATGGTCCTATCAAAGAAGGACAATCCGTAAAGATTCCGAAACTTAAACTTAAGAAAAAGAAATAACGAAAGAGTATCCCGACATGATGTCGGGATTTTTTTTGAAGTTTGACGGACTAAGTTTAATTATTTGATTGATATTTAAATACTAGTAATTTGCATTATCAATTTGAATTCAGGGACATTTAAAGAACATTAAATTCCTTAATTCTCAACCGAAGAAAGACGTTCATAATTTGCAAATTCTGAATTAATGGCGGGGTTGATTATGAATTTTAAAAATGTAATCAAAAGGCAAATGCTTGATTATCAATAAGTTATGTTTTGATGTGTATTCTGTCATCAAAATATACTGGGAATATAAGCTTATTAAGTTAACTATATAAGGCTATAAACCTATTCGCGTGAGCTTACGAAGTTAACTGTATAAGCCGATGCAGTTAACTTCGTTCGAAAGATCAACTTTTAGAGGGAGGGCTTTTCTGTATTTTGAGAGCTCATTAGGTTCTTGTTTGTTCTAGAATGAGCACAAAACTTTAACAGTATCTGAATCAAAGTTTAAATATTACAAAAGATTTCTTTTAGTTCCTTTGTAAATCATTCTGTATTTCATACTTCGTTTGTTGAATATACCTTTAATTCATCTCCCGCCAAGATTTACTTATAAGGATATATTGAAAATCGGAAAAGAAGAGACTGGTTACATAAAGGGGTTAATGAACATAAGACAAACAAAATGCTCTATGGAGTTCTTTGAAAAAGTTTTAAAAGGAACAGATTATACAATAGTGAATCTTGTCGCATTTTTTATAAATCCTCATTATGAAGTTAAATTTGGACTAAAAACACGAAAACTATACATGATTGTATATAAGCTTCTTTATGGTAAAAAATAAGATAAAAAATCAAAAAATAGAAGAACCACCAACACGTGAGTGCTGGTGGTTTGAATGGAATGTCGTGAAGAAAGGAAATTATTTTTTGAGAAGTCCTTGCGCAGAAAAATTAAAATTTGTAAATTTGCAAGAATATTACAACTAAAAACTAAAATAACATAACATAACATGTCAGAACTTAGTAATTACGTTAAAGCTTTTTCATCCCTTCATACCAATATAACAAAAAGGTATAAAGCTCCACATAAGGCGATATTGTTACTCTCCGTCATCGACCTGATAGAGGAAGGATACATCGTTTCGCCCCGTATCGCTCTAACGGATACGCTAGAGGATAAGTTTAAGGCTCTGTGGAGCAGATATTTAGGACGTTCAACGGTATTTAAGGCTGACATCACGAAGCCGTTTTTCCATATGCAACACGAGGATTTCTGGTGGCTGATAGAGAAGGGGCCTAGCACGATGATGGTTGCTGATGTTGCTCCGTTCTCACAGAAGAATAAGGAGAAAAAAGAACTGCCCAAGGGCGGCTATTCCGTGAAGGCGATGCGTGAGGCCTTTGCTTATGCCGAGATCGACGAGGAATTGTTCGTGTTACTTCAGAATATGGATGCCAGGGCTATGCTTCGTGTTGTCCTCATTAATACGTATCTCTCAAACCAACCTACTAAGACGATGCCTAATATCGGTAGTTTGATCGTCACCCTTCCTTTGTTGGCCTTGGTCGCATAATTATGAATGTAAAAAGACAATTAACTGTAGGTAAATAATTAAGGAGAATGCGCAAAACGATGAAGATACTATTGATATTTTTGGTAGTTGTGACGGTGATTTGCGGTCGAAAGTCAAGCGTTTGGTTTGTCCATTGGGCGTAGCAGAGTATTTAGAGTATTGGAAAAACGAAATGTCGATAATTTTCGGAGCTGGATTGGTACGAAACGGCTGATGGCATTACATATCTGCCAGCACGTAATTCGGCTTCTTGACCAACCTATATCCGCAACCTATCATCGTCTCTGCCGTCATGATGGTCATTGGCATCTGCGTGTTCGCCTTCTGCGCCGCACCTTGGCTTTGTTCCTCTGCCTTGGCGCTCATCCTTATTGCTCTCGCTGCTCTTACGATAGATTTCTTCTCGAAGGAGCGTGGGGTCATATACCAGCAGGAGTTGAATAGTGTGGAGCAGATATTATGATGCATATGGGGGAGGGTGATGGCATAAGAAGATATCATGCTTCCCCATTACTTTAAATATCCAATGATCGTCACGTGTTCATCCCTCGATAATTGTCCTGGATTAGTACCAGGCTCTCCCTCTGGAACTTTCAATCCTTTTCGACTATAGAACATTTTCCAAAAGTCGGTTATTTCACCTTTCTTATTATGGAACGACATCGGGATAGTATTGAAAATACGTTTACCCTTGGCATCTACATAACATTTCTGTACCAGTTCACTACAATACATAGCCTTATCATCAGGCATAAATAGGGAATCGTAGGGGAGATGTTCATATCTACGGTAATTTCGGAGGGTCTTCCTCCATGAATAAGGAATGTTCACTCTTCCCACCAAAAACTCCGATCGGCAACTATCGCGAGAGCCATGATCCATAAATTTACGGATGTCTGTCAATCCAACGCCTTTACGAGTGGTCGCTTCAGCTATCATCCCTTTATTGTTGATTACAAATGCCACATGATCTATCTGTTTGCCATGATACCCATTCGTCACATCTGTAATTGCATTTCCTTTGTTATTAATAACAAAAAGTAGATCGCCCGGCTTGAGCTGCGATACCGTAAGTACACAATTTTCTGCCGGAGAAATCTGCTGTGCACATACAGGCATGAAACCTGTCACAGCCATCATAATACACACAAATCTTAAAACCTTTATCATCATACTAACTATTTTGAATGCAAAGATAATGATAATTTCATGAAGAAGGCAACTTTCATCTCATAGATTTTTATTACCTTTGCCACCATTATACAAAGACTATTATTAATTATGGAATATATTTGGGACATCCTGCTACTGTCTGTAGCATTGGCGATGGATTGCTTTACTGTAAGTATAGTAAGTGGTGTGATATTAAAGCGTTATCAATGGGTTACTATTCTGTCTATGAGTTTCTTCTTTGGACTTTTTCAGTCCCTTATGCCTTTTATGGGATGGCTGGGAACAAACCAGTTTGCCCACTATATCGAGGATTATGACCATTGGATAGCTTTTGGCCTACTTTGTTTTCTAGGTATCAACATGATCAAAGAGTCTTTTGCTGACGAAGAAGAAAAGAGGTTTAATCCTACATCTTTAAAGACGCAATTGGTTTTGGCTGTAGCCACAAGTATCGACGCACTCGCTATAGGTATCTCTTTTGCTTGTACAGGTTATCGGCATCTTAGTCAACTTACTTTTCCGTTGATATCCATTGGATTAGTTTCCTTTATTTTTGGTATTCTGGGACAACATCTTGGTGTTGTCTTCGGAGAAACGATCCGCCGACGCATACGACCTGAGCTGTTGGGTGGTGCCATTCTTCTATTTATCGGCATCAAAATACTCCTTACACATCTATATGGGGCAGAATAAACTGTTGGATAATCAACAGAGAATCTATGAAGCCATTGATTTAAAATCATTTTATGCTTCCGTAGAGTGCGTGGCTCGAGGAAAAGATCCTCTAACCACAAATCTTGTTGTTGCTGACGAAAGTCGAACCGAGAAGACCATTTGTTTGGCTGTATCTCCATCTCTTAAATCCTATCATATTGCAGGAAGAGCCCGTCTTTTCGAAGTTGTACAGAGAATTAAGGAAATCAACTATGAGCGATTGCGACGCATCCCTGATCATAGATTCAAGGGGAAGTCTGCCTCTGCAACAGAGTTGAACGAACATCCTGATTGGGAGGTTGACTATATTGTTGCTACTCCTCGTATGGCAGAATATATCCGTGTGAGTACAGACATCTATGGCATCTATCTCAAATCTATTGCACCCGAAGACATTCATGTCTATTCCATCGATGAGGTCTTTATGGACGTTACCGACTATCTTGTATCCTACAGGAAGACACCACACGAACTTGCTATAGAAATCATTCATGACATCCTTAGTCAGACAGGTATCACCGCTACTGCAGGTATTGGTACCAACCTATATCTTGCAAAGGTCGCCATGGATATCGTTGCTAAACATACCGAGGCTGACCAAGATGGAGTGCGTATAGCAGAACTTGATGAAATGAACTATCGACAGCTTCTTTGGAATCATCAACCTCTTACGGATTTTTGGCGGGTAGGGCATGGTATCGCCCGAAAGTTGGCTATGTATGGTATTAAAACCATGGGACAAATCGCAAGAATGTCTATAAATAACGAAGAACTTCTCTATCGTTTGTTTGGTGTAAATGCAGAATTACTTATCGATCATGCTTGGGGATGGGAACCTTGTACGATGCCATATATCAAAGCGCATAAGCCTGAAATGAATTCGATGGGTAGTGGACAGGTGTTGCCTCATGCCTATAATTTCAAAAAGGCGAGGGTAGTGATGCTCGAGATGGCCGATGCCTTAGCTATGGATCTCGTGGATAAACGACTTGTAACTGATCAACTGGCTATCACAATCAACTATGATGGAGAGTCTCTTCGAAAATCGGAATATCGGGATTATACCGGTCCTATAGCCTATGATTATTATGGTAGGGTAGTACCTCGTCATGTCCAAGATGCTGTTAAACTGGAGCGGTTAACATCTTCTTCCCGACTTATCCGTCAGGCTATAGATGAACTCTTCTGTAGAATCGTCGACCATAGTCTGCTCGTTCGTCGACTTAACATTACCGCTGTTCGCGTAATCAACGAGGATGAAGCGCTAAGAGAAAAATGTGCTCCTATACAGCTCGATCTCTTTACAGACTATGAGGCTGAATACAAAGCTATCGAAAAAGAAGAAACTCTGTTGGCAAACGAACGAAATCTACAAAAGACCGTACTTGCCATCAAAAAGAAATTCGGTAAGAATGCGATTCTTAAAGGGTTGGATTTTGCCGAAGGGGCAACAGCACGTGAACGTAATAATCAAATAGGAGGACATAAAGCATGAACGATAATTACGAAGATATCATCCATCTACCGCATCATATCTCTAAGCACCATCCTCAGATGTCTATGGATAATCGTGCGGCCCAGTTTTCACCATTCTCGGCACTTACAGGTTATGAGGAGGCGTTGGAGCAAAAACGGATGGCTCATGAGAAAAAACTCGGTTCTCGATAATATGGCAAAAATAACGGGAGAATGAATTCCCCCGTTAGTAACCCTAATTCATAATTTGGTAGCCTTCTTCCATATAAAATCCAACACCTTTATTATTTTCTTGATATTCATAGGTAGATTTTCCTAAATCAACAGAACTTAATATCCATTAGTAAATTTCTTTTCACTTACAGAATTGCTTTCCTGTAAAACATCCTCAGATTCTCCAGTTTCGCATGAATGAAAGGGTAAAGAACAGAAAAGTACTAAGAACCCTTGTAATTTCATTAAACATAAATTTTTCATGATTTTTTGGTTTTGTTTAGTCGGTGTCCGCAAGTAAATAACTGCCATTGAAATAAAGTAGCGGACTATAACTTTATAAATGGTACTTATCTATTTCTGAATCCAGTTTCAAACAAATAACTATCTGATTATGCAGATCTTGATTATTAAGGAATTCGTGGATAGGTTGAAATATAATCTATTGATTACCAACCCGGTGCAAATGTTATTACAATCGTACAGTTTTATCTTTTTATTATTTTGATCAGTATATATTTTCCGTTAAAACCTTTGTATTAGATAAGAAGAATTACCTCTATTTCTTTTCTCTCCTTTTTAAGATATAATCAGCATTATGATAAATAACAAATATGAGAATAACTACTTGTCACGTTAAAGTGGACTTAACCTACTATAAAAAAGATGATGCCGTAATAGCTAAGAATTCAACTACTACGGCATCAACATAAACTATATTTCTTATAATGTATATGATATGTTCGAATATCGTTATCCAACGACTGTATATTTGGCGAATTTCAAGAGTAACTGTTTTTTACCTGAATTTTTGAATTCTACAGTCGCCTTCATATTTTCTCCAGTTCCAACCAAGTCTATAACTTTTCCAATTCCAAAACGTTGATGCTCGATGATGTTACCAATATGCAAATCTATAGAACTGCTTGCAGATGATACCGAAGTACTAGTTGGACGATCTACAGTCTTAACTCTCTTGAAATTACCACCCAACCGGGACGATCTATTTGGTTGAGAGATATTTCGCATATATTCCGGTATATCCGTATTTTCTCTGCTAAACGGCTGAAAAAGTCTTAGCTTACTATCCTCATGATGTTTCTCATGAGATATGCTTGAAATATCTTCTCCCTCGATATTCAGCAGACTGCCATCTATATCCTTGATGAATCGACTTGGCGTATCAAACTCAACTTTTCCATATCGAAAGCGGTTCTTAGCACATGTGAGGATACAATGTTTCTCGGCACGCGTGATAGCAACATACAATAAGCGACGCTCCTCCTCAAGGCCTCGGATTGTATCCGATGACATTGGACTCGGAAATATATTTTCCTCTAAACCAACAACAAAAACTGTAGGGAATTCCAGTCCTTTGGCGGCATGGATGGTCATCAAAGTTACCTTGCTTGATGTGCCGTCATCGCTATCTTGATCGGTAAGTAATGATACTTCCTGAAGGAAATCAGGTAGATAGATTTGAGAAGATCTGTCTTCTTCTTTTCTCTCTTCTACGAAATCCTGCAAACTACCCATAAATTCTTCCAAATTCTCTTGGCGTGAGATAGCTTCAGGACTACTTTCAGAATAGATATCTGCCGATATTCCACTTTCTTTGATGAGGGCCTGTCCCAGTTGATAAGCATCTGTAACGGGCATTTCATCAATATATTTTTGGATGAGCAAACGGAATTTATCCAGTTTTGCAAGTGTTCCTTTGTTCACATTCAGACCATAATGAACAGGTTCACAGAGCACCTCCCAGAAACTCACAGATTTCTCCCGGGCGGCTACAGCTATCTTTGCTAGCGTCGTCTGCCCTATTCCACGCGCCGGATAATTGATTATGCGCTTAAAAGCCTCTTCATCGTCAGGATTAGAAACTAGTCTAAAATATGCGATGATATCCTTGATTTCCTTACGTTGATAGAAACTCAATCCACCATAAATACGATAAGGGATATTCTGTTTGCGCATCTCCTCCTCGAAACTTCTACTTTGCGAGTTGGTACGATACAGAATAGCGAAATCGCTCCATTCTGCAGAATCTTTGCGCTTGATTTTCTTGATTTCCCGACACACGATGAGAGCCTCCTCCTTATCACTGTAAGCCTCCTTCAAAGATAGTTTCTCGCCTTCGGCATTCTTACTAAATACCTCCTTTGGAATCTGTCGAGAATTCTTCTTGATCAAACTGTTTGCCGCCTGTACAATCTTCTGTGTACTACGATAATTCTGTTCCAGTTTAAAGAGTTTGGTATCTTGGAATTTAGACTGAAAATCAAGTATGTTATCGATGTTAGCTCCACGGAAACTGTAAATACTCTGTGAATCATCACCTACGGCACATATCCGTTGCTTCTCTTTGGTGAGCTGTAACACAATAAGTTGCTGGGCATAGTTCGTATCCTGATACTCATCTACCAACACATACTCAAATTGCGAAGCCCACTTCTTTCGAACATCTTCATGCTCCCTAAATAATAAATATGTGTAAACGAGCAGATCATCAAAGTCCATGGCATTGGCTCTGCGACATCGATTCACATAGGCTGCATAGATTTTTCCCAGTTCCGGCATCCTTGCCCGTTTGTCTCGTTCTCTGACCTCTCCATCTGCCAAATATTCCTCAGGCAATACAAGATGATTCTTGGCCATGGAAATCTTACTATGAACACTAGCAGGCTTGTAGACCTTTTCATCCAACGCCATCTCTTTAATGATGGTTTTCAAAAGAGAGCGACTATCAGATTCGTCATATATTGTAAAGTTATTATCGTATCCAATATATTTGGCTTCTATGCGGAGAATACGAGAGAAAACAGAATGAAACGTACCCATGTTGAGATAACGTGCCTCCTCATGGCTCACCAATTGCCCTACTCGCTCCTTCATCTCGCGTGCAGCTTTATTGGTAAAAGTCAAAGCCAGAATAGCCCATGGCTTTATATCCATCTGCATCAGATAAGCAATTTTATAGGTAAGTACGCGGGTCTTACCCGATCCTGCGCCGGCAATCACCAACGATGGTCCATCGATATATTCCACAGCCGCTCTCTGCGACTCGTTCAGCTGTTCAAGCAACTCTTCTCTCGTCATCATCTAATATACTATCAATTATTTATTTATAAGCACCACCTACTACGGTATTCTTATTTACATCCTCGCCCTCTCTAGGAAAACTAGGGATGAATTTCATCTCATGTTCAATCTGTCGTTGACGCTTACGCATATAACTACTAGGATGAGCGCTATCAAACTTGCGCGGATTAGGTAGAGTGGCTGCTATGAGAGCACACTCATCACGAAACAATTTGTCGGCTTTCTTATTGAAGTGATATTCCGCTACGGCATCAGCACCATAGATACCATCTCCCATCTCTATAGAGTTGAGATACACCTCCATGATACGTTGTTTGCTCCACATCATCTCTATTAAGAATGTAAAATAAGCCTCAAAACCTTTTCTCGTCCATGAACGTCCAGGCCATAGAAAAACATTCTTGGCTGTCTGTTGACTAATCGTACTTGCTCCATGTACTTTACCCCCCCTTCGATTATTCTTGGCGGCAGCCTGAATAGCCCCGAAGTCGAAACCATGATGCAACAAGAAACGTTGGTCCTCGCTGGCCATGACGGCTACCGGCAGATGATCGCTAATCTCATCGAGCGGCACCCAATGATGATGCCATTTAATGCTCTCACCATCAGCAACTTGCTGAAAGCATCGAATGACCATCAAAGGCGTTACATATACAGGTAGGAACCGATACACCACAACAGAAAGAATGGTGGAACTGAAAAACAGTACCACCACCCATTTTATAATTGATTTTAATTTGTCAAACATTACTCTAGAGTTCCATTTTTAGCTGCATTCACCATAGCCTGACTTGCATACAGATAAACCTCTACACGACGGTTCTGGGGAGCTACATTTTTGTTGACTATAGGGTTCTGACTACCATAACCTGCTACGTTCTTGAACTGACTTGAGTGTACACCCAGACTCTTCAGATAGCTAGCTACGGCGTTAGCACGCTTATCGCTCAAAGGGATGTTCACGTTGTCACCACCTGTAGCATCGGTATAACCTTGTACGTCTACGCTCAACTTATTGTCTTTCTTCAATACTTGAGCAAACTTCTGCAGATCTGTCTTTGCTGCAGGACGAAGAGTAGCCTTATTCAAAGCAAACTGCAAACCGCTATCAAAAGTTACCTTAACGGCCTTCAAACCATTAGCATCGGTAATTTCTTCAACTTGTGCGTTATCTACATTCTTAGCTACCTCGGCCTTTACCTTATCCATATGATGACCGATACGGTTACCAACGACAGCTCCTACAGCACCACCGATCAGAGCGCCTACGGCAGCACCTCTGCCATGATGACTGTTATTACCTAGACCGCCGATAAGTCCACCAAGAGCTGCACCTGCTCCAGCACCTGTCAAAGTACCAGTACCTTGACTTGTTCCACAACCAACTACCATCATTAGCGAAAGTGCTGCAACAGTTAATTTTGTACCTTTCATAATCTCTAATTTTTATTATCGTTAAGTTTATACTTGCAAAGATAGTTCTTTTTTTGCCAATAAAGCACGTTTATAAACTATTTTTTGTATTTTTGCAGCTAAATTACAGTATTGTGGGGATTTAATAGAAGAGATATCCCTATTTATCGGGGGTAAATCCCTATTTTAAGGAAATAATGTAATAAAATAAATAAAATGGCAAAAGAATTAAAGCAATTGACCAAGCGTGCCGACAATTATAGTCAATGGTACAACGACTTGGTTGTAAAGGCCGACTTGGCCGAGCAGGCTCCAGTTCGTGGCTGTATGATTATCAAGCCTTACGGTTTTGCGATTTGGGAGAAGATGAAAGAGCAACTTGACAAAATGTTCAAGCAGACAGGTGTTCAGAATGCTTATTTCCCTTTGCTCATCCCGAAGAGCTTCCTTTCTCGTGAGGCAGAACACGTAAAGGGTTTTGCTAAGGAGTGTGCCGTTGTTACCCATTATCGCCTTAAGGCTAGCGAGGATGGCAATAGCGTTGTAGTAGATCCTGAGGCTCAGCTCGATGAGGAACTCATCATCCGCCCTACTTCTGAGACCATCATCTGGAATACTTATAAGGGTTGGATTCATTCTTGGCGTGACCTACCTATCATGTGCAACCAATGGTGTAACGTGATGCGTTGGGAGATGCGTACCCGTCCATTCCTTCGTACTTCAGAGTTCTTGTGGCAGGAAGGCCATACCGCTCATGCTACACGCGAGGAGGCTGAAGAGGAAGCACAGAAGATGCTTCACGTATATGCCGACTTTGCAGAAAAGTATATGGCTGTTCCTGTAGTACAAGGAGTGAAGAGTGAGACTGAACGTTTTGCTGGAGCTTTGGATACCTATACTATCGAGGCGATGATGCAGGATGGCAAGGCCCTACAGAGTGGTACAAGTCACTTCCTCGGTCAGAACTTCGCAAAGAGTTTCGACGTTACCTATCTTAATAAGGACAACAAGCCTGAGTATGTATGGGCTACTTCATGGGGTGTTTCTACCCGACTGATGGGTGCTCTTATCATGGTACATAGTGATGATAATGGTTTGGTACTCCCTCCAAAACTCGCTCCTATCCAGGTGGTCATCGTTCCTATCTGGAAGAATGACGAACAGTTGGCAGCTATTACCGAGAAGTTCAAGCCTGTCATTGAACAATTACAGCAGTTAGGAATCTCTGTGAAATTTGATGATGCTGACAACAAGCGTCCAGGTTTCAAGTTTGCCGACTACGAGTTGAAGGGTGTGCCTGTACGCCTCGTTATGGGTGGCCGCGACCTCGAGAACAATACTATCGAGATCATGCGTCGTGATACCTTGGAGAAAGAGAGCGTAAGTTTCGATGGTATCGTAGAGCGCGTAAAGAATCTGCTCGACGACATCCAGAGCAACATTTTCGAGAAGGCCCGTAAATATCGTGACGAGCACATCTACGAATGCAACGACTACGAAGAGTTCAAGGAGCGCGTGAAGAATGGCGGTTTCTTCCTCTGTCCATGGGATGGTACAGCAGAGACCGAAGCCAAGATCAAGGAAGACACCCAGGCTACAATCCGTTGCGTACCTTTCGGCGTAGACCAGAGCAATCCTGGTGTTGATATGGTAAGTGGAAAACCAGCCGTCAACAAGGTTATTATTGCCCGCAGCTACTAGTCTGTTGGCAACCTTAGATAAACAAAAAGCATCGGGGAATAACCTCGATGCTTTTTGTTATTTATGTCAATCAAATGAGATTTATCTCAATACAATCTGTGATTTTAACCATTCTCCTCAAGACTCATCTTCTCTAATTGTTTCTTCACACTCTGGCGCTTCTTCACCTTGAATCTGTCGAACCCTTGTCCATACACACCAATTACGGCACTTTGGGCCACAAAGGCATCCGGATCGATTTCATCTATCAGATCGAAGATAATCGAAGACTCACTCTTCTTGGCAATACAAAATACCACCTTGATATCTTGTCCCGAATAACAACCATTGCCATCCAAAGTACTACAACCCCTCTGCGCAATTTCGTTGATAGCCTGACCTATCTCCTTATACTTCTTGGAAACGATGAAAAATTGCACACTCTGTCGGAGTGAGTTCACGATATGGTCTACACAGAAACTCAGCACAAAGAGCAACACATATCCATAGAGTACCTGTTCCCAGTCTCTCAGCACAAGATAACTCGACGTG
This sequence comes from Segatella albensis DSM 11370 = JCM 12258, assembly GCF_000426565.1. GTDB lineage: Bacteria > Bacteroidota > Bacteroidia > Bacteroidales > Bacteroidaceae > Prevotella > Prevotella albensis. Next base: position 29,568 of record NZ_AUFP01000006.1, on the reverse strand, counting down.
ATCACAGCCACATCACAGAGCAAGATCACATTACCCAGCGACACATCACGATATTTGTGGATCATAGCCGCGATGACATCAGAGCCACCCGTACTACCTCCGGCCGACAAACCCAATCCAACGCTTGTGCCCATGAAGACGCCACCCACCATGGTAGCCATAAACTTCTGGTCGGCCAAGATATTGAAGTTGCCTGCATACTTCTGGATGAAAGCAGAAGCCAATGTGAACACCACGACACCATAGATCGTCTTGATGCAGAAACGCCATCCCAAAACCTTCAAGGCCGCAATCAGCAAAATCGCATTTATCACAAAGAAAGAATACTGTGGCGCAACATTCCATCCCCAGTAGATGATAGAAGCCACACCCGTAATACCGCCCATAGGAATATGGTTGGGTAACAGAAACAGATTCCATCCTACTACGCCAATCAGCATAGCCAACGTGATAATCGTATAATCATGTATCGCATGATACAAAACCTTTCCTTCTCGTCTTCGTTCCATAATATTTTAATGTTTGGGTATTATCCTAAAAGTATTATAAAGTATTGGCGATACGCCTCACCTTCGAAGTATACAACTTATCTTCGGCATAACCTATACGGTCTAAGAACCGATAATAATCGCCACCTAAATATTTATATTGCACATCGTCACGATATGCCTTCACACTCTGAGTCCAGTTATCAAACTCATAATAGCTGCCATCAGAAGGATGCCTCAGTCCAAAGAGATTATGCAAGTTGAGACACACATCACTTTGGAAATAGCCCGTTTCCAAGAGTGCTTGAGCCATCACAATTTTCTTGAATTTCACCTGATATTTATCAAGCATCTTATATAGGTTTTCTACCGTCAGCTCCAGATATTCATCTGGGTCAACCTCAGGTTCCGGATATTCATTCTCGACATTCTTGAACATCACATATCTCTTGTTACCAATTGAGGCAAGATGCATAGCCTGTCGATCGTTGCAAGCGACCTTAGGCATAGAGTCTGGTTCAAAGGTAGAAACCGACACCTCTCTAGTCGATACCTTCTTATCATTTTTGGCCCATGAAGGGATAGCGAGCAGAATCAACAATAAACCAATATATCTTTTCAAAATATATAATATTTACCTTTTTCCATTAAAAATGCTTTCAAGGTGCAAAAATAACACGTTTTTTCGAAAAATCCAAGCATGATGTCAAAAAATATGTTTTCTTTGTGCTCTACAACCTTTGGAGGAGAGGACGGGCACGCCCTTCGGGGTGCTTTCCACAGTATATGCACATATGCCGAGGGTACGCTATCGCGACCCCCGGTTATCACAGAGACAACCCCTCCGGGGTGTGATATATACGCTAGATATGTCGTGTATGTGTCGAGGAATGCTATATATGCGCTAGATATGAGGGATGCATGTCGAGAGAGAAGGTATGTGTCTAATATGAGGAACGCGTGTGAGAGTACGATGTGTATGCTTCGCATCTGTCGTTGCGAGTATTCCCCGGAGAGGGTATGAGTATTCCTTTCACTAGAGATCGTAAGTTACACTTGCGTTTATTCCCCGGAGGGGATATCTCTGTGATAACCGGGGGTCGCGATAGCGTACCCTCGGAGACGGGACGGTACCATACTAGCAAGCACCCCGGAGGGGTACACGAACTGGGTATCCGGGGTTGCGTACCCTCGGATGAGGGATGCGCCTTGTCGAGAGAGATGCATAAATGGAATTCCATCGTTTTACGTTTTTTACCTTTTTACCATTTAAAGTCTTCTACCACATGACCAGCCCCCATTTTATTCAAGTCTACCCAGTTCCAAACGCCAGGTACCCTACCCCTTCTGCTCTTCTGCCAAATGTCATAATGCGGCGACCCTGGGAGTGTCGGTTCATGCCCATAACTGGCTATCCATAGCAGATAATTGTCAAAATCAGGACTCAGATAATCTTTATAGTAACTTTCACTACAATATATAATAGGTGTACGACCGTAGTAGTTGCTGAAAAGCGTACAGAAAGTCTTCAGACAACTTTGTATCTCCTCGCGACTCCATCCCTTTGTGCCATCATCCTCCACATCGACCACAGGCAAAAGATCTTGTCGATCGATATCGTAGTTGGCGCGAAAGTTCTCAAATTGTAGAGCAGCAGGACTCTTCGTCATGAAATGATAAGCCCCCACAAGGATACCGGATGCCCTCACACTATCCACATTACGCTCAAACCAAGGATCTTTGGTTGCCGCACCCTCCGTAATCTTGACATATACGAATTTCAGTCGTTTCACCTTTCTCAGTTCTTGCCATCTGATCTTTCCTTGATGTCTGGAAATGTCTATACCATCATAGCCACCAGCATATTCTCCAGAGGTCAGATCATGATAAGGCCATTTCTCATCATAAGAATCAGGTTTCTCACGATTACTCACGAACCGATACACCTCATATCCAACGACGAGAAACACCATCCCCACGATGGCGACAGCAGCAACATGCCGCAACGACCAAACCTTCTTGGATTTTCTTCGTCTTCTTTTCCGTTTCTTTGTCATACTGCAAAGGTACTACTTTTTTCCCAATATGTTAAAAAGTAACACCATATTCACACATTTATACAAAAAAGATTGTGATCTGAGAAAAAATATATATATTAGCGCACATAAACATCATATTATTTAATCCCGACAACATATGAAACTCTATCTACGCTCCACATTTATCCATAATGTCGCCTATCCTGGTCTTGTCGTTCTTATAACCTTGTCAGCACTATGCGCCATCTTTCCAGAACTTACGAACAACATTCTCACACATATACAAAATTGGATATATGCCAATCTAAGTTGGAGCTACATCCTCATCGTATCGTTTTTTCTGATATTCCTTTTCATATTGGCATTCAGTAAGATAGGAAGCATCCGGTTGGGTGCCGACAACTCCGCTCCACAATATAGTTTCTTCTCATGGATAGCCATGCTCTTTGCAGCAGGTATGGGTATCGGACTCATGTATTTTGGCGTAGCAGAACCTATGTCACACTATGTCAACCCAGCCTTGCCATCCATTGTAAACAAAGCAAAGGAAGCCCAATTAGCCACCTTCTTCCATTGGGGACTCCATGCTTGGGCCGTATTCTGCGTGATGGGACTTATCCTCGCCTATTTTTCATTCCGATATAAGCTTCCCTTGGCCATCCGAAGCGGTCTCTACCCTATCCTTGGAGAAAGGATTAAGGGAAAAATAGGAGACGTCGTAGACATCTTTGCCTTGGTAAGTACCTTTTTCGGTATAGCCACATCATTAGGTTTTGGAGTGGTACAACTTAATGCTGGATTAGTACATCTCGGCATACTCACGGAGTCGAGTTTTCTTTTCCAAAGCATCATCATCATTATCGTGAGTTCCTTAGCCATCCTGTCGGCCGTATCAGGAGTAGGAAATGGCGTTAAGCGACTTAGCGAGATTAACCTCAGTATGGCCGTAGTCTTATTACTTTTCATGCTGTTCTTGGGGCCGACGACCTTCCTTCTGAGTGCATTCTCCGAGGGTATAGGCTATTACATCAATCAATTTGCCGACCTCACCTTCAACACATTCGCCTTTGAGCGAGATGGCAGAGCCTGGTTCACCACATGGACGGTTATGTATTGGGCTTGGTGGATTAGTTGGGCCCCATTCGTAGGTCTCTTCATCGCACGCATCTCCAAGGGACGTACCATTCGCGAATACATCCTTGCAGTATTACTTGTGCCATCCGTATTTATCTTCCTATGGATGACCGTATTCGGTAATGGGGCCATATGGTTCGATAGGCACGATGCCGCAGGTTCACTTTCAGCTATCGCACATAATGCCGACGTCCTATTATTTTCATTCTTCGAGCAATTTCCACTTGCCACCCCACTCTGTGTCCTTGCTCTCATGATGATAGCGGTATTCTTTATCACCTCAGCAGATTCCGGTATACTCGTGATGGATAGCATCGCCAGCGGCAACAAGCCAAATTCGCCTCGTTGGCAGATAGCCTTTTGGGGTGTATTGCTGGCTTTGATCTCCATGGCTTTGCTTTATGTGGGTGGATTGAAATCGCTCCAAACCATGACTCTCGTGTCTGCCCTTCCTTTTGGCGCCATCATGGTGTTGCTATGCTTCTGTTTATGGAAAGCTTTACGTGCCGACGAGACTTATTTCAGCAGTAAGTTGCCATATGGTAGTCGTAATTGGAATGGCGAACATTGGCACGAACGACTGCAACAGATACTTACTTTCTCACAGAAAAAGGATATCAAACGATTCTTTGCAGAACGGGTTCGTCCGGCTTTCGAAGAACTACAAGCCGAATTTGCCAAAAACAATATCGATGCTCATATCTATGAAGGGAAAAACGGTCCGCTCTCTATAGAACTACAGATACCGCACGATAAGATATGGAACTATCGATATGGTGTGACTACAGAGACGCAGACCATTTCTGACTATATTGCCGAAGAGGACAATACGCCTGATGTGGAGACCGATAAACAGTATGTTCCTGTGACTTATTATACTGATGGTAGAACAGGAAACAATATTCAGTATCTCACCAAGGAGGAAATCATCGCTGATGTACTTCGCGAATATGAGCGATATATCAGTCTTGTTTCGGATGAGGAAAATGCTATGCTGTTCATTGACAAAAAGAAATACAGACAGTAAGGGTCAAGCCTTGTGCTCTACTTTGATAACCTTCGCAGCCAATCGGATACCGATGAAAGCTCCTAGCAAGGCTGCGAAGATCGGATAGAATGCCCAAGCGAACGGACTGAGAAACCCCAGGAAGGTATTATATCTAATAAAACACGATTAGCAAGAAGTAGGTTTTGATTATCCAACTTTTTTTCTTAACTTTGCAACCCGCATTAAAAATAGAGAAAAAATATGGATTTATCTAGATTTACATCACAATACGCCCCACTTATCCGCCTTGGCATACCGATGGTGATAGGACAGATTGGAACCATCATATTAAGTTTCGCAGATACCATCATGATCGGTCATCATTCCACGCCGGAGTTGGCCGCTGCCGCTTTCGTGAGTCAGATGTTCATGCTCGGCATCCTCGTAGCCATGGGATTTTCATATGGCATCACCCCACTTGTAGGTCGCAACTACGGTCAAGGCAACTATCAACAGATCGGTATCGTAGTAAAGAATTCCTTTGCTGCCAATACGATGGTAGCGGCACTCCTCGTAGCCATATATGCCACGATGTATTTCTTTCTCGACAAGATGGGACAACCGGAAGAACTCATCCCCTATATGCGCCCTTATTATATCGTAAACCTGATATCCTTACCATTCGTGTGCTGGTTTAACGTATTCAAGCAAACCGCTGATGGAACTATAGATACGAAGACGCCTATGTGGATACTCCTTGGCGGGAACGTCCTCAACATCGCAGGCAATTGGATATTGATTTACGGAGCATTAGGATGTCCGGAACTTGGACTGTTGGGTGCCGGATTAGCCACCTTGATATCACGCATTATGATGGCCGTCGTCATGATGAGCATCTTCTTTGGCAGTCGCAGATACCATCATATCAAAGATACCTTCATGGTAAGTCGAGTAGAGAAGAAAGAGCAGATTCGTTTGAATGCCATCGGCTGGCCATTAGCTCTTCAGATGGGAATGGAAGCGAGCGCATGGTCACTATGTAGTGTTGTCGTAGGATGGATTGGCGCCACCGCCCTAGCAGGCCATCAGATTATGCTCTCCATCAGTCAACTGTTCTTCCAAATCTATTATGCCATCTCCGCAGCAACCTCCATCCGCATCAGTATGTTCCATGGTCAACGAGAGTACGGCAAGATATCAGATACCGCCTGGGCCGGTTTCCATCTTAGCGTGATGGTAGCGATATTGATGTCGATACCGGTATGGCTGCTCAGAGACAAGATAGGAGGGTTATTCTCCAATTCAGCCGAGGTGACAAGTGTCGTGGCGAGCGTCATCATCCCACTTATCGTCTATCAAATTCCCGACGCCCTACAAAGTGTGATGGCGAATGCCCTACGAGGTCTTTCTAACGTCAAGCCCTTGGCCTGTGTGGCCTTCGTCGCTTATTTCGTGGTAACGCTCCCCCTTACCTACGTCTTTGGCATCATGATGAAGGGCGGTCTACTGGGCGTATGGTATTCGTTCCCGATCGGATTGTGCATCGCTAGCGGTCTGTATTATTACTTCTTCCGCAAGACCTTGAAGCGGATTGAAACAATATAAATTTAATTTTTGCTGCACGTCACCCCTCTACTCACGCTCTCTGTATGATTCCTTGCATCGCCCCCCCCCCACCAATCGACGATGCAAAGGTACAAGGTTTTTTCTGTAACCGCCAAATGTTTTATCGTTTATTTTCAATAAAGTTTATATAGACCGAAAGAATATATATACGATTCATCATTTCCGGCTAAAGAGATGGCATTGGGCTTCGTAGAGAAGAAGTCGATCTGGGGGGAGATGATGAAGAATTAATCCCGAGCTATTCCAGTTATTCCAGTTTTTTTGAATGGGTATAAATTCTCAAACTGGAAAAATTATTTTACAGATGCGTAGAAGTATATATTCTCCTTCTTAGTTTTATATTATTATATATATAAATATATTACAAATTAGAGAAATGGAGGATGTGTACCCTCTCAAAAAAACTGGAATAACTGGAATTGGAATGAAAATGACATGATAATAACGATTTAACTTTTCTCTAAATATCAGATTTACAATGAATTACGATATTTCAAGTTTACTTGCTCCAAACATGCCAAAACTCGAAGGGGGCACAAAAAGTATAAAATTATTGCTCTCTCAGGTGTCAGAAGATATGCGTGAACCTCTCATTCCGATGCTTTTCCCTATCCTTGGCGCTCACATTTTCGGAACGGAGTTCTCAAATATTTTACCCTCGTCAAGTACGAATTATCGTTTATTTCCTGGGGGCTGTAAAGAAACGTATAATATCGCACAATAACGTGACACAACGCTTCATCGCTATTTCAGGATGTTGTATCTTTGCAATCGTAATACTAAAGGACGGGGTATAGCGCGCCCCCCCTCCCGAAGGAATCCAGAAGGTTCGTGAGGAGACGTCCAAACGGACCGGAAAGATGAGTGTGAAAAGCGATCTTTGGCAACATTGCAACATTCCCCCCGAAGAAAAGACCGATTGCATGAGAAATTGCTCCGAAAAGAACATAACGATAAGTATCAAATACTTTATATTTTGTTGCATGATTCAGCCATATCAAAATAAAGTTGTAACTTTGCATTACTTTTAGTAAAAGAACTATGAAAAGAATCTTTAAATTAATTATTGCTTTAGCCGTATTAGGCTCTACTAGAAGTTATGCGCAAGACAGCAACTTCTATGTATTCCTGTGTTTAGGACAATCTAACATGGTTGGTGTGGCTCATGCCACCCACGAAGACTCGCTCGCCGTTAACGACAGATACTGGCGAATGGGTGCGCTCAACGACGTAGACCGCAAACTTGGAGAATGGCAACCTGCTTACCCCCCACTCTGCCGCAGATTTGCCAATATGAGTCCTGCAGACTTCTTCGCCCGTACGCTTCTCGAGAAGTTGCCCGAGAATATCAAGGTCGGTATGATCAATGTGGCTGTAGACGGTACTGCCAGCGACCTCTTCCATCGCGAACTTCGCCAAGCTTATGTCGACAAGACTTTTGCCGGTACTGCTGATTGGTTGAAGAACGAGATGAAACTATACGACCTGAACCCATTACAACGACTCATCCAGTTGGGCCGTCTCGCTCAAAAACGTGGCGTCATCAAGGGTATCCTATGGCACCAAGGCGAGACAGACGCTTACAACGACCAATGGCTGAGCAAGGTGAAATTCATCTATCACGACTTACTGGACAGTTTGAACCTAAAAGCTGAGGAATGCCCATTACTTGCCGGTGAGGTAGTGAGCAAGGAGATGAAGGGTATCTGCGCAGGTGCCAACGCCACCATCGACCGCATTCACGATTCTATCCCTACGGCTTATGCCATCTCTAGTTATGGTTGTCCTGCAGGTCCCGACAATTTGCATTTCGCTCATAAGGGTGTAGAAATCTTAGGTCGCCGATATGGCATCAAATGGCTACAGTTGAATGGCTACGACGTAGAAGACGATACCCAGAATGCTATTGCCGTAAGCGGTCTGGCTCAACAAGAGGACTTCAAGGTAACAGTTAAGGCCAATAAGGGTAAAGCTCAAGTAGTAAGCGAGTTACCAGTAAACGAGATAGACGTGGTAAGCTATAGTGGCAAGACCATTGACCATCTGAAGATGGCAGGCAAGAAGAAAATGAAGTTCTCCGTAAATAAATATGGAGACAAGAAACTGGTACTCGTCATTAAGTCTGGCACCAAAAAAGTTTCTCGCCAAATAGAATTCTAAACCGAATAATTTTTGTATCTTTGCACCCATGCATATAGCAGTAGCAGGAAATATAGGCAGTGGGAAATCAACACTCACCAGGATGCTCGCTCGACATTATGGGTGGACACCCCGGTTTGAGCAAGTTATGAGTAATCCATACCTGGAGGATTATTATAAGGACATCAAGAGATGGTCGTTCAACATGGAGGTTTTCTTCCTGAAAGAAAGATTTCGTGATCTGTTGGAAATTTCCAAATCAAGTAAAGATATTATCCAGGATCGTACGATTTATGAAGGTGTGTATGTTTTTACCGAGAACAATCATAGAATGGGCAACCTCGACGATAGAGACTATGAAGCCTATATGGAGTTATTCGGCGCTATGGAAGAAGCGGTAAAACTACCCGACCTGATGATCTACTTACATTCATCGGTTCCACATCTGGTAAAAAATATCCAGAAACGTGGACGCAGTTTCGAACAGGAAATCCCTATTGAATACTTGCAAAATCTCAACGACTTGTATGAGGAGTTCATCCGTGAGAAATACAAAGGCAAGGTATTGTTATTCAATGTAGATGACATGGATTACGAACACGTGCCTAAGGATTTCGGTAAAATCATCGACAAGATAGATGCCGAGATTTACGGATTATTTAGTTTCAACGAGAAATAATTTAGTAGAATTTTAAGATACATATATTGAGATTATGCATATAGCAATAGCAGGAAACATTGGTAGCGGTAAGACTACTCTTACCAAATTGCTGGCAAAAAGATATAACTGGAAGCCACATTTCGAACCCGTAGACAATAATCCTTATCTGGCTGATTATTATGAGGATATGAACAGATGGGCTTTTAATTTGCAAATCTATTTCCTCAACAAGCGATTCCGTGATGTGGTTGAAATAAGCAAAAGCAACGATGCTATTATCCAAGACCGTACAATCTTTGAGGATGCTTGCATCTTCGCTCCTAACTTGCACGATATGGGTATGATGAGCGATAGAGATTTCGATAACTATACAGATCTGTTCTATCTGATGATCTCGCTCGTGAAGTTGCCTGACTTGATGATTTATATCCGTTCCAGTATCCCTACTTTGATTGGACACATCGAGAAGCGTGGACGTGATTACGAGAAGTCGATGCGTATTGACTATCTGAAGGGGTTGAACGACAGGTATGAGAACTGGATCAAGGACTATAAGGGTAAATTGATCATCGTGGATGGTGACCATTCTGATTTTGAGAATAATCCGGAGGATTTCCGAAAGATTTGTGATCAGATTGATGCAGAGATGTTCGGTCTGTTTCCTATGGAATAAAAAATCATTACCGGAAAGAGAAATAAAAAATCCTATCACGAATCACTTCGGAATAGGATTTATTTTTCTTCGTAATATTTAGAGGTTTATTTATTTTTTCCTAAGTCTGCGATAAAATTCTGTCAAGGCAGGACGAGGATAGCCGAGTTTAGTGGCCAAATCCAAGTCGCGACGGGCCTCGCTCATGCGACATAACGAGATACGAATATCGGCCCGATTGATGAGATAATCGATATTCTTCCTATCCAATTCAAAGGCCTTGCCATAATCATACTCAGCAAGTTCGAGCATTCCCCTATCCTTCTCTATTCCCGCACGAGCGGCATAAGCCGTAGCGCTATCAGGATGTGCCTCGACAAGCACGTTTATTTGGTCGTAGGCCTCTGTATAATGCTTGTCCTTCTGATTGAGAAGAGCCAACCCCAGTTGAGCCTCGAAATTGCCGGGAACGATCGTCAGGAGATTGTTATAGTCGAGACGAGCAAAGTTATATCGCATTAACTGTTGGTTGACATAGGCGCGATAAAACAACCCGGCTATATTCCTGTTATCGAGAAAGAGCACCTTATCAAGGTCATCCTTAGCATATTGCCATTGTTTGAGTTGGATATTCCAACGAACCTTCTTCAGTCGCAAATCGATACTATCCGGATGATAGGCCAACAGTTCGGTAGCTGCCGAGAGACTATCTCGAAGTCCCGCATTCTCTTGTGCCGACATGGTAAGTCCGCAGAATCCACAGAATAGTGATATCATCAAAGTCTTTTTCATATCGCAAAGGTAAGATTTAATCACGAAAACGGTGAAATCTGCGGACCAAAGGTGCTTTATTTTATCAAATATTAGGCGTTCTTAATGTAATTTACAATCCATTCGCCTACTTCTGTCGTACCATATTCTTTGCCACCTTCTACCTGAATTTCAGGTGTGCGGACATTTGCATCAAGACTGGCATTAACAGCTTTGCGGATAAGAGAACCTTCTTCGTTCAATCCGAAATGTTCGAGAAGCATGGCTGCGCTAAGAATCTGAGCCAAAGGATTAGCGATATTCTTACCAGCAGCCTGTGGCCATGAACCATGTACCGGTTCGAACAACGGAGTATGCTCGCCAAGTGATGACGATGGCTGCAATCCCATACTACCTGTAATACATGAGGTTTCATCGGTAAGGATGTCGCCGAAGGTATTCTCGGTAACGATAACATCAAAGAAACGTGGTTCGGTAAGTACGCGCATAGAGGCATTATCGATGAACATATAGTCGGTAGTGACCTCCGGATATTGTGGTTCCATCTCCTTAGCGATCTGACGCCATAAGCGTGATGAAGCAAGGACGTTGGCCTTATCGACAACGGTAAGATGCTTGTTGCGTTTCATGGCAAACTCGAAAGCTACCTTGAGGATGCGCTCAATCTCAGGACGGGTATAGATATCTGTATCGTAGGCTTTGTCATTATCTTGATATTTCTCACCAAAATACATACCTCCTGTAAGCTCACGAATCACAACGAAGTCGGCTCCCTTGAGCAACTCATCCTTGAGCGGACTCTTATGGATGAGACAATCGAAAGTGGAAACAGGACGAATGTTGGCAAAGAGACCTAATTTCTTACGCATAGCAAGAAGTCCTTGTTCCGGACGCACCTTAGCAGTAGGATTATTATCGAAACGAGGATCGCCAACAGCAGCAAAGAGTACAGCATCGGCATCCATACAGGTCTTGAAGGTTGACTCTGGGAAAGGGTCACCTACTTCGTCTATGGCATGAGCACCACAGACAGCCTCGTGATAGTCAAACTTGTGGTTGAACTTAGCGGCGATAGCATCGAGTACCGCTACGCCTTGTTTCATGATTTCTGGTCCGATACCGTCACCGGCCAGTACAGCAATGTTTAGTTTCATCTTCTTATCTTAAAAAATATAAGTTACTTTTTTTCGTTATTATCTTCACTCTCAAACATGTTCAGCATCTTGAAAGTAGCTTTGATAGCAGCTTCGGTCTGGTCGGCATCAAGTCCTCGGGTGCGCCATATCTTATCTCCATCGCGCCACGTGATGATGGTCTGCACGAGGGCATCCGTTCTACCGCCTGGCGGTATCGTCACCTGATAGTTCTCAAGGCGTGGGAACTCACGATTCAGATTGACCTTATAGATTTTGCGCAACGACTTCACAAAGGCGTCATACTGTCCATCACCCGTTGAGTCGGCTGCATATTCCACGCCGTTGATATTCACCTTGACCGAGGCTATCGGCTTCAATCCGTAAGAGGTACTCACCATATAGGAAACGAGTTTTACCCGGTCTTCCGGCGTGTTATGCTTGAGTACGTCGCTCACGATATATGGCAGGTCATCTTGGGTTACAAGTTCTTTCTTATCTCCCAACTCAGTAACACGCATAGTGACGGCTTTCGTCTGTTCGGGAGTAAGCTCCAAACCTAAATCCTCCAGATTCTTGATGATGTTGGCCTTACCCGAGTTCTTGCCCAAGGCATAATCTCGATGACGCCCGAAACGCTCCGGAACCAAATCATTACAATATAGATTATCCTTGTTGTCGCCATCAGCATGTACTCCGGCAACCTGCGTAAACACATTATCTCCTACGACAGGTGTATTGGGAGCCACAGCTATTCCACTATATCCTTCCACAAGGTGGCTCAAGTCGAGCAACTGGTCTTCGTGGATATTGGTCTGCGTATGGTACATGTCCTTGAGGATAACCTGAACAGAAGCCAACGGCGCATTACCACAACGCTCTCCCAGTCCGTTGACTGTAACATGCAAACCCTTACAACCGCTAAAGACGGCAGCCAAAGAGTTGCTGACAGCCAAGTCATAATCATTATGGGCATGAAAGTCGAAATGCTCTGAAGGATAACGTTTTGTCATCTTTCGCAGATACTCCAGACATTGTAGTGGATTAAGGATACCCAGCGTATCAGGCAACAAGAATCGCTTGATGCCAATGGTATGGAGTTCGTCCATCATCTGATAGACAAAGTCGATGGAATCGCGCATTCCGCTCGACCAATCCTCAAGATATAGGTTTACGGTAAAACCTTGGGAATGAGCGTATTCCACCTCTTTTTTTATATCTGCAATATGTTGTTCGGGTGATTTCTTAAGTTGCTGGGTACAATGTTTCAGAGAACCTTTGGCAAGCAAATTAATCACCTTACCGCCACATTCCTTTATCCAGTCGATAGATTTATGTTGGTCTACGAAACCAAGAACCTCTACTCGCTCAAGCATACCTTTGCTAGCTGCATAGCGACAAATCATCTTTACAGCATCTTTCTCGCCCTCTGACACACGAGCTGAAGCCACCTCAATACGGTCGACATTCACATCAGTAAGTAGGCGACGAGCTATCATCAACTTCTCATGAGGCAAAAAAGACACTCCACTAGTTTGTTCTCCATCTCGGAGTGTACAGTCCATGATTTCAATAGCTGGATGCTGGTTGACTATTTGATTATTCAATTCACTCATACCCTTTCATACAATCTTTCGCCTTATTTATTGGCTTCCTCCCATTTTTCCACCTTGTCACGATTCTGTACAAGGAAATCAACATCATCAAGTCCATTTTCAAGACAATGTTTCTTATATCCATTAATCTCAAAATGCTCACTCTTGCCCGTTGCAAGATTCGTAACCGTCTGATTAGGCAAATCTACTTTTACCTCGGTCTTATGGTCGGCATCGATACTGGCAAAGAGTTCTTTGAGGAATGACTCACTCACCACGACAGGAAGCACAAAGTTATTGAGTTCGTTGTTCTTGTGGATATCAGCAAAGAAAGAACTGATAACAACTCGGAAACCTGCGCCGGCAATAGCCCAAGCGGCATGTTCACGAGAAGAACCGGAACCGAAGTTCTTACCAGCTACGAGGATAACACCACTATAAGAAGGGTCGTTCATTACGAAATCTTTCTTTGGCGTTCCATCAGCATTATATCTCCAATCGCGGAATAGGTTGTCGCCCATTCCCTTTTTGTCGGTAGCTTTAAGGAATCGAGCTGGGATTATCTGGTCTGTATCAACATTCTCTAAAGGAAGAGGTATGCATGATGATGTGATAACATTAAATTTCTGTTTCATAATTTTAATTTCTTGAGAATAAACAATTACATGAATTCACGTGGATCGGTAATTTTACCTGTGATAGCTGAAGCTGCAGCAACCAACGGACTAGCAAGAATGGTACGAGAACCCGGTCCTTGTCGTCCCTCGAAATTACGGTTACTTGTACTTACAGAATACTTTCCCGCAGGAATCTTATCATCATTCATAGCCAGACATGCAGAACATCCTGGTTGACGAATTTCAAAGCCTGCAGCTTCTACAATCTTATCGATGCCCTCTTCACGTATTTGTTTATCTACAGCCCACGAACCTGGTACAAGCCAAGCTGTTACACCTTCTGCCTTCTGCTTTCCTTTAACAATAGAAGCAAAGGCGCGGAAGTCTTCGATACGTCCATTCGTACATGCTCCGAGGAATACATAATCAATAGGATGACCAAGGAGTTTCTCTCCAGGTTCAAAACCCATATACTTCAAACTCATCTTGAAGCCAGCCTGTTCATTTTCGTCGATTTCATCGAGTGTAGGAACATTTCCGTTGATACCAATTCCCATACCAGGATTGGTTCCGTATGTGATGCGTGGCTCGATATCGGCTGCATCAAAATTGAGTTCCTTATCAAATACGGCATCATCTCCACTCTTCAGAGTCTTCCAATAAGCGACAGCCTTATCCCATTCCTCACCTTTAGGTGCATATTCGCGGCCCTTGATATATTCGAATGTCGTCTCATCCGGAGCAACAAAGCCACCACGAGCACCCATCTCGATACTAAGGTTACATAATGTCAATCGACCTTCCATACTCATATCACGAACTACCTGACCGGCATATTCCACAAAGTAACCTGTTGCACCAGAGGTTGTAAGTTTACTCATGATATACAGAGCAACATCCTTAGCGACAACACCTGGTTTCAACTTACCATTCACGTTGATGCGCATAGACTTAGGTTTACTCTGCAAAATACATTGACTGGCCATCACCATCTCTACTTCGGATGTACCAATACCGAAAGCTACAGCACCCATAGCGCCATGAGTGGAAGTATGAGAGTCACCACAAACGATCGTCATACCAGGCAAACTCAAACCCTTCTCAGGACCGACAACATGGATGATACCATTATCTTTAGTGTTCATCTTGAATTCGGTGACACCAAACTCAGCACAATTCTTGTCGAGAGTGTCTACCTGTTTTCTACCGATAGGATCTTCGATAGGTTTATCCTGATCGTGTGTCGGAATATTATGATCAGGCATACAGAATATATGGTCAGGACGAAAGATCTTCAATCCACGTTCACGCATTCCAGCAAAAGCCTGAGGCGATGTTACCTCATGGCAATACAGACGATCGATATAAAGTTGAGTAGGTCCGTCTGCAACAACCTGCACAACATGTTTATCCCAAATTTTATCAAATAAAGTATTCATAATGTTTTATTTTATTCTAAATTTATTGATACAGTCGATATAGGCTTCTACAGATGCGGTAACAATATCAGTGTTAGCTCCAAAGCCATAATATATATGTCCATCATACTCTACCTGCATATGGACCTTACCGACATCGTCCGACCCCTTATCGATAGCCTGGATGGTGAACTCCTTCAAAGTCATATTCTTTCGGATGATTCGCTTCAAAGCTCTGATAGCGGCATCCACAGGACCATTACCCGAAGAAGCTTCCTCAAACTTCTGTCCGCTGATATCAAGACCTATACTTGCTACACTCTTTACACCCTTACCTGTAGTAACCTGAAGGTAATCGAGTTTCACAGCATGATTTTCTGTATCATCAGCACCAGCCAGTACTAAGATATCAGCATCGGAAACCTCCTTCTTCTGATCGGCCAGGACGAGGAATTTCTTATAGATCTTATCAAGTTTTTCTTCATTCTCTATCTCCACACCATTCACCTGAAGGCGATATTTCAAAGCAGCACGACCGCTACGGGCTGTAAGAACGATAGCATTATCCTCAAGTCCTACATCCTTAGGATTGATAATCTCGTAGGTCTGTACATTCTTCAGCACGCCATCTTGATGGATACCACTAGAATGGGCAAAGGCGTTACGTCCGACAATAGCCTTGTTGGGTTGAACAGGCATATTCATCAAACTGCTTACCATACGGGAGGTAGGAATAATCTTTGGTGTATTGATATTCGTATCGATGCCGATACCCTTATGGCATTTCAAAATCATGGCAATCTCTTCGAGCGAGGTATTACCGGCACGCTCACCAATACCATTCATGGTAACCTCCACCTGACGGGCGCCATTCAGCACTCCTTGAAGGGTGTTGGCTGTGGCCATTCCTAAATCGTTATGACAATGGGTAGAGATACAGGCCTTGTCTATACCATCTACATGTTCCATCAAATATTTGATCTTGTTACCATACTCATCAGGAAGACAATAACCTGTAGTATCAGGAATGTTCACTACCGTAGCTCCAGCCTTGATGACAGCTTCTACCACGCGAGCCAAATACTCATTCTCCGTGCGACCGGCATCCTCAGCATAAAATTCTACATCCTCAACATACTTCTTAGCATATTTTACGGCAGCAACAGCACGCTCGATAATCTCCTTACGATTACTATTAAACTTATATTTAATATGAGAATCGCTTGTGCCGATACCTGTATGAATTCTTTTATGTTTGGCATATTTTAGAGATTCTGCAGCACAATCAATATCTTTTTGTACGGCTCTGGTCAACGCACAAATTGTTGGCCATGTCACAGCCTTACTGATTTCTACTACCGAATTAAAATCTCCAGGAGAGGAAATTGGGAACCCCGCTTCGATGACATCCACTCCGAGCTGTTCCAGTTGCTTAGCTACCTGTATTTTTTCTACAGTATTCAACTGGCAACCTGGTACCTGCTCGCCATCACGAAGGGTGGTATCAAAAATAAATAATCTGTCACTCATATCTCTTCTTATATTAACTCTTTGTTGTTTCTGCAAAACTTTAGATAAAAGAAAAAGCCTTCCACACTCCTAACGGAAGTGAGAAAGGCTCTTTCGACTCATTCACAGAGTTATAAGCATACCTTCTTACTTCCGGCCACTCGCTGTAGTCGAATTCGAATAATAATGCTTAAAATACTTTGTGAATTTGTCATCTCTCTTCGTCTTTATTCATTTACAGTTGCAAAGATATACATTTTTAGCGATTCTAACAAATAATTTATAACTTTTTTCTCTCTTATTCTAACATTTTGATATTTTTCTGCAATTTATTGGTATAATTCTAGCTATCCCATCCCATTTCCTTATCTCAAAACATATACTAATAAAAAGTCCCTCCAACCTACATATATAAATAGGTGAAGGGACACTAAAAACTAAAAAAACTAAAGTATCATGATTGCCATATTAGAATGGCAAATGAGAATCATCCGATGGAGGTGGTGGTATAGGAATATCCCTATTCATAGCACTTCCGACAATTTCGCCTTCATTCGAAGGACCGATAGCCGCATCTTCAGGATTTTGGAATCTAGTAAACTGTCCGGCAAAGTTGAGCAACACATCACCCGTAGCACCTTTACGATGCTTGGCGATAATGATCTGAGCCATACCATGCAAATCGTTACCTTTACTATCCTCATAGATATGATAATATTCCGGACGATGCACGAAGAGTACCATATCGGCATCCTGCTCGATGGCACCCGACTCACGCAAGTCGCTCAACTGAGGACGTTTACCCTCAAGACCTTCACGATTTTCTACATTACGACTCAACTGTGACAACGCCAAAATTGGGATATTCAACTCCTTAGCCAATCCCTTCAAGGAACGAGAGATCGTAGACACCTCTTCCTGACGACTACTGAATCGCATACCATTGGCGTTCATCAATTGAAGGTAGTCGATCATGATCACCTTCACACCCTTCTCGCGAACAAGTCGACGCGCCTTGGTCCTCAACTCAAAGACAGAAAGAGCAGGCGTATCATCCACATAGATTGGCGCACCCGTAAGCAAGCGCAATTTCGAGTCGAATCGCTTCCATTCCTCGCTATCCAACTGACCGTTCAAAATCTTACTGCCAGGAATTTCACAGACATTAGAGATCAGACGATTGACAAGTTGGACATTATTCATTTCTAGAGAGAAAAACGCGATAGGCACCTGATAATCCACAGCAATATTCTTGGCGATACTTAGCGCAAAAGAAGTTTTACCCATGGCAGGACGACCAGCGATAATCACGAGGTCAGAGGCTTGCCATCCCGAAGTTATGTCGTCAAGTCCCGTAAAGCCAGAAGGGATACCCGTAAGTCCGCCCGTATTACTAGCCGCAGCCTGAAGGATACGAGTGGCCTCCTTGATGACTGGGTCGATCTGCGTATACTCCTGTCGCATATTCTTCTGCGACAATTCAAAGAGAGCTCCCTCAGCATGCTGCATCAATTCATCGACATCCACCTGAGGATCAAAAGCATCAGTTTCCACCTCGCTAGCGAAGTGAATCAACTGCCGGGCCATAAATTTCTGTGCCAGAATATGAGCATGATACTCGATATTTGCCGAAGAAGCCACCTTGTCGGTAAGTTCCATGATATACGGAGCGCCACCTACTTCATCAAGATTTCCCTCATGACGGAGTTCTTCGGTAACAGTAAGCAAATCGACAGGCTTCTCGCTCATATTCATATTCTGAATAGCCTGATAGATTTTCTGATGGCGAGGGTCATAGAAAGTCTCCGGTCTCAGCAACTCAGAAACTACAGCGAAAGCATCCTTGTCTACCATCAAGGCACCAAGGACCACCTGCTCCATATCGACAGCCTGAGGCGGCAAATGTCCATAACTATTATCGATTGGCGCCGGGGTACGACGCCGAGTTGTCTTTTTTTCTGGCATATATTTCTACTTATTTAGATGCAAAGATAATAAAAAAAAGTAACTTTTATCATTACGATGATACTATTTTTTATGTTTTACATATGTTCTAGACAAATCTTTCTTGCAGATATTCAAGTTTTTCAACATATACTTGCTTTTATAATCGAAAAATTGTAATTTTGCAATACAAAATAGCCGACCATTTGTTGGCTTCATCATGATAATTTAAGTAGAACAGATATGATAGTTTTCCCTTGTGCCAAGATCAACCTTGGATTGAATATCACAGGATTGCGTGAAGATGGTTATCACGACTTAGAGACCGTCTTCTATCCTATTCCTGTAACCGATGCGCTAGAAGTCAAACACATGGATCCTGACTTCCCAAGCGACGTGGCTTGCGACCTGAAGATTACGGGTAACGCCGTAGATTGCAACGAAAGCGACAACCTTGTTGTCAAGGCTTATAATCTATTGGCCAGAGACTATAGTCTTCCTCGCGTACACACTCATCTGTGTAAAAGGATTCCTTCGCAAGCCGGACTGGGAGGAGGCTCGAGTGATGCTGCTTACATGATTAGATTGCTCGACGAGCGTTTCCGACTAAATATCGGTAATGCCGAGATGGAGCGATATGCCGCCCAATTGGGAGCCGATTGTGCGTTCTTCATCACAAGTGAACCAAGTTACGCCACGGGTATTGGAGAGATTCTGGAACCTGCCGACGGTCCTAAGGGCAATCTGAACGGCTATTATATCGTACTCGTAAAACCCGATGTTGCCGTAAGTACCGGAGCTGCCTATAAGATGATAGAATGTAGGAAACCAGCAAAGTCATGTCGCGAGATCGTACGACAGCCTATCGACACATGGAAAGAAGAATTGATAAACGACTTCGAGAAACCTGTTTTTGAGCAGCATCCTATTCTGGGAGAAATCAAGAATCGATTATATGAGATGGGCGCCAACTATGCAGCCATGAGCGGAAGCGGTAGCTGTATGTTTGGTATCTTTGAGCAAGAGCCTGAATTTGACGCTAATCAGGAATTCCCTAACACTTGGAACAAAACTTTAAGATTATAAGCATGAGAGATAATGGAAAAGAGCAATTTCCTATTGTCGATGAAATGGGAAATATTCTCGGAGCGATGAGCAGAGCGCATGCCCACGACGGTTCCAAGATTCTGCATCCTGTGGTCCATCTACACGTATTCAACAGCAAGGGCGAACTCTATCTGCAGCATCGTCCAGAGTGGAAAGACATTCAGCCTGACAAATGGGATACAGCTTGTGGTGGACATGTAGACTTAGGAGAAAGCGTACAACAAGCGTTACGGAGAGAGGTAGCCGAAGAATTGGGAATTACCGATTTCCAACCGGAATCCTTAGGCCATTACGTGTATGAAAGCGACAGAGAGAAAGAACTAGTATACGTACATCGATGCATCTACGACGGAGAGATACATCCAAGCGAAGAAGAACTCGAAGGAGGCCGTTTCTTCTCTACCGATGAAATCAAGCAAAATATAGGAAAAGGTGTATTCACCCCCAACTTTGAGAATGAATACACCAAATATTTTTTATAGTTTTCCGGCTTCACCTAGATAACTATCCTTGAATCCTAAGAAATACAAGATTCCATCAAGACCAAGGGTGTTGATACTTTGCTCAGCATTAGCCACCACTCTTGGTTTCGCATGGAATGCAATACCAAGGCCAGCTTCGCTGATCATAGGTAAGTCGTTAGCACCATCACCCACAGCAATAGTTTGAGCGAGATCAACCTTTTCAACCTGAGCAATAAGTTTCAAAAGTTCAGCCTTACGATGCCCATCGACGATCTCCCCCACATAATTACCTGTAAGTTTACCATCATCACCAATCTCCAACTCGTTGGCATACACATAGTCTACCCCATATCTACGTTGCAGATATTCGCCAAAATAGGTGAATCCACCACTCAGGATAGCAATTTTATATCCACATTGTTTAAGGACGGTCATCAGGCGGTCAGCCCCCTCGGTAATTGGTAGATTTTCTGCAATATCCTGCATCACGCTAACATCCAGTCCCTTGAGCAAAGCAACGCGCTCCTTAAAGCTTTCCTTGAAGTCGATTTCTCCACGCATAGCACGTGCAGTTATCTCAGCCACCTTATCGCCGACACCAGCTCTTTTGGCCAATTCATCGATACACTCCGTCTGGATGAGCGTAGAGTCCATATCGAAACAGATTAGTCGACGCATACGGCGATACATATCATCCTTCTGGAAAGAGAAGTCGATACCTTGATCCGAAGACAGATTCATCAGTCGCTTCTGCATATCGGAACGGTCGGCTGGTGTACCACGAAGTGAGAACTCGATACATGCACGCACGTTTCGCTCCGGATGAGCAATACTCATACGTCCGGTAAGACGAAGTATCGAGTCAATATTCAATCCCTGTTCAGCTATTACCTTTGTAGCCGCAGCAATCTGCTTAGCGGTAAGTTGTCTACCGATAAGGGTCAGAATATACCTATTTTTACCTTGGCGCCCTACCCAATTTTCATACTCATCATCGGTAATTGGCGTAAAGGCAATATTTACTCCAAGTTCATTAGCCTTAAAGAGAAGCTCCTTCATCACCTGTCCCGACTGCGCCTCCTTGATACGAATCAAGATACCCAACGACAGAGTGCTATGGATATCCGCCTGACCAATATCAAGAATCGTCGCGCCATGGCGTGCCAAGATCTCAGTAGCAGAAGCTGTCAGGCCAGGACGGTCCTGACCTGTAATACTTATTAAGATTTGTTCTTCTTTCATTACTTGAAATAATATAAGAAAGTGGCAAGACCGCTCAAAGCAGGTTTCTTTTCACCTTCTATCTCTATATCAAAACGAATTCCAGCCTTGCAGATTCCGCGTAGATTTTCGATGCTCTCAAGAGTTGTTACCAAGCGAACACGACTGCCTACCAATACAGGTTTGCCAAAACGCATCTGATCCATACCATAGTTGACCATCATCTTCAGGTTGTTCACCTCGATGATCTGATTCCAGAAATAAGGCAGCAACGACAGAGTGAGATAACCATGAGCGATAGTACTCTTATAAGGACTCTCCTCCTTGGCACGTTCCACATCCACGTGAATCCATTGATGGTCTAATGTAGCATCAGCAAAAGCATTAATACGCTCCTGGTCTACCTGAAGCCATTCAGAAGTACCAAGGACTTTGCCTAATTGAGCTGCAAACTCGTCGTAACTATTAATTACTAATTTTCCCATTTCTCTATATTTTTTAATTTGTTATTGTCGAATATTCTGCAAAATTAACAATAAAATCGGTAAAAACGCCCATATTTCCGAAAATCTTCATAACTTTGCATTTAATTATGAATCACATGATTAAAATTATACCTTTAAATTATAAGGTTGCCTTCTATTTTCTCATCATCTTGCTCATGGCAGCCCTTATATGGATATCGCTCCGTTTTTCAGTTAACTACGAAGAGACTTACAACAGTAGTGCCCGTATTCAGGCGGCTTCTTATTTCGAGCTGTCGGCCGATGGCCAACCCGTCTTGCAGTTCGACCGAGATACCACGATGTATGCGGCTTGTTGGACCGACGGTTGGGCGCTCATCCCTTCGTGTCATGGCCAGATGATTGCCTATATCAACGACCAGAAAATACGCGACAGATATGTCTCTATGTCGAGCGAAACTTTCGTCGGTAAATGTATCGACTCCTTAGATACCCGATGCAAACACCTTGAACATATATTAGGTGAACTCAAGTATTATGCGCGCGTGCACAACCCTCGGGATGAGGGATACGAGATGGTGATGAAATACTACGATACGCAACGGAAGTTGCACGATTCGATTCATCGCCAACTCGACACGTTGCGTGCTATTCGGCACAAAGACAAGCTCTCCATCCAATATCACACGAATTATCGGGTGGTATATGATGACAACTATAACCATGAAATTTCCATGAATTGCTTTGTCAAGAAGCATCTCGAGGACGCTTATCTCTTGATGCAGACTTCAAACAAGACCAAACCCCAAGGAGTGATGTCGCAACCGGTTCTACTGGCCAAGCGGATTGTATGCAACATGGCACGAAGTGTGCGACGAGAAATAGATTTCTCCTTGCGTCCCGATTCTGATGGCCTATACTGGGGATGTTACAATTCAGAATTTCTACCCGAGGGGCATGGCTGCTATTTAGCCAATAACGGCGATTTCTACGAGGGACATTGGAAGAATGGACTTCGCGATGGTTTCGGGTTCTCCATTAGTGACCGCAAGGGCCTACGAACGGGAGAATGGATCAAAAACACATTCAAAGGTGAGCGAATGTTATACAGTTCTGAGCGAATCTATGGAATAGACATCTCCAAATATCAGCATATCATCGGAAAAGAACATTGGGCCATAGATTGGGCGAACCTGCGCATCTCCAGTTTAGGATCTATCAGTAAGAAGCGTGTCAAAGGATCTATCGATTATCCGGTAAGATTCATCTACATCAAGAGTACCGAGGGTACTACCGTAATGAATCCATACTATCACAAGGACTATCGCAACGCCCATGCCCATGGTTATCGGGTGGGCACTTACCATTTCTTCTCCACTCGTACCAGCGGTCGACAGCAAGCAGCATTCTTCATCAAGAAGTCCAATCTTAGACGAGGTGACTTTCCACCTGTTCTCGATGTGGAACCTTCGAATGCCCAGATTCGCGAGATGGGTGGTGATAATGTGCTGTTCGCCAACATAAGACAATGGTTGGATATTGTAGAGAAACATTGTGGGGTAAAACCTATCTTGTATATCAGCCAAAGTTTCGTGAACCATCATCTTGACAAAGCACCCGACCTGAAACACAACTATCGTGTATGGATAGCACGCTATGGCGAATACAAACCGGATGTACGTTTGGCCGTATGGCAATTATGCCCGGATGGTCGTGTGAAAGGAATCAAGAGTACTGTTGATATAAATGTATTCAACGGCTTTGAGTCGGAATATCAGAACTTTCTGCGTTGGCAACTGATCAGATAATCTGATATACCCATCATAATATAAAGCAAAAATAAAGACGAATCTTTTTTTTAGATTCGTCTTTATTATTTCGACACGTAAATGTTAGTTGTACCAAATCTCTCCACCCATAATAAAGTGGTTTTCGTTGTCTTTCTTCACAGACTTAGAATAATCTACAAAGAATTGTTCTTTAACTTCTTTCATGATAGATAAATTAATGTTATTAGTTCACTTGTTTAATACGAAAGGGGCATTCCCCCTACTTACTGTTCTGCAAAGATAAATATAAAATTGATATGTGTCAAGAGGTAATACTGAATATTTTTAAGTTTTTATATTATTTTAGTAATACTACTTAAACATAATAACAACGCGAATTCAACTAGTAAGTGCAATTTTACAATATTTTTTTTATAAAAGCATTCCAACAACCATTAATAAAACAATCTTTTCCATTTTATATAAATTAAGTTTGTAAAAAGCATTTGAAAGGTACAACGATAATTTCAAAGCACTATACCCAAAATAGGCAAAAAAAATGCAGACAAACTTCACAGTTTATCTGCATTAACATGCTTTGTAATTTATGATTTATTCAAAAAAAAGCAATTGTTGCTTATTTCAGTCGCTTATATCCGTATGCAGCAATATCACCCAATTCCTCCTCAATGCGAATCAGCTGATTATACTTAGCCATACGGTCAGTACGAGAGAGTGAACCAGTTTTGATTTGCCCAGAGTTTGTGGCTACGGCTATATCGGCAATCGTGGTGTCCTCAGTTTCGCCCGAGCGGTGTGAGGTCACTGTGGTATAACCGTGACGATGAGCCATTTCTATAGCCTCCAAAGTCTCTGTGAGCGAACCTATCTGATTCACTTTTATAAGTATAGAGTTTGCAGCACCCATCTTGATGCCTTTCTCCAAGAATTTCGTATTGGTAACAAACAAGTCGTCGCCAACCAACTGGCAACTGTCTCCAATTTTCTCTGTCAACTTCACCCAATTCTCCCAATCATTTTCATCAAGTCCATCCTCAATGGAGTCGATAGGATATTTAGTGATGAGTTTTTCAAGATATGCAATCTGCTCGTCAGCCGAAAGTTTTTTGCCATTAGGATCCTTTTTTGCTCCATTCTTAAGTTGTCGATAGTCGTAATACCATTTTCCATTCTCACAAATAGCGAACTCAGAAGCAGCACAATCCATGGCAATCTTTACATCTTTTCCAGGTTCATAACCAGCCTTCTTGATAGCTTCTACGATAGTGTCGAGAGCATCCTCGATGCCATCAAAGTTTGGAGCATATCCACCTTCATCGCCAACAGCAGTTGAAAGACCACGAGCCTTCAGCAACTTCGCCAGATTATGAAACACCTCAGAACCCATACGGATAGCTTCACGCTCGTTGCTGGCACCAACGGGACGAATCATAAACTCTTGGAAGGCAATAGGAGCTGCAGAGTGAGCGCCACCATTCACGATATTCATCATAGGTACAGGTAATGTGTAAGCATTGCAGCCACCTATATATCTATAAAGAGGTATGTTAAGAGCCTTGGCAGCTGCCTTGGCACAGGCCAGCGATACACCAAGAATAGCATTGGCGCCTAACTTTGATTTTGTAGGAGTACCATCAAGAGCTATCATCTTATAGTCGAGAGCACGCTGTTCAAATACGCAATCACCCTTTAGTGCAGGTGCAATCACCTTGTTTACGTTATCAACAGCCTTCAGTACACCCTTGCCCAGATAGCGTCCTTTATCGCCATCTCGAAGTTCCAAAGCTTCGTTTTCACCTGTTGATGCACCTGATGGTACAGCAGCGCGCCCCATTACACCATTTTCAAGTGTTACTTCTACTTCTACTGTTGGGTTACCTCTTGAATCGAGGATTTCTCTTGCATGAATCTTTTCAATTCTCATAATTCTTTTATTTTAATTGTATAAGAATAATATTCTAAGTTCTTTAGCGGACCCCTGATAAATCATAATGCAAAGATACGATGAAAATTACAACGGCACAATACCCAAAAATAAGTGTTCTTTCATCGGTACATATAAAGTCTCTACTAAAACGCTATTAACTAAAAGTAGGTATCCTCATAGACTATCTAATGAATTATTTTCACAATATTTAAACATTTTCTTGGAACTGTTAAAAGAAAATGGTTTTATCTTTTTTCTCCATCTAGAAAATTTTGGAGCCTCTAAAACATTCACAAGTATGAGAAATACTTCTCAAAGAGATGGTTTTCTGAATGAAGTTAACTTCATCGGCTTACACAGTTAACTTCGTAAACTTACACAGATGGGTATATCACCTTGTGCAGTTAACAGAAGAAACCTATTAATCCAGTATTTTGAGGGGTGAAGCCAAACATAGAAATTATAACTTGTTGACTATCAGATAATTATATTTTGTTTATAATTTTAATATTTATAATCAACCCATCTTCAATTCTGAATTTGCAAATTATGAGCACCTTTCCTCGGTTGAAAATTAAACAACGAAAGGTTCGTTAAACTTTCCTGAATTCAACGGGTAATTGCAATTTCACGATATTCATTCTGTTTGATTGGTCTCACGCTCAAAGGACGGCTATCCGGTTTATCTTTCTCTCCTCAAAGGCATCCAACTGGCGGGCCATCTCCTCACGACCATAATCTATGATTTCCTCGGCATTATTGAAATCCATCATACCAAACTTGGTAAGCGGCACGTCGACACAAATGTCCGGGGGCGTGATCTTCATGGCCATCTGAGTGTTGGTGATCACAGCAACCTGAGAAACTCGTACAGCCATCTTGAAATAGTTGTCGGTAGACGTCCAAGGGGTATCGTCGGGGGCACTCACGTTGACGGCAACAAGGATGTCGTGAGGATGACGTTGCACACGATTCAAAGGTAGCGTGTTGTGTATGCTTCCATCAACATATACGTGATGGCCCTCGATTACGGGTTTAAAAAAACAGGGGATAGAGATGGATGCGCGGATGGCTTGAGATAGCATGCCTTCGTAAAAAACTTTTTCGCTTCCGTCTGATAGGTCGGAGGCCACGCAACAGAAATTCTTCGGCAGATCTTCGATACGAGTGTCGCCAACGAGTTCGTTCAAGATATCCATCAGTTTGTTTCCTGACATCAGATGGTTGAACCCCGGAGAGATGTCCATGATATGCAGCATCTCCTTCCTGTTGATTCCCAAGACGATAGACTTCAACTCTTGAAGTTTTTCGGCAGCATATAAGCCACCCACGAGAGCTCCAATAGATGTTCCTGCTACCGACGTGATATGATAGCCCCGACGCTCCAACTCCTCGATAGCCCCGATATGCGCATAGCCTCGTGCGCCACCACCGGAAAGCACAAGGGCAACGTCACGAGGCGCTACCCTATGTGTAAAAATATTTTTAATTCTTTGAAAAAAATCCGTCACCATATTATCATTAATCTTCCATGAGTTTGCGATAACGCGTCTTCTTGATTTCCTCGTTACCCATTCGCATGGCTTTGTTGATTTCGTATTCCGAATAGTCGCCCTCGAAGAATACCACCTCTCCGTTGCCTTCGAAAGCAAGGATATGTGTACAGATACGGTCGAGGAACCAACGGTCGTGACTGATGACGACGGCACATCCGGCAAAGGTTTCGAGACCTTCCTCGAGCGCACGAAGCGTGTTCACGTCGATATCGTTAGTAGGCTCATCGAGGAGCAACACATTACCCTCTTGTTTGAGTGCCATAGCCAGTTGTAAGCGGTTACGCTCACCACCCGAGAGCACCCCACAGAGTTTACCTTGATCGTTGCCGGAGAAGTTGAAACGAGAAAGGTATGCACGCGCGTTGACATCACGACCGCCCATACGAAGTGTCTCGTTGCCTTGTGAAACGACATCATAAACCGTCTTGTTAGGGTCGATATCCTTATGCTGTTGGTCGACATAAGCGAGTTTTACGGTCTCTCCCACCTCGAATTCGCCCCCATCAACCTTTTCCAGTCCCATGATCATACGGAAGAGTGTGGTCTTACCGGCTCCATTAGCTCCGATGACACCCACGATACCGTTAGGAGGGAGCATGAAGTTGAGGTCGTTGAAGAGAACCTTCTCTCCGAAAGCCTTCTTGACATGCTTGGCCTCGATGACCTTGTTGCCCAAGCGCGGACCGTTAGGAATGAAAATCTCGAGTTTCTCCTCACGCTCTTTCTGTTCCTGGTTCAACATCTGCTCATAACTATTGAGTCGGGCCTTGCCCTTAGCCTGTCGAGCTTTAGGTGCCATCCTAACCCATTCGAGCTCACGCTGGAGCGTCTTGCGGCGCTTAGAAGCCGTCTTCTCCTCCTGAGCCATACGGGCCGTCTTCTGTTCGAGCCAAGACGAGTAATTACCCTTCCAAGGAATACCCTCGCCGCGATCGAGCTCGAGAATCCATTCAGACACATCATCAAGGAAATATCGGTCGTGGGTGACGGCGATTACCGTACCCTCATATTGCTGCAGATGCTGTTCGAGCCAGTCGATACTTTCTGCATCAAGATGGTTGGTAGGCTCATCGAGGAGCAGAACGTCTGGTTTTTGGAGCAACAATCGGCAGAGAGCCACACGACGACGCTCACCCCCGGAAAGGTTTTTTACAGACCAGTCGGCAGGTGGACATCGCAAAGCATCCATAGCACGCTCAAGTTTGGAGTCGATATTCCAAGCATCGGTAGCATCGATGATGTCTTGTACCTCAGCCTGTCGTTGCATCAACTTATCCATCTTGTCAGGATCGCTATAATACTCCTCCTCGCCGAATTTCTTGTTGATGTCGTCATATTCTTTCAGAGCATCATAGATGTGTTGCACACCTTCCTGTACGTTCTCCTTGACCGTCTTGTTATCATCGAGAGGAGGATCTTGCGGAAGATAACCAACGCTATAGCCCGGGCTCCAAACCACCTCGCCCTGAGTGGGTTGTTCCAATCCGGCGATAATCTTCATGAGGGTAGACTTTCCCGCACCATTAAGACCGATGATACCGATTTTAGCGCCATAGAAGAACGAGAGATAGATGTTCTTGAGTACTTGTTTCTGATTCTGTGGGATGATCTTAGAAACACCCACCATAGAGAAGATAATTTTCTTGTCGTCGACTGTTGCCATTGAATATAATAATTGATTTTCGGACAAAGATAATATATTTTTTCGATATTTGCATGGATAAGGATGCTTTTTCATAAATTTTTCCGATAGCTATCTATAAGACGAAGAAAATGCTCTCCAAATGAATATAGACAGTCTCATAGTACGGAAACGCCAGAGGTATAAAAAAAGCAAAGGAGCCGAAGATCACTCCCCAGCTCCTTCTTTTCCTAATTACTTACCTTTTAATATTACGCTTTATAATTCTTGTAAGAACTAATACCTTACTAAAGTTTCGCAAGTGAATATGTATTCATTAAGCGACATTTAAATTGTGCATTTTATACAATTTATGGAACTTTGGATTATCTTCAATAAGTGCGCTAAGCAACTCGCTGGCATCAGCAGATACCAATGCTGCTATTTCCAGAATGATATCCAGTATGAGTTCCCATATCTTGTCCGTTACAGACAGCTCTAGAGATTCATCCATAGCATCTACAAAGAGCATACCGATGGTTTCATACGATTCAAATCGCTTCACTGTACAAAGTATGTTGTACTGCATCAAAGTTAGTGTAAAACTAGCAATCTGTGCAGAGAAATGAATCGACTGGCATCTGCCAAGATTCAGAAGAGTCTTGCAATCGCGATATGCACATTCCGTAGCCCAACGCATAGAG